>NZ_QNVT01000003.1 GCF_003385515.1 Chryseobacterium pennae | reverse complement strand
AAACTTTAGATTACAGCTCAGAGGAGTAAAAGATAAATCTTTTTTTCTTTTTAGATTAACCAAACTTTTTGCGTAATCCACAACTTTTGGTGCTGATCCAATAAGATCCTTTGAAATATTTTGATTTTCGGGTTCCTTCTCTGGATCCCCTTCCCCATTTTCAAAAACATATTCTTTTCCATCTTTATCCAAAAGACTTATGTGAAGTTTATTCTTTTTCCGAACAGCGCGGAATTCATGGGGATTTGTCCATACATCTGCTAAAAGTGTTCTATTTAAAGTGACAACATTTACAAACTGAAGTGTGTTGTTATTAAACTCATATACAAAGTAAGTAGCATATTCTTCGGTAAAACCTGGAAATAATAAAACGCCTGATGAATCTGTACCATTATAAAGTAAATGACAGTCCTCCTCCACTGTTTCCCAGGAACTGTCATAATAAAAATTAACATTACAGAACTTCCAATCAGCAATGATTTTATGATCTATTCTATATTGGACATAAGCTCTGTCTTCAATATATCTGATCTTAAAATTGTAATCTTTAAAACTAAAATCAAAGCTCTGCATTGGTCCTTCTGCGTAATTGCTTACTTTTTTAACCTTCTTAATTTCATTATATATGATTGATCTATTCTCTTCCTCCATTAATCTTTTAAAAGCACTGCTATCTACGACAACAGCTCTGGTATCTATTGTGATACTGCTACCTTTCTGAATTGCATCATTGGTTTCAGATTCTTTTTTGCAGGAATAAATAACAGTCACCAAACTGATTAATAGAAGGAATTTTACTTTTTTCATATCATTAGTTTTTTAGATCAATACATCGCACTAAATATAGATGTATTGATCTTATTTTCTGACTGTTCCAGTAGAATGATAAAAAAGAGTGGACTTCTGCCATTGAGATTTATTACAACAGAACTCTTATTAGAAGGTTTAATAACACTGCCAAAAGACTTCTAACATTGAAAAAAGATACAAAAAGCTTGCATGGTATTATAAAATATTCTATTTTTGCACCACTTTAAAAACGACAAAGTAAATCAAACAATATAATGGTTTCTTAGCTCAGTTGGTAGAGCAATGGATTGAAAATCCATGTGTCCCTGGTTCGATTCCTGGAGAAACCACTTGAAAAGCCTCTGATTATTCGGAGGCTTTTTTGTTTTTATAGTAATCGTATCTGAATATAGTAAGAATAGCTACATCCTAAACAGGTTTTTCCTTTTACCTGACATACCCTAAATGCAAATCACCTGGATTTGATTTCAAAAAGTGATCTTTCACTTTGCTTTTCTACCTTTGATTAATTATGTGTTTTTATTAACTTTCTATTTAAAAACTTTGTTACATTTGGGAAATACGACAAAAAACAATTTTAACTTTTATGAAAAATCTAATCTTTCTTTTTCTGCTATCTCCATTGGCATGCATGGCTCAATTAAATTATAAGGATCTTACTTTTTTAGCCAATAATAAAATCGATAAAAATATCAAATACATTCAAAATAAAGGTTATACTTTCAGGCAGGAAAAAGTCACCGGAGATGGTACAAAACAAGTTTATTATGAAAAGGGAAAACTAAGCCAAACAATGGTCGTAATGCGAATATTAAATAATCTAAGCGTTGTTGTATCTTATGTTCCTGAAAACAAAAATAATTTTGAAAATATACAGAATGAAGTCAATAAAACAGGATTTAATCTGATAGATTCTACATCAAGCGACAGAGATTCCTGCACTTCTTATCAATCAAAAGAATATTTTACTAAGCTGTGTGAAGTACAATTTCCCGGAAGCTCTGAAAAATCTCATAATATTACTTTTTACAGAAATGACATTGCATCAAACAACTAAATGTCATTCCTAACGGATGATGCTGTATTGAAGTCGGTTTATCTTGCTTTAAAAGAATATAAAGTTACTATCGGCTCTGTATATTCATACATCATTAGGCTTCCTTTCTATCAATATTAAATCAATATTATTATCAAAAGAAAATTTTCCATAAATTCTAGATAATGAATTGGAATATTCATTCTTTTTAAAAGTATTATCATAGATATAATAACCGTTTTTGTCTTTATTATAAACAAATGATTTAGAATCAAATATTTAATCATGGAATAGAGTTTCACAGCCCGGAATGCAAAGAATTATTGCATATAAATGAGCCTGATCAAAGCATACTATACGATATAAGTATTGATAAGTATTATTTTCTTTTTGATACTTCTCTTCATTCTTTTATATTAATACAGTATCTACTAAACAGTATTAAGAGAGATACAGCCATTACAATTGAAGATTATATTACGTTTAGTATCCTATTAGTTTCAATAAGATTCCGGATACACTAAATTCACTGATCTTGTCACTTTTGTGGTAAAAGCAAAAAAATAAAATATAAGCAAATCACTGATGAACAAACGATTGGTATTAAAAGAAAGCCCTCATCATCTATCTTTTCAAAAAAACATTAGAAAAACCTTGCATGGTATTACAAAATGTTATACTTTTGCATCACTTTAAAACAACGAAGTAATAAACAAAAACATAATGGTTTCTTAGCTCAGTTGGTAGAGCAATGGATTGAAAATCCATGTGTCCCTGGTTCGATTCCTGGAGAAACCACTTTAAAGCCTCTGATTTTTCAGAGGTTTTTTTGTTTTTATATGGATCAATATTTTAATAAAAAATAAACTCCCTCAAATTAATTTGAGGGAGTTCTTATATTTAAAAGTTATATTGAATTGTATTATTTTTTAATAATAGCCTTCAGGTTTTCTATTTCTTTATTCTGAGAAATGGCATAGAGTGTTAGCTCTTCAATCTTTTGAAGTAATTTAATCTGAAAATCGCCTAAAGACAATCCGTTATCTGTCATTTCTTTTGCAGAAGGAATTTCAGGAAGATGGCTTTTTTCGGTGATAAATTTTTCAAGATCATGAATTCCTCTTAAGTTATAATCGGAAGCAAAAACATGATCTGCTGTAGGGGTGGCAGATACTAAAAATTCTTTAGCTTCCACCTTGCCCTGGATAGCAACATTGCCATTTTCTTTCCAACTCAAGACATTGAATTCGTTATTATCCTTCTTAATTCCTAAAGCACCACCTGTCCAGCCGTAAAGGAAAGGACCATCCAGCAATGAGTTATCACTATTGAATCTTTTATATTTCAAACCATGAGATGAAGAATGCCCACCTAGCTGGATCGGAGATCCTGCAGCAACATTGATACCTCCTGCGACGTCAAGTTTAGCCAAAGGGTTTGCTGTTCCCACACCTACATTTCCATCTTCTCTTACGGCTAAGAGAGCATTTTCATGAGTTCCTTTTGAAACCAGCCAATATTCAGTACCAAGATTTCCAAAAAACCAATTGTTAGTACCATCCAATAATCTGGATTGAATTCCTTGGGTAAATCCACCAAAATTTTCGCTTCTGTCTAAGTAAATAGTGGGTGAATAATCCGAAATTTTTTGGCTTCTGGATTTTGCTTCTCCATACACGTCAATATTTCCATTGAAAGAAGTCTGCCTATTTTCCGGATTAAATGAAACAATCTGATCTTCGTACTTTCCTATATAATATTTGTAGATCCGGTTCTGTTCTCCTACAGCACCAAAACCTCCTATATTTTGAGTTCCATTGTATGAAACAAAGTTATACCCTCTTGCCCACATTGTGTCATATCCTCGGATGGCGGTACCTCCAATAATAGGAGATTCACTATCAAATAATATTTTCCCCTGGATATCCAATGAGGCAAGTGGATTCTGGGTCTTAACTCCTACATTCCCCTCTTTATTGACTTTTAGTCCCACTTTTGCACTTTCGGTTGACACGAGATCTCCCACCCATAGATTCCACTCCTTGGTCATGGGCTGAAGAGGAATAGAAGCAGGATTATTTCCACGGATCTCCATGGCTGTCCATGCATTATTTTTATTAATAGACCGTATTTTTATAGAAACCTTCAATGGTTCATCTACAGAACCAACGGTATTAACGACTCTGATACGAAACTTTTTTAATCCGCCGTTAACATCAATTGTGAAATTATAATTTGAATCCCAGTCAAGATAATTATTTTTATTAATGGTACCACATTCTCTCCAGATATCGGAATTTGCATGCGAAACTGAAGCAATATGTGTTGCCGCAGAGGCAATAAATCCTCTGGTATATACAATAGATACCTCAAAAAAACCACCTGCTCCAACACCAGCAGGACTAAACTGTAAAAATTCTATATAATCTCCAACCTGAAAACCTACCGGAAATTCTACAGTTGTTGAATATTCTGATGATTCATCTTTGTGTACATAACTATCTATCAAGTCCCCAAACTGACTTTCAGTTGGTCTTTTTGCTGCTTTAAAATATTCTTTTAGTGCTGCTATTGTTTTTTTTGCCATGATTATTTTAATTTTAAAACATCAATCTCTTTTTTCATGGAGATCATGTATAGTGTTAATTCCTCAATTTTCTGAAGGAGTTTGATTTGAAAATCGCCTACTGAAACTCCATTTTCTGTCATTTCTTTTGCGGAAGGAATTTCCGGAAGGTGGCTTTTTTCAGAAATAAATTGTTCAAGCTCACTGATCTCTCTTAAGCTATAATCTTCTGCAAAAACATGATCTGCTGTAGTAGTAGTAGCTGTGATGACTACCTCTTTTGTTTCCAGCTTACCTTGAATAGCAACATTACCACTCTCTTTCCAGCTCAGAACATTGAATTCATTATCCCCTTTCTTAATTCCCAAAGCACCTCCTGTCCAGCCATAAAGAAAAGGACCATCCAACAATGTGTTATCACTGTTATTCCTTTTATATTTCAGACCATGAGCTAAATCATTACCACCTAACTGTATAGGAAATCCAGCAGCAATATTGATTCCTCCGGCAACATCAAGTTTAGCCTGAGGACCGATGGTTCCAATGCCTACATTTCCAGTATCGGCAATAGTCATTCTAGAACCATAATTATTTCCGTCAGCAGAATAGCTCCAAAACTGTAGCCCGTCACCATATCCCCCGGTCATATTACGGATTGTCCAGCGCTCAGCATTATTAGGTGCAGTTTTATTAGGATTCTGTAAAACGAAAGCACCTCCTTCACTGCTATTAACCTTAGATGTAATTGATCCTCTTACATCAAGCTTCTCCTGTGGATTATCTGTACCAATTCCTACACTTCCATTATAGTATACTGAATGCTTTTTTTGCCCACCCAATGGTTTAACATATATATCCGAAAGCCTTGCCTGGTCTACATATGCTTTATTATAAGAAAACTGCTTGATTCTGATAGCATATGGGTTTCTATTGGTACTTGTATGGTAAATGGTTAGTTTATATTCATTTCTTTCTGAATCCCATACAATATCTCCAATGTAAATATTATCTAAAATTGTTCCTGCTGCTTCTGCAATTCTGGCCGTAGTGGGATACCAAACACCCCCATCAGGATTAAGACCAATCTCAAATTGTTTTTTTATAATACCAACACTTGTCTGATGCATAAACGTACCTGTAATTTCAATTTCCAAGCTTCCATTCAGATAATTATTTCCTAAAAGAACATCCACTGCCATATCACCTTGTTGATGAGGAAATTCGACATATAAATATTTATAATTATAATTATCCGGGAAAATAGTTTTATCGTCTAAATTAGCATAGCTATCGATAAAATCTCCAAACTGGCTTTCAGTTGGCCTTTTTCCTGCTTTGAAATATTCTTTTAATGCTGCAATTGTTTTCTTTGCCATAATTTTTGTTTTTTGGTGAACAGTTCCCCCTTTTCCTTCCGGTAAGGGGGAATTATTTTTGTTATTATTAATTGTGTGAAAGGTTAATTAAGGTCTTACAATGAAAGTTCCCTGTAAGATCATTCCATCTGTTCCGTCATGAGAAATTCCACCGATGTCGGTCCATGTTTCTTCTTTATAAATAGTAAGAATCTTTTCTTCTGTACTGAACATATTGGATGTATTCTGAGATACCATTTTGAAATGATGATACAATACTCTTCCTTCTTCATCTTTAATTTTCATAGGATCCAGTCCTAATTTTTCAACAGGAAAGAAAAACTCATTTCCGGTCATATCAAATGCTTCTGCAAAGAGCCATTCTTCTGTATTGGTTGCCGGATTATTGCCATACACATAGAGTTTTGCTTTTGAGGTATCTTTTTCATCTGTATCTATTCTGGCAATCTCCTTCCAGTTCCCCGTTGGGCCCATTTTATAAAGATGATATTTCCCTTTATAGCAAACCTGATCCCAGGATAGAATTACCCAATTGATCACATCAGATTCAACCGGCTCTGAATGATACCTTAACACTGGTGCCGGCGGATTATAATTTTCCACCAACATGGTTACCGTTGTCTTTGAAGGTAATGATGGAGCCTGCTCCTGTACCGTTTTAGTAGCAGGTGGTGATACATTATAATCTGTTGTGGTATATTCTACTTTTCTGGAAGCCACTACACGATAGAAAAGCGGATCGCCATAAGGTTTCTCATCCAGATCTTCAAATTCATCATATACCGTCCATGGCCCGTTTTCAGGGTTCACTTCTACATCAGCAATCTTCACTGTTTTAATGTGTTTCATACTTAAGATGGAATCTGCATCCAGTTTGTTGGTTGCCCTGTAAATAGAAATCTCATTGATCTTGTGTACATCAGTATAAGAGTTCACTTCAATCCTTACTTTTGCAGAGATTCCTAATGTTGCATTGTCTACAACCGGCAATAAGCTTAAGATCTTTGGCGGTTCAGCAGGATTGGTATTCACCAGTTTAATAGGTCCCTGAAATTTACTGAACTCACCCATCTGCATTTGATTTCCTAATTCTCTTACTCCGTAGAAGTAGAAGTTATCCGAAGCACCATCAAGCGTAAAATCGGTAAACAATGTTGAATGTGCAGTTCCTCCTTGGCCTTGGCTATATACAGCTGCCATTGGAGCCATGTCAAAATCCTTATGATCAGTAGGTAGTAAATACCCTGAAGCATCCCTGACATTCTGCTTTTTATTTTTAGGTCTGTGCCCTTTCAGACTGTTGAAATCAAAATTATGAATCTGCTGATAAATAATAGGAACCTCCGTAAGAGGCAGGAAACAGTTGATCATCGCTTCTTTGATAAACTGGCCCAGACGTAGCTCACCAGACTGGCCAGATACTGCCTCAATTACAATATAATTAATTGGGTATTCTCCTTTTTTCCATTTTGTTTCATCCAATTGATTAACATATCCACTTTGCCCTACTTTCAATTTAAAATGTTCGTTATGATTTTTAATAAAAAAGTTAATGGCATCAAATAATATTTTACTATTCGGAAGCGGCATGGTAAAGTTTACAGGGTTATCCGGCGGAAATGCTTCAAATGATGTTTTAGTATTATCTTCAAGCATTTTGAAGTCAACAAAATTCATCCATCTGTCAGTAAAAAACTCTTCATCATTCCCTCCAAGAGCATTAAGACTGTTTTTAATTTCCACAATCTTTTCCGGTTCATATAAGGAAGCCAGTAATACTGCATTATTCGCTCTGAAAAACTGTACTGAATATGGTTTATGATCATATTCTGTAATAAAGCTATAGGTTGCCTTTCCGAATTTATCCGGTCTGGTGGCATATTGAGACCCTTTCGGCTTTCTAGGTGCTTTAGGTTCTACAATTCTATTGGCAAACATCACCGCTGGAACACTGAACTTAGATTTGTATTGAGTTCCTGACATATCCAAATTGTCCTTATCTACACTCTTAAATCCAAAGATAGAATACCTTACATCTTCATTCTCAGGTGGTAAAATAGCATCCTCAATTAAATTATTAGCTTCATTTTTATACAGGTATACCCTGTAAGAAGGATAGTAATTGACAAGAAGATTTTTCCCCATAATAGGGTCTGTAGAAAGTGGTACCGGATCCATAACGGGATCTTCTAGACTAGGTTCAAAATTGAAAATCGGTAGATGAGTAGTATCATCCTCCAGGATTCTGAAGTTCTCATCATAGATATAAAGTACAAGATCTTGGTTGATGTTGATATTTTCAGTTTTCACCACTTTAAAAATAGACCTGGATTCTTTAGGAACTCCATTATTATAGTTTTCCACGGTGAACAATCTCACAATACCATTAAACCATTCTACAGAGTTGGCATTCGGTAAATACTGGGAATTCTGTGCAAGTTGGAATCCTGGGAATGTAATCCTATACACTCCCCTGTGAACCTTACGGCTATTAGCTGGATTATCAATAACCTCACCTTTTTTATTCTGATATTTGTCTAGTAATTCGAAATGCAGTTCCACTTTTGCATTTTTCCAGAACCCTCTACTCTTTTCAAGGAATCTCTGAACAGATCCGTCTGATTGCTGAGTATGAATAATCTCTCTATGGATTTTCCAATCATTAGTCCCAATCTTCACCTTCAGTGAGTTCGGATTTTTAGGACCCCAGGTTGGTGTATTCTGCATATTTTCAGTGGCGCTGAACAACCCTTCAGTTCCGGGACTGAATGCAGGAAGCACTAAACTGCTCTGATCGATTACTGGTGAAGTACCGGAAATAATAGCCGCACTTGGTGCTTTTTTAAACACCGTAAATTTCAATCCTAAAGGTTTTACTTCAATACCATTAATGATATAACTTTCACCATCCAATAAGAAAATTCCTCCGATAAAATCATTGACGGTAGTTCCTGCAGGAATTTCCGATTTTAAAGTATTCTCCTGAATTGAAGGTTGGGCAGGATTAGCAGATCCTGAAGGAATAGTTCCTCCTGAACTTGGAAGGATATAATCTACCGTTTCAATCTCAGCCAAAAGTTGGTTATGCGGGTGATGGTTGATACTTGCGACCTTCGCAGAAATCTCCTTCATGGTATAATTTCTGTAGAAAATATCCACTTCATCTGCCATTACTTCTTTATCATCCGGGAAGATGGCATCCGGATCCAGGTAGTAATCATCATCTAACGTAGAATCAAATGGAATAGGATATACAATTTCGTCCTGATAAATATGATGATCAAAGCCTAATCTTACCAAAGTCTTATCCGGATCTGCGATGTTACTTCGACGGGTTTGTTCTCCTCCAGAAGTAAGGGTTACCGGATTTTCTTTCTGAATAAGGAAAGCTGTTGTTGCTGTTGGAGGTAATAACCTGTTGTTGGGTTTAATCTTGGTATCTATTGACAATTCCTCTCCTCCAATCTGTGCTCTTGAAAACCAGTTGATTCCATATCCTTTATAAAAATAAGTTCCGCTTTTATCCTGCTTATGCATATACAATGGTGCATAAGTATTGGGAATCTGAAGAGGCAAGGTTTCATAAGAATTAGGGGAATTATCTACATTAAAATATTTTGTATCATGACATAATTCCGGTTTTATCCATGTGTAATCATCTGCTTTCCCAGGTTCTACAACACGGTATTCAAGACCTGCATATACAGGAACCGTGAATGAAGATGCATCAAATTTCTGAGTTGATCCAAAGAAAACAGGGTTTACTTCAAGTTCAGGAATCTGATGATTATAAATACTGATGTAACGGTATTTTCCATTATGAGAATATCCTTCTGCATCATATAACCCTGCAGACTGCGGATTATCAGCATCCATTCCTTTATTCAGTTTCAACAGTTTTACAGGCAGTGAAAGTCTTTCGATTTCAGTAGAAACAGGAAGAGACATTGAAAGCAGCTGATAGCTCTTATCCTCTGAATTGATATCCAGATTTTTATTGGTATAGTATTCTGCAATGTAAATAAATTCTCTTCCGAAAACATCTTCTTTGATATCAAGATATCCTAACCCCAACATTCTTGCTACATGGTAATCCAAGGCAGCAATATTTAAAATATCCAGATTGGAAACCTGCATATCGCCTTGCTCAGGAAGGTTCGTGCTAACTTCAACCACCTGCTGTGAGCCTGTAGGTGAAAGGTTAATTGAAATGGTTTCATTGGCTTTTGGATTCTGCTGATCATTACTCAGCTCTACATATCTTTGAACTACCGTTTGAATATCTCTGTCTAAAGGCCCCACAGATGAATGTTCCCATTTTTTATGGTAGTTCCCGATATTTACATAAGCTTTATCATTATATCTTAGCCATGCTCCATCAACAGGATTCTCACCAGGTAAGGGATCTAACCTTTCAAAAGCGATATCTGCTTTATCCGTAAGAGAGAATTCTCCCATTAGTTCCCATGCGTTAGCCTGATTTCTACTGGTGATAAAATCTGAATAGAATTCAAAGTTAATTTCAGTAACAGTACAATTCTTAGGTCTAAAACGTAAGGTTTTTCCGTTCTCTACATTAAAATAAGTGTAGTTAAGATCGTTCCCGTAAGGCATTGCTCTATATGAAAGCTGCTGTTGAGATGTGTTATTCGGTTCTCCTACAGAAAGTGCCTCCAGCTCCAGACGTGAATCTGTCTGCGATTCTATTTTCAGTTCTGCAGCAAAGAAAATATCTGTTTTACAAAGAATCTCTATAATTTCATAACCATATAGCTGCATGAATTTAAGAGGATCAGCCATTGGATCTACAGACATTCTTACCTGTGCATATTTTGTTTTATTTTTGAAATAGACATAAAAAATTCTACTGTCATTATTAAACTTATACACCCACATTTTCTTATTGTCATCAATAAGCTGAGGAACGTGTGCAAATTCTAAAGTGAAAATCTGCTTTTCATAAGGAGCTCTGTATACATTTACAAAGTCACTAGGTTTGTTGAAATTGTTTTTATTGTCTGTCAATTTTCCTTTAGGAAGGTGATTTTCTCCTAATTCACCTCCAAATCCCCATCTCAGATGGATTCCCTTGGTACTGTCTTCTCCTTTGGAGCCTGCAGCCTGGAGATAGAAATTAGGGGTTTGCAGCCCCGAAAATTCATTGAAAGGAATTGTAATTCCATTTCCACTACATGCATCGCCCTGAGTACGTAATTTGTTTGTGATATTAAAATTCAGAGGTTCTTGCATCCAACCTGCACGATTAGTATGATAAGGAGCCTTCTCTTGCTCAAAAGTTCTTTCTGATAATCTAAATTTATTATCCTGAGATGTGTTACAGGTATTAATTGTATTGTCTACAAGCCCTGTAAAATAGGAGTTATAAAACCCTCTAATTGTCACCTCATTATCAGCAATCTGATCAATAACCATTTCTCTGCCATTGGCTTTTTTAACCCATATTGGGTCATAACCCGATGCAGGATCTGCATATAAAGAAAAGCTAAAGTTACGTCCCTTTTCTGTCTGAGCATAGAAAAAGTCTTTTCCATAAGTAAATGTAGCTGGTTTACCTTCCCAAGCTTCATATAAAAACACATTTTTTCGATTGGCAACCAATGCAGGAATATTGTTAACTTTACCAGACATATACAACTCATATGAACTGTTAACCTTTCTGCAATGAACCCCATTCAAAACGATAGGTTTTCCGCCTGCAGAAACATACGTCACAGAATCTGCCGGTGTATATACCTGTCCAGATAAGCATACTCCACGTTCTACCTCATCGAGAGTTTCATTAGCACTGATAAAAACCAATTCACTGTAGGTGCTAATCCCGGTAACTTCCAGAGTTGCCTCTGGATTACCGTTATTAATAATATCTGCACTATACTCCGCTTTTCCATCACTGCGTAATATAAGAGTTTTGTTGGTCTTTTTGTCTACATTATGAAAAGTAAGATAAACCATTGAATCAACAAATATGGTTGCATAAATGTGACTTTCATCTGTTTCAATGAATGGATAGCTATAACACCATGCTATTTGTCCATTTCCGTTGATTTTCATCACAACAGGAGTTATCTTGGAAGTTATCCCCACAACAGCAAAATTACCGTCTTTGAATGGTAACACCTTAACAAAGGTTGTATCTTCTCCCTGAGGAGACTGAAAAGCTTTACTCCATATTGGATTCCCGCTTTCGTCAAGAACTGTAATCAGTCCCGATGAATCTACGGTTCCTACCTCCATTACATATCCCTGATTCTTCGCAGAAGAATTAATTATTCCACTAGAACCTGAATAATTATAATTTTTAAAAAAACTCATTTTAGATTTAATTAATTGTTTAGTTTTAATTCGTTGATTGTTACCGTAGATTTCACCTCATATTTGGTTCCATCCCAAGATTTGTAATTGAACTCTAATGCTAATTTTGAATCTTTGATCTTATTGCTCTTGTGTACCACTAAAATCTGAGAATAATCTTTAGCATAAATGAGTTCGAAACCTTCAGTATGTTTGTTTAAAGCATTAAGAACCTTAAGACATTCCTTCATATCACCCAATGGAATTCTCGGATCATTGAATGGTTCCGGATTCCTTATCAGTAAAGCAACCACATCATTATTGGTGTTCACTATTTTGACAAATTCTGTATGGGTAGGAGGATTTAATGGTTTTAATCCCATTACTCCTTCAAAAGCACGATCAAATAATTCTGAATAGGTATTAGCTAATGTTTTTAAATTTGGATTTTCAGCACCTTTTGAAGCTAAGATATAAAGGTCATCAAGCTGCTGCTGTTTAAGGTCTGCTTTCACTTCATATATCGCATCTTTTTGTCCTATTACCACATTATTATCATCGTATTCTTTCAGCTTATAGCTTTCTACCTGCTCTTTGAAGTCCCTGTATCTTGAAGTCCTGAATACAAATTCATGGATCTTCTGGTTTTCTTCATATACTTTCTTAGGATCTTCCACTGTTGGTGCAGGTTGCGGTTTATAGAGTCCATCCCCGTCATCATCAAAAGCATTGTATACAATTGCTGTATATAGTTTCTCCGGATTCAGATCCTCCAGTTCCACTGAGTAGTTATATGATATTGGTTTAATAGGTTTTCCGAGATCAATGCTACATGCCATCCCCGTGTTTCCTTGATTAACATGATTTACATAGTTAAACATCTGCTGGATACCCAATGGTAAATTTGGATCACCTTCAATCCAACTTGGTATCACTCCAGGCACCGTTTCTTTTTTGGTCCAGTTCTCAGGTAAAGGATACGGAACACTCACATCTGTTATTGGATCTTTAATCACAATATTGATACTTCCTTTAATGTCTTTCACTCCCATTCCTGTATGGGCAGACCAGTTCTTAAGCATATTGTAGACATAAGGCTTGGTAAAGAAAAACTCTATTTTACACTGTTTATTACCGTAGAATAATGGTTTTGACATTAAAAGATCTCCATCTACATTAGGATATGATTTCTTCTGATCGATATATGATTTCAGAGAAGTAATCGGATATTCATCTATGTTTTTCCTTTTATTCGTCAGGTTTCCATCAGCATCTTTAAGTTTTTCAATGTATTTGTCATTTTTCTTCTCAAAATGTCCGATAGGTCCAGCTGTTTTAAAGGCAAAATAATAATCAATGATATGTGGTGTATCTCCATTTACATTATCTTTCAGTTTAAGATTGATATAATATACACTGTTTGGTCTCCAAACCGGCTGCACCACTTTACTCATCGCTTCCTGCATCAATTGCATATCTGCCTGTACAGCAAGTTGTGATGGAATAGTCTGCTGATATTCGTGCTCTTCAGCTGTAATCCATCTCACTCTATGGAATAAAGTATAACAATTTACCACTGTATTTCCAGGATCGTTATTGTCATCACTGCATCCGCAATTCCCAAGATTAAAGATGATATTATTAATTTCCTGTACCATTTGCAGACCTCTGTCCTTTGTAGCTCCTGGGGTATATAGGTATTTATCCAATTTGGCTAAAAGATCTCTTACATACCCCGGATCCTTCTTAACCAAACCATAGTCATAATTCCCACTATCAAACCTGTAAATCATTGATATATAAGTTTGAAAACACTTTTCATAATTAATCAGCGCATCTCCTCCATAAGAAGAAATACAATTATACAGTTTGCTAATAAGCTCTTTAAGGAAATCACAAAGTTTCGTATCTTTTGTACATGGTTCTTCTTTTGGAACACATCCACAATCAGGCGTAAACTTCAGGTTCAGAGGTTTTTGAGTCGTTTTACTTACTTTAATGATCACCGCCTTATTAATCTGTTCTTTCGGATAATCACTTGAGTAGCAAATATCAATACCTTCTGCCTTATCTGTAATTTTTGTAATAACGCTGTTATACTTAACCAAATCATTACCAGAGTTTCTTGGTAAATACAGGAAGATCACAGAATGGGTATTGAAGTCCACAAATGGCGGAGTATCACCTCCTGTTATCATTTTATACGGAACTTCATAATCTTCCCATTTAGTCGCTATCCCGGACATGCTAAAGTTTACAGGTCCATTTCCAAATCCTCTATAACCATTCTGCACATGCATTACATTGAAGTCAAGCTCCTTACATTGAGAAGTCGTACATCCTCCTGATTTCAGGTATTTTAATTTCTCAAGAAGCTCATTATATTTTGCCTGTTCTCCCGGAGAAAGTACAATGCTGGTTACTTCACCGGTTGTATTGGCTGTTGCATGGGCCCAGATCTGATCTATCTGTGCATTGATATCATCAATCTCCTGCTGGTTGACATTATATGGAATAATTTCAATTTTACTCACATATTGACCGCCATAATTAACTGATTCATATGACAGCTCTGATGCCAGTTCCGCTTTCGTTTTGGTTACTTCTGCAATCAATTCATAATTCTGATAAATCGCAGTAGAGAATACATTTTTATAGTATCTGATGGTTACCGTACTTGCCATCGTAGAAAGCAATAAATTTACTTTTGCAGATGATTCAGGAAGCAGAACAACCATTGTATTTCCATTGGTCATCTTCAACGACTTCGGTTCATTATGTGGATTGGAAGCATTAGAAACCACCATATAGTCTGTAGTATCCGATAATGTTCCCAGGAGGTTATAATACGCTCCATTAATGAAGTTATATGGTGCTCCTGCCGGCTGGTTATAAACCGTTCCTACTGTTTTGTCCAGTACATTAGACTCATGCCATACATCTTCCGTTTTTGTACAGAATAATGAAGAAGCTGTGATTCCGTATTGTTCAGGAATAAACCACCCCGGTTGTGCAGCATCTAAGAATGAGAATGGTGTAGACGCCAAAATCCTGATGGTATCATATTTACCATTTATTTTCTGCCAGAATCCTAATTTGAATTTATCAATATTAGAGATACTGTTGGCTTCATCCTCAGTCAATACAGCTCTGTAAGGATTGTACTTTTTCCAATCCAACTCATGATTATTAGGATCACTATTTTTCTTAGCAAGAATCTTAATCTCTACATCTTCAATAGAATACTGGTGTTTTACCTGACGGAGTACATGACCTCCCGGCTGGGTTTTCTGAGGCGGGATCAAATCTGTATATTCACTTGCTCCGCTGGTATGTCCACCAATTTTCTCACCTGCAACCGGAGTTGGAATAAGCCCCTTTTCGATTTTAATATCAATATAGGTATCCAATGGGATTGTTGGCAGATCAGGATTGTCTTTAATAGATGGTGCCGGTGCATTAAAAATCTCAACTACAGGAAGATCAAAGGTCTCATTGGTCAACATGTGAACTCCTTTCACCGCATTATTCAATCGTGCTTCTTTCGGATAATCAATTTCTGGTCGATCCGATTCATAAGTAAGAGGCGGTACAGCACTTGTATCTACCTTATCATTTTTTTCCCATTTGATACTTAAATGAACTTTAAGCTTAATTTTCAAGAGAAACAGCTTGATCCTAATTTCAAATTTAAGTTCTGCCAGGATCAGGAACGGGAAGATAAGTTCTACTCTGAAATAGATCGAAACAAATAAGGCTACACTGATAATGAAAAGATTGATCTCTGCTCCTCCTTCTACATAAATATATCCTCCTACCTGAGGTCTTTCAAAACTGATGTGAGCTCCTACTTCAATAGCAGCATAAACTTTTACAATGATCAGATTCAGGTTAAAATCTACCCTTGCTCCGGCTTCAATTCCTTTGGCAGCAATCATCAGATAAGACTCTGCCCTGATATTCACGGAATCTTTAAACAGGCTGGCTCTGATCGGTTTTTCCCTTGTTCCGAAATTGACATACCATGGTCTTTGATTTTTAAAGAAGAAGCCCATCTGAACCTCAGCCTTAATATCAATAAATGACCCGTTATTTTTGTTGAGCTGGAAGTTACCTCCTGCTCCAATTTCCAGTGAATTGTCCCCTACGATAACAAATGCATAGAATGGCGGAACTTTAGGGTCATCTTCTGTCAGCCCAAGACGTTCACTGATGATTGTTAATCCGGCATCAATGGCAAACATACTTGGTACTGAAAGCAATACCATTGCACGTAATGAGGCAAGACGTCCATCTAAGGTTGCCAGGGATGCTCCTGCTCCGAAGGCGAATGGTGCACTATACTCCTGGGTAAACTGAGGCCCGATAAACTTATCGGTATTGATTCCTCGCTGCGGATGTACATAATAATCATACCAGGTATCACTTTCTGTCATTCCGATAGCCTTTTTATGAGCAACATATCGGTATCCGATCAGTCCTCGGAATCCGAAAATACCAAATGAACCTAACGGAATCACAAATGGCAGTTCAACACTTGCATCTACCAAGAATCCCGGGTATTTAGGATCGAAAGCCATTTCTGCAGAACCGGAAATATTCATTTTCGGCAGCTGAAGAGAAACCTTCCCTCTATATTCTGTAGATACCCCTGGTTCCGGAATAGTAAGAGCTCCTTTGATAATGGCTACTGCAGAAGTTGCACTCGCCGTTCCAGGAATTACCAAGTCAACTTCTAAGGTTGAGATATGGAAATAAGAATCTCCAGCACCACCATATTGATCGTTATCAGCAGTATAATAGTATTTAACCCCATTCCCTCTTACATCAAGACCTAATGGGTTGATATTGATTCCCCCATCAAATCCGATATAATTATAGGTACGCATATTGCCGTCATACATACGCTGTATGGTTCCCATATGGACAGCTGTAACCGCCATACGTACAGGTCCTAAATTCAGGTGAAGGTTGGTTGGAATAATAGAACTTCCTCCGGCAATTTCAAATTTACCATTGGCGTAATAACGGATTGCCGGAAGATCAATTCCTTCTTTTCCCAGCAATCTTTCTCCAAATGTACCCTCAGGGAAACTGATTTTGGTATCGGCTTCAATATAGAAGTTATCATCTTTCTTACCAATTTCTATTCTCTGTAAGTTAAAGATCAGGAATTTAAACAGGTTCATTTCCAACCCTTTCGGAAGAAATGCAGCCGCAAGTTTAAAGTTTTCTTTACTTTCCCATTCTCCATCTACGGCAATGATTAATTCGGAATCTCCATCAGCACCTTTAAATTTTTTGATCTTCAGTGCAGCACTCAATGAGGAACGTACTACCTGTCCCTGATGGAAATCAATATCAAAATGACTGAATCCTAATTCCCATGCTTTTTCAGGATCTTTCCCAAGATCAAACCACAGCGTACGGTCCTTGTCCGAAAGGCTGTCTACGGAAAGGCTGGACAGAAATTTATAATAATCTTCTTCTTTCTGGAACTCCTTATGCTCTCCCGCAGTAGTTGTTAATCCGAAAGGATATACAAACTTAAGCTGAGATGGTGAATCTAATCCATTTATGAAAGTCTTCAGTGCCTGCATATCAGCAATAGTATGCTCCGTAGGATCAGACATTGATTTCACTTTTAGATTTTGATACTTAAGGGTGAAAAACTCACTGAAATAATCTACCACTTCTGTCTGTGTTCCCACAGCTTTAACGGCATAGCTAGGTCTGATAGCAATATTTCCTGAGAGACCTCCGGTTCCAATCAGCATATGATTGGCTGAAATACCGATGGTCTGTTTCTTATCTAATGCAGGATCTTTCTTTTTAAACCATTTTTTTGGCAGGAATATTTCGGTGTATTCCATATAGACCCCCATAAATTCCTTGGGTCTTCCGTCGGCATCAGCTTCTGCAATATTTTCCGTTTTACTCAGATCAATTTTCAGATTGTGAATATCGATCACAAAACCTGTATTTCCGATCTGAGCAGGATGGCTCATATTCAGAACCAAATCCATATTATATCCGAAACCTTTTTCTGTATCGGCATAAAATAAAGCCTCTCCAAAACTGATGGTCACTTTTTGAGATTCATCCTCTATAACCTCTAAAGGAGCAGTCGGGTGCTTTAGTGGGTGAACCGGTTTTAAAATACTTCTTGGAAATTCAATCGCTGCAGACAATACTAAAGTTGCCTTAAATTTCGGAACAACCACTTCTTTGATGAACTCATCAATATCCTGCGGCATCAGAGATTTAAAGAATGTTTTTACTTTATTTCCTGTTTCCTGAAGATCGCTTGTTAACAAATAAGCTCCAAATGCTGCTAAAGAAGCATACTTCCCTGCTCTTGAAAAAATCTGTTGTACAACTTCAGTAATTGTTGTTGCATTGGTAGGAACAGGAATTGGATTTCCGGACCATCCTCCATATACTGCATTCATATCTTTAACGAACTGCATCAATGGAGTGATATCCTGGTTTTCAGGTTTCACAAATGTATTCACAAAATGAGCAATGGCCTGTTCTTCCGTTACATTGAGCACTCTAAGTGCAACCTCGAAGATCTGCTGGGGTTCAAAGGAAAAGTTTCCTAAGCTGAAATAGCGTAAATACGCCAGGATCTTCCATTGGTATTCAACGGTGATGGGAAATGCAGAAATTTTGGAATCATTGTCTTTAAGATCCGGATTCAGAACCAAAGCGATTCCTGTTCCGGGAATTTCGATATCGATTCTTTTCGAAACGATCGATAAACTGTAAAAAGCCGAGTCTCCTTTTGGCCCTTTACTATACTGTAAATCTTTATAGTAGATTTTGTCGAGGAGGTTGGTGACCCCATCTTTTATGAATCCCAGCATATCCGGGATGTCGTCTTTTGTAACCACAGAGGATAACCTCGGGTAATACCTGTGTGTTACCGGTGTTTGATTTGACATAAAAATAATTTTGTGTTTGGGTGAGTGGAAGGCTTTCGTTTAGGCAAACAAAAGCCTTATTAAGTAGGGTTTACTTAATTTTCTCGTGGTATTTATATTCTTTCGATAGAATAATTTCAAAAGAATAGAATTTTTAATTTCCTAAAAACACATGACACCACTCGAATAATATTTATACATTTAATATTTTTGTGAAAATATTATTATAATTTAATCGAAATAACTCACCAACATTGGGGTGTTCAAACTTAAAGATCGCTGTAAAAGCATCTTAATTTCACTAGCAATATCAATATAGTATTCCATACTTTCTGGTACATAATCAGATAATATACATAATTCTGAACTCCAATTATTAGCTGTATTATTATTTATCTGTGCTTTTAAAGAAGCAAATCCTCCATATTTCCCCCACATATCTACAGTTTCATTTTGCATTGAAGGAATAAGAACAGTAGTTATAAAAGAAATCCCATCCTGCAAAAATGATGTGTTAAAGTAAGCAGGTAAATCTTCAGATGGATCTAGATTTGTATTAATATCATTTAATAATTCGTACATCGTCTTCTTTCTTAATGAAAAAAAAAGCTTTGATGCAATATTATCATTTATATTCTTTGCATAAAAAAGAAAAACAGATATATCTTCAGCTCTCAAGACTGTATCAAGGTTATCTATTTCATATCGTATGTCTGTCATAATTATTAATTTTAATCAGTTATTATTCTGTAATATAAACTTTCTATTAAGTCTTCTCTAGTGGTACCAAATGTATTAGGATTTATCTCAGTAAAATCACCTACAACATACGGAGTAGGTTGCAATTTCTGTTTAAATTGTTGTAGTGACATAAACTGTTCAGCATTATTCACATCTATATATCGTATTTCTATATAATGAATCTGTGAAAGCATATTTCCTTTTTTTACTTGTCCCCATACATTTTGCTTTTGCCCAATTATAAACTGCTTTGCCTCATCTATATTAATTGGTAAATTCCTAAAAAACTCTAATTTCTGTGCGTCTGTATATGCAGTTGAACCTTTACCTTTAAAAGATTTTTTTACATCCATCTTTGCACTATATGGAACCTTTATTTTATTTGAAGTCTTATCGATTAATAATCCATCAATATCCAACATTTCACGTTTTAAAACTCTTGAATTATCTGCTTTTCTAAATACAATATCTACACTAAACATTAATTCTTCATTCACATCTAATCTATCTTTTAAATAAATTCGCATTGGCATTTCTATAATATTTCCTTTTTGAAATTTAGCCGTTTCATTTAATAACTTCTCTGCCTTTACTTTATTTACTACATTTAAAAATAAATCATTATCTTTAAATACATCTACAGCATCTAGAATATCATCTTTAAACGAGTCTATATATTCATATCTATAGTTATTACTTAACCAGAAGTTTTTATTATCTTCTAATAATTTCCTACTTGCAGCATTTTTACTAATATATTCAGTTATTTTACCAGAATTTCTTCTAAAGCCATCAAAAAGTTTTTTTTCTAATCTACCAAACTTATTACAAAGTTCAATCTTATCAGCTATACTACATGCTTTAAACTCATCTATTAGATTCGGTTCAAATCTAAGCTGTTTCCAAGAATCAACAAAGTATATGTTACCTTTAATTTCATTTATCTGAGTAATAGAAGCTGTTTCAAATTCATCTAGAAATTTCAATCTTTTTTGAGTACTCAGCGCAGAAAGTGCTTGTCTCGTTTTGTAAGATTGATAAAAGTTAATAATATTATTTGTTCTAACATTATCTTTAATAACCTCAATTAGATTTCTATCAATAATATTTGCTGTATATAATTTATCCCAGTTTGCAATTACGTCTGCATTATTCATTTGAAGCAAAACATCATCCGGAGCATTTTTAAAGTCATCAAAAAACACATTCTTCTTTCCTTCTCCCCAAAGGTCAAATTTTGATGTAATTTCCTGATGAGCTCCAATTCTATTTTGGCGGAAGTTTTCAATTTGAGCAACTTCAACACCTGCTAAACTATTTACAGAATTTCTTACTTCTAATGGAAGGCTATCAAAATAAGATGCTCCTTTCACTAGTTTAGCTTGGTTTATAGCTAAACTCTTCATTGCTAAGGATGCTCCAGCCCCTAATATAGTCAAGTAAAAGAACATTTTATGTAAGGCTTCATACTTGGTAGTATCTTCTCCAGCATCAGCTTTTTCTTTCATAAAATCATAATATCGTGTACAGGTTGAGCTTAATAAAGTAAAAATCTCAGCAGCTGAACCCATTCCTTCTAATACAAGCACCGTATATGCAGCTCCCTGACCTGCTTTAAAAGCTCTACCAATTACAGTAATATACCTTAAATAGCTAAAGCTTTTAATAATACCAACTCCTCCACTTATGAAAAACAAACCAACATCGAATGCAACCCCTAAAGCAAAATTGAGTGTGGCATCCATTTCTTTCATTAGCTGATAATCTCTCGTATAATACCATAAGAATGCTGGAATATAAGGTACAGTAGGAAAGTTAGCTGATAATTTTTCATCAATTTTTAAACCATGTAAAGTTATAGGCTGATAAAGATGGAAAATTAAAGGTTGAGGAAAACCAACCGTTCCAGGTTTAACATCACCATCTGAACTGGTATAAAATGTATTATTAGACATTGATGATTGCAGAATAATTCCCTTTATAATAGGATCTGTATAACTTCTTACAATTGATCTTACCACCTTAATATCTTCCTGATTGGAATAAGGCTCACTATTTCCCTGCCATACAGTCCCATACTCAATAGTAAGATTACTAATCCTATTATCAACGGCATCATTATAATAATCCAATCCCTGCCCAGGGGTTAGAAAGAATGACTGTGTATTAATATTATTTTCAGGATTCATACTGTTGGAGAAGTAGTACATATTGTATTTAGATCTTTTCCATAGTTTGTATATCAAGAAAATATAGTTTGTCCTGTAATCTTTTTTTTGTAAAAAGAACCCAATAATAGGTGCAATTCTCATTATTCTTCCTACACTGAATTTCTTTTCCAGGATCTCAAAATTACTAAGATTATCATTACCTATCTGTAAAAGAAAATTGAGAAACGATTCCCCATCTTCCGGTACAGAATAAAAAGAAGACATAATTCTCAGACACTGATCTTCATCTTCTTGCGAAAATACAGGATTCTTTATAAAATCCTTGATAAGTCCCTCTCTGATTGAATAAGGGAGTAATGACAATGCTGAAGGAGGTAATATACTTTTTAATACTTTCAACCTTTCATCACTTCTCCACTTAAGTAATGCTGCCCCTTGTAATGGAATTGTAAATGAATTATGATAACCCAAATAGTAAGGTGAAGGATACATAAAAGAGTAATTGGATGGCGGCGGATTAAGCGGAAATAATCCATCTTCATTCTTCTCTCTTAAATTATGATAAAAATTATCCAGTGCTGAACTATAGTTAGAAAAAGCTTCATAATATCCATCATAGAAATAATCATTTTGAGGAATAGGAATAAGTTCTCTTGTATTATCTAAACCAGCGAATCCCCAGTCTCTTAATAAATGCCCTATAACCCGATCAATCTCTTGAAATTTATATTCTTGTCCTATTTTCTGGTCAATTGTTCCATTTTTGGAAGCTTCTTCAATACTCGCAATAGGATCCATTGCAAGGATATCCAATACTTCCTGTCTAATCCAGTAAATGGCAAAACAAATATTCATCATCTTCATGTAAAGTACTTTTTTTGCCGACAATTGAAGATTTGTTGAAGTTCTTATTTTATTGAAATTCTTTTCAAAGAAATGGCCTTCTTCTGTATCCAATCTTGATTTAAGAGAAACTGTTCTGACATTATATTTCGGACTTTGCAAATCTCCATTTACTACAGTAGGATAGGTATTATAATCATTATACTGAATAGTATCATCTCCCATTTTAAAGGATTGATCTAAAAAAGTATAATAGGTACTAAGATTATCATCAAAAATAAGTCGCCCTATCTGAAAAATATCACCTGTAGATCCTAGCTCCAAATGATTATCAAACCAGATCGAATCTATATTATTAATATTATGTATAACTTTATAAGCATTGACAGGATCATTCTTTAAACTAATAAAGTAAGATTTTTTTAAGAAACCCTGCCTCCCGTCATCTCTCTGTGAAGCTAAATAATAATGATTTTTTCCAGTAAATATATAGGTATTATCCAGATTAGGCAGTGCATCATTGACAGTAAATTCGACTATTTGTCCTTCTGCATCAAATCGCATATTTGTCAAAGAATATGTAGCATTTTGTTTTCCTAATCTATCTATACCACTACTTTTTATTACTTGCCCTTTAGGCGTTAAAAATGCTGTACTCATATTTGTGGTAATTTCATGTTTTCTGATACTCCTGAAAAATCGTAAGAAGAAGGCATCCATTTTGCGTACTCGTCCGAAGTAAATGTTACATTATCAAATGTATAAACATAGACTTGTTGCGTTGGTGCTACTATAATTAATTCACCTGCCTGATCTTCTCCAATAACTGACAAAGAATACTTCTTATATACTCTTTGTTCCTGAGAAGTATAACTTGCATTAGGATCTTCTAATAAATTCCTAAAATAGAATTTAGGATTGTTAATTTGTTGCTGATTAATTAATGGAATAAACAAAGAGTTTTCAGTAAATGTAATCCCTAATATTTTTTTACTTGAAACACTACCATCTTCGAGATGTAAAGACAAACTGGTTACTCTTTTTGCCTCATTATCAGTATAAGCAACAGGCTGTAAATAATATGGTTTTTCAGGAGTGTAAAAATTATTTATCTTATCACTATAGGAAACTGTGCCGCTGTTAGAATTATCCTGATAAGCAGCTCTACTTTCAAAAAATGCTCCTACATTCTGTCTAATATTATTCAACAGCGTCTCATAAGTAACTCTCTTTAAACTTTCCGTATCATTTTTCATGATCACATCCTCTACTTTCTTGGTAGTCACGGTTGCAATGTCTTTTCCGCCTGCTTTATTTTCAAAATCAATCAATAATAAATTCTGATCGATAACATAGGTAAGCTCATTTCCACCTTTAGACTGAACTTTCGGAGTCACATTAATCAATCCGAAGATGTCATCAATATCTTTCAAATCGTAAGCTGTGCTTACAACAGGATCACCCGGATTTGGGCCAGGAGTTTCAGAAGTAATTTTCACGGTTTTCCCTTCATAAATCAGCTGCACAAACGAAGCAACCGTTTTATTGGCACTTGTTTTACTTAAACTGAAGGTAATAGGTTTGGTAAAATTGGTATCTACTCCATTTCCCTCTTCCTGAAGCAAGTTTTTTCCTCTGATAAAATAATCTTCATTAGGAGTATCTGCATGTAGAACACCTTGTTTTACATACATCGCAGCGGCATCATTGTTATCGGTAGTCAACTGAATGACTAATAATGGCTGTGCCACCAGCTCTTTTACCGGCCAGCCTGCTTCAAACTGTTCTAAGGAAAGGTTATCAGCTGTTGGTCCGATTTTAATATTATGGGTACCTCCTTCCAGATTCTGATTTCCATAGAAATTGTAGGATCTCTGTCTGCTTCCCTGGATGTACAGATAGGTTGTGTCAGCTGTTTTAAAGCCTGAAATCTGACCGGCAATTTCTTCTGTCGTTTGCAACACAGAATTATCACTCATATGAACCTTCCCTTTTCCCTGTGTATGTAAGCCATAAAAAGCTGCTACATCAAGGAACTGAGTAGCAGTTTCCCTCATCAGCTTCTTTTCAAAAGCAGTATTCCCCTTCGCCTGGTCTAAAACGTGATCAGTACTTCGGGCAAAAGCCAGGTTTAATTTAAAAGGATTCGGGTCATTAGCTACCGTATAATCTCCTTCATTCAGTACGATATCAATTCCTACACTTCCTGTAGCATTTCCAAGATGCGTTCCTCTTGGGATCATAGGCAGTTCAAAAGCTTTTTTAGAGTCTACCTCAGTAGTGGTACTTCCGGTAGTCTGAACTTTAGAGATCTTAAGGAAATAGTCATCAATAAGGTCATCTGCTGACTGAGAATTTCCTACCGGAAACCCGATATGCTGAGCAGTAAACGGGGGTACAGTAATCCCCAGCATATTATACAGACCCGTAAACTCTTTTTTGATGACGTCTACAAAACCAGTTGTAGCTGTTGATTTGATAAGATCTCCTTCAAAGAAATCTGATCTGTTCAGGCCTCTGTATACGATATATTTGATCGCCAATCCTTTAACCGGCTGATTAAAAGGCTTCAGGATCGCATTTACTTTAGTGGAATCTCCTCCACAAGGTTGTAAAAATACCTGTCCCTGGCAAATAGTATATATTTTGCCGGTACCGTTAAGGCTTACTTTGGAGGTGGTCCTGAATACAGTTCCATTGGCTCCAAATTTTCCGTTCGTGTCCTGACTGAATGTCTGCCCTTTCTCCAGAAAGAAGAAAGACTCCGGCAGAAGATCAGGCCGTACGTTAAGCCCTTTGCTGTCGGGAGCTGTTGATAAGCTTCCCGATGGAATATTTTGTGGCATTTTTGTAATTTTTGGTGTTAATAAAAGATAAGACGGAGTAATGATAGGTCTTATAAAACCTGAAAAGTATCTGAACCCTTAAGGTTAATGAAGGCTGTAAGAATAATGAGCCTGGTTATTTTTTAAAGAGTGTTTTCCTAAAAATTTGATGTGATTTTTCTTCATGCATCTTAGCGGCTTCAATAATTTTTTTATTCAGAATTTTTTAGGTTGCAACAAGTGTTCAATAAGAAGTGTTTTATTTTTTTCCGGTAAAGACAAAACCCTTCCTGTACAATCATTCCGGTTGATTGTAGTATTGATTTTCACTGTGAAATAATCCTAGAATTATTGGGTGAAAATTACATATCCGTCTTTATCTTTTGGTAAATTTTGTAAGTTTCTCCAGGTTGCGTTGATCTTACGCTCTCCTTTCCAGATAAATCTGCGCTCAAAGTGAGACAGGTCTTTGAATGTTTTCCAGTTTCCGCCCCATTCCCAGCCATGTCTGGCAAAGATCTTTACACATTCGTACCAGTCGGCTACGCCATCATTATCCCAGTCTTTCGCAGTGTCCCAGCTTGCTATTTTTCCGTCGATAATCAGGCAGATATCTACCGCTAATCCGTAATTGTGAATACTTTGACCGGCTTTGGCATTGGTGACTTTCTTTCCGGCTTTCGTTCTTCCCTGCGCATATAATGCATCTTGTTCTTTAAAGGATCTTAATCCCTGGGTAATTCTTACTTTTGCTCTCCCGGTAAGGGCTTCATCACACTCTTTTACAATCTGTGTGACTTCTTTCCTTACCAATGGATGGAGATTTTTTATTCTGTTTTCACTTGGTTTATCCATGGATGATTACTATTTTGTGATTTGGTGTTTGATTCTTAAGCAAAGCTATTTCAGGCTGACGCCAAAACTTGACGTGTTATATTTTGTAATTAAAAAAAAGGAAAAGTTTACAGTCCTTTGTTATGATCTTTGATTTTCGGATAGGTGAATATCATGTTCATAAAAAGTAATATCATTATAGCTTGTTGTTTAATTCTGAAACAAAAGTATAGGCCGCTAACGTCAAAACTTGACGTATTATATTTTTTCCGATTTTCTAACAGATTTATCAACCACATTTCCGGCTGTTGCTGGGGGCTCATTATACCAGTCTACTTCCCACAGGCTCTCACATTCTTTACAAGCAATCTGAAAAACAGACCTATAGAAGATTATGTGTGACGCCCAGGGATCAACAAAAGCTTAATGAAACTGAGAAGAAAAAAGTGAACTGATATTTCATTTCTCCGAATTAAAGTATAATTTTACAGAAACAGTTCTGTTTTTTGGAAGTCATTTTTATGAAAACGCAAAGAAAAATATTCAGATGTTTTATTTTAAGGGGGCTAAGGTTTGCGGTAAATAGCTGATGAGGCGATAGGCTATACATCATTTAATCAGTAAAGTAAAATTATTGAATAATTATTCGCTTAAAATATGCTTCCATTGTTGTAAAACTTCTATAAACTCTTCCAATGGCATTTCTACAACAGATTCCTGTATAAGGATTTCATTTTCCAGGTAGAATACCTGAGTGTCTGCATTGACATAGCCATTTAAATCATCAAATGCGATCACTGTAAACCAGTTTCCAGAGACATTATGGGCTTCTAATCCTTCCCAGTCCCAATATCCTCCTAATCTTGTTTCAATAAATGTGTCTCTTAATTGGATATTATTCCAATGTTTTTTTAAATACAATAATTCGTTCAAAAAACTGTCTAAAGTTTTCAGATGATTAAAATCTGAGTTTAATAAGTTTTGAAGGTTATTATATTGGGGATCATTAAAATTAATTTTATGATGAGTGATGATATAGTTCTTCAAATCCATTGTCTATGATGAATAATGTGATAGTATTGGGTAATTATTTGCTTAGAATTTGCTTCCATTGCTGTAAGACGTCTATAAACTCTTCCAATGACATATCAATAACTGCTTCATTAGGAAGTAGGGAGTTTTCAAGATAAAAAGTTTTGGTATCAACATTAATATAACCTCCGAGATCTTCAAATTTGAAAAATGTAAACCAGTTTCCTGTTACCTTAGAATCCAGAAGGTCCTTCCAATCCCAATAACCGCCTTCTTTTTCTATAAATGCTTCTCTAACCGCTATATCTTCCCAATTTTCAATCAGGTTTATCAGTTCGGTTAAAAATTGGGTTACAACTGAGGTAGTTTTAAAATCGTTATTCAATAAATTTTCCAGATTGGCGTAATATGGATTATTAAAACTTATTTGGTGACTGATAATGGTAAAGTTTTTTAAGTTCATCATCATTAAAACTGTGCTAAAAATGGATTAAAATGGATCACGATACTTCTTCTTCATATCAATCCTATGATTTATAAAAGCAGATAATCTGCACAAGCACGAAATAAAAGAAACTTTGTATTCTTCGCAATACAATTCAGCATGCCGAACTATAGGATCATCCCCTTCATCAAGATGAACAAATAAGAAAGATTCTGCAAAATCACAGATTTCAATTACATAGAACGGGTGGTTAATTGCTTTATTATTCTCTTCCATCCATTCTCTGGGATCTTCCTGAAATTCATTAATTTCAAGAATATTATGTTCCAACACATAACAGTATTTCCCAGCCAGAAATAAAAGCTCCCGTAATGCTTTAGGAAAAGGTTTTCCATTATTATAGATCATTTCATGGTTTTGAATTTCAGAGAAAGACATTGGTTGTATTCTGCCTTCATATTCCTTATTCTCTGGGTAAGCTGCCGGATTGTCTCTTAAATAAGTTAAAATTTCAATTTCCACAGTGTTTAACTTTTAAAATGTTTAGTAATATTGAATAGATGAATAGGCTGGTAAGCTATTTTTCAAATTCCCAGTTTCCATTTTTTTTCTTTAATCTCAGCCCGATAGTCCCAAACCTTACTTGTTCTTCGGGAAGATCAATCTGAATATAGGCTCTTTCTCTGCTTTTGTCGAACAAAACTCTGTGGAATGTATAATGTCCTACATAATTCTCATCCTTAACTGCTTTCGTCACTTTTTTTAGATTTTCAGGATATTCTACCTTGCTAAAGTCGATCGGAACAGCCTTGTCTGATCTATTTTCAATCTCATTAAAGTAATAGGTCTGATGAAGAGCATCCCGGTTATCTTTTGGAATGTTCACAGGAACAAGTGTGTCAGACATCGTGAAAGTATATTTCTCTTTTTTCCTATAGCTGTCTATAATCGATATAGCCTCAGGGCCGCTTATCTTATATTTGGTTGCCGTATCTGATACAGCTCTTGGATCTAATTCTTTAAAGACAATTTTACTTATTGCTAAATTTAAAATCTTGTATTCATCGTTATCCAATGAATTACAGGAGAACAATAGTGACAATAGAAATAAAGCTATTAATGTATTTACTTTACTTTCTTTTAACATTCTCATATTATCTTTTCTAGTTTTCATTTAGTATGAAAGATTTATTTTATCTAAAAATTGGGAACAAGGGGTTCTGCATGGGTATAATAGTATATTTCTTCTTCAGAAAGACCCATTTCCTGAAAGAAATTACCCGCAGCGCGAAAAAACTGGGTCGCAGTATAAGCAAAATCATTACTAAAAAGAAAATCACTTACGTGCACTGCATCTAGCTCTCCATCTTCACCAAATCTAAAAAAAATTTCAGAATCCTCATCAAATACCGATCCTGGTTCTCCCCATGGAATAGGTTTATTTCCAAATTTATAGATTTTAAGCCCGCTTTTTACCTGGTGAGTAACGCTGTCATAAGTTATAATAGCGATCTCAATTCCTTCAGTATCTGAAACGATTCTTGTATAAGTAGTCTTCTTTACCAGATTATCATAACTTTTACAATCCCAAACTGGATAACCGTTGATAACCTGTTTATTATCTTTAATAGTCCAGTTCAGGCTTTGCCCCAATGCGATCAACACCTCTGTAACATTTTCTTCAGGTGATAGATAATAAACTCCGCCCCAAAGTTTATTTTCTCTATAAGATTCTTCTTTTTTTAAAGCATTATTGATCCATATATGTTTTGTATAGTTCCCTGCCTCCAATGCTTCTTCTTCAGTAAGAAATTCATCATCATAGGCAGTGGTAAAAAAAATCATTTTTGCGCTCATTTCATTAGTTTTTATTCGTTGTAGGATGAATACTTATTGTTCCGTTACATTTTGAATCTCTTACCATAATTCATTAACAAGTTAATATTTTGAAATTTGATTCATAGATATCAGTGAGAATTTGATTCATTATATATATCCAGATACCTTTTTTAGGAGTAAAGTATTTCGTAAAAACATCTAATATCCATAGAAAATTTTATATTCAAAGACAGTTAAAAATCTGACACACTTTAGCAGCACCTGATGGAGTTGTCTTCAGGAAATTCCTCCATTCTGTAACAATTTTTTTAAAATCCTGCAATGGAATACTGCTTACATATCCTTTAACATCATCATAAAAATTGACCTCATTCCTGTGCATAATGACATCTACCGTCGCAGAATCACTATCAATTTCTTCATCTGGATTGTTCAATGCATCATTAATATCCGGTAACAACGAGGCATTGATCTGTTCTGCAGAGTTCCAGCTGTTCAGGAAAATGGCTAAATATTGATTGTTTGTACTTACAGTTTTATTGATGCTCTTCCCTTGTATTCCCCAGTCCTGTACTTTATCTTCAAAAGTGAGATTGTACTGATCTGCTATATTATTATTCATTATTTTTTTTTGCTATTAATTTCAAAGTTGTTTTGTCTACTCGATTATAATCCACTATGCAAGCCCCATATCCTGGATATCATTTATTTCAAAATATTCTGTCCATGCCATTAAAATTTGTTTTAAATCTAAAGTAGGAATTTCCAATGGTACTTGTTTTCTGATACTCTTCACGAAACAATTTGCTTTCCCTGTCGTTACACTGGCAAACGTTGGACAACCATCCTCAGTTGGGTCGTAGTCAATATCATTGAGAGCTCTCTCAATATTTCTTAAAATAGTTTCAATAAATCCATCCGGATATCCTTCTATAAACAGATCTTCCAAGCTTGCACTTAATTTGTTTTCAGGATCTGTTGTTCTCACAATACCTGTTTTTCTTCCATTCATCATTATAATCGAGAATTCTAAATGATACTGGGTTAAAATTTGATAATTCATTTTTAAAAATTAGGGTAAACATCACCATTCACTACAAACTCCCGCCAGATTTTAACGATTTCTTTGAAGTCTGCTGTAGGTAAAGTAAAATCTGCTGTAATATCCGGATTTGAATCATACCTAGCAGAGTCGCGATAGATTTCAGTGGTAGCGTGTGTAATTTTGATAAGCTGCAACCCTTGTGTTGTATACAGTATTTCTCCCGGTGAGGATGGGGCCAGCTTAAGATTAATGGCCCCTAATAAATTATCACAATTAATAATATTCCTAAACTCAGTAATAATTGAATCCAAAGAAGAACTTATAGTACGTATGAACTTAAAATCACGATCATGAATTCTTTTAACCCCAAAACTTATTTTATAATCTATTACAATACTCATTATTTTTTTCGTGCTTTATTTCGATAATATTAAGGCTGTTTATTCAATAAATACCTCATACGTTTTATTCAGAATCTTCACTCTCTGATAAAAGTTTTTCAATTCTAATGTTTTCTGCATTAAATTAGGTATATATCCTGTATATCCCTCAATACTATTACTTTCATCAATTCCAATATACCCTAAATATACAGGCCCATCATAATATAGATTTAAAAAATTTCGCACTCCTCCATAAATATCTGTAACTATATCTTTATGCTGTAACGAGTTTTGCAGCGAAGGTATTAACTGACCATCGATAAAATGAATTAGCTCTTCCATATGATCCGGTCCATAGTGGGCTGAAGAATTATCAATGGTATAATTTCCTCTTGGTAAATCTTTTTCAACCCTATAGCTGTATTCAGATAATGTTGAATTCATCATTTTTTCGCCCATTACTGGATTTAAATTGTTTGCGAAAAAAATTAACGTTGCTATTGAACCTAAATCCGGATTAATTTTTTGGGTCCAATCAGTTTCTTCTGTTATTTCAAAGTATATTCTTCTTGACATTTTTAACTTAATTATTAATCTAGATTTAAAATTGAAACATTATTTTATGTGTAGAACTATTTTCTATCTATCCAAAGATAAAGGTAATAAAGGTTGTAAAGTATGATAGTATGAATGCTTATCCCAAAAATCTAAGCCCATCAACTCAATAAAGCCATCTTTGTTTTGTGTATGAATTTCACCTGTTGTTTCATTGAGATCTTTAATATAAGTAACAAATTGATTGGTAGTTTCATTAAATTCATATGTAAACATTAACTCTAAATTAGCCAGACCATTTGCTATATCTTCCGATGAAGCATAATAATACTTTATGGGTAGCGGAAACTTTTTAATCTCATTAGTTTGTATATCAAAATATACTCTTAAAATCAGTCTATCTTGAGAGTCAAATACAACTTTACTTTTAGCAATAAGTTCTCCGGTATTTGAGTAATTTTCAAAGTCCCACATTTTAAAACTAAAAGCGGTTTGCAAATTAGAATAAATACCAAGCCGATAATCATTAGTTTCGTCTGTATACTGTGGAATAATATCAGATTTGTTTTCCCCGGAATCAAGATAATATTCAAAAAACTTATAAGGTTGATTTCCTCTTTTTAATTTAAGTGTTTCTACTTTTTTGAGTAAGCCAGACTGATCATCTGTAGTATGAATCGCATATTCTTTTAATGAACTTATCTGTTGTTCACTAATTGATTCACCATTAAGATTTTTATATTGTATCATTATAATATTAGTATCTAAAAGTTATTCCCTGTGATTCATCATATTTGTCTTCTTTTATTAAAATAGCGAAATTTGAGTAAGTGCTGCTGCTTATTTTATGTTTAACAAAATCTGAGAGAAGAACGTTTAATCATAGTAGTAATCTATATCCATATCATAGTTTTTATGATCCCAATCTCCTTCAAGCATTTGAATCAAAGCATCTAACATCTTAATTAACTCAGCTGTAGGAAAAGGTTTTCTGTAAAATAGTTTAAAATCACCATCCACAGTTGGAATAGCCTGTAACTCCGTTAAAGGGATATAAGTTCCTTTATTATAAATCCTGGCTTTTACAATTTGAAGAATCTGAACCATCGTCTGTTCTTCTGAAGCATTTGATATATACTCATCCCAGAGAAAGGCAAACCAACCTGCCATCTGGCCATTTACTACAGTCTCATGATGATCTGTAAGAAGTTCTTTCCGAATGAAGGCATATTGGTCTTTTTTAAACTCTTCATGAATATAATAAAGGGCTAACTGCATAAAAATATCGGATGTTATAAACCCTTTATTCTTATAGTCCATTGGTTCTGTTGCCATCTTTTGGTATTTTTTCCTTGCTTCTCCAACTGTATGCTTTATCTTCAGGAGTATGATTGTATTGATCTGTTATTTTCTGATTCATTATATTCATGGACATTAACGCTTTAAACCATTCTGTCAAAAAATTCTCTTAATTTTTGCCATCCCTCCGGAGGAAATTTATTTTTTGTGATATTTATTGCTGCTTTATTCAGGCAGTAAAGGTTCTGAATATTGATAATATTCGAAACTATTCCAGGTAAAGGAACACCTGGGATTTCCGATCTCCCAACCAAAAATATCCTTTTCTCCATCGGTTTCATTATGAATCATAAAACAGTTTCCGGACTGGTCATATTCGAAGGTATAAGATGACGTTTCATCTTTATAATATTTTTCGGTTGCGTTATTAATCAATAATCCTGTAATGGTGTCAAATTTTTGTAAACAGATATATTGATCATTTTTATTCATGATCCATTTCTTTTGTTCTGTTAATCTTCCTTTTTCATATAAAAAAACATATTCAATTCTATAAGAACCTATATCAGTTATAGTAGAAAACGAAACTTTTTGATCCGGATAAAGAAGCAACAACTCATTGATAGATTCTGAAGCATCCAAATGATAATAGGTAATCTCTACTACTCCATTTTCTAACTGCTCTATTTTATTTATGACTCCATCCACAAAAGTCTCTACAGAATATTGCGTTGAAACTTCTGCTTCTTCTCTGGAAATTTCATTTCCAAAAAAGTCCTTGAATTGAGTTGTTGTCATAATTATTAATATTTTTCTGTGCTAAATAATATCTGACTCCGGTAAAAAAGGGACCGCCGAGTGAAAATAAGGATGCTGATCCCACGGAAATGCTCCTATACGAGCGTCCATAATAATCAATTCCTCCTTATCCATTGGCCATCCTCCTCCGAGTCCCCAAGTATCTTTTCTATCCAATATATATGATAAATTGTTTTGATTATTATATTCAAATATCAAAATGGATTCAGTATCTTCTCCTTTGAAATATCTTTTTGTTGCCCTTCTCATTTTATTACTTGATAAGTCAATAGAGCAATTAAAAATTTCTCTATTTTTTATATCAAGTACTCTTTTTCCTTTAAATATTATAGCTCCAGTATTATCAATATCGACCCAATTCCATAAAGTATAACCAAATGAAGAAGATTCTTTTGTGTGAAAAATCCATCTTTGTCCAGCTTGTACACAAAACTCTTGTATTTTTGACTGAAGATTTTCTGTATCATCTAAATAATATGTCCCTATAAAATACTTAGGAGTAATATCTTCAATCTTTTTAAGTTTCCCATCAAGAAAATATTTAATATAAAACTCATCCAATTGATCAGCTTCCTGTTCTGTGATTTCTTCAAAGTATCCGTTGTAGTATTTTTTATAATTCATGATTATCTTTTATTTCAGGAAAGAGAGGTGATGCGTAATTATAGTAGCTTTCAGGAAATTCTCCGGAAAATATCCCTCCATCACCTTCCTCAATGACATATACTTTACCGGATGCATCATAATAATACATATAGGCAATATCTCCGGAAGCATCATATTTCGTTTTAACAACTCTATCTTTTTTCACTTCTCCCGTTTCTGAATCATAAGATCCAAAGCAAATACATTGTTCCGTAGCATGGTGCACTATACTAAATGCACGAAGTCCACTCACATGATCATTATAAGTAACAATCTCTTCTCTCAGGTAATTTCCATGAATTTCCTTTCTATGAATAATATCAACCCCTATTGGTGGCGGATATAGGTCTAAAATATCAGCAATGGTTTCGGCTTCCTGGTAATAAGTGACCTCAACAATCGTATTTCCAACATATTCTTCTCTGATTTTTGTTTGGCCATTGATCTTTACAATTTTCACAAACTCATGGGAAAGCAGTGCCTCTTTCTCTGTGACAGGCTCAAAATATTCGTTTTCGTAACTTATTGTTATGTCCATTTACATTAATTATACTTCAGGAAACAGTGGTAGCACATTATCATAATATGATTCAGAGTATTCATTACATCCTCTTTCACCACTACCTTCTTCAATATACTCTATTTTGCCTGAACTATTATAACAGTAATTATAAGCAATATCCAAAAATTTATCGTATTGTATTTTCATGACACTTTTTAAGATAATATTACCTGTCTGTGAATCATAGTCCCCAAAACAAATGGTTTTTCCCGTTAAAGTATGGTCTATATTGAATGAATGTAGTTTTAATCCTTGATTTCTAAGATACCCAAAGACCTCTTCCCTTATATAATTCCCTTGAGCTTCTTTTCTTTTTGCTACATCAACTCTATTAAGTCCGGGATATTGATCAAATATTTCATCAATAGTCTCTCCTTCCTGATAGAATACCACATTACTCAATTCTCCATTGAAAAACTCTTCCTTAATTTTTGTTATGGAATCCACCTTAATAACTCTGGTAAACCCCTGCATCTTTTGAGCCTCTTCTTCCGTAATAAGCTGATAATGCTCATTTTCATAGGTTATTATTTTCATCTCTATTTTTTACACTTACTGTAATCTGAAATGATCCTGATCAGGTTTTCTTCATTCTTAAGATCAAGACTTTCATTTTTTAGCTGATCAGAAACAGACTTACAATCTTTAAGATAGTCTGCCAGCTTTTCGGATAACTTATCATTGGATCTGCTGTCCAGCATTTGCCCTTTAGGCTGCAGATCTGTTTTGATTACATATTTTTGAAGCTCTACAGGATCCTGAAGGAGCATAACTTTATTCTCTTTTGCAACCAATCTATAGAAATAGGAATTATTACCATGCAGACTTCCATAATTCTGAAGCTTTTTCATGAGCTCTCCTTTTACATCCAGTCCGTAGTAACATTCTTCATTTCCATTTGGAGAAACACAGAAATGGACTCCTGAATCGGCATCATATATTTTGGTAGCCATACTGTTCATACCCGGTAATCTTTTCTTCAGGGTTACACGCTGCCCAAAACGATCGGCACCATCCTGAGGAAGCTTTTGTCCCGTTCTTTCCGGATCCAGCATTTCAAACCAGATGGTCATTGCTCCTTCTGTTTTCTTACCTGACTTCTCAACCAAATATCCCGGAACGTCATATAAATTGATGCTACGGTTCACTGCATCATTCATTTTTGCCTGATGAAGTTCCTGATTTTTATAGTAAGCCTGATGTTCAAGAGTATAACCTTCAATAAAAAGATTAGCTACAAATTCATTGATAAACGCATAATCTGAAGGTGCATAAGGTCTTGTGGCTGTAAAGGTAAATTCATTATTATCAAAAGTTCTTACCAAATACGTCTTTAATCCCTGATTGGTTTGATACATAGAGGCCACCTTCACTCCATCCAGATCGCTCACTTCCAGACAAGAGCCGGTATTATTGAATCCTACACAGTTAAACGCTCTTGAATATCCAATAATTTTAGATTGATAACCTCCGCTATTGATCAAAATTTCTCCATTGGATCCCATTCTAGGGTTATAAAGACTTCTGATATTATCCAACCTGCTTTTTCTTGCATTATCTTCTGCAATACTATTGGTTTTTGCAGCCAGATATTTGTCACCCAGATTTTCTCTTGAGGTGCTAAAGAACTTTTCCAATTCTGTTTTATCAAAACCGTTTTCATTGAAGAGGTGATATTTTACCGCCAATTGATAAGCTACAATTCGATCTACCTTAAATGAGGTAACCAATACTTCATAAGGAATCTGAGTGGTTTTCCCATCTGCAGATTTCATATCGAGATAATAAAGAAACTGCTCTTTTGCTAAGGTCACTCCTTTTAAATCGGCATCAAAAACCTTCTCATTCGCCAGGTTATAAAACTCAAAGTGGTCTCTGTAAGGCGATTTCAGGATTCCCACTTCCTTTTCATTGAATAAAATCTTATCTTTTTTCAATTGTATCTTTTGTGAAAATACAGCTCCCGAAAGCATTACAGTAAGAAATAAGTATATTTTCATAGTCCTGAGTTTAAACAATTAATTTTAGCATGGAAAATACGAAAAAAATGAATAGGGGAAGGATGGGAAGCTGGAAGAGGGATGATGGAAGTTACTGTTCTATTATGAATGTTTACTTGTCTTTTGATGAACTTGGAGCTATATTCTATTTAGTTCATTAAAAATAGATATAACGCTACAAGGGTGACAAAGTGCAGATAAAAAAACTTAATCAGATATACTGACTACAGGTACCTCCAACATCCAGCATCTTTTCAACTAAAAAAATAACCACAAAAGTCACAAAAGACTTTAAACACTTAAGTAAGTTTAAGTTAAAAACATTGAGTATAAGAAGTACACATAAGTTTTAGAAAATCTCTGGTTTTCGTATCCGCAAAAATCTGTGGGAGGTTAAAAATCATCATAATACTTTATTTATGAGCTATGATGAGCAATTTCATCATTGATAAAGCTATATGATTCTTATGTGGTTAATAAAAAAACTATATAATCCAGCGAGGGTAATCTGGAAATGAGATGGCGAGATTATTCCTTCGTCAGAAACCGAAGATTCGGCGTACCCAATGACAAATATGGAAATTCAAAAAAGACTTAATGATATATTTTAACTACAAGTACTTCCCTCTTCCAGCATCAAGCTTCCAGCCCCTTATTGATTTTTCAACCAGTTCAGACACTCCGTGATCTGCATTTTACTGATAAACACCTCATCACTTACTTCAGGTTTAGGAGATAGCTGTAATTCTACTTTCTGACTTGAATGTTTGATGATTTCTGTAATCGCCTCTTTATTGATGATAAACTTACGGTTCACTTTAAAGAAAACCTGTGGATTCAGTTTTTGAATAATGTCTTTGATGGTATCATCATAAATATAGGTCTGATTATCCATTGTGGTAAGGAAAAGATATTTTCCCGAAGCAAAGAAGTAGGCTGTATTCTGCTCATCTACAGATCTCAACTTATTCCCTTCTCTTACCATAAAGCGTTTCATCACCTCAGTATCTTCTCCCTGACGTAATGTGGAAATGGATTTCAATAAAGGTTCCGGATCAAAATTATTTCTGATGGAAACAAATTTCTGTAATGCCTGATGAAGATCTTCTTCTTCAAAAGGTTTCAATACATAATCTATCGTGAAATGTTTGAAAACCCGAATAGCATACTCATCAAATGCCGTAATAAAGATAATGGGAGCGAAAAGTTCTACCTGTTCAAAGATCTCCAGGCTCATCCCGTCACCAAGATGAATATCCATAAAAATAAGATCGGCAACATCGTTTTCAAAAAAGTCTATTGCCTTTTTTTTGGAACGAAGAACCACTGTTTCCGTGACAGGAACTATGTTTTGTTTATCTAAAAGATCTTTCAGATAATTAACAGCCAGCAATTCATCTTCTATAATGGCAATTTTCATAAATGCAAAAGTACAAAAAAACCGCTAGAACGATTAAGTTCTAACGGTTTCAAGGGTTGTTAATATGAAGTGTTATAAATTAGGATTATTCTTCTTTGCACTTTGTGGATATGCAATCGTATATCTCGGATCATTCTGCTCAAGAATAAAATCCTTTCCTCCTAGCTTATGAGTAATCTTTTTCTGATTTGCTCTTCTTAAATCAAACCAACGATGACCTTCCACAGCAAATTCTCTAAACCTTTCATCCAGAATAAAATTCATGAAATCTGTAGTGTTCATTGAAGCTACATCATTTTGAACTGATGTATATCCTTCAGGAGTATATCTGTTTTTTAATACTTTTAATAAAGTCTCTTTTGCTTCATCAAGCCTATTCAACTTCAATAATGCTTCAGATTTGATAAAATACATTTCAGATGTTCTGAAGGTTACTTTAAATTCTGAATCTCCTTTTTTAATTATATTATAGCGGTCTGGAGCTTTTTCAAAATAAAGTCCAAATCTTTTATCCGTTGTTTTATTATATGCTGAAATCAACTCAGGAGCAGCAAAAGATAAATTATTCTTTACAGAACCGTCAAACGCTTTTTCTAAGGCAAGGATTGATTCTACAGAAGCATAATGGTGAGGCGCTACATTGGTTGTATTTAAATCACTCAATCCATCTTTGATTGCAAGCACCTGCTGTGAATAATCTAAAGCTCTGTTCCAATCTCCCTGGTACAATGCCATTCTTGCCTGTAAAGCCTTTAAAGAAATTTTGGAAAATCTGTAATTAATTCCTGCTGACTGCTGTTGTTCCTGCATCAATACCTCAGCTTTTGCAATATCAGAATGTACCTGATCATATACCTGCTGTACAGTAGAAGGCTTCAGTACAGCTTCTACATCAATTTCTAAACTAAGTGGTACTCCTTTATCAGTGGATGCAGTAGCAGCATTGTATTGCTTACCATATAAATTAATCAAATCAAAATAAGAATAGGCACGTAATGCATATGCTTCCGCCAATATTTGCTGCTTCACAGGAGAATCCGTCATGGTCTTACTTCCTTCATTGATGATCTGATTCATATAAAAGATCACAGAATAGAATCCTACCCAAGGAAATTCTGTCGTGTTTGAATCATAACCGGTATCTTTCCACATCGCGAGTTCACGATTGTAAGCAAACCCACTGGCATTTTCATCCAGACTAAGCTCATCTGTACGCAATGCCACTAAAGATTTGTGAGTCGGATATCTTGAATAAGCGGATGTAAGTACCTTTCTGTAATCCTCAGCGTTTACAGGAACTACTTTACCTTCCGGCTGTATATCTAAAAATCTATCACAGCCTATGCTGGTAAAACTAAGCGCTGCTAATGCGATAAATGTTGTTATTTTTCTCATTTTTTTCAAGTTTTAAAAAGAAACATTAAATCCAAAGGTCACTGAACGGGAGATAGGTTGTGCGTAAATATTTCCATACGTTTCCGGATCGAAATATCCTTTATAGCCATTACTGAATACAAACAGGTTACGCCCTTCAACACTCAGTCTCAAACTACTGATTCCCATTGGGCTGGTAAATTTCTTGGGAAGTGTATATCCTAAACGGATACTACTGATCCTAATATAGCTAATCTCCTTCGCCCATATATCTAACAGATTATAGACGTTATAGTCGTTGTTAAGAAGCCATTTATTCCCCATCCATCCAGGGTTACTATCTGCTTCAGGACTTGTAATCCCCGGAAGTGTAGTTCCTGCCTGATAAATATCTCTTGTATAGTTTCGCCCTCTATCCAACTCCATTCCTTTGTAAGACGGTGTCTTCATAACGGTCTGTTTAAGATTGAACGTTGCAGAAACCGTCAGGTCAAAGTCATGTATTTTAAAAGTATTGATAATACCTCCTGTAAATTTAGGATCTCTGTCTCCCACATATGTAAATAACTCTCTTAGCTCTTTACTTGAAAGCTTTGACTGTGAGAAGTATCCAGGAAGGAAATCTTCATAAGGATCATATAATCCAAATAGATCTTCAATTTTTACTTTTTCATTACCTTTCCAGAACATTGGGTTTCCGTTTTCATCCATTCCTGCAGTTTTCAATGCAAAAACAGCATTTACAGGAAGTCCTTCTCTGGTAGGAAGACGGGCATTATCACGAGGCTGCTCCGTTATCACATTACTTTTGTTATGTGCAAAATTGATCGTAGTTGACCACTTGAAGTTTTCTTTATTAATATTTCTGGTAGAAACAGCCAATTCAAAACCTTTATTGGTAAGACTTCCCCAGTTTGCCATCGTATATTCGAATCCTGATTCAAGAGGAGTTGATCTCATACTGATCATATCCGTCCCTTTTCTGTTGTAAACATCAGCAGTAAGGTTGATTCGGTTTTGGAATAACCCCAAATCGATACCAAAGTTGGTATTCGTTGTTTTCTCCCAACGAAGCTTGTCATTTGGCGGACTGATTACGTTGATCACATTTTCATTTACTCCAGGTAATATGGTTGTATTATTATATTCCCCGATAAAGAATGGAGAAGTATTACGATCAATATTTCCCTGTAGTCCATAAGACGCTCTCAGTCTAAGATTAGAGATAACAGGAACATTGCTCATAAAGTTTTCCTTTGTTACCAACCAAGACCCTGAAAGTGCCCATATCGGTAAATATCTATACTTTTTATTTACCCCAAATAAGTTTGTTCCATCATATCTCACACTTCCGAAGAAAGTGTACTTTTGATCATAAGTATAAGAAGCCGTAGCAAACATTGATGCATAAGCATTCTCTACAACAGGCATTTCACGGTATGTTTCATACTTCTTGTCTGCTGCAAAATCCGAACTAGGAAATACAATAGGAATACCTGCCTTAGTAAGACTGTTGAATCCAAAGGCTCTTGTAAGTGTAGTATTATCTTTTGTTCTTCTGATTTCTGTTCCAGCCATCACATCAATTTCATGTACTGAATTGATCTTTGTGCTGTACATCCCCTGCAACTTCCAGTTATATTGGAAATACTCATTATCCCAATTCTGCTTTATACCTCCTGCAGGTAAGAAATATTGGTATCCTCCGTTTTTGAAATAAGAGGTTCCTTCTCTGAATTTTCTTGTAAAATAAGTATTTTCAGCAGCATATTTCTCTGTCTTATTGGAGTCATACTGAAGTCCCAACTGTGAAGTAAACTTCAAACTTTTTGAAACCTTATATTCTAAATCCAATATTGCTTTTACCGAATGATTTTTCAGTGTATAGTTTGTATTTTCTCTTTCCTCCAGGAAGTTGAAAGGAATATATACATCTTTGTAACCATCCATATCCTTATCATATCTGTAGCTCCCATCAGCATTGTAAGGAGACAGATAAGGATTGGCATTTCTTGAATAATTAACAGGGCTTGCAGCGGCATCCGCATCTGTCATAAACGACTCCTTCTCACTTTTGGTACCAAAAATGGAGACCCCCGCGTTTAATTTATCGCTTATTTTATAATTGTTTTTTAAGGTGAAGTTATAACGCTTAAAACCTGTACCAATTGTTGTTCCCTCTTCATCATAGTACCCTAGAGACAGGTAATAATCAGAACGGTCACTTCCTCCTGAAATACTTAATCCGTATTGTTTATTCACTGCATTTCTATACAGTAATTTACCCCAATCGGTATTGTTATTTCTTAAAGCATTAATTTGTTGTTGTGTCAGTAAATTCAAAGCCCCAAAACCTCCGTTTCTGAAATTCTCCAACTGCTTGTTCTGAGTTAAAATTCTCATTACTTCCCCTCTATCAGAACGATATGTTAATCCTGCATTTCCAGCAAGGGATAATTCAAGGTCAACTTTTTCTGAAGCGTTCAGAAGATTAAGTTTATCAAAATCAGGACGAGCTGTAATAAATGTATCTGCTGAAAAGTTTAATCTCAAGTTTCCTTTTTTCCCTTTTTTTGTGGTAATAGAGATTACTCCGTTGGCTGCTCTTGCTCCATAAATTGCTGTTGCTGCAGCATCTTTAAGAATCGTAATATCTTCAATATCGTTCGGGTTCAATCCTGCAATAGAAAAGTTCTGAAGCTGGTCGATATTATCCTTATCGCTGAAATTAGGTACATCATTTCCTTCTAATGGAAGACCATCAATTACCCATAACGGATCCTGTGGTCCGGACAATGATGCTGTACCACGAATTCTGATTTTCGCCGGACTTCCCGGAGATCCTGTTTCAGGAGTCACCACTACCCCGGCAATCTGACCGGATAGCATCTGATCTACACTTGCTACCCCAGCCTGGCTGATATTATCCATTTTAACCGTAGCAACCGCTGAAGTCTGCTTACGTTTTTCAATTTTCTGGTATCCGGTAATGATAACTTCCTGAATCTTGTTTTTATCTGAAACCTCAGCAGTAAGTCTTACCGTATAATTGGTTTTGTCTTCATTGATGAGAATAATTCTGGATTCATAACCCGGATAGCTTACCAACAGAGATTTTGTTCCTGCCGGGATTTCCAGTGTAAATTTCCCGTCTTTATCAGCCACCGTACCTACGGACACACTTTCGATAATGCCATCCAGGTCGGTTTTGGTAGAAACAGACTGTGCTTCAATTTTTATAGATGCTCCTGCAATTACGCTGGAAGTATTACCATCTTCTACCTTTCCGGTAATTGTTTTCTTTTCCTGAGCAAACGCAACCTGAGCAGCTAAAAGAGGTAAAAGGATTAGAGTTTTTTTCATTGCTGTTTATTTGTTTAAAGCCTCTTCAATACGAATAATTAAATCTGTGTAATGCGCTCTTGAAGCGTCATCACCTCTGTATCTGGTGCTGTTCAGGAAGTTCAGAACCTTTTGTAGCTCTGCTCTCTTGTACGTTGTTACTTCAGATACTCTTTTCATGGATGAATAATTGATGTTTCTAAGGTTTTTACCTTCTTCATGATAGTTGCAGATCATTGGCATATTAAGCGTCTGATCTGTCTTTAATGTTTTTACGGCTGTTTTTTCGAATAATTTGTTCACCGAAACAATCAATGCGTCCACGTAGTTTTTCTGTGCCATTTTCTCAAGCATCGTAAGGCTTCCTTTCTTATTAAAAATGGCTGTTCTTACCTGTTCAAATAAGTTTTCTACAGTGTAGATCTTATCTTTTGAACCTGAAACTTCATGCTTCAATTCGTTCTCAAGGAGTCTAAGCAATCTGTCATCCATAAACAGTGAATAGATATTGGCATACTGCATTCCTCTTGCAAGGGTATACGGAGTCTGCTCAAAAGGTCCCATCGGAGAATTTTTTACCGAATATGTTTTCTCTGTAATCGGATTAAAGAATAACCATTCCGGAAGGTTGATCGAGTTTTTAACCAGATAATCAACTGCCCTTTTCTGGGTGTCAGCAGGTACTGCTTCATAGGCCTTTTTCTTATTACCAAAAACAGTATTGTTCAGGTAAATTCCTCCTACATTAGCCATCACATGTCCTGTATAAAGATCCCATTGCCCGATAACTCCCATATATAACCTTCCTGCATCTGTATAATCTTTACCGTCTTCATAGGTCCATTTTAAAAGATTATTGGATACAACTTTCAGGTTTTTCATTCCGTATTCGCTGGCTTTCATCGCATCATCACCCAAATCTTCAGACTGCGAACGCGGGTCTATTGTTTCCAGATAGCTTTGCTGTTCACCATAGAAATACAATGGATCATCTTCATGCTTATCTATCAGATTTCTAAGTGCTTTTTTCTCAACAAATTCATCCGGATACCAACGGTACCCCCATTCAATTGCATATTTGTCATAGATTCCGATCTTTGGAGTGATAGCTGTAACTCCATCTTCTGGCTGAGCAACATAATTGTAACGGGCATAATCCATAATGGAAGGTGCTGTTCCCCCCATCTTATCGGTAAATTCCTTTGAACGGAGAGATTCTACAGGGAATGCAAAGGAAGATCCCATATTATGCTTCAATCCGAAAGTATGTCCTACTTCGTGAGAGGATACAAAACGAATCGCTTCGCCCATATATTCATCACTGAATTTATTATCTCTTGCCCTAGGATCTATTGGTCCTATCTGAATTCTCATCCACTCCTGAAGAGAAGTCATTACATTGTGCCACCAGATAATATCCGCTTCAATAATTTCACCACTTCTCGGATCCACTACAGATGGTCCCATCGCATTAGATTTTGGAGAAGCTGCATAGGTAATCACAGAATATCTTACATCATCAATATCAAAATCTTCATCTTTTTCATCCGGCATTTTAGCGATGACAGCATTTTTGAAACCTGCCTGCTCAAATGCCACCTGCCAGTCATGAACTCCCGCAATGATTTTCTCACGCCATTGTTTTGGTGTGGAAGGATCTATGTAATATACAATCTGCTTTTTAGGCTCTACAAGTTCACCTCTCAGATATTTTTCTTTGTCTTCATCTTTAGGCTGCAGATTCCAGCGGGTAATGAAAAATTTCTCATCCATCTTCTGCTGGTGGTCATTAAAGAACCAGTGCTTTTCACTGAAAAAACCTACTCTTGCATCTGCTACCCTTGGTTTCATAGGAATTTTAGGAAGTAAAACAATATTACTGGTCACCCCAAGCGTTACAGGCAGATCAACACCCCCTTCGTTCACTGAAGTACTCAGTTGGGATTTCACCACAAGGTTTTCCGGAAATGTTTTTACCCGTTCAATAAAAGAAAGACTTGATTTTACGGATCCACCAAGGCCTACATTAGCCAAAACATCATTAAAGCTCTTCTGGTTCCCGTCAAAGACCTTGTTCACTTTAATAGCTACTGAAGTGGAATCATTATTCTGAGCTTCAATATCAAAAACTTCAATAACGGATTCTGAGAAGTTATCTTTAACAGATTTTGTAATCGCATCATTTTTAGGGGAAGAAACTTTCGCTTCAGATGTTTTCACCCATACTTTTTTAGCAACTCTGTCACGGTGAAAAGAGATGATCTTATTTTCATAATTCATTCCTTTATTCAGACCTGCTTCATTCACCTGCATCGGCACCTGAGAGAGTTTATTGACAACCAAAAACTGGCGGCCCATCAAACTGTCAGGAATTTCAAAATAAACATCCGTTTTTACCTGAATCGTATTAAAAAGTCCTTTTTTGTAAGACCCTTTTTTGATCAGTTCGTCAATTTTTTTTGTTTTTTTTGATGATGAAATATCTGCTTTTTCAGTTTTTTCCTTGGTCGTTTTTACAGTATCCTTTTTCTGAGCAAGAACTGCGGGCGATGCCATGGCTAGTCCAAGATACAGAGCAAGTCTGTAATTCTTCATTACAATAGTCCGATTCATTCCAAATAGTAAATATCTTAGTTTCAGCTGGCAAAGCTATAGGTATAGTGAATTATATAGAGTGTATTAGGGAGTGAAAGGTGATTATTCGGGAGTGAATGGATTTTTTCATTTTATTTCATTAATGGCAAAAAACATATAAAATATTCACCGTCTACAGAAATATGAAGTGGATTTTCTCTAAAATACTCATAAACCTGATTCAAATAGTCAATCCCGAATTTCTCTCCCTGAACAATTTCTGTTTTGGGCTGGTACGTATTCTTTACCGTAATTCCGTTTTCTTCTACTTCTATTGTAATTTCCAAGGGTTGATCTACAGTCGCAATATTATGTTTTACAGCATTTTCTGTCACGATTTGAAGAGACAGATAAGGAATACGTTTTTCTAAACCTGCAGGGTCTTTGATAATAAGCTGAAAATTCAGTTCTTCATCAAACCTGCTTGTCAAAAGTTCCATATATTTCTGAATAAAATCAATCTCTTTGGCAACAGGGACAATATTTTCCTTTGGCGGAACAATCAGGTATCTGTAGATTTTTGAAAGATTCATGGTGAATTTCTGGGCATTGTCTTTATTAATTCCAATCAGCATATACAAAGAGTTCAGAGAGTTGAACAGGAAATGTGGATTGATGTTATTCTTAAGCTGCTGAAGCTGGTTAATCACTTCTGCTTTATGCATCTTTTCATTCTCTACCAACAATAGATTTTTTTCAGACTGTATCTTTTCCTTTTCCCTATAAGCTATGCTCGTAGACCGTTGGAATAAAATAAAAACCGTTACAATCAGAAATAAAGCAGCCAGAAATATATAAACTGTATAAGCTTTTACTTTATCGATATTTTCATCCGTAATAAAATTGACATAATTCACTACTGCATATCCGTCAAAATTGTCGGTTTTCAAAGGTTTTATAAAACGTGTCACACCTATTCCCAGGTATTCAGATGTAGCAAGGCTTTCTGTATGTCCTGATTTTACCTTACTACACAAAGTGTCCTTTGCCTTGATATCCGTGAATTCGAAAACATTTTTCCCGATGTACTTTTTTTCAGGATGGGTAATACAAATTCCTTCCCTGGTAAAAACGTAAGCGTAGGTATTTGAGCTTTTATCTACATTGGTAAAATATTGATGAAGATCATCTAAACTTACGGTAGAACCATAATACAGTATATTTTTCTCTGGTAATACAAGAGAATCATAACTCACCCAGAACATGCTGTCTTTACGGCTTATTAAAAGATCTTTAAAATGTCCGGAACCGCTATTTTTTATGGAGACAGATCCTTCTGCTTTGTTTCTATCCTTGAAAATGCCGGATAATGGATTATTACTTTCATACTTTCCTGTTTTATTATTGTCATAGTAATACCAGCTATATGTTAACAGGTTTCTTTTTTTATTCAAATCATTTAAAACCAAAGAATAATCTCTGTAGTTTTTCAATCCGTCTTTTTGAATCAATTCACGAAGCAGATACTGATAATCTTCAATATTCCTGAATTCACTTTCCACAGATTCATATTTTCTAAAGAAAGTTTTTTTCGCAAAGTCTTCATTATTTTTACGGTTATCTTCAGCAATTAAATGACTTAAAACAGCAAAAGCCACTACTGCAATTAAACAGGTGGATAGGGCGGCAACGTAAATAGATTTTTGGGATAAGGCGTGTTTAAAATTAATACTCAAGGTCTTCTACATTCTATTCTCGTACACAGAAAACCTTAATTACGCTATAGTAAAGCCTGTATTTTTAAGATCACCTCTGTAGATAAATTATTCGTTTGCAAAGATATAACAAAGATTTCAGGACCATTGAGTGAAATAAAATTATCTTAAAACTAAGCTAAATACAAATGATTCCTGACAAAAATATTTAGGATAAAAGATTTCATTTCTAAAAAATAAAAACTGCCATACACGTACAGCAGTTTAAATATATTCATGCTTCTAACTCTTTTCTACAAATCTTCAAATAATTCTTCACTATTCAGGACAGTTGCAAATTCTTCATTCAAATTGGCTAATGCCATGAGATGAACCAGTTCTGCATCATATTTTTCTCCCTGTATTCCTATTCTGTCAAAAGCTGCTGTAGCATCTGAAATAACATAGGTTTCATATCCGAAGTTCCCAGCCATCCTTGTTGTTGTAGAAACACAATGATTTGTGGTAATTCCTAAAATAACGACCGTATTTATTTTCTGAAAATCTAGTTTTTCTTTTAAATCTGTTCCTATAAAAGCACTGTTTACATTTTTAGTGATAATACATTCCTCATTTTGAGGTAGGACATTATCATTGAATTCAAATCCCGGATCAGATTCATGCAGTTTAGATTGAGGATTTACTGAACTGTGCCGGACATGAAATACAGGCAAATTCAATTCCCGCCATCTTTCCAGTATTTTTCTGCTTATTTTTTCTGCGTCTTTATTATTTCTGTTTCCGCCCCAATAGTTTTCATCAAGAAATCCTTTCTGAATATCAATAAGAAGCAACGCCGGTTTTTTATCTCTTAATTTCATCTATTCTTATTTAAAGAGCCTGCTCATTAAAAACTTTTTATATTCATCAGTCAAAGGACAGCCAAAGAGATCGAATACATGTACCGCTCCGGGAACCACCCATAACTCAGTACTAACACCTGCCTGATATAAAAGCTGGGAGAATTCAATCCCTTCATCTCTTAAGGGATCAAGTTCACAAGCTACAATTGTAGTCTGAGGCAACGCAGAAAAGTTACGATAATGAGTAAGGTCTGAATAAGTTACTCTTTTGTCTCTATTTTCTTCACCCAAAAAATGCTGCCATGCTATTTCAGCATATTTTCTGCTCCATAATGGAGAATCTGTAAACTCCTGCATAGAAGGTGTATCCAGTCCATTATGGATAACAGGATATAATAAAAACTGGTGTTTTATATTATTAATATTCTGGTCTGCAGCCATCTGAGCTACTGCTGCAGCTAAATGTCCTCCAGCACTTGCTCCCATTACGGTAATCTGCTCAGCATTTACTCCAAGCTGGTTTTCACCTTCTTCAATCACCCATTTCAAGGCATCAAAACTATCCAAAACAGGTACAGGGAAACGATATTGAGGTGCTAATCTGTAATCTACAGATATAATTGTTGCCTTTAATCCATCTGCCATTTCAAACATTTGGCTGTCTACCTGTTCCGGCAAACCAAAAACATATCCCCCACCATGAAAATAAATCAAAGTATTATTCCTTTTAAATTCTTCAGATTGGTAAATATGCAACCGTATTTCTTCACCGTCCACCGAACTTCGGATAAAAATATCCTTCACCTTGATATGATCCGGCCGCTGAACAGGATAAGCCTTGGTAAATTCTATTCTTTCCTTCTGTATTATTTCCGGAGCATTCAAAAATATATTTTCATCGATCTCCAGTGAATAAGGAACACTTTCTATACTGGCCCTCAGCTCCTTATTAATTCTATTCAAATCCATAATATTACTATATAAAAAATCTATAATAAAAGTTTATGAAACCAGGACATACATCCTATATTTCCCGTTTTATTTGTAAATTTAAATCATCAGTGCACTATAGTACAAGTGTACAATAGGTTGTATGGAACGAACAAAAATGTTAGTATGAGTATTAAAGAATCATCCACCAATAATGAGAATAAAAAAACGTTGGAATCCAGCTGTTCTGAAATTTATGCCGTGAATCTCATCAGTGGCCGATGGATTCTTTCTATCTGTTATCATCTCAAACAGGAAAAACTAAGGTTTTTTGAACTGAAAAACAGAATTCCCAATATTTCCGAAAGAATGCTTACGCTACAGCTTAAAAAAATGGAACAGGAAAATCTGATTGTAAAAACAGTATATGCTGAGATTCCACCCAAAGTGGAATATGAATTATCAGAAATAGGGAAAAAACTATTGCCTGTCTTAAGCCAATTGGAAGTTTGGGGTAAGGAGCATAAAGAGTCTAAGAAAAAAGAGTAGGATTTAATTTTTTGTAAAAAGAGAGCAGATAAATCCACTCTCTTTCAAAAAAAATCAAACGTCTTCTATTGCACTTAAAATATCCTTTTCCATTTCGTTACAGAATTACGGCTCAGATTGAAATGTTTTGCCAGTTGGCTATCGTTAATTTTGTGTTTTTTTTGGTAATCCAGCATTTCCAGAATATCTGATTCTTTATAAGACCGATGTTTCTGATTACGGCTTACATTATATTCATCCTTACCGAATATCTTCTTATTGAGTGCTATAATATCAAGGGCAGACAATTTTTGCTTTTGTAAAAGATCCTGACATTCTTCATGCTTATGAGGAAATTTTTTAGTCAGAATATCTACATAGATTTTTTTATAATTAGGGAGAAACTCTTTCATACTTGTGTTTTTTATATTTTCTAATCATCCCAACATTGTATTGCTATCATACGAGGATTCGTTATTTTCTATACTTTTCCATCCATTTATAGAGTGTTGTTTTGGGAATATTATATTCTTTCATGATCTGGGTTCTGCTTTTTTCTCCTGTATCCACCATTTCTACAATAAAATCTATTATTTCAGCAGTATAAATACTCTTTCTGAAATGAGGCAATGAAGATTGCTTATTTTTTACTGTTGCTGAGGGAGGAGAATATAAAATCAAATGCTGTGAATAGAGCCTGAAAAAGTCATATTCTAAAAGTTTACTCCACTTTAGAACCGTATTGGTAGTAAGGTTTTCCTGAAGATACATGTTTTCTATTTCATCTTCTGTGCATTTAAAAAAATTACAGATCCTGGACATTTCTGTTTGGGTTTCATCAACCCGTTGTTTTATTAATGATCCCAGGTTTATATTTTTAAAAAGATTGTTCATTTAAATTAATTGAAAAGCCATACTTAAACACTGCAGAATAATATACAACCTACAGTATTCTAATGCTTTTGTTTAACATTAATATATTGTACCGGATCAGTATCTTAATATAATTTAGACAGCAAAGGGCTCAAGCTTCTATAATCTGATCTGGTAGAATTAATTTTATGCAGATTTCTGATTAATTAGTTACAAGGTAATAAAGGATATAGGTTTCATTCCAGGTAAAATTAAGTTTAACTTCACTTCGTTCTCCAGCAGCATTATCTATGAACAAATAATAGCGTTTTGGTCCTGTACTTAGATTATTAACCCTCAACATCCCATTCAATACTCCTAATCTTTATGATAATCCAAATGATGCGGATGCCAGCCTGGGCTCTACTGCATCTTTTGAAACATCAGTTCCCACAACGCCATGATCGTTGGTATCATCTTCAACTCTAAAACGTACAAAATGATTTCCAATACTGTACGCAGCATCCGCATTGGAAAAAGTCATTGCCACTACCAGATTAATAGCCCATCTTCCCAGTGGAAGATCAACATAGACACCTGCATATTTACTAACCGGTATATTCTCCGCCAAAGTAGAAGTACCTGACAGGCTAAGTTGCTTCATAAGCACTGCAGGAGCTTTCCATATTCCAACTCCATCTGCGTCAGAGGTCAAAACATAATCAGGCTTTTGATAACCATCATTAAGCTTAATTCCTGGAACAGGAGCAATGTCTGTTCCGCCTGTAACAATTTCCAGTTTTTTAGAAGGAACTGTTGTCCCTATTCCTACATTTCCTGAAGCGTTTACAACAAAATCATCCAACTGTTGTATTGCTGTAGGCTCATCCAAACTATTGTTATTCTTACCTGCATCTACATTGAAGACTCCCTGTGGGTTAGGTGTATGTATTCCGATTTCAGAGAATATCCATATTGGGTTTAACAGAATTGCACCTAACGCTAATAGCGCTTTTATATTGATGAGTTTTTTCATGGTTATTATTTATAAATATTTTGAGGAATAAGCGAACTTCTCACTGAAAAATATTCAGAAATAGTATATCAAATTCAATAAAAAAAACTGATTTCTAACATTAAAAAGAGTTGAACTTATGCCTTACGGGTTACCGACATAAAAATTTTCTTTTCACCAGTGACTTCCATACACCACCATTTGAATTCGTACCATCTGTATGTAGTACTATCAATCTGTACCTGTAGATTGGTGGTTTCTACTTCTGCATTTGCAGTTGTCCAAAAGACTATTTCATTAGCATCTACCTGAAGATAATTGTTGGGAAGTAAGTTATTATTAAGCGAAGTTTTATTTTCATTTCCTACCGTTGCAAATGATTGAAAGCTTACTAATTTAGAACTATTGGATATATTATATATTCGGGGATCATAATATGAAGGTCTACTTGGAACACCTGATATATTCATTTCCAATCCATCTATGGAAGGTAAAGCCGGAAGGTTATTAGCAATCAGATAGCTTTTCAAATTAAAAGAGCCTACAATTGCTATATTAGCAGGTACAGTATATATCCTGACTATAGCTTGTCCTATAGGTAATCCTCCGCCATCATTAGTTGTTGGTAACCCTTCCATATATCCTAAAATACCATTGGCATCTGCAACCAGAGTTTTAGTAGCTGTAAAAACCTGATCTTTGCTTTCGGACCTTGTTCCATCAGGCTTTGTAAAAATTGAATTGTTGGTATTGTGTTTTGGAAGTTCTCTTATCCTCTCAATACCAGCTACATCAAGAGTTTCCGTAGGATTAGATGTGTTGACACCTACCTGAGAGAAAAATAAGGAAGGAATAAGGGAAGCTACGAATAAAAATTTTCTTTTCATCTGTGTGTTGTTTTGGAATTTTTTTATTTTGTTATTAAATTTTACAGGTTTAATTTATCTAATAGATAAGCCATAAGATTATGAAGATATTTTTCCTGATCTGTATCTATAATAGTTCCAGCAATACTTGAATTCCTGAAGGCTCCCTCATCCCAAAAGAATATAGCTCTTCCTCCAGTACCTGCTGTCCAGATTCCTGCATCAGTTAATGATTCTGTTTGGCTATTACCCCCTCTCGCCAGTAATTCTGCCCCTGAAGGTAATTGAGTATTTAAAACCAAACCAGCCGTTTGACTCCCTGTAATCGTAACATTGCTAGCTGTATTTCCGAAAACCCCTGAAGTACCAATACTTCCAGATAATGGATAAGCATATATAGGAGCACTTAAAACGTTTCCTGAGATTCCGAATGCCTGAAGAGCTGTTTTATTACGTCCTCTATCAAGAAGCACTATAGCAACTCCACCCAAATCAACAAAATCTTTTATTTTAGTGGCATTTTCAATACTTATATCTTCACCAACCTTTAATCCTATACAAAAAACATCAACAAAGTTTTTCAACTGTGCTGCAGTATACATATCTAGCCGTATAGTTTCAAATTCCTGAAAATCTATCCCATCAATTTTATTATATGTTCCATTAGGTCCATAATTAAATTTGCTTTGAAGCTGGGAATTAAAAGTTGGAAAACCTGGCGCCCCAACAGCATAATAATTATTGTCCCATAATCCTGCCCAATAACCGATTGTTATTCTCTTTTTAGAATTATCTGGTGTAGTGTTCGGATTCCAGTCGGCGTAACCTAATACTCCGTTAGCATCCGCAACCACCATTTTTGTTGCCTTAAAAGGCTGATCTTTGTTTTCTGATTTTGTTCCGTCCGGTTTTGTGAAAATAGTGTTATCAGTATTATGTTTAGGAAGCTCTCTTATCCGTTCAATGCCGTTTACATCAAGAACTTCTGTGGGATTAGGAGTGCTGATGCCAACCTGAGAAAGGAATAAGGAAGGAATGAGGGAGGCTGTGAGCAATGTCTTTTTTTTCATCTGTGTGTTATTTTAAAATAAGTTGAAATTTCATTTCGAAATGATTAACTAAAATTGGATAAAAAAACCATAGTCGGGAATAGATTTTCATTGATGTTATCCAATAATAATTCAAAAATTTCAATGCAATAATAGGAAGTCTACCTCAACACCTACAACAATATGTATTCAAAAATTTGGAATTAAACACTGATATTTAAGTAATAAAATCTTTAAAAAGTCTCCATCATACAAATCATCGTTTTACAAAAAATAACATCTGAAAATCAACAATCTAATTCATATTACATATTTACTAATTTTGGAAAAGATTAACTCTAAAATATTGATTTATAACAAGAACAGGGAAATGAAATCTTTATCTTTGCCATGAACGAATAGAAAAAGAACAATGTTATTTTAACCGAAAAAGAGTAAAAATAATTTTCATTCAACATTAAAAACACCTTACCTTAAAAAAGGTCGGGGATTCCCTAATTTATTTTAATCAAAAAACATGAAAAAACTTTTATTTCTTTCCTTACTCTCCATTATACTAGCATGCACCAACGACCATAGTAGTAAGGAAAAGGAAATTGACAGAATGCTTGAACAAGCTAAAACAATGTCAGATTCAAGACTCCCAAATAGGGATACGAAAAAGATCATCACCTTTTATGAAGATATTGAGAAAAGAGCTGAAACCTCAGAATATAAAAAAGGACTGATGATCAGCAGTAAATATCTGATGGCCAATTATCTCAACTTTGCAGAAAATCCTAAAAAAAGCTTAGAATACAGTTATAAAACCGAAAAGTTAGCTAAAGAACTAGAAGATAATGAAGTCATAGCCCAAGTTCATGAATTCAGAGGCAGTGCTTATTTAGACCTTGGTTTTAATGATGAAGCCTATCATGAACTACAAAAAGCTATTATTTATTACAAGAACAAACAGCAACACTACAGACTTTACCGTACCTACCAAAATTTGCTCAACTATTATGAAACAACCAAAGCTCCACAGGATACTATGGTGGCGTACCTTAATAAAAGCCTGCATGAAATAGAATCCGTACAGGAAAATGATAGTGATCTTCCGTTTCCGGCTTCCAAATATTATCAGATTTCCCGTATCTATATGAATATGGGAATGTTTTATACGGGAGTTTACACTCCTCAGCAACCTCAGTTAGCAGAACAATACCTTCTGAAATCTTTAAAAATTCTTGAAGAGAGAAATCTTACCAATTCGACTAATCTACTATTCGTACTGAACTCATTAGGAAGGTTCTATGATAATCAACAGCAACCAGAAAAGGCCATACAATATGCTACCAATGCTTTACAGTTTGAAAAACAATCCCAACAGATAGGAGAAAGACAGATTTCTTATATGATACTGGCCAATTCTTATGAAGTAATAAAAGATAAAGATTCTGCCCTGAAATACTCAAAGCTGTATTCTAATCTTTCCGACAGTATTGCACTGACACAAAAAAAAGAAGCTGGAAATACCCTTGTAAAAATTACTTCACAAAAAGAAAAAAACTATCGAAATAACACCCGTAATATTATCATCTTAGCTGTTGTATCTATCATTACTATCCTATTAACAGGTTCGCTGTATCTAAAAAAGAAAAAAAATCAGGATAAAAGAAAATACCAAAAATTACTTGATAAACTCAAAGGTATGCACAACTGGACATCTCCTAAAAATGATACCGAAGAAGAGAAAAGAGCATCTGTTCCTATACAAATTTCTGAAGAAACACTTAAATCAATACTTATCAGACTGGAAAAATTTGAAAACTCAGACAGATATCTGAAGAAAAGCGTCAGCTTAAGCTCGCTTGCCCATGCTTTAAATACCAACCAAAGATACCTTACAGAAATTATAAAAATTCACAGAGGAAAATCTTTCAGTAACTATATCAACGGATTAAGGATAGAGTACATCACACGTAAACTTTATGAAGATGCTCAGTACAGAGAATATAAAATCAGTTATCTGGCAGAAGAATGTGGATTCGCATCTCATCAGGCTTTTATAACGGTTTTCAAGAAAGAAACAGGAGTTACTCCCTCCTACTTTATAGATCGCTTAAAAAATCCAGCCCAAAAGATATAAGTCTTAAAATTAGTTAATAAATCATTCAACCTTCAGATTCCCTCCTTTATATTTTGAAAATTATTTATCTTCGCTACAAATCTTATTTGAAAATGAAGAAGATCATCTCAGGGATATCTATTGTTTGCTCTATCATGATCTCCGCTCAGGAGACTATACAGTTCCAGGAACTACCATTTAAAGATATTATAGCCAAAGCTAAAAAGGAAAAAAAACTGGTTTTCATTGATGCTTATGCTTCCTGGTGCGGACCATGTAAGATGATGGAAAAAAATGTTTTTCCTCAGAAATCCGTAAGAGAATATTTCAATACCAATTTCATCAATGCAAGATTTGATATGGAAAAAGGAGAAGGAAGAGACCTTGCTTCTAAATTTGGAGTCCGTTCCTATCCTACTTATCTTTTCCTGAACGGTGAAGGTGAGCTTGTTTCCAGAAACACAGGCTATATGGAAGAAAGTATGTTTGTGGCTATGGCTCAGGATATCAATTCTCAAGGAAATAAAAAAGGTTCTCTGAAAGAGAGATTTGCCAACGGAGAAAAAGATCCCGAATTTCTGATCAATATAATGAGGCTAAATTCTGATACAGATTACGAGTTTGCTAAAAAGGCCTCCGAAAGGTATTTTGAAAACAAAAAAGCAGCTGAACCGCTTTCAAAAGATGACATAGGATTCATGCTATTTTTCTTAAAATCAACTGAAGATTCCAATTACAAAGCTTTTACTTCCAGAAAGGCAGAGATTGTCAAATTTCTTCCTGAAGAAACATATAACGAATTTGATGCCCAGCTTAAATTATCGAAGATCATAGAACAGTCTATTGATGACAAAAATAAAAGGATCAACGATGAATACTTTATAAAAATGGCTGAACCATTGGTAGGAAAACAAACAGCTACTACAAAACTCAACCAGACTAAGCTTAACTATTATGAGAGAAATGCCAATTTCCCTGAATACGAAAAAGCAGCATTGGATTATTATAAAACCCCGGATTCATTTAATCCTGATGAACTTTTAAGAGCAGCATGGGTATTTGTAGACCATGTAAAAACACCATCTTCATTAAAAAAAGCAACAGAATGGGCAGAAAAGTCCGTAATGAGAGGAGAAACTTCTGAAAACACTTATATCCTTGGTAAACTTTATTTCTTGACCGGAAATAAAGAAATGGCAAAAAACTACGCTGAAATGTCTAAAAACATGGCAGTTCAGGCTAACAGAGATTCCAAATTAGCTGAGGAATTATTAAAACAAATAAAATAAACATATTGATGAAATACAGAGTATTAATGGGAGCTTTGGCATTTCTGAGCATAGGATCTCTAAAGGCTCAGGAGCAGGAACAAAGCGAAGAGAAAAGTTTGTATGTAAAGGGAAATGCTCTTTTTTTACCGGTAGGTGTTTTTAATCTGGGTGTAGAAAAACAGATTAGTCCTAAATATACCCTTCAGGGAGATGTCTTTATCTCTCCATGGAAATCATTTTCAGGACATGAATTACAGTTTTATTCTGTTTCTGCTGAAGGAAGATATTATTTCAAAGAAGCTTTCAAGCACTGGTACCTAGGTGCCAATATTTCTTTGGCTGCCTATAATGCACAGAAATGGAATTATTGGAACAACAATGCTATTTCTATATCAGACAATGGAGATTCCTTCGTTATATCAAATCTCTATCAAAGAGGTTTTTCTATTATGTTAGGAGTCACAGGAGGTTATCAATTTCAGTTATCTGAAAGATGGAATCTTGATCTTTATGCCACTATTGGAACTGCACAAAGTTTTTATAAAGGGTATGACAGAACTACAGGAAAACGTTATGACATTGGGGTAGAAGGACTTAATAAAAGTGGTGAAATTTTGCCTTACAGAGGTGGAGTTATGATCTCTTACAAATTTAAATAATACAATGAAGCCATTCGGAAAAAATCATATCATCATTTCAGTGATCACTTTTGTGATCCTTTTTTTAATGAATTATCTGGGAAATGATCTTCCAGACAAATTACAGAGGGCTTTATTAACTGCTTTTGCAGGTGTAGTCGGATTAACAATCGGACTATTTATATTAAATAAGGGTAAAAACGATAAAAACCCGCCTCAAAATTTTGATTAGTTAAAGTTGGAAGCTGGAAGCATGAGGCTGGAAGTTACTTACAGTCGCATTACCACTAAGTGATTTTTAAAAAGAATAAAAGTCATGCTTTATGATCTTCATAACTTCAAGCTTCCATCCTCAAGCTTCCTGCCTATTCTAATTAATCTTCGTACGTCACATATCGGGTTCTGATCTTTTCAAAATCCTCCAGATCCTTTTTCCATGAAGCCTTAATTTCAGGAATTGATTTTCCGGCAATAATCTGTTTTCTGAATTCATCAGTTCCCGAAAGGGTATCAAACCACAGATTCTTCAAAAAGAAATCCAGCTGCGGATTTTTATAGGCCTGGTAAGCTTTGATTACCCATTCAAGATTCAGTTCTCTCAGGTCCTTAGGATAGCTGGAAAGGTCTTCTCCATAACACAGCTTCCCATTCAGAAATGGATCCTTAGCTCCATAGCTTGGTTTAGGGGTAAATTTATAGGGTAAACTTTCCGTCCACGGTGAACCATAAATCTGAAAAGGCTGATCAGTTCCTCTTCCTACAGAAACCTGAGTCCCTTCAAAAAAACATAAGATAGGGTATAAATTAATCGCCTTATCATTAGGTAAATTTGGTGATGGTTTGTCTAATATCGTATAGCGTTGCTTTTTATGGTAATTTTTCATTGGAATCAGGGTATATTTTGCCTGAACACCATTTTTCAGCCATTTTTCTCCATTTACCATATTTCCATATTCCCCGATAGTCAGTCCATAAACTACCGGAACTTCGTGCATTCCAACGAAACTGGCCCATTTTTTTCTCAAAACAGGGCCGTCTGTATATCCGTCATGCGGATTGGGGCGATCCAGAACCATTACTTCAACCTTATTTTCAGCACCTGCTTCCATGAGATAAGTTAGAGTAGAAATATATGTATAGAACCTCACTCCCACATCCTGAATATCAAAAACAACAATATCTATTCCTGCCAATTGTTCAGGTTTCGGCTTTTTATTACTGCCATACAGGGAAACAATGGGAATTCCGGTTTTTACATCCACCCCGTTTTTCACTTTTGCTCCCGCATCAGCATCTCCTCTGAAACCATGTTCAGGGGCAAAAATAGCTTTGATCTTCACCCCATTTTTGACTAAAAAATCTACGAGGTGAGTTCTGTCACTCATCAAACCTGTCTGATTGGTCACTACTCCAATCGTTTTATCTTTTAATAAGGATAAATAAAGCTCAGGCTGATCTGCTCCGGTTTTAAAATCCGGTTGAACTTGAGTTTGAGAATAATATTGGTTGAATACTCCTAAAAAAATTAGGCAAATCAGAAGTAAATTTTTAATTTTGAAATCTAAATTCATAAGCTTGAAGTTTCCTTTATATTTCTCTAGAAAAATAGCATTTTCCAAAGATAACAAAAATAACCTTTCAAGGGTTATCATCTTCATTGGCAGGCTTTCCGTAGCACTGGGAATCATTGTTTCCCTGATTACTGTAGCCACTGGATTCGGTTCCAAAAAAGCTATTAAGGAGAGACTGGCAGATTTCAGCGGACACATCACGGTAAGATCTACCCGATCCAATTCCTCTTATAACACCTCGGTTTTAGATAACCATGGATTGAATATTGCTAAAATAAGGGAACTTCCTGATGTGGAAAGTACCCAAAAATATGTGACTGTTACCGGGATTATGCGTAATGAGCATAATTTTGCAGGAATTATATTCAAAGGAATCGGAAAAGACTTCGACAGTTTAAGGTTTAAAAAATTCCTTATCGCTGGAACTACTCCCAAGGTTACAGAAGTAGGCTTCAACAGTGATGTGGCCATTTCACAAAAAATAGCCAAAGATCTCCACCTTAAAGTAAACGACAGTATCGTTACGGTTTTCTTAAAAGCAGATCAAAAACCACTTTATCGTAAATTCAAAATTATCGGAATCTATAGAACGGATATCAAACTTATTGATGAACAGTTTGTGATTGGTGGAATTAATCATGCCAGAAAAATTCAGGATATGAAGCCTGATGAGATTGGCGGAATCGACATTTTCCTGAAAAACGTTAATGACATCGACAAAGATTTTCCTGAAATCGAAAAACTGATCGGCTATAAGAATTATGCTGAAAAAGCAACTGAAAAATTTCCACAAATCACGGACTGGATCAGTATTTTCGATACCAACATCGCTCTGATCATCATTATCATGCTGATTGTAGTGGTTATCAATATTATTATGGTTCTTCTGATTCTTATTATTGAAAGAACCAATTCCATAGGTTTGCTGAAGACTTTAGGAGCTAGCAATGCGCAGATCAGAGCTACCTTTATCAATTATACACTTATCATCATGATTCCAGGTCTTTTATATGGTAATGCCATTGGATTAGGATTAATTCTTATCCAGAAATTCTTTGGAATTATTAAGCTTAACCCGGAAAATTACTATGTGAGTACAGTTCCGGTAGACCTTAACCCTGTGGCCATTGTATCTATTTCATTAGGAATTTTGGCTATATCTGCTCTTGCCTTAATTATTCCGAGTTATCTGATCAGTAAGATTTCCCCGGTGAAGGCAATCAAGTATAATTAAACTCAATATCAAAATTTAAAGTTTTTGCTGATCTGTTTTTGATCTTTAAAGACGTATGATCTCAATACAGATAATTTTAAAAGCATTATCTTTGCACCGCATATAAAACATTTATGAAATACGCAAAAAATATCCTTGAAACTATAGGAAATACACCATTGGTAAAACTTAACAATGTATTAGGTGAAGACTTTCCTGCATTAGTTTTAGCAAAAGTTGAGACCTTCAACCCCGGAAACTCGGTGAAGGACAGAATGGCTCTAAAAATGATCGAAGATGCCGAAAAAGACGGCAGATTAAAACCTGGGGGAACCATTATTGAAGGAACTTCCGGAAATACAGGAATGGGACTGGCGCTGGCTGCTATCATCAAAGGATACAAATGTATCTTTGTAACCAATTCCAAACAATCTAAAGAAAAGTGCGATATCCTTCGTGCTGTGGGTGCTGAAGTAATCGTTTGCCCTACAGATGTAAAACCTACAGATCCGCGTTCTTATTATTCAGTATCTAAAAGACTGGCTAAGGAAACAGAAAACGGATGGTATGTAAACCAATATGACAACTTATCCAACAGAACCGCTCACTACGAGTCTACGGCACCTGAGATCTGGGAACAGACGGAAGGGAAACTTACTCACTTTGTAGCAGGAGCAGGAACAGGAGGTACCGTTACAGGATGTGGAACATTCTTCAAGGAAAAAAATAAAGATATTAAAGTGATTGGAGTTGATACTTACGGTTCTATCCTTAAAGAATTCCATGAAACCGGAGAATTACACTACGATCACGCTTATACTTATATCACTGAAGGAATTGGTGAAGATATCATTCCTGAAAACTACGATATGTCTGTTATCGATCATTTTGAGAAAGTAACTGATAAAGATGGAGCCATCTATGCAAGAAAACTGGCTAAAGAAGAAGGAATCTTCTGTGGATACTCTGCAGGAAGTGCTATTGCATCATTGATTCAGATGAAAGATCAGTTCACTAAAGATGATGTTATTGTAGTATTGCTTCACGATCATGGTTCAAGATATGTAGGAAAGATCTACAATGACGAGTGGATGAAAGAAATGGGGTGGCTGGAATAAGCGAAAGACAACATTATAAAATAAAAAATCAGAGCGTTTTGCTCTGATTTTTTTATGATTTTATATTCTCTTTTAAAATGGTCTTAAGTAAAGAATATTCTCTTTCACTCATTGCCTTTCTGGGAAACATATAGCTGTATTTTCCTTCAAGGGAAATGAAATCATTGTTACTGTCAAAAAACTCAAAGTCTTTCCATTCACTGGTCTCTTTTTCATCATCAATATTGACTGTAAAAAAATTATGTTCGATTCTAATTTCGTAAATCTTACATTTTTCCAGAGTATTCAGGTAATGATTTACCTGTTTTTTCCATCTTGAAACCTTATTAACACTTACAGACAGATAAATAGCACAAAGCAGTAAAATAAAGCTGAAAAAGTATAAGATACCTTGACTTTCTTTACTAAAATTGTCTTTCAGAAGTAATGCAACCAATAAAATGATGGCTGCTGCAATTGTAGTTATTGTTTTACCTTTAGTGGTAGGAGAAAAAAGCAGACTTCCCTGATTTCCGCTAAAATAAATATCTTCAAAATTCTTTCTCTCAGGTTTTAATGTAATTACTTTTTCCTCACTCATAATACATGGTTGCTTTAAAAAGCTACAAAACTAAGCTAAATATCTTCATATTGGTCACTGATTGCTGAAAGTTTATTCATCAGCTCTCTGTTTCTCCGTTTTAAAGCGTCCAGTTTTTTCAGCATATTATGAATAACTTCCAAACCGGGAAGATTGATTTCAAGGTCATAATGCCAGTTGGCAAATTTTTCCAGATCCGGCAGGTCTTCATACATCAGATAATGAACTTCATTTTCAATGTATATGTTCAGCAGACCATAATCTACAAGCTCATCAAAAAAGGTGATTTCTATATTGTATATTCTTACGAGTTCTTCCCGTGATATTCTTTCACTCATAGCCTAGGAATTTTTAAGTTGTTCAAAAAGTTCTTTCTGCTTATCGGTAAGATTAACAGGCAGTTTCACTTCGTAGGTGACAAAAAGATCGCCATGTTCCCCATCTTTTTTATAGACAGGGAAGCCCTTTCCTTTCAGTCTTACGGTTATTCCGCTTTGGGTCTCCGGTTTTACTTTAAGATTTACACTTCCATCCAGTGTATTCACTTTTACGTCCCCTCCTAAAACTGCGGTATACAAATCAATAGCAATTTTTGTTTTAAGATCATCTCCTACCCTTTCAAAATCAGGATCTACAGGAATATTGAATATGATATAAAGATCCCCGTTTGGCCCCCCGCTCACTCCCGGATTTCCATGGCCTTTTAATTTGATTTTCTGCCCATCATAAACACCGGCAGGAATTGTAATTCTCACTTTTTTACCATTGATTTCAAAAGTTTGCGGGTGGGTTATCGCAGCATCTCTCAAATTCAGGGTTAGTTCTGCCTGTACATCCTGTCCTTTAAACTTTCCTGAAGCTCTTCCTCTGGAACTTTTACCAAAGCCATCAGCTCCACCAAACATATTTTGGAAGAAATCTGAAAAATCTTCGCCTTCTCCAAAGTCTGCACCAGAGAAACCTCCATCATGGTTCTGTTGCTGGTACTGTCTTTGCTGCTGTTGCGCTTTTTCATACTCTTCACCATGTTTCCAGTTTTCTCCGTATTTATCATACTTTGTACGGTTTTCAGGATTGCTGAGAACTTCATTGGCTTCGTTCAGCTCTTTGAATTTTCTTTCTGATTCTTTATCATCAGGATTAAGGTCCGGATGCAGCTTTCTGGCCAATTTCCGGTATGCCTTTTTGATATCATCCTGGGTTGCGCTTTTATCTACGCCTAAAATTTTATAGTAATCTATATAAGCCATAGAAACGATATTTACTCAAATTTATGAAATTAATCTCTGAAATCCCATAAAATAATAACAAACAAAATATAATCTTCAGTAGGAAATTGGCCTTTAAAATAACAATTGAATTTATAATAAAAAACAGATGAATTACTGAGGTCACTGAAAGATAAAAAGGGGTTGAAAAATGTAAAATTTGTTCATTAAAAGAAGGTTGTTACAAAGAAGGTTCTAAAACAAAAACGCATTCAGTCTCTATAAAATCAGAATTACATCAAGATCAAATGGCTTTTCAGAAAAGTGATTATTACAAAGAAAAACCAAAGTATCGGTATAGAATTGAAGCTAAAAACAATGAACTAAAAAACGTACATGGGTATGACAGAGCAAGCTCTTATGGCATTGAAAATATACAAATGCAGGGAGCAATGGCTATTTTCGCAGTCAATTTAAAAAGAATATTGAAACTTATCTAGAAAAAAACATATTCATCAAAGCAGACTTCAAAAAAGCTCAAAAAAAAAGAGCTTAATACGAGGTTTAAAATCACGTAATAAGCTCTTAATTTCTTACCCGAAATATATGCATTCAAAATGAATACACTTTTTCAGTGGTCTTGAATTACTTCATCCCTTTTTTATTTAATTTATTAAACATTACCTATGAATAATATTGTCAATTACACCATCTTTATCAGAACGGTAGTCTGCTAAAACGTAAGTATTTGTCGGTCCATATTTACCTGTATAATATTTGCCAAATGTTCCGTTAGTTAAAAATCCGTATTTATATTCCCAATAAGCAGATTTCACACTACCGTCTGCTTTTGGTGTCCCCAGAAGCAACACACCCGCAGCATGTGGTGATGCCATAGAAGTTCCACTAATGGTATTGTAACCACCATTCAACCATGTTGATTTTACTTGATAGCCGGGAGCTGCATAATCCACACAAGTTCCATAATTAGAAAAAGAAGCCCAGTAATCGCCTTGGGCTACAGCAGAAATCGTATAAATATTAGCATGATTAACAGCTGCTGGCGAATAATAATTAGCATCGTCATAGGAATTCCCTGCTGCTATTGCTATTTTAATCCCTTTTTCAGCAACTTTTAACACGGCCTGATCGGTAGTAGAAAGTCTAAGTCTTCCGTTTGCAGGGCCTAAGCTCATATTCACTACATCATTTACTGAAGCATTGGCATATACATAATCCAAAGCAGAAACAGTCCATGAAAAGTCACCAAATCCATCATTTTTCAAAACCTTTAATGCAACAACTTTTGCTCCAGCTGCTACACCTACCACTCCAATGTTATTATTAAGAGCTGCTATAGTTCCTGCAACATGCGTCCCATGCCCATTTCCATCATCAGGATTATTATCTCCTGCAAAAGAAACACTTCTCTGTGTATCTACATTAAGATCTGGATGATCTAAATCTATACCTGAATCAATAACCCAGGCTGTTTTTCCTGTCCCATCACCTGCCCCACCAATTCTGGTAATTCCCCAAGGGGTTTCTTGCGAAGAAACAGCTTGTGTAACAGCTCTGGTTGACGTCCCTAAAGAAACTTGATAATCTTGTTCAACACTTTTGATTCTAGAATCTTTTTTAAGTGTTTCAACCTCTGCATCTGTAAGGTTTTTAGCTACAAATCCTTCCAAAGCATAGCCGAAAGCATTAGAAATTTTTTGATTATCAATACCTAGTTTCAAACCATCACTATTTTTTAATTTATCTAATAGTACTCCGGTTTGTCTTAAATAGCTATCTCTGCTATTATTCGTCCCTTTAGAAACAGTAAATCCATTTTTTTCCAAAACACCATCATTTAAAACAACAACATATTGTCCGGGAATAGGCTTAGCATCACCAGAAGCTATAGCATCAGAATTCACTGCAGCATTTGCATCAGGATTAGATTCGGGACTATCACTAAGTCTGTCAGAGTTACAACTTACAGTGATTGCTGCAGCAAGCAACAATAGCGAAATTTTGTTTTTTCTTTTCATAATTTACAATATTTTTTTATTTGTGTTTTATAAAAATATCACAAACATTTGAAATAAAAAAAGAATTTATTAATATTTTTTGAAATAAATTGATGAAAACCAATAATATAAACACATAAATTACATATTAGATAATTTAAATATTTTCATTAATTTCAATTTTTAAAGAAAAAAAATATATAATTAATAATATTAACTATCCAATTTTATAGAAATAGATAAAAATCATTAAACAGGCAAATTCAGGTTAAATTCTAGTATATACATTGAAAATAAACTTATCTTTGATAAAAAACACTCTATGAAAGAGGTACTGAAAAACTACTCCGGAATCCTATTTTTACTTCTGGGAATCACTATTGGAAGCATTATAGGAATTGTTGCTCCAAGTTTTGTGGAATACATTAAACCATTGGGAGATATTTTCCTGAATCTTCTCTTTGTAAGTGTGGTACCTCTCGTATTCTTTGCTGTATCTAATTCAATAGCTTCTCTGGAGCAGCAATCCAAATTTGGAAAGATCATTCTTGTGATGGCACTTACCTTTCTGTTTTTTATTCTTACAGCAGCTATTTTTACCATCTGTGCAGTCTATCTGTTTCCGGTTTCCGGGGTTTCAGGAAGTTCTGACATGATTACAGAAGCGGCGAGTGAGGACAGTTGGGGAAATAGAATTGTAAGCTTCTTTACAGTAGGAGAATTCACAGCACTTTTTTCAAGACAAAACATGCTGGCACTCCTTATTTTTGCTTTCATGACTGGGTTTGCAGCCAGAAAAACAGGCGAAGCCGGAAAACCTTTCAGAGTGTTTATCGCATCCGGGTATGAAGTGATGAAAGAACTTCTTTTACTGGTCATGAAGCTGGCGCCTATTGGTCTGGGAGCTTATTTTGCTTATCAGGTTTCTACACTAGGGCCACAGCTTTTTGGATTTTATGCTAAACCTTTAGGGCTATATTATATTGCAGGAATTATTTATTTTCTTGTCTTCTTTTCCATTTATGCTTTTATGGCAAGTGGACAGAAAGGGGTGAAAAGTTTTTGGACCAATGCCATCTATCCTACTCTTACCGCTATAAGTACCTGCAGCAGTTTTGCTACGATGCCCGCCAATTTACAGGCTGCTTCTAAAATCGGAATTCCTAGTTCTATTGCCAATCTTGTGATTCCTATTGGAACTACTTTGCATAAAAACGGGTCTTCTATGTCTTCAATTATTAAAATCTATGTGGCTTTTTTAATTATTGGAAAAGACTTCTTTGATCCATCCAATTTACTGTTAGCATTGGGAATCACAGTGTTTGTAAGTATTGTGGCTGGTGGAATTCCTAATGGTGGATATATTGGTGAAATGCTGATGATCTCCGTATATAAATTACCTCAGGAAGCCATTCCTGCAGTAATGATTATCGGAACATTGGTAGATCCTTTGGCTACCGTTTTAAATTCTGTAGGAGATATTGTTGCTGCCATGTTTGTCAACCGGTTTGTCAAGGATTGACGAATACTATATAATAAACATTCTAAATTTATTCACTGCGTTGTACCGGTTCAAGATTTCCATATTCTTCAGGGGTGAAAAGTCTGTATTGAACTTTAAATGTTTTGCCTAAAGGAGTTTCCAGTGAAAAGCCTCCCGGTCCGAAACCATCTGTCACATCAAGGGTAAAATGCGAGTATTTCCAATATTCGAAAAGGTCGCGGTCTATCCAGAATTCATGGCCGTTAATGGTTCCGATCATCGCATCATTCATTCTTGGAAAAAAGCCTCCTTTTTCGAAACATTGTGGCTGCGTACCTTCACAACAGCCTCCAGCCTGATAAAACATCAGAGCACCATATTTTTCTTCAAGTTCACGGATGACTTCAAGGGCTTTTTCTGTAGCAGAAAGTCTGGATATTTTCGTTTCCATTTTATTGTTTTAAAGGCATTTATAAAAAATCCCGGTAAATAACACTTTTAACCGGGATCAATCACTTCATTATTTAATTTGAGCCTGCAATATCTAATACGATTCTGCCATCGATCTGTCCTTTTTTCATTTTGTCAAAGACATCATTAATATCTTCCAGTTTTGCTGATGTTACTGTAGCTTTTACAAGTCCTTCATTAGCAAAGTCCAATGCTTCCTGCATGTCTTTTCTGGTTCCTACAATAGATCCTCTTACTGTAATTCTTTTTAAAACAGTTTCAAAAATAGGGAGTTCAAATGATCCCGGCGGAAGTCCGTTAAGAGCAATTGTTCCTTTTCTTCTTAAAACATCTATCCCTTGTTTGAAAGCAATCGGCGAAACGGCAGTAATCAATGCTCCATGCATTCCTCCTACTTCTTTATGAAGATATTCACCAGGATCTGTATTTTTTGCATTCACAACAAGGTCTGCGCCAAGTTTTTTTGCCAAATCAAGTTTGTCATCTGCTACATCAATAGCGGCTACGTGCATTCCCATTGCTTTCGCATACTGAACTGCCACATGGCCCAAACCTCCGATTCCTGATATGGCAACCCATTCACCGGGTTTGGTTTCAGTTTCTTTTAGTCCTTTATAAACTGTTACCCCAGCACATAAAATAGGAGCAATTTCCAGAAAGTTTACATCTGACTTTAGGTGTCCTACATATCTTGAATCTGCAATTACATATTCCGCAAATCCTCCGTCTACACTGTATCCTCCATTTTTCTGAGCTTCACAAAGTGTTTCCCATCCTGTAATACAGTAGTCACAGCAACCGCAGGCACTGTAAAGCCATGGCACTCCTACCGCATCTCCTTCTTTTACAAAAGCTTCAGGTCCACAAGCTACTACAATTCCTACCCCTTCATGCCCGGGAATAAGCGGCATTTTAGGTTTAGCCGGCCAGTCTCCGTCTACTGCATGTAAATCTGTATGGCAAACACCACAGGCTATAACCTTTACAAGTACTTCATATCTTCCAGGGGCTCTAACAGGAACTTCTTCAATCTTCAGGGGCTGTCCATAGCCTTGCACTACTGCAGCCTTCATTGTTTTTGGGATCATATTTTATTTTTTGGATGAGTTTTTATCATGGTTATTTAAGTAATTATCCAATTCTCATTTTAAAAATTTACTTTTTTAATGTAGTATGTACATTAATAGTATTCTTTTTACGTGAGGGATGATAGTAAGGGCGGCGAGGCACGAGCCGATGCGGAATGTAATGAAGCATCAAAACAAAGTGAAGCCCCGCATAGCCCGGCCAGTTTGCCCTGGGATAAACCAAGGCAAGCGGCACGTCCTACATAATATTAAAAGAAGCCTAACTTATTTTTGTTGTAGGAGATCAGCATATTTTTAGTCTGACGGTAATGGTCAAGCATCATTTTATGATTCTCCCTCCCGATTCCGGACTGTTTGTACCCTCCAAAAGGAGCACCTGCCGGATACGAGTGATATTGATTCACCCAAACTCTTCCTGCCTCAATCTGGCGCGGAATATTGTATAGCTGATGGGCATCTCTGGTCCATACACCAGCTCCTAATCCATAGATAGTGTCGTTCGCTATTTTCACGGCATCTTCTTCGTCTTTAAAGGTCGTAAACGCCAGTACTGGCCCGAAGATCTCTTCCTGGAAAATTCTCATTCTGTTATTTCCTTTGAAAATAGTTGGCTGAATGTAATATCCTTCTTCCAGGTCTTCCCCAAGATGATTCACATCACCTCCTACCAATACTTCAGCTCCTTCCTCTACTCCTAACTGGATATAGGAAAGAATCTTATCTTTCTGTATTTTTGATGCCTGCGCTCCCATCATAACAGTTTTATCCAGTGGGTTTCCTACCTTGATCGCTTTCACTCTTTCTATCACTCTTTCTATAAATGCATCTGCAATGCTTTCCTGAACCAGAAGCCTTGACGGGCAGGTACAGATTTCCCCTTGGTTCAGAGCAAAAAGAACAGCTCCTTCAATGGCTTTATCTAAGAATTCATCATCAGCATCCATCACAGAATTGAAGAATACGTTAGGTGATTTCCCTCCTAATTCCAGTGTTACAGGAATAATATTTTCTGTTGCATACTGCATTACCATACGTCCTGTAGCTGTAGATCCGGTGAATGCTGCTTTGGCAACTTTAGGATTGGTTACCAAAGCTCTTCCAAGCTCTGCTCCAAAACCATTGACAATGTTCACAACTCCGGCAGGTAACAGATCACCTATCAGTTCCATTAAAATCATAATGGAAACAGGTGTACTTTCTGCAGGTTTTAAGACTACACAATTTCCGGCAGCCAGTGCGGGAGCCAGTTTCCATGTCGCCATGAGGATCGGGAAATTCCATGGAATAATCTGCGCAATAACTCCTAAAGGTTCGTGAACGATCAGGGAAACTGTATCTTTATCCAATTCATTATGTGATCCTTCTTCCGCACGGATAACAGAGGCGAAATATCTGAAATGATCGATAGCTAAAGGTATATCAGCTGCTAATGTTTCTCTGACTGCCTTCCCGTTATCAATGGTTTCTACTGTGGCAAGATATTCTAAATTCTGCTCTATTCTGTCTGCAATTTTATTAAGAATAATACTTCTTTCTGTAGACGAGGTATGTTTCCAGGTCTGAAATGCCTTTTCTGCAGCATCTACAGCAAGCTCCAGATCTTCTTTAGAAGAGTGAGCCACCTGAGTAAAATTCTTACCATCTACAGGTGAAACAACATCAAAATATTGTCCTTTAACGGGTGGGGTAAATTTCCCGTCAATATAATTATCATATCTGCTTTTAAACTCAGGGCGTTGTAATAGAGTTGTTGATCTTGGTTCTGTAAGAGTGCTCATATCAGTATTTATTTTAATTTTCGATACTGCCAAATTACACGGATGCATGAAAAACCTATAGCACAATCGTACAAAAAAAGTGCAGAATAGTGCAGAATTCAATTTTATTATTTTATTAACTGTAACGTTGACCCAAATTCCCTATATTTGAGTTACCGCCTTCGTTAAAATATTTAGAAATGAATAACAATAGTAAGATTTTATTAAATACTCCTGAATTACGCAAGGAAAACCAGCTATTGAGTCTTGTTGAAAACCAGACAAAGTTCACTCTAAACAATTGCGAATTCAGTATCTATGAAACGCATAAGGCAGCCTTTGGAGTGAAACTTCATTTTGAAAATATAGCATTTACGGCTATGCTGAGAGGTAAGAAACATATGAAACTGGATAATAAAACCAATTATTTCGATTATTTCCCGGGTGAAAGCATTCTTGTGGCTCCGGGAGAAACTATGGTCATTGATTTTCCTGAGGCCGATGAAACTCCTACACAATGTATTTCTTTAAGTCTAAACCCTGATTTTATTGAAGATTCTCTCAATTATTTAAACTATAATCTCCCTAAGGTAGATGAAACCTCACAATGGAATATTCAACTGGATGAATATTTTCTTTTTAATAATCAGGCACTGGCTTCTGCCACCAACAACATTATGAGAATTGCTATGGATGATAACTCTCAAAAGGATATCATGGCAGATTTTGCCCTGAAAGAACTTCTCATAAGGCTTATGCAGACACAGGCAAGAAGTATGGTGGAGAGAAATATTGTAAAAAATAAATCAAGAATTGGATTTGCTGTAGATTATATTAAAAGGAATCTTCATCAGAAACTGTCTATTGAAAGTATTGCTAAACTTGCTTATGTAAGCAAATCGAACTTCTTCAAGATGTTCAAAGATGAATTGGGAACTTCTCCCAATGATTTTATTCTGCAGGAAAGAATAAGTAAAGCTAAAGAATTGCTTGATACCCAAAACAGCATCAAGGAAACAGCCTACCAAACAGGATTTTCGGATACCAATTATTTTACCCGGGTTTTTAAACAACTAGAGGGCATAACTCCGAAGAACTATCAGAACAGGATGATTGTCCGGGAATAAATCTGTATAAAGAATTTATAGATACCAGGCATGGGATTCATGTTCTAAAAACACGTAACGATTCTCATATCAAAGTTCAAATAAAAAAAGAGCTCCATTTTCATGAAGCTCTTCCTATTTATATCAAAAACATTAATTCTTAATATTTGTCATTCTGTTGAATGTTCGGGTTAGCCTGAATTGCTGTTACAGGAATTGGCCATTGCCAAAGATCGCTGCCTGCTGCAAGAGTCTGCTTGATTGCTTTTGACCCGGTACCATCAGCAATATCTCCTTTACCTGATCTCTGAACAGAAAGACCTAATCTTTTCAATGTATACCATCTGTCATTTTCAAAAGCAAGTTCTAGTCTTCTTTCTTTAAGAATAGCATCCAATAGAGGCTGTCCTGCTTCTGTTCCAGGAGTGAATGAAGTATATCTTTCTTTTCTCAGTTGATTTAGCAAAGTAAGGGCTGTTACCTGATCCCCTTCTCTGAAAGAAGCTTCTGCTACGTTTAATAATACTTCAGCAGTTCTTAGGTATTTAACTGGAACGATATTTACCGGTCCACCATTACCAGCATATTTTGTAATGTGGTTATATACTTTTTTGTTGTATGTAGCTGGAGTAAAATAAACAGTTTTTCTCACGTCATTAGTAGCAAAAGAGTTGAAGAAATCATAATCTGCAACAAATTCTGATCTGTATTGACCATCAATTAACTGGTTGTAAGCAACTCCTACTGTATTACGCTCAGGTGCTGCGTTTGAAATCTGGAATAGAACTCCATCAGTAATCTTAGCCAATCCTTCGTTTTCCTTCCAGATTCTGTTAAAGTTATCTAATGTTGTCACACTTGGAGAAAGTCCTAATGCCAATTTACCATATTTTACAGTATTCGTATAATCTCCTTTATAAAGATATACTCTTGATAATAATCCGTACACAGCCGCTTTACTGAATCTTCCTTTATCAGCATCGTTCTGTGTAATTTTATCAGCAGCAATTAATAAGTCATCAATTACTTTCTGATATCCCTGATCTACTGTAAGATTTCTGGATGAATTATTATTTAGCGGATTATAAGATTCAGAATAATAAATTCCATACTGGTTTACCGCTGGTGAATTTTGTGTTGGAATTACAGAATATGCTCTTAAAATATCAAAATGAGCTGCAGCTCTGATGGCTCTGGCTTCTGCTTCTACATTATCTTTTGCTGCACCTGTTACGACTCCGTTATCAAGATAAGACATAACAAAGTTAGCTCTGCTGACTACTGCGTATGCAGCACTAAACAAACCTGTTGTCTGTGAATTATCTGATGAGAATTCAAAGTTGGAAGCTGCAGCGTTAGAGTTTCTTCCTGAATTTGTAATAATAAGGTTATCAGTAGTAAGGTCTCCCATAATAAGCTGATTACCTGTATCACTTGTATAATATCCTGTAGTTTTAAATGCTGTATAAGCTCCATCTAAAGCTTGTCTGAATGATTCTGGTCTGGTCATTGCCTGCTCTTCCGCTTCATTCACAGACGAGATCTGATCCAAATTTCTTTCACAAGACGTTAACGATACAAAAATGGTCAACGCAGCTAAACTTATTGTTATTATATTCTTTTTCATAAAGCTATTCAATATTAAAATTCTAATTGCATTCCCACCATGATCGTTCTTACAGTAGGATAAGTATAAAGGTTAAATGATCCAGGAACGAATAGTGCTGTAGACTCTCCAGATCCAATAGAAACTTCTGGCTCACCGTGGAAGTTAGTTACTGTAAATAAATTCTGTCCCTGTACATACATTCTTAGCTTACTCACTGGAGAATCTTCTCCCAGAACTGCTTTATCAAATGTATATCCTAATGTAAGGGATCTTAATCTTAAGTAATCTGATTTTTCAATCCACTGATCAGAATCACGCATACCATTAGTGTCTACTCTTTGGAATACACCTGGATTTTGTGGACTTCTCCACATGTCAGCAGCAGACTGCGCCATGTTTCTACCTCCTTTAGCCAAACTCTGGTCTACAGCAGCAGCGTACATATTGTTATATGTATATCCACCTAACTTGTATGTGAAATCTGCACTAAAGTCAAATCCTTTATATTGAATTGTAGTTCCGAAACCTCCGAAGCTTTTTGGGAAAGGAGTTTTATCTGTAATTGGAACTGCATCGGAAGCACTATATGTTTCAGTAATTTTTCCGGCTTTATCGTAATATTGAGCGTTTCCGTTTGCTGCGTTTACTCCTGCGAATCTAACATTATAGAACACATATGGAGCTTCTCCTACCTTAAGGTAAGTCGTTCCAAGGTTTCTTTCAGTTTGTCCGTCTGATAATTTATCAAGCGTTGCTTTTTGGAAAGAAATGTTAGCACGTACAGTCCATTGGAAATCTTTCTTTCTCATTACATCTACGCTTAATTCAGCTTCTAGACCTTTTTGTGACATATCTCCGGCATTGATATACTGATAATATGCACCTTCCTGTTTATCTAAAGGTACTAACTGTACAAAGTCTTTTCTCTTGTTTTGGTAGATCTCCACGGAACCACGGATTCTTCTTTTCCACATTGAGAAATCAACCCCAGCATTTGTTACGGCATTCGATTCCCATTTTAGGTTAGGGTTACCAATGATGTAAACTTTTTCATCTTTGTTGTATGTTCCAGGGAATAAAGATGCACCATTTCCGTATAAATCGAAACCAACATTTGCTACGTTATAATAATCAGATAATGAACCATCATTTCCTGTTGTACCATAAGAAGCTCTAATTTTCAAGTCGTTGAAGAAACCACCTTTCATGAAATCTTCTTTTGCGATGTTCCAGGCAGCACTTGTTGACCAGAAGATCCCGCTCTTGTTGTTAGCTCCGAATCTTGAAGAAGCATCTCTTCTTAAAGACCCTGTTAGTAAATATCTGCCTTCATAATCATAGTTTACCATACCTGCTAAACTGAAAAGGGTATTTCTGATCTTAGCTCCGGTAAATGTATTTCTGTCGGAAGGAGTAGTAATAGACGGAACGCTAAGTGTAGTAGATTTTAATCCATAAGCACTTGCCGCTAATGTTTCGTTGAAGTTATCATTATATTCGATAAATCCTAAGAAATCAAAATTATGTTTCCCAAATGATTTCTTATAGTTTAATGAGTTATTCCATGTATAGTTAAATCCATAGAATGAATTCTTACTTAATGAACCCGTAGGGATTTTATTTGTAGTTAAATCCAGGTTAGATCCTTTTTTCATCCATGAAGTAGACATGAACCAGTCGAAAAGTCCATTGAAATTTGTTTTGAATTTCAATCCGTCTATCACTTTATATTCTGCAAATAAAGTTGCAGGGATTCTTAATCTCTGGTCTTCTACTCTGTTGTTACGGATTTGCTCCACAGTATTTGAACCCGCTCTCATTTTTTGGTTGTAGCTTCCGTCTGGATTATAAATCGGCTCATAAGGAGCATATTTATACATCGCTGCGAATGGGTTCTGCGTATTGTTTCTGTCTCTGATGTTTTGTGTAACCTGATACTGAACACCCACGTTGATTCCTACATTCAGCTTCTCACTCAGTTTATTAGTAAACCCGAAGTTACCTGTATATCTCTTAAGTCCGTCTACATCTTTAAGAATACCATTATCAGAATCATATCCCAATGAATAGTAGAATGTACTTTCTCTGGATCCTCCCTGTGCACTGAACAAATAAGATTGAATGCTTGATGGTCTCAATAAGCTTTTTTGCCAATCATGATCATAAGCAGCAAGAGCATCAATTTCCTTTTGAGGTCTTATTTCTACGTTAAGATATCCTAATTCATTTTGGAAGTTCATTAACTCTCTGGAGTTCATCATCTTAAAGTTGTTATCTTTCAGTTTTTCACTGAAACCAAATTTACTTTCGAATGAATAATGAGTTTTTCCAGCTTTTCCGGCTTTAGTTGTTACTACAACTACTCCATTAGCCCCTCTTGCACCATACTGAGCTGTAGCAGCAGCATCCTTAAGAACGGAAATAGACTCTACATCAGCAGGATTAATTGCACTGAACTGTCTAGCATTCATATACATACCATTCACTACATAAGTAGGTTCAGAAGAACCACCAACACCGGCAACTCCTCTTACCATGATCGTAGCAACAGAACCAGGCTGTCCGGTAGCACTTTGTACATAAACCCCTGAAGCTCTACCCTGTAATGAATTTCCGATAGATGTTGTAGGAGAGTTTCTTCTGATAGCATCACCACTTACAACGGCCTGAGCCTGGGTAATTTGATCTGCTTTCTTCTTCTGATATCCCGTAACGACTACCTCATCGATCTTATTTTCTTTCAGAATAGAATCATTCTTAGTTTTTTGCGCATAGGCAGCTTGTCCTAAAAAAAACAAAGCTCCAGCACTTAATACATTCAACTTCACATTCATATTAACAGATTTTAATATATTCAAGGGAACAAATATGTTAATAAATATTAATAACATCAATTTATTAAAAGCTGAAAACCGCCTGCCAGATAAGAATTATTCTCAAATAACTCTAAAAAATGATGAATAAAAAGTTTAATTATATTTTAAATTTTAAAGAATGCCAAAGCATTTTGAATATTAATGGAATTTTAAAGAAAAATGAAATAAAAATTAATGTACATTAATTTAAAACATAAAATGAAAAAAATAAACCATAATTAATTATATAAACGAAAAAAATAAAATAAATCATATTCATTTTTTCGTTAAAATAAGCAAAAAGGCGAATACTTTTCAGCGAAAAAACATAAAAAACAACCTGATAAAAATCAGGAAGACCACCTAAAAAGGCAGTCTTCGTGAAAATAAAATTAAAAATCTGTTAATATATGATCTCTAAAAATCAGTTTAAATCAGCATACTTTTGAGAATGTTTTCTGACTTTATTTTGGGCATTTAAATTATATTTTTCACAAAATAAATTATACTTTTTTCCTTTAAACCGATCTTAGAATTCATTTTTTACCAACCTGGATTTTGTTGCGCAGCAAGAGTGGGATTATTCACCACTTCATCATTTGGAAGTGGCCATAAAATCCTGAAATCTGTTTTGGGAACCATAGCAACACCCAACGGTCCTGTGTATGAAGTTCCCAACGCAAAAGCAGATCCTGCAGGCATACCGTTTGCCATTTTAGCAGGAATACCAGGAGTAGGTACTAAATCATCATATAGTAACCTGTGGATATCTCCCCATCTCATCCCTTCTCCTAAAAACTCAATTCTTCTTTCTGTTATAATAGCATCTACCAAAGAAGTAGCATCAGTAAACGAAGCCAGTGTATATTCCTGAGTAGCCGGAGTAGCCAACGATCTGTTTCTCACTCGATTAAGCTGAGTAATTGCCGTTGCTGCATTACCTAGCCTGGCATTAGCTTCCGCCATAGATAAAAGTATTTCAGCATACCTTATAATTGGAGCTCCATCTGATAAATTAGTAACATCTTTATACTTATTGACAAATTTAACTCCTGTAGAAGCGGTTCTTACCATTGTCGTTTCTTCTCTTCTTTTATCATCAGCTAACCATCTAGGATTTCTCCAGATGATAGGACTAATACACACTAATGATCTATTATTATACATAGATGCTAGTCCCGCATTAGTCCCCGGATTTGTATTAGCAGAATTTTCAATAGAAAAAATAGATTCTGAATTATTATAATTACTTGCCAATATAAATGGTTGACTAGGAGAAGCAGTAAGGGAATAAACCGAATTTAACTTCGCTCCCTCGGTAAGGACTTTTGACCAATCTCTCATATTTAAGTAAGCTCTAACTTTCAATGCAATAGCAGCTTCTTTAGTTGCTCTGGTAATCTTGATATTGCCAGCCCTTGTACTACTACTTCCCGTCAAGGTTTCTGCCATATCTAAATCAGCAAGAATCTTTGAATATGTTTCCGCTACTGTCCCTCTACCTACTTTAAGAGCTTCATCAATTGTACTGGGGCTAGTAATAGCTGTCACCCGATAAGGTATTCCCGGATGAGTTGCACCAGACGTAAAATTATAGGGTCTGGAGAAATGCTTTAACAACTCTAAGTGAGCCAACGCTCGTAAAAAATACATCTCGCCCAAATAATTATCACGAACTTCTCCTGTAATCACACCACTACTCCCGGCCTTTCTCAGACCTTCTATTGCGATATTTGCTTTATTAATCAGTCCATAAGCATTCATCCAATAATGGACATTATTAGGTGAACCACCATCATAAGTTGCCGTATATGTCAGTTGGTAAAAAGTTGCCGTATTCACCATATCTTCTCCACGCATATCATTCTGCTCTATATAAGCTGCACCAAACACATATCCTCTAGGAGTATTCAGAGCATCAGGGCTCGTTTTATAAATTCCATTTTGTGCAGCATTATAAACCCCCATTATAGAAAGATCAACATTCCCTGCTGTTGAAAAAGCTAAATTCTCATCTACATTATTGTACGGCTGCAAGTCTAAGGTTTCTCTATCTGAACAAGAGTTCATTATTGCCATTAATAACGATATCGATAAAATTGACACTCCTTTTTTTATTATATTATTTTTTCTCATTGTTATCTTAATTTATAATGAAACATTAAGCCCCATACTAAATACTCTCTGACGAGGTGTCCCATTAAAATCTACACCAGCAGATTCCATTTCTGGGTCTAATCCTTTATATTTAGTAATGATAAAAGCATTTTGAGCCTGAAAATAAATCCTCAAACTTCTCACACCAATAGCCTTAAGGGCCTCCTTTGGAAAATTATATCCTAAACTAATCACATCAAACTTAATAAAACTAGCATCTTCCAAAAATCTTGACGAAGCATTACTTGTAGAATTACTAAGGGTATTATCTGCAAAAAATAATTTCGGAGTCATTCCATCTCCTGGATTTGAAGGACTCTGCCATCTTCCCAAAATTTCAGTTGAGTTATTATTGAAATTCAATGTCATTAAATCTCTTCTGGTAGCATTAAATATTTTATTACCTCCACTAAATCGAATAGTTGTACCCAAATCGAAATCATAGAATCTAAATTTAAAACTAAACCCTCCGAAATACTTTGGCAAAGAGCTACCCAACACCTTTCTATCCGTTAATGCACTTAAATTAGCCGCTTTCGACACATCATCAGGATTAGAAGGATTAAATACAGCATAAGCCCCCTTCCCAACAAGTCCCTGAACCAAACTCCCATCTGCTTTGTAATATACAGGATTCCCATTAGCTGCATTTACTCCCCAGTACTCAAATCCGTAAATAGATCTCAAAGATTCACCAGCCCGGATAATATTATTAGCACTTGAGAAAATATCTGCATTATTATTTGCAAGAGTCAACACTTTATTTTTCATAAACGTAACATTCGCATTGACATCTAATCCAAAATTTTGTGTATTAATCACACTGTAGTCTACAGAAAATTCCAGCCCTTTATTCTGCATATCTCCAATATTTTTAGAAATACTATTATTAGGTACCCCAAGCGACAGTGCCAAAGGAGCATCCAAAATCATATCTGAAATCTTGTTTTCAAAATAATCAAAAGTTAATCTCAATTTATTTCTAAACAATGCTAAATCTACCCCATAGTCAATTTTTTTGCTTGTCTCCCATCGTAATTCATCATTCCCAATCTGTGAATATGCCAAGCCATTATAATTTGCATATTTCAAATTACTAAATAACCCTAAATATGGATAATTACCAATATCAGTATTTCCAACTTTGGCATAAGAAGCTCTTAGCTTAAGATCAGATATTACATCACTAACACCTTGCATGAAGTTTTCTTTACTAACAGTCCAACCTGCAGACACTCCTGGAAAGTTCCCCCATTTATTTTTCGACGGCAAAGAAGACAATCCATCCCTTCTAACAGATGCCTGTAAAAAGTATTTACCAGCATAATTGTAGTTAAACCTCGCTGCATATGACAATATACCTTGTTCGGTTATTCCTCCTCCTGATTGTGGAGTTCCCATAGAACCTGAAATAACTCCATTGTTAAAAAAAGTATTAGATAAATCTTTTCCGCCACCATAAAAACTTTGAAGTTTCTGTTTTTGATATTCGTTTACCAATACTAAGGTAACATTATGCTTTTCTGCAAATGTTTTATTAAATGTCAAAATATTTTGGATATTATTTCTTAGATAATCTGAAAAATCATTTCTGATTTCACCATTTCCTCCCTGCCCATCACCATGTAATGGGTTGTAATAATAAAAACCTTTGGTTTGAGACTGGTCAGCACTCACCTGAATTCTATAATTCAAAAAAGGATACAGTCTTACATCCGCATATACAGACCCAATCAATCTATTTACACCGGATTGCAATTTATTATTATCAAGCACATACATAATGTTGGTAATATTATCTCCTGCCTGCAATAAGTTCTGCCATCTTCCTACTATCCGGGGATCTTGAAAATCAATATTGTATCCTGTCGGATGATTTGGGTTATAAATCGGAGTATTAGGCAACTGTTTAATTGCATTATAAACGTTACCAGAAAGTGAAGAAGACCCTGTATTTAAACCCACATAGTCTGTTTTTGTAAAACTGAGATTCGTTCCGATTTTTAACCAATCAAAAGCTTGATGATCTATATTTGCCCGGGTAGAAAATCTTGTCATTTCGTTAGGTATCGCAACTCCTTCCTGCTTTGTATATCCTATAGAAGTATAGTAATTGGATTTCCCAAATGAACCCGAGGCAGACAACAGATTATCCGTCTGAAAGGCAGCTGATCGCAAAACCGCTTTTTGCCAATCTGTATTATACTCTGTTCCCACAGCAATAGCAGACTGCCCTGCATTTGATCTTTTTTCATTTGAAATTGCTATAAACTCTGGAGTCTGAAGTAATTTATACAAACCTACCGGCATTGCATACCCTGCATAATTACTGAAATTCAGGCTTAATCGTCCTCCTTTTCCTTTTTTAGTAGTGATCAAAATTACTCCATTGGCAGCTCTTGAGCCATAAATTGCTGTTGAAGCCCCATCTTTTAAAACCTCGAAAGATTCAATATCATTTGGGTTAATGTCACCCAATCCATTTGTTGAGGTTTGCCCTCCAATATCTCCTGAAAAAATCGGAATACCATCGACAATATATAGAGGTGATATTCCCGAATTTATGGATGCCACTCCTCTAATCCTTACTCTAGGAGCCTCTCCCAATACTCCTGTAGTACTTGTAATTTGAACCCCCGCAGCTTTACCTGCCAACTGCTGTTCAAAACTTGGAGCAGCTATAGTGGCAACATCAGCAGCTTTAATAGAAGTCACAGCACCTGTAATTTCTTTTTTCTTCTGAGTACCATATCCTACTACGAGGACTTCATCAATTTCCTTTGTGGAAATGGTGTCCTTTTTTACTTTTTGTGCTGAAATCCCCTGTCCTATAAAAAACAGCACACCAGCACTTAATACATTTAATTTCACATTCATATTAACATTTTTTTCTGAAGTAAATTTGTTAATAAAAACAAAAAATCCAAACTAATAAATAGCTATAAAACAACAGGTTATAACGTATTAATTTCGTTTTTATAAAAAAATAACAAAATACTTACCTGTATTTTGTTAAAAAAAAGTTAAAGAATTTTTAAAAAAAATAATATTAGATAAATTTTAATAATCGTTAAAAATTTCAACACATTATATAAAATCTAGAAAATGAATGAAAAATTTATATTAAAATGTGATTTTAAATGAACAATATGTAAATTTAAAATTACATTTTACCAATAAAACAGATGAAATAATAAAAAATAAACAAATAAATCAACCAATAAAGACAAAGCATTCTAAAAATTAGAATGCTTTTAATAACTTAAATATTTATTTTTAATTCTGACGATGGTAATATCTTGCCCCAATTAAAACAGGATTCTTAGTTTCTATAGAAACAAGGCCAAATCCTTTGTAATCGGGATTTACAGATTGACTTAATCGCTTTTTGTGAAGCTTTTCATAGGTCTCAAAATCAACAGCTCTTCTATTATTCAGGTTTTTGAATAAATTCCATTTCTCCACCACTGTTTTCCAGTTGGGAGAGATTTTACCTGCAAATACTTTTGACTTGGAACCACTTCCATATCCGAAGAATCCTATCTCTTTTCCAGACAGGTCTTCATTCTCATTAAAGGAAGTCTGCAAACCGGAAAGTAACGCCATAAAAATAGAAGCCGTATACATATTTCCAATTTCTGAAGAAGCTCTTTGAGTCTTTTCAATAGCTGAATTAATCAGCTGCATATAATTTTCAGATTTAGCAACCGCTTTCTGCTCATTCGGCGTTTGATACGAAATTCCGTTTTCAAGACTGTAGATTTCGGTAAATACTCTTTTACCATGGAAAGCATAAGGAAGATGAAAAACAAGATACTTCCAGTCTTTATAAGGTTTTTCTTTACCTGTAATCTCTTTATAATGCTGATAAGCCTCTCTTATTCTATCCTGATAACACTGGTTAGAATACTGTCCATCAAAAACAGGTTCGTCAGTAAAGACTTCAATCTTATCAGGATACATTTCCGGAGCTCCGTTCAAATCTTCTTTGTTATACTGTCTTCTTGGTTTGAAGAAATCGAAAACACTTTCTGTAGCTACTCCCCAGTTATTTTCTATTTCAAGAAGATCAGGTTTTGCAGAAATAAGTAACGCAACTGCTCCGCCACCCTGTGTATATTCTCCTGAAGAGGCTAATTCATATTTTGCATAATCACTGGCAACGACTACAGCTTTTTTATCGGGATTTACTCTTACAAAATCCAATGCGTTATGTAAGGCATCTACTCCACCTACACATGCAAAAGTCATATCTACTACATCACAGTTTCTGAAAACTCTTTCCCCCAATGATTCTTCCAATACTTTTTCGACCATTTGCATGGCATAAGAAGCTGTTGGTTTTGCAGCATCTAAAGCACTTTCTGTTCCCAGATAAATTCTTGATATCTCTTTAGGATTAATCGTATAATCCTGAATTAATCTTAATAAGGCCTCAGCCGCAAAAGTTGCAGCGTCTTCATGTACATCAGGCAATCCCATTTTATGAAGTCCTAACCCTTTCTCCAATTTCGCCGGTTCTATACCTCTTTCTTCGGCTAAATCTTTAATTTCCAAATACAAAGAAGGTACATAATAGCTTGCTGCTTCAATTCCAAAACTCATATTTCTTTAAATTTTAAACGAATTTATGAAAGATACCGCAAAAAACAACAGCAAAAATACCTGATTTTTATACTATTGTTAAAAATCAGTGCAAATCAGATAGATTCCGTAAAAACCCATTATTTTTTACCGACTCAGTTCTATTGTAACAGGGTTCTATACATAAAAGTCTTTGGAAATTGTATATCCATTAATAAGAAAGCCGGCAAATTTTGCCGGCTTTACATTTTATTTATAATTTTCAATGGCCTTATTCAGAGCATCGATCTGTTTATTGATACTTGCAGCATTTTGTGGATTCTGTTTCAGCAATTCCATTTTTTTACTTAACCCATCTTTCAGCATTTGCACCACCATCATTTTAGCCTGTGGATTATCTCCCATCTGATTTTTAGCGTATCCTAAAATCTTAGTTATACTCTCGGTAGCTTTCAGATTATCAGAGGTCATGATCCAATTGAACCCTTCTTCTGCCGATTTACCCAATTCCGGATTCTGGAATTTGATAAACGGATAAAATGCTGCCAGTGGAGCAATTTTCGACATTTGGGAAGTCACCTTATTCTTTACAATAATTGGAAGCAACTGTGCCTGTAACTCATCTGAAGCTCCATCCAGATTGATTTTATCTGCTAATGAATTGGCTTTTGACGGGTCTACAGCAAGCACACCTCCTAATGAGCTTCCTTTCACAGCATTGGAAACAGCACCCACTCCTTTTTCAAAAAGCGGAAGGTATTTTCTATCTTTTGTTTTTGCCAAAGCAGCAATAGCAGCCGCCTGTGTCAGGGTTTTAGGATCACTGGAAGCCAGTTTTTCAACATCAGCCCCTAATACTTTCATTTGTTCAGGATTGGTAAGATCCATTAATTCCAAAGCTTTCATTCTTATTCTGAAAAACGGGTCTTTCAGCGCTGCTGCCAATAATTTTGTTGCCGCAGGATTCTTTCCTACCTGATCTTTTATTCCCGTTAAAGCTGTATATCTGCTTTTAAATTCTTTGGAGTTTGTAAACTGCAACAGATTCTGTTCCGGAGTTTTTGTATCGGTAATATCTGCCAACAAAACTCCATCAGCATTGATATTCACTAAGTCTGGTGCTTTAGAAACATCAAAATTGAATGTATTCTTTGCATCTGCATTTACCCATACATTATATCTCTTTGGTTTTCCATTGTCATAGACATCAATAGCCAGAGGAAATTCAAACATCTGATCCTGGGTCTGATTAATGATCACCGACACCTGTTTTTTCACAGGCTCAAAGGTAAATGAGTAATTAACCTTAGGGTTTCCGCTTCCAAAATACCATTGATTGAAGAACCAGTTCAAGTCTTTTCCGGAAACTTTTTCAAAGGAAAGTCTCAGCTGATGTGCTTCTGCATTCTGATATTCATAGGTCTTCAGGTAATCATTCATACCGGCAAAAAAAGCATCATCACCTAAATAGTTTCGCAGCATATTCAAAATCCCTCCTCCTTTTTGGTAGGTAACCAGATCAAAGACATCTTCACGGGAATCATAATTGAATCTTACCAGGTTTTTCTTAAAATCATTAGGATTATGAAGGTACATATTCACGTCCTTCATAAGGTGATAATCTGCCTGATCTTTTCCATATTTATATTCATTCCAAAGGTATTCGGAATAATTGGCAAAAGATTCATTTACGGTAAGGTTGCTCCAACTTTCTGCTGTTACGAGGTCCCCAAACCAATGATGAAACAATTCATGGGCAATGGTATCTTCCCATGTATTTTCATCAATCAGCTGTCCGGGCTTTTGAAGAATATCGCTTCCATGAAGGGTTGCTGTTGTATTTTCCATCGCTCCGCTCACATAATTTCTACCGGAAATCTGTGCATATTTTGCCCATGGATAATCATAATTTAACTTTTTAGAAAAAAACTCGATCATTTCAGGAGTGTTTCCATAGATCTGTTTCGCATAAGGTTCGTATTCTTTCTCGATATAGTAATCTACCGGAATATTCTTCCATTTGTCTTTTACAATAGCATATTCTCCTACTCCCATAAAGAAAAGATAAGTCGAATGCCTTTTATCCATTACCCAATGATCGGTTCTAAGGCTGTTGGATTCTTTTTGAGAATCTTTCAAGAGACCATTGGAAAGCGTCACATACTTATCAGGAACTGTCATATAGATTTCCTGAGTTGTTTTCTGATTGGATTTATCGATGGTTGGGAACCATGCAGAGGATGATTCTGTTTCTCCCTGCGTCCAGATCTGAGTCGGGAGATCAGAATCTGTTCCCTGGGCATTGATGAAATAAAGCCCTTTCGCATCATTGATCGCCATACTTCCCTGTTGTTTCACTTCATTTGGACGGGATGTATATTTGATGTAAACTGTATAGTCCTGATTTTTCTGGTAAGTTTTATCCAGTGTGATTTTCAGAACATCGTCTTTATATTCATATTTTAGAGGAGATTTTTTACCATTATTATCAAGGGCTACTTCATGGATCAACATTGCTTTTGCATCAAGAATCAGCTCATTGGTAGGGTAGAAATAGGGAGAGGCAGTTAACCATTCTTCTCCATTCATTTGTTCTTTCTGATAATCGAAGTTTACCTTCAGTTTGGTGTGTTTCAGTTCTGTTACCTTGGTGTGGGTAGCTCTGTACACACTTTCTCTTCCTGAAGTTTCGGTCTGTGCTGATACGTTGGCGGAAAAAAAGATTCCGAGTATCGCAATCGATAATATGGCCTTTCTCATCTGTCTACTTTATAATTTTAGAGTTATTTTTTTATGATAATATCGAAAATATCATTGACTAAAGTTTCGTAATCTCCTGTTTTCAACTGCTCTTTTGTTTTGGCAAAAGCTTTTTTCAGTTCACTTTCCGGATTTTCGTCATCAACGATTTCGGCTGAAGCAACCCCTTTCAACTGAAGTACAATATTTTTTAGTACTTCAGGATCGGCATTTTCTTCAATATTTATTTTTAAATACTTCATGATCTTGTGATTGGTTTATAATTATTCCTTTTGTTAAAAGGTTAATATCAAGTTCTTTCAAATTTAAAACTTATTTTAGAAAGAATAGGTCTGTTGGCGCTTTTTTAAAGGTGATTTTTGTGGGAAAGAGGAAGGATGGAAGATGGAATCGGAAAGCTGGAGGGTACTAGCCAACCGGAGACGATTTACAGGCTTTCTAAGATATGTTGAGGTATATTATAAACATCAATAGGATAGAATCTTCATTTCGCTCCGTTTCATTCAGAATGATCAGTAAACAATATTCAAAAATAAAACAACAGTCATATTAAGGTTGCAATAACTTCCAGCCTCAGGCTTCCTTACTCAATACATTACCTCTCTCTGATAATTTTTCCGTCTTTATACAGAAACACCATCTCACATTTCGTTTGTCTGTCTGCATTAAAAACCTTGACTTTTTTAGCATCGATCCCATTTATTTCAGACAGCATCCGGCATTCCCAATTGTTATAGAAAATAGGTTCTCTAAGAATAAAATGCGGATTAGTCTTGAGTTCCGTAAACATATCATATCTCAGACAGACTACTCCACTTTCGATATGATCTGCTTTAAGAGCTACACTCAGCTGATGAAACATGGTATTATTGAACCGACTGGCATAGATCCATGCATTTTTCACACTGATATTGGTTATAACAAGAATGAAAGTCAAGACAGCAAAAAGAGTGCTGACAGTTTTATTGCCCAACTTAAATTTAAAGGACAGGTAAATGATTCCTGAAATGATAAAGATGGTATAAAAGAGTCTAACAGCTCCAAGACTTCGGTTATCAAACCCAAAAAGTGTAGGAATATAGGAGGAAACATAGTAAACACTTACTGCAAGAACAATTGAAATCAAAGAAATTAATCCTATATTTTTAATGTCTTTTAATTTGCTTTTAAAATCATAAGCGGAAAATATCTTATAAACTATAGAAGACATGATCAAAGCTAACAATACTTCTATAATATAAAGGTTTCTAAGATTTAATATCCCTTTATAAATCCCGACAAAGATATCTTTGAAAAATAACTTTGCAGTTAAAACAGTTACCTGCACGACTCTTTTCAATTCGAAGATTTTCCCAACCTCATCTCTTTGATATGAGTGAGCAAATATCTCCGGCTGAATTACTTTCCTGAAAAAAACAATTGTACCAAGTGTCAACAGCAGGAATATAACCCGTTTTTTATTTTCTTTGATAAGAAACAAGTTTAAAAGAATAAGCGGCAGGAAAATCTCATAACTTAATATGGACAGTATAAAAAACAGAGCACTCCAGAGAATATTTTTACGAACATATGTGTAATAAATACTTAGAGAAAAGAACAGGGTTGCCAGATTTGAGTTCAGCATGATTGGAGAAAACTGAATGCTTGTACCAATCAGAGAACATGAATACAATAAGGTAATCAGGCTTGCCAATTCTTTTGACAGAATTTTTTGTATCACCCAATATAAAGCAATTAAAGAAAGCGGAAAAAACAGTATTCCTAAAAGATAAACGGAAGCATTATACTGTGAAAGAAAAACCAAAGTTCCTGTCACGAATCCGGATACCGGCCTTGCTGCCATATTGGAAGAATCCAGATAGGAATAAATATAGCTTACATAAGGTTTCGAAATATATTTCGAATTGTATGCCTCTTTTAAGTCATCTGCTACGATTACCTTTTCTATAAAAATGGACAGCCATATATAAAGATTGTAAACAATGATCAGGATATTCAACAATATCAGATAACGATTGTTTAATTTTTTTTCCATAATATTTTTCAAAATCTGTGATGAGCAATATATTCTCACAAACTTCAAAAATAACAGAAATCTGCCAATTACAAAAGACAATCAGGAAATCAGGTCATATTAAATAGCTACAGGAGCTTTAATTCCCGGATGTGGATCATAGTTTTCTAAGGTAAAATCTTCAAAATCGAAATCAAAGATATTTTTCACTTCCGGATTCAGCTTCATGGTCGGAAGAGATTTTGTTTCTCTTGAAAGCTGTCTGTTTACCTGTTCAAAGTGGTTGTTATAAATATGAACATCCCCAAAACTATGTACGTAATCTCCCACTTCAAGATCACAAACCTGTGCTACCATCATCAGTAACAGTGCATAACTGGCAATATTGAAAGGAACTCCAAGAAAAACATCTGCACTTCTCTGATAAAGCTGTAATGATAATTTACCGTCTGCTACATAAAACTGAAATAATGCATGACAAGGTGCCAGCGCCATATTCGGGATCTCTGCCACATTCCATGCGGAAACGATCAGCCTTCTGGAGTCCGGATTCTTTTTGATCTGGTCGATTACTTCCGTGATCTGATCCACTATTTTTCCGTCTGATCCATTCCAGCTTCTCCATTGTGCCCCGTAAACAGGTCCAAGGTCACCATTTTCATCTGCCCATTCATCCCAGATACTTACTCCGTTATCTTTAAGATATTTGATATTGGTATCTCCTTTCAGAAACCAAAGCAATTCGTAGATAATGGATTTCAAATGCACTTTTTTGGTGGTCACCAAAGGAAACCCTTTTGACAGATCATATCTTAGCTGATAACCAAACACACTTCTTGTTCCGGTGCCTGTTCTATCAGTTTTATCGGTTCCGTTGTCTAAAATATGCTGTAAAAGATCCAGGTAGTTTTGCATTTTGAAAGGAATTTTATGCCCCAAATTTAGTAAAAAAGCATCAAAAAAAGCACCCATTGTATGAATGCTTTTTATAATAGGTATATCCGTTTTCTATTAAACAGTTGTATATCTGTCATCTACGGAATATTAAAATAATTTATTCTTTTTGATAGAATTATAATACTGTTACACTAATTTTCTCACTGTTTCCGTTGATTGATTTCAACTGTCCGTATCTATTTTTATCAATAAACTTATCATTCGAATAATCCAGTTTTACCGGGCCGAATTTCACAAGCTTTTTAAACTTACTTTCATCGATAATATCCTTAGTTCCGTAATCTATGGAAATATCACCTATTGTTTTCAGTTTTCCCAACCTGCTATTATCCATAATATCATCTCCCCAGTAATCTACATTAAGATTTCCTATTTTCTTTACTTTACCAGCTTTTTCTCTGGTAAATGCGGTGTCATCCCAATAATCCACAGCGATATTTCCTATACTCTTTATTTTACCGGCTTTTTCTCTGGTAAATGCGGAGTCATCCCAATAGTCTATTTTAATACCGCCTATACTCTTCAGTTTACCATATTTGATCTTGTCAAAAATAGCATCCTCGTAATATTCAACTTTCCCGTTGAGGTCAGGAGCATTGAAATCGGAGATTAACCCTTCTGCATTAAGGGTAACTACAAAACCATCTACAGTAAGTTTTACCGTTTCCAAATCATATGTTCTCCCGGAAACTGAGGCACGAACCTGTGCATTGCTTGCTAAACTGCCCAAGAGAAAAACAAGGGGAAGTAAATTTTTAAATTTCATAATATTTTAAAGATTGATTTACCAGATATTCTCAATATTCTGATTGATATTGTTGATGGTAAATGTCTCTCCCATTTTCTTGCCAAACATTGCTTTTACTAAAGGAGATTCTGCAGATACCGTCATAACCTTCTTGTTATCACAAAGAAACTCTCCCATTGAAGCAGCAATATAGAATAATCCCTTATCGGTTTTTACCAAAGCACCATTCTGAACTTTTTCAGAAGGGTCTGATGTAATCTTTTGTAAAATAGCCTGTTGATTCAAGACTTCATTAAGCTGACGCTGCAGGTTATTGATTTCCTGCTGAAGCATTTCCCTGCCCGTTTCGTACTTATCTCCCATAGAGCTTTTAGTATCATTGTTGGAAGCGCGGGTTTCTGCGATAAGGTTTTCGAAATACTGGATTTTGTCTGCTAATTTGGTTTTAGCTATGTTTATGATTTCCTCTTTGTTCATTGTAATACTGCTTTTATTGAGAGTGGAAAAACCACCCGTCAAAATCATAGATTCTGATACCTCCCCAGAAAAGGGGGAAGTTGTACCGTTCTAAAATGGCGATTAAAGTTTATAGTTTCATCCTAAATTTCAGTAACATAAATGGTTACTTTTCAAATACGGCATAGTCTGAAACTTTAAAACTGAAGTCTTTTCCTTCATCGAAATTCCTTTTTGTTTTTTCGAATACGTTTCTGAATGTTCCTGAAATATTTCCATCTTCAATGGTAAAGTTGACAGGTTCTTTCGACATGTTTAAAACAACCAGTACTTCATCTTTTCCATTTTTTCTTACGTATGCTAATATTTTGTCATTAGCCGTTGTATTCAGGAGATAAGTGCTCACATTCGGATCTCCTCCTCTCAAAGCAGGGTTGAAAGCTTTTAAATCCAATAATGTTTTATAAAAATCAGCAACCTGATAAGTCTTAGTCCATTTAATCGGATCTTTCTCAAAAAACTCAAGTCTTTTCATATTGGGAAGTTCCTGACCTGAATATAATAATGGAACTCCGTTCCATGTAGCTGAAAATACAGCCATCGGTTTTGCAATTACTGCATATTTTTCATATTCTGTCCCGTTCCACGAATTTTCATCATGATTAGCCGTAAACCAGGCTCTCATTGAGTTATCTCCGATATTGGAATATTGCACCAATAAATCCTTCAGCTCCTGAAGCGGCTCGTTTTTTTTGTAGTAATCTGCAGATTTGTGCATCCATTTCCAGGAATAGCTTGCATCAAAAACTTTTCCATACTCAGGACTTTCCAATTCATCAAATTCTCCCAGCCAGAAAAGAGGTTTTACTTTCTCTACTTCCGGACGTGCCTGTTGCCAGAAATCTACTTCCACCCATGAAGCCAGATCGCATCTGAAACCGTCGATATCCGTTTCCGTTACCCAGAATTTCATGGCATCAATCATAGCCTTACGCATTTCCTGATTTTTATAATCCAGTTCAATGATATCATCCATTCCGGAAGCAATATGGAATTTCCCATCGGAATCTTTCAGATAAAATCCAGGATGAGTCTTCGTCCAGACATGATCCCAGCCTGTGTGATTGGCTACCCAGTCAATGATCACTTTGAATCCCAGTCTGTGCGCTTCATTCACTATAGCTTTGAAATCTTCCATTGTCCCGAATTCCGGATTGATGGAGGTATAATCTGCTGCTGCATAAGGGCTTCCCAAGCTTCCTTTTTTATTTTGCTGAGCAATCGGGGTAATGGGCATAAACCAGAGAGTTCTTACTCCCATCGCTTTCAGTCGGGGCATTTCTTTTGCAAATGCTTTAAAAGTCCCTTCCTGAGTATATTGTCTGATATTTACTTCGTAGATATTTGTAGTATGTTTCCATTCTTTTGGCAATTCTGTCATCTTCCCGGTATTTTTTTGAGTGGTACAGGAAACAATTCCCAGACCAATTACAGCTAATAAAATTAATTTCTTCATTAATCTATTTTTAACAAAAGTAAGGATTGTTTTTCAGGGAAGGGGGCTAAAAGGGAAAATTACGGACGTCCTTTTTGAAATAATACAGATTAAAAAATAATTGACTTATGGTAAATTTTCCTTTATCTTAATATGATTATAATGGTTGGGAAATAAAGCTGTCCCATTAATGGTTGAAATTTGGCGCAAAGTTTTTAATCTGTTCTAAATTATTTTTAGAGAGAAGGTGAGGAATCAACTTCAAACTTTCAGTCTGATCTGTAATTCTTTAAAAATGAAATGTTATAAATTTCTTTTATTTCTATAAAAAAGCCCCGGATTGTTTAATCCGGGGCAATATTTCTATGTCTACATCTTATCTTTCTTCATCGCTATCATCTTCGTCATCAAAGATGTCATCGTTGTAGTCTTCTTCCTCCTCATCATCGTAGCTGTCGTCTTCATCGGCAAAATTTCCGCCGCCTCCGAAGTCATCTTCGAAACCAAACTCATCGTCTGCCAAAGGCATTGCTGATTTCTTTCTGGAACCTCCTCCATTTCCATTTTTACTAGGAGCTTTTAATGGAACATTTCCAAATCTGTATACCGTAATCGGGTAGTTTACTCCTTTTGTCTCATCAATGATTTCTATAAGCTCACAGAAGAATTCCCAAAGATCAAGAAGCCCATACTGGAATTGTGCTTTATCCCCTTTGTTTTCAAAAGCTTCATCAATGTATACGTCTGACATAATCTCACCATCACCATCATCGCTCATATCTTCCAATGGGACACCTTTTACGATCGTTCCGTCTTCTTCTAACAGATTAAAAGTAGAAAGTTCTTCTCCCTGCAGACTGAATGCACTTTTAATTCCTAAATGTAAGTTCCATAACGTTTGTTTTCCCTTAACTTCAATATCACGGAAAATATCCTCTTTCGCATCTAATATTACGCGGATTTTGTAAACCATATCAGTTTCTTAAATTACTTTTTTGCCTTTATAATTATGATAAATCTCTGGTGCAAATATATAATAAATGACATGTGACAAAAAAATATTTCAGGATTTTTTAAAATATTTTTTTTCCTTACATTTTGACGGAATTATTTACTTTTTTCAAGCATAAAACTGAATTTCGTTCCTTCGAGGTAAACACTTTCTACAGTAATGTTTTCATTGTGAGCCTCAAGGATGTGCTTTACAATGGCAAGTCCTAATCCGGAACCACCTTCTCTTCGGCTTCGGCTGGTTTCTACACGATAGAAACGTTCGAAGATTCTTGGAAGAATTTCAGATTTGATCCCCATCCCGTTATCGATCACTTCAATAAGTACTTTATTCTTTAAAACGCTCGTTTTAACGATCACTTTTGCTTCCTGTCTGTTGGCATAGTGAATTGCATTTGATATCAGATTGATAAAGACCTGAGAAATTTTCTGTTTATCTGCTTCTACAAAAATCTGTGGATGCAGGGTCTGGATCTGTAATGTGGTATTCCGTTTTTCGGCTTCAAGGTCAAGAAGATCAAAAATCTCCCTGATCAGAAGGTTAACATCAAATTTTGAAACGGTAAGATTGATCTCCCCTGCTTCAAGCCTGTTGATCATATCAAGGTCTGTAACGATGGCAATCAGTCTTTCTACAGACTTATCAATCCTTTCAAGATATTTATCACGGATGGTCAGATTATCTACACCACCGTCTCTTAAGGTTTCCACATAGCCCTGAATGGAAAATAAAGGAGTTTTAAGTTCATGGGAAACATTACCGATATATTCTTTACGGTAGCTTTCCATTTCTTTCATCATATCTATTTCTGTGGCTCTCTGCTGATTGAGATCTGAAAATCTTTCTCCCAATTCTTTGATGGTAATATTCTCATCGTTATCATGAACCATTTCCTGTGGTAGGATTCCGGAAAGTCCTTTTACCTGTTTTCTTCCGTAATAGTTGAAAAGAAGTTCCAATACCACACAGTTGATAATAAAGATAAGAACTACACAGATTAAAAGACCCGTTTTGAATAAAGGGGTCTCATAATAGATATCTTTAAGTGAATCGAAAACGACCACCAGAAAAAGCATTACCAATGTCAGCAGACAGGAGGCAACGAGCGTAAGCCTGTAAAATTTCAATTTTACAAAGTTTTAAGGATTGAACGTAAAGATAAGGTTTTTAAAGGATTAAACGATCAGTTTATATCCAATTCCTTTTAAAGTCTGAATGGTATTGATGCCCAGTTTTTCTCTCAGTCTTCTGATGTGAACATCAATGGTTCTTTCTCCTACAATAACATCATTACCCCAAACTTTTTCAAGAATTTCTTCTCTTTTGAAAACTTTTTCAGTGTTGGAAGCCAAAAGATACAGTAGATCAAATTCTTTTTTAGGAAGAAGAAACTGCTGTCCACTTTTAGAAACTCTGAAATTATCTTTATCAATAACAAGATCCCCGATTTCAATCAGCTTGGCGTTGTCAGAAACCTGTGAAGTCAATTGTAATAAAGCGTTTACTTTAGAGATAAGAATTTTCGGTTTGATCAGTTTTACAACGTAATCATTAGCGCCTGCCTGGAAGCCTGCTAACTGGGAAAACTCTTCGCTTCTTGCGGAAAGGAAAACAATAAGTGTCTTTTGGAGTTCTTTCACTTTACGAAGTTCCTGACAAGTTTCAATACCATCTTTTTCTGGCATCATTACATCCAGTAGAATAAGATCAGGAATTATTTCCTTTGCTTTTTCTATTCCCTCATTACCATTGGTAGCAGTATGGATTTCATATCCTTCCTTTTCCAGGTTGTAAGACAGAATCTCTAAAATGTCCAGTTCGTCGTCTATTAAAAGAATTTTTTTGCTCATCTTCTAGTTTAAGAATTCCCACAAAAGTAACTATTTTCATTGATTTCATCTATCCTCCCAATGTTAACTAATTATTAAAAAGCGAATATTTTCACAGTAATTAAAAAATCAACAATAAAAAGAATAAATAAATGAATTAAAATCAAATATACGAAACATTTTCTATAAAACAAATAAAATAAAACCATTAAAAAAACAAAGATCAATAACGTAAACAACTTATAATTCATTAATACAAACTTCACAATTAATTAAGATTATCCTAAACTTTTCCTAAAAACTTAGCCTTTATTTTGCCCTTGAAAAAGAAGTAAAAGAAGTAAAATGAAAAAACAACTCCACAAGAGCATTATGCTGCTTGCCTTGTTTTCTGCTGGCTATGCTTTTGCACAGAGCCAAATTCTTGAAGGTAGGGTATTGGATGAGAAGGACAACACTCCTATAGAAGGTGTAAAAGTAAAGGTTAATGACCAGGAAGTAGTCACAGACCTTTCCGGATACTATTCTATCAATTTATCCCCTGGTGCCAACTATATAATAACGGTGAGCTCTAACGGGTACAATAAAAAGGAGATCAGTGAAGTTATCGTAAAAAATGACGGAAACACTCATCTTGATATTGTTTTGGAAAAACCAACTGCTAAAGAGAAAGAAATCGAGGGGGTTGTCATTAAATCTAATGCAAGAAAAGAAACGATTGCCTCTACCATCGGATTACAGAAAAACGCAGGTGTAGTTTCTCAGGTTATTGGTATTGAAGCAATTAAAAGAAGTCCGGACAGAAACACCGGTGAAGTTCTGAAAAGAGTTTCAGGGGTAAGTTTATTTGATGGAAAATATATAGTCGTAAGAGGATTATCTGACCGTTATAACCAGGCCATGCTAAACGGTATTCAGCTATCCAGTACGGAACCGGACAGAAAGACTTTCTCTTTTGACCTTTTCCCTGCCAATGTTATCGAAACCCTTGTTATCAATAAAACCTTTATTCCTGAATATACCGGTGAATGGGGAGGCGGACTGATTCAGGTAAACACTAAAGACATTCCTAATAAAGACTTCTTCAATGCACAAGTGGGTGTGGGAGGTAACAACATTACCATGAACCATGAGTTTTTTATGCAGAAAGGAGGAAAATGGGACTTTGTAGGAATTGATGATGGTTACAGAAAATTACCTACCAATATGCCTGCAAAGAATGCGTTCAGTATTCTGAGTGAAGGTCAAAAAACAGATATTGGTAAAGGATTTGCTAAAAATCTAGGATACAATACGATAGGTTATCCTGAAAACGTAAGTTTACAATTAGATGGAGGTTTCAATACAAAGGTTTTCGGAAAAGACTTAGGGGTTATTGCAGTTTTAAACTACAGTAACAATAAAAGAAGAACTGTAACCAACAACCGTTTCTTCACCATCAACGACGAAATTGCAAATACAAACTTCGATTATTATACTGAAAAATATACCAACGATGTTATTCTTGGCGGGATGTTGAATCTAGCGCTAAAGTTTAACAGCAACAATAAAATTACCTTAAAGAACATCATCACCAATAATACGGTGAACCACATGTCTTTCAGATCAGGAAAAGATTTTGAATTTGACCCTATCAACGGAACCAATATCCAGGCAAGGGAAATTGGATTTAAAGAAACTATTTTCTATAATTCAACTCTTACCGGAACTCACAAAATAGATGCTCTTGGTGGTCTTACCGTAAACTGGTACGGAAGCTTCGGGATTCTGGATCAGTATATTCCTTTGCTACAGCGTTTGCAGTATAACCAATACACGAATATGGATGGAAGTCCTTACCTGGCCTTAATATCGAATGGTCTTTCCCAGAAATCAGGAAGTGTTTTCTATTCTACACTGAGTGATTATCTGTATAATGCAGGAGGTGATGTCTCTAAATCATTTACTTTATTCGGTCAGAAGCAAACCATTAAGGGAGGATATTTATTCCAGGTAAAAGACAGAATCTACAACTCAAGGCCATTCTCTGTAAGGCTTGAAAAATACAACCAGGGATTACTTTCCCAACCTTTTGAGACGATCTTTAATTCTGAAAACTTCGGAACTGACGGTAGATTTACATTTGATGAAATTGCCGGAAACCAATACCGATATATTGCCAACACCATCCTTAACGCAGGATATCTACAGTTTGACAACAACTTTACCCCTTGGTTAAGAGCTGTTTGGGGATTAAGAGTTGAAAACTTTGATCAGCTGGTAGGTAGTACCAAAAGAAGCGATGACCGTTTTGTAAATACACGTGTTACAGATTTCTTACCAGCGCTTAACTTAACTTTCAAAGTGAATCCTAAAATGAATATCCGTCTTGCCGGTTCACAGACTGTGGTAAGACCTGAGTTCAGAGAGGTTTCTCCTTTAGCTTATTATGATTTTGATCTGGGAGCTACTGTAATCGGAAGCAAGGATATTGAAAGAACTAAAATTACAAGTGCCGACCTACGTTGGGAATTCTATCCAAGAAATGGAGAGATCCTTTCCGTGGCAGCGTTCTATAAAAACTTCAAAAAACCGATTGAATTGTATTTCAACCAATCGGGGGTAGGAACAAGTAATACCTTCAACTATCTGAATGTAGACAAGGCTGATGCTTACGGAGTTGAATTGGAATTCAGAAAAAAACTGGATTTTGTAAGCACTCTTAAAGACTTCACGTTGGGTGGTAACTTCGCTTATATTAAAAACAAAGTAACAGATGAGGCTACCAGAATTGACAGACCCATGCAGGGACAGTCTCCTTACACCATCAACTTAAGTCTTCAGTATGATGCTGAGAAGTCAGGATGGTCTTCTACTGTACTATTCAACATGATCGGAAGAAGAATCCTTTATGTAGGAAATGATCAAGTTCCGCCAATCTGGGAAGCTCCGAGACCACTTTTAGACTTCCAGGTTGCTAAGAAGATCTGGAACAAGAAAGGAGAAATCAAGCTAAACGTTTCTGATATCCTGAACCGTCGTGCTAAATTCTATCATGATCTGAACAATAACAAAAAGTATGATACTACTGACGCTCTTGCCATAGATCGATTAACAGGTACCAACTTCAGTTTAACACTAGGGTACAGCTTTTAATAATTCATTCAAAATAATCTAATAAAAATAATTTAATTCTTACAATATGAAAAAGTTCGTTTTATATTCTTTAATGCTTGGTGCTTTAGTGTCAACTACTGCATGTAGAAATATAGAAGAAGATGGACCAACCATCGTTCAAAATGGAGGTAACGGAAACGGAGGAGATTCTGAAAACCTAATTCTTACAGGAAAAATCACTTCTGATCTTACTCTTAAGGCTAATAAAATTTATAAACTAAGAGGTTTAGTATATGTAACTAAGGGAGCGACTTTAACAATCGAACCTGGTACAAAAATCGTAGGTGAAGCTGATAAAAACGGAGCTTTAATCATTACGAGAGGAAGTAAAATCATGGCTAAAGGAACGGCTACCAATCCAATTATCTTTACTTCAGAAAAACCTAGTCCAAAAAGAGGTGACTGGGCAGGTCTTGTTATCTTAGGAAATGCACCTACCAATGCTACATTTAAAGGACAAAACGGTGTTGGAGAAATGGAAGGAGGTATCAATGATGCTGATGGCCTTGGGCTTTACGGAGGAAATAATGCAGCTGACAACAGTGGTGTATTACAATATGTAAGAGTAGAATATGCAGGGTATGCATTCTTACCAGATAAAGAGATCAATGGGATCACATTCGGAGGGGTAGGTAACGGAACTCTTGTAGATTATGTGGAGGTTGCTTATGCTAATGATGACAGTTTCGAATGGTTCGGAGGAACGGTAAACTGTTCTCACCTTATTGCTTACAAAGGTCTTGATGATGATTTCGATACTGATAACGGTTATTCAGGAAATGTACAGTTCGGTATTGCCGTAAGGGATTCCCAGGTAGCTGACGTTTCAGGATCTAACGCATTTGAATCTGATAATGATGCTAATGGTTCTGTAACTGCACCTCAGACGTCTGCTACATTCTCTAACATGACGATTATCGGGCCAATCAACTCTGCTGCCCCTGGTCAAATCAATGCTTTATTCCAAAATGCATTACAGATCAGAAGAAACTCATCTATTTCAGTATTCAACTCTGTATTTACAGGATTCCCGGTTGGTTTATTTATTGATGCCACCAAAGGAACTGCAACAGATCTTAATATTACAGGAAATAGATTATTCTTTGAAAACAATGTTTTAGCAGGAAATACAACTCCTCTGAAATTCGGACCTTCTTCTCCTACCACTTATTCAATTGAACTTCTTACAACGTGGTTTAATAATGGTGGAAATTCGATCTTAGGTTCTACAGCTGATGTAAAACTTACTAACGCATGGGCTCCTGGCGGAACTACTCCGAACTTTGCTCCTGCTTCAGGATCTCCACTATTGGCCGGAGCTAAATTTACTAATACTAAAGTAAGTAACTGGTTCCAAAAAGTAGCTTACAAAGGCGCTGTAGCAGACCTTAGTGATACTTGGTATGCGGGATGGACAAACTTCAATTTATAAAATAATATAGTAGTTAGATTTTATTCATAAAAAGCCTTCGGAAGTTTTTCCGAAGGCTTTTTTTAACGTCATTATGTGAAAATAACGATTACAGAAATTTTCAATATTACGACATGTTCATATTTAAAATATAGACCTTATCTTTTTGTGAACATAAAATAATGTTTTTGATTAGTTTATTAATCTTCTGATCTTAGGTTTTGGCTAAAGCCAATGGAATACTTTATATTTATTTGGCTGGACTAAAGCCCCTCCCTATTGATGCTGATATCCGCGTGGATAATGGTTGTTTAGCTACAATACTTTTTACTTTTTACTTTTTACTTTTTACTTTTTACTTTTTACTTTTTACTTTTTACTTTTTACTTTTTACTTTTATATCAATAAAAAAACAGCCATCGGAAAATCTCCGACAGCTGATTCACAAAAAACAAGTGTATAAAAAATATATACATTATCATTTAACTTCTCCAGAACAGAGTCCCGTCATGCATCAGGGCTTCTATTTTAGACATCCTGGAAACGGCTTCTGCTGAACATGAGGCATCTGCTAAAACAACAGCTGCATTATCACCGGCTTTAGGCCACTGTTGCTTTCCTTTCTCGTCCAAAGGAAGAATACTTTGAGTAGCGAACTGTAATGCTCTTGAGAGCGCAAATTCAGTTGCATAGCCATAGAGTTCAGCAATCAGATTCGCTTTCTGTAACATACTTCCTGATCCGAAAGTACTCCAGAAATCCTGTACGTTATCATTTCCAACCAAAACATTTACTCCGTGTTTTTTCAAAGTCGGGATTGGCATTATCGTCTTTTTAAATGGTACGGAAGAAGCTATTCCCACTTTTCCGGCAGCCAGTCTTTCAGAGATCTCTTCTGCTTCTTTTGGAGATAGATGAGCCAATGCAAAAGCGTGACTTACAAAAGTTTTTCCTTGAAGCGCGGGATTTTCTATAGCTTTATCAATCAGGTAATTGATTGTCTTCATTCCGGACTCTCCTATTTCATGCAGGTGAATATCAATTCCTTTGTTGTGATCCAGTGCCAGCTGTACGGTGAAGTCCATTACTTTTTCAATGCTTCCGTCAATACTTAATGGGTCTAATCCTCCTATAAAAGCAACGCTTTCTAATTTTGCAGCTTCTTTCATCAAAGGAGCTGATTCTGTATAATATACTCCGTGTTGCGGGAAAGCTACAAGTTCTGCTTTAAAAGAGTCTTTTTTATTTTGAAGCGCCTGTTCCAGATTCTCCAGTGATTTTAGCCCTGAAGTAGGATCAATATTGAAGTGCGTTCTTGCAAAATGAGTTCCGTAATGCTGCAACAGACTGATTAACTGTTCTGCTCTCTCTACTGAAGTTTTTAACAGTTCCGGAATGATTTCCTGTTCATAGGCTATCATATCCTTTACGCTTTTCCTTTTTGGAGATAATGCCTGCCACGGAAGACCATACCATGTTTTATCAAGGTGAATATGCATATCTCTGAAAGCAGGAAGCATCAGATATCCTTTAGCATCAATAGAATCAGAAGCAGGATCATTAGTCTTTACCGATTTAATTTTTCCATCTTCAATTTCTATACTGAAAAGGTCTGTCTTTGTTCCGGTCACCTCATCATTTTCGTATTCAAAACCTGTTTCCAGACGTACATTTTTAAGGGAGTAGTTTCCTTTTGCAGTTAGTTGATAGGGAAATTGCATGATTTAATATTTTAACCCTACAAAATTACACCAGCTTCTCATCAAAACCGGTGTATCAATTATGTCTTGTTTTGTATAAATTATTCCTTGAACTGAGAGGGCGTCATTCCCGTCTGCACTTTAAAGAATTTTGAAAAGCTGGCATGATCATAAAAACCCAGATCATATACAATATCTTTCACAGACATTTCCGAGACTTTCAAAAGACGTTTTGCTTCCAGTAAAATACGGTCCTGAATAAGGGATGATGCGGAAGTATTGAGATTCTTTTTACAGACAATATTCAGGTAATTCGCTGAGATATTCAACTTATCAGCATAAAAGGAAACAGATCTTTCAGTTTTGAAGTGTTCATCAATCAGGTGTAAAAATTTAGAAATAATAGGGTTTGAATTATAAACTTCAAAATCCTTAAAAACTCCTTCTACAGACTGGCTGACCAATAAACCGATTAGCTCACTTCTCTTCTGGATCAGTTCCCAAAATACCTTTTCACCATTCAGTTCTTTCTGAATTGCCTGAAATTCATACAAAAATGTTTTAAAAACATCCTGGGTAAGATTAATAACAGGATGATTCTGATAATAAGAAGCTGAAAACCTCAGTGAGGGCAAAAAGCTTTCAAACCAATCTCTGCTGATCATCAGCTGATACCCTACTGTTTCTTTTTCAATCACCCATTGATGTACCTGATCGGGAAAAACAAGATGAATCTGATAATCCTTTACCTGATGTTCTGTAAAATCTATGGTGTGCGAACCTACTCCATGCTCAAAAAGATTGATGATAAAAAAATCATGTTTATGGGGATCATCAATGGAGCGCGCTCCGTAAAGTTCATTAAACAGCAAATGGCAGCCGCTAAGCTGATCCTCACTAAACTCCTGAATTCCTAAAATGGGAAAATGATCTGTATGATAACTCACGCTACCTGAATTTCTTCTAAAATTAATAAAATTTACGGGAGAAAAAATTAAAATAGCCACAAAAGAAACAAATGGGTCTTCTGTGGCTAAAACACCAACTAAATTATATATCTGAGTTTTATTAATTTTCTTGTATTGGAAATCGCAACGGCACTAAGATTTAACTAATTATACTGTATTTAAGGCGCAAAGATTTTATCTCCGATCAAATTTAATACAGTTGATTTTATAATCTGTAAATATTGCTTTTTATGATTTCAGGATCAGAGCGATTTCTTTAAACCCTAATGATTCGGCATGTTGTAAAGGCGTTTTGCCTGCATAATCGGGAATCGTGAGATTAGCTCCGTTATCTTTCAATATTTGCACAATTTCCTGATATTTCTGAGTTCCATTTCCAAGAATTACCGCTTCCATTAAAGCAGTCCATCCTAATTTGTTCACATGATTGATGGGGAAACCTTTTGTTTTAACCAATACTTTCACGGTTTCTACATGGCCACGTTCGCAGGCCGGTATCAAAGCGGTTCCGTTATAACGGTTGAACAGGTCAAAGCGTGCTCCATTTTCCAGGTATAAGGTAACCAATTCCGTCTGTCCGCTTGCTCCGGCGTATAAAAATGCACTGTCCAGCTGATCATCCTGAAGATTCACATCAGCCTTATAGGAAATCAACAATTTTGCCATTTCTGTTTGTTTGTCTAATGTTGCAATCAACAGTAAAGAACGTCCTTTTCTGTCCCGTGTATTTACATCCGTTCCGTTTTCAAGAGCAGATTTTACGGCAGAAATATTATTATTCTTTACCTGACTAATGATGTCTTTTTCCTGCATGATTTCTTCGTTTGGAAAATCACCAGATTTCTCCTGACAGGCACTCAGACTTCCGAATGCTAAAAGAAATACCAATATTTTCTTCATTTTAAATCCAATTTAAAAAACTACATTTCCCTGATGTACCAAGGATTCTACATTTGAAATTCTAGATACAGCTTCTGCAGAACAGCTTGCATTCAGCAGTACGAAATCTGCCTTATCTCCGGTTTTAGGCCATTGCTGAGTTCCTTTATCATCTAACGGTAGAATATTTCCTGTTGCAAGCTTTAAGCTTCTGGATAATAAAAACTCCGTTGAGTATCCGTACAGTTGAGCCATTAAATTGGCTTTCTGGAGGACGCTTCCGGTTCCGAAAGTATTCCAGTGATCTACAATACTGTCATTTCCTGTAAGTACTGTTACATTATGTTTGTACAGTGTGGGTATCGGCATGATCATTCTTCCGAAAGGAATGGTGGAAACAATTCCGACCTGTGCTTCTGCCAGCTTTTCAGCAATCTCTTCCTGTTTTGCTTCTTCTAATTTTGCCAATATAAAACAGTGGCTCAGATAAGTTTTTCCTTTTAAAGAAGGATTTTCATTTACTTTTTTAATAAGATACTCCACTGTTTTTAATCCGGAGTCTCCGGTTTCATGAAGGTGGATGTCTATTCCTTTTTTATGGTCTAAAGCCAACTGAACCGTAAAGTCTATTACTTTCTCAATATCACCGTCTATGTTGAATGGATCTACTCCACCGATAAAATCAATATCCATTTTAGCAGCCTCCTCCAGATAAGGTACAGAATCTGTATAATACACTCCGTGTTGTGGGAAAGCGACTAATTCTGCTCCGAAACTTTTCTTTTTATTGTCTAAAGCTTTCTGTAGATTTTTTAAGGACTGAAGTTTTGAAGTAGGTTCAATATTCACGTGACTTCTTGCAAAAGAGGTTCCTTTTGATTGTAATAATTCAATCATTTTCTCAGCCTTGAATGTGGAGTTTTTCAGCATTTCGGGAAGCATTTTCTGCTCCAGTCCGATCATTCCTTTTACCCCACCTGTTCTTTTTCTTACCGCCTGCCATTTATCCCCATAAAAGGTTTTATCCAAATGGATGTGCATGTCTTTAAATGCAGGAAGCATTAGTAATCCTTTTGCATCGATAGCCTTTGCGTTAGGTTGGTTAGGGGCTATTTTAGAAATTTTCCCGTTTTCAACTTCTATATAAAACAGATCTGTCTTTGTGGCGGAAACCTCTTCTTCATCATATTCAAAACCAGTTTCCAAACGAACATTTTTAAGGCTCAGCTTTCCTTTTGCTGAAATATTCTTCTCATTAAAAAAAGGGGATGCTGTCATCATATTCGGTATTAAAGTTAAACCTGCCATAGCCAACGCTGAATTTCTGATAAAATCCTTACGGGACATATTATTGTCTGAAGTCTTCATTTCCAATCTATTTATGACAAAATTAAAAAGAAGTGTTCTGATCAAAGTGTATAGTTTATTACAAAATCTGTATAATTTATACTTTTTTACCATTGTAATAAAAATCTCTATAATAACACATTATTAATTATGTTTTCACCAAAATAATTTTTTATATATGTGTTTTTAAACCATAAATCATACCCTTCAATACATTTCACGTAATAAAAAACGAACTTTATTTTTTTTTGTATAATTTATATTTGTAAGAAAAAAAAACATGAAAAAATTGATTAGTTTGATTTTAATAGGTACGGCACCTATTGTATTTGCTCAAATAGGTATTAATACTGATAATCCTAAAGCAACCCTGGATGTTACCTCAAAAAATGATGCTTTAGCAATTGAAGGCTTATTACCTCCAAGATTGACGCGTGCAGAACTTACAGAAAAAGGCAATACTTTATATGGAACAGAACAGGATGGTGCCATAATATACATTAATGATGCTTCCGGAGGCGATCAACAAAGCCAAAGAGAGTATATTGATGGTAAAGGACTTTATATCTTTGATGCGGAAGCTTCCAACAAAGAAGGAAGATGGATGTGCCTGTACTGTTACGCTGTTCTTTAATTAATTTATATATAAAAAAGAGACCGGATTTTAAATTTACCTTTGAAAAAATATATGAAAAAAATCATTAGCATTCTTTCAGTATGTGCAACTTCTATTGCATTTGCCCAAACAGGGATCAACACCGAAACTCCAAAAGCAACTCTTGATGTTACTGCCAAAAAAGAAGTTTTAACCATTGATGGGTTATTACCTCCCAGATTAACACGTGCAGAACTTACAGCAAAAGGGAATACGTTATATGGAAAAGAGCAGGATGGCACCATCATCTATATTACAGATGCTTCCGGTGGAGATGAACTTAGCCAACGAGAACATATACAAAGCAAAGGGCTTATATTTTCGATGCCGATGAGGCGAATAAAGAAGGGCGATGGATGTGTTTATTCTGCTATGGTTTTGCTTAATAAACTTACAGATATAAAAAAATAGACTGTCTTAAAAGGCAGTCTATTTTTTTATTATAAATTAGAATATTCAAATTTTCTTACAGCTTCCAGCGTCATATCAATTTCTTTTTCTTTGATCGCATCACTGATGAAGTACGTTTCATAACCGCTTGGTGGCAGATATACTCCATTCTGAAGCATCTGATGGAAGAAGTTATTGAACAATGAATGATTAGCTTCCTGTGCCTCATCAAAGTTAGAAACTCTGTTGGTATGGAAGAATACAGACATCATTGAACCTTTTCTGTTGATCTTATGAGCAATTCCTTTTTCATTTAAAATCTTTCCGATTTCAAGATCCAAAGTTTGTGTTGTTTTGCTTAATCTGTTAAAAAATTCAGGATCATTTTTAATTAGCTGAAGTGTTTTTAATCCAGCTCGCATGGCCAATGGATTTCCGCTTAATGTTCCAGCCTGATATACACCTCCTTTTGGAGCCAGATGATCCATGATTTCGTTTCTTCCGGCAAAAGCGCCTACTGGCAATCCGCCTCCGATTACTTTTCCATAAGTTACCAGGTCAGCTTTTACATCAAAAAGTTCCTGCGCTCCTCCGAATGCTAATCTGAAACCGGTCATTACCTCATCAAAGATCAGTAAAGCTCCGTTTTCATCACAGATTTGTCTTAAATTCTGCAGGAAATTATTTTCTGGCAATACACACCCCATATTTCCGGCAACGGGCTCAATGATTACCGCAGCAATTTCTCCCGGATTGTGACGGAATAAATCCTGAACCTGTTCAAAATCATTATAACGGGCTAATAAAGTATCTTTAGCAGTACCTTCTGTTACTCCCGGAGAATTTGGATTTCCAAAAGTAGCAGCACCGCTTCCCGCTTTGATCAGAAATGAATCTGAATGCCCATGGTAACAACCTTCGAATTTTACGATCTTATCTCTTTTGGTATATCCTCTTGCCAGTCTTACAGCACTCATACATGCTTCTGTTCCTGAAGAAACCATTCTGATCTGATCGATATTCGGAACGTTTTCAACAATGAATTTTGCAATTTCAGTTTCCAGTTCTGTAGGAGCCCCGAAAGAGAAACCTTTTTCAGCCTGGATTTTCAGTTCTTCCAATACTTCAGGATGTGTGTGTCCCAGAATAGCTGGTCCCCATGAATTGATATAATCAATATAAGTATTATCATCGGCATCAGTAAGATAAGCACCTTTTGCCGATTTCATGAACACGGGAACTCCTCCCACTGATTTAAATGCTCTTACCGGAGAGTTTACCCCTCCCGGAATGTATTTGTAGGCTTCATCAAATAAAGCCGAACTTCTTTGATACTTCATATATATTTGTCGTTGGTTGACAGTTGCTGGTTGGCATAAATGTCAACAATAAACTCTCAACAAAAAATTAAATTAGTTTCTTGGTTTTTTATCAATCAGATAAATCAGCTGTCCTGCAGATGGCTGTTGTCCTTCATCCATTCTGTTTTTAGCATATAATTTATGTAATTTGATTCCGAATTTCTGAGCGATATCATGCATATCCTCTCCAGAGATAGCTTTGTAAGTCGCTGTATTTCCTGATGAGTTTTTAGACTCCAAAAAGACAATATCGTTTTTCTTCAAGGTTTCATTGTCCAGTTCATTCCACTTCATCAGACGGCTTTCACTGACCTTGAATTTATTGGCAATGAATCTAATATCGGTATCTTCAGGAATTACAATATATTTCAACCCGTCATTCGGGTGACTTTTAATGAGAATAGAGTTTAGAATCTCAGCTTTTGTCTTGATTCTTTCCACTCTTTTTTGCTGTTGCGCGTAAGAAGTCTGCTTATAAGGAACTTCAACAGTCACCGGTTCTTTGGCTTTCTTTGTAGCTTTTGAAGGCTCCAATTGTGCCATGAAAGTTCTGTCATCTTTCAGATCCGGGTACATTTTAAGAACAGCATACAACACTTCATTAGAATTGGTGTTGTCATATTCGTATAACTTATACTTTTCAATTTTAGTGATCAAGATGGATGCATAACGGGGATTGGTTGCATATCCTGCTTTTTTTAATCCTGTAGCCCATGCTCTGTAATCTTTCATATCAAGCTTGAAAAGATTGGCGTAGTATTTTCTGGTGGACAAAAATATAGAATGATCTTCGTAAGACTGTCTTGGATCGTCATATACCCGGAAACATTCATTGGGAGCATCGTCCGTGTGTTTCATCGTTTTACCGGTCCAGTCTTCTTTACATTTTATTCCGAAGTGATTTTTACCTTCCTGTGCCAATCTGCTCTGTCCGCCTCCTGTTTCAAGAAGTCCCTGAGCAAGAGTAATAGAAGCCGGAATTTTATATTTTTCCATTTCCTCTACTGCATATTTAGCAAATTTCTGAATGTACTGATCTTCGGTTGCCCAGCTTTGGGCAGAAAATTTTGATAAAACTAAAAGGCTTATGGATAGGAAAAGTCTTTTCATGTTTTTCAATTTTACTTATATAATTAAATTTCTATTCTGTTTTTCTAAAAGCAGATTAGCTCCCTCAATCCCCTGTAATCCACCAGTATGAAAGCACAATATTCTGCTGTCTTCAGGAAAATACTCTTCTTCTATCAGTTCAAAAACTCTCTGCATCATCTTTCCTGTATAAATCGGTTCCAGAGGAATATCGTATTTCTCTTTGAAATCATTGATAAAACGGATATTTTCATCACTTATTTTACCATAACCTCCAAAACATGAATCTATTAGATCAAAATTATGTTTCAAAGTTAATTCAAATATTTTATTTTCAAGTGAAGCATCATCAACAACGTTACATCCTATAACTTTCTGATTGTCTTCACAGAATTTTGAAATTCCGGCAATGGTTCCTCCTGTTCCAACTGCGGTGCAAAGATAGTCAAAATCTTTGGTTTGCTCATTGAGCATCATTTTCACCCCTTCTACAGCCTCTTCATTGGTTCCTCCCTCCGGAACTACTAAGGCCTCCGGAAACTCCTGTTGCAGGAATTCTGTAAGTTTTTCTTTGTGACGATATTCTTCACGGGTGACAAATTTCAGGTTCATGCCGTTTCTTTTGGCAAAAAGTAAAGTGGGATTATCCCTCCATTTGTGCTGTAATTCTTCTCCCCTGATGATTCCCAACGTGGGAATTCCTGCAAGGTTTCCAACTGCAGAAACAGCAGCAATATGATTGGAAAAAGCGCCCCCAAATGTAATGATATAAGGCTTTTCAGGATTGTTTTCCAGATAACGATTGACATTATAAAACAGTTTCCAGTATTTATTCCCTGAAATCTGAGGATGAATAAGGTCTTCTCTCTTAATAAAGAGTTTTACATTTCTATGAATCGGGATTTCCTGAATAGGAATAGGTTCTGTAGGGAATTGTAATAGCATTTTAGTTTTTTGGACTACTCATGGTTTATAGAGTACAAAAATAATAAAAGATTAATTATTGAGTTTTTGTGGTGTTGCCATTATTCTTTGCTGTTTTTTTAACCACAGATGGCTGGGGTATAATGCTGTGCAAAATGTTTGTGTTATTTGTGCAATTATTTGTGATGTTTGTGTTTAAATTTTCAGGTTTTGGCTAAAGCCCGCCCCTATTAATGTTGATATCCGAATGCATAATTGTTGTTTAACAACAAGATCTTTTATCTTTTATCTTTTATCTTTTATCTTTTATCTTTTATCTTTTAAATACTTCCTGAAATTCCAGAATTTTCTTTTCTGTAAATAATCCAGGTTGCTTTCATTCGCGTAAGCTTCTCTTTCAAATGAGATTCTCATATAAGCTTTATAGCCGTTTTTGAGTTTGAAAAACCAGTAATAATATTCGATGACGTAAAAGATGTAGAAAAATATGACCAGCATCTCCAGCTGTTGTCGTAAATGGATCTTTTCGTGATTAATAAGTGTATTATTTTCCTTATCTTCGGGTTTCCTAATGAAGATAAAGGGAAAAAGAGCAATGCCGTTAATTTTTAGTTTTTTTAATGGCTTTTGGCATACAATTATCATACTAACAAATATAAAAAGTTTTTTGACTTACATTTAACTTATGGCCCATTATGACATCAAAGAAGGTGAAGACTTTTATTATAATGAACAGGGATACAAGGTTTTTACAGAAAAATTCCATCTGAAAAGAGGACATTGCTGTAAAAGCGGCTGCAGACACTGTCCTTATGGGTACGATAAAAAGACTGATACATTCATTAAAAATGATAAAAAAAATAAATAAAATGAAAAAATATATTTTTATTTTGTTGGCTTCCGCTACATTAGGTTTAACTTCCTGTAGCCCTTTTCAGGTACGTTCAGACTACGCTGAAACTGCCAATTTCAATTCTTACAAAACGTATAAAATAAGAATTGATGATCTAAAACTGAATGATATTGATAAAGACAGAGTTCTGAATGAGCTTTCAAGACAGCTTCAAACCAAAGGACTTCAATCGGGAGAAAATCCAGATCTCATTATCAACGTAAAAGCAAACCATAAAAAAATCACTGATGTGAATTCTTCTTCTCCTTACGGAATGTGGGGATGGGGCGGACCTTTCGGATGGGGTGTTGGAATGAACAGAACATGGACAAGCAATTATAATGAAGGTGCCATTATTGTAGACCTTATTGATTCAAAATCCAATAAACTGGTTTGGCAGGGTATCGGAAGCGGAATTTCTGTAGATTCACCAAAATCTAAACAGAGACAGATTCCTGAAATAATGGCTGAGATTATGAAAAATTATCCGCCACAGAGAAAATAAGATTTTTAGCTATTATTATATATGCCGGTACTTTTGTGCCGGCTTTTTTGCTTTAATTAAACATAGATCTGCATGGATAAGAATATTATTTTAATTCCGAGTACAGGAGATGGATATTACATTTTCAGAGGTGAGGTTTAAGGTCATTTCTTACCTTTTTTAATTAGGCTTATGAACAACTAAGTTTAGATTCTTACAGAATGACAAAGACCGGGAATCTATTGATTTTTTAATGATATTCATCTACTGTACCTGCTAATTGGATATCAATTATCATGCATCAATCATCACTTATCATTTATAGGTGAAAGCTGAATGCGGTACATTTCAAAATTAACGATAATGTAATTTTTTATTCATGAAAATGTAGTAATCTTGTTGGAAATTAATTAATATGAAAAAAATTATCTTATTCACTTTATTCTCGGGACTTGCGTATGCACAGGCTCCTGCAGGATACTATAATTCGGCCAACGGACTGAACGGTGCCGCACTTAAAACTGCTTTGAGCAGCATTATCACCAGCGGACATCAGGATAAAGGCTACAACGGATTATGGACTGCCTATAAAACTACTGATATTGACAAAGATTACGAAAATGACGGATCTATCCTTGATATTTATTCGGAAAGACCTGTAGGTACTGATCCTTATAAATATACTCCGGGTTCTAACCAGTGCGGAACTTATTCTACGGAAGGGAACTGCTACAACAGAGAACATGTTGTTCCTCAAAGTTTATTTAATCAGGCATCTCCAATGGTTGCTGACATTCATTTCATCAGAGCTACAGATGGTAAAGTAAATGGAATGAGAAGCAACTATCCGTTTGGTAAGGTTGGAAGTACAACTTTTACGTCTATGAACGGATCAAAACTGGGTAATTCTGCTTCTTCTGGATATTCAGGGACGGTTTTTGAGCCGATTGATGAATTCAAAGGGGATGTAGCCCGTATGATCTTTTATTTTGTAACGCGTTATCAGAGTAAACTTTCTTCTTTTTCTTCAGGAAATATGTTGGGAAGTTCTGCATTTCCAGGGCTTCAGTCATGGGAGCTGAATGTTCTTCTGGCATGGCATAATCAGGATCCGGTTTCTCAGGCTGAGATCAAAAGAAATAATGCGTCTTATTCTTATCAGGGGAACAGAAATCCTTTTATTGATAATCCAGGCTATGTGAATCTTATCTGGGGTTCTCAGCAGCCTACAACTGATACTCAGGCTCCAACAGCTGCTACAGGTTTAGCTATTTCTGCAAAGACATCCAACAGTATTTCTCTTACATGGAATGCTGCTACGGATAATGTGGGCGTTTCTTCTTACAATGTTTACATGAACGGAAGTCTGAAAACAACAATAAGTTCAACTTCTACTACAATTTCAGGATTAAATCCTTCAACAGCTTACAGTTTCTATGTTGTAGCCAAGGATGCTGCAGGAAATTCATCTTCCAACAGCTCTACAGTTTCCGGAACAACCAATACGGGAACGTCTACTCCATCTACGGATTGCGCCAATGAAAATTTTGAATCAATTCCTGCGGCAAGTTCTACCTATTCTAACAAAACATGGAGCAATGGTGGTATTTCCTGGACCGCTACAGATTCAAGAACTGATCAGACAATCAATAATAAAGCTATAACTGTAAGAAGCGGATCATTAACATCCGGAAGCTCAGCGAATGGTATTGGATCTTTAACTGTTACTACACAACTGAAATTCTCCGGAAGCAATGGCGTGCTTGATGTAAAAGTAAACGGAACAACGGTAGGAACAGTTCCTTACAGTACTTCAGCTACGACAACAACCATCAGCAATATTAATATTTCAGGAAATGTAACGGTAAGCCTTGTGAATAATTCTACCAGCAACAGAGTGGCTATTGATGATCTGAAATGGACTTGTTATTCAGGGTCTTCTGCCAGGCAAGCCCAAAATATTGCAGCAGAGACCTCAGCGTCGAGTTTTAAAATCACCCCTAACCCGGTAACCAATCAGGAGATTGCTGTAAAAGGTGATGTTCAGAATGTTAAAAAGGCAGAGATCTATACCCTGCAGGGGAAAGTTCTTCAGACCATTGACAGACCTTTCAGAAATGGAAATGTAATCAGAACGGGAAACCTTAATCAGGGAGTTTATATTTTAAAACTGGATGGTGCTTCGATGCAATTTATAGTAAAATAATTCAAGTATATTTATTATAGAAATGGCTGGTCTTCTTGTGAGACCGGCCATTTTTTTAATGTAAATGTTTTATTTCCTAATGCTTTGTTTTAGGAATGGAGATTTAAATCAGTAAGCTAATCTGATGAAACTGGCAGATAGTTTGGTAAAATAATTCAGGAAACTTATTATAGAAATGAATTGCCCTGGCATCATTGTTAAACGCAAAGTTTTTATTATCAGACTGAATATTTTAAGGGAGCAAAAGATGGAATCAATTCATTGATTCTTATTAAGCGAGTGCATATCCATAAAGGCTATATGTAATGCAAGACTCTGCAATAAATTTATCATTCAAATATCATTGCTGCTCTGTTCTCACGAATTCATATGTTTATCAGACTTCAGAAACTCCCATACTCCGGCTTCCCTCTTCCTTACCACTCTTACCTCCTGCTCTTGTCTTTTTCTTCAATCAATTTAGACCAATCGGCAAACATTTTAGTGATGGTATTTTCATTAATCAGGCTGAAAAAGAACATTCCTGCGAAAACGGTTAGCCAGCAGTAGGCCAATTTAATTCCATTTTTATCTGTAATGAAATAAAGGACAAAAATGGTAAGTATTCCCAATAAAAAGGTAAACATCATTGTGTACAATAGTACATTGATGATATACATATTGAATTTAAGTTTTCTAAAAATCCAGCCTACTAAAGCAATGGGAAGCATCAGCAATATCGGGATAAGAAGTGCCGCAAAAATCAGCATTTCGGGGTGAGCTGTAAGGTCTTTTTCAAGACCGAAAAAGGTATTAAAACTGAACTCCATGGTATTCTTTTTCCTGATTGGTTACTGCTAAAAGGGTTTTATCTTTATACCCTAACATTTTTGCCAGTATTACATTCGGGAATTCATGGATTCCAATGTTATAAAGATTAACACTGTCATTGAAAAATTCTCTTCTGTCTGAGATCTTGTTTTCCAATTCGGAAATCCGCTTCTGAAGTTCCAGAAAATTATTATTGGATTTCAGTTCCGGATAGTTTTCTGATACAGCAAAGAATGAATTTAGAGCCTTGGAAGTTTCATTAGCCACTTCTGTTTTCTTATCTGAATCGGTGGTGCTATTGTAAACAGTTCTCAATTCGGTAAGTCTGGTAAGCAGATCTTTTTCATAATTCATGAAGCCTTTGGCTATGTTGACGAGGTTGGGAATTTCATCTGCTCTCTGCTTCAGAACAACATCGATATTGTTGTATGCTTTATCTACATTGAATCTGAGCAATACCAGTTTATTATACAGATTAATCAAAAAGCTTATGACTGCTACAGTCAGCAGTACGAGTAATATGATAGCTACAGTCTGGTTCATTATTGTATAAGGATATAAATGATAATTAATAAAATAATTGAGCACGTGAAAAGAAATGACCTCAACAACGGCTGGTATTTGTTCCACACTGTGATTCCTGATGATGAGGTGATTCCAAGAACTTTATAATGTTCATCTTTTCTGATGAATGGAACTCCATTTTTTGAATCAGCATACCCTACCAGCAGCATTTTCTGACCGTGTTTTAAGAGGGTTTCTTTATATCTTTTGTTGTAAGTACTGCTTATATTGGTTTCTCCCAGTAAGACCAGTTCAATTCCTTCCGGTTGTATTTCTATTGTTCCTGTCTCATCTTTGATTTGAAAGAGATTACATTGAGTTTCTCTATGCACAGTGGTATATGTATTTTTACCATCCGAGTCTTTGTCTACGTCTTCAATGGTGTAATAATATCCGATACATTCTTCATTATTTACCGGAGAACGCAATGGAGCTTGCATCATCAGGGTTCCTTCTACTTCCACCAAACCTTTTGCCAGGGATTGTATTTTAGAGGTGGGAAGTGATGCCTGTAATCTTAAAAACCGTTTGGAAGCGGAAGGTTTCAGAATGGTAAAAAATATCAGGATAAAGATCACCAGGGGTATACAATACAAAACACGACCTGCATACTCATCATAGTGGGTATTAATATCTGAAAGGTATTCATGAAACGGCATTTTTTCCTTAAAGATCAGCCATAAGATATAATAGAGAAAGCAGAACAGAATTATTCCCAGAACGGAATAGCTTGCTGGTGACATTTTCTTATTCTCCATAGATATTTTTAAGTTTGAATCCTATTTTGGGTTAGTTTTATTCCAAAAATACATTTTATTTCAAAATAACACTATGTTTTATTCTATTCATTGATGTTTCTAAGCATCAATATTTCAACCACATCAGCAATATACATACTCCATTGAGGACCCATATCACAAGAGCTCCGTATAGGGAGATACTCACCCTTTTTTTAAAAGCTTCATTTCGAAGATAGGTAGTGAGCAAACATGCAAAAAAGGCTGTCAGTCCTGTGAAAACACTTCCAAAAGCCATCATGATCCAATTGAGTTCAATCCTGTTGGCTTTTTCACTGACTTCAGTATCCGTAATTTTCAGAGTCTGTCCTATTGCAGGGGGAATGTTATCTGTAAGATCCAGTGCTTTTATGACTTCTTTCCCATTGACATTGATATATTTCACTTCCGGAAAATATACCTGTTTGTTATAATATCCTGAAGTAGAAAAATTACGGGTTGCAATGGTTTCTTTTTTATAGCCAATGACAACAGCTTCGTACTGTTTCTCTGAAATACCCCTGTACGCTTTCTCCCAAAAGAAACTATAGGACAGAACCAACGTTAAGGAATTAACAGTAATGATCAGCAGGCTTATAAAAATCAGCATAAAACCTTTTTCTATAAACCCAATTTTCCCTTTTACTGCACTTTTGCTTTTTAGAATTTTATTAAAAATCCTATATGCAATATAAAGGGAAAACAAGCATACGGCTGAAAAGAAGTATCCTAAAAAGGTCATATTTTATATTGATATAAAGGTCAGAGATGTTTAATTAATCCCTAGTATTTAGCAAGTCCTCATGTTTATAAATGACAACAATTTCGTTGTAATGAATTCTTTCTTTTATTTCAGATCAAACTTATTGTTTCAAAGACTAAACCAGAGATTTCTTCCTGTTTTTAACGGGCAGACTAATATACTTTAAATTCAGTTTCGCCCTGAGGGATATAAAAATATCTGTTCAGGAAAAAACCTCTTGTACCGCCATCATAATTTACCTTGGCCCACAGTGCTGTATTTCCTCTCAACTGATTATCGTTAGTATCAAGCATTAATGCAGCCAATTTACCATCAGCAAAAAATTCTAATTTATATTTTTCAATAGGCTGCATTTGAAATGAACTATTTTTATAGATATCATTAAACATGGTTGAAATATTCTTGTTAATCACTTCCTTTGAATCATAGGTAGAAACATATAAATCATGCAGTGTATTATATTCTAATCGCGCAATATTATCTAATTCTTTATTTTGATAGATATTCCAAACTTCCTTGTACTTTTTCAGTAATTTTTCTTGCAGCTCTTTTTTATCAACTTTTCGTAAGTCCTGCGCTTTTTCAAAAGCTGAATGAGAGGTATAAGGCACATCTATATTAATTTCAAAGCTACCTTCGTAAAAAGTTTTTCCTGAGCCTGCAAATTTGTCTTTAAAATATCCAGGCGATAGCTCTTGTGAAATCTGTGGAGCTTTATGAGTGGTATATTCTACATCCTGTGCATTTGCATTCTTTTTATCATAAGAGGTCAAATCAAATTCTAATGTGGTACCATCTACTAAAGTATTAAACACCTCTTCATATTCTTTAGATTTACCCAGCGGATACATTTTATAGGAAACGGTATGTTTCCCACTTTTAAAAATAACATTATTGATTTCGACAGCTGTATTTCCAAGCGCCTTATTAAAAGCCTTACTGAGCTTTACCCCATCAATATACATATCGAAATAACATTTATCATTTGAATATCCCAGATTATATATTTTTTCTGAAGGATAATGTTTTACCTGCTTTGCAATTTCTTCTACAATGTTATCTGCTGTAATGTCTGGATTTTGATTGATAATATCTTCTTTCTTTTGGGAACAGGATAGAAAACTTATTCCCAATAAAAGAAGTAATATATATTTTTTGTTGACAGATTTCACTTAGTAAACTTTAAATTCAGTTTCACCCTGAGGGATATAGAATAAATGTTTAAGCTCAAGAAATCCTTTCCCATAACCAGATTTCAAGTGACAAACCAAAGCATTCCCTCCTCTTGTATTTGGATTTGAACCGTCTGCATAGAGTGCTACAAGCTTACCATTACCAAAAAATCTCATCTCATACTTTTCTATTGGCAAAATTTCCATATCACTATTAAACAGAATTTCTTTAGCTTCTTCCCACGTTGCCTTTACTTTTTGAGGAGAAGCGTATTCTGTTACCATTTGATTTTTAAGTTTATCATACAGCAGTCTTGCCACCTTATCTTTATCTTTACTTTGATAGATATTGCGTATTTTGTTATATTCTTTCACTAATTTCTCTTCAAGGCTCTTTTTATCTATTTTTCTAAGATCCTGAGCATTTTCAAATGGAGACTGTAAGTCATATGGAACTTCTACATTAACGTCAAAACTACCTTCGTAATATGTTTTTCCAGCCCCTGAAAATTTGAATTTAGAATAGTTTTCTGCTATTTTTTCTTCTATTTGAGGAAGCGTGAATTTTGAATACTCTACATCATCCGCATTTTTATTTTTTTGATCATAGGACAATAATGTGAGTTGCAATTCTGTATTATCCTTTAATTCTGTTCCCTCTGAAGGCAATAGTTTATATGACACCTTTTGTTTGCCGCTTTTAAAAATCAAATCATTAATCAAAAATGCGGATCCGTTTTGTGAACTTTGATAGTCTTTAAATGATGGAATATCATTAATAGATATTTCAAAATAGCACATACTGTTATTATACCTGTATTTATATTGTTTTTCAACAGGATAATGTTTTATTTGTTTTGTAATTTCTTCTGCTATATTATTGGCAGTAATATTCGGATTTTGCATCATATCATTTTTATTTTGAGAACATGCAATAATGCTCGCTATAAGTATAAAGCCTAAAACTATTTTTTTCATTTATTTTTTATTTATTAAATAATTGAACTTTATATAAGGAAACTTCAAACGGCTCAATGAGTGTAAAAGGTGTTGGCTTTCCATCATTTGTTTCAATTTTATTTACACCAAAAATAGACGTTCCCATCAAACTTCCTTTATATTTTCCTTCTATTCCGGAACATGCCAAAATTTTCTCTAAGAAAAGTCCTTTTCCCTCTCTGGGATTAGCTCCATACTTTAGCTTGGACCCTACTCCTCCACTCAGTTGAACATCTATTTTCCCTTCAATTTTTGTTTGAAGAGGACCAAATGTAAATAATAACTCATGCTCTCCTGTTATGGTAGCTTCAAATTTAATCTGTTCCTGAATTAAAACCTCATCTTTTGCAGTAAAAACACCATTTTTTAACTTATCTTCTATTTTATAAGTATTGGTCAATACATTATACTTAATATTATGTTCAAATATTATATCTCCTTTTATATTGATAGTTCCTTTTATTTTTGGTACTCCTATTTTTTCAAAATATTGCGAAATTTTACTGTTATTATTTTTATTGCGCTCCATTTTTTTCTTCGCAGCGGCATCATCTGGGTATTTTGCATTTTTTATGTCCTGTATAGTCTTGGTGATCAACTGCAATAAATCAAATTCTCTTTTGAAATTAACTGCAATCAATGGATCTGCCTTTATATTAGCTTCATAAACAACTCCTAACCTGCCATCTTTCTGCTTTTGATAATACATCCCCGCATTCACTGCTATTGCCGGTGGAATAAGCTCTACTCCTGCATCTTCCATTCTTTTCAGAACTGCCTGTGCCTTTCTTGCCATTTTAGCAAACTTTTGAAGCTTGGTAGCAATATTTCGACCTCTTGTTAAATAGATCATCAACAGTTCTATAAGAATTCCTACAACTACAAAACCATAAATAACTGCTGCTGCTGCAAACCTTGTATAATCGGTCTGCTTAATAATGTTTGTTTGCGTACCAACAAGAGAAAGTTCCTGTCCTGATTTCTCCACGGTACGGTTATGAATGGTATGAATTCCGTAGAAATAGCTTTTTGCCTGGCTTTCAATATATTTCAACAGGGTATGTTCCATGATAAAGTTTGCAGGGAACAGCCTGAATATTTTATAGAATGTTGTATCCTTCAACTCATTAAGAACATCAGAGATTCCTTGTTCCAGATCAAAGTTTTTTTGATGGAAATAATAAGGCATTACTTTCTCTTCACCATTATACTGAAAATGACCGATCCAGATAATATCCGGATATACTCTTACTTCCAGGGTAGCATTTTTCTTACTGGCATAATAGGCACAGCTATTGATAAAAAAAGCAAATTTATAATCAATTCCGGACCACGGATTGAGATACCTCATCAAGATTCCCGCATAGTTTTTAGGGAATCCGGACTGCTGTGAAAATACAGTTTGTTTTACTTTGTCCCCTTTCTTCGGAATTAAGTCTTTGCCATTTGTTTCATTAATATAGATAATGGTTTTATCATGCTTTTCTTTTCTGAAACATCCTTTGTCTACCCGATCTATGACATTCACAGTAATATCCTTGGCCTTTTTTGCGTCCGGACCGATGGTTTCATAGATCAATGCTTCCTGATTATATTCCAGATAACTGAAATCTATTTCTACTCTTCGGTTCTTTTTATAGGCATCTTCTGTTTTCCCAGTTACAGCAGGGTTTACTTCGCCATAGCCTCTTGTTTTAATTCTGCTTTTAACAAGCCCTCCCTTTACAAAGAAATCTTTTACCGCATTTGCTCTTCTTTCTGAAAGTGCCTGGTTGTAGTCCAGTGTTCCCCTGTCATCGGCATGTCCGGAAAGGGTCATATCCAAATGCTGGTTATACAGCAGAAAATCAAGAAGGGTCTGCAGGAATGCTCTTTCCTCTGTACGAATTTCTGATCTGTCAAAGGCAAAATGTATTCTCCTCGTTACCAGCTGAGTTTCGGAAGTTACTTTTTTAAATTTGGTACTTCCTTCTTTAAAGACTACAAAATGTTCTCCATTATCATCTACACTTATTTCCTTGTATTTACAGGAATGGGTATTCTTTTGATTTTTATCGGGTAAATCAACTTTTGTCGGGGTATTATTAGTTGAGCTTTCTACTCCTTTACTTACCACTCTGTTCTGAATTCTCAAAAAACGGGCATGAACTTTATCTTTACCGTCAGTTACCACAAGTCCTGAAGCTGTTTTTACTTTTACATAAAACTCCTCTTTATCTTTGGGTCTGCCGATTTTACCATACCATTGGTAGGTATTTCCAATTTTCAGATTTACCTGCCCATCAATTACTTTTGCCGTATAAACAGACATAAGCTTATCATCATTAAGACCTCCACCTCCTGTTACTACTTTATAAACTTCCACAATCAGGCTGTCTCCATTAAGGCCTTCTGTATCTAAATGAAGATAGATAAGATGTCCGTAGGAAAAGACATACGTTTTCCGTTCATCTTCACCACCTGGCTGCTTACACCATCTGCTGTCTGCAATTCTGGGTTCACACCATCCTTTTACATAAAGTCCTGAATTATGAGTGGTATCTCTTTTCCCCGAAAAACTGGCTTCTATATAATAATGATAATTTCCACAGTATTTTTTCCCAATCACAAATCTAAATCCGGATGCTGATTCCTTCTTAGTGAGCACTGAAAGCCTATCCATACTCTGGCTCATCCACACTACAGGTTTCTTTTTATCTTCAGCGGTAGTCCCCGGAAGCCATTGGTCTACTTCAAAAAGCCCAGGCTGATCAGCCTTTAAAGTGATTCTCTTTCCAGGTACAGTCATAGCCGGATAATGTGGACCCTGAAATTTTATTGTTTTAACTCCTTTCGCCATTTTTTTTCATTTTAGATTACGCCATCCTCTCCCTGGTGAGCAGGCTGATCTTTATACATTGATTCTGTATTCACCAAAGGATTGATCTGCTGCTGCACATCCTTATTGGCATTTTTAAAGTTCTGCTGGCTGGCTTCTGTTCTCTGGCCATGGTCTGTAATTTCGATACATGGAGTTCCGGCAACAGCACAGATGGCTTTGCTGTCTTCCAGAATCATATATCCGCCATTGCTTAGCTGTACTTTGTCATAGAAGTTCTGCCATTCGGTGACCATGATCTTGCATGGCGGTGGTGGGCCTCCGTTTTTGGTACAGTTTCCGAATGTATTTTTCTCAAATGTTGTTCCACCTATTTCTTTTGTGGTAACGATGAGTTTTTTGGACGCATTTTTATCGTTAGCGTATTCTTTCTGGTGTGAAAGTACTTTGAGCATATCCGGAGCCTGTCCGAACTGGCATTTGCACATTGCTCCCTGTACTACAATATGTTTTTCAGCCATGGTTATTGTTCTTTATTTGATACGTGAAGTCTCGTCAGATATTGATTTCCGAATTCAAGACGGATAAAGCTGCCATTCATTTTGAAGGTAACCACCGTTAATGCACTGGATGTATTGGCATCAACTTCTACTGCAGTCTGGTATAGCTGTGCATTATATCTTTCAAATTTGGCTTTACATTCTGAGGGTGAACTTTCATTGAATACAAGCCCGTAAGGTAAACCTGAAACTTTTTTATCACCATAATACTGTAGCGCATAATATTCCTGTCCGTCATTCATTTTAGCATAGATCAGATTAAAAACATCTTCAATATCCCAGCTTGAATATTTTCCTCCTTTACAATCCTCACACTCCGGTTCAGTTGGCTGTATCTGTAAGAGTTTTGTAAAGCTATCTGCTGTGGTTGGCAGAGTGATAAACTGCTTTTTACTGAATAGTGCCTGCAGTTTTTTTGAAGTTGTTTTCTGGATAATTTTTCTGTTTTCAAGCTCTGCCATCTGAGCAACTGCCTGTGCTTCTGCTGCGGCAATCTGTTCTGCTGTAGGCTCTGCTGCCGCATCTGCTGTAGCATGAGCGGATGAAGATTTTGGTTTCTTATAATGTAAAAGAAATTCTTTGATTTCGTTTTCTACTTTTCCTGTGGACTGGGTAAGCTTTACATCTACTTCTTTCTTTGACCATCGATCGGGAATGATGGATTCAATATCGATGCTTACTTTTGTACTTTTTTTGGAAATCTTTTTAAAGGTTACGGTCCAGCTTGCTCTTTCGATGAACTGTTTGGCTTTTGCACCTTTATTTAATGCCAGATTCAGGTAAGGATTTTTGTTGTTATCATCATATTTCAGATCAAAAAGATCAACGGTCGTTGAGAAATCATCAGGTGTAGCAGCGGCATCTACTGCAATAGGTTTCGTAAAGTCGTTCTGAAAATCAAAAATGATATTTTCCAAAACGTCAATACTCTTTGGTACGGTAAATTCTACTTTTTGTGCAAAAGATAAACTGCAGCAAAGCATACCGATGAGCGTAAAAATTTTATGGTCTAATTTAAATTTCATTGTATTTGTTTTTTTATTCTGTTATAGCAGTTACCACCACTGATATTTTCTTTTCTTCTTCCTGCATAATACTGCATTCCAGATATAGGGATTCGGGAAGTAATGTTTCTCCGTTCAGATAATACTCTATCCTGAAGTTTCCCTCTTCTTTCATTACCGGATCATCTGCAATAATCATTGAGAAAGGATATCCGTTGATCAGATCGGATACGGATCTTTCATCATTTAATTTCCCCTCTCCTGCTATATGCACCAGATCATATTGGTCTTTTACCGGATCTGTTTCTATGTGGATTTTATATTTTGGTTCTATCGGGTTATTGATGATTGGAAAACTTTTTTCAATTTCAATCTGAAAGGTATTTCCGAAACTCTGATAGATTCCGAGAAATATCGTTCTGAGGAAATAATCATTTTTAAGATAAAGATTAATAGCATCTTCTTCGTATATAATTTCTTCTATCTTCCTGCAATATTCGTCTACGATTTCCCCTTCAAACTCTTTATAAACTTCTTCTCTTACCCTATCCCATCTTTCTTTAAAGGATTCAATATTTTCTACCTGATTGAATTTTCCATATTCATCTACACTTACCTGCAAAGGGTATAAAACCTTTGATGTTTTATAGGCCAGTGTATCTGCAATTTCGTTGACTTCTTCCTGATTCAGATATAGGTTTGAAATACGGTCGATCTCAAAAAAATGCAGCTTATTCTCATATTTCAACCACCGGACTGATGTTTCATATTTCAGTTCATTTTTATGATTTCCGGTTTCGAAACTAATGACCACCCCATATTTACAGAATGAGTTTTCCGGCTGAAAAACCAAACGGCTTCCTCTTCCGAACTTTACCAGTTTATTTTTATCTGCAACAGCTGTTCGCGGAATAAAAAGTTCCGTCTGCCTGGTAAGGTCTATAAGGATCATATCTTTTACCTCGCAGCGATTGTTATGAAATAGCTTTAAAGCATCTGCTTCTATCCCGTAAAGGGCAGCAATGCTTTTTAGATTTTCATTTTTCTGAACAGAATGTATATTAAACTTCTTCATAATAAACGGCTTCATTGCTCTTTTTATGAGCCCGATTCTTTATATAATAAATAACATGTTTTTTTACAGCTTATCATTCTTCATATTTCCAGAAATTACCCATATCTATTTTTTTGATCAGGATTTCCTTGTTCTCTTGTTTAAAGATTAATTTTTTATTATTCAGACTTCCGTCCATTTGTAATATGATCTCTATAGGTTTATTTTTATCAGCATTCTTAAATAACTCAAGCATTTCGTCTTCATACGCATATTTAACTTCAAAAACATATTTTTCTCCTTTTGCATTTGATAATAAAAACGAGAAATATCTTGGTATTGCTCTTGCTTTGAACTGATTATTGGTTATTGTACCTCCAAATAAGGTTTCCATTTCTCCATTAAACATTTCAAAAATGACATGATCTAAGGTATACCCCGGAATCTGTATTTCCGGCTTCCATGAATACTTTTCACGATAGCTATCCCATAAGCCGTACTGAATCCCTTTTTTATTCATATTCTCATAAGCTGCAGGTACGGAACTGCTGATATCAAAGAACTCATTGGGTGTAATATCGGGATTACCCGGTACATATTCAGCCATACTGATATTCGTTTCTTTTGCCTGAAAACGTCCTATCTCAACCTGCTGATCGTCTCCATATATCCATACCACAACAACTCCTCCTGGAGCACAGCCTACTACAATGTAGGAATAGTTGTCTTTAGCTCCTGTGCGCCAATTGACAACTCCTTTACTGAACAACTCCTTTATCTTATCTACTGGCAGATCCCAGCTTCCTTTATAAAACTTCTTTTCCATGAATGAAGCCCAGGTAAGTTCCAATTTTACCGGCACTGCCTTAAGATCATTCCCCTGTACATGAGTGGAACCTGTATGCCCCCATATTTCATTGGAAATTCCGGAGGATGGGATATAAACACTGCTTCCGTCTTCTAAAATCAAAGTTCCCTTATGTATATTCATAGGATACATTTTAGGAGAACTTTCCGTTGGCGTCCATGCGTATTTATTCATATTTTTTTGACATGAGATTAAGAAATATTGAAATATCAGTATATAAATCAAGAGTCTATTCATATCTCAATCACTAAGTGTTATGGTCATTTGCAATCATATTACCCATTCTACTATTATCTTTTCTTTTTCAATTGATTGGTGGATTCTGACATTTAATTTTTCTCTTGAAATAATACATTGTAATGTATCATTTACTGTTCAAAAGTTTTGGCAATAACATTTTTGAAAGGAAAATTCTGGTCTCCCTGTTTTAATGAAACATTGACAGACTGATCATCATCTACATTAATACTAAGCTTTGCAGATTCATTCGGTTTCAACAGATGAAAGTTTTTATACACTTCTTCCTGTCTGAAATCAGAGGGTCTTGCATCTTTGGCAGAAGCTTTTGTAGCTTTATAAATTGCATTGTAATAATTCATATTCTCACCAAAAACAATCCTGGAATTATAGTATTTTCCATTAAGTGACCAAAAGAATTCTATATTGTAAGGTACGGCTCTCTTTTTATCTCCTTGAGCAGAGTTGTATAACGTTTCTGTCTCAGCATTGATTGTTTTCATCGAAATATTCTCCAGCTTCCCTCCTGATGGCAGGTTTACCAGAGGTCCCCAACTGAACTGCTCTTCATAGGTTTTCCAAAGACCTAAAGGAAGTGTTTTGGTAAGGATTTCATTTTTAACTTTCGGAGTGTATACATCATTGTTTAGTCCGTATTCAACTTTTTCCTTACGGCTCGAGTCTTCAAAAACAGAACTCCATTCAGGGAAGGCTTCTTTGGCAGTGAATGTGGCAAGTACTTTCTGAGCATCTTCCCCTTTCATCCATAGAACAACCATTCCTCCTAATGTAAATCCTACTTCTATGCGGTCATATTTATGAAAAAAACCGTCTTTGCTGTTTTCATTTTTCTTATTGGCATATTCCGGATCGTCTGCTTTTTCGTTAAGGTATTCCTTGATCTTCTCAGCAGGCAGATTGAATTCTCCTTCATAAAATTTATCTTCTGCATAGGAATAATACCCTACTTTCATTGTAGCAGGAAGTTCTTTATCCTGTTTTTCATTTTTCACATAGGTTACTCCTCCATTTCCCCATGGTCCTCTCTGAAATCCAAGTCCGTCTATTTGAATCATTTTATTATCCTTAGAATAAAATACCTGGCGATAAGTATCTATAGGATAGTTTTCATCACATCCCGAACCGGTTTCATAAACATACGTATCATTCATTGCATTCCCTTTTTGACAATTATAGAGCAAACTACTCAGAATTGCAGATAATAGAAATATTTGTATTATTTTTTTCATGGATCAGCCGTTTATAATTCCTCTTCTTCCATCGCTTCTTGGACCATGCCCTGCTTTCTCTGTTGCAGACCAATGTACATAATTATTGATGAGCTTTTTTTCATTCTCAAAATCAAGATACTTTTTGATAAGAAATTTTGCCTCTTTCGAAGACTCTCAGATTTTTTGTTTCATCAATATATTTCTGCAGCCTGCTTTTTACATAACTGAGCAGGTGAGTCCCGTTTTGTCCTGCCTTTTGTGGAATCTGAAATTTGAACTCCACGGAGGAGGTATTAAATTCTAATTTTTATATAATATGCTTATTTTAATTTATTTTTTTTCAAATCCCAGATATTCTCAAAGTCTATTTTTTGTATTGGAAATTCTTTATCTCCTTGTTTTAAAAACAGCTTTCTGTTGGTAAGCCCTTCATTCATTTGAAGAACTACTTCAATCGGTTGATTAGCATCTATCTTTTTAAATAATGAAAAGATTTCTTCTTCATCAAAATATCGTACTTCAAAAACAGTCTCTTTTCCATTTTTATCTTCAAACAGGAAAGACAATAAACGTGGAACTGCTCTTTCTTTAAACGGATTTTTGTTAATAGTTTCGTTAAATAATGTTTCCATTTCTCCGTTGTACATCTCCATCGTCACATTTTTCAATGTATGGTTGGGAATTTCTATACTTGTTCTCCAATTGTACTTTTTTCGATAGGTATCCCAGATTCCAAATGGAATTCCATTTTTCTTCATATTTTCATAAGCCTCGGGAGCTGACGCACTCATATCAAAATATTCTTTCTGACTGATTGTTGGATTTCCTGGAACATAATCTTTCATGGCCACTTGAGTTTCTTTTGCCTGATATCTTCCTATTTCTATCTGCTGATCATTACCATACATCCAGACTACAACAACTCCGCCCGGTGCCAATCCTACAACCATTGAAGAATAAGTTCCTTTCTCATTATTTCTCCAGTTAACTGTTCCCTCTTTAAATAGCTTTTTTATCTTATCTACAGGGAGTTCCCAGCTTCCAGTATAAAATTTATTCTCTAAAAAAGATGCCCATGTCACTTCCAGTTTTACAGGAACAGCTTTTAGATCATCTCCCTGTGTATGGCTAGAACCACTATATCCCCAACCTGTATGGGAAATACCGGAACATGGAATATAAACACTGGTGCCATCTTCAAGATATAGATTCCCTTTATAGATATTCATAGGATATAAAAGAGGTGAGCTTTCTGTAGGAAGCCATTTGTATTTTTCCATTTTATTTTGACATGAGATTAGTGTACTTATGAAAAGTAAAAGGTAGATTATGTTGTTTTTAAAATTCATTTTAATTCTTAGATTTTAGGTAAAAAAGTCCCTGTGGGGAAGTATAAAATAAAGCAATATAAAAAATACTATCAAATCTACATTTTCTTTAAGCTTATTTTTATTCTTCATACATTTCCAAAGAAAAGTTTCTGCAAATACATAAACAAAAATAATAAAGAAGAGATATAGTGGTAGTTTATCCAATTCATACGTTTGTCCTTTGAAGTTACTTTCTGCAAACATAAAATAGAACCCTAGATAAGGAATCAATAATATAACAAGCCTAAAGAGTATATGTTTAAAAGGTATTTTCATGAATTAAATGCCATTACTCTGAATCTTTTTATCTCCAATGTTTTTTTATTAAAGGTGAAATGAGGTCTATATCCAATTTCTCCAAACATAGAGTTCCAGTGTAAATATCTGTTTCTTAAAAATATTAATAAATTATGATCCTGTACAATTCTATTAAATTTCTCGGTTGTTATTTTTTTTGTTGCTAATTGTTTTCTTAATTCTTCGATCTGCTTGTTTGTGTAATAGGTCATCTGAGGTGCTCCCTCTTTCACATATTCATCAAGTCTCTTTTTAACCTTTGTTAAATCTAAAGGGAAATACTCATCCTCAGTTCCATTAGGAATACGATAGGATTTATTTAAATTAATGAGATCAATTGCATTTGGATAGTATTCGTTTACCTGCTCACTCATAATATGCAAAGGAATAAAGCTATATCTATTGCTAATTCTTGCTCTATTAATATAAGTTTCATGCCAGGAATTTGGAGCGACTACCTCACTACGATGTACCCACCCCTGCTCAATTAGATTATTTAAATCATTATTTAAAGCAGTGTTGTACTGTTTATCACTCACTCCATCTCCCCATACGCTATCGAAATCCATTACCTGTTTATTTTCTGACATATTGTTAGTATAACATCCTCCCACATCAGAATGAACTCCTGGCAAAAAAAAGTCTTGTCCTCCCGCAAGCCTTACTCTTGTGAGCATAAAATTTTCTCTATGTTCATCAGAAGCACATAAATGAATAATCTTCTTTGCTTTTAAAGTATTTAAATTTAATTCCTCTACGTCATTATTGAAGTCTGGGTTTACCGTAATCTCGCTTGCATTAGGATCATAAGATGAAACCGTATCATAAACTCCAAGGAATCTAACCTGAATGGAATCATAATCTACATTATCATTATCTAATATAAACCCCAACAACCCATTTCTAGGCTTAGTTTGAGAGACTTCAAATACAAAGTTTCTTGCAGCAGCAGCCCCTCTACTAAAGCCAAAAACATCCAGTATAATCGTATTGATTTCAAACCTGCCCTTAAGCTCATTGATCTTCTCCGCAACTCTTTGACATCCCCTCTGTACTTTGGCTATTACTCCTGTACTTCCTGCACCATAAGCAACTCCTTTGTGATTTGTTTTTTTATCTATGTCTCCTTGCAAGTCTTCGGTACCAATTCCTTCAATATATACTTTTCCTATATATTTACCTTTATCTTCCTTGTACCAATATTCTTTCCTTGCAACATTTGATAAATCATTTGTATAGCTGTCATCCTTTTTATTTGATTGTTTTTTATAAACTTCCTTTTCATTAGCTGAAGGCTTATATCCTGGCTCATTGCCTGCAGCTCTGGTATTGCTTCTGTTGTTTTGTGTACCATCGAAAAAGACTCCAATTCTAATGTCTATTTCACCTTTTGGCGGTGCCGGCGGTGTATAATCTCCAAATTGATTATTATGCATCGTTCTTTTTTTAATTAATTAGCTGCTGTTTCCATTTTACGGGACAACCTCATCTTTGCTTTCGTAATAGAAACCTCTCCCTCATCCGTAATGAGAGATAATACAACCTGGGTGTTCTTTTCATTTACTTTAATGGTCAGATCAATCTCTTCTTCTTTTCCTATTTTTCTGAATAATTCGAAAATTTCTTTTTCGTTGAAAGAATCGATCCATACAGCATATCTGTTTTTATCTTTATCACGCCAGTAAAAACCAAAATTTCTTGGAACAGCTCTTTCTTTATAGGTGTTATCCTTCAGACTTTTGGCAAAAAAGATTTTCCTCCTCACCATTATAAGTAATAAATCCAAAGTCCAGCCATACTCCTCCTTCCGGAAGAACTACTACTGGTCTCCAACTATATCTTTCCCGGTATGTTTCATAACTAACTTCAGCCGGACATCCATCTTCCTCAATTTTTTTGCGAAGCTCTGGTTTGAACGCTTTATACAATGCTCCCTCCACAAAACCATCTTTGAACATATATTGAGCATCCTTAATTGCATTTTCCTTAGTGATAAGGATATCATGAGCCTGAAAAAAACCTACTTCTTTTTGGTTTTTAGGACCTTTTGTCCATAGAACGACTTTTCCCTTAGGAGCCAGTCCGACAATAAAGGTATTATAAGTCATCCATTTGCGGGTATCCTGATCTATAAAACCTTCATCAAAAAGTTTTTTGATGTTACTCTTATTAAGATTCCATTTTCCGGTATAAAAATTTTTTTCAGTTAAAGAATACCAGGTAAACTCCAGCTGATGTGGAAGATCCATTTTTTCAGTCTTTACCTTTCTGATATTTCCTTCATTTCCCCATCCTGTGTTCTGTGTTCCCAAAGAAGCATTAAAATCATAGGTAAAATCGTTAGCAACAATAGCTCCTCTGTAAATTTCCACAGGATATTCCTGAGGTGCGGAAACTGATCCCAGCCAGCTGTATTTTTCGTTCTGGCCATTCATCATAGAAAGACTGCATAAAACACCAAGCAAAAGGAACTTAAATTTATTTATTACCATGAGACACAATCTTCTTGTTACTCGCTAAAATAAGGTTTTCCCGCTGTGCCTCAACATTAATTTTCTTAGCCATCTTTTCCACTTTATTTCCAACATTCAGGTGATAAGAGTCTTTTACTTTTATATGAATATTGGTTGCCGTCTTGATAATTGCCATATCAGAAAAGTTTAGATTTCTCAGCACTGTTGAATTCCACTATTTTTCCGCTCTGCATAGTCATATTTTCTACCTCGCTAAACATGGAAATTTCACCTGCTATTTCGTGAGAAGTTTCGGATTCTCTTTTGAATTCCTTATCTACAAGTTCGGTTCTTGTATCTGAAGATTCTCTGATATCCCCGGATGCCGTCTGCATAATATCTTTTCCGGCTGTAGAATTGATGTCTTCATTAGCTGTACTGGTAATGCTTGCCCCTGCATCAATGGAAATTTCTTTTCCTGCGGTAATATTAATATTCTCTCCTGCATTTAAAGTGAAATTTTTAGGAGCTTTCATATTGATATTCCCTTTTCCATCCATGAAATAGCTGTTTCCGCTTGGATCCAGGATGGTTACGCTCCCTTCATCATCATTCAGTAAAATTCTGATTCCGCTTCTGGTTTGTATAGATTTTAAATGATTATTGATACCACCTCCCAAAGCGACTCCACCATGAAACATTCCTCCCATCACAAAAGGTCTGTCCGGATGACTGTGAACAAAATTCACCATCACCTGATCGCCTACTTCAGGAATTGCCACATATCCTCTGTTTTGAGATATCTGGTCGGTTCCCCCTGCATCCGGGCTCATCATACGGATAAAATGAGTAGTATCATTGGTCTGCCAGTCGAACCTTACCTGTACCCTTCCCTGTCCTTCCGGATCAATATTGGAGATTACAGTTGCCGTCTGTGGTTCTGCCTTTGGCACCATATACTCCGGCCTTGGTAAAAATCCTGTATCGGCAGCAATTCCTACGAAGCTTCCCTGATAATGACCAATTGTGTCAATTTCATGCTCTGCTTCTGTAATCATGATTCTCGTAAAGTAGGAAGTCTCATTTGAATCCGGTTTACGCATCTGTACATCAGCCACACAACCGGGATGCAGGAAAGGCACTGTTGTATTTCCTGAAATGGTAAAAACATTCACGGCCTCACTTCCGGAAGCACTTTTCTGTGAATATTCAACATCCAGGTGCGTGGTTGCTTTGATCGGAGCCATTTGCAGTGCCGGTGTTTTATAAATTGAATCGTTATGACTGTATGCTGTTTTAGCAAGGTCTCCAACATGTTTGATGGGAGTAGTACCTGAAATCAGTTTTTCATTTTTATTACTGTTATAACCGTAGAATTTTGGTTTGGTGTGAACCGCTTTTAATTCCACTTTTATATCGTGGGCACTGCTGCCATACGTCAGGGTAATAGCTTTATTCTGGGGCGGAAGTTTTCCGAAATGCAGTACTTCACCGTCATAATAGAACTGTTCGCCATAAGCTTCTGCCATTCTTGCCAGATAATTGTAATGGGTTTCATCATATTGGCTGCTGTAGATAATCTGTGAAAAATTATTCGCATCTATCCTGATATCGAAACGGCTTTTATCCATTCCCTGTTTAATGACATCTTCTGCAATGATCCCCATATTGACAGGTTGGTTTCCGCCAAAACTCTGAATATGCGGAGCACCATCCAACAGAACCGTGGGGCTGCTACCCGTAAGTACAATATTTCCCAGACTCATTTTTTCCTGGCTGAATCCTACTCCGGTGATCACTCCTACGAATGTTCTTTCAGGGCTGTTGTCTATATCTTTGTATGAAATAATAGCAGTAAGACGTTTCCCAAGGAATTTATTAGCATCTTCCAGTGAATGGGTTTGCTTTTCTTCCAGGGTATCATGGGCTAAGGTCAACGTAAACTCATGATGCCTTTTTGTACTTTGTTTAAGTTTGAAATGTTTATAGTATTTGATAATCTTTCCTTCTATAACAATGGAAAGCTTTACCAGACGATTAATACCTGTATGATGATTTTCAGATATACCATCCGCATTCTGTGTAGGACGGAATGAGGCATTGGATATTCCAGGTGTGCTTGACATATTTTGCTGTGATTTGTTTTTAAATAGTGTTTAGTGAGACGGGAATTTAAGGTTCCTGTCAGAATATGGTTTTAATAAGGTAAAAAAGACCGTCTTATGAAGACAGTCTTTTTATTTTTTAAATAACAGAGACTTAGCTGTTTGGCCAAAGTCCTGCATATTCAGAATTACCATAAGTAATGGTTTCAGCACTTATCACAAAGCTGATCAGCATATTATTGCTGTCTATTGCATCAAAATCTACTTCGTGTTGGATTACGTATCCGTTCTCCCACTTCAGGTTGATTAATGTACCTTCTTCATGAGATTTGTTGAAATTAATTTCTCCTGTTGTAGGCTTATATTTACTGTTGAGTAAACTTTCCAAAACATCAGATTTTTCTGTTGCTTCAATAGTTACTTTAATCAGTGCATTAGACGGATCTGATGCTACACGTCCTGAAACATCTGTTGCTCTTGAAACGCTGTAATTAAGTTTTAATAACTTCTGACCTTCACCTCCATTGAATTTTAAGATTCCTCTTGAATTTCCTGCCATATTCTTAAATTTAAATCATTAACGATAGCCCTGTTTAAAGGATTTCTCATAACAAAGATAGACTTCACGTTCTAATCTCAAAAGTTTTCAGACAAGAGTTTCAAAAATTGTAGTAGTTCTACGACTTTAGACTTTTCAGAATTATATAAAACTCAAAAAATAGCTTTAATATTTAATATTTTAAAACATATAATTAAAAATGTTTATAAACATAAGAAACAACCATTATCACAAGATTGATCACAACTAGTGTCATAAGAACAGAAGAGTACTTTCTCTTTCTATCTATAAAGCTTAATCCAAGCATAAAAAAAAACAGCAATACTGTATATACGGCCGGATACATTTTAAACGCTTCTGAAAATCTACCTTCAAAGACCAGAACAATAGCACGCTGAGCACCGCATCCCAGGCATTCCACTCCCAGAAATTTCTTACTCGGGCAGGTCAGCATAAAGTCTTCTATATTCATTTCCTTAAGAACTAAGATGTTCTGATATTATTATGAAGAGATTTTGGCTCTGGTATATTGATGTGGGAAGAAACAATCTTCTTTCATTTCAAAACTTCCCTGAACGGCAAGATATGGATTTCTTAATATTTCCCTGGCTACAAAAATCAAATCTGCTTCCCCATTCTGAAGAATTCCCTCGGCCTGTTCTGTTTTTGTAATTAAGCCTACAGCTCCAGTTTTCACACCAGCTTCACTTCTGATCTGAGAAGAAAAAGGAACCTGATAGCTATTGAAAACTGAAATTTTTGCTCCATGGATATTTCCACCACTTGAAACATCTACCAGATCAACAGAATGCTCTTTTAAAATTTTTGCCAGCGCAACACTATCCTGAATATCCCAACCATTCTCAGCATATTCTGTACCGGAAATTCTTACAAAAAGGGCTGTATTTTCGTTCAGCTCTTCATTGATAGCATCTACAATTTCAATAAGAAAACGGGTTCTGTTTTCAAAGCTTCCCCCATATTCATCGGTCCTGACATTGGACAATGGTGACAGAAACTGATGGATAAGATATCCATGCGCTCCGTGAATTTCAATGACATCAAAACCAGCTTTTACAGCTCTTTGTGCAGCGTTTTTAAAATTCCGAACCTGCTCTTTTACCTCATCAGTACTCAAAGCATGCGGAATTCTCTCTGACGGATGATAAGGAATAGAACTTGGTGCTATAGTTTCCCAACCTTCTTCCATCGGGATCTGCAGATTATTCCAAGTGGAACCTTTTCGTCCTGCGTGAGCCAGTTGAATTCCGATCTTGCTGTCTGAGTTTTGATGAACAAATTCTACAATTTTTTGTAGTTTTTCTGCTTGTTCATCATTCCAGATGCCCATACAGTGATTGGTAATTCGTCCTCTTGGTTCTATTCCTGTAGCTTCCACCACAAGCAAACCGGTTCCTCCCTGTGCCCTGCTTCCGTAATGCACAAAATGGAAGTCATTGGCCATTCCGTTTTCACATGAATACATACACATGGGAGACATTACCCAGCGATTTTTCAACTCTATATTTCTGAATTGTATTGGAGTATATAACATTTTGTCGTCTTAAAAAATTCAAATTTCTATCAGAAGAATAAATATTGCCCACCTCATTAAAAAAAGCTAATTTTACCCCCCTTTTTTAGTCTACAATATATGAAAAAAGACATACAGATCAGTTACGAATATTTTAAAAATAGCAGCGAACTGAGCGATATAGAAAAACAATTATTTGAAAGAGCCAAGGAGGCCCGCGCAAAAGCTTATGCACCCTATTCACAATTTTTTGTAGGATGTGCTGTGTTGCTTGAAAACGGAGAAATATACTCCGGAAATAACCAGGAAAATGCAGCCTTCCCATCAGGACTTTGTGCAGAGAGAACTACTCTTTTCTGGGTAGCGGCCAACTTTCCTGATGTGAAGGTAAAAAAGATCTTCGTTGTGGGTGGCCCTAAAGAGTTTCATGAGAAAAACCCACCAATCCCACCTTGTGGAGCTTGCCGTCAGAGTTTGATAGAATACGAAACCAAGCAAAATGAGAACATTGATCTTTACTTTTCAAGCATGAATGAGGAGGTTGTGAAAGTTCATGCAGTGAAGGATTTGTTGCCTTTCTATTTTGATGCGACGTTTCTATAAAACGAACTTGTAGAATTGCAATACATGATTTTAAATTAGATATTCAGCTTTTGCTGTAATATTAAAAATAATATGGACTTACATTTTATGGTAAGTCTTATATGATTAGACCAACAGAACTTCTGTTGGTTTTTTATTTGGATAGTCAAGTTGGAAGGCGCAAATGATTCTCTAAATGCAATGTTTTTAAGGCGCTAAGATTTTATCTACGATAAAATTTAATACAATTATACTTGTATTCATATAACCATGAATCCACTAATAAAATAATTCATAAATGATATGTCGCCTGAAAACTATGTGTCTATGTAGTTTAATTTTTTTAACTGCGTAAACACATAGATATTATTCCTAAAAATATACGTTTGCTGAAAATCTTTGATTTTCTAGCGCCTTAAAAACAGCATAATGATTTAAAAACTTTGCGCCCTTGTTTTTTCCAACATCTGCGAGAAAAATATTCTTTGTGGAGTTTTTAAGCTCTCGAATATTTTGCTGATTAAGCAGATCTTTAAAAATTATTAGAAAATAAAAAGGTTGTCTTATTTCTAAAACAACCTTTATTTTTTACATTACCAATTAGTCTTCTGTTTCCTCTTCGTCTTCGTCATCTTCATACTGCTCCAGGTAGTAGCTGAAAGTGAAATCTTCCACTTCTTCTTCCGCATCTTCTAATGTTGTTAAAAGATCTTCAAAGATTTCAAGCTGATCTACTGTCATATTCACGAATTCAAAGTGAAGCGGCATTTCAAGGCTGCCGGTAATGGTATCGAAAAGCGCATCAAGGTTATCTCCGAAATGCTCAGGAAGCTGAATTTTCTCTTTCAGCTGAGCATAAAAATCCTCGTAATCGCCTATGTCTGTAAAATCTATATATACTGTCTTCATATTGAACTAAATTTCCAATTTTTACTGATTAAAAAAGTTTTGCATTTTTTACAAAAATCTGTTTCTTCATTGGTAGGGTTTTTACCTTCCGCATCTCTCATAAAACACATTTTTTCCGGGCAATGTGGCAATCCCTGTGTATGTCCAAGTTCATGAATGGCAATCTTATAAAACTGTTCATCCGAATTGATCTTGTTCAACCTAAAGTTTGAAGCTACACAAGCTTTTCCAGGTCTATATCCCAAGCCCATTACACCAAAATCCTTTACATTCCCTTTCGTTACACTGATGTCTTTTGAAGTAAGCCCAATGGTAACAAAACCTTCCTTTGTCTCAGCGCTTAAAAACTTAATGATTGAATCTGCTCTATAACGGTTTCGCTCCTTATAATAAGCATTTCCAGGAAAGTCTATGGCATCAAGAACTTTAATATTAGGATACACTTTTCTAATTCCCTCAGTTACTTTTCCTACTTTTTCAGAAGGTATATCTCTGAATGGCTGAATCAGTATGGTTATTGCAGCCTTTTGTTCCTGTTGTTTTACAGTCTTTTGTTTTTCTGAACATGAGAACATCAGAAATAAAAACAGTAAATAAGCAAAACTATTATTTTTCAAAAATACTACTTATCTTAATTTAAATGCAAATTATATATTGGTCATTGCTTCGTCGCTACGCTCCTCGCAATGACAATTACTGCTTTTCAAAACTCTTATAATGGTTTTTGGTAAGATAAACATCACCATTTTTAGTATAAATGATCCGGTCTGCATTTCTTCCGCCACAATCGTAATTGACATCGGCTTCAAAATATTTATCTCCATCCGGCAATCTTCCTTCTCTGTTTCCAAATTTATCTCCACCAATAGCTTTTCCGGGAAGTACTTCACATAGATTTCCTTTTGATGGATTCCAGCCCTGTTTTCTGGCTTCGTTTTTTGTGATGTAGTAATCCGGCAGTTTATGGTTTTGCTTTACATAGCTGATCACCATTTTTTCTTCAGTCAGTTTTTCAATAGAAACCTGTGCTGATGAATTTCCGGTAGTATACTGATCTTCTGTGGAAGCACTTCCATAGCTTACATTCTCAGTTTTAACCGAAGATGAATCATCTTTACTTTTAATGAAATTATTATAGATATACATCACCGACATTCCGAAAAGAAGGCCCAGACATATAAAAAATACGGCTCTTATTCTGCTGTTCATAATAACAAGGTTTAATGTTACAATATATCAGTCTAAATAACTGGTAATCTATTACATTACTAGACTGGGTATATCGTATTTATGATTCTCTCCAGTCTTCAGGAATATCACAAACCGGGATAGGGTCCATCTTATGTTTTGCAGCCTTATGCATTCTGTCAAAGATCAGGAATACTTCTTTGTCTCTGCCTTCATAATCTTCAGCTGTTTTGGTTCCGTATTCTTTCTGAATTTTTTCCAACTCAGGATAAGTGGCACCAATCTGCTGCTCATCAGTACGGTCTACATCCCAAAGTCCGTCTGTAGGGATGGCTTCCTGAATACTTTTAATAAGGTTTAAACCTTTTGCTAAAGCGTAAACTTCTGTTTTATAAAGGTCTCCGATCGGAGATACATCTACTCCACCATCACCATATTTGGTATAAAACCCAATTCCAAAATCTTCCACTTTATTTCCGGTTCCGCACACTAAAAGCCCGTTAAGCTGGCCATAATAATAGAGTGTAAGCATTCTCAAACGGGATCTTGTATTGGCAAATGCCAGTTTTTCATTTGGGTACAAATCATCATGTACATCAAAAGTTTTATAAAGCTCTTCAAAAGCTGGTGTTAGATCTACAGACATAATTTCCACATTGGGAAATCTGGATTTCAGGTCATTCATATGATCCTTAGCTCTGTCTACCTGATCAGCTTTCTGACGGATCGGCATTTCGATCAGTAAGGTTTTCAGCCCGGTCATAGCTGCCAGTGTAGAAACCACTCCGGAATCTACTCCTCCGGAAACTCCTATTACATATCCGTTTACTCTGGCTTTTGTGGCATAATCTTTTAACCAGCCCACAATATGATCTATTGCTTTCTGTGTCTGCATCGTTTATATTTTTTTAGTCTATTCCAAATTCTTTGGGATATTTTACCCTCCCTTTTTTATTTTTTAATCCATCTTCTACCAGCTCAATGGCCATTCCGTTTTCTTCAGGAATGTCAAACGGAAATGAAATCCCAAAATTACTTGTTTTTTCGTAACCAAACCTTGGATAATACTCTTCATGTCCAATTAAAATCACCGATTGGTATCCTAATTTCTGAGCTCTAAGATGACCTTCACGAATTAATTGTCCGCCAATTCCCTGGTTTTGAAAATCAGGTTTTACAGAAACAGGGGCCAGAGCCAATGATTCAAACGTTTCTAAACCATTTTCAATCATAAGCTTTGTAAACAAAATATGTCCGGCAACAATACCATGTTCATCCTCAGCAACCAAAGATAACTCAGGAATAAATGCCTCAGATTTTCTTAATTTTTCAACGAGAAAATGTTCCTGATGGTCACTATGTTCCATATCCCTGAAGGCTTCTTCTGTAAGTTTAAAAACCGCCTCATAATCTTTTACCTCTTCCTTTCTTATTGTTATCATTGTATATTAAAGATATTTTTCACGTTTCAGTTCATACCAGGAGCATTTAACTCCTGAGTCTTCAAATTCGCCTGTATTTTCAAATCCCATTTTGTTTAGGATATATTTAGAGCCTGTATTTCCAGAATCTGCAAAAGCATATATGGAATCTGCTTTCAATTCATTAAAACCATAATCAAGGGTAGCTTTTGCCGCTTCCCATGCATATCCTTTACCCCAGAATTCCGGAATAAAGCGATATCCAAGATCCAGAGTTTCTACATATCCGTTTATAGGTTCTTTTAATAACTTTAAACCACACCATCCTATGAGTAATCCACTTGCTTTTTCAATAACAGCAAGCCGCCCGACTCCGTTTTCTTCGTATTGTTTTTGGATCATTCTGATGACTTCCTTCGATTCTTCTTTGTTTTGCACTGGAGGTCCCAGGTATTTCATTACCTCAGGATCAGAATCCATAAGGAACATCCTTTCAAAATCAGTATCTTCAAGCTTTCTTAAAATCAGTCTTTGAGTTTCTATTTTCATACTATTAGTTTTATTCATTGGCTCCAAAAATTGTAACATCTGTCTTTACACCTTTCTTTATATCCGCATCCTTCATTTTATTTCCTTCTACATTAAGCGTTTGCAGAGCTGGATTTCCGGAGATATCAATTTTAGAGATCTTATTGTGTTCTACATTCAGTCTTCTTATACTTTTAAGCTGTGACAGATCTATTGCTTTTAATTGATTTAAAGATAATGTTAATTGGTCAATTTTTGGTATTTCTTTCAATGAAATAGCCTCCAAAAGGTTATTATCCATATATAAAGAAGTCAGGTTTTTCAAGTTTTCGGTTTTAAATGATGTTACTTTACATCCTGTACATGAAAATAGGTTAAGTTTGTCCATATCTTTCAGTATAATGGACGAAATAGTATTATCATCCAGCATAATCATTTTGGCATTTTTAAAAAACTTCAGATCATCCGTGGAAGTAATTCCTTTCTGCACCAGAAACAAGTTATTGACTGCTTCAGCTTCGGGCTGACTGATCGTTCCGTCTTTATTTAAGTCGAAATTTTCAACAACTGCCTTTTCCAGGTTTTTATCTTTAAAATCAAGCTTTTGAGACCTACATAAAATAAATACTGAAATAAACAGTAGGGTTGTAAATATTTTAATTTTCATCATGAATTTTCCATTTAATCCTTACTTTTGTAAACTTTAAATCCATGTAAAAATAATGAAGATTTTCAGATATATTGCCCTTTCGTCTATTTTAGTTGTAGGATTCAATTCATGTAAAAAAGAACCTGAAAACCAATGGAAAATAGAGGTAAAAGATACTACCGAAAAAATTGAAATGACGGATATTTCTAAAGAACTTTATAACCCCAATATTCCGTTGGATCAGTTTAAAGCTCAGTTTCCGTGGTTCCAGGGAACTGTTTCTGATGCTGATTTCTCCAAAAGAAGAGCTGATGCTGAAGAAATTAAAATCTATAAAGAAGCCATTGGAAAAATAGACCAGGCTAAATTGCAGAAAGAACTTCAGGATTTATTTTCACATATCAAACATTACTTTCCACAGTTTAAAAGCCCAAAAGTATATCTGTTTTCATCAGCCTTACAAATGGTTCAGGATCCTATCTTTTATGATGAAGCGAAAAATCTTTTATTTATAGATGTCACTGGCTTTATGGGAGATGGAAATGTACATTACAAAGGATTGGAGCTTTATTTTCAAAAATCGATGAATCCACAGAATATTGTTCCTAAAGTTTCTCTGCTTTTTGCTGAAAATATTGTAACGGAATCTCCGGATCATCAAAAATTCATCGACCAGGTGATTCTTAACGGAAAAGTGATGATTCTACAGGATGCATTCCTTCCGGATTTTCCGGATTATCTGAAAATGAATTATACTAAAAAACAGTATGAATGGGCCACTTACAATGAAGCCAACATCTGGAATTATTTTGTAGAAAGCAATCTGTTATTTGGAGATGATCCAAGACTGGGAGAACGTTTTATTGCTCCGGGACCATTCTCAAAGTTTTATACTGAAATAGACAATGAATCTTCTCCACAAATCGGAATTTTCACAGGATGGCAGATCTGTAAAGCTTATCTTAAAGAAAAGCCTGAAACGAAACTAACTGACTTCCTGAAAAAGGATGCCACACAAATTTTTAACGAATCTGGTTATAAGCCGCGTGTAACAAAGTAACCTTTACTTCATACCTATATAAGACTTTTTGTAACTACAGAAAGTCTTTTTTTATAACCAAAACTCACACAGATATCTATGGAAAATTTAATCAATATCCAGCATCTGAACTATGGATTTACTCAAAATAAGCTTATCCTTAAAAATGTAAGCCTTTCTGTTCCCAAGGGAAGTATTTTCGGCTTTTTAGGAGCCAACGGAGCCGGAAAATCTACAACAATGAAGGTGATGTTGGGTAACCTTCCGGATGAAAACAATTCCATCGAAATCTTTAATAAAAGTCTTACTTCACTGTATCCTGATGGTTTTCAGAAAATAGGCAGTTTGATAGACAGTCCTGCTTTTTATGATCATTTATCGGGCTGGGATAACCTTATTGTTCTGTCCAAATTAAGAGGTCTTCCCGATTCGGAATGTGAGCGGGTTTTACATCTCGTGGATCTTTGGGAAAACAGAAATGTAAAAATGAAGAAATATTCATTAGGAATGAAACAAAGGCTGGCTATTGCAATGACACTTCTCGGGTCACCGGAACTTTTAATTCTTGATGAACCAGTAAACGGCCTTGACCCGAACGGAATGCTGGAAATCCGTGAATTATTGTTAAAACTAAATAGAGAACAGGGAATCACCATATTTATTTCAAGCCATTTATTACAGGAAGTAGAAAAAATGGTGACGCATCTTGCCATCATCTCCAACGGCTCTATTAAATTTTCAGGTAGTGTTGAAGAGCTCAACTCCTATTACCGTCATAACCGTGTAAGAATAGGATTAAATGATCCCTCCGTTTTTATACAATATATTCCGGAGAATTATTCTCCACAGATCATCGATCATCAAACCATAGAGATCACTGTTCAGTCCCGAGAGGATATTATCAATCTTACCAAAATCCTGGTTCTTAAAGATGCTGAAATCTTTGAGATCAGAAACAGTGCAGGACTGGAAGACTGGTTCATGGAAATCACCAAAAACTAAAATCAGCCCCAATGAAAAAATTAATAACATTAGTTCATACCGAATGGCTTAAAATAAAAGGATTAGGATTAGTTTACCTGGCATTGATTATGGGACTTTTAATTCCTTTTACAGGTTTTTTGTTCCAAGTTTATGATCCACGTTTCCTCACCTCTGAGGATTTACCTTATTCTGTTTTCGAAGAGGCTATTACCGGAAATTTTAAAGCATTTTGTATGTTTCTGCTACTGCTTTATATTGTGATTGCTGCTAACAGAGTTGCTCAGGTTGACCACAAAAATAATGGCTGGCAGCTTATGGAAACACAGCCAATCAGTAAATTCCAGCTTTATTTTTCAAAATATCTGATTGTACTGATTTTAACCTTTATTTGTATTATTTCTTATCTGGGGTTTACTATTCTGTTTTCCTTTCTCGATTACTATATAAACCCTCATGAGGTAAAACTGCTCACTTTTGATATCATATGGGTTTTAAAAACATTTTTAAGATTATGTGTTGCCGTAATGGGAATTGCAGCTCTTCAATTGTGCGTATCTGTAGTTTTTCCAGGTTTTATCTGGGCTTTTCTTATAGGAATCCTCGGACTCATAGTTAACACATTTTCTTTGGTTCAGAGAATTACGCTTCCTTACTGCCCTTACAATTCCCTGTATATCTTATGCAAAACACCCAATATAAAAAGTCTGAATCATTTTATTACCTACAGCGAATATTTAAGCTTATTCTGGGCCATTGTATTTCTTATTATCGGGTATTTCTGGTATAGAGGAAAAGGTTTTAAAACTGCTTTTTTAAATAGTAAAAAACAAATCGCTTTTTCATCGGCCTTCATCATCATAACTGCTGGGATATTTTTTATTTTGCAAAAGCCTAAACCTTATGTAAGCAAAGGTTCAGAAGTAGTGATTCAGGGAACAATAGATACCGATCTGAAAATAGATTCGGTGAAGATTTTCTCCAAAGATTTTCATAAAAAAATGGGGAGTGCAGCCATCAAAAACGGTACTTTTTTATGGGAAACCAAACAACAGATTCCATTTGACCAATACAGCCTTGAATTTGGAACTAAAAAAATTGATTTCATGATGGGAAGCGGTGATCATTTTAAGATTGAGATCCACTGCAATGCTTCCAATATTGATTATTTCCTTACTTCCAACCGATCCGCAGAGCAGGAATATAAAAATAAAGAAGACGGATTTGGATATGAGTTCTCCTACGCTATTAAACAACAAAAACATAATGATGATCCGAAAAAATTTTATGAACTGGCCCAGGCTGACTGGAAAAAAAATATTGACAAGCTCAGTCATTACACGGATACGGAAAACAATGCATTATCCGATGAATATTTAACCTATAGAAAACAACTATTGGCGATCCAATATTTAAATGAAATCAGCAATTACAGAAAAATGACATCATGGGACGACTCAAAATTCGCAGCTCCAAAAGTATTTTTAGATGAATTGAATTCCAGAGTTACCAACCCAACCGCTCTGTTAAACAAAAATGATGACTACCTTCAGTATAAACTGGATCAGATGCTTACAGATAAAGAAAGATTATCCAATCCAGACAGTATTCTTTTTGTGAAACTCAATGCCCTACCCAACAATATTAATAAAGACCGTTTATTAACTAAACATCTTGTAAAAAGCATGGAACTGGAATCTGACAGTACATCCCGAAATCAGCTTTTTGCAAGAGAATTTAAATTGCTGAATAATACCGATTATAAAAAATTAGCAGCTTTCAAACTTGAGCAGCTCAACATATCTCAAAAAGGAGCTCTGTTTCCGGATTTAAAATTCCTTGACGCTCAGGGAAAGGCTCATCTTCTGTCAGAATACAGAGGGAAATATGTAATCATTGACCTATGGGCAACCTGGTGTGGACCATGTAAGCAGATCCGTCCGGTATTTGATACCAGAAGCCATCAGTACCGTTATTATGATAACATTCAGTTTATTTCCATCAGTCTGGATGAAAGTCAATCCAAATGGCAGAACTATTTAAAAACAAAACCATCAAAAATTCCGCAATTCTGGTTATCTGATGCCAATGAATTTATGAATAGATATAAGATACAGTCAATCCCAAGATTTATTATTATTGATCCTGCAGGTAAAATTTTCAACCTAAACAGTCCGTTTCCAGATGAAGATAATTTCATAGAAATTTTGGATAAGCTTAAGAAGTATTAACTTTGCAAAAAATTTTAGATTGATATGAGAAAAACTCAGATTACGATAGATGTAGAGCTTGATGAAAACCACGTTCCGGAAAACATTACTTGGAATGCACAGGATGGAGGAATTGAAAAAGAGGAAACAAAGGCAACTATGATCTCTGTATGGGATGATAAAACAAAGGAGGCTTTAAGAATCGATCTTTGGACAAAGGAAATGCCTGTAGACCAGATGAAAATGTTTATTCATCAGATTTTAGTCTCTTTAGGAAGCACTTACCAAAGAGCAACCGGAGAGGAAGATGTTGCACAATGGATGGAAGAAGTAGCGGAAGAATTTGCTGTAAAATCAGCTATAAAAATGTAAATCAAATTATTTAATACATAAATAATATTCACATAAGAAGGTTTTTTCATAACAAAATATTAATAAAATTATATATTTGTATGATTTTATTTTTAATATACCCTTATGAAAAAACTTTCTTTTTTTATGGTTTCATTATTTGTTTCCATTTCTTCGGTAGCATTTGCTCAGTTTTCATGTTCTGGTGCTGTTCCTATTACCAATGGTTATACAGCTTCTGGAATCACAACCCCGGGTACCGGTGCCGGCAGTCCGGAGGCATGGGTTACGCTGGCCCCGACTTGTAGTGGAGGATACAGTACATCTCAACCTACTTCTACCCAAAGCCATCATCAGGTCTTTACTACTGCTGGTGATGACTATGTTTTCTCTTATACTACAGGACCCGTTGCTGGTGAATCTGTTTCATTTGAGATCTTAACACATCAACCTTACATGGGTCTTATGGCATTCACAGAATGTAATGGCACAGAGCTTTCCGGTTGCCAGACTGGAGCTTATTCTCCATCTACCAATGCAACTTTACGGGTTACTGCCAATAACTTACCAGCCAACCAAACCGTATATTTTGGAGTAGGAATCTGGAGTACTCCGAACAATTTAAATTTTGACGTCACCAATTTCACGGTTACCCCTTCTTCTCTAGGTTTAAATGAAACGGAAATGAAGAAAAACAGTCTTGAAGTTTACCCTAACCCTGTACAGGACATTCTTAATTTTTCTAACCTTAAAGGAAACGCTGATGTAACTGTATTTAATATGCAGGGACAAAAGGTTATGGAAAAACATATTAAAGCTGATGAAACGATGAATGTATCAGAGCTGATATCTGGAACTTATATGGTAAACGTTATTAATAACAATAATAAAAAGACATTTAAAGTCTTAAAAAAGTAATTACAAATAACGATAATACACACGAGGATAATTGATCATTTCAATTATCCTCATTTTATTAAAATCAACTTTATTTTAGTACTTTTACAATTCAGAATAGATTAGTAAAATCTTATTTCTTAAAGTAAAAATTTACAATAAATTATGAATTTTAATACCAAAGTAATTCACGGAGGGCAGCATCATGAGTCTGCAACAGGATCTGTAAACGTTCCTGTATTTTTAACCTCTACGTTTGCACAGAAAAGCCCTGGAGTACACTCCGGTTATGAATATTCAAGAGCTGCCAATCCTACAAGACAGGCGTTGGAAGATTCTCTAGCCAGCATTGAAAACGGAGCCAGAGGTCTGGCTTTCGGTTCCGGTCTTGCTGCTATCGACTGTGTTTTGAAATTATTAAATCCTGGTGATGAAGTGATTGCTGTAGATGACCTTTATGGTGGTACTTACAGAATGTTCACCAGACTTTTTGAAAAATATCAGCTGAAGTTCACTTTTGTGAATTTTGATGATGTTTCTAAAATTGCTGATGTAATCACTGATAAAACTAAACTGATCTGGGTAGAAACTCCAACAAATCCATTGATGAAATTGGTAGATATCAAGGCTGTCGTGGAAATTGCCAAAGGAAAAGATATCTTAGTGGCGGTAGACAATACTTTTGCAACCCCTTATATTCAAAGACCTATTGATCTGGGAGCAGATATCGTAATGCACTCTGCAACCAAATATTTAGGAGGACACTCTGATGTCATTGCAGGTGCTCTTATTGCTAAGGATGCTGAATTAGGTGAAAAACTTCACTTTATCCAATTTGCCAGTGGTGGTATTTTAGGACCTCACGATTCTTATCTTGTATTAAGAGGGATCAAAACGTTGGCATTAAGAATGCAGAGACACTCTGACAATGGTCTTGCCGTAGCTAAATATCTTGAAACTCACCCAGCAGTTGATAAAGTAATCTATCCGGGATTAGAATCTCACCCTCAATATGAGCTTGCAAAATCTCAGATGAAAGAATCAGGAGGAATGGTTTCATTCACTTTCAAATCCGGAAAAAAAGAAGATGCTATCAAATTCCTTGAAAAGGTAAGAGTATTCACACTGGCAGAATCTTTAGGAGGTGTAGAATCTTTAGCGAATCACCCTGCTTTAATGACCCACGCTTCTATCCCTGCAGAAAAACGTGCGGAACTGGGAATCACTGATGATCTTGTCCGTTTAAGTGTTGGAATTGAAGATGCTGAGGATCTTATCGCAGATCTGGAAAAAGCTTTTTCTTAAAATATCACAATAAAAAATGAGAAGGATTTAATATCTTTCTCATTTTTATTATCACCATCACATATCTATGAAAAATACGAGAAAAGCAGTCATTGCAGATTTGTCTCAGTTGGCTGAGCTGTTCGATCAATACAGAATATTCTATCATAAGGCATCTGATATCCCTGCTGCTGCAGATTTTCTTCAGGAAAGACTTCAAAACAAAGATTCTGAAATTTTTGTTGCAGAAGAAAATGGATTACTTACTGGCTTTGTTCAGTTATATCCAATATTTTCATCCACAAGAATGCAGCGCTATTGGCTTCTGAATGATTTGTATATCAATGCTAACCATAGAGGAAAAGGGTATTCAAAAGAACTTATCGAAAAATCAAAAGAACTATGTAAAGCTTCAAATGCCTGCGGCATCCTGCTTGAAACAGGAAAAAGCAATGACGTGGGTAATCAGCTATATCCTTCCTGTGGTTTTGAGCTCTATGACTCTGTGAATTTCTATGAATGGAGCAATTCATAAGAAATGGAAAATAAGTAATGAATAATAGAACACTATTAATCAATTCATTTACATCCGAAAAACCGAATTTTAACCCTAACTTATAATTCTCAAAAACCATGACCGATTTTCAAAAATACATCCAAAGATATTTAGACCTGATTCCTCAAGGTGACTGGCTAGCCGAATTAAAAAAAACAGAAGAAAAAACTGTGGGAATTTATTCCAATCTTACTGAAGAGCAGTCAAAGTTTGCCTACGCTGAAGGTAAATGGACTTTAAAAGGATTACTTCTTCACTTATCAGATACTGAAAGAGTTTTTCAATACAGAATATTAGCTTTTGCAAGAGGTGATAAAAACAACCTTCCCGGATTTGATGAAAATGAATACGCTGAACAATCTTTCGCCAGTGAAAGATCTCTGGAATCTTTACTGGAAGAATACAAACTGGTAAGAAAATCTTCTCAGATTCTATTGGAAACCATGAATCCTGTAGCTTTACAGTACACAGGTATTGCCAATGGCAATGAAATTTCAGTGGAAACCATAGGAAAATTGATTATCGGACATAATTATCACCACCTGAACATTATTGAGGAAAGATATTTGCCAAAAATAGGATGGATGTAATGAAATAGTAAGTTTTGGCTAAAGCCAATTGAATGTATTATTTATTGTTGATAAAGAATAAATAACACATTTACAATTTCCACATACATAAAACATCAATAAGGACGGACTTTAGCCGAAACTTAATAAATCCAGATTATTTGTACTATCCCACTTTTATTTTTAACTATTACTATTCTATTTAATAATAATTATTAAATTTATTAGAATTTAAAACTACAATCTGGTTCCAAACTCATCTATTTTCAACATGAGATCATTAAAAAAACTAGACATTACAAAAAGTATTCAATCTAAAAAGTTAATCTTTGAAGAAGAGTGGTTGGATCAATTTGATAATTTGATATTATATGTTCTTTTTTTAATGTTAGCAGGAATTTCTATATGGGGATTTAGAAAAACCATACTATCACTTAATAATAGTCTGGAATATACTATTCTAGTTTGCTTATTTTTCTCTAGTTTATATCTACTATATTGTAAGTTCACCGAAAAACATTTAAAGGAAGTTAAATTTAATATTTCAAAAAATGAAGCAAAAGATAGAATTATCAGATATGCTCAAAAGCGCTACAGAATATCCAGACCTGCCAATAATCTAATATATCTTAACGAACCAATAGACTTATACAGTCCAGGAATTTATGAGCAAACAACAATTATCTTTTTCAAAGACCATTCTATCCTTTATACTTTAATCAAAGAAGGTTCTAAATCTAATTTTCCAGTATTATTATCTCAGCATTTGATGAGAATGGATCTTAAAAAAATTCTCCAACAGAAAAAGATTGAAACGAAAGCTAAAAATAAAGGTTATTTCAGTTCTCTGTTTCATGGATAGATCTCCTGATCTATTAGTTTGATCTTTATAGCCCCTCCATCCATTTTATCCAAAATTAAAAACCTTCAATACACTGTCCTTTTTATCCTCATTTTTTTGTTCAAAATTCACAGATTCTCTACCTTTATCCATTGTTTTGAATACATAAAAAATATGGAACCTATTATTGAAATATTAAAATCTGGCGGAACGATTCTTTACCCTACTGATACCATTTGGGGAATTGGTTGTGATGCGACCAATATAGAAGCTGTCAACAAAATTTTTGATATCAAAAAACGCGAGAAAAATAAATCTATGATTATTCTGGTAGAATCTGAAAAGAGACTTCAGGATCTGGTAGATGTTCCCGAAATGGCATGGGAAATTATTGATTTAAGTGAAAAACCGGTAACTATTGTTTACGAAAACCCAAGAGGTTTGCCTAAAGAATTATTAGCAGAAGATGGCAGTATCGGAATCAGATTGGTAAAAAATGACTTTTGTAAAAAACTAATCACTAAACTGAACAAGCCATTGGTTTCTACATCTGCTAATTTCAGTGGTGATAAAAGCCCGTTGAAGTTTTCGGATATTTCTTCAGAAATTATTGAACTTGTGGATTATGCTGTGGAAGAAGACAGAGATAAGGTTTCAAAATATTCAGGATCCTCAGTGATCAAAATCTGGAGCGATAACAGGATCAAAGTTCTTAGAGAATAAAAAGAACGCCAGAGGATGGAATCAGGAAGTTACTGAATTCTAATGTGAACTTCCAGCCTCTATCTTCCTTACTTTAAAATTCAGGGTAATAGATTTAATTTTTAGAGTCTTGTCTGTTCATATCGACAGGATTTCTTTTTTTTAATTCTATCTTTGCAAAATCCAACTTGTAAAATACATGCTATGAATCATCAGGAATTCGCTCAAACATGGATAAATGTCTGGAACTCTCATGATTTGGAGGATATCCTCTCCCACTATTCCGATGATATTGAGATTACCACTCCCATGATTGTCATGGCTACCGGAGGAAGAGAAAGTTCTTTGAAAGGAAAAGACACCGTTCGTGAATATTGGAGAAAGGCATTGAATAAATTTCCTGATCTGTATTTTGATCTGATCCATTCCACGGCAGGAGTAAATTCTGTAGCATTATTTTATAAATCCATTATGGATAAACGCGCTGTAGAAGTGATGTTTTTTGATGAAGAAGGAAAAATAAACAGAATGTACGCTCATTATGACTAATGAACGGAATTGGTAGAAATTGACGCTATTATAAACGATGAAAATTAATCTTACTCAAAATAAGAATTTAAAACTTTTTAAAATAATTTCTGAAGCTGCAGAAAAGAACAACCAGTCGGTATATATTGTCGGTGGATATGTCCGTGATCTTCTGATGAAGAGAAAGGCATCTACGGATATAGATTTTGTAACTGAACAAAGCGGTATTGAACTGGCTCAGAATGTAGCTCAGGATATTGATCCTAAATTAAAGGTTTCTGTATTCAAAACCTATGGAACCGCTATGATTAAATATAAAGATCTTGAGCTGGAATTTGTAGGTGCAAGAAAAGAAAGCTACACAGAAAACAGCCGAAAGCCGGAAGTAGAGGGCGGAACTTTGGAAGATGATCAGAAAAGAAGAGATTTCACCATCAATGCGATGGCCATTTCTCTGAACAAAGATAATTTCGGAGATCTTATTGATCCGTTCAACGGAGTTGAAGATCTTGAAAAAGAAATTTTAAGAACTCCTTTAGAACCTGCTCAAACCTATTCTGATGATCCTTTGAGAATGATGAGAGCAGTGCGATTTGCCTCCACCTTAAACTTTACGATTGAAGAGCATTCTTTAGAAGCCATCAGGCAGGAAGCAGAAAGGATCAAGATTGTTTCTATGGAAAGGATTATGGTGGAATTTAACAAGATTATGTTATCTGAAAAACCTTCTGCAGGATTAAAATTAATGGAACAAACAGGGCTTTTAAAGCTTGTTATTCCCGAATTGATCGAGCTTAAAGGTGTAGAAGAAGTTGAAGGACAAACTCACAAAGATAATTTCTATCACACTCTTGAAGTAGTAGATAATATTTCTGTAAATACCGATAACCTTTGGCTGCGTTGGGCTGCTCTGCTTCACGATATAGGAAAGGCCCCTACGAAAAAATTTGTGGAAGGCACAGGATGGACGTTCCATGGACATGAATTCTTAGGTTCCAAGATGGTAAAAACTCTTTTCCAAAGATTAAAATTGCCATTGGGAAGTGATATGAAATACGTTCAGAAGATGGTAAAACTTTCTTCCAGACCTATTGCCCTGATTACAGATGATACTTCAGATTCTGCATTAAGAAGGCTTTTATTTGATGCCGGGGAAAACCTTGAAGATCTGTTTACACTTTGTAAAGCAGATATCACGACTAAAAACTCTAAAAAGCAGGAAAAGTTTAAGAAAAATTTTGAATATGTAGCTGTTAAGATCAAAGAGGTAGAGGAAAAGGACCAGGTAAGAAACTTCCAACCTCCTATTACCGGAGAAGAGATTATGCAAATGTTCAACCTTCAGCCGGGCCGTGAGATCGGGATTTTAAAGGAAAAAGTAAAAGAAGCTATCCTTGAAGGAGAAATACCTAATGAAAAGGAAGAAGCTACAAAATTTGTCATTGCTGAAGCTGAAAAGCTGGGATTAACAATGAGCTAAATTTTTACTCAATAATAAAGTAAAGCTGGATAATGAAAGATCATCCAGCTTTTTTTATGCCTCAATGAAGTATATACCAAAGCCGGGCGGGTTCTTTAGAACCCGCCCGGAAAAAAACACAAATGATGAAAAAATAAAAAATTATATTATATACGCCGAAGCGCAATTTTTAGTTTTTATAGAAACCGTTTGTTCCAACACCTGCAGTAAAGGTTTTTACTAAAGTACCACTTAATGCATCATAAACATTCACTTTACCATCTTCAGTAAAGTTTGTTTCAGCAGCAAATATCTTTCCATCAATAACATCAAACCCATACACATTCCCTACAGCTGTTGCAACAGGCATTATTGGAGCTCCCGCAACAATAGGCTTTTCATATATTTTTCTGGTATCGGTAATAAAAAAGAATTCATTATTATAAGCTCTCAATTTCTGCACATTAGGAATGCTGGTAAGCGTAGTGGTAGTATAGTTTCCTGCTGCTGAATTGATTTTGTAAATATATGAATCTGTTGTATCAGCAACTAATACATAAGCAATCCCTTTGTAAGCAATAAGGTCTTTTATAATTCCTTTTGCAGGTAATGTAATGGTGGTAGGATTCACCATCGTAGAAGGATTTACGACAGTAATAGTGTACCCAGTTGGAATCTCATTAAAAACAGCATCATACCCAACACCATCTGTCTGCACTATGATATTACCTTCTGCTTCTACTACCTTTTCAGCTAAACGTGGAAATTCAATGCTCCCAACATAAGCGTTATCTGAAATATTATAAGCATTTACTTTCTTTTTACCGGAAAAGTTATTATTTGTTACAAAAAATTTATTCCCTGAGAATGCAATATATCTTGGATTGTCAAGATTCTCCGTTACTGTAGTTTGTACTTTAAATGTTTTTCGGTTTACAATATCAATTTTGTTAGGAATATTGGCAACAAGATATGCTTTATCTCCGCTAAAACCTATACTCTGAAGTACTTTTCCGAAAGCTTCCCCTTTATTATTGTTAGCATAAATATTACTATAAACTGTTCCCAGATTATTACTAATAAAAGTAACATCAGAAGTAGGTTTTGTAAAACCACCTTCATTAGAAACAAGTATTCCGTTTGTATAATCCACTTGCGTTTCATTTGTTTCAGCATCATTATCGCTGCTACATGAAACGTTAAAAAGTAGCATTGAAGCAAATGCAAGAGGTAAAATTCTTTTGATATTCATATATATTAAATTTTATTTTTAAAAATTGATATTTAAATTCACACTGTAATTCCTTCCGGGTAGCGGATAAGCAAACATGGTATAATAAGTCTGATTGAATATATTATTGATTTTAAAACCCAGTGTATAATTTTTAAAAAATGTAGCTCCAACGCCAGCATTCATTATAAAATATTCTTTCAGAGCCTCACTTTTCTTCTCATTGGAGTCTGTATAAGTAAGCCCGGTAAACAATCCCTGAGCATATACTTTTATGAATTCATACTGATAATCAACATTTCCGGTAAATTTATGGAAGGGAACGTACATCAGCTGTTTCTTTTTTTCCAAATCCTGAGAATTTGTGTAACTATATCCTAAACCTACATTCAGAAAATGCTTACCAAAACGTTTAGCAAATTCCGCTTGGGTTTCCACTCCGTAAGATCTTACATGCTCTGTATTTACAGGGCTATAAATCCCTAAAGAATTAGGAAGCCATCTTATCATATCTCTGATATCCATATAATAAGGAACCACGGAAAGTTTGAAATCACCGACTTTAAACTGATTTCTCAATTCAAACTGGTAAGAGGTTTCCGGTTTTAGATCTTCATTTCCTCCAGGTCTCCAGTACAGATCATTGAAAGAAGGGGCTCTGAAATTCCTTGAAACACTTAATCCAAGATTATACCAGCGTAAAGCATTCCATTTTCCTGAAAAAGAAAATAAAAGAGGTGACTTAGTCACTCCAACAAAATCCTGTCTTATTCCAGCTTCAATACGTAAATCAGTGGTAGGAAAATATCTTATCAAACCGGCAACAGACCCCATATTCCGGCTTACCTGATCTATTCCGGATCCATAGCCTTCGCCTTTATTCAGCTGGTATTCTCCAATGATATTGAAGTTCCATTTTGAGGTAAGAAAATAATTGAAATCATTCTTCAGAATATAGTTCCTTCCGGTCCCACTACTGAATTTAGGTCTTTCTATATCATTAAAATACTGAAAATTTTCTTCTGTATAAGCTACTTTAAAAGAGTTATTAAAGCTTGTTTTATTCCAGTCCCAGGAAATCAGACTTCTTACATTTTGAGTCTCATATTTCGTTTTCGTTTCCTTATCAAAGATAATTGGAAAATGTTGTTGTCCGTTAAACCATTCTGAAATCCATGAAATCTGATGATGAGGAGCTAATTTATAAGCGGCAGCAATATTAAAGTTCGTATTATAATACTCCCCGTTAAGATTTATATAATTCCTAGGTTCTTTGTTTACTTCGTAAGCATTCTTACTAACAGAATAATTTCCGGAAGCTTTAAAACTGAATTTATCATTGCTGTAAGAGCCTTTAACAAAATTATTGTAGGTATTGAAAGAACCTGCCTCAGAGAACAATGTTCCATGAAAGCCTTTATTGAAATTAAGGCTATTATCCAGATGAATACTACCTCCAATAGCTCCGGAACCATAAGTAACACTTCCGCCGCCTGCCTTTATTCCAATCTGATCATACCCGAACAGGGAAAGATTGTTTACATCTCCCTGGCCCAGAAAATTGGAATTAACATTAATTCCGTTCCAGACAAAGGATGTCTGCTGAGCAGTAGTTCCTCTAAAAGATGGTGAAGCAGATCCACCACGTGCATTTTCTTTAATATAAATTGAAGACTGAAATCTTAAGAGTTCTGAAAGATTGCTGGAGTTTTTTTCAACCTCTTCAGCATTGATTGTTTTCACAGGATGAAATTGTTTCACCTTGTTCATCTGGCTATCGAAGATATAAATTGTATCAACAGCTTTCTCCTGTCCGAAAAGAAAGCAGCCATATGATGACAAAAACAGTATTAGAGATCTTTTTATATCCATATTATTCTACTTTTCCTCCGAAAGCAATATGTTTTTTGATTATTATTCTGGCAGGTCTCCTGACTTTCGCTTTCTGCGCCTTCCCGTTTTATACAGTGGCTGTGTACAGAAATTTTTATTGCGATCTACAGTTGCGGGGACAGTTTGGGAGTTTCACCCAATTCCCTTTTCATTCCAATATACTGGAAACCAAAATTTTTGCAAAGATAGTTTTTTAAATGTATTAGACAAGAACGGACTTATTTGGATATAACCTGAAGTCAGGAAACTGAAAGTCATTTTTAACTTTACTATTCCTGAAAGTCGTCATAAAACTACTTTAAAAAGGGGAAAAAGATGGTATTATTACTCTTTATCATCTTTCATCATTTCCTTTTTCTGATATTTATCAATTTACAAAAATAGCTACCTCCAATATTGAAAGCAGCTATTCATGGTATAACTATTATTAAAATTTGCTGATTTTACTTCTTGATAAATTTATGGTTCTGTTGTTTACCTCCTTTCTCTGAAAGCTGAAGTACATAGTTTCCTTTCGGTAAAGATGATACATCAATCTGATCCTCTATGGATGGGAATGCTTTCACTATTTGCCCTACCATATTATAAACTTCTGCCTTTTCAATTTTTCCGGATCCTTTAAAGTATAAAATATCATTTACCGGATTAGGATAAATACTGATTGAGCTTTTATTTTTATCATTTTCTACATCTCTCACAGATAAATATCCTGTAAGGTCCAGATAAAATGCGACCATCTGATTAGAGGCATTCATTCCCATTCCTGCTATTTTTTTACCATCCTGAGAAATGGCCAATGGAAGCCCCATTATCACACCATTAGTATCAATTCCTAAACTTGTTGCATAGTCATTGAGGTTAATACGTCCACTCTCTTCTGTCCAGATAAAACCTTCTCCAGACATTGGTGGCGCTCCAAATGCCCTGTAAAAGCCGATAACCCTTGTGCCATCTCCAGAAACCCCCGTTGCCCCTCCTTTAAAAGAAAATGAAGCATTGGGGTGCGTTATATACGTCACTCCGGTTGCTGCCTTCCAGACATAAGGATTCGGATTTGCGGAACCAATAATCGTATTCCCGTCCGCGGAAACAGCTCCTGCTTCTCCTACATTGCTCCCGTTGGCATCCGTAATGAAGCTTTCCACCCCATCTATCCATTTTGCACCACTTCTGGTTCCTGTAGGTTCATCCTGCCATCCTACAACAACAGATCCGTCTGCATTTATTGCATTTGCTCTCGAGCTTCGCCCGCTTACCATACTCCCCAGATCTACCACCCCGTTTGTTCCATCCCATTTTACAGCATGGGCATTTGCTGCAGTAAGCCATCCAAGTCCTACAATTGCATTTCCATCCGGAGACATTCCCCATGTAGAACTTACACTGCCATCCCAACCGGTGGGAACGAGCCCGCCTCTATTCGTCCAGGTAGAAGAACTTACTTCATAGGTTGAAATTTCATTAAAACCTGTCGCTGTATTGGTCACTGAAGATGCGATCTTCATTCCATCGTTAGAAACAACTGTTTTTCCGGCAGCCGGATATCCGTTTGATACTGTACCTATCTGTACGATCCCTGTATTTGCTGTCCACATAAATATTCCACCGCCAGTAGTGTGCATGCTTACTACTCCTTTATCAGAAACCGCACCCACATTATAATTTCCAAGTCCCATTACAGTAAACTGAGCTTCCACTATACCAAAATTAAAAAAGAAACAAGCAGCTAACACCTTTATTGACATTTTATAAAAATTTACCATATATAATTATATTTAATATTTTAAATTACCGAAAACAATATTAATATTATATTTACTCAAACAAAAGAAATAGGCTTTCACAATTCGTGAATTTCAAAAGAATCATAATTTTAAAAACCTAGTAACCAAACACTTAAACAAATACCGTTTTGAAGACTTATTTCAGGAGGATTATTGAAAGAAACATGAAAAACAAATTGTTATTCAGAAAAATGTTTGAAAATAGCAGATGGATTTTTCTGCTGATCTTCGCATTCTCTTCCTTTATTGCCAAAGGGCAGACCGGTCCTGATTTTAATATTATAGCAGATAAGGCATTCCAGAAATTATATCAGAATCCTGACGACTGTATAAGTTATACCCAAGGAATTCTGGTAAGCGATCAGGATATAGAGCATAAGATTATTCTTCAAAATATCATTTCACAGGCATTTGCTATGAAGGGAGACTATATGCAGTCTGTCAACAGTTTTTCTCAAAAAGAAGATCAGGATCAAAATCTTTCTTATTTCATGCAGGTTTTTGGTAACTATAATCTTGCAGACCAGTATCAGAATCTGGGTTTATATAATCAATCAAAAAAAATCATTGCCAGCCTCTTATCAGATCAGAAACTTCTGAAAAGCAATCATCCAAAATTCAGGATCACCACAGCCAAACTCTATCAGCTACAGGCTTTAAATCTGGGCATTAACAAGGATTATCCGAATGCGTTAAAAAATCTTGACAAAAGTGATCAGTACATCAGTAATACTGATGATGAGAATAAAATCATACAAACAGAAAATAGGATTTTCCGCTCTTCTTATTTGATGAAAGAAAATAACCTGATTGAGTATAAAAACCTGATAGAAAGTATCATTTCTGACCTTGAGCAACAGCAAAACCAACCATTTTTACTCAGCTTAGCTTATGAAAACTTATCGCGGTACTATTTTTTGATACAGGATTATAAAATGTCTGCCCAAAAACTGGAACAAGGACTGTCGTTGATTGAAGACCTTCCTTTTAACAATTTAAAAATCAAAATCTACGAATCGTTGTCGCAAACCTATTTTGCTCTTCATGATGATATGAAATACCATCAATATAACAAATACTATAATGATTTAAGAATAAAAACAGACTCCAATACAAGAGAAGGAATACGGTATATTGTAAAACTGGTAGAAACAAATCAGAATAAAACACTTGAATTTCAGAAGCAAACTTATTTAACATCTTTCTGGTCTTCCACTCTGGTCATATTATTCATCGTCATTGGTTTGTTCATCTATTTTTTAATCATTAAAAGCAAAAATAGAGATCTAAAAAAGCAATTTGATTTCTTTGAAAAACAGAGTACCCGAAAGGAACAAACAATATTACTATCTACTTCCATAATAAAAAATACAGCGGATGCCGAAAAGAGCTCTCATAAAATTTCAAAGGAAAAAGAGGAAGAAATCCTTCAAAAACTCAAAGAATTTGAACAATCTGACCGATATCTGAATAAAAACATGTCACTTTCTTTGCTTTCTTCCCAATTGGAAGTCAATACCAAATACCTTTCGGAGGTCATCAATACCAATAAGGAAAAAAACTTCAATGGCTACATTAACAAATTAAGAATCAATCATATTGCTCAACTATTAAGAACAGAACCTACCTTTCTCAATTATAAAGTCAGTTATCTGGCTGAATATTCAGGTTTTTCTTCACATAGTGCCTTCACAACCGTTTTCAAATCCGTTACCGGAATGTCTCCTAACGCTTACATTCAGGAAATCAGTAAAAATAAAGTATCATGAAACTAAGATTGAAAATTTTCTCGTTGATCCTTTTTTCCTATATTTTTATAAACGGTCAAAACACTTCGGATAGTTCTCTGTTAAAAAAAGCCAAGCTGGAAATCTATGACAATCCTGATAAAGCGATTCAAATTGGAAAGCAGCTACTGAAAAAAGACAGTGATCTCAAAACGTCTATTGAAATTTATATGCTCCTTTCCACCGCCAATGTAGCCAAAAGGAATTTTGATGAATCTTTAAAATATATTTTAAAAGCCAAAGAACTTTCTCAGAAAACGAATGACACCAAAAGCCAGGTTGGTGTCCTCGTAGCCGTTGCTATCCAGTATCAGCAAATGGAACTTTTCAGCAAAAGCCTTGAAACACTGAATGAGGCAGATCAATATCTGGCGAAAATTACTGAGAAAACACCTGAAAAATATATTGAAACAGCTACCATCTATGCCATAAGAGGAATGATCTATAAAAGTCAGTCCAATTCTGAAATTGCTCTGGAAAAGTTTTTGATCTCCATAGAAAATTTTGAGAAAGTGCCTGTAAAGAAAACAACCTATTCCAATATGAGTGTGGTCTATTACAATATTGGCTACTGCTATCTTAATCTTAACCAGATTGACAAGGCAGAACATGCATTTTTACAGGCAATAAACTACGCCGGAAGAAATCATGCAAAGAGCCTGGAAGCATTTGCATTAAAGGGAATATCTGAGGTACATAAACAGAAACATGAAAACCAAACGGCATTGGACCTTTTGATAAAAGCTGAAAACCTCAGTAAAAATACGGGGGATATTATTCTGAATGAAGGTATTTACAAAGAAATGGCAGACAATTATCTGGCAATGAGACAACAGAACTTATACCAGCTGTATAATAAGAAATATTTTGAAATGCGCTTCAAAAGGAAACAAAATGAGCTGTCATCCATTAATCAGGTTATTGATAATCATAATAAAGAAACAATCATCAAAAGTCAAAAAATGGAATCCCGGTATCATTATATGAAGATTCTATCCTTTGCTATTGCAGGAATCCTTATCCCTATTCTACTCTATTTTATTCTAAAAATAAGAAAGCAGAACAAAAGGTTTCAGAAAGAGATCCAGCAGATCATCCGGACCTCGTGAGTTACAATCAGATTTTGACAAAAATACCTCATCAACTTTATACGAAGTTCAAATCAAAACATCTGTTGCTTAATCTGATAAAAAAATCAAAATTTGGTATGTTTTGATGAAATGACTTTTTATCTTCGCAAAAACTATTGAACTATTATGAATGAAAACTCAATAAAGACCTTAAGCATTACGGAGCTTTTGGGACATAATTTTTACATTCCTGAATACCAACGGGGATATAGATGGACAAAAACCAACGTTTCACAATTACTGGAAGACATTTGGGAATACCGTAAAAAAGGAATAGCTAAAACCTACTATTGCCTTCAGCCTGTAGTTGTAAAGAAGCATATATGGAAAGATATTGACGGAAACTCTATAGAAGGTTTTGAGCTTATTGACGGACAGCAGCGTTTAACAACTCTTCACCGGATTATCACCTATTTAACACTGGAATATCTTCACAACAATTTAAAATCTGAGGGTTATACTGATAATCTATATTCCATTTATTACAAAACAAGACTTGAATCCAAAACATTTTTGGAGACTAATGAAATTAACTGTACTAAACCTGATCTGTACTATATGAGCGAAGCTTATCAGTGTATTAAGGAATGGTTTGAAAACGGTGATAAAGGTATTCCAAGACAGGTAAAGGATGAAATGTTAAAAATTATCCTACCTAGTATCTCCCTCAATGATAAAGAGGAAAAAGAAACCCCTGAATGGAGTGTACAGGTAATTTGGTATGAAGTAAAAGATGAACAAAAGAAAAGTGAAGAACTGTTTACCCGTTTAAATCGCGGTAAAATCCCACTTACAAGTGCTGAACTTATTAAAGCTAAGTTTGTGAATTCTGACAGCTTCAAAGGAATGGCTGAAGATGACAAAATTAAACGCAGAACACAATTGGTTCAGATTTGGGATGAGATCGAAAACCAACTCAATAATCCAAAATTCTGGGCATTTATTTCAAACGAAAAGCCAGATACCTACAACAATAAAATTGAATATTTATTTGATATTATTGCCAAGAAAAAACCAGATGAAAGAGATCCTTTATTCAGCTTTATTCATTTCTTTGATGAAAAAGAAACGTTTGATTCTCTTTGGAAAAAATGGGTAGAAGTAGAAGAAATTTATCGTTCATTAGTTTATTGGTATTCAAACAAAAACCTTTATCACAAAATCGGTTATCTTATTACAACAGGCATTTCGATTGGTAATCTTATAAAAATAAAAAAAGAAAATACCAAACTGAAGTTTGAAAAAGAAATAGATCAATTAATTGCAGATAGTATTGATGATAATTGGGAAGAACTGAGCTATGACAAAAGCAGTGATCATGATAAAATAATCAGAGTTTTACTTTTAATCAATATAGAATTAATAAGAGCCAATAATAACAGTCATGAGTTTTTTCCTTTTGAGATGTATAAAAGTATAACAAAAAGTCTGGAACATATTCATGCACAAAACATTGAGGGTATTAATGAAAATAAAAGAGAAGAATGGTTCAACTGGCTTCGTTCCCATACCAATATATTATTAAATGTAGCGATTGATAAAGAGAAAGCAGAAAAAATAATCAAAGAAGTTCATTCAATTGATGAAAAGACGTACCGATACGAGGAGTTTAAAGCTCTAAGCGAAAAGATTTTAAAACTCATTCCTTCTGACGACAGTAATGAAAACGATTATCTGCATACCATTCAGAATATGGCATTACTTGGGCTTACTGAAAATATTTCATTAAGCAATTCTGTTTTTGAAGTGAAACGAAAAAAAATCATTGAGATGGACAGATCAGGAGCATTTATTCCTTTGGCTACCAAAAGAATTTTTCTGAAATACTATGCATCCGATAACAGCCGTCATTATTCTGTCTGGACCCAACATGAACGGGAAACTTATTTAGATGAAATACGTGACTGCATCAAATTATACAAAAAAACCATAACCGTTGAAGAGCATGAGAAATAATTATATTGAAATATTGAACAATAAAGTTGAAATCCCTATCATTCAACGAGATTATGCACAGGGAAGAACAGACCATAAAACGAATAAAATCCGAAAGGATTTTTTAGATGTTCTGTTTGATTTTATCTGTAAAAAACAATCCGATCCCAAGCTTGAAATTGAGCTCGACTTCATTTATGGATTTAATGAAAAGGACGACAACAACTCCATCACTTTTGTTCCTATTGACGGGCAACAAAGATTAACCACACTTTGGCTCCTGTATTGGTTTGTCTCTGTAAAAGAAAATATTTCTGAGGATAGTACAGCTTTTCTGGCTAATTTTCTCTATGAAACAAGGCACAGTACTACTGAGTTTTACAGGAATTTAATTCTCTTCAGACCTGATTTTTCACAACAAACAATCGATAAAGAAATCACTAACCAATCCTGGTATTTTGAAACATGGAATTACGATCCCAGTATTCTGGCTATGCTTGTTGTACTTAAGGACATTGAGTCAAGATATGAAAAACTAGATATTGATTCTGTTTGGGACATTATCAGTGATTCTCCTTTTTATTTCTACAAATTGGATATGAATAAAGTAGGGCTTACTGATGATTTATATATCAAGATGAACTCCCGTGGGAAACCTTTAACTGAGTTTGAATATTTTAAGGCCGGATTTACAGAGATCATTTCAGAACCTGCGCAGAGAAAACGTTTCGAAGAATCTATAGACGGGATCTGGATAGATTCTGTGTGGCATATTATTTTTGAATCCGGATCAACGGAAGATAATGATATTGCATTAATGGTTGATAATTCTTTCCTTAACCTTTTCAACTTCATTACTTCTATGCTATCTTTCAAAAAAGACCTGAAAGATCATAATGATGTCCGCTATAAAAATACAGTTGAGTCTGCAGAATTACTCAGAACAATATATACCGATCCCGAGAACCAGAACTTTCTGTTTGATACTTTAGATGCTATTTGCAAGCAGGAACAGGAAAATCCGATGTTCTGGAATACCATATTTTATACAGATAAAAATGAATTTGAATCTACCAAGACAAGATTATTTTTCCAGCAGAAAGAAATAAATCTGTTGAAACGCTGTCTGCTTTCTCTTTCTGATTCCAAAGGTCTTTCTCTTCCCGAGCAGATTTTGCTTTCAGCCTGCTTTATCCATCTGAAAACACCAAGTAACACATTCCACGATCAAATCAGAACGTTAAGAAATCTGGTCGTAAATTCTGAAAACGAATTACGTGAAACTGTATTAGGTGCGTGTTTTGATGAAGCTGAACATTTTATTAAGTATGGGGATTTAAAAATTTTCAAAACGTTTAAAACCGATCAGATCGAAGAAGAAAAAGACAAGAAAGAATACATCAGGCAAATACCGGCAAATAAAATGATACTTCAAAAACTTGAAGACAGTGATCTTCTTAGAGGAAGCATATCATTATTTCCTTTGAGTGAAGACTTTAAAAATCGGGCAAAGAAATTTTTAGAATTATTTGATGAACATGATAGCGTTTCCGATTTCAATGTAAAAAGCAATCTTTTATTAAGTTTTGGAGACTACTCCCAAGGTAATGGATCATTAACGAATCTGATGTCAGGACATTCCAGGATCATCAGAAAATTTCTCACAACACCAGGGTATGATAAAACACATTTTCACGAAAAAACCCGGCCTGTTATTCTACAATGCCTGGATTTTTTCATTACCAATCCAACAGCCTCTAGTCAACAAAATATTGAACAAGCAATTACTGACTATTCAGCAGATCCGAAAGACTGGAAATATTACTTTATGAAATATTCTTCATTCAGAGAAGACTCTAATCAAGGATATTACTTCTTTTGGGAAGGTAACGATTATTGTATCTGGAAAATGAAAGAACGACAGTTTAATGGCTGGCATTGGGATCCTTATTTAAGAGAAATTGCGGACTCCAAAAGGATCAACAATGTAAGTCTCGAGAATTATGGGGCAAGGCTTGTTTTCTCACACAACCGTAAGAAAATTTTGATTTCTTCTACTCCCAATGGATTTTTCTTCGAAAATGGAATGACCAATAGAGCTGCAAACACTTTACTTGATACATTGGTACAAAATAAAACTATTGAAAGCAATGGCGAGTATATTGTACCACAAACAGACGAAAAATTTGATTTGCTTGATAGAATACAGTTGCTTGAACAGGTATTGAGCAGAATTACACAAAACGCTTAAATAATCTGAATTCGGGTGAAAGGTAAATTACATCTTTATAATTTCATTGTTTTTAAATTTATGAATCAGACGTTTTACCTTAAAATAGTATTGTTATAGATTCTGTTTTAGAATTTTGCTTCAAAAATACTTTCCCATTAATTAATAATAAAGCCGCTCCAGTTATGGAGCGGCTCATTTTTTTGTATGATATTTCAGTTTACTGACCTATAACTTCTGTGATTGGGTTTCCAACATTTCCACTTGGGAACTGAATTTTCAGTAATGATGAAACGGTAGGCGCAATATCTGTCATGTGATAAGCTTTATTACTTTCTCCCTGTTTCACTCCCCATCCCATAAAGATCAATGGAATGTGTGAGTCGTAAGAGTTCCATACACTGTGGGTAGTTCCTGTTTTAGAATATGGCGGAAGCATAGAATCATGAGAGATCAATTGGATATCACCACTTCTCTGTCTGTTGATTCCGTTGATAATTCTTTGTTTGATTGGTTCCGGAATACTTGCTTCAGCAACTTTGTCTACAGAAACAGCATATAAAACAGTAGGATCTTTTTCCAGCTCTTTTACAGCGAAGTTTCTTACATCATCCAGTTCAAGCTTGCTGTCCGCCAATACTTTTCTGTCAAAATAGATCTGGTAATTATCAATTGCGTTAATCAATTTATCAGCTCCGAATTTATCTTTCAGCTTTTGGTTAAGGTTCTTTTCAGCACCTTCTCCAAAGAAACCTGTCGGAATTTTATGCTCTTTTAAGAATCCTACAGAATGGGCTCCACCGTGATCAGCAGAAAGGAAAACCGTATACTCTCCTTTTCCTACTTTTGAATCCAGATAATTGAAGAATTGTGCTAAATCCTGATCTAATCTTATATAAACATCTTCCACTTCAATAGAGTTTGGTCCAAATTTATGTCCGGCATAATCTGTAGAAGCCAAATTGATAGCTAAAAAGTCTGTAATATTATCACCACCCAATTTCTCTCCGTCTACAGAAGCTTCAGCCAATTTTAATGTCAGCGTATTTCCGAACGGTGTATAACGGATATTGTCTTTTTTGGTCTGATAATCTTTTGCAAGATCACTGTAAGGGAATGTAGGTGTTTTTGCGCTGCCCAATAATCCTTCCCAAGGAGAATTGTCCGGTGCACTTTCCGTATATTGATTGATCGGAAGTAAAGTATTCCAACCGTTGGCTACCAATTTTTCAGGTAAATTCTGAGAGTTGAATGATTTTACCCATTGAGGAAGATCATTCATATACCATGTACTGGTGATAAAGTTCCCGGTACTGTCGTCAAACCAGAAAGCTCCGTTTGGTGTGTGTCCTGCAGGAAGAATGGAAGCTCTGTCTTTTAGAGAAACCCCGATTACTTTCCCCTGGAAATTTGTTGCCAATCTCAATTCATCTGTTACCGTTGTAGACCAAAGGTTTTTCGGAGAATGGCTTCCGGTTTTTGTATTGGTTGTTCCTACCGGCTGAACGCTGTCATCTGCAGTACAGTATACTCCTTTACCTGTTTCTTTATCTGTCCAGTCATTTCCGGCAATTCCGTGAATGGCTGGTACCGATCCCGTATAGATACAAGTATGTCCCAAAGCAGTAATGGTAGGAACATAAGGAATGTGTACATTATTTAAAGAATATCCTGTATTCAAAAGTCTTTTGAAACCGTCATTTCCATATTTGTTATAAAAACGGTATAAATAATCCCAACGCATCTGGTCTACTACCAGACCCACTACTAATTTGGGCCTTTCCAGTTGAGAATTTCTGTTCTTCTGCGCATTGATTGTAACTACGGACAAAAAAGTAGCTGCCGCAATTGAAATGTTCCTAAGCATCCAAGTAAAATTTTATTGATCACAAATTTAGGGGTTTTGAATGTTTTAGAACGTGAATTTTTATTTAAATTTGATCTTTATTCAATTCCTCAACCCATTCACTATGATTTTAGGAGTATACTGGTACTTTAAATTCCCTGAAGATCTATATCATTTCAAGTTTTTTAAGTTTTTCGAGGGATGTGGCGGTCATGCAGATAACGCCGCAGAATTGGTAGTAAGAGTACAGGTTGATCACCCAGATGATTTCATTGGAAAACTGAAAGAACTGAAATCCCGGTTTAAAAAAGCTTTTTTACATCTTAACATCAATGAAAATCAGCTCATCATCAGTATTGGAGATCATCAGCTTTTTGATTTTTATTTTCAGCTTGCGCTTGAAATAGAAGTTCTTTTGGTTCGTGAAAATGCTATAATATTGGATTCCATTATTCCATTTAAATCACTTTCTACTAAAACCTATCATGTAGAAAGAGAAAACTTTGAAAATAATGAGCACCGTTTTATACAGATTGTAGGTTCAGATTTAAAAAAAAATAATGCTGAAACTCTTTCTATAAGAATTGATTGTAACCTGCCTTTAAATAATAAAGAATTCTTCATTAATGATTTGGGTTCTATCTGCCGTGAAGAAAACCTCAATGTATTCTATTATAAGGATCATCATTTTAATAATCACTGCAACTTAATGCTTTTCTTTACCAATGGCCGCCAGAAAACAGATGCTCTTCAAACAGTTAATCTCAATTCATTTGGAAATAAGGTAAGGCAGCTTACTCAAAAATATCAGGTTTATTTCGGTCACCTTGAGGGTCTAAAATATTATCCTCAAAATGGACCCCATGTTGAATTGATGATAGATGAGGAATATATTCTAAGTAAAAAATAAAACAATTTTAATTCAAAAAATCCCTAAATATAATAATATGATTAAGTTTAAATATGTCATTTTATATGTAGAAGATGTAGAATCAGCTATGAATTTCTACCAAAACACTTTTGATGCTGAGATAAAATTCATCACTCCGGAAAAAGACTATGGAGAACTGATTACAGGAGAAACCACTCTGTCTTTTGCCTCAGTTGTATTAGCTGCATCCAATATCAAAAAAGGATTTCTACTTTCAAAAACAGAAGCTAAACCTTTTGGAATTGAACTTGGGTTTGTAACTGACAATGTGGAAGCCCTGGTTGAAAAAGCAATAAAAAACGGAGCCGTTTTGTATGAGGATATTACCGTAAAACCTTGGGGACAAAAGACGGCTTACATTAAAGATCCTAATAATTATCTCGTAGAAATCTGTACTGAAATTCAATAAAACTATCATCCGTGGAAATAAAAAAACTACAAAGGCTAACTTCTAACCCCAGTTTGAATTGGGGAAACAATGGATATTCTACAGACATCATCTATTCTGTTTCTTCAATAGAATTCAATAGTTCTTTTGAGTTTAACTTAAGAGAAAAAAAATTATCCTACACTAAAGTCTGGGAAATCGATTCTGATGATATTAATGAACTCAATACCCTCATTGAAAAAGACTCTTCTTTCGGAGCTTTTGCAGATGAAGAACTTCAAGGCTGGATCATCTGCGAACACAGAACCTGGAACAATAGCTTTTACATTGAAAACATCCTGATCAATGAACAATACAGAAGACAGGGAATCGGTATCATGTTGATTAAAAGTGCCATCAAAGAAGCCAGAAAGCTGAACTGTCGGGTGATTGAGCTGGAAACCCAGAACACCAACTATCCTGCCATACAGTTTTACAGAAGAATGGGATTCAACATCACCGGAGTGAATACCAGATTATATGATAATTCTGAAGAAATTGCTTTTTTTATGACCTTGGATATAGAATAACAGATAAATACGTTAGGTTTTGGCTAAAGCCAATGGATAGTTGATTAATGATGAAAGCGGGCTAAGCCCGCTCCTGTTAATATTTTATTTTATTTTTGGTAAAACAATCAGACTCTCATTCCCGGTTGCATTGACTGCCTGTACCGCAAAGAAATAATTATCTTTAGAATAAGACAATTTGATTGAGTTCTCTCTGGTAAAGATTTTTTTCTGCCACATAGAAGCGTCGGTCTCACGTATTAACACATAGTATCCTGCTATTTCCCCTGATTGAGGTCTTTCCCAGGAAAGATCTGTAAAGTTGGTAAGCTTACTGACTTCTATTTTTACATTTTCAGGCTGTGAAGGGGCTTTTGCAAGATTGGCCAGAACTGCAATATTTACGCCTACATTCTTTTTAAAATATTCAAAATCCATAAACTCCGGCAGATCTCCATACTGTACCCCATTTTCTTTTCTGATGTTCTGATGTTGATGATCGAAATTTTCGTTAAACTCAGTCAGCCGTACAGCAGAAAAACCTTTTTCAACAAACGGTGTATGATCTCCACCTCTCAGAAATCGGTCATTTCTATAGATGAGTTTGACCTGAAGATGATCAACATAACGCTCTCCTATTTCTTTAATATATCTTGCCAACTGTCTTGATTCACCATCATTTTCCAATCCGAACTTTCTGATATCCAATGCTTTTTCATCCAATTCGTAATAAGGTAAACCTTCAGAAAAAATTCTTAATTGATGGGTATTTATTAAATGAGTATCACTACTGAAATTATTGGAGATCATATCATTATTCAATAAGGCTTCCAGTTGCCAACCTTCACTAACCGCTTTCTCAGCCAGCATTTTTGAACCTAATAATCCTTGTTCCTCCCCGGAAAAAGCAACCAGTACAATACTTGCCGGAAACTTAGATCTACTCAATATTCTTGCGCTTTCTATAAGTGCTGCCACTCCACTTCCGTCATCATTGGCTCCCGGAGCATTGTCTTTTATATTCATGACATCACTCACCCGCGAATCCAAATGTCCACTTATCATAAATAGTCTTTTATCATTAGGATTTGTGCCACGGATAATGGCAATAACATTTCCTAAATCGGTAGGACGGTCAATTCTTTTTCCATCCGGCTGAAGCGTTTGGTTTTGCATAAATACTTCCATTCTTCCCCCCGTATTTTTCGCATAATCATTAAACTTTTTCAACACCCATTTTCTTGCAGCTCCTATTCCTCTTTTTGGATCCGTTGCAGAACTCATCGTATGCCTAGTTCCAAAACCCACCAAGTAATTGATATGACTTTTGAGAGAGTCTGTACTTACCTGCGAAACCTGGTTGATAATTTCAGGATCCTGACGAATCGTTTCTTGGGCATACAATACAACAGGAGTAAAAAACAAAGTGAAAAGTATATTTTTCATAATGCAGCGATTAATTAATCTTTTGCAATTTATTTTTAATTAATAGAATGACAAACAAAGTTGGCAAATTTCATCAACAAAATCGTTAAATCAGAATTAAACACTTGCTGGTGTATTATTTTTTTTAGATATTAGTAATCAACAAATTAAACATCAGTTACTATGAAAAATTTAAAAAAACTAAAAAGAAGTCAATTGGTATTGATCAGTGGTGGTGACACTGCTTATGCAGTTTGTTTAGACGGCTATTGCCCACCCACTTTTGGATCTTATTACTGCAATGGTGACACTTGTTACAGATCTACTGGAGGTGGAGGCAATCCTGGAGGTGGAGGCCCTGGAGGCGGTGGTTTTCCTTGCCATGAACCTATGCGTTTCTGTCAGGAAGGAGAAACTGGATGCGGATGCGTTTATTAAAAGTCAGATTTTAAATAATTCAGAGCGGTTTTCACCGCTCTTTTTTTTGTATAGCCTGCAAAAAAATGCATCTTTGTTATTAATAAACTAATACCAGAATTCTATGCTACGTGCATTCTTTATTTTAGCGATTTTGTCAGCTTCCCGCACAGAAAACATTTAAATGTAAAGAAATTCGTGATGCAATAAAGTTAATTGATGAGGAAAAATATGATGAAGGGTTAAAAAAATTTCCAAACTCCGGAAAACTACATCTTGAAAAGGGCGTAATATTTGAATTTGAAAATAAATTAGCTGCTGCACTGGAAATTTATGAAGCTGGAATGAAAGGAATTTCTAAAGGAATTCTCTACCAAAGATTATAAAACTTATCCTAATGTACTGATTGGTTACCATAAAACAATGGAAGACAACCATCTATTCAATGTATACAACCATTATATATTCCAAATGGGAGATGTGGAGGCTTTTCAAAATTGGGAAACAAAGAATAAAGCAGAATATGATAAATACAACAGCAATGCAAAACCTTCTGAAATACATCCGCTCTCTTACTTCTTTTTCTGATGAAAGCTGGACTTTACTTCAACCTGCTCTTTCAGAAAAAGTATATAGAAAAAATGAACTGCTTCTTCAGGAGGGAGAAATGTGTAAATCATTATTTTATATTAATACGGGGTTTTGCAAAAGCTATTACGAAATAAATGCTGTTATAAAAAACACCGAATTCTTCTTTGAGAATGAAATCGCAACCAATATCAGCAGCTTCGGAAGCGGAAAACCTTCAGAATTCAATATGGTTGCCTGTGAGGAATTACACGTTGTTGTTTTTAATAAAGAAATACTCTTTAAAATTGCAGCACAGTACATTGAAATAGAGTCATTGGGCCGTCACTGTATCCGGAAGATTGCTTACAAACAGGAAGAGTTCGCCAATCTTTTTAAACTGTATTCTGCTCAGGAAAGACTGGAATATCTCGAAAAGAAACATCCTGAAATGTTGCAACGGATTCCTCTTACCCAATTAGCATCGTTCCTTGGGGTAACGAGGGAAACTTTAAGCAGGATCAGGAAAAGAAGAATCTCCCAATAACAGGAATTTTTTACCAAAAGAATCTAAAATCAACACTACATCCAATCCAAAATAAAATGAAAACATTGATCTGGCAAGGAATCGCTTTCCAATCTCTGGAGTATTTCAACCTTACAGAAGATGATAAGAACTTTATTGTAGAATCAAGAATTATTGGTTCCTATGAAGGTAAAATGTATACAGTAGATTACCAACTAATCATCGACCTTAACTGGAATATCCTGGAATTTATCATCGAATCTGAAGTCAACACCGTTAAAAATAAATTAACAGGTCGAAAACTGCAGGATGAATGGGAGATCAACAATGTAATTAATCCTGATTTCAAAGGGTTTCCCTTCATTGATATTTCTTTGACTCCTTTTACAAATACCTTACCGATCAATAATCTTCAATTGGCTGAAAATGATTCTCAGGAAATCAAAGTTATTTATATTGATATTTTGAATCACCTTGTAAAACCGGTTATTCAACAATACACAAAAATTGACAAACACACTTATCATTATGACAACCTGCAGACTGATTTCAAAGCAGATATTGTAGTTGATGAAAATGGTTTGGTGGTCAATTATCCAGGATTATTTGAAAAAATTGCTGAGATTTAAAGTTCAGCCCATTATTCATTAATTTCTTTATCATTATTCAATTTTCTATCTTTGAATAAACATCAATCACAATGACTATTGCCGAAATAAAAGAAGCTGCCCCTTTCTTGTGGAGTTCTAAACCAACAGGAACTGAGTAATAAAATCAGAGAATTAAAAGACAACGGAATTTCATATCTCGGATGTTTTGCCTTTACCCAACATAATCAACAAATTTCGACTTTAGAAGCCAAAAATCTGACATTGGAACTTGACGCCTTTACAGATGAAGAAAAAGCTGAATACACAGGCTATTACAATTTGATGATGGATGATTTTAAAGAAAACGAAGACTAAAGCTTATGGAAAAAACAGATAATAGAATTCAGGAAATTAAAGATAAAATAGAAAGGCCTGCCACAGAATTTTTCACCGGTGGTTTCAGACCTATGAATGTTTTGGAAGAATCATGGATCGGACGGGTATTTGCCTATGCTGAAGATGAAGAAATTCCTTTGGATAAAAATGGTGACCCAATGATGCCGCTTATCCAGTTTTATCTTCCCAACCAGCCTTTTGTCCCGGAACTGATAAAAGACAAAAAGTTAATTACCGTATTTATCTCCCAGGATTTTCCGGAAACTTTTGAAAAAATGGACGATAATTGGGCCATCCGGGAATATGACAATCTGGAAAATATTGTCATCAAAGATTTACAAAGTCCGGTCTCTTATTTAAAACCATTTCCATTACGTTCCGAATTATATCCTAAAGATGCTCCTTTATGGGATGGTGGCGGAATTGAGGATATAGATTACAACTTAATCTCTGAAATTGTTAAATTTGAACGAGAAGGACATTTCAACAGCTATTTTGACATCATTAAGCACTGTTACAGTACTAAATTGGGTGGTTATCCTTCATTCTGCCAGCCGGGCATTGGCTTTAAAGAGGGTTTTGGAGAAGGCTTTGAATTTGTTTTTCAGATTTCCTCAGATAACAAAGCTCAACTGAATGTGATTGACAGTGGAAGTTTTATGTTTGCTAAGAATAAACAAACTGGAGAATGGAGCTTGTATTATGATTTTTATTGATAAAGCAAAGTTAGTATGGGTTGTAAAATCTTTAAAAATCAATTTTAACAGAAAAAGATAGCCGTGTTCTGTATGAATATACAATTGTAAAGATCAATCTATTTATTTCTATACACATATTGTATTTCCAATTCTGGATTATCTTAAAAAAAATAATCAGCAGGGAAAATATGGTGAAAGGAAAATAATTTTTGCACTTAGTAATAAAAACTCCTTCACGATTGTTATAATAATATGAAAACAGTTGCTCTCCTACTCTTTTTTTCCGTTTCTCTGACTGTCTTTTCAGCTCAGAATCATCAGTCTGATGGTTTTTATGAAACTTCGGATCATGTAAAGATCAAATATAAAATCTCCGGAAAAGGAGAAGCCTGCATCTATGTTCCGGGAGGGCCAGGCCAGGGATATCATTCATTTGAAATGATGGGCGGAAACAATCTGGAAAAAAACATGCAAATGGTTTATATGGAGCAGCGCGGATCCGGCGAATCCGGTACTTCTGAAAATTATCATCTTGATAAAATGATTCAGGATATTGAAGAACTTAGGCAATATCTCAAATTGAAAAAAATCTTTCTGCTGGCTCATTCTTTTGGAGGAATCATTGCAACAGGTTATGCAAAAAAATATCCGCAGTATACCAAAGGGCTTATCCTTACCAATGTCACGCTCCACTTCCTGAATGATGAATCTGTAAAAGAACAGATTGAATATGGAAATGAACTACTCCATACCCCAGTCAAAGACATTCCTAAAGACAGCCTTCAGTCAGAAATTTCAAAAGTCAGTAGTTTATTGAGAAAAAAACGTATTGGCTATAAATTTCTTACAGATGATATAGAAACCATTAAACAAATGGACATAGTAGATTCTCTTCATCCCAGGATCATAGATTTTGGGATGGCGGTTATTTCAAAGCCTAAAGAATTTCCGGAATATTATAAAAACTATATTCCTATTACGAAAGAGATCAAATTACCTGTATTAATTATCACAGGAAAAAAAGATAAAGCTGTAGGAACAAGGCATTATCAAACATTTCAATTTCCAAATCAGGAAGTGGTTTCTATTAATGGTGGACATCTTTTATATTATGAAAAAAACAGCGAGTTTATTAATAGTGTATGGGAGTTTGTAAATAAAAATAAATAAGATCCTTCAATCATTCCAATTGCTGCACGATCAACATGCTCGTACCAGAAAATATGAAACCTTCACAATAAACAGAAAGCCGCGCCCTTCGGGCGCGGCTTTCCTATATAAAATTCAGTAAATTAGAATTTAAGATCTCCATTCACTTCTCTTACTGCATTAGCAGCTTCAGCGAATTTCAATTGCTCTTCAGCAGTTAACGTTACATTTACGATTGATTCTACTCCGTTTGCTCCGATGATAGCCGGAACTCCTAGGCAGATATCATTTTGACCGTATTCTCCATCAAGCATTAATGAACAAGGGATCATTTTCTTTTGGTCACAAGCAATAGCCTGAACCATTACAGAAACAGCTGCACCTGGCGCATACCAGGCAGAAGTTCCTAATAATTTAGTAAGGGTAGCACCTCCTACTTTAGTTTCTTCGATTACATATTTTTGTTGATCTTCACTTAAGAACTCAGTTACTGGAACCCCATTTCTTGTAGCTTTGCTCAATAATGGAAGCATTCCTGTATCACTGTGAGCTGCGATTACCATACCGTCAACATCAGAAATTGGAGCTTCTAATGCTTCAGCCAATCTGTATTTGAATCTTGCAGAGTCTAATGCACCACCCATTCCGATGATTTTATGCTTAGGAAGACCTGAAGTTTTGTGTACCAAATAAGCCATAGTATCCATTGGGTTAGAAACTACAATGATGATTACTTCCGGAGAATGTTTTACTAAGTTTTCAGTAACTTCTTTCACGATACCAGCATTGATACCGATTAACTCTTCTCTTGTCATTCCAGGTTTTCTTGGAATCCCTGAAGTAATTACTGCTACATGAGAACCTGCAGTTTTGCTGTAATCTCCTGTTGTTCCGGTAATTTTTGTATCGAACCCGTTAAGCGATGCCGTTTGCATCAAATCCATTGCCTTACCTTCAGCAAATCCCTCTTTAATATCTACCAAAACTACTTCTGAACAGAAGTTCTTCATCGCGATGTATTCCGCACAGCTTGCTCCTACAGCGCCTGCACCTACTACAGTTACTTTCATATTGTTACTTTTTAAATTATTTATTGTTTAGTTACTATTTAAATTTGAAACTTCCCAAATTTAATAAATCCTGAAAAAATGCGCAATTTTTCAGGAAATTTATTAGAATTAAAAGGAATTAGTTGACGTTCAGTAAAAATGAGTACAGTTTTTTCGCGCCAGACAGCACTTCTCCGTACTTTTCTTCTGAAACTTCAGTATCCAGAACCTCCTTAAAGTTCTTCCACATCGGTCCCGTATTCTCCTGATAGCATCCGAAGAAGTTAAAAGTAACCGCATCGAAACCATCTGTTTTAGAAAGCTGTTTCGCAATTACATTTCCCCCCAATGTAGACCCTTCAATCACATACATCGCTCCCAAAGCTTCATGCTCTGTATCAAATTCAAGATCGTGGGATGCTGTCTGATTGTCCAGAGAAAGGCTTTCAAGATCCTTTTCTATTAGAGGAAGTTTTTTTCTTTCAGCAAGCTGAAGCTTATCAGCATACTTGCCGGAAAGGCTGTTGAATATTTTGTCTTCACTGTGGAGAAGCATCAGATAATTGGTATGAATAATCTTTTTATAATCTTCTAAAGTGAAGGTTTTATTAAAAATCTTCTCAGAATTAAAAAGTTTCTCGGCTGCATCGTGATAGTCGGCTGTATTTTGTTTAAGATATTCTGATACCATAATTACATTTTAAAGTTTCTCAAATGTAAGGTTTTTTGAACGTTAAAATGAATGAAGTACCTTCTTTATTGCTCTCATAATCTATATTTCCGCCTATCCTTTTCATAATACGGTGAACAATGGACAAACCTACTCCGTTTCCTTTAAACTTCTTCGCATTATCCATCCGGTTGAAGATCTTAAACATCTTATGTTTTTCCCCCTCAGGAATACCGATTCCATTGTCTGAAATTCTGTAAACAATGGTTTGCCCGTCTTCTGTTCCCTCTATTTCTACCTTAGGCTGATCTTTATGGGATGAATATTTTACAGCATTATTGATAATATTCAGAAATACCTGATGAAGCAATGTTTTATCTGCCAGAACATCCGGACATTCCTTAATAAGTATTTCACTTTCCGGACTTCCATAAGTGATCTTTGCATTATCAGAGATCTTTTGAATGGTATTACCCGTTTTCAGAGTTTCAAGTTGTATCTCGCTATGTTTTGCTCGACTCAGCTGCAGGACATCATGCATCATTTCAGCCATACTGTCTATTTCCTCAATGATTGTATTGATCTTAGTTTTACTCTTTTCAGAACTATCAGTAATATTTCCCAAAAGCATTTGTGCATTCAGTTTCATTACCGTTAAAGGAGTTCCCAGATCGTGAGAGATGGTGTAGGAAAAACTGTCGAGTTCTTCATTCACCTTTTTCAGCTCATCATTAAGCCTTTTGATCGCATTGTAATTCTTATGAGAAGTTTCCAGAATCAAATCTCTTACAGCCTGTACCGCACTCACATTTCTGGAATTCCATCTTTTTGAATGTCCTTTAATGTTTTCTGTAAAAATATGGAATGAAGTTCTCGGAGAAATCATTTGCCGGACTTCTCCATTTTGGGAAAACACCTCAATTTTCTTTTCCGGATTTCCTGCCCAGTTAATATGCTCATTAAATTCTTTACGGAACCAGATCAGCATCTCATTTTTATCCCTTTCAATAAAGTAAATAATAATTCCGGCCGTATTTTCAGACAGCCCCAGGTCCTCACCATGATTCTTAAGGAAACTGCGGTTAATATAAATTCTGTCACTTGTATTTTCTAAAGCCCAATGTACAATTCTGCTGATACAATTCATTTCCGGAGTCGCTCCTTCTGTGATAATATTTTCATCAGACACAATTGCCAGACCGTCTGCTTCCGGCAAATTCATCATCTCTGTTTTATTTTCCCACAGAGAATCAAATAAATTATTATGTTTTAAAAATTCCGTTTTAAGACCAGAAATTCTTTCATTCAGCTCAAGACGGTAATTCAGTTCATTTTTTGATTTAAAAGAAGAATAAGCATTAGCAGCCAATGCTGTGAAGATCCCAGCCTGCACCCTGTCTTCAAGGTCAATATGCTTAGGTTCCACATTCTGGCAGGTTACCAGGCCCCAAAGGTGATTATCAATGATAATCGATATACTGAAACTGGAAGAAACTCCTGAATTCTTAAGGTATCGCCCATGAACAGGAGACATAGCTCGTGATGCAGATAGACTCAGATCAATATCCTTAATGGTTTTGCTTACCACAGGAACCGTATCTGCATAGACATTGCTGAAGATTCTTTTTCTTTTTTTCAGATAAAGTTCCCGAGCCTGTTTTGGGATATCGGACTCAGGATAATGCAGCCCTAGAAAACTTTCCATCTCTTCATTTTTCTTCTCGGCAATTACTTTTCCGGAACCGTCCATCATAAATTTATAAACCATTGTCCGGTCATAATTCACCACTTTAGAAAGCGTTTCCAGCAGGTGATTCCAAAGTTCCTGTTCATCATCAATCACATAAAAGTTATCGTATTTGTTAGAAATTCTTTTATCCGGATTTATCAGAACTTCCTCAAATTCGAGAAAAATAGATCCACTGCTTCTGAAAACAGAAAAATGATATTGCGTTTTATCAATAAAGATTTTGTCAAAATAGGTTTCATTTTCCCGTCTGGTAAAACGATCCAGGGAAGTATAAATATCTGATTCAATAATGTGCTGAAAACTTTCCGGGAAATCCGTAAGCTTTCTACCGAATAACTCATCCTGGTTTCCGATTTTAAAAATATCCGATATGTTCCGGCTTAAAAAAGTAATGGAAAGAGATTCTGCATCAATGCCAATCAGATAACCAAAACTTTGTATAGAACCTGGAATATGGATAGGTTCTTCATGACATTCTACAAAATTCATAACTCTTTTCAGTCTATCTATCAAAGATAGCGCTTTTTTTTAACTGGTTTTGGAGATGTGGTATGTAATTTTCATTCTGGTAATGTGGTAGCATACAGTAAAAAACAAGCATTTATTCCCATTGAAAAATCATCGATTTTCGCCCCATTTCAGTATGATCTTTCTAAAATATACGAAAAATTTCCCAATAATAGTACTTTCAACCACTAAAGCATGATTCATAACATGAAATGCAGCTTATCAGCTAAAATAATTATGTTATTTAATCAAATTTAACTAAATTTATATCACCAAATAATGAATATGAATAGAAAACCATTGAATTATTCACAATAAATTCAATATAAATTTTAAATTCAAATAATACTATATGAAAAAGTTCCCATTAATTTTATTTTCTCTTGTCCTTTCAGTAGGATTATGGAATCCGTCAGAAGCGTGCACCCGTGTTGTTTACAAAGGTCCGCAAAATACTATTCTTACAGCCCGCTCTATGGACTGGCGTGACGAGATTCCGGCCAATCTCTGGATTTTTCCAAAAGGAATAGACCGCAATGGCCAGACTGGTCCTAAATCTGTAAAATGGACTTCCAAATACGGAAGTGTGATAAGTTCCAGCTGGGATATAGCTTCTGCAGACGGAATGAACGAAAAAGGATTAGTAGCCAATATGCTATGGTTAGGAGAATCTCAATATCCGAAATTTGATCCTAAAGGAGGAAAAAAGGGACTTGCCATCTCTTTGTGGGCACAATATTATCTTGACAACTTCTCAACAGTGAAAGAAGCTGTAGAGTTTTCAAGAAAAGAGCCATTCGTTGTAGTAAGTGATTATATTCCGGGAACAGAAAAATTTACCACCATTCACCTATCTCTTTCTGATGCTTCAGGAGATAATGCAGTATTAGAATATATCAATGGAAAACTGGTGATACACCACGATCCTTCTTACACGGTAATGACCAACTCTCCTATTTTTGATGAGCAGCTTGCGCTTAACAATTACTGGAAAGGGATTCCAGGAACAGTGATGCTTCCGGGAACCAACCGTGCTGCTGATCGTTTTGTAAGAGCTTCTTATTACATTGATGCAATTCCTAAAACGGCTGATACCCGCACTGCTGTAGCCAGCATATTCAGTGTTATCAGAAACTGTTCTGTACCATACGGCATTTCTTCCCCTACAGAACCTAATATTTCTTCAACAAGATGGCGTTCTGTTTCGGATCAGAAGAATCTGGTATATTATTTTGAAACCGTTTTCACTCCCAATACATTCTGGGTAGATCTTAAAGATTTTGACCTGAGTACAAAAGGGAAAGTGATGAAACTGGATCTGAGCAACTATCAGACGTATCACGGTAAATCAAATACCAATTTCAAAGAAACTCCATCTTTCAAATTTTTAGGACTGGAATAAAAATTCAGGAAGAGAGCTAAGCAACAAAAGTTTTTATCATTTATGGCACGTCAGTGCTTAACCTCAACTTTTCAAGGATAGAGACAGAAACTTTTATGCTTGTATACAATTCAAAAAAAGCAAAAATTAAACAAATAGATATGGCCTTTTTTTCATTAAAAAAGAGAAGTCTGATCCTGTACATACTCTTGGGCTGGTTTTCAGCAAATGCACAGATACAGGATTCTCTACAGACCACACCACAACCACAGGAAGAAGATCATGTAAAATATCCTCAGCTTCAGATCAAAGGGCTTTTTCAGGCACGTTATCTGGTAGGAATGAGTAAAGATGTTGATGTCAACGGACTTCATCATTCTGACGGATCGGGAACCAGCAATAATTTCATGCTGAAATACATGAGGGTTCAGGTAAGAGCACAGATCAGTAAACGTACGGAAGTTGTTGCATTGGCTAACCTTGCAGATTTTAAAAATGACCCTAAAGGCAGAGTGCTTGAAAATGCTTACCTGAAGTACACTTTCAGTCCCAAGCTGGCATTCACCGTAGGACAGTTCAGACCCTGGTTTGGTATTGAGGAAACTTACCCTATCGATATTATCAAATCCCTGGACTGGTCTAACCAGTACTCTGAATTCGGGAAACTGGGCTGGACAAGCTTCCAGATCGGACTTTCTGCCACAGGACAGGTAAAATTAGGGGAAATACCTCTTCAATATGCTGTATCTGTAGTAAATGGAAACGGGAAAAACCAGGTCAATGATAATGATAACGGAAAGCAGTATTCTACCCGTTTACTTTTCGGACTATCCAAGAAATACAATTTCAATGTGGGTCTGAATGGAGGTATTGGTGAGGTTTTCAGCAAAAAAGTATATGCCGTAGGGATTGACCTGAGCTCAATGGTTCAGTTTGATCCGAAATGGAGTCTTGATATGCAGCTGGAAGCTAAACAGGCAACCAACCACGTTCTGTACAATTCTATTGCTCCGGAAGTAAGACCTGATAATCCGGATCAGTACCTCATTCGGGGGGCTTATTTCCTTCCGAATCTGAGATATGAAATCAATCACAAAAACCTCAGTGCTTTTGAATTGTCTTGCCGATATGAATATCTGGACACCAACTTCAGATTGGCTTCTAATCCAAGACAAACTATCACCCCGATGGTAGGACTTGAATTTTTGAAAAACTATGGAGCAAGAATTCAGCTGGGTGTACAGTTCGACCGCTACAAATATCAGGTAGAAAATACCAACCAATACAATAACAATCTATTCATAGTGCAAGTACAAAGTAGATTTTAACAGATTAAATTGTGAGTATCATGAAAGAAATTAATATTAAAAACGTTGCGATCACATTTGTCGTTGCGTTAATCATCTGGTTCATTCCTGCCCCTGAAGGTGTTGCTGAGAATGCCTGGCATCTGTTTGCCATCTTTGCGGCAACTATTTTAGGAATTATTTTAAAAGCAGCTCCTATGGGAACAATGTGTATGATGGCCATTGGATTTACAGCCCTTACACAGGTAGTAGCTCCCGGAGATGCCGGAAAATCTATTACTAAAGCACTTTCCGGATTTGGAGATAAAGTGATCTGGCTGATCGGGATTTCATTCTTTATTGCCAGAGGATTTATCAAAACAGGTTTAGGAAACCGTATTGCCTTTTTATTCATCAGGGTTTTCGGGAAAAGCTCATTGGGACTGGCCTACGGATTAGGACTTGCAGACGTTTGTCTGGCTCCGGCTATTCCAAGTAATACGGCAAGAGGTGGTGGAATTATCTACCCGATCATGAAATCTATGGCCATCAGCTTTGATTCCGTTCCTGAAAAACCGGAAACACACAGAAAACTGGGATCATTTTTAACATTGAACAGTTACTACATGAACCTCATCGCTTCTTCTATGTTCTTAACCGGAACCGCAAGTAACCCGATGTGTCAGAAATTTGCCGCCAACCTTGGAATCGACATTACATGGATGTCTTGGGCAGCAGCTGGTTTTGTACCTGGTTTAGTAGCGTTCTTCGTCATTCCTTTAGTTTTATATAAATTATACCCGCCTGAACTTAAAAAAACAGGTGATGCGCCAAAAATGGCAGCTCAGAAATTAAAAGAAATGGGACCAATTTCCAAAAACGAATGGCTGATGCTGTTAGCTTTCTTCATTCTTTTATTCCTCTGGATCTTTGGTGGAGCGTTGTCTATTGATGCCACAACTACTGCATTTATCGGATTAACTTTATTGCTGTTAACCTCAGTATTAACCTGGGAAGATGTTAAAAGTGAAAAAGGAGCATGGGATACCATCGTTTGGTTTGCCGTTCTGGTCATGATGGCAAGCTCTTTGAATGAATTGGGCTTCATTGGCTGGTTCAGTAACCTTATCAAAATTCAAATCGGAGGTTTGAGCTGGCAGGTAGCCTTCCCGGTTATTATTGTCGTCTATTTCTTCAGTCACTATATTTTCGCAAGTGCTACTGCTCACGTAGCAGCTATGTATGCAGCCCTGCTGGGTGTGGGTGTTTCTTTAGGAATTCCGCCTATGCTACTGGCAATGATGCTAGGATTCATGGGTTCAATTTATGGAGTACTTACTCATTACGGACATGGCCCGGCTCCGGTATTCTTTGGTAGCGGATATGTAGATCTGAAAATCTGGTGGCTTCGAGGTCTTGAAATAGGAATCGTGCTCTTAATCATCTACATGGTTGTAGGAGGTTTATGGATGAAAGTTTTAGGATATTATTAATTATTAAATCAAATATATGTTATCAACATTGTCAAGAAAAATGCTGATGTGCCTTACAGGACTCTTTTTGGGATTCTTCCTGTTGATTCATTTCCTCGGAAATCTTCAGCTTTTTCTCCCTCAGGAACAGGCTCATCTGCAATTCAATGCCTATTCGCATTTTTTATCAGGAAATATCATTATCAAAATAGTTTCTTATGTTTTGTATGCAAGTATTATTCTTCATGCTGTAGATGGACTGATGATTACGCTGAAAAATAAAAAATCCGGTGGTGATTATCAGAACGACAGACGTGGAAGAGCCAGTAAATGGGCTTCCAGAAATATGGGTATCCTCGGAACCTTAATCCTGATCTTTCTGGTGATTCATTTTCAAAACTTCTGGTATGTCTATAAATTCGGAAATCCACCATTGGATGAGAATGGAAATAAGGACTTATATATTTTGGTAGTTACTGTCTTCAAAGAATGGTGGTACGTTGTGATTTATGTACTTTCTATGATTGCCTTATGCTATCACATGATCCACGGATTGTACAGTTCCGTAAGAACACTTGGATTATACCATCCGAAGTTCGTGAAATGGGTTAAAATCACTGGAACAGCCTACTCTATTATAATCAGTTTAGGTTTTGCCCTTATGCCTGTTTATGTATTCTTTACTTATCATTAAAAAGACCTCATCATGATTTTAGATTCAAAAATACCACAAGGCCCATTGGAAGATAAATGGGCATATTATAAAAAGAAAGCCAAGCTTGTGAACCCGGCCAACCGTAAAAAGCTTGATGTGATTGTTGTAGGAACGGGTCTTGCAGGAAGTTCTATTGCAGCTTCTTTAGGAGAAATGGGATATAATGTGAAAGCATTCTGTTTCCAGGACAGTCCGAGACGTGCACACTCTGTAGCCGCACAAGGTGGAGTGAATGCTGCTAAAAATTATAAAAATGACGGTGACAGTGTATACAGGATGTTCGTAGACACCTTGAAAGGAGGAGATTTCAGAGCCCGTGAAGCCAACGTTTACCGCATGGCAGAATGTTCTTTAAACCTCATCGATCAGGCCGTAGCACAAGGCGTTCCGTTCGGACGTGAATATGGTGGCTATCTTAATAACCGTTCTTTTGGTGGAGTTCAGGTAAGCCGTACTTTCTACGCCAGAGGACAAACCGGACAACAATTGCTTCTGGGCGCTTATCAGGCTTTAATGAGACAGGTTGGAAAAGGCTCTGTACAGTTATTTTCAAGACATGAAATGCTTGATCTGGTTACGATTGACGGAAAAGCAAGAGGAATTATCGTAAGAAACCTAGATACCGGAGAAATTGAAAGGCATGCAGCTCATGCTGTAATATTAGCAACCGGAGGTTATGGAAAGATTTATTACCTGTCAACATTAGCCATGGGATGTAATGGTTCTGCCATCTGGAGGGCCCATAAAAAAGGAGCTTTAATGGCTTCCCCAAGCTGGATTCAGGTACATCCTACTTCTCTTCCGCAATCCGGAGATTATCAATCTAAATTAACGCTGATGTCTGAATCACTGCGTAATGACGGACGAATCTGGGTTCCATTAAAAGAAAATGAAAACAGAGCTCCGAATGACATTCCTGAAAATGAAAGAGACTATTATCTGGAAAGAAGATATCCGGCATTCGGAAATCTGGCACCAAGAGATATCTCATCCCGTGCTGCTAAAGAAAGAATTGACGCCGGCTTCGGAATCGGTCCTTTGAAAAATGCAGTGTACCTTGATTTTTCTAAGGCAATAAAAGAACAGGGAAAAGATAAGATCAAAGAGAAATACGGAAACTTATTTGATATGTATCTTAAAATCACAGGATATGACGCTTATAAAGAACCCATGATGATCTCTCCTTCTGCTCACTTCTCTATGGGAGGTCTTTGGGTAGATTATGAACTGATGACTACTGTTCCAGGACTTTTTGCATTGGGTGAAGCTAATTTTGCAGATCATGGAGCCAACAGATTGGGAGCCAACTCTCTTTTGCAGGCTTCTGTAGATGGTTATTTTATTGCTCCATACACCATTGCGAATTATTTAGCAGATGAAATTCACACAGGAAAAATTTCACCAGATGCTCCTGAGTTTGAGCAGGCTGAAAATGCAGTTAAAAACCAAATTCAGGACTTCATGAATATCAAAGGAACTAAAACTGTTGACTACTTTCATAAAACATTAGGAAAGTTACTGTACGACTATTGCGGACTGGCAAGAAATGAGGAAGGGCTTAAATATGCCATTCAGGAAATCAGAAAGCTGAAACAGGAATTCTACAAAGATGTAAGAGTTTCAGGGCAAGGGGACAAGATGAATGCCGAACTGGAAAAGGCTGGCCGTGTTGCTGATTATTTTGAAATCGGAGAGCTGATGTGTTATGATGCTTTAACCCGTAATGAATCCTGTGGAGCTCACTTCCGTGAAGAGTATCAGACTCCGGATGGGGAAGCCATGAGAAATGATGCGGAATATCAATTCATTTCAGCATGGGCATGGACAGGTGAAAATGGTGACCCTGAACTGGTTAAAGAACCTTTAATCTTTGAAGAAATACAGCCAACGGTAAGAAGTTATAAATAAAAAACAAAAATTATGGATTTACACCTTAAGATATGGAGACAGAAGGACAAACAAAGTGAGGGAAAACTGGTTAATTACGACCTTAAAGGATTAAATTCTCACATGTCTTTCCTGGAAATGCTGGATACGTTAAATGAAAAACTGATTACCGAAGGAGATGAACCAGTAGAATTCGATCACGACTGTCGTGAAGGCATCTGCGGACAATGTGGGATGATGATTAACGGTATTGCTCATGGTCCTTTAAAAAATACTACTACCTGCCAGCTTCACCTTCGTTCTTTTAAAGATGGTGAAACGATTCTGATAGAGCCTTTCCGTGCGGAAGCATTTCCTGTAAAGAAAGATTTAAAAGTAGACCGTTCTGCTTTTGACAGGATTATTTCTTCCGGAGGTTTTGTTTCTGTGAATACCGGTCAGGCTCCTGATGCCACTGCTATTCCGGTAACACATCAGATTGCTGAAGAAGCTTTTGATTCTGCTGCATGTATCGGATGTGGTGCCTGTGTGGCAACCTGTAAAAATGGAAGTGCTGCATTGTTTACTTCTGCAAAAATTGCTCACATGGCCTTGTTACCTCAGGGTAAAGAAGAAAGAAGTAAACGTGTTCTGGATATGGTTTACCAAATGGATACTGAATTATTTGGGCACTGCTCCAATACAGAAGCCTGTGAAGTGGAATGCCCACAGGGAATTTCTGTCCTGAATATTGCCAGAATGAATTTTGAATACAACAGAGCCTTGTTTTTTAAGAAGAAGGGTTAAATAAACGAAGAACGCTAAAAATGATACTATGTGAAAGGGTGAATCTGCAAATGCAGGTTTGCTCTTTCTATTTTTAAAATAAGTTTTTATGGATCAGCTTCAAATGCGAAATGATAATATTTTTTGTATTTAAGGTAATGCAAAGTTTTTAGCACATTATTTCCTGTTTTTAAGGGAGCAAAGGATGGAATCAATTTCATTGATTCTTTCTAAGCACATGCATATCCACTACACCTCCTAAAATATCACCAAGTTTTGCATTTGATCGATTTTTGTTAATCCATCATAGCCACTACTCTTGCCGGAGCAGCAGAACCGCCAACGATCTTTAACGGAAAAACACAGACTTTGAAACCTGATGGTGGCAATGCCTGAAGATTGGTAAGCTGCTCTATATGCAAATATTCTTTTTCTATTCCCACACGATGGCCTTCCCAAAAGTATTCCGGATCATTGAGTTCTTTTGCTTTTTTAGCCATAAATTTTAAAGGAAGATCCCATCCCCATTGATCTATTCCCATTACTTTTACGCCCTGATCAATCAGCCATTCCGTAGCTTCACGGCTCATTCCGGTTCCTTTTTCTACAAAATCGGGAGTTCCCATCAGCTTATCCCTATCGGTTCTTATTAAAACAATATTTCCCTCCTGAATGGTGATTCTATTTTTATCAAGATCTCTTTTCAGATCCTCTACAGTGATAGCTACAAAATCTTCCTTATGACTGCAATCGATGACAATACCATCTCCGTAGCACCATTCTAAAGGAATCTGATCAATTGTTTTAGCCGGTTTCCCTTCCACTTCAGGACCATAATGCCATGGAGCATCAATATGAGTAGTGGCGTGGAGTCCCATATTTTTAATCGTATCATCTGCCCAGCCTGTCCAGTTTTTGGGAAAAAGCCTGAACGGAAGATTTAATGCCAGACGAATTAGCCAATGGGATTTTCTATGAGGTTTGTGTTTGATTTTCACTCTCATAAACCAGGGATCTCCTGCATTGTACTGAATAGGTTTGGATAAATCGATGATAGTTGTTTTCATAGGATCAGCTTAAGAAGTAAAGATAATAAATACCGTTAGTTCGGAATAAAGATTTTGGATTTAGTTAGATTGGAAGATAGAGGATGGAAAATGGCAGTCATAAATATTATAAGAACAGCTATTCGTCTGTTTTACTTTTTTTAAAACAAAATTAATGATGTGGTTGACGATAAGTCATTAAAATTAAAAGTAACTTCCAGCCTCTCTCTTCGAGCTTCCAGCTTTTTAAAATATCTTTGGAATCATAATCTTCTTCGGATCATTTTCATCATACATGATCTCTACAGTTCCTGTTTTGGGTACAGAGGAAAGATTCAGAAGACTTACAATTGTTTTATAGGTAGCAATATGTTCATTTCCTCTGAAATCTTTAAAACTGACCTGAAATATAAGCTGTGGTTGGTCATTCACTGTTAAGCCTGTTTCATTCACACTGATAAGTTGTGCCTCAGCATCTCTTCCGGCAAAAAGAATTTGTTCATCTTTTTTATTTTTTACAAATTTCCCAACAATATAACTGACTATCAATACCGTAACTAAGAATATAATACCACTGAGAATAATGGGATGCACAAAAGTCAGAAACCTCCACCCAAAATCAAAAGATTCCCTACTATAAAAATAGCTATAAAGCCCTATTATATAAACAATCATAAATGCAATAAATACAAGTCGTATCGTCAGATTATTGATTTTAAATTTAGTCTGCATACCCCTTAAAATAAAATAAGGTTCTTTGGATGGTAAAGGATTTAAAAGAACTTTGACCGCTTTCCCCTTCTCGAATCTTTTTTCTTGTGGTTTTGTATCATAAAACATCATTTCCTGTCGGATAGGTACATTTCTTAGATTCTGAAAAGAAAGAACAATATGAATCATATTCATATTGGTTTTTGGATTGTATTTTACCAATTTATAGTCTATAATTTCAGCATTTCTGGGAATTCCATTTTGCATGATATGGCTGATCCTTTTCTTTTCTTTTAAAGTCTTCACCATAAGATTATTGATGAGAAAAAAGAGAACATATATCCAGATAAAAATAGAAAAACCGAGATATCCATAGCTCACGGCTAATGAATTTCTCGGTTCTGTACTTACTTCCTCAATCATTATATACAGGAAGATAGGAAATGGTATGCAGAAAACCAGCATATAAAGTGTCCAGAAAATGATCATAAATTTCATAACTGTTATTTTGCGGTGCGTGATAAAGTTATGATATTATTTTTAACCTAAGTCGATTTAAGAAATATAAAGGCTGGAAGATGGAAGAAAGAAGATGGAAATTACTTTCAGTTTTAATTATTTACCATTAACACCATCACTAATTTTACCTTAAAAAGGAAAAAAGACGAATGGCTGTTCTTGGGATCTTCATAACTTCCAGCTCCCGGCTTCCCTACTCCCAACTTTTTAAAATCAGGAATTCTACCCCGAAAGCTTTTCTCAATTATACTTCTTTCTCGAAATACAATCTGTAATATTTTCCTTTATCATCCTCTCCCATTTCAAGCTTCTGTCTGTCACCGTGGATATAAATATGGAAGTTTTTATCTAGCTTGATAATACTTTTAAAGTGTCTCTGGGTTTTCTTTACTGCAGCCTCACTGATAGGAAACTCTTCAGCTATATTTACCTGCATGTCCTGTTCGTAATCGGTTTTAAAGTTTACAAAACTTTCGATCACATGCTCATCACCCAATACTTCATTAGCAAATTCATCCAGTTTAAATTCTTCTTTCTCTTTAAAAAAATTAATCGATTTATTCAGGAAGTCTGCCTGATCAGCTTTTGAAACCTCAAATTCCTGTGGAAGCTGTTTCGTGATATAATCCTTGTATACCATTAAAGCTTCCTGCGTGTGGAAATACTCGTCATCACGCTGTTTTACTTTTAAGAAATCCTCAAACCAGTAATACATATCTCCGTTTTTGTTGTTGTCAACTACCGAAAGTACATATCCTGTATCCTTATTATTGTTGTAGATCAAAGCTGCTTTATCAATTTTAGATAAACCAATCCCCTGATCTTTTTCAATATCAAATGTTTCTTCTGCCGGATTAATTTTCAGGAACGATTCTCTTTTTTCAGTTTTAAAGATTCCGATCTTGTCTACTCTGTCCGGACGGTCACTTTCATCTTCAAAAAGGACAATAAACAATTCTCCACTCTGAACTCTAGGGTTTTCAGCGGCTTCGAAAAGGTGTTTTGCAATATTTTCAGACTCCCAGATAAACTTGGATTTATCTTCAAAAATTTCAGATACAGCACTGTAAATCGGGTTATTCACCAGATAGGTATCACTGTAAAAATGAAAAGTTTCTTCTGACTTGAATGATCCTAAAAAGTAATCCTCAAGCATCTCTGCCATTCCTTCCTCCAGCTTCAATTCCTCCTGGGAAAGCGTTAGAGAATCTCCGTTAATCTTATTTCCGACTCTGTGTACTATTATTTTTGAAAACATCTTCTGAATATTTGGACTGCAAAGATATTCATTCTATTCTTCACATGAAACTGAAAAAACAGGTTTGACCGTACTGATTTTTTAAACCACAAAAGTCACAAAAGTTTCATTCTAAAAACACTTTAGTTCACTTAAGAAGTTGAAAATTATACTGCGAAAAAGTTCACTAAAGAAGAAAATATGAGATTTTCAAAAAACTTATCTGTACTTATTACGCATAAAGCTTGTCTCTTAAAAATAGCTTAAGCGTTATAATTCTTTTGTGACTTTTGTAGTTGATATCAAACCTACTAATCTGGTTAAAAGATTCCTGTTTCTTCCAATTTGATAAAATCCTTATCATTTTGAAACGCTTTTTTTCATTTAAAAATTCAAAATAAACACATAATTATTTCATTTTCAAATTATTATGCAAGTTTCATTTTCAAAGGTACACCATTGGCATCATGATTCTCAAAACATACAAAATGGACTTGAAAACCTTGAACAGAATAGACAAATTAAGAAGATTAAAAAGCAGAGGACCACAAACTCCTAAATGGCTGAAACCTTATCACCTGCTGTTTGTTGCTTTTTTAATCATTTTCATGTTTGGAGTCTTCATTAAACTGTTGGAACAAAACCACATTTAACAATATATACTATGAACTATTTACAAGCTGTGCAGGAAATCAACGAACTGTTTCCTGACTTTGAAACGGAATTGAATACGACAAAAACACCCAATTCTTACAGTGTGATCCGCAACTTTACCGAGCGCATTAAAAATATGATCCGCCAGAATGACAGTAATCTCCTGTTCAGAAGTTTACAAAAGATTGACAAAATGTACATTAATGGAGATACACTGTTAAAAAATGCCATTGAGAACACTTTTATCTACTCTCTGGACAATTATACGGCCTTTTGCAGCAAAGAATACAGACAAAAAATCTTCAGTCACATTTCTTCTGACCTGAAAAATAGCTATTCAAGACAAATTTACAGTCATGGTATATGAACCTTTTATTACAAATTTCAACGGTTTCATTACAAAGTGTTTAAATTAAACAAAATTAAAAATAACTCACAATCAATAGATTATGAAAAATAAAATCAGAAGAATTTCCGACTGGAAAACATGGAAAAACACGACTAACAGACACAATTCAGAGATATTACTCACTCACATTGCTGTGATTGTAGGTGTTTTTATTTTTGCGGCATGTCTTTAAATTTTGGTATACATTTCGCTGCAATAAAAAGTGTTTGAAAAATTCTTAATTATGATGAAAGTACAAATGCAAACTATTAATCAAAAAATAGCTGTTGAATACTTAAAATTTTTCTATCCGCGACTTCGCAATGAAATCATACAGCTGTCTGTACAGGACAACTTTGCTGGAATCATGCAAATGACAGTCAATTACCTGAAAGGTCTGTTGCTGGAATCGAAGATCAATATTATTGCCCATCATATCAAACTGATGGACAGACTTTACCGGAATGGAAATTCCTATGTAAGAACAATGATTGAAAATATCTTCATAAGATCTTTTGAAAGCTTTAAAAAACACGCCAAGATTGCTCACTGGAAACTTCTTTATCAGTATATGCCTGTAAGCTTTCAAATCGTTTATAATGAGCAGCAGAAGCAGGATCAGATTTATTTTGGAAAATAATTTTAAAGGCGGAGAAGGCTATTTTTTAGCGTTCTTCGCCTTTTATGATAATACTATTTAGTGATTTTAAATATTAGGGTTTTATAACCATCCAAAGATCTGTTAAATCTGGGATATAGGTCGTTATTAATGACATACTCTTTTCCGGATGCTTTTCTGCTTCCAGGCATCCCCATTCTCCTTTTTTTCTGTACGGGATAACTTCTGCCCAATTTGCTTTAGAGGGATCAATTGCCAGTAAAGCTGCTACTGTATCATGGAGTGCTTTCTCTTTTAGTTCTACAGCCTTCAGAAACAGGTCTAGCCCTTTGTTGTGATTACGATACGGAATAAGCAGTTTAGCATCTTCTTTAGTGAAAACTGCCCCATGACAAACATTTTTACTAATCATTCGTCTTTCAGCCATTGGGTTTGAAAGCAAAGCTTCAGCCGCAAGCGGGTTACCGTTCAGATTAAAAGTTGCACAAACAAGTTTTCCATCAAATTTCTCCAGGCGGTGTTCCTTTGCAACAATATTATCGCCTGCAAAACCTCCCTGACAAAACCAACGATTAAAGAATACTCCGGTTTCCAATAAAGAATGTGGATTCGTAAGTGCTGCCCCGGTTAACAATGTGCAATCGGGAAATTTCTGAAGTGTTTCTGCCATAATATTCGCTGCAGTATCATCTGCATTGGAATCTTCAAAATTCCCTACCCAGTCCCGGTAAAACCCCGAAACACGTTTAGCTATAGATTTGGGAGTTCCAGCTCCAATTCGAACGTCTTCTCTATCAAGAATTCGTAAAACATGGCGTACAAAACCAATTTGGTCTGTTCCCCCCGGATGTACAGAAACACTAACCAAGTTAACTTTTGGATGGGTTGCTAAAATAGCAAGAGTCATAGAATCATCAGGATCTGCAGTTTCCATATCGAAATGGAAAGGCAATTTAAGTTGCATGTCGTCTTTATAGTATATTAGTTTTCAGTGGCAAAGATATAGAAAATAAAGATTATACTTTTTTGAGTCCGTCATTGAAAAATAATAATTTCTTTCTTAAACAAAAATCGTTTATTAAATATGACACTAAATCCCGAAGTCTTTGTAATTTAGTGAAAAGATTCAGCCCTATCGGGTACTTACAATTATAATGAATAAAAATGATTGAAGTAAAAAAATATTCTCATCAGGAAGGACATCCGGTTCCAGGACGGGTAATAAAGTATACTTTATTCTGGTGCAATACCGGGACTGCTGAAATTCTGATTGACGAGAATATTTTTAACCTAAAAAGCGGTCAAACCGTTACTATTACTTCCGGACAGTTTCACCAGCTGATTACTGTGAATGGAGAACTCACAGCCCTAGAATTTACCTTAGATTTTTTCTGTAAAAGCGATAGTGATATTGAGTTGATTTTCCACAACGGATTGTTCTGTCATTTTGGAATGAATGAAATGATTACCGTTCAGCACCCAGAATTTTTCACAGATACTCTCAACCTGATTGAAAAGGAAATCTACGAAAAACCCTACCAATACCTGACCTCAACTCATTCTTTGGTAGAATTACTTTTGGTAGAGATTAATCGTTCTAAAATTGCCAATGGTGATGAAATCTGGAAGCCGGATGCTTTGTTTCTTAAGTTTTTAGAGAGTGTCCGTAATAACTTCTCCAATAACCATCCTGTATCCTACCATGCAGATGCATTGACAACCACTGAGGCTAAACTGAATGAAGTTTCTAAGCTTCATACCAATAAAACTGCCCAAAATGTGATCTATAGTCTTACCATTTCCGAGGCAAAAAGGTTGTTGCTTTATGAAAAACTGAGCGTTAAAGAAATTGCCTACCAACTTGGGTTCAATGATCCTTTTTACTTTTCTAATTTCTTTAAAAAACATACTTCCCTTTCTCCCAAAGACTATCAAAAGTCGGTGAAGAGTTAAGTGTAAAAGCCGGATGTGGGAAGTGGGAAGTTTCTGAAGACTATAGAAGCTATTTTATTAATATAAAGAGTTTAATCCATTAATAATCGATTTTGCTGAAGCGAATGTTATCCAGCCGTTTCATCGAATCAATAAAGCAGATTCCATCTTTGCCTCGTAAAAATCTAACATAAGTTTTTTAAAGCCTTTCGTTTCCATTAAAAATCAACCACATACAGACAATATTACACTTCCGGATTTTGGAACTGATCCAATATAATTGATTTACCTGAATTCCAAAATCAGTCAAATATTCTATGCTTTTCCCGGAATCGTCTATTCTTTAGGCGAGCTCTTTCACTGAACTTTGTACCTGTCATTAAGACCTAAAAATTACTTCATGAAAACAAGACAGGACATCGCAGTTTTTTTATTAAGAATAGCATTAGCATCCGGATTTTTATCTGCTGTAGCCAGCCGGCTTAATCTTTGGGGAATACACTCTTCAGGATGGAAAAACTTTGTGAGCTATACTGCTGAAGTGAATTCATTTTTCCCTTCTTCATGGGCTCCAACACTTGCTGTATTATCTACTACTGCAGAATTAATTATTGGTATTTTACTGCTGACAGGATATCAGGTGCGTAAAACATCACTCGCCGCATCTGTTCTTACTTTCCTGTTTGGAACTGCCATGAGTATTTCTTTCGGATGTAAAGAGGCTTTGGATTATTCTGTTTTTGTATTCAGTGCGGGAGCATTTTTACTGAGTACCTTTCCCCGCTATTTATGGTCTTTAGATCAATTTTCACACGAATAATAATTTAAAACATACTATATCATGAGCACAAACATCAACAATTACATTGTAAAAACCGGACAAAAAGAATGGCAGCCTTTAATTGAGAAAGGAGTTCATTATGAAGGTATTTTTGTAAAGTCCTTAAAATTTGATCCTGAGCAAAACAGATCTACCACCATCCTTTTAAAATTTGAACCGGGAGCAAGCTATCCTTATCATAACCATCCGGCAGGTGAAGAACTTTTCATTCTGGAAGGTGATGCAACTATCGCAGGCGGAAATCTGGAAAAGGGAGATTATCTGTACACTCCTCCCAACTTCAAACATTCCGTGCAATCGGAAAATGGATGTATTATTCTGTTTATGGTTCCGGAAGAGGTGGAAATCCTTTAATCTGATTAATCACTTTACGATCAAACCTGTGGTGGACTGCTTTTTCATCATGGGTTTGCCTGTTTTCTCCCTTTTATTCACTGTAAAAGCTGTATCTTTGACTATCAAATTACATCATGAATACAGATTTTGAAGCTTTTAAAGAGCATTTGTCGTGGCTTATTCACCCTTCTCAAATTGATACCGTTTCAGAAACGAAAATCAGATTATCCTCAAAGTTTACAGATACCTTTCCCATTCTTACAGAATTAGTCACTCAGGCAAGGGTTCTGAGCTTGGATATTGATCATCAGCCTCATCATCTTTTTTCCTGGACCAATAAAAACAATGAAATTTTCGGTTGGTTAACCAAAGCAGAATCTGGTTTTACCTCACCCCTTCCTTTTATTGAAGAACACAAACTGTTACTCAACGAAATTGGCGGTATCCGGGAGTCTTTTAATCAGCCTGATCCAAGTTTTTCAAATAATCAGGAGTTTATGTTCACCGGATCAGAATGCTCAGCAGGAATTAATGATTGGAACGACTATTACGAGGAACAGTGCAGCGATGAGAACAAGCCGCCAATGGATTATAAAAACTTCATCAGCTTTGTAGTAGAAGCTAATGGCGCAACTACTGTATATGAGCCCCAAACAAAAGAAGTTTTTCTTTTCTCCCATGATCATGCTTTTGACAATGTAGATTTTCTTGAAAATCAGCCGGAATATACTTTTCATACATTCCATAATATCATCAGTTTTGCAGATTATGTGGAAGCGCTGGCTCAGGAATGGAAAAATGAAATCATATAAACCTCCTGTTTACCGTAATCTCTGAAATTAATTATTTTTTATCCCCTATTAAAATTATACCTGAAATGAAAAAGTTCGGAATATCCGTTATCTTATGTTTATCTTCATTATTAAGTGCCCAAAATAAACAGCAGACTGATTCTTTCTATACCGCTATCCGTGAGAATAATTTTCCATTGGTAAAGAAAATAGTAGATCAGGGATTTCCAATTAAAACCACACTTCCTGAACAAACAGCACCTGTATTGGCAGCTATCTGGAAAAAGAACTTCCCTATGGTTAAATACTTGGTAGAGAAAGGAGCCAACATCACTGCGGAAAAAAAATTGGTAGATGGTGCTATTGAATATGGAAGTCCGGAAATTACTTTCTATCTTATCCAAAAAGGAGCTTATGCGAAAAATGCATTATACACTGCTATCTTCTATGAAAATTTTGGAATTGCAAAGGAACTCTATCTGAATCACCAGCCACAGATCATTGATAATGAAGATCCGGGAAAACTTTTATTGCTTGCTGTAAAAAGCAAGGATCTGGAATTCATCAAAAAGCTTCCGCTGAAGAAAAAGGATTCCCCTATGGATTTCTTTGACTATGACGGATACAATGCTTTATTATTGGCTGTAGAAAAGAATGACACTGAAATTGCAAAATACCTTCTGTCTCAGGGAGCTGATAAAAAATCAAGAATCACTTTTGAAACTGATAACGGAACCGTTTCAGGGAAAACAGCCCTACAAATGGCCAAAGCCAATAAAAATGCAGAACTTTTGAAACTTTTGAAATAAAACATCCATGAACAAGATCAAAAAACTAATACTCCTTATTTCAGCATCAGTTCTCTGGAGCTGTCATAACAATACCCAGAAAGCAACTCCAAATAAGGTGGAACACACAACTCTACTTGTAGCTACAGAAGGGAATATTTTTAATTTTGATCTTGATAAAAACAGGATTGCCTGGCAATATAAAAGCCCGATAGACTCGGCTGGCAACAGAAACCTTTTTACTTTGGACGGACAGAATATTTTTATGCCTTTTGAAAGTGGAAAGTTCATCAATTTTGATCTTAATACCGGAAAAATTATCTGGCAGCAACAGATTTATGGAAATGAGGGCACTCCAATGAGTATGAGCAATGACAGGAATGCTGAAGCTGCAGTACTGCGCCCGTTAGTTCCTTTATTCATGGCTAAGCCTTTAGTGGATGGTGAGAATATCCTGATGGTATCTGCCGGGCAACCGGAATATGTAAAGCGTGCGTGGCTATACAATTTCAACAGGGAGAAAGGAGAAAGAACATGGCTGAGTGAATTGCCCACAGTATACAATTATTTTGCGCCTGTAAAATACCGTGATTCTTATTTTGTGAACTCTGCTGTTTTCCTTAACAAATACAGCAGGCCAAGTGGTACGGATACTTCCTACGGAATGTTTGACGGCGATGTGGAAATAGCCGGCCAACCAAAACAGCATCATGAACCTAATCAGTTTACCAATACTACATACAGTCAGATCCAGACTGATGGAGAGAATCTGTTTATTGCTGAAGATGGTGGAAATATTTATGCTTTACACCTTAACAAAGATGGCAATCTGCCTGCTGGAGATATTTCTGATCCTAATAACACCTTTATTCAAAACCCAAAAGTTTTCAAATGGGTATTCCAGGATAAAACTTATGGTTCACACAAAAGCAACAAATTCTTTTTGGAAGATGGTACTTTATATGTAGAATTCGGGCTTCCTATTAATGGTAAGACTTGCCTTTTTGCGATCAATGCTGATAATGGAAAAATGAAATGGAGAAAAATTTTACCTTCAGAAATAAAGAACTGGACAATTAGTGGTGATAAAATCATTGGTAATACTGCAAAAGATATTTTTTATATGGATACTAATGGGGAAAATTACACGGAATTCCGTGTGAAAAACATTCCGGTTTCTGATATAAAATCTATCGATAAAACTCATTTTATATATGTTACCCAACAGGGAATTGAAGTTTTTGACACGGCTTCCAAAACAGCAAAATTAGTAGTTGTAAAAGCATTCAATAATAATGAATACAATAATCTGCAGATACAGTATATTTCAAAATAAATACCTCAACAGGTTTTATAATTTGATCTGAAAGAAAAGACATGACCAAAATTAAATTCAGAAAAAGCAATATTATCATCAGCATTATCCTTTGTCTGCTGGGAATATCTTTTTTTGTTTACCTACTGATGAACGAGGATTTTATCATACAATGGGTTTCGGTCTTATGGATTTCTATCATATTATATATCCTTTACATCCGATACAGGCAGCTGACCAGAGCTAACAGCGGCACTTCGGGATTGGAAATGAATGATAAAGGTATCCTGAATTCTACTCTGTCAAGTCCGCTATTTTTAAGCTGGAAGGAGATTGAAAGTTTTGAATCAGGTTTTTACAGATCTAACCATATCTTTATCAAACCCAAAAACCTGGAAAAATATAAGGATAAAAATAAGCTTCTGCATTTTATCAAAAGTATTTTTTCTCCTAAACCTGATATCCTAATGATTGATACGGATGTTTTGGAACCCGGAAAAAAGGAATTATTGGTATTGCTGAATAATAAGCTCCGTGAAAACAGGTGATTCTTTAATTTTATAATATCTGAAATGATTTATGTTTTGACTCAATTATTTAATCAGTTAAAACAAAAGTGTAAAAACCAAAGGCAAGAATTCCCGATTTTGGTGGATTATTTAATTGATTACTTTTATTTGATATATTAATTTTAATCAAACAACCACTTTTTTTGAATAGTAATCTTAAACTTTTTCACAAATCTTATTAATGTTATATTTTTCCCTTTTAAAAGCTTTTTTCTAATAAGATATCAAGGCTGTAAAGGAATTTTAGTTACTATACTATCTTCTAGAACCTTATAACCTCTAGCCTCTAAGTCTTTGACATAAGATTCACAACCTAAAATTGTGGCATTATATCTGTTGTGAACGGATTTAATAACCTCCTCGTAGTTATTAGGTTTTGTATACCTATAAACTGCTCGATTATTTTTATCGAAGATTATGGGATGATGTATTGTTTGAAATGGTTCTAAAATAATCAAATCTTCGTGGCACAATCTATCATTCCTAGAATAATATCCACTTTTAAAATATGAATAAGGATCTAATACTTTTCCATTTTCTAACACAAAAGATTTTCCATAAAAACCTAAAGGATCAATAATATAGGTAGTATTGGTATTATTTTTTATAACTTCCTTGGTAACTTCTGTTGACTGTATATCAATACGTTTTAACGGAAAAATAATATCAATATCTTTTCCTTTATTCAACTTAATTTGATTCGAGCAAAAAATAAATAAAAAACAAAAAGGTAATAAAACAATTTTTCTCATAATTAAAATTTAATTTTAGACAGTGTTAAAAAATATTCAATAGCGTTTTGTAAATGAACAAATCCTTGTTTCTCCATAAACCCTGTCCACTTGGCAGAAGCTCTATAAGCTGACAACTCCTTTAGTTCTTGCGTGATGCACCTGAAACAGCAGCACCTCCCAGAACGGCACTCCATGTTTTTTTCCAATCCCAGTTTCCGGTATTCCAGTTTCCACCATTGGCAGCTACGCCATTTAAATACCCCTTACTAAAGTCTTTGAATACACTATTTAGATCGTTACGTAAGTATGAGTATCAATAAATTTTTAAGAAGACAAAAGTAGAATTTCCCCTACTTTTGCTTAGAATATATTTTCAAAGCAGGCTTATGTAATAATTTATAGAAGCATTTATTTCACAAATGGAATCTTAGCAACAATATTATCCTCTAGCATAATGTAACCTTTTTTTTCTAAGGCGTTTATATATTGTTTACAACTTAATGGCATACCATTCTCTTTACTATGTCTTGATTCAATATTCCTACTGTAATTACCTGTTTTAGAAAAATCATATATTCCTCTTTCCATATAATTTAGACTTAGAATTGTATCAATTTTTTGCTTAGGTTTCAAAATAATTAAATCATTTCTGCAATCTTCATCCTCCCGAGAGTAATATCCTCTCGAAAAATTTATAGGATTTAATATTTCATTATTCAATTCCCAATATGATTTCCCCACAAAACCATATGGATCAATAATATATGTATTATCAGTATTGTTTTTTAAGGTATAAATTACTGGTTTATTTGCAATTAACTCTACAGGTACTTTTACGAGAATATCAATATTTTTGCTTTTATTTAGTTTCATTTGTGTAGAGCAAGAAATAAAGCTAAAACAGGCTGTTATTAATATGATTTTTTTCATTTTATTATTCTAATATTTAACATTAACATATAATCTGACATTGAATTTAAATAATCATAGATTCCCGAATCTGGTATTTTTGTCCATTCTGCTGCTTTCAGATAGGATGAAACTTCATTCAAATCTTCGATCAATGGATGATTACCTTGCAATATATTTTTTTTCCAATTCTCAAAATGACCAACTTCATGAATTATTACCTCAGCTAGGCCATAGTTTGATCTTTTTCCATTAAAAAGGCCTGGTGCTAATATTATTCTACCAGTAACTGGATTTGTTATCCCTTTTATTCTAATTTTAGGATCTGCAGGATCAATAAAAAGTCCATCTGGATCAACGCTGAATTTAATATATTTTTTTGCCCATTCATCCATTGCATCTGGGCTCCCAATACCAATCCATGTATTTTTGGGCGCAAATAAGGGTGCAATTATACTAAGGCTATAAATATTTGCTGGACCATATGGTTTTAAACCATAAATAGACAGTACAACATTTAATGGATCTGCTAAAGTAGATATTGAATTCTTTCCAAATACTCCATTTTCAGAATCTGAAGATCTCATATATCTGTAACTTATACTCATGTTAGCTGAAGTTATCCTATTATCAAATAAGTTACCTGTATAGGATAAACCACCAACTGCACCTCCCAAGAAATTACCACCATTAAATGCCGAGTTTAATCCTCCGGATACAATTCCCGGCAGGAAATTTTTAATGGCTCCTGCACTACTTGATATATTCCCCAATGCACCAGATACAGCAGCTCCTCCTATAGCACCTCCCAGAACGGCACTCCATGTTCTTTCCCAATCCCAGTTTCCGGGATTCCAGTTTCCACCATTGGCAGCTACGCCATTTAAATATCCGCCCACCAACGCACCAGCTAACCACATCAAAAACTCACCAGAGGGATCGTTGTACATCAATGGATTATTCATCACATACCCATACTTATTGTAATTCTGGGTATTCATAGGATCCTGAATATTTTCATCAGCATTGAGAAACCTTCTTAGTAGTGGATCATATAATCTACCATTCATATGAATGATGCCTACTTCTGAAAAGTGTTCATGCCCGGTATATCCACGGTCAATAAGCAGTGAAGCGCCTGCAATAAATGTTCTATCAGTTGTAACAGGTGCATTACCCAATTTCAAATGCGTAAAATTCCCCCACGCGTCATAATGCCTTTGCTCCAGCTTGTTTCCGGCTTCATCAGTGATGGCAAGAATACTTCCTATATAATCTTTGTGTAAAAACTTATAAGAACCGGTAGACTCCCCAAAGCTTTTCAAATATATAACATTACTTGCATATGGATCACCCTCAACATACAGAATATGCTTTTCCCGCCCCGTAGACTGATCTACTATCACCTCAAAGCTGCCATCTTCATTGTAAACCTTAGAAAGTTTGCTCTGCCATAAAGGGACATCAGGATTCCAAATATTATCTCCTTTCATCTTAAGTTCGGTAGCCCCTCCTCCCGGGTTTTTCAATCTTTCAATTTCAACCCTTTGCCTCATACCATTCAATCCATACTCAAAGTTAACACGGGTTCTCTCTCCACTAATAAGCACCGGATCATTATTTTCATTGTAAATAATAGTTTGGATCAGATCTCCATTGTAATTTTGCGTCCCTGCTGCATTCAAAGCCATTGCAGTTGGCTGATAAATTTTTGCTGCATTTTCAAACTTCGTGGAGCCTACCTGATCGTTTCCTGTAATCCTACCTTTTGCATCATAGATATTTCTGTTTGTAGAAGGTTTAACTCCAGTGATTGGATTTGTCCAATTAATAAGACGGTTATTATCATCGTAATCAAAAGACTCTACAATGTTGAAATCTCCCGCTGTAGTTCTTGATTTCAGTTCATTCTTTATTGCATCAAAAGAATAGGACATCTGTAACACTGCAGGATTTATCTGTGAAGAATGTTTAATAGCTGTAAGGAATCCGTTTGAATCATATACATTTGTTATCTCATTTGCTCCTAATTTAGCTTTTAGAACCTGTCCTTTGGCGTTGCTGCCATTCAGTTCCCAAAGAACTTTCCCGGAATTTTTATCTTTAATCTGAAAAAGCTCCCCGTTCCAGGTGTTGTATATGTTTTCGACAGTAAACTTAGTTATAGTACCACCGGACTGTAATTCTTTTTCATAAGAAATGACTTTTCCATTATTATCAAAGGTAATTCCCTTTTCTTTATAAGTCTTTCCATTACTGTTCTCCGTGGAAGAGATTAACCTGCCGTGAGGATCATATGTAAGATCAGTACTAAATACCTGCCCTTTCAACGTTCCTGATTTTTTAGTCAGCAGCCCTTTTTCATTGTAAATAAAAGAAATAGTTTTGTTGGTGGTTTGTCCGTTATCTATAGTAGAAAACTCTTTCTGAGTAGTTAACTGACCTAAATTATTATATACATATTCTTTGTTTCCCTTTGGACTTATAGTCTTTTTTGGTAGTCCCAATCCTGTATATTCATACTTATAAACACCATTTGACGGATCATTAAATTCAGATTTTCTGCCCCACGAATCATATTTTGTACTCACGCTATTTTCAGCATATTTTGCCTGGGTTTGGTTGCCAGCAGCATTGTATGAAAATTGAATGGTCCCTCCCTTATCTGTAGAAGATATCACATTCCCCAGGGGATCGGTGGTTTTAGATGTAATTCTTCCGTATCCGTTTAGTTCCTTAACCGTCGTTGTAAATCCTGAAATAACAGTTTCAGTCTGTTTTCCGGTAAATGCAGTAGCCTTTACTTTGACTGGGAAAGTAGAATCATCATATTCCATAACATTCCATTTACTGACGCCCTGGCTTTCAAAAAAGGGTTCTGATTCTTTAATTTTTCTGCCTAATAGATCATATTGGGTATCCTTTGAAATAAACTGTCCATCGATTGAAGCTTTGGCAGAAACTTTGTACACCTGTCCCAGTTTATTAGTAAACGTTTGTGAAATATCACCGTCTGCCTTACTTTGGGTGACAATTGTATTGGAATTTTTATCTCTTTCGTATAAATAGCTAGTTAATCCATTCAGATTGGTTTTAGAAGTCGCTAATTTCCCCCAATTATCATAGGTATTGGTCTGAACGTTACCCATAGGATCTGTTTGGGTTAATACCTGTCCCCAATCATTATAAGTTAAGTGAGTCTCCAGACCTAAATTATCTGTTGTCTTTATCACGAACCTGCCTTTCGCATCATATTCGGTTTTTGCAGTTTGCGATTGAGAATCTATACTATTAGCAACTAATTTTTGGATACCATTTCCAAATCCGTCATAATTGTAAGTTTCTAAAATATTGCCCGTATTATCACCATTCCATTTTTTTATTGTTTTTATCTGGTTATTTTCATACGTATATTCTTCCTTTCCGGATTTCGTATCACTATAAGCCTGAACAACTTCGGTTTTTGATTTAATACGCCCTATATAATAACCCGTTGCTATTCCTGTTGGGTTATTATTATATTCATAAGTCGAGGTCTTTACAGAATACCCTCCATTAATATTTGCAGTACTTTGTAACGGAAGATAGTATTCACCATACGTGATTGTACTTTCTGCTGTAGAACCTGTTAAGAAATCTTTCCCCCTATTAGTTTTCGGAACAATTGCTGTGACTGCCTTAGCCTTATCAGCATCAGAAACAGTCGCTACTACCTGTCCATTGAGGATCTTATCAATTTGATATGTTGTAGATTTAAAACTTAATAGTTGAGTATTGTTTTCAGAAATATCTTCTGGAAATATCTTAGCTTCATCATTAGTTCTGATGGACCATTCTTTAACCGGAATTCCATCATTTGTTGGATCAATCTCTACTCCGGACCATATCTTTGTATTTTCAAAACCATCAGCATACCATGAGCTTCGCGCTGTTTTTCTGAACCCGATCATCCCTCTGCCCAGGATATTCGAAGTAAGTCCCCTATACCTGAAATCCTGTTTCAGCTTTTTATCTGACATTGTAGATTGTGTAAGTCCGGAAACAACATATATCCCTACTGATTGGTCAATTTCAACGTACGGGTAGTTTTCTGTTTTAGCCGTACCATATAAGCCCGGATTCTTCTTATCTAACTGCTTATAGAAAATATCTGTGGTAATACCTCCTTGTGAAATGCTCTTTATCCTTGCTGCCATTGAGGTATCAAAATATGTATTGGTATATATAATTTGTCTTTCATCGGGATAATTCGGATTAAATGCCTTTGGTCCAGTTAATACAAGTTTTCTCAACATATTCCCAATAGACTGGTCAACAGCAACCCCCATCACATCATAAGATGAATTGGGAGCTATTTCTTCTTGCAAATTGCTTTGATTAAGATATAGTTCACGACTAGAATTATAACTATAATATGGCTGATGGTATTCCGTTCCAAAAGGTAATATATTAGCCATTATGCTATGTTCCATTACATATTTTACCGCTTGGTTATTATCTTGAACATAGTGTTTTTTGTAATATCTGCTTGATTGCAGGGATATAAGATCTGTTTTTCCATCATTGTTGATATCAGATGCTATAAACGTCCTAGGGTTCAGGATAGTAAATCTACCATCATTCTCTTGGGTCACTGAGCGGGCTTTCATTGGCGGCTCAAAAGTTCTGGTTTCTTCCTTGAAGCTATTTCCCTTGGAAGTATATAGATACCAGATAGGAGATATAACCCCATTTGGCATCATAATATCACTTAATCCATCTCCATTATAGTCACCAACTACACTGTCTTCCCACAATCCCTGTAAAGTACCGATAGTTGTTGAGTACAAAGAGGACAATTCAGATTCATATTTGCCCTGAGTATTTTTCTTAAAAGTAATCAATAGTGGGATTTTATCCTGGGTTAATTTTAGGAAATCAAACAAACCATCTCCATTAAAATCACCCATTCTATAATCGACAAATGCATCTTCATTGACATTATTGTCAAGTGATATTTCGTAATACCACGCATTATTCTGAACAGCCTGATCAGGATCAATAACAATATATCTATTCGTTGCTTCACATTTGCTAACTTTCCCAGTAGGAATAGGATCCGTTGGATTTATTGGTACACAACGGTTGTCGTTTAATTGTAAAATAAATTCACTTAATCCATCACCATTGAAATCAACATTTTTGAGCACAATAATTTTTGTTCTTGTACCATTTGCAACCACAGATCCAGTTGATCGGTCGTAATCCGCATTAGGGATGATCTTTTTATAATCCAGATGCAACTGGTTATCATCTGTAATGCTATAAAACGATAATTCGAGATCTAATTTAGTCGTTGAAGGGTTATTGATTTGTCTTACTGTATTAAACCCTTGGCGACTGTAGATCGTATTATTTTTCTTTAAATTAGTAATAGTGGCATATCTAAGGTCTGATAAATCAATAGAGTTTCCTAGAAATACTTTATTGGAGTAGCCATAAACATCGCTATATAAATATAATCCCGTTTGCGAAATTTGTGGTGTGATTGTCGAATAGTATCGTAATAAATCTAGATTACCATCACCATCAAAATCACCTGTTAAATCTTTTTCACCCGGTCGTAATGTTTCATTAACAACCCAACCGCTAGGTTGCGGATTTTCATAAGTAAAAATCACCGGATTTGATTCTTGATTATTACTGTTTAAAATAGTAATTTTATCCAGGAATCTGTAAGCGAATGACCTTTCATCTTTTTTATAGGTAATACTATACTTTTTGTATTGCTTATCACCTGTAGATACAATAACGGATTCAAGCATCTTTGATTGGGAAAAGTATATTCCTTTAATATGAGCTGTTTCAGAGGCTGGCCTTGTTAAAAAAACAAACTCAATTTTATTAATATGCGGAGTATTTAGAACTTCATTTCCTCCCCATTCAATACTACTGATCACGGTAACATTATTTTCTAAAGAATATTTATAAGTAATATAATTACCATTAACATCTTTTGACTTTACAATATTATAATCAATAGGGGTACGTGCTGAATTACTTCCTGAAGTAATAGCGCCATACCAGGCCTGAGATCCGTCATCAAAAGTAACCTCCCAGTATTCTGGTCCCTGCCATCCTTGTCCTGTAGTTGCACCAACAGATTTTATTTTAATATTAGAATATTTTTCAGTTACATATTCTGCGCCATCCTTACCATACTCACCTGATTTTAAAATTAATCTTTGCCCGTTAAAACTATAATAATCGGAATAATCAAGCTGTACAGCTTTCTTAACTCCGTCTTTTTCAAGATTTTTCCCGACTCTTGAAATTGAGGTCAACCCTGAAATGTTCCAGCCATAGCCGGCAAGGCCATTGCCTGCTCCACTCACATACACAAGATTGATATTGGGAGCCGTATTCTTTATTCCGGGAGGAAGATCTATGGCTAATGTATATTGTAGCTGTCCTGCTTGAGTTACTTCTATATTTCCTTTGGCGTCGTGAAAACTTTGCGGCGGCGTTGTTTGCGATAATCCCAAAATAGAAATGCAGGACAATATGAAAGTCAAAAATAACTTTATTTTCCTTTTATTATTTTTCATGATATTGCATTGTGTTTTTACTATTTTTTAGTAATATTTCTGGCGAAAACACGTCCATCTTTTAAGGTAAAACGAAGTACATATACTCCCCATTCATAGCCCGTCATATTAATTTTCAACTGCTTATTTAGATTTGGCAAATTCACCTGTTGAAATTTCCAGTGGACCGTACTATGTTGATATAATGACACAGATTCTATCAATCCGTCCACCTGTTCAGTCCAGTCAATAGTCAATATGTCACTTACCGGTACAGGATATAACCGAATCTGTTTCCAGAATTCTTTCTCTTCGATAATCTGGGAAGAGGATAAAGAAACTGTTTGAGGTTCTGTTTTTGATAAAGTCTTACTTGTCTGTTTGGCGTTGACTTCAGGTCCCCAATACACTTGATTTCCTGCCTCGTCATATTTAAAATAAACTTCTGTCTGCTGAGCAGAAACACCTAAAGCAGTACATAGAAATAATGCACTTAAATAATTCTTTTTCATGTTTCATTTAAATTTTGTGTGAATATAAAAAATACTATTAATTCCCAAAACAGTGAAAATACGGTTAAAAAAAATGGGTTTTTTACGGTAGATAATGTTTATCATATATCTCGTGTCTAAATCAATTTAAACCACATTTTATTTTCAATATTATTTATTTTATTGTATTTTGTCTGCCCTCATAAAAACTAAAAAACCAACACGATGAAATTCAATCTTAAAAAAAAATCTGTTATACTCTGGGGCATTATCCTCATTGCGGTAATCCTTTTACCAGACGCCGAAATGTATTATCAACGATATAAACTGAGATCTGAAAAACTTCCGGAACAATATAAATCATACTCTACCCTGGATAACCTAAAAGACACGGACTATGAAATCATTAAAATATCATATGGCATCCACGAACCTGTAATTCAGGAAAATGACAGTACCATTGTGATTATTACCAAAAGAGACCGGGATTCGGAAAAAGCAGGTACTGCCAATACCTACACATGGTATAAAATAAACCTAAAGGGTCAGATAACAGACAGCCTTCAATATCAATACAATACTGAAAATGGAGTGCATAATTATCAGACTTTCAATGATTATATTGTAGATGTAGATCAGAATACCTACAGTAACTGGATGAAGGATGGTGACACCACTCATTATCCGTATAAAAATTTAGATGATGCTAAAATATTTTCGGTGTCAGAAACGGAAGATATCACTGCAAACAGAGACTATATGTATGATGATATTATTCATTCCGAATCACCGGGGAATGAATACAAGTATAAACTGACTGTATTTAAAGATAATATCTGGAATTATTTTTATGCTGAAAAAGACTGGCATGGCTATCCTAAAAATACACTTAATAAAAAGGCTATTGATTTCAGTAATTCAGGGTATGAGATAGATAAATCTTCAGGACTTATCAAAAGAGATCATGTTCAAAAAGAAAAATGGAATGCCCGCACTTTCTGGAGCCTAAAAAACTTCAGCTGGGGAAGCGGAAATGGATCAGGTAACCGTGGGTGGTCTGGAACATCCTATTTTTCCATTAATATGCCAAAGAAAACCCTGCATTATAAACAGAATGTTTTCATAGAACGTCCTGACAATTATCTCAGGGATCCTTTTTCTTATTTTGTATACCAGCCTAAAAACGGAGACTATATGCTGTTAATTGATGAAGAACATCAACTCTATTACCTCATAAGACCTAAAAAGTCTTAGAAAGATTAATTTAAAGTTCAATACAATACTCTTATGAAAATCTTTAAACTTTTTTTGAAACGGCTTCTCATTACAGCCATCCCCTTGGTGAGCCTCTATATTTTTGCAGAAATCGCTTTTCAGAATAACCGTGAAAGGGAGCACCCTACAGATGCTGGCTTAGGGATAGCATTTCTGCTGACATTTATTTTATTCGTATTATTTATTGGCTTTTTGACAGATTTTATCATCAGACTGAGAAAGAAAGAGTATAAAACAGCACTTACCGACCTTCCTTTTCTTTTGTGTTTTATATTTCCGGCTTTATATCTTGCCTGTTTATGGGGCGGTGGTGATGGCTTCTGCAGCTGGATTATTACTGCAGCACGTAATCTGTAATACAGACTGCATTCATTTTCTGTTTTACGGCTGAATCGGAATTGAAAACTATTCTCCGGCCTTCACAGTATCATAAGTATTAAAACTTTTATAAATCCTGGTTTCTTTTAATTTTCCTTTTTTATAGATCTCTACTTTTTCTATATCTGAAGATTTTTTGTTGAAGTATTTTATTTCAGTCAACTGCCCATCATTATTGAAAAACTCAGTCTTAAGATTTCTTCCGTCTTCCTGATAGTGTTTCGTTTGGAGGTTTCCGTTCTTTTTATAGGAATACCTCTTGAGGTTATAAAAATTGCCATCGTTGTAAGAGATCCCTTCATATGTGTACTGAGCCGTATATTTTCCTTCTTCTATCAGCTGCTGTTTATCATTGTAAATGAAATAATAGGCATCATTTTTAGGATGTATCAGGGTATAACGTACCGTTAATTTAGGATGACTCTCAGGGTACTTTATCATCACATCTTCTTTTCTGAAAACAGTAGAGTCATTCTGGGAAACCCATAGTGTATCTGTATCCTTAGGACCACTTTTGTGATATATTTTTGAAATGATAACGTTTTTATGGTCATCATTTTTACCTTTAGTACAGTTGCAGGCCAGCATGATACTGATGGGGAACCATAGAAATAATAGTATTTTCAGCATTTGAATCATTTTTTATTTTTGCTAAGGTATCGTTTCTATTCCGGATAGCTTAAATGCTCCTTTTTCTTCTTTTAACCAAAAGACAAATTGAGCCCCTTCATGTCCGTCTCCAAATTCATTCCGGCGTTGCGTCGTGTATAATACAATATAAGTTCTGTCTTTAAATCCCGGATCAGATCCGTCAAAAGAAAACTTTGTTTCATTGCGGTTCAGTCTTTCCAATAATTCTTTGTTAAAGATAGTGCCAATATGTTTTTGATAGAAAGCATCCTTCCCCACAAAATAGTTTTTTTCCGGTGCTGTTTCAAAGCACAAGGAACAATACACTTTTTTAGTTGTTAACTGATTTAATGCTGCATAATCTTTCTGAGTAATCAGATGAATTATTTTTTGAGTAAATGCTTCCGCTTTTTTTTGCAGTTGCGGATTCACTGATTTTGTTTGCCCATAACAGACCAACTGTAATCCGGTTAGAAATAATATGGAGAGGTATTTTGTCAATTTCATTTTACTATTTTTTGGTGATTTTATTTGTATTCATTCTTCGTATTCAGCTGTGTTTTATAACCCGGAATATCAAAGCTATGGGTGTCATTGTCTGCTTTTTCAAAATTATGATTGTCTGCTTTTTCATTGCTGCGAAAAATAAAAACATAGGCATAATTTTTACTTTCCCTTTCCAGTTTTTCCGTTCGTTCCAATCCTACCAGATCAAACTCATAAATTCCTTTGGACAGATCAAAACCTTTTGCAGGAAAATAAGATTCAATATGTCCGTCTGCTCCTGTCGGGATCTGATCTTCCTTATCTGTTATATTCTGTTTGATATTTTCCAGACGGTATTCCAGATAATCAAAGCTGGCAAAACAAATCCGACCCAAATCACCCACTTCAAGAAAGAAGTTGTTATATCTAAAAACCTCATCATATCCCTGTGGTAATTCTACACTTTCTTCATCTACAGAAATAAAAATTGTATATTCGAAAACACTGATCTGATAGAAAGGCAGAAACCGCCCCTCTTTAATGGAGCTCAAAAAAAGTTCTTTATGCTTATCAAAATAAGACAGCAACTTTTTCCCTCGGCATTTCTTTTCCTTTAGATATTCTGTAAACAGATCTGTTGAAATAATGGCCATGCCATAGCCGTCTGCAGAAAATTCACCTATATTTTCCATTGTATTAATTCTCTTTTTACTTCCGATTTATCAATTGTTAGGCCCTGCTTTTTTAACAAGGAAACCACCACCAGATTGAATATATCTTATTGTTCTTAAAGGATATATTAATATGTCCGTCTGAAATTCCTTCTTTATCCTCCCTTAATGTGATCATCGGAAGTTCTCCCTCATCATAGGTTTCCAAATGACTCATGTTTCGTACTGAATTCGGAAATATCTTTTTGATATCCTCCAACGTAGTATTTGAATCTATTCTGATTCCTTTATACAGAATAAAATTTCCCTTGATAAACCTAAAGCTGCTAATTCCTATTTGCTGTTTGCTGTTTTCAAAACATGATCCGTTTTTATATAGATATTTATCATTTACATCTCCTTCTTCAAAAATGTAGGAACATGGCTGCTCATCAGCCATCAGCTTGGTACTGTCCGCTTTTCCAAAATTTTTTTCAAAATCCTTGATATCAAAAATCCGTTTTGTTTTACCATTGAACCGGATGTCTTCAGCCAACATCACGTCATCCCTTCCATCGCCAATTATTTCTGCCGTCTGACGGATATCCAGTACAGTTGAATCCGTTTTACCTTTAGCTTCCTTTAGTTCGGTTTGGGGTGACACCTGCTTTTCTTCTTTTTTCTTATGACAGGCCTGAAATAGAATGATTATGAATACAATAGAAAAATACTTCATACTTTAATTTGGTTTACATGGTATAAAAAACGTTGCTCTAAAACAAACAAGAATATTCGTATTATACTGTCAGAATTGTTTTTATGAACACGAAATTACAAAAAAAGGCTTACTAATCTTTTTTTAAGCCCATTATTAATCTTTTTTAACTTTTATAATAAGAACCACAGATTAGTTTCTAAAAGTTCATTATCTCAGATATTTACCTCAACTTTTAGTATTATTTTGTAATTTTAAATAAAAAGATTAATAACCAACTCCTAAGAACAAATTATGCCCCATATTTATCACGCTATACTCATTGGTTCCTCAAAAGAAAAAGTATACCACGCCATTGCCAGCCAGTCCGGATTATCTGCATGGTGGACTCCACATACCAAAGCCAGCGCTGAAGTTGACAGCATTGCCCGATTCTCATTTGGCCCGGATTATTTTAAAGAAATGAAAATTGTAAAGCTTACCCCTTTTGAAGAAATCCAGTGGCATTGCATCACTGGTGCTCATGAATGGATTGGAACTGATATTTCCTTTCATCTTTTATCCGGAGATAAGGAAACATTACGCAAAATGCATCCTGAAATGGAAGGCCAGATCGAACAATTAGTATATGACAGTGGTACCTTATTAATTTTCCATCACAAAAATTGGGATACCTACTCACCTATGTTCGCTGAATGCAATTATACCTGGGGACAGTTTCTGAGAAGTTTGAAATTACTTTGTGAAACAGGTAAAGGAAAGCCCTGGCCTCATCAGCATCGTTTATGAGTTGTTTTTAAGGTAGGAAGCTGGATGAGGGAAGCTGGAAGTTACTTTTAGTCTTATCATGAATGACTATCATAATATCAACTTATCGTTTTTTAGGAGCGTGATAATTTCTAGACTTAATTTTCAGCTTAAAAGCATTTTTATCCTGGACTTGATTAAATTATGGAATCATGTCAATTCCTGTTATTTTAAATTTCCCTTCTTTTTTTTCCAAACTAATCATTCCCTGAGTACCTTCCCATGTTTTTGAAGGTGGAATCAGCATATATAAAAAACTAATGCCGTGTATGTTCATTTCTTTATTAAAATAAGGATGAAAAAACTGCATAGTAAACTTCTCATGTTTTTTAACTTCAGTTTTTAACTCTTTTTCAAAAAAGACTTTATAATGTTTTTTTTGAAATAAATCCTTGGTTACCTCCACTGTGACAAGGTTGCTGTTTTTAGCTTCTACATAATCAAGACAAGGTCTGCAATAGAAGGGAAAATCACAAAGTGTTTTTATTTTTTCTTTATCATTTCTGGTAACCGCATCCGTAAAATCTTTCCAGAATTTTTGTAAAAGAATCTTATCCTGAGTAGATATTTCATCATCAGACTTATTTTTCTGCCCATAGATGGAGACAGAAAATAGAAGACAACTTATTAAAATCAGAATACTTCTCATGGCATATTCTTCATTTATTTCAGGTTATTGTTTGCCTTATAAAATCTGTCATCTGTTTCTTTAATAAAATCGAGATAACTGAAATTAGCCGCCTTATTTTTACGATACTCAAGATAATCATTATAATACTGGAATACTCCGCTTAATCTGGATGTTAGCAAAGGGGTTTCTTTAGCACTGATAGCTTCTACATATCCCACTTTTTTCCCTTTTTCATTCACCATAGACAGCACCAGATACGTAATATCATTCTGTTTACCACTAAAAACCCTGGCTCTTTCCACATTATCTTTACCGTTATCAAAAACCAGTTTATACTTATCTTTCTTGTTCAGCAGATAATCCAGTATTTTCTGAAAATTATCCGGATTTTCAAGAGTTAATTTAAATCCCTCAAACTGAGTCCCGTTATCCTTTCCATAAAAAGAAAGCATTCCCGGAGTATAATATTCTGAGTCCGGAGCATCTTCAATCCTGATTCCGCCAAAATTGATGGGAAGCTTTCCATCATTAACAATTTCTGCTTTATATATAGAATATTGAACGGCTTCTGTTCCCACACCGACTCCATAGGTTTTCAGTCCCATTGTTTTTAACTCGGTTTGTTGAGCAGGAAGCATTATTTTCTCTAAATCAAAACCCTGACTTTGGCATGATTGAAATAAAAATGAAAAGCTTGCTATTAAAAAGAAAAACCTCAGTTGATGCATCGTATTAAAATTTTGTATGGATAATGGAGGGACAAGATACAAAATTTAGACTCTTAGCCTCCAATATTCAATTCAGGTTTCTGAAATACCGTTTGAAAATTAAAGGCATATTCCGATGGTCCGTTCTTCTGAAGATGCTCTAATCTTTCTAAGGCTTCTTCTACACTTGGATATTGATTGTTTTTAATCCACCACAGGACATAATAGGCTTTTCCATACTTGTGAAACCACTCTTTTCTTCTTCGTAAAAAATCAACATGAAATGTTTTGTAAGTAAAATGTTCCAATGATTTTATATCTTCCCACACCGAAAGATTGATGATGACCTGATCGTCATTAAACGGATTGAAACCGGTGGCATTATTCTCTTCATCTTTTAATCTCCAGATAAATCCATTGCTTTCTTCCGCCAGCTGATTCACCGAATCAAAATGATCAACAAATTCTTTCATTACAGGGTCTTCGATATTCACTCCAATCATTCTGGCTACATTGATTTGTGCTAACTGATACATTTTTTTATGTCTTGTTTTATGTCTATTATTGTGTAAAAATAGAGACTGCAGCCTTATCATAAAATAACTATCAATTTAGATACTATAAAAAAGATGGAAAAAAAATGTGTGACTTCCTATATCAATATTGACCAAAAATCTTACCCCTGTGCGGTAAGCTTTGTGATGGATCTTATAGGTGGAAGATGGAAAGGAGTTATTTTGTGTCACTTAAAAAACGGTGACAAAAGGGTTGGAGAGCTGAAAAAAGAGCTTTCTTTTATTACGGAAACAACATTAAGTCTTCAGCTGAGGCAATTGGAAAGAGACGGTCTGATTACCAGAACTGTTTTCGGAACAAAACCTCCTGTGAAAACAGTTTATAGCTTATCAGCATTGGGCCTTTCATTCATTCCGTTGCTGGATAATATCAATGAATGGGGTAAAAATATTCTGGAAAAGAAAATAACATCTTAAAAATTTGAATTGTTTTCAGATTTTTAAGATGCCCGTTTCGTTTAATATACTTTACTTCCTTTGATTGTAAGGGCATGTTTAGTTTTTATTGAAGGGCAGCATCTTCCATCCTCTTCTGTATATTCCAGTTTTTCTACAATGATCTTTCCATTTTTGATGGTATCAAAAGCAAACAGATAATCCGGTTCATATCCTGCGATTACTTTAACGCTATTCCCATCATTTTTGTACAATGATAATCCTTGCCCTATCAGTGCATTTCCACCTTCTGGTGCAATATTCCAGTAAATAGCTACATCATCAATCCCATCACCGGTAAAATCTCCAACATGAGGGTCCTGAAGATCAATTACCCCGTCATCATAGGTCTTAAGAATTTTAGGTAGATAGTCTTCAAATTGCTTTACAGCTAATTTTACAGCTTCCTCTTTAGAAATCCTGCTTTTTGATTCTTTTGAAGTTGATTCTTTTTCTTTGGATAAAGGTTTCTCTTCTTTCAGTTCATCTTTTTTATGCCCTTTGCTGTCAGAATTATTACAACCTGTCAACACTGCCAGTAGCCCTATTATACCGATGATCTTTTTCATACATTTTATATTTCCGATGATAAATTGAAGCAATAAATATACAGCAATATGATACAATCAGGACTATTGAATTCTTATTATTGAATAGAAGCATCAGTACTTTAAAGTTTCACCAAGAATTAGAGAATTACCCAGAGAACCGATAAACACTGGTATTCAATATTTTATTTAAAAATAATGCACAAAAAACTTGCGCAACCATATGGTTTCACTTAATTTTACATTACTATACTTTCATAAGATAAAATGACAAGACGAGATATTTTTCAGGCCATTGCAGATCCTACGAGACGGGCAATTATCAGCCTCATTGCTCTTCAGGCGATGACTCCTAATGCCATTGCAGAACATTTTGATACAACAAGACAGGCAGTATCTAAACATCTTCGCATTTTAGTGGAATGTGAGCTCGTAAAGCAGGGACAGAAAGGCAGGGAAATTTATTACTCCCTTGAAATTGATAAGATGAAAGAAATCGATCACTGGCTGGAGCAGTTCCGTGCAATATGGGAAGCCAAATTCAGTCAGTTGGATGAATTATTAGCAAATATCAAAAAGTAAAAAATATGAAAACGAACCTTTTATTTAATTTTTCTGTAAACAAGGAAAATAACACGATCGTTATAGAACGGGAATTCAATGCCAATCTTGAACTGGTTTGGCAGGCATGGACTACCGCCGAATTATTAGATCAATGGTGGGCACCCAAACCTTACCACGTTGAAACAAAATCTTTACACTTTGTAGAAGGCGGAATGTGGCTTTACGCAATGGTGAGCCCGGAAGATGAAAAGCTTTGGTGTAAAGCAGACTATGATAAAATAGATAAGCTGAAATCATTAACATGGCTGGATGCTTTCTGTGACGAAAACGGAAAAGAAAATACGGAAAAACCGCGTTCTCACTGGACCAATATTTTTTCAGAAAAAAATGGTATCACTACTGTAAATATCACTCTTCAGCATGACAGCCTTGAAGATATAGAAACGATGATTCAGATGGGATTCAAAGAAGGGTTTACCATGTGTATGCAGAACCTGGATGAGTTATTACCAACTCTGGAAAGATAGTTCGTAAAACAGAAAGAGATTATTCTAAAGAATCCCAGTCGATCACCGATTAGGATTTTTAAAATACGTAAGGCCAAATCAGTAGAACTAAAGATTTACACTCCGAATTGTCTCAAATGATGATCCATATGTTTGTATGCCGCAATTCCCCATTCCGGGTTGAAATATTTCCAAAAGTAGGATGAGAAAGAGTTAAACACCGGGTGTTCATAGGAAATTCATTCATTAAATGAATAAATTCTTTTCGATACGTTTCAAAATCAAGGTCATTTGCTTTGCCTTTGGTATGATGTTCCGGTTGGCCCTGAATATTCTTTTAAAAATTGGGAGCGATATACAACGCAAAGATTCTCAACAGGTACTGTTTTATCTGAGTTTTTTTATTCCCTCTGCTTTCTTCCAGAATTTGCCGGTTACACGAGTTGCAGTGAAGAAGCATTTCACTGGCAGTCATTGTTTCCCACTGAGGTTGGTGAACTGCTGATAAGTTCTTAACTCTCGCAATAATAAAATCTGCAGTTTCCTTTTTTAAAAGACTTTTGTTCATGGTCATGATGACTTTATAATTTTAAAAACCGTCCTATATTATTTCACCAGGTTCTTCATCCAGGCATTACAATCTATATCTGAAGGGATATTATATTTTTTCCGGAATCGGGTTTTCCGTATTTCTACAGCATGAACCGTTACTGAAGTGTACGTTGCAATTTGTTTGGTAGAAAATCCAAGATATAAAAAAGCAGAAAAGGTAAGCTCCGGAACTTTAATCCTTGGATTCATCGCAAGCATTTTTTCATATACTTCCGGATATACTTCCTGAAAACGGGCAAAGAACTGCGGAGAGTTTTCTTTAGCCATCTGTATCAGCTCAGAAAATGATTCATTAACCTGTAACTGAAGTTTCTCAATAGCATATTCTCTTTCTGTAATGATGGTATTTTTATGTTGAAGCTGATTTTCTTTTTCTTTAATAATTGCTCTCTTCCTTTTTCTAAGATTTCGGTTTCGAATGAGAGCCCAAACTAATATTACAATAGCGATAATAATGATAAGAGTAAGAGTAATTTTATTACCATTTTCTGTTTCAATAATTTTCTCAGCCTGCTCTTTCTGTATATTTTCCAGTCCTTCCTGAATACGCATCCTGCCTTCTGAAGCACTTTTTTTAAATTGATCTGTCGATTTTTTTAAATAGACTTTTTCTTTATCGTGATCACCCAACATCCGGTATGCTGAGGCTATTTTTGACTGAACATATTCTGCAGAATGTCCCATCAGGGACTTATTATCCATGGTCTGCTGATAATATTCAATAGCTTTATGATAGCTACCTGTCTGAAAATAATAATCTCCATACGCCTCCAGAAAAGGAGATGTATAAGCAAGATCTTCAATTAATGCCTGATCATAGGCTTTCTTAATAAAAGGATAGGCTTCCTTAGGTTTTTCCTGCTGTAAATAGATCCATGCTTTATAAAAATAGATATAAGCTTTACGCCAGTACATTCGTTTAACATTCAGATACTCTTTCTCAGGGATCTTTTCAATGTAAGCTATAGATTTATCAGCATAGAGATGAGCCGACTGATAATCCTCCATATCGATATAAGCATCTCCAATCGTCATATAAGTATTAGCTTTCAGAATTTTCGAATTAATATCTTTTCCATTAGAGAGCAGCTTTAAAACCTTAAATTCTTCTTCCAATTGCTTATTTGGCAGAGATATAAGACCATAATAGGTGGCTGTTGCTTCTGTAAATAATGTTTTATAGAGCGGATTGGTTTTCACAGCCTCTTCTTTCATCCCTTTTTCAATATAAGAATAGGCTTCTTTTAACTCACGATAAAAAAAGTGATTTCTAATGATATAATAATAAGCTAGGGCTTTTTTTTCAGAATCGCCGTTTTTTTCAGCAAGCAGACTAGCTTTTCTGGCATAGTTTAAAGATCTTTTATAATCTCTGAACATAAGACTATCGGCCTGATTCAACAAATAATTAATATCATTTGCTTCTTTCTGAGGATCATTAAATAAAGTGAAGGATGGAGAAAAACTTGTTTTAACCTTTCCTGAGTATGGTAATGAGAATGAGGTTTCAGCACCTGCTACAAAAAGACTTATAAAACATAAATAGAAACAAAAAATATACTTCATATTATTTTGCTAATAAAAACATATCGAAAAAAAAGCACAGTAAATATAGACAAATAATTAATTCATCAGTATTAATAGTAGTTCAAAATAAATACTCTTTTATATATATAAAAAGATTAATAACAATAACTAAATGTTAATTACTTCTTCAGAGTGCGTCTTCAGTACACCTGAACCTTTTAGCGTTTTGACATCTGTATCGATCAGTTGTATATAATGCCTTAACAATGGGTTACATAAATCTTCTCACAAGCTATGATAATAAAACTATGTTGCAGGCTTCTTTTCTTTTTCAATTTTCACATCAATATTAATTGCTGGGCTTCCCGCAGATATTTTTTCCCAATTGCTATAAAAATTTCTTTCAAAAACAGTTCTTAATAGTGCAGCACTAAAACCAAAATCGCCTTTAAATCCACTCATAACCTGTACAGAAACATAAAAATCTTCTTTATCAACCCAAACAGAATAATCATTTAAGTCAAAAGTAAATGTCCCGTCTATGATTTTATCTCCCTTTATTTCTGTGCTGAGATTTTCCAAAAGAATAGACGTTCCAGGCTGTTTATCTTTTTTAGAATAAACATTGAAATTGAGAACGATTGGCTTATCTGTTTTAAACTTTGCTATATTAAGGTGTATTTTCTCAATTTTTACTTTTTTTTTGTTTGAAAATGGGATTGCAAATTCCTTATAAGCTGCTTGATTAGAGCCATTCGAGCTAAATCCATACAGCATATTCTTTGCTTTTGATTTGACTCCAATATTTTTACTTTCAAAAGTTTTTGGAGTTAATTTTAATTCAGCAATTTCGTTAACTTTTTCTTTAAGAATAATAGTATGATTATTTGAATTGATAAAGTCTTTGATATTTTGTTCAAAAGAGTTATAACCACCTAATTGAACAATTATTTTCTTAGATTTATCAATATTGGATACGTCAATGCTATAATTTCCATTTTCATCTGTAAGTGCTCCAATATTTTCATTTTCAACTCCAATTCTTGCGTAAGAAATCACCTGGTTATTTTCGTTAGAAATAATTTTGCCGGAAATAATCTGAGAATTCGCAAAACTGAATAATAATAAAGACAAAAAGATGAATTTTATTCTCATATGCATATTTTTTTACTAAAAACATCGTCTAATCCTCAAATATACTATTTATTATTAATCACAACTCTTAGAAATTTATAATTTGAAAATAATAAATAAATCATAAAACAAAACGTATATAAACACTTGGCTAATGACTCCAATAAAAACAAAAACCGTCTTAGAAAATTCTCTAAGACGGTTTTATATATTTTATTAACTGTTGTTAATCAATAATTATTTTACTTCTTCGAAGTCTGCATCCTGTACATCCTCACCTCCGGCATTGTTTGCGCCAGCGTTTTGAGCACCTGCATCAGCACCCGGCTGTTGACCTGCTGCATATAATTCTTCAGAAGCTGCCATCCATGCTGCATCTAACGCTTCAGTTTTAGCTTTTACGTCATCTACATTTTTAGCTTCGAAAGCCGTTTTCAATTCTCCGTGAGCTGCTTCGATTGCTGCTTTTTTGTCAGCAGAAAGTTTTTCACCGAATTCTTTCAATTGCTTTTCAGTCTGGAAGATCAATCCGTCAGCTTTGTTGAATACTTCAACTTCTTCTTTTCTCTTGTTATCTGCTGCAGAATTTTCTTGAGCTTCTTTTTTCATTCTTTCAATTTCCTCGTCAGAAAGACCTGAAGATGCCTGAATTTTGATATTCTGTTCTTTACCAGTTCCTTTATCTTTAGCTGATACATTCAGGATACCATTAGCATCGATATCAAAAGTTACTTCAATTTGAGGAACTCCTCTTGGTGCTGGTGGAATATCTGAAAGGTCGAATCTACCAATCTCTTTGTTATCGTTGAACATAGGTCTTTCTCCCTGTCCTACTCTGATGCTTACAGCCGGCTGGTTGTCAGAAGCTGTAGAGAATACTTCAGATTTTTTAGTTGGGATGGTAGTGTTCGCTTCAATCAATTTAGTGAAAACAGAACCCATTGTTTCGATACCTAAAGAAAGTGGCGTAACGTCTAATAAAAGTACGTCAGTTACATCTCCAGTCAAAACACCACCTTGGATTGCTGCACCAATGGCTACAACCTCATCCGGGTTAACTCCTTTTGAAGGTTTTTTACCGAAGAATTTCTCAACTTCTTCCTGAATGATTGGGATTCTTGTAGAACCACCTACCAGGATTACTTCGTCGATATCTGAAGTAGATAAACCTGCATCTTTCAATGCTTTAGCAACCGGTTCCATAGATCTTCTTACCAAGTCAGCAGATAATTGCTCAAATTTAGCTTTAGTTAAAGTCTTCACTAAGTGTTTAGGACCTGTAGCTGTAGCAGTGATATAAGGAAGGTTGATTTCAGTTTGTGCAGAAGCAGACAATTCGATTTTTGCTTTTTCAGCAGCTTCTTTTAATCTTTGTAAAGCAATTGGATCAGCTTTCAATTCAACACCTTCTTCAGCTTTGAATTCGTCTGCCATCCAGTTGATAATTACATCATCAAAGTCATCACCTCCTAAGTGAGTATCACCGTTTGTAGACAATACCTCAAATACACCGTCTCCTAAATCAAGGATAGAGATATCAAAAGTACCACCACCAAGGTCATATACAGCGATTTTCTGATCTTTGTGAGCCTTATCCAAACCGTAAGCTAATGCTGCAGCTGTAGGTTCGTTGATAATTCTTTCTACTTTAAGACCTGCAATTTCTCCAGCTTCTTTAGTAGCTTGTCTTTGAGCATCGTTGAAATATGCAGGAACAGTAATTACCGCTCTTGTTACTTCCTGTCCAAGGTAATCTTCAGCAGTTTTCTTCATTTTCTGAAGTGTCATTGCAGAAATTTCCTGTGGCGTATATTCTCTATCGTCGATTTTTACTTTTACAGTATCATTTGGACCAGCAACTACTTTGTAAGGTACTCTTGAAATCTCTTTAGCATCTTCTTTGAAGTGTGTTCCGATAAATCTTTTGATAGAGTAAACAGTCTTTGTTGGATTCGTTACAGCCTGTCTTTTTGCAGGATCACCTACTTTTCTTTCTCCATCTTCTGTAAATGCTACGATAGAAGGAGTAGTTCTCTTACCTTCTGCGTTAGGAATAACAACAGGGTCTTTACCCTCCATTACAGCAACACAAGAGTTGGTTGTTCCTAAGTCAATTCCAATTATTTTACTCATAATATTTTTATTTTTTCTAATTTTTATATTTAATTTACACTCACTATTTCACAACATTTGTACCATATCCCGTTTTGTGACAAAATGACACAATAAAAATAAAAACCCCGATTAAATCGAGGTTTTATTAAATCAATATGGAAATTTTTTCATATCAATGAATCGGCATTCTGTCTTTTTTATGAATATTAATTCAATGGGACTAATTTGATGGACTTGTTACATGAATTTTCAAATCTAAAAAACAAAATACCATCAGTTTTTCCTACAAGGATTTTTTTGATCCAACCTCCTCCCTGAGGGTTTTTAAAATATTCATTTATAATAAGGTGCTTGTTTTTCTTGTCTACATAGAATTTTCCTCTTCTGTAAGCAGACGGAACTACAACAATATCATTATTATAATCAGTCTTTGAAAGATATCTGGTCTCCCCATTTTTTTTGAATTGCAAAAAAGCATTAGAATCATTCCATGAATCTGCCATGGGAACAATTTTATACGTTATTGTTGTATCCACAATTGAAAATAGATCATTGATATTTAAATCCTGACAATTTATTTTTTTTTGAGCCTTGCAGTTCTGATTAACAAGAAACATAAAAAAAATGCATATTAATTCTTTCATTTTCATTACCATGTAGTAAACATACTAGGGGTTTTATATTGAAAATAAGGCTGCCAATTCCAGGACTGGTTTACAAATCCTTTGTCCTTGATAAGTCCGTGGATAGCCCGATTCTGGATGGCATGTCTCACATGTTCGGAATTAACTCCCACACGGTATCCTTTATACCCTACATATAACGCTCCTAATCTGTAAGGTGTTCCAGTTTCGTTTACAAAACTATATTTGAACTTCCTTCCAAAACCATCTCTTTCATTCATTACAGGGTTCACAAGTTTTCCTTTATTATTCATTATCCTGGATTCCTCTTCTACAGCCTGGTTATCAAGACCTCTATAGCCCGTCATTAAACTGAACCCAGCGCTATAGTCTCCTATACTCAGGTTCAGGGCAGCTGTTCTGTAGCTGTCTCCTCTATCCCCTAAGCCCAATTCTTTTACCAGAATACCGCCATCGTTTTCATACATAAACCTAAAGTCTCCCCAATGAAACCCTACCAATCCTGTTTTTTGAGTCAGTTCAGACATTTGTCCGGAACCTGTCCACCAGTTTGATCCTAAAGAAAAGCCCAACTTTCCGTCATCATAATTAAACACTATAGATTTTCTATATTCCCATCCGCTAAGCCCGGTTCCCCCATGATAGCCATAATAGGAAATACCATAACTATTGGAAAGATTAAAGTCTCCCATCTTATAAGTAGTATCAATACTTGCTCCAAACCCAAACCCATTTCCATACGATACATTGAAAGAAATACCCAAATAAAAGTTTTCCTCCTGTATGATAGGGATGGAAGGTATGAGCTTACTTGCCTGTAATGCTACAGCTCCGATTATAGCTCCTACGATGGACGTAGCCCCACCCAACAAGCCACTTTCCGCTCCTCTATGAATGGATAAGGCAATTTGTCCGAAATTCATATTTCCTTTCGTGGCAATCAAATCAACGGTAAGGTTTACAGCAGCATAGATGAGGGCAGCAATCCAAAAGAATTCTCCACTAGGATCGGTATACATCAATGGGTTATTGAGTACATACCCATACCTGTTATAGTTTTGAGTATTAAAAGGATCCTGTATGTTATTGTCTACTGATAAGAAAGTATGCAACTTAGGATCATATATTCTTCCATTCATATGGATAAGCCCTACCTGGAAGAAATGCTCATGTCCTGTGTACCCTCTTTCTATAAATAAGTCACGAGCTCCTTTCTTAACATCTACTTTTACCCCATCTTTTTCCAGATATACCAAATTTCCCCAAGGGTCAAAGTGTCTTCTTTCCTCTATTTTTCCTTCTTTATCAGAAATGGCAAGAATAGTTGCCTGATAGTCTCTATGAAGATAATGAATACTTTCAGTAAGTACTTGCTCTTTAGGATTAAAATCTTTGATATACACAGCAGGAGCTGAATAAGGATCTCCTGCGATATAGGTAATAATTCTTGTACTTACAAAACCATCAGAAGGTTTTCCAGGAAAAGAATTCGTAATGATTTCCACCGTCTTATCATCTGAATACATCTTATATTTTCCGTAGTATGAAAAGGTTTTATTATAATCATATTCTGAAGTTGCTCTTGACTGACGGATATTATAACTGAATTTCACCATTTCGTCTCCATCCTGCGCAATGCTCACCGGACTTCTATAGGCATTATAGGAGACTGTCTGCAACTGATTCACCTTATAGTAGCTGTCACCAATCGCATTTAAATTGATTCCTTTTTTTCTATATCTGTTTCCTTCTGTATATTTATACTCACCTACCTGGCTATTGTTAACAATCCTTCCATAAGTATCATATTTTTGTGATTGGGTTCCGTTTGGATCTGTCCATAAAATCAACCTAAGCTGATTATCATATTTGAAGACTTCCTGCCATCCACCAGTAATTACATTATTCTTTCTACTTTCCAATAACCCTACATTCGCTGCAAAAGTGTATTCATTGAATAGAATCATTCCTGCACTACTCTTATGCCTTACCGCTCTCAGGTAATAATTTGCATCATAGGTATTACTGATATCTGTTCCATTACCAAAATAGGCAGAAATCACCTGCCCCTGTTCATTAATGCTATTTAACTTCCAGATTACCTTTCCATTGCCGTCATTTATAGCAACCAACATTCCGCAGGAAGCATAGATATTTTCGGTATCAACGATACTGGAAAGGGTACCCAAAACGGTTTCCGTCTTTTCTCTTGCGATTCTTCCAAAATTGTCATAAACAAATCGTTTACTGAAAGTAGCTACCCCATTATTTTCTTCCTGTTCAGAGACCCTATAAAAACTGTCATATTTATAGGTAAAAGAGTTGCTCACACCATTGGAATTTCCTGTTTCAGAATCAAGCAACCCCTGGGCTGTATAGCTAAAATTAACGATTATATCAGTGTTATCGCCCATAACTTCTTTGTGGATAGCTCTTCCGTATTGATCATAGACATATGTCGTTTTTCCTTTAGGGTTTTTCTCTTCCAAAAGCTGCCCTAAACCATCATATGCGTAAGTATAGTCACCTCCTACTGACGGATCGGACGTTTTTGTTTTTCTGCCCCATCCATCCTGTTCAACCTTAATGATATGCCCGGCATAGTTGGATGATTTCAGCCCCCCATTAGCATAATAAGTATACTCGATTGCTCCACCATTGTCAACCATCTTAACTTTGTTACCCCATTCATCCTTGGTAATGGTTTGTGTTTTTTGTCCGTCTACAACTGTTGCGGATAATCCGTTGTATGAAGTCGTGATTATTTTTCCTGTTGGATATATGTTTTTAACCATTCTTCCATATCCATCATATTCCGTTACCGTCCATCTGCTTGGTGAAGTGGTGGAAAAATAAGGATCACTTACTTTATATGGTCTGTCTAACACATCATAATCCGTTCTTTTCTCTATCCATTTATCATTGAGGGATAATCCTCTTTCCAAACGTACCCTGCCCCAGTTGTCGGTTAATGTTTCTTTGGTAGCTCCTGTAGCATCCACCACCCTTAATTTAATTCCATTGATGAAATCTCCGGAAATAATCCATTCATTATAGTACTTGGTAGAATTATTATAGATATCCTTTTCTTCTATTTTTCGTTGCCAGGTATCATAAACATTAGAAGCTGCCTGATTCAAACTATTGGTACTGGAAAGCAACATTCCAAAATCAGGATCATAAGTAAAGGTAGAAGCTGCTCCTAAAACATCCGTAGTCTTGATAGGAAATCTTCCTGTAGGATCAAATTGCATCTTCTCAACACGTGGAGCTATACCTGTTGTAGAAAGAGTTTTCTGTATATTATTTCCAAATACATCATATACAAAATCTTCGGTGATATAATCTGTATTATTTCCTTTTTTCTTGGTTTGAGCAACAAGCCCGTTAGAATAAGTGGAAAGTGCCTCTGTGGAAAATACATCGGTTCCCAATGTTTGAGTTTCTGTACTTTTTATAGGCCTTCCGATATAATACTGATTCCCGATTCCTGTCGGGTTGTCCTCATAATCAATCAAAGTAATCTTTTCTCCACCATTAGCTACCGTTCTCATCTTTTTAGGATTATTGTAAGGATCATAAGTATCATAATACTGATTTACAACAGTTCCCATCAGAACATCCGTTTGCTGTATCTGTGATGGTAAATTCACGAAGACCTTATTGGGTAGTAGTGAAGTAGTATAACTATTAACTGTTTTTGAGATAAAAGTACTTGGAGAGTCAAAATTAACACTTCCGTTTAAATAGCTTTCCTTGATTACTCCTCTTTTCTGTATGTCATGTAGAGAGACAGTCCAAAGAGGCTGAGTAATAGTTCCACCAAATACAGCTGATTTAGCGACCCCTTTAAAACCCATAAACCCTAAGCCTTCCAGGTTCATCACCGCACCTTTATATCTGTATTCCTGAATTTTAGATTCTCCATTAAAGCTTCTTTCAATTTTTTTTACCAGCTTTACTGATGGAGCAATATTAAGGTTTACGTATGGATATTGTTCAGAAGAGTCAGCTGTATATGTTCCAGACCCATTTCCTGCATCTAAAACCGTATCATAGGTAATGTCTGTCACCAAGTCATTACTCTTGATTTTTCTCAAGGTCATATCTACCCGGTTATCTTTCTTGAATGAGACATATTTGATCTTATCTCCACCAAAAAAGGCATAATCTAGATTCTGATTGGTAATATTGGAATTGGTTAGAAAGATAGGGGTTCCTTTGTTAATAGCCCCTCCATAAGTATAGTTGTTTTGCCAACCATCAACATAAGCTGAGAAAGTAGGAATTCCATTCACATTACTTCCCATGTTGTACTTGACTCCTCCTTTATCCCTGATACTATAATTATCTCCATAGGCCAGGTAAGCTCCATTCTGCCCAGGTCCATAGTCTGGTACATTATGAGGAGTCAGGATATCATGGTAGAATAAATCAGCTCTTCCATCTCCATTGATATCTGCAAAATTATAATAGTATACCTGAAGCATATACCCACAAATCTGAGAATTGGGTGATGGTCCCGGATAACAGGAATTGACCAGTTGAGGCTTAAAATAATTGGTTCCTATATCTTTTACACTACTCTCAAACGATTCTCCGGAGCTTACAATGAAAAACCAATTGGTATTGGCATTATCTATGGGAAACACCAGGTCTGTTTTTCCATCTCCATTGAAGTCTGCAAGATAGCAGGGAAAATCCTTCTTGATAAGATTATGGGAAAAAGAGGCCTTTTGAGTAAAAGTTCCGTTATTCATCCCATACACAAAAATTCGTCCGGGATTAACGATATATAAATCTGATATCCCATCTCCATCAAAATCCGCTACATAAATTCGAGATTCACCGGTAACTACACTATTATAGCCCAAAGTCACCGGAGATTGTACTGCTGAGTTATGAGAATCTAATTTCAACAGAAAGACCTCAGATGTATTAACCGTAATATCATGCGAACAACAGTCTGGTGGTGGTCTATTATCTGGTGCCGTCTTTGCAGGTCCGCAATAATAGGTCTGCTCCACACTATAAGGTCGCACTACAGCTACAATATCAGAAATTCCGTCCCCATCAAAATCTCCTGTAAAATATTCCTTTGGAATTCTGGAATAGTAAGTATTACTTCCATTGATGACAATACACCTGTCATTTATTGCTGTTGGAAATTTATATGAATTGGTGAATGATAAGTCAAGTGAATTTGCGGCATTCGGAATATAATTGTTTATTTTAATGATTTCCTCATTGGTAACCGAGCCTGTATTATTGCTTATAACAGTAGATATCGCATCCAGATTATAGTATTTATCATTAGGTAAAACCAATTTCGTAGAAAAGATATCCTTGAATTTTTCAACACTGGTCATCGTTCCCGAAATATTAGAGTTGGAATTAATGAGTTGTCCAGAATTGAACCTGTAAAGCTGATCCTTAGAATTAGGATACGTCATAAAATCAATCGAACTATCACTATCAAAATATCCTGAAGTATATTGCCAGTTGCTTTTATCATACGCAGGAGAAACAGCTGTTATAGTCTTGGAATTGTTGGCAATACCATTTTCAGTGTTATCATACTCAAAAGTAACAGGCTTGATTGTTTCACCGCTTCCATTATATTGGTAAATACTCACCAGTCTTTCATAATTCAATGAAGTAACACTATACATTAACTGATACTTTCTGTAAAGCTGAGCATTCCCTGTTACCTCTATCCTATCCAGTTTTCTGTGTGAATACATATTTCTTGCCCCATAAATATAAGCCTGATCTGTTCGGGCTGCATCTTTATAGTAAAACTGTATCTTATTCGGACTGCTATCCGGATTTACCGATGCATTGTTACCATATTCAATAGTCTTGATATAGATATAATTATTGTAGCTGTCATAGATAAATTTGATTCTGTTCTGTTGAGCATCTTCAATGTAATTCATCTTCCATTCAAAGGTATTCGAGCCCAAAAAGCCACTTCCACCTCCAAATTTTGCCGTTTTACCATCTGGATAATACACCATAAAATATTCAGGTCCATTGGCAACACTTCCGTGGGAAACGATTTTTACATTTGAATACTGTTCCGTCTGGTACTCTGCTCCATCAGCCCCATAAGTGCCAGATTTCAAGAGTAACCTCTGCCCATCAAAAGCAAATCTGTCACTATTATTATAATTCACCCCATCAATTACTCCATCATGGAATTTTGTTGAAGCTACCCGTGTAATAGATGATATTCCGCCAATATTCCAGCCCCATCCCGCAACTCCATTTCCTGATTGACTGGAATAAGAAAGGGAAATATTGGGAGTAACATCCTTAATGCCCGGAAGATTAGCTATAGGAATTGTATAATTGGCACCTCCAGTTGAAGACACTGATATTTCACCTGCTATCTGCCCTACAGATTGTCCGTTAAATAGCCCCACTACTGAGAGTAGAGCTATCAAAAAGTAGAATTTGATTCTCATGTTCGTCGTCTTGGTTATTGTTTTAATATCTTGTAAGTCAGTTTTTCCCCAGTACTCAAGTGGAAAACGACCACGTACATGCCGATTGGCTGATTCGTAAGGTCCAGTATGACCTTATTCTCTCTCTTATCAAACGTAAGCTCTCGGTATTGGGTGAAGTTGTAGGCTATATATTCCACTTTCTGAATCATAGCACCCAGCTCAGCAGACCAGACAAGGGTTACCTTATCTTTCGTGGGGTTTGGGTAAATCTTGACCTGATACTCTGGAGGCGGAAACTCCTTTTTACTGGCCAGTAGATCTACTTGGGCCTGTTTGTCAGCAAACAAACATAAAGCACAGTATTTTCTTACAATTTGATTTCCCCCAGTATCATACTCAAATGATAATGACTGTGATCTAATTCCTTCTATTGAAACCAATAAGAAAAGAATTAGTAGTAAATTTTTTCTCATAAGCAATATTTTAAACTATACAAAAATCCAGAAAACAAATCAGCTGTGAAAGGACAATGCATCCTATTGAGGTGATATAAATAAGATTAATTATCTAAAAACTAACAAATATTTATTTTTTTTAGATATTTTTGACAACAAACACTAATTACCATGAAAAACTATCAGAAAAACCTTTTTGAACTGCTATTAAAAGAATCCGGGGGAAAGAAGAACCTGGTAGAAATCATGATTGACAAACTGGCGCTTTCCAATGATACAGCCTATAGAAGAATCAGTGGAAAAAGCCACATCACCCTGAATGAAGGTATCTCACTGGCTTCCCATTTTGGAGTCTCACTGGATCTGATTCACAATTCAAATCTAAATAATGCTGTTTTAAACAAGATTCATGATATCTACAACATTGATGATCTGGAAATGTATTTCGAAGCCTCTATCCGAAATCTGCAAAAGGTAAAAAACACTCCGAATGTAGAGTTTATCTATGCGGCTAAAGATATTCCTCTTTTCTATTTTATGAGGTTTGAGAATCTGAGAAAATTCAAGATTTATGCCTGGCTTAAGCTGATGGATGTTGTCTTTTTTTCACAACGGATAAGTTTTGAAAGTTTTGAAATTCCGGAAAAGATCAATCAAAAAGCAATGCTACTTTCAGAAGTCTATAATGATGTAAATTCTACCGAAATATGGAGCAATGTCACCATCTATACACTTCTCGAGCAGATTCTTTATTTTCATCAGCTGGAACTCATTCATATTGATAATGCACTGAAAATCTGTGAAGAAATTACAGAAATGCTTACCCAGATAGAGGAAGACGTCATCAGCGAAAAAAAAGGCTCGCTTACTTTATATCAAAATGACCTCCTGATCATGAACAATAGTGTCTTTATCAGATTTGCAGATCAAAAGATGCTCTTTTTACCCTACAATATCCTGAGCTATTACTATACATTGGATGAAAGAGTCTGTGGAAATTATGAAAAAAGCCTGGATTTGATTCTGAAAAATTCTGAACTGCTTTCTTCTAACAATAAAGCAAGGTATATTTTCTTCAATAAAATGTATAAAAAAGTTGAGGAAATAAAAAAGATATTACAAATACATCATCAGTAACAAAAGCTGCTTTCTACTGAAATACCATACGCTTCAAAATTATTAAAATTAATCAAAGTTTAATCTAAGAAATAGGGACAGAAACTGTACGAATTATTATTTTTGATAAAATATACACATTTAGAATGTCATTACACTTTAATCCACGAGATATTACATGGTTAGCCTTTAATGAAAGAGTTTTACAGGAAGCCATGGATGAAAAAGTTCCTTTACACTTAAGAATACGTTTTCTTGGAATCTTCTCCAACAATCTGGATGAGTTCTTCAGAGTGCGTGTTGCCGGATTAAAGCGTGCCATGGATTTTAAGGAAAAGGTTATTTCCGAGTCCTTTTATCAGCCACCTTCCAAAATTCTTCAGCGAATTAATGAAATAGTGATGAGACACCAGCTGAATTTCGATAAAACCTGGAAAACAATCCAGACTGAAATGGCTGATCATAAAGTATTCATCAAGAATTCCAAAAACCTGACCGCAAAACAAAAGGATTTTGTCAGAAACTATTTCGATGAAGTTGTGGAATCTAATGTGATTCCTATTCTTCTTCATGAAAATACACCAATGCCTTACCTGAGAGATAAAAGTCTCTATCTGGGAGTAGCCATGAGAAAAAAAGACTGGCAGTATTCCAGCAACTATGCCATTATTGAAATTCCTTCCCGCTTTGTAGGAAGATTCGTACTGCTTCCCACCGAAGATCCGGAAGAAAAAAATGTAATGCTTCTGGAAGACATAATTACCTTCAACTTACCACACATTTTCTCTTATTTCGGATATGATGAGTTTGCCGCTAATGCCTTTAAAGTAACGAAGGACGCCGAGCTGGACCTTGATAATGACATTCGTACCAACTTTGCAGAAAAAATAGAAAAAGGCCTTAAAAACCGCAGAAAAGGGAAACCTACCCGATTTGTTTTTGACAAAGATATGGATAAGGCTTTGCTTGAGCTTTTGATCAGAAAACTGAACTTAACAAAGAAAGACAGCATTATTCCGGGAGGAAAAATTCACAACTTCAAACACTTCATGGACTTTCCGGATGTTTTTGAAACCTATGCAAGACCTGTGGAACGAACTTCTTTCACTCACCAGGCCTTTGAGCATGGAGAAAGAGTTACCGATGTGATCATGAAAGAAGATGTACTTCTTACTTTCCCGTATCATAAATATAATCCGGTGATTGATCTTCTGCGTGAAGCAGCCATGGATCCGGATGTAAAATCTATACAGATTACAGCCTACAGACTGGCCAGTAACTCAAAAATCAGTAATGCATTGATTTATGCAGCCAGAAACGGGAAAGAAGTAACTGTAATGCTCGAACTTCAGGCAAGATTCGATGAAGAATCCAATCTGGAATGGAAAGATATGCTGGAACCGGAAGGAATCACCGTACTTATCGGGCTTCCAAATAAAAAGGTTCATGCAAAACTTTGCATCATCAAGAAAAGAGCCCATAACAAAACCATTCAGTATGGATTTGTAAGTACCGGAAATTTCAATGAAAAGACCGCAAGAATTTATGGAGACCACTTACTTATGACTTCTGACCGTGGCATTATGGCAGATATCAATAAAGTATTCAATGTGTTGAAAAAACCAAAAGATGATTACCTGCCGGTTTTGAAAACTTGTAAAAATTTATTAGTTTGCCCCCAATTTATGCGTGAAAAGATTGTTCACCATATTGATAAGGAAATTGAGGAAGCTAAAGCCGGAAGAAAAGCAGAAATCATCGTTAAAGCCAATTCACTGAGTGACAGACTATTAATTGAAAAACTATATGATGCTGCCACAGCAGGAGTAGTCATCAGACTGATTGTAAGGGGAATCTACTGTGCCGTTAACCAAAAGGAATTTAAAGAAAAAATCAAGGCCATCAGTATCGTAGATGAATATCTGGAACATGCCAGAGTAATGTATTTCTACAATAAAGGAGTAGAAGATATATATATTTCCTCTGCTGACTGGATGACCAGAAACCTTGATTACAGAATTGAAGCCGCAGCCAAGATAACCGACAAAAACCTTAAAAAAGAATTAAAAGACATTCTTGATATTCAGCTTAGAGATAATGTAAAGGCTAGAATTTTAGATAAAAAACTAAGCAACGAATACATCAGAAATGATAAAAAAGAATGTAGATCACAAATAGAAACCTATAAGTATTTAAAGGCTAAAACAAGCAAAAAATGAAGATAGCAGCAATAGACATAGGAAGTAATGCCGCCAGACTTCTCATCAATGAAGTAAAGATAAACAATAAAAAACCGGAATTCATCAAACTGAATCTCCTGAGAATCCCTCTGAGATTAGGTATGGATGTATTCACCATCGGAAAAATAGGTCCCGAAAGAGAACAAATGGTCATCGACTCCATGAAGATTTTCAGCGACCTGATGAAGATCTATAAAGTAGACCATTACAGAGCCTGCGCCACCAGTGCCATGCGTGATGCTGCCAATGGTGATGAAATCATCAGACAGGTACAGGAAGCTTCCGGAATCAATATCGAGATTATTTCCGGAGACGAAGAAGCAACCCTAATTTATGAAAACCATGTTGCTGAAGGCCTTGACAAAGAATTTGCGTATTTATATATTGACGTAGGAGGAGGTTCCACAGAGCTTACATTCTATGAAAACGGTAAAATGATGTATGAAAGATCCTTCAATATCGGAACGATCCGTCTTCTCAACAATCTTGTTACCATAGATAACTGGAAAGAAATGAGAGAAGAAATCAAACAGAATATTGTCAGCAAAAAACCAATTGTAGCCATAGGATCAGGAGGAAACATCAATAAAGTATTCTCCATGAGCAAAACTAAAGACGGAAAGCCCATGTCTCTAGCTCATCTGAAAAAGGTTCACAAAGAATTCAATGAACTTTCGGTAGAAGAAAGAATGACTCAATACAGTCTTAGGGAAGACAGAGCCGATGTATTGGTTCACGCCTTAAGCATTTTCAACAATGTAATGGCCTGGTCGGATATCAATAAGATTTTTGTACCAAAGATCTCTGTAGCGGATGGTTTAATCCAGAATATCTACAGTCAGTTACAGCATAAAAAATAGTTTTAAAGCATAATTACATGTAAAGCCGGGCAGTTTCTGTCCGGTTTTATTTTTCAGGAGCTACTCCTGCTTTCCGCTGTATCTTTTTCGCCCTCATCAAAATCACCAAGCAAAAAAAGGATGCCGCTGCAATCAGGGCTAAAATATTCCACTTCCTTACCATCCTCAACCGTCATTGCGAGCGCAGCGAAGCAATCTCAACATTCTCACAAACAGAAAATAAACACATTATTTTTAGGTTTTGGCTAAAGCCAATGGAATTGGGTTATCTTATTTATTGAGCGAGTTAAAGCCTACCCCTATTGATGTTGATATCCGTGTGGATATACATATGGGAATTGTTGTTTAACGACAAGATCTTTTATCTTTTATCTTTTATCTTTTATCTTTTATCTTTTATCTTTTATCTTTAAAGTAATTCTCTACTCTCATCCGTCATACAACTATCAATAGCAAAACAATGAGCTCAATTAAAATAATTCTTACAGGTGCTACCGGAATGGTAGGTGAAGGTGTTTTACTGGAATGCCTTGAAAATCCCAATGTGTCTGAGGTCCTTAGTATCAGTAGAAAACCATCTGGAAAAAAACATTCTAAATTAAAAGAATATCTCATTCCGGACTTTTTATCCATCGATACCAACGACGAGAACTTAAAAGGATATGATGCCTGTTTCTTTTGTGCCGGAATCAGCAGTGTAGGAATGAATGAAGAGGATTATACCAGAATTACATATGATACCACCATCCATTTTGCAGAAGCAGTTTTACATCAAAATCCAGAAATGGTATTCAATTATGTATCCGGAGCCAGTACCGACAGTACAGAAAGTGGAAAGCTGATGTGGGCAAGAGTAAAAGGGAGAACAGAAAATACTCTGAAGAAAATGAATTTTAAAGGAGCCTACAATTTCAGACCTGGATTTATGAAACCTGTTGAGGGCCAAATCAATGTAAAATGGTTTTTCAAACCTTTTATTTGGTTTTTTCCTATTTTTTTACCGTCAAAATCACTAACTTTACATGAAGTGGGAAAAGCTATGATCAATGCTGTAAAAAAAGGCTATCCTTCTTCAACTTTAGAAATTCGGGATATTAAAAATTTAGCGATATGAGAGACATGTTAAAAAGAATTGTTCTGGTTATTTTTGTACTCTTGGTTCTGACTGCAGTTTCAGGGTTTCTGTATATGCAGAAACATCCTTTGGAAGGAGCTAAGTCAGGAACAATGTTAAATTTTTCCGGCAAACCTTCAAAATAACTGATTCTTGTCTATCATCATTTTATATTTTATCAGAAACAGACCTATTTTTTAAACATTTCTTAAAATTCCATTAAAATAGTTACCAAACATAAAGTTCATTTTTGTATTTATCTAATTGAAGCCAAAAATGATCAACAACTACCTATTAAAAGGGTCAGTCGCAGCCGCGTTCTTTTTTCAGACCGGTCTTTTCGGACAGACGCTTATCCATTACTGGAATTTTAACAATAACACCTCTGAAACCGCTATAACAACACCTTCATCTACATTAGCCAACGGAGCTCTTGTAGCTATAGCCGGAGGTACCAGTGTGATTGATTTTGCAGGCGGTACCGGACAAAATTTTAATATTGATAATTTAAATGCCAGAAACGGAGATGCATCCGGTACCCATTTAAGATTCAACAATCCTATTGGTGGTGTTTTACAGTTCAATCTGCCTACAACCGGATACAATAATGTTATTGTAAAGTTTACAACAAGAAGATCCGGACAGGGAGCCGGAACACAAACATGGTCTTATACAACAGATGGAACTACTTTTGTTCCGTATCAGACCGTTACCCCTCAGGATGCCAATCCGCAGTTAATTAATTTTGATTTTTCTGCAGTGGCAGGAGTATCCAATAACCCCAACTTTAAATTAAAGGTTGAATTCTCCGCAACAGGAGGCGGAACAGGGGGGAACAACCGTTTCGATAACTTTACAGTGGATGCAGCACCAGCAGGAGGTGTTGATACTACTCCACCTGCAACCACCTATCTTCCTGTCAACAATACCAATAATGCTTCAACAACGGTTAATCCTACTATTTCTTTTAATGAAAATGTAAGATTAACAGATAACTCTGCGATAAACGATTCTAATGCACAAAATCTTGTAGAATTCCGTCTTGGAAATGCTACAGGCACTCAGGTTCCCTTTACGACGGCTTTTAGCAACAACACCATCACCATTCTCCCAACTTCCGGCTTAGTGCCGGACCAAACGTATTATCTGTCGCTTAAGCCCAATACTATTGAGGATTTCAGTGATAATGCCGTAACTGCAGCAACTTCTTCTATCTTTACAACTGCCGGAACCTCTATTGCTCTTGATAAAAATTTCATCAAAGTAAATGAAAATGCAGGAACACTGGCTTTCAAAATTAATGTAGTAAATCCTTCTGCTGCAACTGTGAATCTTGTTGTTAAACCTGCTCCTTTTAGTACGGCAGACAATAATGATTTTACCTTAGCCAATCAAACCATCAATATCACTCCTTCCGCAACGAGTTATACAGTCAATATCCCTATTATTGATGATACATTAGAAGAACAAAATGCTGAATATTTTGTAGTGAGCCTTGAAAACCCAACAGGAGCAATTATTTCAGGAGATAACTCTGCAACCATTTATATTGTAGACAATGATAAACCGGCACCTGCTCCTTCTAATGAGATCAAACTGAACTATATCGGAAGCTTTGATCCTTCCGGAAACAATAACAGTTCCACAGAGATTGTTGTTCATGATCCTGCAACTCAAAGACTGTTTACCATCAGTTCTCTTACAGATGTTTTTGATATTATTGATTTCAGTAATCCTAACAGTCCTTCGGTAATTAATACTATCAATATGGCTTCATATGGAGGAATTACCAGCATCGCCGTAAAAAATGGAATTATCGCAGCAGCTTCCCCAAATACCAATCCGCAACAGAACGGTTCTGTAGTATTTTTTGATATTAATGGAAACTTCCTGAAACAGGTTACTGTAGGAGCTTTACCGGATATGATAACGTTTACTCCTGACGGAACAAAAGTGATTACAGCTAATGAAGGTGAACCTAATGATGCTTACACTGTAGATCCTGAGGGAACCATCAGTATTATTGATATTTCAGGGGGAATTGGTACTCTTACGCAAAGTAATGTAACAACACTCAATTTTAATAATTTTGATTCTCAGTTGGCTGCTTTAACCGCTACAGGGTTAAGAAAAGTAAGAACCAACAATACACTTTCCCAGGATCTGGAACCGGAATATGTTACTGTGAGTGCAGACAGCCAAAAAGCATGGGTAACTCTTCAGGAAAACAACGCCATTGCTGAGGTTGACCTTGCGACTAAGAATATCACCGGAATCTGGGGATTGGGTAAAAAAGATATGAGTCTTCCAGGGAATGGTTTTGATGCTTCAGACAACAATGGTGAAGTTCTTATTGCCAACTGGCCTGTAAAAGCTTACTATCTTCCTGATGCAGTACAAAACTATAAAGTAGGAAATACCAATTATATTGTCACTGCTAATGAAGGGGATGAAAAAGATCTTTCGGGATATAGTGAAAGAACAACAGTAGGAGCAAATAGTTATGCTTTAGATCCTGCTATTTTCCCTAATGCCAACATATTAAAAGCATCTCACAATCTGGGAAGATTTAGGGTTTCATCTGCAACAGGAAATACAGATGGTGATGCAGATTTTGAAGAAATTGCAGCTTTAGGAGCACGCTCGTTCTCTATTTTTAATGCAGATACTAAACAGCAGGTGTATGACAGTGGAGATCAGTTTGAAAGATATATCGCTGCCAAACATCCTTTGATTTTCAATGCCGATAATGAATCCAACACGATTAAAAGCAGAAGCCGGGCAAAAGGTCCTGAACCGGAAGGTGTAGCCCTTGGGACAATAAACGGACAGACTTATGCCTTTATCACACTCGAAAGAACAGGCGGTGTAATGGTTTACAATATCACCAATCCAAATAATCCTACTTTCACAGATTATAAACATTCCCGCTCTACCTCAGCTTACGGTGGAGATAACGGTCCTGAAGGAATTATCTATATCGCTCCGGAAAACACTACCACTCATAAAGGCTATGTGATTATTGCCAATGAGATCAGCGGAACTTTATCCATGTATGAAGTAGCTCAGTTACCAACTTTAGCAACCAGTGAAGTAAAATATGAAAAAGAAACATTCAATGTCTTCCCAAATCCTGTGAATAAAGGAAATATTTTATATTTCAACAGAAAACAGAACTATGAATTATACGATATGTCCGGAAAGCTGGTTGGAAAAGAAAAAAATGCCTTGACCATAAATACTTCAACCCTTTCTACAGGAGTTTACCTTGTGAAAACTTCAGAAGGACATCTTAAAAGAGTTATTGTTAAATAATCTATTTTTTACGATTTGATTGAAGCCTCTAGTTTTAGAGGCTTTTTTATAATGATGTCAACTTGAAGTTAAAAACATCTAATATCCTTGTCAAGGTTTTAAACCTTGACAAGGATTCTTCACTAAATAAAATCTTTGGATTTAAATTAATAGTAAAAAAAGTATTCTAGTCTCGCTTTTAAAATAGATTCACGTCATCCTCAAAAAAAGATATCATTTAACTTTTGATTAACTATGAGAAAATTATTTTGTACTTATATTTACCCACAACAAAAACCAAATTCAATATGAAAAGTATTAAAACAGCAGGCATTTTAGCCTTTCTGCTACTAGGAACAGTAACCGCATTTTCTCAATCCAGAAAAACAGAATCCACGAAAGGAGTGGAACAGTCTAATGGGAAAACAATACAGGTAGACGGTGTAGGCCATACCCTTAATTATAGTCTTAATGGTGGAAATGTTGAGGTTTCAGGAGGCGACAATACAGTAACGGTTAAAGGAAGTGCAAGAAAGATTTCAGTTTCGGGAACAGGTAATAAAATATACATTGATAAAGTAGACAATGTTGCTATAGAAGGTGGTAACAATACAGTATACTACAGAACTTCAGGAACAAAATCAGGAAAGCCTAATGCCTCTCTTACCGGAGTAGGAAATAAGGTGGTGAAACAATAAAACGATCAGTATAAATTATATGTTTGGATTTGAATTAGATCAGGGTGAAAACTCTAAAATCATTAGCTTTATAGATGAGGTAAAGAATATTGAAGGAACTTGTCTCATTGCTTATAAAAAGGTAAGACTCGCCAATGTTAATGATGTAGCCAGTTTTAAATCTGCTATAGAAAGTTCTTCAAAAACTTATGATAACAATGGTTACATATCTGTATTGGATGAACAAAAAAATATTGTAGCACGTACTTTTGTAAGTAATATCAAGATCATCAAATCCAAACATAATAATATCACTTTTCTTGGTCATGTATGGCAACATCCGAAAGGCTTTCAAAAAGCTTTGAATATGAAAATTAATAATGAGATCACCAAAAAAAGCATTTGGAAAACATTCAAAAAAGATGAACTGCAGGGATGGCTTGTATGTGCTTTAAACAACAGTAATAATAACACACCAAAGACAAATATTACCATTCAGATTGATGGAAATGAATTTCATAATCTGGATAGTTTTCTCTGTACCTTAGGAGAGGAAATTCATGGACCTGGAGGATATTTCGGTCGTAATTTAGCTTCATTATATGACTGTCTTCGTGGTGATTTTGGTGTAGAATCCGTTTCAGAATTAATTTGGATAAATCATCGAACAAGTAAAAAACTATTCAAGTCTAAATTTACAGAAATTCTTGAAATTTTTAAAAATTACAATGTAAAGGTTTCACTAAATTAATTTCATAAAAAACAAAAAATCCTTTAAAGTATAAACTTCTTCCATAATTCTATAACATCAAGACTCATATTCATTTTAATTTTATCCCGCGAAATGAAAAGAGTCTTTCACATACTGTTTATTCTTCTGTACATTGTAGTTTCTTCAGGATTTACGACCAGTAAGCACGTATGTAAAGGAAATGCAAGTGAAGTACATGTAGGCCTGAAAAAACTCTCTGATTTAGACTGTCCGAAATGCAGTGCCAATAAAGAAAAAAATCACAGTACATGTTGTAAGCTGGAAGTAAAAAAAATCTGCAAAGAAGATAATCTTCCTCATTCTTACAAAAACTCTCCGGTTAAATTCTTATCAGCATCTATTCCCTATTATAACCTGGGAGCTGTATTTGATCTTTCACTACCTGTTGATCCGGAAAACCATACTTTTTATTTTGATCCTTCAAAATACCATCTCAATTACCCTTCCCTTTTCATTCTTCACTGCGTTTATAGAATTTAGAATAGATTGAATCATATCATGATCCCTATCGGGACAATTATTTTTCAATTTTAATTCTAAAAATATTCTATGAATTTATCATTCAGAGCACTCATCTTATGGCTGAGCTGCCCTGCGCTGTCCTTTGCTCAGTTGACGAGTCTGGAGGACGTACTTCTCAGGGCCGAAAAAAATTATCAGTCTATTCAAAAGAAAGAGATCAATATACAGGCCTCACATGAAAGGCTTAAACTGCAAAAAACATACTATCTTCCGGAAGTTACCTTAATAGCTCAGCAGAGCTTCGGAACTATCAATGCTCAAAATGGACCGATGTACAATATGGGCGGTTCAGGCATCGCTTCTACTTCTATGCCCCTGGCATCGCAAAACTGGAACTCAGGTTTCGGCAGCTTATATTTAACCAATATCAATTGGAATGTATACACATTTGGGAAGCTTAAAACCAAAGAAAATGTAGAATCCGCTGATACGGAGATTCAAAAAGCTGATCTGAAACAGGAAATCTTTCAGCATCAGGTAAAAACAGCTGCCGCTTATTTCAATCTTCTGGTCAGCCAAAGGCTTGAGAATGTACAGCACGAAAATCATAAGCGTTCAGAAGTTATTTATTCTATTGCTCAGGCAAGAGCTAACAGTGGCTTAATCCCTGAAGTGGACGCATCCTTAGCAAAAGCAGAAATGTCAAATGCACAGACTGCCATCATCAATGCTAACGATCATGTTCTGGAATACAATAAAAAATTATCGGACCTGTTAGCAGAAAATTTCGCTGATTATCAACTGGATCATTATTTCAGTAAGAATATGCCTTCTTTAATTGAGGATACCTCATCTATTACCAATCATCCAACCACTCTTTTTGTTGCCCAGAAAATTAATAAAAGTAAGCAGCAGGAAGCCTATTTAAATACTGCCGGGCTCCCTTCTCTTTCATTTTTCGGAGCATTTCAGGGACGAGGATCAAACTTTGGATGGAATTACGTTCAGGACAATTCAGCTTATTCTCAATCGTATCTGAAAGGAGTTGGGGTAGATCGGATGAATTATATTGTTGGCCTTAATCTCAGTTGGAATCTTACAGATTTTTACAGAAATAATACCAGAGTCAATGAGCAGAAACTGATCACCAAAACCTTGGATCTTGATTACCAGCAATTACAGCAGGAACTTTATAATCAGCAGAACCTTTCGGAACTGAAATATAAAAATGTCTTATTAAAAATAACTGAGTCCAAAATACAATTACAGGCTGCTACAGATGCATTCAATCAACAAAAAGCTTTGTATGAGAATGGATTAACCACTATTGTAGATTTCACTCAGGCATTATACCTGCTGAACCGGGCTGAAATTAATTATGAAATTGCTCAGAATAATTCCTGGCAGGCTGTTGTCTTAATCGCTGCTTCTACGGGAGACATATCGATGATTACAAAAGCAATTACCCATTAACTTAAAAATTTAAACATGAATCTTATAAAGTTTGCATTACGCAGGCCAATATCTGTAATGGTATTGGTATTGGGGCTGTTGTTTTTCGGAATCAAAGCTGCCAAAGAAGTAAAAGTAGATATTCTTCCCGAAATGAATCTTCCTGTAGTGTATGTCGCCCATTCCTTTAATGGGTATACTCCACAACAGATGGAAGGATATTTTACCAAAATGTATGTGAATATGCTTTTATTTACCAATGGTATTAAAAGTATTGAATCTAAAAATACCCAGGGACTCACCCTCATGAAAGTTAATTTCTATGAAGGTACCAATATGGGGGAAGCTATTGCACAGATCAATGCGCTTTCTACCCGTTCACAGGTATTTTTACCGCCAGGTGCACCGCCTCCTTTTATTATCCGTTTTGATTCTTCATCACAACCTGTAGGACAGCTTGTGTTCAGGAGTACTACAAAAACCAATAATGAGTTACAGGATATTGCCAATTTCAATGCCCGTCCTTTTCTTATTGCCATTCCCGGGCTTACCACTGCTCCACCGTTTGGAGGAAGTCCGCGTACAATTGAGGTGAATGTAGATCCTATCAAACTGCGTGCGCATCAATTGTCACCGGAACAGATCGTGGAAGCTATAAGCAGGAATAATATTACTTCCCCATCAGGAAATGTTTATATAGGGGAAACCAATTACCTGACTCCTACCAACAATACCGTAAAAAAAGTTGAAGAACTTGGGGATATTCCTCTGTTCAAAGGAACTGCAGACAATGTTTATGTCAAAGATGTGGCTACTGTTAAAGATGGAGCGGATATCGCCACCGGATATGCCCTGATAGACGGAAAACGTTCCGTATACATCAATATTGCAAAAGCCAGCAATGCATCTACATTGGAAGTTGTGAATAAACTGAAGGAATCCTTACCTAAAATCCAGCGGAATATGCCGGATGATGTGGAAATTTCCTATGAATTCGATCAGTCTGTTTATATTTCAAATGCCTTGAAAAGCTTAGCTGTTGAAGGTATTTTGGGAGCTTTGCTTACCGGATTGATGGTAATGCTTTTCCTTAATGACCGCAGAGCTGCATTGATTGTTATTATGACCATTCCGATTTCAATTATTTCCGGAGTATTATTCCTTAAATTATTCGGACAGTCTATTAATATTATGTCTTTATCCGGGCTTGCTCTTGCCATTGGGATATTAGTGGATGAAAGTACGGTCACTATTGAAAATATCCACCAGCATTTTGCTATGGGAAAAACCCGTGCACAGGCTATTTGGGATGCCTGTAAAGAGATTGCATTTCCAAAACTGCTTATCATGCTTTGTATTCTTGCCGTATTTGCTCCGGCATTTATGATGACTGGTATTCCCGGATCTTTATTTATGCCTTTAGCCATGGCAATAGGTTTTTCGATGATTGTATCTTTTATATTATCTCAAACTTTTGTTCCGGTAATGGCCAACTGGATCATGAAGCACGATCCTAAGACGTGTGAAAATCACAAACCTGATTGGTTCAGCCGTTTCCGTGATCGTTTCACAGGCTTGCTATCTTCTCTGATGCAGCGTAGGAAAATCATTGTAAGTGTAAGTCTTGTTGCTGTTTTAGGGATAGGAATCGGACTTTATCAAATCACAGGGAAAGATGTGTTACCCTCTGTTAACTCAAGGCAGTTTCAAGTTCGTATAAAAGCAACTGAAGGAACCCGTATTGAAGTTACAGAACTTAAGGTTAAAAAGTTTTTGGAACATCTTAAAAATAAAGTTGGGAAAGACAATATTGCCATTTCTTCCGTATTTATCGGACAGCACCCCTCTACATTCGCGGTAAGCCCTATTTATCTTTATAATGCAGGTCCGCATGAAGCTTTAATGCAGGTTGCTTTAAAAGAATTTAAAGGAAATTCTGATGAACTCAAAGATGAATTACGAAAGTATTACAAAGAAAAAATGCCTGATATTCAGATTTCCTTTGAGCCTATTGAGCTTACCGAAAAAATTCTAAGCCAGGGAACGAATAATCCGGTAGAAATAAGAATCTCAGGAATGATGAAAAAGATGAACCAGATGTATGCGGAAAAACTTTTAACCAAAATAAAAGAAATTGAATACATGCGCGATCAGCAAATCCCTCAATCTATGAACTATCCTGCATTGCAGATTAATATAGACAGGATAAAAGCAGCTCAGTTAGGTCTGGATGCACAGGATATTGCCAAGTCACTGGTGACTGCCACGGCTTCTACTCGTTATACCAATAAAAATTTCTGGGTAGGAGGAATGATGGGAATTGCCTATGATGTACAGGTACAGACTCCTCAGAATATTCTTAACAGCAAAGAGGAACTTGCCAATATTCCATTATCCAAAAATTCAGACAGACCTGTTCTGGGAGATGTGGCTTCTATAACTTCTGCAAAAGAATTGGGAGAAAGCTATAATTTGGGAACTATGGGCTATACAACGGTTACAGCTAATATCCATAAGACAGATCTTGAACAGGCTTCCAAAGATGTACAGAAAGCTATTGAGTCTCTTGGTGAGCTTCCCAAAGGAGTTAATATTGAAGTTTCCGGAATGGCTCCTGTATTAAATGAAACCATGAACAGTCTTTCTTCCGGACTTCTTATCGCAGCTGCAGTAATTTTCCTGATGCTTGCAGCTACTTTTCAGTCGTTCCGTGTTTCATTGGTTATTTTAACAACGGTTCCTTTTGTCATTGTAGGATCATTGACATTACTAAAGCTTACAGGTTCTACACTGAACCTTCAGTCTTACATGGGATTAATTATGTCTGTTGGAGTTTCTATCGCCAATGCTGTTCTATTGATAAGCAATGCTGAAACCATTAGAAAATCAACAGGAAATGCATTGGATGCCGGCATTGAAGCTGCAAAACTTCGTATCCGCCCCATTATTATGACTACTCTGGCTATGGTTGCCGGAATGTCACCAATGGCTATCGGTTTCGGAGAAGGTGGTGATCAGGTATCTCCACTAGGTCGCGCCGTGATCGGGGGACTTATTTTTTCAACATTCTCTGTTCTGATTATTCTTCCTCTTGTTTTTGGATGGATTCAAAAAAATGCCAGCATTATTTCTCCTTCCTTAGATCCTGAAGATGAAGAAAGTATTCATTATTCTAATTCCAACCCATAATTTTTATACTCAATGAAAAACCTATTATATACCGCTGCTATCCTAACTCTTATGATTATTCCGGCTTCATGCAACAACGAAAAAACAACACCTCAACAAGAAGCCAAACCCATGATGATGGCTAGTATGGAGACTGTAGCTATTAAAAAAAGCAATCCCAAAGTAGAACTTAAACTTCCAGGAGAGCTCGTTCCTGATCAGGAAACTGCATTATTTGCCAAAGTACAGAGCTATGTAAAAAAGATCAATGTTGATATTGGCTCTTATGTAACCGAAGGACAAGTGCTTATGGTTTTGGAAGCTCCGGAAATACAGTCTCAGGCTGCTAATGCTAAAGCAAAATGGCAGGCACAGGAAGCAATCTATGCCTCTACAAAATCAAGTTATAGCAGAATGTATAAAGCCAATGAAACAAAAGGAGCCATTGCAAAAGATGCACTGGATCAGATCACCGCCCGTAAACTTTCTGATGAAGCACAGGTGAATGCAGCAAGATCAGCGTATCGTGAACTTCAGGATATCAATCAATACCTAGTTATCCGTGCTCCTTTTAGCGGAATCATTACAGAAAGAAATGTAGACCTGGGCGCTTATGTAGGTCCAATGGGAGGAACACCTTTAATGGTTATTCAGAATACTTCAAAGCTTCGCCTTAGCTTATCAGTCTCTGAAGCTAATGTTCCTTACCTCAATGTGGGTGATACGATCTCATTCCGGGTCAACGCTATTCCTGAGAAAAATTTTAAAGCTACAATATCCAGGAAATCAGGATCATTAGACCTTAAGCTTCGTTCAGAAAAAATAGAGGCCGATTTTATCAATCATTCCAGAGAATTAAAGCCTTTTATGATTGCAGAATCCATGATTCCTCTACAGAATAAAGAAGCTACATTTTTTATCCCAAGATCTGCTGTGGTGGAAAGTAATATGGGAATTTATATCATCAAAAAAGACCATGGAAAAGCAAAATTCGTCCCAGTTAAAAAAGGAAGAATACTGAATGACACCGTTGAAGTTTTTGGAGAATTATCTGAGGGAGATCAAATCCTTAAAAAAGCAAACGAAGAAATTACAGAAGGAAGTTTAATTAAATAATATTATCATGAAATTAATGGTTAGAAACACATTTTTAATTCTTTTCAGTGCAATAGCTTTATATGCCTGTAGTAAAGAGAAAACAAAAAGTCCGGAAACGGCAACAGTACAGCAACCTCAACCTCAACCTCAACCTGCAACCTCCGGAAAATATGTAAAAGGCAGTCATGTTCCCAGTGAAACAGTCTGCATGGTTAATAATGCCTATATGGGCAAAAAACAGATTGAAGTTCCCCACAACGGAAAAATGTACTATGGATGCTGTGAAATGTGTGTAAAACGTATTCCATCTGATAAAACAGCCAGAGAAGCTATTGATCCGTACACAGGAAAAACAGTGGATAAAGCTGATGCTTATATTGTCATGATAAGCGACGAAGGTGAAGTAGCTTATTTTGAAAATGAGGAGAATTATAAGAAATTTATCACTCAGAATTCATAATTATATTTTCAGATTATTTGTGTAAGGCTTGATAACCATTCATTATCAAGCCTTTTTAAACAGAAACAAAAAAGACAGGCCTTTGTACAAAAGCCTGTCTTTTTAATATCTCAGATAGAGTGTTATTCTACGTTGATTACCTTTGCAATTTCCGGAGCATGTTGTTTGATTGTATTTTCCACTCCTAATTTTAAGGTTGAAAAATTCAACGAACATCCGGAACAGTTACCCAGAAGTTTTACAAAAACCTGATTATCCTTCACATCAATAAGCTCAATGTCACCACCGTCTTTATTCAAAAACGGTCTGATGCTTTCCAGAGCTTCCATTACTCTTGTTACTGTATCTTCGTGCGTTATGTTTGTTTCCATATTTTTTCAGTTCAATTCGGTTTTTTCAATTTGATTGAAAGTTATTATTATTTTGCCTTTGGCGAGCAACCTGCCATTGTGGAGATCTTCACAGCTTCTGTTGGAGGAAGGCTTTTGTTTCTTTCTACAAGGCTTTCTACCATTTTTCTTGCTGTTTCAGTATAGATCTCTGAAATTTTAGAACCTTCCTGAAGGGCTGCCGGTCTTCCTACATCTCCTGCTTCTCTGATGCTTTGGATCAGTGGAATCTCTCCCAATACCGGAATTCCAAGATCTTCTGCCAGATATTGCGCTCCCTGGTTCCCAAAGATATAATATTTATTATCAGGAAGTTCTTCCGGTGTAAAATACGCCATATTTTCGATTAATCCAAGAACCGGAATATTGATGCTTTCCATCTGGAACATCGCAATACCTTTTCTTACGTCTGCCAAAGCAACGTGTTGAGGTGTACTTACAATCACCGCTCCTGTTACAGGTACTTCCTGAATGATGGATAAGTGAATGTCACCTGTTCCCGGAGGAAGGTCAATTAATAAGAAATCCAATTCACCCCATGCAGCATCTCTGATCATCTGGTTTAATGCTTTTGAAGCCATTGGGCCTCTCCATACTACTGCTTGGTTTGATCCTGAGAAATATCCTATGGAGAGCATTTTTACTCCATAATTCTCGATAGGCTTCATCAGATTCCTTCCGTTCACTTCTACAGAAATTGGTTTTGCCCCTTCTGTATCGAACATCGTAGGAACAGATGGTCCGTAGATATCGGCATCCAATAATCCTACTTTAAAGCCCATTTTAGCTAAAGTAACTGCCATATTTGCAGAAACCGTAGACTTGCCTACACCTCCTTTTCCGGAAGCAATAGCGATAATATTTTGAATTCCCGGAATTTGTTTTCCTTTGATCTGACTTTGCTGAATTTCACTAGGTTCCGGAGAAACGATTTTAAGTTTTAAATGAATATCTTCTCCAAATTCACTAGCAAAAGCCTGCTTCATGGCAGCTTCCAGCTTTTTCTTTTCGTGCATTGCAGGTGAATGAGCCGTCATGTCGATATACACATCATTACCCATAACCTGAAAATTACTCACCAAATCGTCTACTTCTATTTCTTTAAGGAAATCCTGAACCTTTTCTTTCGTCAACATATAAATATAAATTGTTTACAAATTTACGTTTTTTTTCGGTAATTTAGAATCAATAAAATCTATAATATCAGGTGATAAATCAGATCGTTAAAAATTTTGTTTATCCTCTTTTTTCATCATGAAGAATCACCCTCACCAAAACAAAATCTATGGAAACCACTGCTTACCCATCTAAATATGCATTACCCAAAGAAATCTTCACTGTAGGAAAAACAAGATTCAAATGGTATGATCTGGCTGAAGATCCTGCTGAAGTTTCCTCACAGGATATCCAAAATGCTAAAACGTGTATTGAAAACGCCAATGAAAATTTTCAGAATATCGAAGATCTCGGATTTGTGATTATGCATCGATGTGGAGAAAATTACCTTCTTCTCGTCTGTACCTGGCGAAGTGAAAACGAATTATGGGAAAGCGTCTATTACAACGGAACCGGAAAATTTGAGATCTGGGACAGAAATAAAACCCATCATCCTACTTACTGTGTCTGGGAAATGGGCATTGTTTACCATGAGTCCCAGGCATGGAAAAAATATCTGGGAACAGAAAAAAGTGAAAGTGATAAGGAGGAATATCTTAATACTTTATTTGAAGGTGAGGTTTGAATTGCAGGGAAGCTGGAAGAGGGAGGCTGGAAGTTATAATAGTTTATTAACGACTGAAATTTTGTTTAACTGAATATCAACCTTTAATAAAAATGTTCATCAGCCATCGTAAAAGAAAAAGTACTTCCTACTTCCATCATCCCGCTTCCAGCCTTAATTCGCTCTATTTTTTTCATCAAAATTTATATTACGATTTGCCCCTTTTACTTTTTTATTTCCGAAAGTATAAGTTGCCGATACAGTAAGTCTTCTGGCATCATAATAATTATTGAAATAATGAGATCCTGTGGTATAGTAAATCTCTCCTTTACTTCTTGACTGTTTAAAAATATCTGAAACAATCACATTAATCTGCAAGTTTTTATCCATCAGATTCATTTTTACCCCCGTAGTAAAATTCCCTACAAAATCCCAACGAATATTTCCAGAGTTGGAAGGAAGGCGGAGCCAATAGTTTAAAATCAGCTGAACGGTTTTCCCTTGATTCAACGAGAGGTTATTCTGAAAATCAAAATCATAGCTATATCCTTTTTTAGAAGATGCATCTGTTGTAAAAACATTCATATCCGTATAAGATAAATCCGCAGAGTAATTAGCTTCCCAACGTTTGAAAAATGTATCAGAATAGTTTACGGTAGCTCCTATACTGTTTTGAGTATAGTAATTAAAAAAAGTACTTGTCCTGCTTTCCCCTGAAAGACTTGCCAATTGCCCAAACCCATCCAGCGTTTTCTGAAAATAAAGTGTGGTTGACAGTTTCCCCTTATACACATGAGAAAATTCAAAATTGTGATTAACAGAGGGCTGCAAAAAAGGATTCCCTGTGAAATAAGAATTAATATTGATATACCAACGATAAGGATTGATTGCACGGAAGCCAGGTCTGTTGATCCTTTTCGAATAATTCACGCTGAATGTGTTATTTTCATCACCTTTATAGCTTATATAAGCGGTTGGAAAAAATTTACCATAAGAACTTTCTGACTGCTGACCGGAAGTCAGAGAGTTTCCATTGACTGTAGAATATTCATACCGAAGTCCCAATTTTGCTGACCATTTTTCATTAAAGGATTTTTCAAGGCTGAAATAAGCAGCATAGTTTTTCTCATTGTACTTAAACTCATTGCTCTTCAAAACATCAGTCACATAATTTCCATCCTCCAGATTCTGGTAGAAAATACTTGAATTGTTATCAAAATTGGTGAACTTGATCCCAGCTTCTGCTTTAGCAAACTCATAAGGTAAAGTAAGATCTGCCTGCCCGGAATAAATTTTATAATCTACCACTGATGGTGATTTTACAATAAACTGATCTCCGGAATTTTCTATTGTCGTAAAATCAATGATAGTCTTGGGAATATTGGAGAAATAGTTCCCTGTAATACTTAGTTTATTATCCTGTTTCCCAAACTTAACATCATAATAGGCACTTATTGTCTGCTGGGTAGATTTTCCTCTATGTTCAGCATAAGTAGAGAGTGTATTGGTATAATTATCATTTTGAAAATAATCTGATGTGTTTTCGATATCCATATTAGAGTGCCCCACTCCATAATCATAGATAAACCCTATATTGGACTTCTTTCCTAACTGATAATCAATACTCAGATTGGCTCCTAATCCATCTCCAAAATCTTTTCTGTCATCATGACTTTTAAGTCCCTCTGTCCCTGTCATTCTATAATTCTCAAAAGAATGTTTTTGGTATTTACTTTGTCTTAATTTTAATGAAGAACGCAACTTTTCATTCTGATAATTAATGGTTGCACTGTTTGAAAATCCTGAATAAGTCTGCTGCTGAAATCCTGTAGTAAAACTTCCATTCCATCCAAGATTCTGATTTTTCTTTAAAACGATATTGATAAGACCACTGTTTCCCTGAGCTTCATATTTTGCAGGCGGCGCTGTAATCACCTCAATTTTTTCTATATTTTCTGATCTGAGACTTTTAAGATAGGTCACAAGTTCGGCTGAAGACAAGTTCAGAATTCGTTCATTAATCATTACTGATACACTACTTTTCCCGGCAATGGAAATCCCTGCATTCTCATCAACCTTTACCAATGGTGTTGTAGCTAGTGCATCTGCACCATCCATTCCCTGAGAAGCAACTGAACTCGCCACATTAAAAACCAGCCTGTCTGCTTTTCTTCCAATCAGCTTTTTTCTGGCGGTGAGTGTTACTCCTTCAATCTGCTTTTCTTTTTTCTCATCAATAAAAAAATCTTGCTTCACATCTCCTTTTACCGTTACAGATGCATTCGAAACTTCATTTCCATCCTGAATAAGTTTTATAGTGTAATTTCCGTCTTCAGAAAGCTTCAGAGTGTAATTTCCTTTTTCATCAGAAATAGCGGTCTGCTTTTTCTGATCCTTTATAGCTATCACTTCAATATAGGAAGCAGCTTTTCCGGTTTGTGTAATCTTCCCTGTTATAGTCTGAGAAAAAAGAGCTGCCGGTAGCAGAACAACTGCTGAAAGTAAAATCTTCTTCATGTAATTTGATAATCATGGTTTTATATAAGACAATTGGGAATTGAATTTTATTACATGTTAAGAGGAAAGGAAGCTGGAGGCTGGAAGTGGGAAGTTATTGAAGCCCAACTACAAATGACATTTTTTTAATAAGATTTTTTAAGCTTATTAATTATAATCAACAGGCTACAAGCTATCTCTTACTTGAAAATACTTTCAGCTTCCCTCTCCCAGCTTCCAGCCCACTCTTTCTCAAAACTTACATCAATAAACTATAAGTTATTCATAGCCTAAAAGCACCTCCAACTTCCCTCTCCCCAGCTTTCAACCCACTTTTCTTTCAAAACTTATCAATCAATAAACTGCAAGTTATTACTAACCTGACAGTACCTCCAACTTCCCTCTCCCTAGCTTCCCTCTCCCTCTTTCTCAATTTTACACCCTCTTTTCTCATATTTGGTACTGTACTTGATTTATACCCGTTCATAATATCAAAACATGAAAAAAGGGCTGCTTGCATTGTCTTTATTGATGACTCAAATTATTAATGCACAAAATTCTTCTCAGCAAACTAATCCTTCAGCAGAAACTAAAGATCATATCTCTTCTTTTCAAGAGGATATTGCTTCTCCGGTTATTAAAGCAGACAGACTCTTTGATTTTTCTACCAGAGTTGAGGTTACTCCACAGAGTCCCGGGGATAAAATCTATTATATGACCATTGATGCCAATGATGTCAACAAAAAAAAGAAATTCACAACTTACAAGAAGCCTTTCACCATCAGCAGAACTACACAGGTTCAGGCCTATGCAGAAAGAAAAAGAGAAAAGAGTCCAATAGTCACAGCAAATTTCAACAGAAGACCTAATTATTGGGAAGTAACTCCCCTTTCAAAAGTCGATCCTCAATATACAGCTACAGGAAAATTTGCTTTAATCGATGGGATCAGAGGTGATATAGACTGGAAAAAAGGAGACTGGCAGGGATATCTGGGACAGAATTTTGAAGCTATCATCGATTTTCAGTCACCTCAGCAACTCACTCAAATATCCTCCACCTACCTTCAGGATAACAAAGCATTGATCCTTATGCCTAAAAAAGTGGAATATTATGCCTCTATGAATGCTAAAGATTTTATTCTCCTGGATACCATCAACAATGATATTGATCCTAAAGATGAAAAAGTTCATACCAAAGACTTTACCACTGAAATTCTTCCTACTGAAGCAAGATATCTTAAAGTAAAGGCTTATTATTCCGGAAAAATTCCCGGATGGCATCAGAAAACCGGGGGTGAAACGTATATTTTTGTTGATGAAATTTCTATCAAATAAAAACTATTATACCCATGAAAAAATTATCACTATTTCTGTGCTTACTATTAGGTATTTTAAAGATATCAGCATGCAGCTGTATGAAGGGTACTTTAGCTGAAAACTATTTAGAAGCTAATGTAGTCGGGGTTATAAAAATCTTAAAAGTGTATGAGGATAATCCTGATCAAAGAACCTATAAAGCTGATGTAGAATTTGAAAAAATATATAAAGGAACAAAGTTTACCACATTAAATGTGAGAGGACAGATTGGGAAATCATATTCAGCAGGATGTGAAAGAGATGTAGTTCCTAACGAAAGATATCTAGTTCTATTGAATAATTCTGACAACATCTACACTGTTTCGTACTGTTCCGCCATGTCCAGATTAAATGTACAACCTACAAAAGATGAGGAGGATCAACTTGAGGTGTTAAGCAAAGCTTTTTCTTATTTAGAGACAAATAAACTAAAATTTAAAAGCTCTCAATTTTCTTATTATCATGATCAAAAACAGGGAAGCAATCCTAAATCAGAACTCTCAAAAATCAATAATTTCAGTCCCAAACAACCATTTGCTATATATAGGGTAAAAATCAATAACATTTTCAAGATTAAAGAAATTTCACCAGTTATAGGCTTTGGCAGTAAAGACAAAACTATTGAAGGAATCATGAAAAAAAACATGACCGTTAACGCTCCAATGTATAACAACACTTCGGAGAAAGAAGAATATCTATTACTTCTCTTCTACAATAAACAGAACATCAATAGTCCTGGCAAAGAAGTAATCTCTAATTTCTGGTACTAATAAACCAGGCAACATATCTGAACACAGACCAAATGTCTGCAATAGGCTTAAGATTAATATTTTTTTTATTTCAACGCTAGGAATACGCAAAGGAATTATAAAACGTTGTGAATATATTTTCGTTCGCAAGGGCATTTCATTCAGCTATGTACACAATAAGTGGGCTCTGCTAAGTGTAACGCTTTTGCGAACATAATTTTTGTTTTTTAAATAAAAGCCTTAGCGAACATTTCGTTAAAATAACACCTTAGGAGTTATTAACAGACAATCTTATCTCCAATTCAAATTTAGACTCTTCACTATTTGCAAAATAACAAGTCTATATAATATCTTAATTCATTCTTTCTGCCCATTGCAGGACTTCCGGGAGCTCCATGTCAGAAAATTCTATATGAATAACTCTTCTTTTCTTTCCATTGGTAGTTCTGTTTGATCCATGAAGAGTAAGAGGTTTCATAAGCATCACGCCTCCTTTTTCTACTTTACAGATTTCTTCGGTTTCCACATTCCAGTCTATCGTTTCCGGCCTGTAAATTCCTTTAGCATGAGATTCAGGAACCACTTTTAAAGCACCATTATGTTTATCTGTCTCATCCAGATGGATTCTTATTGTATAAATGTTCTCCAAAATATCCAATGGCGGCTGTACAGCAAACTGATTTTGCTTTGTGGTCCATGGACCAAAACCAGACAATTCCAGTTTTTTATCCACAGAAATGGTGAGATCCTGATGATAAGCAACATACCAGTTAGAGGTTTCCGGCTTATCAAAATAGATACTTTTCACTACAAAATATTTTTTACCAAAAATTTCATTGATGATTTCCCTGATATTCTCATTAAAGATAAGGTTTTTAACTTCCGGAATTTCTTTTAAAAACTGTCTTATTGCAAATAAGTCTTCTGATTTCCTGAAGTTCTCTTTTGAAGTATCTATATTGTCCAGAACATGAATAATCTGAGCAACCTCTGCATCAGAAAATACTTCATTAATAACTGAAAAGCCATATTTTTCAATATGGCTTTTATATGATGATAAGTTTATTAAACTCATTATTTAAATTTTGTCTAAAGGTTCGGTTAGCTGCCCTTCCCATTTCGATACTGCTGATGTAGCCAATGTATTTCCTAATACGTTTGTCATACTTCTTCCCATATCACAGAAGTGGTCAATTGGTAAGATCAATGCAATTCCTTCCGGTGGAATTCCGAACATTGAACAGGTCGCAACAATAATTACCAAGGAAGCTCTCGGTACTCCTGCAATTCCTTTTGAAGTAAGCATCAGTACTAAAAGCATGGTAATCTGTTGTCCGATGGTCATCTCTACTCCGTAAATCTGAGCAATAAAAATCGAAGCAAATGTCATATACATCATACTACCATCCAGATTAAAGGAATATCCTAAAGGAAGAATGAAAGATACTACTCTGCTGTTACACCCGAATTTCTCAAGTTCTTCTACCAATTTCGGGAATACGGCTTCTGAACTGGTTGTAGAGAAGGCAATCAATAATGGTTCTTTAATTCTCTTTAATAAATCAAACAGTCTGTTTCCTAAGATAAAATATCCTACCAATAAAAGAACCAGCCAAAGTATACCCAATGCAAAGAAGAAGTCTCTCAGGTAGATCGCATATACTTTAAAGATTTCAAAACCATTGGTAGCTACCACAGCAGCAATAGCTCCCAATACTCCCAGAGGAGCAAACCACATGATGTATCCTACCATTTTAAGGATACCATGAGCCATGATATCAAAAAGCTTTACTACCGGTTTAGAGTATTCTTCTCCTAAATTAGCTAAAGCAACTCCGAACATAATCGCAAATACTACAATCTGTAATACTTCATTGGTTGCAAAGGCTTCAAATAAACTTTTAGGAATCATATGCTTTACAAAATCTTCTAATGAAAAACTTTTACTGCTTTTCAAAAGATCTTCTGCTGAAGCAACGTCCTGAACGGGTAGTTTGGTTACATGTCCCGGCTCCAGCCAGTTAACAAGTATCAACCCGATAAAAAGGGAAACCAAAGAAGCGGAAATAAACCAAAGCATTGCTTTTGTTCCTACTCTTCCGATCATTTTGATGTCACTCATTTTAGCAATTCCTACCACAAGTGTAGTAAATACCAAAGGTGCAATAATCATCTGTACCAGTCTGATGAAAACCGTTCCCAATAATTTTATATTCTTGGAAAAAGGTTCTGCGCTTTCCGGATACTTTACATGTACAAGTCCTCCAATTCCTACTCCCAGGATAAGCGCGATGATAATTGCTATAAAAAGTTTATTCTGTCCTTTCATATATATAGTTCAATTTGCGCAAATATAATGGTTTTTGAATTGGCAGAATATTTTATTCTCATCACCTTAAGGCCATATTAAGTTTTCGAAACATAAAAATTAAAACGCTGGTTCATAAAATATTGTAAAAAATTTAAGAAACATTTATTGAATTTTTATTCTTTTGGTACAAATTTTATTATTACATTTGATTGTATAACAACATTAATAAATATACAATATGAAAAAAACTATCGCAATGGCTGCATTAGCTGTAGCTGTATCTTTCGGGGCAGTTTCTTGTAAGAAAAAAGTTTCTGATGCCGAACTTCAGACTCAGGCTACAACTGTGGTAACTTCTAATCCCAATGCTTCCGTTGAAGTAAAAGAAGGCGTGGCTCACTTAAGCGGAACTTTCGCAGACCAACAGTCTAAAGACGCTATGATTGCACAATTAAAAGCAATTAAAGGAGTAAAAGAAGTAATGGATATGTCTAAAGTTGAAGTAACTCCAGCTCCGGCACCTGTTGAAACTAAATCTGCTGTAGATCCTGTAGTTCAGAAAAAAGTTCAGGATGCAGTAAAAGATTTCCCTACAGTAAAAGTTGAAGTTATCAACAACGAGCTTACCCTTACAGGAAACGTTTCTCAGGAACAAGCTAAAAAAATCAAGCAGTCTGTTGACGCTTTAAAAGTTGGTAAAGTTAAGTTTAACTACACAGTAAAATAATTAAATTAAGATGAGTACATTACAAGATAAATATTCAAGCGTAGTTTCAGCAGCTCAGTCTGCCGGGATTTCAAACTTACAGGTTCAGGAACAGGATGGAATTTTATATGTTTCCGGAGATGCTTCCAATACAGCTGCAAAAGACGCAGTTTGGAATGCTTTAGGAGCTATTGATTCTACTTATTCTGCTTCAGATATCAATATTGATGTACAGGTTGCAGGTCTTACTTCAGGAGCTTCTCTTACTGTTGCTACAGAAGATTCTAACCTGAACATCAGACAGGAGCCTTCTACTGAAGCTGCCGTAGTAGGTAAAGCTGCAAAAGGTTCTGCTGTAACTTTAATTGAGCAGACTTCTGATGACTGGTGGAAAGTAAAAAATGCTGACGGTCAGGAAGGGTATGCCTATTCAAGATATTTAAAAGCATAAAATATTTTTTAAAATATTCACAAGGAACATCCCTATATTGGGATGTTTTTTTATTTTTACGCTTTGGAAAGCTCAATGAAGAAAATCTTATTATTCGTGTTTTTGGTGTGTAATTTTCTAATTATATACGCTCAAAGACTACATATTGATGGAAAAGTAACCGATCCGGAAAAAAAACCTGTAGAAAATGCTACCATATATCTGCTAAAGGCTAAAGACTCCACTATTATCAATTATACAGCAACCAATAAGGAAGGAAAATTCTCATTACAGACTGATGAGGTAAAAGAACCCTCCTTTTTAAAAATTGATACTGAAAAATTCTCTTATTCAAAAGCACTTGAAAAAATTGAGCAGTCATTATCCCTGGGCGATATAGAACTTGAGAAAAAGAAAGTAATAAATCTTGATGAGGTAAAGATCACTGTTTCTCCGGTGAAAATAAAAAATGACACCATAGAATTCAATGCTTCTGCCCTTAAAGTACGTCCAGACAGTCAAATTGATGAGCTTTTGAAACAGATTCCGGGAGTAGAAATTGGCAATGACGGAAAAATAACGGTGAACGGGAAAGCCGTAGACCAGATTATGGTGAATGGCAAACCATTTTTTGATAAGGATGGAAAGACAGCACTACAGAACCTTCCCGCAGATATCATAAAAAATGTCCAATTTACCACAACTAAAACTAAGGAAGAGGAACTGACCAAAAGGGCTCCGAAATCTCAGAATACTACCATTAATTTCAATATTGATGAGAAGAAAAACAAAGGCCTTATTTCAAAAATATTAGCCGGTTATGGTTCTGATAAGCGGTATGAAGGGAATGTTTTTTTAAATTATTTTAAAGGAGATACCAAAATCAGTGCTTTGGCTTCCGCCAATAATATCAATTCAAAGAGCAGTTCAGGAGATCAGATCTTTGATACGATGGGACGTAGCGCCCAGCAGGGAGGTGGAATACAAAAGTTCAGCAGCTTTGGACTGAATTATAATGACAAACTTGGAAGGGATGCCAATCTAGACAACCTCAGCCTGCAATATACAGATTCTAACAATGAGACCCGTTCCAAAGCTTCAAAGACAACACTTCTTCCGGATACTACTTTAAAAACCGATTCTGAAAGCAGCAATGAAAATGAATCAAGGCAATATAATTTCAACAGTTCTGTAGGAATAAAACTGGATTCGTTAACTAACATTTACATAGCGCCTTCATTTTCAAAATCAGAAACGTTCAGTTCAGGGCAATCCATATCTTCAACATTAAAGGATGATAAACTTTTGAATGAAAGTAAAAACAATACTCAAACCAAAGGCGAGACCAATACTTTCAGTCCCAATATCAATTTTTTCAAAAACTTTAAGAAAAAGAACAGGTCAATGATGGCCATGATCAACACTTCTATTACGGAATCTAACAATGAAAATATCAATCAGTCACTGAATACATTTTATAAGGATGCCGTTATGAGTACCGATAACCGTAACCAGTTACAAAAGAACCGTTCTCAGGATAATAACTATAGCTTTATGGCCAGATATACGGAACCTATATCAGATTCTGCAACTATAGGTATCAGCCTTCAATACAACTCAAAATTAACCAGAAATATAATAGATTTCAATGATTTTGATCCTGCTACAGGGCAGTATTCTCAATATAATACCCGTCTTTCCAACAGTATGGATCAAAGAATCAATCAATTTTCTCCTGAGCTATCCTATTATCTCTACAAAAAGAAATTCGGTCTCTGGGCTACAGTAAATGTTGATATTTCAGATATGAATGTAAACTCAGTTTTTAACGGGCAACTGTATAATCTTCAGAAAAATTTTCTCCTTCCTAAGTATTCAACCAATTTCCGATATTCTTTTACGGATCGCCAGTCGTTGATTATCTCCAACTCTTCCAGTTTCACAATTCCTGATTCTGGAAAGCTTATTCCCTATAAGGATGAATCTGATCCTTTAGTTACAAATACCGGAAATCCGGATCTTAAAAACACCTGGATCAATGAAACCAGCCTTTCTTTTAACAGTTATAACATAATCAAAAATCTTAATTATCATATTACTGCCGCGTTTACTTATAGAAATAATGATGTAATCAATTATTCCAAATATGATAGTTCCGGCAGGCAGATTATTACCTACAGTAATATCAGCGGGAATAAAAACTTTAGTTTGGGTATGGGGCTTACCAAAACATTTAAATGGAATGATCATAAACTCAGAATTGCTCCAAGGTTCAGCATGAATTACAATTATAATAATGGATTTATCAATGGTGAGTCATTTACCAGCAGAGCCTACAATTTTAATCCGGGTCTTAATCTGAATTATGAAATCAAAGATATATTTACTATAAAACCTTCCTATAGCCTTGGATATAGCTTTTCAAATTATACCAACTATAATGTAAATACAGTAAACACAACCAATCAGTCTTTAAAGGTTGAAGTAACCAATTATCTGTTTCAAAAGGCTTTTTTCATAGGCAATGATTTTTCCTACAACACGAATTCAAATATTGCTCCCGGATTCAAAAAAGATTTCTATTTCTGGAATGCCAGTGTGGGATATTCCTTCTACAATAAACAGCTGACAGCAAAAATAAAGGTCTATGATGTTCTAAATCAAAATCAAAGTGTAAAAAGAACCATTACGGATTCTTATTTTGAAGACCGTGAAGACCTGATTCTGAAACGCTATATCATGTTTTCTCTTAGTATGAAGATTAATAAGTTTGCAGGTAAAAAACCGAAAAAAAAATAAACACCATACTTTTATATACTTTCAATCAATGGCCGGAAATTTTTCCGGCTTTTTTGGATACTTAAGTTTATTTTAAGTGACTACTAACTGTTTGAGAAGTACACTTAAGCTTTCTGAAAATCTCCGATTTTCACCATAATTTCAATTGAAAACGTAAACATTCTCGCCCTCTGGAGGGGTGACAAAATCTACGATTTTGACGGGGCGGTTCTACCTGCATCTTACCCTTCTTCCTTCACAAAACTTCCTTTTACAAATTCCATAACCCACAGCAAAAAATCAAAACAAATTAACTTTTAAAGGAAGATTCATCTGAGAAAATACCGTGAAAGTATTTTTATTTTTAAATTAGCCACAAATTTTACTTATGAAGACCCATATTTCACTTGTATTCATTCTTCTTTTCATTCTTGGAAAGGCTCAGAATACGGAACAAAAAGACAATTTCGTTAGAGATAACTTTACCAAAAAGGAGTTTTATATTCCCATGCGTGATGGTGTAAAGCTCTTCACTGCAGTTTATATTCCTAAGGATATTTCAAACAAAAACAAATATCCGTTTCTGATGCAGAGAACCTGCTACAGCATTGCTCCTTACGGTGAAAATGAATATAAAACCAAAGTGGGTCCTAACACCTACCTGATGAAAGACAAATACATTTTTGTATATCAGGATGTCCGTGGAAGATATATGAGTGAAGGTACTTTTACCAATATGACTCCACAGGTGGAACGTAAAACGAAGAAAGATGTAGACGAAAGTACAGACACCTATGATACTATCGAATGGCTTTTGAAAAACGTTAAAGATAACAATGGTAAAGCAGGACAGTTCGGAACTTCTTATCCTGGATTTTATACCGCTGTAGGAACATTAGCACAGCATCCAGCATTGGTTGCTTCTTCTCCACAAGCTCCGATTTCTGATTTCTGGAATGATGATTTCCTTCACAACGGAAGATTTATGCTGGGATATTTCAGAACTTTCCCTGTTTTTGGAGTTCAGAAAACAAAACCGGAGCAGAAAGGATGGTACATGGACTCTTTCATCAAGCAAACTTCTGAGGATGGCCTAAAATTCTACAGAGACATGGGAACCCTTAAAGATGGCTATGAAAAATATTATAAAGATAATTTCTTCATGACAGAAATTATGAATCATACCAACTATGATGAATTCTGGCAAAAAAGAGGCCTTCTTCCTCATCTTAAGAATATCAATCATGCGGTAATGACTGTTGGTGGCTGGTTTGACTCAGAAGATCTTGCCGGACCTTTAAATATTTACAAAACAATTGAAAAGACAAGCCCTAAGGCTAAGAACACGATTGTAATGGGTCCTTTCTTTCATGGTGGATGGTCACAGGAACAAGGAAAACATTTCCACAGTGAAACTTATTTTGGAGACAGTATTGCCACCTATTACCAGAAAAATGTAGAAACAAAATTTTTCAGCCACTATCTGAAAGGAAATACCAAAGAGGATGCAGGGCTTCCGGAAGCTTTGATGTATGACACCGGAGCAAAACAATGGAAAGAATTTGCTTCTTACCCTCCCAAAAATGCTCAGAAAGTAAATTTCTACCTGTCTGATAAAACGTTGAAAAAAGCATCAGAACAAGGGTATTCAGAGTATTACAGTGATCCTAATAATCCTGTTTTAAGTTCTGATCATTTAAAAGACTTCAATGGATTTACTCCTAAAAACTATATGTCGGAAGACCAAAGATTTGCAGTTGGAAGGCCTGATGTATTGACGTTTACAACGGATGTTCTAACGGAAGATATTGCCTTTGCTGGCGAGATTATGGCAAAACTTAATATTTCTTCATCTTCTACAGACGCAGACTTTGCAGTAAAACTGATTGATGTTTATCCTGAAGATTTCAAACCCGCAGAAAAGAAAGACGGTGTAATTTATGGAAACTATCACCAGATGGTAAGAAGCGAAATTATGCCTGCGAGATTCAGAAATACTAAAGAAAAAGGAGAAGCTTTGGTTCCTGACCAAAAAACAGCAGTGAACTTCAGACTTCAGGATGTGGTTCATACCTTCAAAAAAGGCCACAAAATCCAGATTCAGATCAGCAGCACATGGTTCCCGCTTTTTGCTTTGAATCCTCAGAAATTTATGGATAATCCGAATTTTGCTTCTAAGGAAGATTACACTAAAGCATTTATTAAAGTGTATGGTGATAGCTCTATTGAAGCTGATGTATTGAAATAAATTGAAAAAGCTGTTCGGATGAACAGCTTTTTTTGTTATTTATCTCTCGCGGATTTTATTGATGCTGCAACCTTGTCAAGGCTCATTTAGATTAGTTAAATAAACTTTAAGGTATTTTTTAACCACGGATGGCACAGTTTTTCACAGATGATGGTGTTATAAATCTGCGTGATTTACGTAATCTGCGAGATTCTTTTTATTCTTCAATCGTTCTGAAAGTAAGGTTTACTCTTGGGGTTTTCACTTTCGTTGTAGGAGGAAGTCTGTGAAGCCAGTGATCCTGGGTTGTGCCTTTCATAATCAGTAAGCTTCCGTTTTCCAGGAATATTTCAACCTTTTCTTTGGTTGTTTTATGCTTAAATAAAAATTTTCTTTCGGCTCCGAAGGTCATGGAAGCAATGGCTCCATGTTTTTTCAAATCGGTTTCGCCATCACTGTGATAAGCCATTCCTTCGCTTCCGTCATGGTACAAATTGAGTAAACATGAATTATAGGTTTCACCTGAAACTTCTTCACATTTTTGTTTTAATTTTAATAATTCAGGAGTCCAGGGTTTTGCATATTTTGTTCTGTTGGAGTAGGTATATTCAAAAGCTTTTTCTCCAAACCAGGCCACTTTTCGTTTGGTGAGAATTAGTTTTCCGAAAATTACTGCCTCATCATTTTCCCATGGAATCTGGTTGAAAAGATAGTCATAATACCTATCAGACTCTTCTTTTGAGAAGACTTTCCCATAGTATAAGACGGTTCCGTTATGTGGTAAGAGACTTAAAGGATAATCTGGTGTTTCATCGAACAGGGTTAGCATAATCAGTAAAATTTATTCATTTATTATTAGAGAATAGGCAATTGATCTCCTCAAAGCGTACTGAAGTAGACGATGACAAATCCAATAATCACAGTAAACAATAGTATTTTCAGTCCCATATATACTTTTTCATCTCTTTTTGCTTTGGTAAACTCGGTATCTTGTTTTTCCTTTTCAGATTTTTTTTTACTACTTTTTTTTTCATTTAATACATCTTCATATCTTTCAGTAGAATATTTTAAAATCATGTTCTCAGTCAAAGGTGATTTAATAATTTTATTTTCAGAAGTATATTCTATAAAATCAATCTTTCCTTCCTTATCCCATCTTTTATGAACCAATGGATATTTGTCTTTATAAATATATTCATCTTTTATATATGCTTCTTTTACCAGAGAAGTAGGAATACTCCCTTCTATTTCATTTATTGAAAAGTAATACATCCACTTGTTTATTCTTTTACCCAGTGCATAATTCCCCAGAACACACAGATCTCCATTATTATACCAGTATTTATATTCCCCATCAATCACCTCATTGATATAATATGCTTCTGCTCTTTTCCTGTCATCAGGATAAAGAAAGGTAACAAAACCATTTTTGAAATGTTTTTTGAGTAAGCTTTCCGGATTATTTTGTAAATAATTTCGTTTACTATATGCATTCCAGGTATCATAATAATGATTGAACTGCCATGGATATAACATTTGAGATATAAGCTCGATATCCATTTTTATTTCTGATTCTGATTCCGGAAAAAACTCAATAATTGCAAATAAAGGCTCTATTTTCAGATTTCTATAAGCACAAAGCTTGTGGTGCCCGTCCAGAATGTATTCATGAAAATAATCATCTTCCCCGTATTTGCCCTTTAGAATAACTGCAAATGGTCTTACTCCTGATAAGATAAGATCCGTATAATATTTTACAAGATCTGTATCAATTTCCTCTTCAGATTTCCAGGCAATAAAAGGATATTCATACACATTAAAATGACAGGTATCTGCATAAACAGTATAAGATTCATAGCTGTAGATGAGGTTTTGTGATAATTTCTCATCATATTTCCTGATCTCTTCCTCTACTTCTTTTTTGTCCAGTCTTTCATGTCCAAATACGGCGGCATTGTTGTAAACAAACCATGCTTTATCCTCAGAAAAACTTAATTTATAATTCCCATTTTGCATTAAATCCAGCAGGGGCTGCAAAGTTTGAAACAGATCTTCGACTTTATCTGTATAATCTACATTAAAATCAACTTCTTTAAGAGCTTTATTAATACAATTATGATTTTCCTTGGTAATGGAAAACAGTACCATATTTTCATCTCCCGGATCATCACAGTCATCCCATAAAAAAAGAGCCGGCTCCTTTCCTATTGTCAGACATTCACTATACTGATTGATATCATATTCAAGAGCAATTAATCCCTTGCCGTCTTTAATTGTAAAATTCATGGTCTTATTAAAATTCAAAATATTTTTTTATAGAAAATACTTCAACCAAAGGTACTATAAAACATGAATTTTTCTGTTGCTTTTATCAACAAACAAAAACAAACAATAAAAATAGAGGATTATTAAAATATTGGTATCATGAATAAAGCTGCGAACTTTCCCAACCCACAATCATCTGCTTTCTATCACTTCCCCATCGGTAACCACCAAGATGTCCTGTAGACTGAATAACACGGTGACAAGGGATGAGAAATGCCACAGGATTACTGCCTATTGCTGTTCCTACAGCTCTTGATGCTTTAGGATTTCCTATTTTTTCAGCAAGATTGCCATACGTAGACAGTTTTCCCATAGGAATTGTCAATAGGCTTTCCCAAACCTTCAACTGAAAATCGGTTCCTTTTAAGTGAAGTTTGATCGTATTGAGTTTCGTCCAGTCTTTATCGAATATGGACAATGCATTTTTCTGAAGTTGATCTTGTTTTTCAAAAAAAGAAGCATTAGGAAATTTATGTTGTAAATTCCCTAATGCTGTTTCTTTATCGTTTTCAAAAGCCATATAGCAAATTCCTTTTTCTGTAGAAGCTACCAGGATATTTCCAAACGGACTTTCTGAAAAACTATAATTGATGACAAGACTTTTTCCCCCGTTTTTATATTCTGCCGGAGACATTCCTTCTATTTTTACAAACATATCGTGTAATCTGCTTGTACTGGAAAGTCCGGTTTCATAAGCGGTATCAAAAATACTTGCTTTTTCTTCCTTCAATAAATTTTTAGCATGTTCAAGACTGATGAACTGTAAAAATTTTTTCGGACTTGTTCCTGCCCAATCTGTAAAGATCTTCTGAAAATGGGCCGGACTTAAGTGAATATTCTCTGCCACTTCCTCCAAACTTGGCTGAAGCCTGAAATTGCTCTGGATATACTCTATCGCTTTAGCAATTCTGTTATAATCGATTTGATTCTGTGTGGACATTTTGTATTGTTTTTACCTCACAAATTTCCAAAGAATATACGGCAGAAAAAATCCGATTCTTGCGGAATATTAGTTATCGTTGTTATAAATATCGTTATAAGCAAGCATCTTATAATATAATTTAGCCGCAAGGAAAGCGGTTGGCTTAGCTATTGGAGAATCCATTAACTCTACAATATCAAATGCCACTACATTACATTTTTCAAATACTTTTCTTAATAATTCCAATGTTGGATACCATTGTAATCCACCCGGTTCAGGAGTTCCTGTAGATGGAGCAATAGAAGGATCAAAGGCATCAAGGTCAATCGTAATATATACGTTTCCTGAAACTTTTTCCAATACATCATTCACCCAGTTTTCGTTATTAGCAATCTCGTGAGCAAAGAATACTCTTCCTTCCGGCAAATACTGAGTTTCTTCAGCATCCATAGAACGGATTCCCACCTGAACTAAGTTATGTTTCTGGTTAGCTTCAAACACAGCACAAGCGTGATTAGAAGTAGAACCGTGGAACTCAGGACGTAAATCTGTGTGAGCATCTAATTGAAGAACGGTAAGGTTTTCAAATTTTTCTCCTACTGCACGGATAGAACCGATAGAAACAGAGTGCTCACCACCAAATAAAGTGAATACTTTCCCTTTATTATTCAAAAGCTCTTTTGTTTTCTGATAAACAGCTTCTGTCATTGCTTCAGGAGTAGAATTTTCAGAAACTTCTCCAGCCAAATATACTCCCTGAAGATAAGGCTCAGTTTGTGTTTCAATATCATAAAGCTCCATATTTTCAGAAGCGTCTAGGAATAATTCAGGGCCTTTATCAGCTCCTTTTCCCCATGTTGAAGTTCCGTCATAAGGAACAGTTACCAACATTACTTTCGAATTCTCTAACGTTCCGTTTTCTTCGGGAATTCCTGCGTATGTTCTCATGCTTTATTTTAAAATTTTAATGTTGTAATTGATCGCAAAGATACGAAGAGTTTGTGAATGATGGTTCTGGTTACATCTGAACTACGGATAATTTTTCAGTAAGGAAGATGGAGGCGGGAAGCTGGAAGTTATGAAAGTCCAAAGAAGAATCTGAACTTTATTTTAATTAACATTTTTACTCCATTATCATACCCATACTGAAACTTTGCTCATAATAACTTCCAGCCTCCAGCTTCCACCTCATTGCCCTCTATTTCTTATTTCAAACTCAGATTAGTTAAAGGCAGATGTTTTAATTTACAATCCTTCGTTTCATTAACTTTCTCTTTTCAACACAATTTCCTATTTTTGTGAAAAACTTAGAATATGTCTTTAAAAGCTGTTCTTTTCGATATGGATGGGGTAATTGTAGACACAGAACCATTGCATAGAAAAGCCTATTTCAAAACGTTTGATGAATTGGAAATTGCAGTTTCCGAAGATTTATACACTTCTTTTACCGGGGCATCAACCAAAAGAGTCTCTGAAACTCTGATTAAGGAATTTAATTTACATCAGACTTACGAATCTATTGCAGACATCAAAAGGTCTCATTTTAAAGATTATTTTTATAATGATGATGAGTTTGACCTGATTCCCGGCGTAAGAAACCTGATTCAACATTATCATGAAAACGGTATCAAGCTTATTTTAGCTTCTTCTGCTACCATGACGACTATCAATATGGTATTTGAAAAATTTGGGCTTGAGCAATATTTCAGTGGAAAGATCAGTGGTGCCGATTTAAAGGAATCCAAACCTCATCCTGAAGTTTTTCTACTAGCTGCTGAAATGGCAGGTGAACCTGTTGAAAACTGTATGGTGATTGAAGATTCTACGAATGGTATTCTTGCTGCCCACAGAGCTAAGATATTCTGTACAGCTTACAGAAGTCCACATTCAAAAAATCAGGATTATACTTTAGCTGATACGGTGGTTTCTGATTATGAAGACCTTGTACTGGATAAGATTTCAAAATATTTTTAAATAAAAAGCTCTCAGATTTTCTGAGAGCTTTTGTTTTATTCTGAGATTGCTTCGTCACTTTCGTTCCTCGCAATGACAAGTTGAGGTTTTATTTGTAACCAAGAAGTTTCAAGATATCTTCAGGTTCCTGTTTTTCACGGAAAATTTCATACTGTAACTCTCCATTTTCATCCTTCTGGATCAGGACGTGTCTTGGCTGAGGCATCAGACAATGGTGAACTCCACCATATCCTCCGATAGTTTCCTGATAAGCTCCTGTATGGAAGAATCCGATGTACAAAGGCTTTGTATCACTGAAAACAGGCAGATAAATGGCATTGGTATGCTGCTCAGAGTTATAATAATCATCTGAATCACATGTCAATCCACCCAGGAATACTCTTTCGTAACTATCTTCCCAACGGTTTAGCGGAAGCATGATAAAGTGTCTTGAAATCGCCCATGTATCCGGAAGTGTGGTCATGAAAGAAGAATCAATCATATTCCACTTTTCTCTGTCATTCTGACGTTTCTGAGAGATAATCTTGTAAAGGTTTGCCCCACTTTCTCCAACAGTAAAACTTCCGAATTCAGTATAGATGTTTGGTTCTTCCACTCCTTCTTCTTCACAGAATTTCTTGATCTGAGAAACAATTTCCTCTACCATGTATTGGTAATCGTAATCAAAATTCAAAGAAGTCTTGATTGGAAAACCACCCCCAATGTTCAGTGAATCTACTTCAGGAGCAATTTTCTTCAAACGTGCGTATACACGAAGACATTTGTACAATTCGTTCCAGTAGTAAGAAGTATCCTTGATTCCCGTATTGATAAAAAAGTGAAGCATTTTCAATCTTGCATTCGGGTGTTCAGCGATCTTCTGGCTGTAATAAGGAATGATATCTTTATATCCGATTCCTAATCTTGAGGTATAAAATTCAAACTTTGGTTCTTCTTCAGAAGCGATTCTGATCCCGATATTAAAGGTAGAATCGATACTTTCTGTAAGTTTATCCAGTTCACGGTAATTATCCAGAATCGGAGTAATGTTTCCAAAACCATTATTGATCATATCTGAAATATTTGTCAGATAATCATCTGTTTTGAATCCATTACAGATTACCTCAATGTTTTTATCTACTTTCCCTTTCTCATAAAGAGATTTTACAATATCCATGTCATAGGCAGAAGACGTTTCTATCGAAATATCATTCTTCAGAGCCTCTTCCAATACGAAATTGAAATGACTGGATTTTGTACAGTAACAGTAGGTGTAATTCTTTTTATATTCAATCTTTTCAAAAGCTTCTTTAAACCAGCTTTTGGCTTTTTGAATATTTTGAGAAATTCTCGGCAGATAGCTAATCTTTAGCGGAGTGCCAAATTGTTCAACTACGTCCATCAATGGAACGTCGTGAAACAACAAATTGTTCTCAGAAACATTAAATTCCTCCGTAGGAAAATATAATGTCTGATCAATAAGTTCCGAGTACTTTATTTTCATTTCTAAACAAGTGAATTAAGAAATGCAAAATTGCTAAAAAAGTTTGATTTTTAGGTGTTAAAATTATTATAATTTTAAATAAAACAACAATATTGTTGTTTAGAGAAACTTACCCCTGATAATCAGTGGGTAAACTTTTGAATATATCCCTCTCTTTTGATTTCAGAAATACCTAATACATGCTGAATATAAGTATCTATAGACCCATACTTTTTATCGATCTCTTCAAAAGCTGCATCAAGGTATCTTTTTTCTACCCAACTGAGCTTTTCCAAAACCTGTAAATCCATCTTCGGATACAGGAAATGTAGGTTATTGGCCAATCGTAGTCTTTTCTCTACCAGGGGCTTCCTGAAATTATTGGACAAAAGATATTCATTATAAATGGTCTCTTTATCAAACTTCAATATGGTCAGGATTAAGGCAGTAACAATTCCTGTTCTGTCTTTTCCGGCTGTACAGTGGTAAAGAATAGGTTTCTCCGATTCCAGAATCTCTGTAATAATAGTTTTTATTGTCTCAGGATTTTCGGTTACATATTCACGGTAGAAGTCAATCATTCTTTTGTCTGCATCAGAAGCATTCACTTTTCCTTTCAAAACCAATTTTCGGGCCTGTGACAACTGATCTCCTTCATCTTCAAAAGCTGAATATTTCTTATAGGTCACTCCATCCGGAAGATGATCCGGACTGTCAGAAATCTCTTTTGAATTTCTTAAATCTATAATCTCTGCAATACCCAGTTTTCCAAATTCGTCAAAAGATTTCTTATTAAGTTTATGGAGATGGGCACTTCTATAAAACATTCCTTCTTTTAGGGTTCGTCCTTCAGTATTTTTAATATTGCCTACCGCCCGGAAGTTATTAACCTTTTTGATCTTAAGGGCTTTCTCAGTTTCATTTTTGCCATATTCAGGGGTTTCAAAATGCTGTGTTTTGCATGAAAAAATGCAGCATAATGAAATGGTGATAACCGGTATTTTGATGAATGTATTCAATAGCTTTTTGTTTTATTACAAAAGATACAAAAGTTTATTTTACTAACACTTTAGTTCACTTAAGTAAGCTTAAAAAATTACATAAAAGAAGTACACTTAAGAAGAAAATCAAAGATTTTCAGAACTTAGGTGTACTTCTCAAACAGTTAGTAGTCACTTAGAAATAACTTAAGTGTTCAAAAACTTTTGTGACTTTTGTGGTTTAAGATTTTATATTAAATTTTGGTTAAAGCTAATCGATCTTATTATATTTTTATTGAACGGGCTAAAGCCAGCTTCTATTGAATTACTTGTGTAATTTTACTTAAAACTTTATCACAAATAATTTTTCCCAATAAAAATCAACAGATCTCCTTTTTCATAGGTAATGGAAACCTCATCTTCTACCGCAAAGTTTCGGGTTCCGATTGTTGAGGTAATGTTCAGACTTCCATTATCCAAAGGCCAATTTAACCCTTTTGTTATAATATTTCCAGCTGCAGGAAACGGATACAGAGAAACCATTTTATCTTTTATTCCTTTTACCGTAAAATTTTTAGGAATGAAATAATACTCTGAAAACTCATCATAAAACTTCACATCCAGTTTATCTTTAAAGGCATAAGCCACCGTAAGATTTCCTAAAAAATGATCCTGCTCGCCCCCGCTTCCACCAAAAACATCTACATTTTTTCCTCCTTTTTCAATAATGATATCCAGTCCTTTATAAAAATCTGTATGATTCTGATCGGGTGTATGGATAAATTTTTCCTGATAAATATTTTCATCAGATCCGGAATGGGAATCAAAATCACCGGAAATAAAATCCAGTTGAGCCAAAGGAAAGCCTATTCTTTTGAGATAATGAAAAGCGCCGTCTGTACAGGCAATCAGATCATAATGATCCGGATTTGGAAAAGATTTTGGAGCTTCTCCATTGATGAAAAGTAACACCTTCATAGTCATTCAAGTTTTTCCTTTATTTATTTTTAGCACTTTGAGTTGTTGCAATAACCCATTTTTCTACATTTTTACCCGGCCTATTTTCTTCTATCGTTTTTATAAAGCCAGTAATTTTATTTTTCACTTCAGTATCTGTTTCTATATCAACATATTTCTTATAAGTTTCCAACATTCTGCTTACTTCATCATATGACAGTCCATCCGTGTATAATAAATTCTGGTAGGATTTCCCTATATAAAAGTTAACAGCAAAATACTGATTTGAACTCTCGTCAATTAGTTTATAAAACCGTTCAAAATATGAAACAGCCTGCCTAAAATCAGGCTTATTTCTTTGAAAATTGTTCAAGCCTCCATACCAAAGTGCAGCTGGAAATAATGAGTTTTCTTTTAAAATTTCAATAATATTTTTTTCTGCCTCATCATTTTTATTTTGATTGATTAAAGTTAGTACCAATTGTGATTTAAAATCTAAATTATTGGGTTCTTCTTTTAATGCTCTGCGAAATAAATTTTCTGCCTCAGAAAACTTATTTTCTGATAAAAGATTATTTCCATTTTCAAAATCATTTAAACTATTTTGAGCTAAAAATAAATTGGAAGATAAAACTAATAATAAAAAGAACCTTCTCATTCTACCTTTCATTCGGGTTCCAGTATTCTTCAGGTTCGTTGTTTAGTTTTGATATATATCTTGCCAACACGAAAAGATAATCTGAAAGTCTGTTTAAATATTTAATTAATTCCGGACGTACTTCTTCAGCCTCATTTAAGAACACCAATGAACGTTCTGCTCTTCTACAGATAGTTCTTGCCGCGTGCAAAAATGTTGCAGGCTTACCTCCACCTGGAAGGATAAAATACTGAAGTGGTTCCAGCTTTTCGTCAAAAATATCCATCCACTGCTCCAGTTCTTCAATTTCTGTTTCTGAAATAATGATCGGAAGACGGGATTTTCCGTTGGCCAGCATCAGTTTGTCTACTGGTGTAGCTGCTTCTGAACCTACTGTGAATAAATCAAACTGAATTTTTTTCAGCTGTCTCAAAACTTCTTCATCTTCAATATGGCTTTTAGCTATTCCGATGAATGAATTCAGTTCATCTATATTTCCATAGCTGTCCACTCTGGCACTGGCCTTAGAAACTCTTGTTCCACCATATAGTGCCGTTTGGCCTTTATCTCCTGTTTTTGTATAAATTTTCATAGTACTAAAATACCTTTTTTTGAACAATGTAAAAAGTAAAATGTAACAATAGCTTCCTATTCTATCTGAAAATAATAAACTGACATTAGGATTAATGTCAGTTTATATTTGCCCTATGGGTTTTATATCTTTTGAGGCTGCTTCACCTTTGTTAGGCATGATAACACAAATATCGATTCCTTTATTTATAGATTAAAAAGTATAATTAACATTTAGCTGAAAAGTGGTTCCATTAAATCCAAACTGATTCACTTCCCAAGGATATTTGAACCTTCCTCCAAGATCTGTTACTACATCTCCTTTGCTATCTATAACATCCGGATAAATATTTAATAAATTATTTACGACTCCGGAAACTTTAAGGTCTTTCGTGATTTTATATGTTAAAACGATGTCTGTAATTACCTTACCAGAAAATGTCTGATCTTTGGCAGGATCAGTTGCGTGCTGCCATGCAACAGAACCAAAGTAAGTATTATTTAAGTTAAAATTAAACTTTGAAATTTCATACGAAAGGCTGAGAATAGTTTTTGTTTTTGGCCTTGCAGAGGTAATTCTGGATTGTTCTTTTCTATCAAAAAAGTTTTCTGAGTAATCATTTTCAGCCAAAATAGGCGGAACGGCAATATTATCTACTATTTTAGTTTCATTATAATTGAAAGCTGCAATAATTCCCAATCTTCCTTTGCCTACAGCGGAATTATAATTAGCTACGAAATCGACCCCTTCAGTAACTGTATTTACCGCATTGGTAAAAAACTTCAAGGAGGTTATTTTATTATTGTTTAATATTACTTCCACAGGGTTTGCTACATCCGGACTACCTGGAGCACCGGTTTTGTACCCAATATCTCCTGAGAAAAGTACTCGGTCTTTAATTTTTATTCTATAATAATCTGCAGTAATAGTCAGGTTTTTAAAAGGTTTTATGGCAAATCCCCCAGTAATGTTAAAGGCTTTTTCAGCATTTAATTTTGGTACACCAAGATCAGATCTTACAATTTGAGAGTCATTATTAAAAGTCCCCTGATTAGCTACAGTATTCCCTGTAATTTTGGTTTGAACATTGGAATAATAAATTTGATGTAATGAAGGAGCTCGAAAGCCTGTAGAAACAGATCCTCGGAAAACCAGTTTATCATCTAACAATTTATATCTTGCATTTCCTTTCCAGGAAACATTATTTCCAAAATCACTGAAATTTTCATATCTCACAGTTCCTCCAAGTAACAGGTTTTTCGTAACATCCCATTCAGCATTTATGTAAGCTCCAATATTCTGACGATTTTCATTGACTTCGTTTTGAGGCTGCAGCCCGGGAAATGATTCTGCACCACTTCCTATATAAGATGCTTCTTCTCCTGCCGTTGCCTGATAATTTTCATTACGCACTTCCACTCCAGCTCCTAAAACAACCGCACCAAAGTCCCGGTTGATATCTATATTTCCTATAATATTACTAAACTGATGACCACCCGCTTTAAAACGGGTTGGTGAATTTGCACCCAAAGATGTATTTATGGTGTTTACAACATAATTTACAGCATTAGAGCCAAAGGTTGCACTCCCATCAAAACTCCATTTTCCAAACATACCTTTCCATCCGGAGGTTAAATTATAATCATAAACATCTGTTTTAAATTCAGGCTGAAATCCATTGTAAGGTTGTCCTTTTGGTGTTAATAAACCAAAATCTGAAGCTACCCAATAAGGTGTTCTATACAAAGCATAACTGGTCCCATTCCTGTAAGTTGTACCCCCAAAAGCATAAAATTTACCTGTCTCGCTTGTTGGCAATTCAAAATTCACAAACATATTAGCCACTTTTGTCTCCGGCTGTCCTATAATCATTCCTAAACCGGGATTTGCTTGCGTCCAGGCATTATCCACCCCAAAAAGTTCATCTTTTGTAACAGAACCTGCGCGGTTCGTTTTATTTTGGGAAGAATATCCTAATGTAAGATTCAAACTTCCATTTTTGGCAACTCTGATTCCTGTATTAAAATCTGCTCCGATATTAAAGCCGTCTCCTTTTGAAGTAATCCCTGAAAAAAGATTGACTGCACTTTTTCCAACGCTGTTCTTAAGAATAATATTGATCACTCCTGCAATAGCATCAGAACCGTATTGTGCGGAGGCACCATCTCTCAATACCTCTACATTCTGTAAGGCGGCAGAGGGAATACTTTTCAGATCCGTACCTACCTCACCTTTTCCGGGGGTGTCATTTACATAAATTAAAGCACTTTGATTTTTTCTTTTATTGTTAACCAAAACTAATGTTCTGGATGGGCCTAATCCTCTTAAATCTGCCGGATCAAAATGAGCCGTTGCATCAGAAACAGTTTGCTGTGATGAATTAAAAGAGGGTACAGCGTACGTCAAAGCTTTATCAAAAGTAATTTGTCCTGTGGATTTTAACTGTACTGCCGAAATATTATCAATAGGAATTGCTGAGGTAATTATGGTTCTGGGCTTAGTTCTCCCTGTGGTCACCACAACTTCATCTATATTATTTTCTTTTACAGTTTCCTGAGCATATGCCATAGTACCAGCTCCGCTTAATAGTAATGCATAGATTTTTTTATTAAAGATTTTCTTTTTCATGTCAAGTATTAATAATTGAATAAATTTATAAAAATATTAAATACTAAACATAAAAATATAGCATAAAATAAAGATACCATTCAAAACATAACAAATCTTTATTAATATGCGAAAATACAATGATTAATTTACAAAATACAAAATGGTCTATTAATGCTCTAAAAAAGAAATACAACAATCATCTTATATTTTACACGAAAAACAATTAACTAAAATTACAAAATAACGTGATTTTATTCTTTTTGATAAATAGTTTAAATAGATTGAAATCGCATAAACTACGGGCTTACAAAAACTATAAAAATGGCCGACAAAAGCCGGCCAATCCAAATTATTTATTTACCTCTACGTATTGTATGATGGTCTGGTTTTTGGGGTTATAGATTAGAGTACTACTGTTGGGAAATCTTTTCAGCTTATAATACTGAATACTTTTATCAGTTTTAATATCTTCTAAAAAGCTTGTATCAAAAGTATTATCAGGAAGAAATTTTGAGAGAAGGCTTATTTTACTGATAATGCTTTGCCCATCAATCTTTTTAGCCGTTTTATCTGATTTTCCTTCATTAGAAGTGGGTTGTTTTTCTAAAAAAGGCAACAATACATCAATGTTTGCTTTGTATTTAAAAATATAGCCTTCGGTTCCCGTAGGAAGCTTTATTTTTTTTCCTTTTTCTTCTGAAATCATATTACCTCCTGCGTTAGGGAAAACTGTATTGAACTTTGCATCCTCGGAATTAGTAAATGAATTAATAGATTCGTTTACTGTTTTTTTAACAGTCTCTTCTACTGCTTCCTGGGCTTTCTGCTGTACCTTTTCCTTGGTTTCCTGGACCGTCTGATCTATTTTTTCTTCAATTTTATTACATGATACTAATAAAAAAGTGGTCATAACAGGCAAAATATACTTCTTCATAATTCTAAATAATCATTTTCTTTTTATTAATATACTTCTCTTAAACGGAAAAGTAGTCTTCAATATTTTAGCAAAGAAATAAAATATTCTTTCAGTATCAAAAATTCTACTGACAAACTGTTGTCATCACCCACTCATACCTTTGTATCAACAATAACAAACAAAAACGATACATTATGACAACTACAGCAACAGCAACTAAGCAATTCATGACTACTGAGCAGTTATTAAAGGACTGGCAAGGACACAGAAACCTTACAAGAAGAGTGATTGAGGCTTTTCCTGAAAAAGAATTATTTGAATTTTCAATTGGAGGAATGAGACCATTCGCTAAAATGGCAGTAGAGCTAATTTCTATTGGAGGTACAGCTTTGAAAGGAATTATTGAGAACAATGTGGAAGCTTATAGTGAAGAAGCTTTTAATCCAAAAACTAAAGAAGAAATTTTGAAAAAATGGGATGAAGAAACTGATGTGATCAACCACTATTTCAGACAAATTACTGAAGAACGTTTCCAGGAGACTTTTAATCTATTTGGACAGTATGAGTTCCCGATATATGAGAATATTCTTTATTTTGTAGATAATGAAATTCATCACCGTGCACAGGGATATGTTTATCTGAGAGCTTTAGGAGTTGAACCCCCTTTCTTCTGGGAGAGATTTTAATACAAAAACAGATTTATAAACCATTTCATCTACTTGCCAATAAAAGTCAATCTACCTCAGCTGTTTTCGGCTGAGGTTTTTATTGATGCCTTTCCATCATTTTGACAAGCAATTCTCTCATCCTTACCTGAAGGCTTTCCGGTTCAAGGACAGTAGCATAGTCTGCAAAAGTAATGACCCAACGGGGAAATCCATCATTGATCCATTCTGTTTCAAAAGTAAGTTCCATCCCTTGATCGGTTTCTACTTCTTCAACCAACCCATAATATTTTTTAGAATTGACTAAATGAGCCATTATTTTTTTATCTATCAAAAGTTTCGCTTTCACTTTATTTCCGTGTGACTTTCTGTAGTCATTGATTTGCCCATATTCCTGTAAAAAAGGAATCTGTGTTTTAGAAATCTTTAGAATTCTGTCTATTCTAAACTGCCTGAAGTCTTTTCTCAGTGTACAGTAAGCCATGATATACCAAAAATTGAATTCAAAGAAAATTCCGACTGCTTCAATGGTCCTGTTGGTTACTTTTAAATCTACTGTCTGATATTCAATATTCAGCTGTGTTTTCTCAGCAATACTTTCCAGAATAATAGGAATTACATTCTTCAGAGAGTCTTCCTCTTTCTGTTGCGTATGAAAATTAAAAACATCAATCTGTTTTTCAATATTCTGAATTAAATTCTTATCTGAATGCCTCAACACGGAACGTACCTTTTCCATAGCGGTCTGATAATGATTTCCCAAACTCTGATGGGAAAATTTCTGCATAAGCTTTTCGGCGGTAATGAAGCTCAAAACCTCTTCTTTGGTAAACATCACTGGTGGAAGTTTATAGCCATCCATCAGGGAATATCCGTTTCCTGCTTCTCCAACAATTGGAATTCCTGCATTCTCAAGGGTTTTTACATCCCGATAAATAGTTCTTATGCTGACATCAAATTTCTGCTGAATTCGTTACTCCTACTTTATACTCCCTGATCTTGTTGTAATTATCTATAAAACTCTGCAGATAAGTTAATGCACTCAAAATAATAAGCACCAAAGCTGTTCCCAGAAGGGAAAAATAGACATATCCTGAACCCACAGCCATCCCTATGGAAGCTGTTGCCCAAATGGTAGTGGCTGTTGTAATTCCTTCAATTTTATTCTCACCTTTAAATATGACGCCTGCCCCTAAAAATCCGATTCCGGTAATTATATTTGCGGCCAGACGATCAGGATTTGCAACACCTATTTTAATCGAGAGGATGGTAAATAAACAGGCTCCAAAGCAAACGAGGATAAAAGTACGCAGCCCGGCAGATTTATTGCGATACTCACGTTCTGCGCCAATCAGTAATCCCAGAATCACTGAAATAAAGATCAATAACAACTCATTCGTAACGACATAATGGTCCTGTAGAAATTCCATTTTCAAAATTTAACAATAGAATAAATTTACAATAAAAATTTTTACGGAACTATTTTTGATGTTGGGACTTTGTGTAGTATGCTTCAAAAAACGGAATGTAACGGAAAACTTTTGTAATATTACAGTTCAAATTGAAAAAATAAGTCTCAACCCTGTTTTTTCACTCAAAAAAGAGAGTTCGAAAGTTTCGACAACCTGGAAAATACATTCTAAACAATTATAATAAACAATACAACAAACAATACATTATGGACAAAGAAATTTCTCACTTCTGGCTGGGGTATTTTAAAAATGAAGAAGAATTTTATGCTTTTGTGGAAGAGGATGAAAATTATTATCTGGAAGAGGAAAATGATGATCAGTATGTTTCAAAATTTGCAGAGTCCCAGAACATCAAATGGTTCGATGACGACTTTATAGAATATGGTTTTGAAGATGAAAGACTGGGATTGGTTGAAAAGTTCTCAGAATATTCATATGCAGACCAATGGCTTCCGGTTCTGGAGCAAAAGCTTAATGACCTAAGCCTGGATACTCCTGTAAATGCCATTGTTTTTGCCAGCAGATTTGTTATTCCTAATCCTGTTTCTGTGGATGGAGAAGAAAACAAACTGTATTATATTGGCGAAATTGAATTTGACGTTTAAATAATACTATAGAAATTTAGAATACCTGGCTGTATTTTTTTCTTATAGTCAGGTTTTTCTCTCAACACATCATGGCTATCGCAAAAAAGGGACTTAGAAAGATCATCGTCATTGACGAAGTATTTTATTGGAAAATAAGAAAGAAGATCTCACACAATGAAAGACATGATGTTGAATATGAAATCTCTGTTCAGCATGAGAGCGAAGGTCAAATTCTATTAATAAATGTGGGGTTCTGTAGGTCTGAACCTTATGGAAGAGAATCTATGGAAATCACACCTAGTCTCATCGAATCTAACATTACTGAGGCCATTGAACTTGGCTGGGAATATAATAAACAGGGAAAAGCCATTACATTGATGTAAGGGAAATTGTTTTTTTTGTGAAATAACAATACCTTTCAACGAATTCATGAATATATATTCCTCTTTACAAATCAGTGATTATCATACCAATCATTGCGAAGATCATCTTCTGATCAAAAAAATAAACTCTAATAAAATTATATGTGCAGTAATGGACGGATGTTCTACTGCTATGGAAAGTCATTTTGCCTCTACCTTAGCTGGTAAAATACTTCGTAAGATCATCATCGAAACAGGATATAGAGAGTTGTATGAAAAAAATATTCAATCTGGTATTGATGAACAACTTAAGGAAATCATAAAAAGACTGTTCGATGAAATTACATTTCTAAAAAAGCATCTGATGCTGGATGAGAAGGAGCTATTAACAACTCTTATCATTTTACTTTATGATGCTACAGACAACAAAGGGATTATTTTATCTATTGGTGATGGAGTTATTTGCATCAATGGACAAATAACCGAATTTGATCGTGATAATACACCTGATTATTTCGCTTATCACCTTAATGCAAATTTTGAGAATTGGTACACCAACCAGATTCAAAAGATATTTTTTGAAAAATTGGAGGATATTTCTATTGCTACTGATGGAATTCTTAGTTTTTCAAAGATCAAAAAAGCTGATTCTGAAAGTGTAAACTGTATTGAATATCTGATGATAGATCAATCAAATAGTGATACTGACGAAATGCTCAACAAAAAGATTAAAGCACTTGAACATCGCTATGGAATGAAGCCAACAGATGATTTAGCTATAGTAAGATTAATAAAAGATAATTCTTCTCAATTGTAAAACCGGGTTTCTTTAATTATTTTGGAGTACGGGTTTCCGTAAAGGAGTTATAAAAATACGTGATAGATTTGAAAACATAAAATAACATCATGAAACGTATTTTTAATTTATTCTTCTTTTTGATAATTTGTGTAACCACAGTATCATGTTCTACTAACTACTACACTGTTTTATTGACTGAAGATGCTACAATTTATGGTTCTTCGGATTCCACTAATATTCTAACTATAGTGCCTAAAAACACTGAAGTATTCTTATCAACTCAGCTCAATAAAAAGAATTACAAGAAAATAAAATGGAACAATTACTCTGGATGGGCATATAATCCTGTTTATACTTCATACAGCAATTATACTCCTTATACTCCAGTAAAAACTCCTACGACCACATCAACATACAATTATAGTTCTAGTAGCACAAGTTCATCAGGTAGTAGTGTAAGTGTGAAGGGATATCACAGAAAAGACGGAACGTATGTCAGACCGCATACCCGAAGTGCATCATCAAGAAGGAGATAGATATATAAAAATAAAAAACTTCCGCCCGTAAGCAGAAGTTTTTATGTTTATTATTAAGTAATTTCAGATTCTTAATGAGCTTCCAGCCAATTATCTCCTACTCCAATTTCTACCAATAGCGGAACCTGTGTTTTTAAAGCATTTTCCATTTCAGTTCTGATCAGTTTTGAAGCGGCTTCAATTTCATCTGCCGGAGCTTCAAATACCAATTCGTCATGTACCTGAAGCAGCATTTTTGTTTTTAGCTGCTGTTCTTCCAGCTCACGGTCTATTTTGATCATAGCCAACTTTACAACATCAGCTGCACTTCCCTGTACCGGAGCATTCACTGCATTTCTTTCTGCGTGACCTCTTACTACAAAATTATTGGAATTGATGTCTTTTAAATGACGCTTTCTTCCCAGAATGGTTTCAACATATCCCATCTGACGGGCTTTATTTACCTGTTCTGCCATATACTCCTTCAATTTCGGATAGGTCTCAAAATAAGCTTCAATCATCTGCTTGGCTTCTGTACGGGATAATCCGGTTTGTTCTGCCAGTGCAAAAGCTCCCTGCCCATAAATGATTCCGAAGTTTACCGTCTTGGCTTGGCTTCTTTGCGTCTTTGAAACCTCTTCCAAAGGAATTTTAAAAAGTTTAGCAGCTGTAGAGGCGTGAATATCTTCTCCGTCCTGGAATGCTTTAATCATATTGTCTTCTCCTGAAATTTCAGCGATAAGACGAAGTTCAATTTGTGAGTAATCGGCAGAGATGATCTTCTTTCCTTCTCCTGCAACAAAGGCTCCACGGATCTGCTGTCCTCTCAAGGTTCTGATCGGAATATTCTGAAGATTCGGATTTACACTTGCCAGACGGCCTGTTGCTGCGGTAGTCTGAGAGAAATTGGTGTGTACTCTGTTATCTAGTTTATCAATCTGAGATGGCAATGCATCTACATAGGTTGATTTTAATTTCTGATAGGTTCTGTATTCAAGGATATGCTTGATGATCTCATGCTTTGAAGCCAGTTTTTGAAGTACATCTTCTGAAGTGGCGTACTGTCCAGTTTTTGTCTTTTTAGCTTTTGGATCAAGCTGCATTTTTTCAAACAGGATTTCTCCAAGCTGCTTTGGTGAATTCATGTTGAATTCTTCTTCTGAAAGTTCAAAAATCGTTTTTTCTAAATTTCTCAGGTCATTTTCAAGATCAATACTTTCCTGTGCCAGCCATTTTTCATCTAAAGAAATTCCTGCAAGTTCCATTTTCGCTAAAACTTCCATCAAAGGCATTTCAATATTGAAGAAAAGGTCTTCAAGGTTTTCTTTTTTCAGTTGTGGAGCAAACAATTCATACAGCTGGAAGGTTACGTCAGCATCTTCCGCAGCATAATCTGTCTGTGTTCTAAGGTCAGCATCCCTGAATGTTCCTTGCTTTTTCCCTTTTTTCCCGATAATGGTTTCAATGGAGACTGGTTTATAGTTCAGATATACTTCAGAAAGATAATCCATACCGTGTCTTCCGTCAGGATTCAACAGGTAATGAGCAATCATGGTATCAAACATCGCTCCTTTCACGGTGATGTCATACTGTTTTAATATTTTATAATCGAATTTTAAATTATGAGCGATTTTCAGTAAATCTTCTTTCTCAAAAAACGGTCTGAAGATTTCCAGGGTTTGTAATACTTCTTCTCTGTTTTCGGATAAAGGAATATAATAGGCCAGTCCTTTTTTATAGGAAAAACTCATTCCTACCAGTTCTGCTTCCAGCTCATTCAGAGATGTGGTTTCTGTATCAAAGCAAACCGTTCTCTGTTTCAAAAGATTGTCTACCAGTTTTTTCTGAGCTTTTGGATTATCAACAAACTGATAAAGATGATCGTTATGCTCAATAGAGGATTTTGTAGAAGTCGCCTGATCCAGCTCTTCAAAATTGGCAAAAAGGTCAAGCTGCATTACCTGTCCTTTGACTTCTGTTCCTGCCGGAGTCTGCTTTACTTCCGCTTCACTTACTACAACTGTTTCTGTAGCTGCCGGAGCAAAAGCTCTGTATAGGTTTTCATATAGTCTTCGGAACTCAATTTCTTCAAAGACTTCTTTTACTTTTTCAAAATCGGGAGTTTCCAGATCATATTGTTCCTGATGGAATTCTACAGGAACATCACAGATAATGGTTGCCAGTTTTTTAGATAAAATTCCACGTTCTGCAGAGGCTTCCACTTTTTCCTTCAGTTTCCCTTTCAGCTTATCGGTATTGGCCAATAGATTTTCAATGCTACCAAATTCTTTAAGGAACTTCATTGCCGTTTTCTCCCCAACTCCTTCCAGTCCCGGGATATTATCTACCGCATCCCCCATCATCGCCAGATAATCAATCACCTGTTTTGGGTCTTCGATCTCATATTTGGCTTTCACTTCGTCTACGCCCAGAATTTCTATATCACCGCCTTTTAGTCCTGGCTTATAAATTTTGATTTTATCGGTAACCAGCTGTGCAAAGTCTTTATCCGGTGTTACCATGAAAGTGGTATATCCTTCTTTTTCCGCTTTGCAGGCAATGGTACCTATTACATCATCTGCTTCATACCCTTCGACACCCAGAATCGGAATGTGCATTCCCTCGAGAATCCTGTGAATATATGGAACAGCAATTTTAATAGCTTCCGGAGTTTCACTTCTGTTAGCTTTATAATCAGCAAAATCTTCAGTTCTTACGCTTGCTCTTCCTACATCAAAAACCACCGCTAAATGAGAGGGTCTTTCTCTTCTGATCAATTCGATTAAAGAGTTGGTAAATCCAAAGATGGCAGAGGTATCCAAACCAGTACTGGTTAATCTCGGATTCCTGATCAGTGCGTAATATCCTCTGAAAATCATCGCATAAGCATCGATGAGAAACAGCCTTTTATCTTGTGTTGCGTCCATAGTATCTATAATGAACAAATATAAGAAAATACGAGGATAAGTTGCTAGTTTTGGGATGGGATTCGGGATGCGGAAGACCTGATTCGTGATGGAAAAAGATTGATCAATTAGCTTTGCTTGTCTAATCTGATAGTCAGTGCCAATTTGTTATCGACTTGTTTGACAACTGTAGAAGTGTTGATGTTTATTTGAACCACCCCGTCAAATCTTCAATTTGACCCCCCTCCAGAGGCTCATCTTGTAGTGGTTTTATAATTCTGCACCTTTTTTCAGGTAATAAAAACGCTGCATTGTTTGTGCTAGTTTTTTAATCCCTGGAAAAGGGTAATTTTTTGTTGGACTAAAAGCAGCCAGTGATTTGCTTAGCTCTATGACAAAATCCTTGATTATTACAATCTTTTT
>NZ_QNVT01000029.1 GCF_003385515.1 Chryseobacterium pennae | reverse complement strand
TATGTTGCAAACTGATCTATAGAATATTTGCTGTGGTAAAAAGAGAGGAACCTTTTGTAAATTTAACAAGATATAATTTGCATATGTCTTAGAATACACGAATAATTTTATTTACAAATAAATTCTATGTGCCTATGTAGTTAAAATTAAAGTATTTTTTAAACCACATAATAACATATAATAAAGTCATTCGTGCATTCGGCAAAAAAATAAAGCAGCGTGATGCTTTAAGCTCTTTGTAGCTTTGCGTTTTCCAACAAGTAAACCATCTAAAAACAAAGAAATCCCTCAAAATTGAGGGATTTCTTTTATATCTAAGAATGATTCTTATGCTTCAGCAGAAGGTTCCTGATTTTCTACAGGTCTTTCACCTTGTGGTCTATCTTGTCCTTCTGGTCTTCTCTGTCCTTCCGGTCTTCTTTGTCCATCTGGTCTTCCTTGCCCTTCAGGTCTTCTTTGTCCTTCCGGTCTACCCTGTCCTTCTGGTCTACCTTGTCCTTCTGGTCTTGGAGGTCTTGGTAAAAGAACTTTACGGGAAAGTTTCATTTTCTTACGGTCATCATAACCCATAAATTTAACTTCTACTTCATCACCTTCAGCATAAGGAACTTTATCTAAACGAGCCCATTCAATTTCAGAAATGTGAAGAAGTCCTTCTGTTCCTTTAGCAATCGCAACGAATGCACCGAAGTCCATTACTTTCACTACTTTTCCGTTGTAAACTTCTCCTACAACCGGTACGAAAGTAATTTCATTGATTCTTGCAACCGCAGCATTGATTTTCTCTCTGTCTGTTCCTGCAATCTCGATACGTCCGATCTCACCAATTTCTTCAATAGCAATAACCGTATCTGTATCTTTCTGCATCTGCTGAATGATTTTTCCTCCAGGTCCGATTACAGCACCAATGAAGTCTTTAGCGATCTCCATTACCACCATTTTCGGAGCGTGAGGTTTCACATCTGCTCTTGGCTCAGAAATAGTTTCAGTAATTTTATTTAAGATGTGTAATCTTCCGTCTTTAGCCTGCATCAAAGCTTTTTCCATGATATCCATAGAAAGCCCCTGAATTTTGATATCCATCTGACAAGCAGTGATACCATCTGCAGTACCTGCTACTTTGAAATCCATATCTCCAAGGTGATCCTCATCTCCTAAGATATCAGAAAGTACAGTGAATTTACCCGATTTTGCATCTGTGATCAATCCCATTGCAATACCTGAAACAGGTTTTGTAATCTGAACCCCAGCATCCATTAATGCTAATGTTCCTGCACAAACTGTTGCCATTGAAGACGAACCGTTTGATTCAAGAATATCAGAAACAATTCTGATGGTATATGGATTTTCTTCAGGAATAACTGCCTGTAATGCTCTTTGAGCAAGGTTTCCGTGTCCTACTTCTCTTCTTGAAGTACCTCTTAAAGGTCTTGCTTCACCTGTAGAGAATGGAGGGAAGTTATAATGTAGGAAGAATTTCTCGTCGTGCTGAGAAATAACGCTGTCTACCATGTTTGCATCTTTTACAGAACCTAACGTTACTGCTGTTAAAGACTGAGTTTCACCTCTTGTAAACACTGCAGAACCGTGAGCTCCCGGAAGATAGTCAATTTCTGACCAGATCGGACGGATCGTTTGAGGATCACGACCATCAAGACGGATATTGTCTTCAAGAATCATCTGACGCATTGCTTCTTTTTCTACATCATGATAATATACTTTTACGAAAGGAGTTACTCTTTCCAATTCTTCTTCATTATCAGCATATTGAGCTAAAAATTCTTCACGAACCGCTTTGAATTTCTCACCTCTCTCCTCTTTACCAGATGGAGTTCTTGCTACTTCATATACTTTATCGTAAGTTTCTTTCCAAACTTTTTCACGAATTTCTTCGTCATGGTTTTCGTGAGAATATTCTCTTTTAGGGAAAGCTTTACCTACTTTTTCTGCCAGTCTCTCCTGAGCTTCGATTTGCTTTTTAATTTCAGCATGACCAAAATTAATAGCTTCTAACATTTCCTGCTCAGAAATTTCTTTCATTTCTCCTTCTACCATTACGATGGAGTCTTTAGTAGCTCCAACCATAATATCCAATTCAGAATTTTTTAATTCTTCATAACTTGGGTTGATAGAAAGTTGTCCGTCAAATCTTACCACTCTTACTTCAGACATAGGTCCGTTGAAAGGAATATCAGTAATGGCAATAGCTGCAGAAGCTGCTAAACCAGCTAAATCATCAGGAATTGTTTTTCCGTCATAAGAAATTAGAGAAATCATCACCTGAACTTCAGCGTGGAAATCTTCAGGAAAAAGCGGACGCAGTACTCTGTCTACTAAACGCATTGTTAAAATTTCCTGATCTGAAGGTCTTGCTTCTCTACGGAAGAAGTTTCCAGGAATTCTTCCACCCGCATAGAATTTTTCTCTATAATCTACTGTTAATGGTAAAAAATCTACACCAGGATTTGCTTCTTTATTGGCTACAACAGTTGCTAAAAGCATTGTTCCACCCATCTTTACTACCACAGATCCATCAGCCTGCTTAGCCAATTTCCCTGTTTCAATAGTGATTTCTCTGCCATCAGCAAGAGTAATCAGCTCTGTAAACGCTTGAGGTATACTCATAAATTTGTCTTCTTAATACTCCGTATTGAGTATGAATTAATATTTAAACTCTTTAAATTTCGTGTGCAAAGGTACTATATAATAATGATATATTAAATTTTTCAATTGCATAAATAGGCCTTTAAAATACAAAATTTTGGCTATCAGTGGATGAAAGATTTAAAAAATTCACATCAGTAATCTTAACTCATTCATTATTTGTGAAAATAAAAAAATGTTTTTTTGAGATAATGTATTGAAAAATCCTGCTGTTTTTGTATTATTGTCTCAAAAAATGGAAATAACATTATACTTCTATTAAAAAGTATACCTATCATTATAAAAACCATTAAAACAATTGCAAAACCATAGGCTGATCCCTATATTTGCCCTACTTCACCAAATACAATGCTGTAGGTAAAAATTAAGGAGACTCTCCTTTCCTAATAAATAAATGTTTATGATCAATAAAGAAGTACAATCTCAAAGCAGGAATTATACGGTACCATTGATTACCATCACTCTGCTGTTTTTTATGTGGGGATTTATCACCTGCATGAATGATATCCTGATCCCTTATCTGAAACAACTTTTTAAACTCACCTTTTTCGAATCCATGCTGGTACAGTTCTGTTTCTTCGGGGCTTACTTTATCGGATCTCTGATTTATTTCCTGATTTCCATTTCCAAGGGTGACCCCATCAATAAAGTGGGCTACAAAAAAGGAATTTTGTTTGGTATCGGTTTAGCGGCATTAGGCTGCATCCTGTTTTATCCGGCAGCAACTTTCTCCTATTACCCTTTATTCCTGGGAGCTTTATTTATTTTAGGATTAGGATTTACTGTGTTGCAAATTACGGCCAATGCTTATGTTTCTTTGCTTGGTTCAGAAGATTCTGCATCCAGCCGTTTAAATATGACCCAGGCATTCAACGCTTTCGGAACCACGATTGCACCTGTGTTGGGAGGACATTTAATTTTCGAACTGTTTTCTGAGCCGGACGGAACATTCAGCGCTGTTGCTACCAGAATACCCTATTTAATTTTTGCTGCCATCCTTTTATTGGTAGGATTATTAATTTCAAGAGTAAAACTTCCTTCCTTTCAGACGGAAACCGAAGAAACCGTACAGGGTTGGGGTGCTTTAAAATTCAACCACTTAAAATTCGGAGTTTTTGCGATGTTTTGTTACGTAGGAGGTGAAGTAGCGGTAGGAAGTTTCATCATCAGTTTCCTTGAAGAAACAATGAAGTTCAATGAAGCAATCAGTAAAAATTATCTTTCTTTATATTGGGGCGGAGCAATGATCGGGCGTTTCTTAGGGGCGATTTCGTTAAACCACTCCATTAGCCAGGCTAAAAAAGCTATCTTCATGCTAGGAGCTGCAACATTAGTATTCCTTGTCATCTTCAGTATTGTAAACCTTAATTTTGAGCAAATCAGCTTCTTCTTAGTATTTATATTACTGAATTTTGCAGCTTTCTTTGTGGGTAAAGCTGCTCCGGCAAGAACATTATCCATCTTTGCAGCGATTAATGTTATTTTACTGATCTCTACAATGGTAAATCACGGTGAAATGGCCATGTACAGTGTTTTAGGAATCGGAATTTTCAATTCAATCATGTTCTCTAACATTTATACGCTGGCCATTTCAGGATTAGGAAAATATACAAGCCAAGGTTCGTCCTTAGTCGTTATGGCTATTTTGGGAGGTGCTATTGTTCCTATTTTCCAGGGACTTTTAGCAGATCGGTTTGGAGTGCAGCACTCATTTATCATTCCTGTTTTCTGTTATCTGATCATTCTAATTTTCGGGGCATATTGCACGAAATATTTGAGCCATGTAGAAAGTACTGAAGCGAAATCAGGACATTAAATAGTACACTACGACATAAAAAACAGGCTGTTTCATCATGAGGCAGCCTGTTTTTTACCACATAATCTATATGCCTTAAAGACTACCTAATACTCTAAAATCTTAATATCTCAGCATTTTCTAATATTATTTTTCAGCCACAAATGCACGAATGCTTTGGTTCACAAATCACCATATGTAACTTTATTCCTGAGATTTCGACATATTTACAAAACACTTAAAATCTTACTCTGATGAAAATCCAATTAAAACTTGAATATGCTGCCTTTTTAGCCCTTGGAATCTTTGCTTTTTCTCAAACAGGGTACTCATGGTGGTGGTTTGCCGGATTATTTCTGGCTCCTGATATTTCCATGCTCGGATACACTATTAATAATAAAGTAGGAGCATTTTGTTACAATCTTTTCCATCATTTGGGTGTGGCAATCATTGTATATATTGCTGGGATTACCTTATCCATCCCTTATTTACAGATGATTGGTACTATATTATTTGCCCATTCTGCATTTGACAGGATATTAGGATATGGATTAAAGTATCCTGATAGTTTTCAGAATACACATTTGGGGAAGATTGGAAAAAACAAAGACTAATTGATTATCCCCACCAAAACTGCTTCAGATAGTAATACTCATTCTGATGTTCTATGACAAAACAATTATTATAGAAGGTTTTATAGGAAAAAATACGGGTAATATCGTAAATAAAAAGACTATCAATCAAGGCAAAAAGTGTATTCGAAAATGCTTTGGAGTTGGAGGTATTTTCCTCAGTATCATGTAAATATTTTTCTATAAAATTTTTCAAAAGTTCTTTATATTCTGATACATTCAGTTCTTCAAGGCTATCATTAATATTAAGCTCAATTTCCGAGATTGCTTTTCCTTTGTAGAATTCAAAACTTTCAAAATAATTTCCACCCGTAAATTTCCTTTCCATATAAGGTTTTATAGCCATCAGAAAACCTTCAATAAGACCTATTTTATAATTTTCGTTCAAAGCTTTATCTCTATAAGAATCTGGAATTTGATAATTATATTTTTCGAAGTACCTGAACACCTTACTTGCAGACCAAATATGGCTTATATTTATAAGATGTCCATTATTTACAGGTAATAATTGTATAAAAAACTCATTAATATAAAATTCGTTTCCAAAACCAAGATCATTTCTCTGTATCATATCAGACATATCATCATCGGTAATTTCTATATGATCACCTGATGTTTTCATTACATGCAGTTCATCATTAAAATAGGTATAAACATATTCACCCTGACGATCTTTTTCTTTAGCAACAACTTTATATTCGTTCTGAAGCGCGTTTACACTTCTAGCTACTTCTTTGTCTTTGAAACGTATTTTCATAATTGTATTAGTTTTATGTTACTCCTATTTTCAGATTATTTATTTTTTGATAATCCAAAATAACAAAGATAATGCGCAGTCTTTTTGCGTAGAAAATAGGATATAAAAAAAAAGTAATGAGGGGTTACATTTCAACTTTATATCAGATGGTATACAACAAAAAAAGCAACCTCTTTCGAAGTTGCTTTATTTTGAAAATCTTTATAGATTATTTTCTTAGTCCTAATGCAGCAATAATTGCTCTATATCTTGCGATATCTTTTTTCTTAAGGTAATCTAATAAACTTTTTCTCTTACCTACTAATTTCACTAGAGATCTCTCTGTGTTGAAATCGTGACGGTTAGCCTTTAGGTGTTGAGATAAGTGATTAATTCTGAAAGTGAAAAGAGCGATTTGTCCTTCTGCGCTTCCTGTGTCTTGTGCAGATTTCCCGTGTTGTGCGAAAATTTCCTGCTTTTTGTCTGTTGTTAAGTACATTCCAATATTGTTTAATGATTATTATGTAACGGGTGCAAAATTACGACTATTTTTTGAATCTGCAAACATTATTGATTTCATGTATCAAATTTGATAGAAAAAAATGTTAAAAATTTCTTAATAAATTTTACACAATTCAACGAAAAGGCAGTAATTTTGCATTCGAATTACAAATGAGAAAAATTATATTCTTTACAGCCGTTACAACTTTTTTATTCATTGGCTTTACTTCAGTAAAAGCACAGAAAAATGCCGATGATAAAATAAAAAAAGTTCTATACTTCAATCCCGAGGTAGAGCCTGATATTGATGAAATAAAGGAACCTACCAACAATGCATTCTTTGATGTTGTTTCCGACAATTTCAGTAGCAGAAAAAATAAAATGCTCCGTGCAGAAGTACAAGTTCCCTTCGACAGCATAGACAAACAGACCATTGTGGACTACTGCTCCAATAACGACGCTGATTTTGCAATTGTTTCCAAAGTACGTTACTTCAAAGTAGGTTTTGGAAAGTATGTTTTCTCCAATCAGGTGGTGGTCAGCATGAAACTTTTCGGAGCTGATGGAAATTTAGTAACGGAAACGGATCATGATACCTACCGTAAAAATATGCGTCTTCTTGGTTCTACCGTAAATTCCGTTAAAATAGGTACGGAAGGAGCCATTAAAGGCATTATTAAAAAGCTTAGAAAGCTGAAGCCTACTGAAGCGGAACTGTAAAGTTTAAGGCTTAAAATTTTAAATTTAAAGTTCAGTTTACCTTACTTCTATTGGATAAATTATCAATGAGCAATTGGTCTTCACATATGAATCTTCAATGACGGATGATTCTAATTTTCTCTTTTTTTCAATTCTTATGTAAATTCGTTGTTACTTATTGTTTTTGTGCTGTTGGTAAACGCTAAGACACAAGATGATTTACAACTAATCTATTTTTAGGGCACAAGGATTTTATCTTCGATAAAATTGTCACTGATGGAATATTTCAACATTGATTCAAAATTCACTTCCCAAAATTCAAAAACCACAAAACATTACACACTTAACTGGTTTTCAGATAAATATTTTCACCAATTAATGAATAATTGAAAAATATTTACTATTTTAGATTGGCATTAAAACCAAAAATCTATGAAAAATTTAAAAAAACTCAACAGAGAAGCAGCAAAGCAAATTAATGGAGGAGCTATTGCAAGATGTAGCAATACAAGACCATGTACAATAGGATGGTGTTGTGATGGCGCTTGCAGTCCCTACATGTGCCCTATAATAGATTAGAAAATAAAAATACATTCAGCATCTGTTTTTGCAGATGCTTTTTTTATAACACAAACATAAAAAACAAATACAACTTACTGATTTACAACTAAATATTTTCACTAAACAATGAATAATTAGAAATTATTTACTATTTTAGATTTACATTTTAATCTAAAATCTATGAAAAATTTAAAGAAAATCAGCAGAGAAGCTGCTAAGCAAATCAATGGAGGATTTGCTCCAAAGTGTGGAGAAAACATTCCATGCAGCATCGGATGGTGTTGTCAGGGAGTTTGTAAACCTCAAAGATGTATGATTAATTAACCTACTGTAAGTATCATTTTAAATCTATTACTATGAAAAAACTAAAGAAAATCAGCAGAGCAAGAGCAAGTCAAATTAATGGCGGTTCAACTGAAAGGTGTAGTGAATTCAATCCATGTGCTGCAGGATGGTGTTGCAATGGCATTTGTTCTCCATTTATCTGTATGGAATAAAATAAATCATTATAAACTATTCAAAAACAAATCACATGAAAAATTTAAAGAAAATCAACAGACAAGCGCAAAAACAAATTCAAGGCAGCGGAATTATCAAAAGATGTACAGAACATTTTCAATGTCCTGGTGGAGCTTGCTGCCAAAATGTATGTGTTCTCAATCCTTGTATGATGGAATAAAGATCAACTACTATAACATCTGTTTTACAGATGCTTTTTAAATTATACAAAACAATAAAAACCAAACACTTATATTTAAATAAATATTTTCACCATTCAATGAATAATTAGAAAACATTTATTATTTTAGTATAACATTTAAATCTAAAAAACTATGAAAAATCTAAAGAAAATCAGTAGAGAAACGGCAAAACAAATTAAGGGAGCAGGTCTTACAAAATGTACAGAACATTCGCAATGTATTTTCGGAATGTGCTGCAAAGGTGTTTGTATGGAATACATCTGTTTTGAAGATTAATTTTGAAATTTTAATGAAAAATCAATCCTCATGAAAAATTCAAATCTTAAAAAACTTAGCAGAAAGGAGCAAACAGAAATAAAAGGAAGCCTGCAAATGAAAAAATGCAGAAGTAGCTATCCTAAATGTGATTATGGAGAATGCTGTATCGGAGGCTTCTGCCATCCCTCTCCTATTATAGAATGCGAACCTATTATTCTTGATTAAAAGGATATTTTTTAAATTTAATTTTTAACATCCGCCTCGGTGGGTGTTTTTTAATGCTGTTTTCCAGTCTGAGACTTTAATAAATCCTTAAATTTCCCAGTTTATTGCTCAGTCTTAAAAATTTGAATTATTTTTGCATATCTTAAAAATTTCACGTTTTGAATTCTAGAGACGAACTTATCTTCAATCCTGCCGATATTGCCGAAACTCTCAGCGAACTTCCAGCTGACGAGCGACTGCTCGCGTTTCTGAAGGTTCCTAAAGAGTACAAAGCAGAGGTTTTTTCTCATCTTGACCCGGACTTTCAGGAAGATACGATCAGAAGTATAGGAAGCGACGAGGTTTCAGAAATTCTGAATGCTATGACTCCCGATGACAGGACTGCTCTTTTTGAGGACTTTCCCGATGAGCTGATCAAGTATTCTATCAATCATCTTAATCCACAGGAAAGGAGGATTGCCCTGAAGCTATTAGGCTATAATTCTGATTCTATTGCCCGTCTGATGACCCCTTATTACATTCAGATCCGTAAGGAATGGAGTGTAAAACGATGTCTTCAACAGATCAAAAAGGTAGGGAAAAGAGTGGAAACCATGAATTACCTGTATGTAGTGGATGAAAGAAACCGCCTGATTGACGACCTTGCTATCGGTACTTTGTTACTGGAAGAGGAAGATACTTTGGTGTCTGACATTACAGATAATCACTTTGTAGCGATTACCACAACCACCTCGAAAGAAGATGCGGTAACGTATTTTGAAAAATATGACCGTGGCGCTCTTCCTATTATTACGGAAGCGGGAGTTTTGGTTGGAATTGTAACCATTGATGACATCCTGGATCAGATTGAACAACAGAATACGGAAGATATTCAGAAGTTCGGGGGATTGGAAGCACTAGACCTTCCCTACACTCAAACTTCATGGACAGAAATGATTAAAAAAAGGGCAACCTGGCTGATCATTTTATTTGTTTCGGAAATGCTGACGGCTTCAGCAATGGGGTATTTTGATAAAGAAATTGAAAAAGCTGTTGTTCTTGCCTTATTTGTCCCGTTAATTATTTCCAGTGGTGGGAATTCAGGATCGCAGGCTGCAACATTGATTATCCGCGCAATGGCCCTTCAGGAGATCAATCTTAAAGACTGGTGGTACGTTATGAGGAAAGAAATCATCTCCGGATTATGTCTGGGGGCTATTTTGGGACTTATTGGTTTTATCAGGATTATGCTTTGGCAGAAAATTGGTCTTTTTGATTATGGCCAATATTGGGTATATGTAGGACTCAGTGTATCTATTTCTTTAATTGCCATTGTGCTATGGGGAACTTTATCAGGTTCTATGATTCCATTTGTCTTAAAGAAATTAAAACTTGACCCTGCTACATCCTCTGCTCCATTTGTAGCAACCTTAGTAGATGTTACCGGATTAATCATCTATTTTACAGTAGCTGGATTTTTCTTAACCGGAAGACTTCTCTAGTTTCTTTACTTTGTCAGATTAACCTCAGTTATTACCCTACAACTTATATATTTTCATATCTTTAAAATATGAAAGTGATCTCTTTAGTACCATCCATCACAGAGGCGTTATTTGATTTGGGCCTTACTGAAAATGAAATTATCGGGCGAACAAAATTCTGTATCCATCCCGAAGAAAAGATAAAGAATGTTCCGGTAATTGGGGGAACAAAAAATATTAATATTGATAAAATCAAGGCTCTCCAACCGGATTTAATTCTCGCGAATAAAGAAGAAAATGTCAAGGAACAGGTAGAAGCATTAATGAATGACTTCAAGGTTATGGTCACCAACATAGAAACTATCGAAGACAATTATTACCTGCTTAAAAACCTTGGAAAGCTTTTAGGAAAAGAGGAAAGAGCTCAACTTTTTAATCTTAAAATTTACGAGATCTTCAATCAATCTAAACTCGATACTCCTGTAAAAACAGCTTATCTCATCTGGAATAACCCGTATATGACCGTTGGTTCGGATACATTTATTCATAAAATACTAACGGAAATAGGTTTTGAAAATATTTTTAAAGATAAGACCCGCTACCCGGAAATTACGGCTGAAGACCTGGAGAAAGCAGAGGTGATCATGTTATCTTCTGAACCGTTTCCATTTAAAGAGAAACATATTGAAGAACTCCGTGTCTTTTATTCTGATAAAAAAATAATGATTGTAGATGGTGAAGCCTTTTCGTGGTACGGAACTCATATTGCGAAATGTGAACATTACTTTAAAGAACTGATTTCTGAAATTCATTCGATGCAACTTTGATTGCTTAACCACAAAAGTTTTTAATACTTTAGTTATTTTTAAGAGGCTACTAACCGGCTGAGAAGTACACTTAAGTTTTGAAAATCTACGGTTTACTTTATATTACAGTCTAAACATAAAGCTCTTACTATTGTGATAGAAAATATCTTTCATAAAAATTGTTTCTTGTCTTATTCTGTAATTTTTGGTACATTGTTCTTCATTAATATTTAAAATACATGTCTGGTACTGTTATATTATCCGAAGGAGCAGAATTTGATCACGTTATACAGGAAGTTTCGAGATATATCCACCTTTATGTAATGCCATTTGGAAAGGATGAGCGAACTATCGCACGTATTGATAAACGTGAAAATATGTATGGTGGAAATGGAACAGTATACTTGATACAAATGTTTGGTCAGAATGAATTGGCTAATAACCGCCTGGCTGCTTATATGGTTTTGCTGAATAATGGCGATGAATCGGGATTTCACACTCACAACGCAAGAAACGAAGAAGAATTGTATGTTGTAGTACATGGAACAGGAGAATATCGGGAAAGAACCGGAACAGAAGGGGCAGTGCGTAAAAAAGTACTTCAAAAAGGAGATATTACAGCCATCAATTCCATAGGCTATCATTCTATTGAAAATACAGGGGATGAACCTTTAATTATGTTTGTTATTACTACGAATAATCCATAAGACATAAAAAAACTCCAGCTATAAAAGCCGGAGTTTATATTTTATTGAAACTTCAATTATAAAACCTTTGAAACCTCATTACAAAGCCACTCCAATAATTCACGGTCTTCAGCTGTAAAAGGGTCAACCGTATGAGAGTCAATATCAATCTGACCGATGTTTTTCCCGTCTTTAAAGATTGGAACTACAATTTCAGCTTTAGTATCTATTGAACAGCTTAAATAATTGCTCTCTTCATGTACATCCGGTACTACGAACGTTTCATTGGATACTGCAACCTGGCCACAGATTCCTTTCCCATAAGGGATAATGGTATGGTCTGTGGGTGCTCCTACATAGGGTCCTAAGATCAATTCATCTTTATCTCCATTTTTAAAATAGAATCCTGTCCAGTTGAAATAAGAGATTTCCTGATCTAAAAGATGACAAACTTTTTCAAGCTTCTCTTCTGTATTATGTTTTGGACTTTCAAGAATAGAGGAAAGCCTTTTTTTTAATTCTGACATTATATTAATTTTTAAGAGAATTGTTTTAAAGGAAGTTCTTCTTTATATCCGAACATTCCACGCTCTTTAATCATTTCCGCTACGCCTTCCGGAACCTGTGTTTCCCAACCTTTAACACAACATGCTATTTTTCTTAAAATCTCTCTTGAGTAAATTTCCAAAAACTCAGGATTATAGTTTGTGATATCTACAATACGGTTGTTACGCATGAAATATTTATATAATTCCTTAAGGTTTTCTTCTACTTTAAGATTGGTAGAATCCAATAACTGGTGTGTTTCAGGATCTTTGTAAGGATACAGGTATACCCTCATTCCGTTTCGGAAAAATTTACCGAATGCTTCAAGTATTCCTCCGGAAAGATTTTTATAGTATTTCTCGTCAAATACCATCAATAAGTTATTTACCCCCATTGCTACTCCTATATCCCCGCTTGTGTAAGAGGCGAAATAATCAATCAGTCTATAGTATTCTGAGAAGTTTGAAATAATAACGGTATATCCTAATTTGCCCAGAATATCTACTCTATCCAGGAAATCCCTTTCATCGATATCTCCATCAGCCCTAAGATTGGAAATGGTAATTTCAATCAGGACCTCAGTTTCTTCGTGAGTACAGATTGCATCTTTAAAAAACATATCCATCCCGTTTCGAAGCATATCAATATTCACTTTCGTTACAGGTCTGAAACTTCCTCTTACCGCAAAGATATTTTTCTTGTACAGTACATCTGCAGGAAGCATATTGTTCCCCTGAGAATTGAAGATCACCGCATCCGTCATACCGTTCTTCACCAGCTGAAGAGACATTAGTCTATTATCAACATAGGAAAAAGCAGGTCCGCTGAAATCGATCATATCAATTTCAAGGTTGTCTTTTGCCACATCGTCGTATAAAGATTCTACTAAAGTTCTTGGATTGTCAAAGTAATTAAATGCTCCAAAAATAAGGTTTACACCAAGATTCCCCAGGGTTTCCTGCTGAAGAGTAGCATCATTCTCATTGAATTTCACATGAATTACGATCTCATTGTAATCTTCATTTTCTTTAGTCTGAAAACGGATTCCCACCCAGCCGTGGCCTTTTACTGTTTTGTCGAAGTTGATGGTGGTTACTGTATTGGCATAGGAAAAGAACTTTCTGTCCGGGTTATTATCCCTTGAGATCCTTTCTTCGATCAATGCTACTTCATAGCGAAGCATTTTACGAAGCCTGTTCTGGGTAACATACCTGTTTTTTACTTCTTTTCCGTAGATGGCATCACTAAAATCTTTGTCATAAGCAGACATTGCTTTAGCAATCGTACCGGAAGCTCCCCCTGCTCTAAAAAAGTGACGAACAGTCTCCTGCCCTGCTCCAATTTCCGCGAAAGTACCATAAATAGTAGGATCTAGATTAATTGTTAATGCTTTTTGTTTAGGAGTTAGTTTCTGATACATTAGGACATTAAATTTTTTGTAAATTTACCAAAATTAAACCAACCTCAAAACAAAATGAAGTTGAAATTTTTAGGAACCGGTACTTCCCAGGGTGTGCCCGTTATTGGCTGCACCTGTGAGGTGTGTATTTCCGAAAATCCCAAAGATAAGCGTCTCCGCTCATCTGTGATGGTTACTACAGATGAAAATAGAAAAATACTCATCGACTGTGGTCCGGATTTCAGACAGCAAATGCTTACCAACCATGAACATACTGTAGATCTTGCACTGATTACTCATGAACATAATGATCATGTGATTGGGCTTGACGATATGCGTCCGCTTATTTTTAAAAGTGGAAAGGATGTCCCACTTTACTGTTATTCAAGGGTAGCACATGAGATAAAAAACCGTTTCCCTTATGCCTTTGCTGATGTAAGATATCCGGGAGCTCCTGCTTTTGAGCTACATGAGATTGAAAATAAACCGTTCCAGGTATTGGACACTGAAATTACCCCTATTGAAGTCATTCATTTTAAAATAAGTGTTTTTGGATATAAATTTAAAAACCTGGCCTATATTACAGATGCCGGCTTTATTTCCGACACAGAAAAGGAAAAACTGAAGAATCTGGATGTCCTGATTTTAAACTGCATCAGAAAATTTGACCCGCATCCGGCCCATTTTATCCTTCCCGATGTAATCAAACTGTTTGAAGAACTAAAACCTAAAAAATTATTTTTAACTCACATCAGTCATCATTTAGGCGTGCATGATATTGAAGATAAACAACTTCCATCCGGAATACACCTTGCCTACGATGGTTTAGAGATAATTTTTTAAAAAAAAATCTTCGAAAAGCTTTTGAACATTGAAAAAAGTTCCTATATTTGCACACCAATTTGAAACAAACAACATGTTTGGAGTAAACATCAAGCCCAGGTGGCGGAATTGGTAGACGCGCTGGTCTCAAACACCAGTTCTTAGGAGTACCGGTTCGATCCCGGTCCTGGGTACAACAAACCTCTGAAATCATTTGATTTTCAGAGGTTTTTGATTTTTAGGGGATCAAAAGGGGGACTAATATTTTTTGTTAACGATTGCCATTAACGAATTAATTATGACGTGACAGAGATTCTATTTTCAAGATCTAAACTAATAGGAAGCAATGCCGAATATTTAGCTCTAACCTTACTATACAAATCTACTTCTGACTTAGGAGTTGTTACAGTTAAAACTAATGTATATTTTATTTTTTCAGATTTATATCTTTTTCCACGCTCTAGAGCATGTAAATGAAACATAGGATTATATACATTATCTGCATTTTTATTTTTTCTTCTAGTGTCCATACTATCCCACTTAAAATCAGCGCGTAAATCATTTTCTACTTGATAAGGAGTTTGCCCAGATTCACTTACAGGAAAAGGAGATTCTCTAGACCACCCTGTCGACAGAAGTTCAACTTCCTTATCTGGATTTTTCACAACATCAACAATCTTCGTTGATCCACCATTTTTAAATTTAAATTTTGAGGTATGAGGATAAAAAGAAGTCACCACAGAAGACGTTGAGTAATCATCGGGGCTTTGTGGATCTACATTGGTTTGAGTCGAAACCGTCCATCGAAAATTCACTTTACCTTTATCTACTTCTTCGGTCCAAGGGATAGGCAATTCTATAAATTTACCCGGCTCTACTTCTCCACTATATATAATTGTATAAGAAGATGCAGGACACGTGACAAGCTGCTGAATATCATCCGGCAGTATTCCATGTCCTAATTCAAAGCTATGACTATCAGTAGCCTCAGATACACCATGTATGAGCAATACTCTTGCAACGAAACTATTAATAGTATCGTTGCTGTAGCCCACCAAATGAGCGCTCGCCGCAGAAACTAAAGGACTTGAAAAACTCGTTCCAGTTGTCAAAATTCTTAAATCTTGATTTTCACCCATTAACTGTATTGGGTTTTGAGAGCATCCACCAAATGCTGATAAATCAGGCTTTAATTTATTCCCCTCTCTTCCTGGACCGATACAACTATATGGAGCTCTAGTAATCTCAGCATCAATTTTTGAATATGCACCAACAGCAAGACCATTAACCATATCTGCAGGAGCTTGTATTCTGTCATAACCAGCTATATGACCATCATTTCCTACTGCCGTACAAAATAGGACACTATATTTTTGAATAAGCAAATCGCAAGCAAATGTAAATCGACTTATATGATCATCTAATATCGGTCCCGCAGGCCCCATACTTAGATTATATATTTTAATGTTGTCATTTTCAGGAACAATTTTTTCTATAGCATCAATTACTTCGTAAAGATCAGGATCAGAAGTATCAGAGGACAGTACCCTGAAATTCTTTACACTTACCTTAGGCTCTGGTAAGGTATCTGTATTTTTATATTTATTTAGCGCACCGTATAAAACTGCACTAGTTACTTGAGTACCATGTTGCTGATAGTATTCTACGGCTGTACCTGGAACTGAATCTTCAGATTCTACATATGGATCTAACGCTGGATTTCCTGGAATATACCCCCCATCTATAACACCAACAACAATTGAGGATTTCCCTGTAAATTGCGGAGGAATTGGAGCACCACTCATAGGAGTTCCCCTTTCGATAGAGCTAAAATCTCTTGCTTCTAAAGGATGTAATGTTCGCAATGGATTATATCCGGATAAAGCCCTTACAACTTCTCGATCTCCGTAAAGACTAATAAACGTCACTCCTTCATCATATTGTTTATATTTTATACTTTCAACATCTACACCGGATGAATTTAGAACACTCATGAAATGATCAAAAGCTATTTCATAATCTATCTCAAAAGGGTGAAGTACAGCTTCTAAACACCCTCTTTCCCAATCATCAGGTATTCCCAATATTTGTTCTTCTTCAGATAATAAATCAATACTTACAATTTTCCTTACATCTTCAGTAAATTTTTTTGTCAATCTGAATAACGGTCTATCTAAATGATTTTTTAATTTATCCAATGCTTGCTCCGTCCCTCTTACAAAAAAAAGTTTTCCTGATTCCTCAAATTCATTTTGATCCTCACTATCTTCTGTCCTCCAAATTCTTGAACCAACTTCTTGTAATCCAAATTTCTCATTATTTCCATCAAAAAGAGAATCTGGATAATAGCTCTTTGCAGAAAAGTCAGGATGCATTCTTATACAAACAACAACTTCATTAGGCAACTTTGATGTTTCTGGCAAACTCCGAATTGTATCATGAACATTATCGATATCATTCTTAATTCGATCCCTTGCTTCCTCATAAGAAATAGGAAGTTTTAGAGGACCTCCTCCGCCATTTTTCGAAACAGGTTTACTATAAACTTCTCCTTTGTATAATATTGGTTTTCGGTTATTATTCATATTAAGTTATTTTATTTTAGAGATATGATGCTGTACACCCGCCGTGCTTAGGCCGGTTATTTCTGAAAGTTTTCTTACAGTGATTTTTTTTCCTAACATTTCTTTGGCAAGAATGCAAAATTTTCCTCGAACTTTTTTATCTGCCGAATATGACTCAAGTTCATTAAGTGATGCTATAATCAACTCTTCGTCTTTTAAGGCAACACGACGTTTAACATTATTTGTAAATTTACATATATCAGCTGCGCTTTTCCCATCAAGTAATCCTGCAAGCAACTGCAAAATGGAAATATTGTTTAAATCATCATTTAAAAATTGAATGAGGTTTTGATTTAATATTTTGATTATTTCCTCTGTTGATGGTAAGGGAACCTCTATTACATGATCAAATCTTCTCCATATCGCTCTATCTAGCAATTCAGGGTGATTGCTTGTTGCAATCAACATTGAAGAAATCGGCCAATCCTCCAACTCCATTAGAAGAACATTTACAACTCTTTTTATTTCACCAAGGTCTGTTTGGTCATCTCTTTTCTTAGCAATTGCATCAAACTCATCTAATAGCAATACAGCTCCTGTATCTTTTGCATAGTTAAGAACCTTTTTTATGTTATGACCTGTTTTTCCCATTAAATTAGAAATACTTGATGAAAGATCCATTATAACTAAATTTTTATTAAGCTTAGATGCAATATAATGAGCAAGCATTGTTTTACCCGTTCCAGGTTGTCCTATTAATAATAAATTAGTAGAAGGACTTATATCAAAAGCTAACAATGTATTCAAGTTGTTTCTTTCTTCCAAGATATCATTAACCCACATATTTATTTTCTCATTAAAAACAGGAAGCACTCCTCCATCCGAATGAGGCTTAATAATGCGAGCCATTTCTAAATGTGTATCATTATCAGTAGGAATAGGTATGTTACCATGACTTCTTACTGCACTGCTTCCTGCGGAAGAATTTAGAGCAAGGATGTTTTGTATTGAAGACGAAACATCAGGATCTGATTTTCTAATAGACCTTGCTAAACTAAGAGAAATCACTTCAACTTTTCTAGTATCACCAGTAATCCCTGCGGTTACAAGATCTATTAAATATTTAGATATATTATCAGTTTTGTTTAGTTCTTTATTCATTGTATTATAAAATCTACCCTACAAAAATAACAATATAATAGTATTCTACAAACATTTTGTATGGTAATTTTATTTATATTTTTAAAACCATACAAAAGAAAATACATCTATCATGAAAAATATCATATAGAAGTGACTGCGGAAAAATTTATCTTACAACACAGTATTAATGGATAATTTACTTTACATTTTTTTTAAATATTATAATTAGGAATAATAAGCACTTAGACAAAGTTTATATATTATCTTTTTCCAGATCCTGTTCAAGTTTGGATTCCAATAAAACTGGTTGCTTTTTAATATCCGATAAAATCTTTTCTAAATCATTTCTTAATCCTTCTAAATCCTCATAATTATCTAAAGCAACAGGATCTTCTGTCCATAAAATAATTTTTCCAGTTTTTTCGTTGAAATAAACTTCATGTACTCCATAAAAAGGAGTTTCCGTTGTTCCTGTATTGATAATTTGATAACGCCAAAAAGTTATATTTTCCATTGATATATTTTCTTAAAAAATTATGCTTACTTTTAACAACGAAAAAACAGGGTAAATAAAATCTGAACAGCTTAACAGCAGGATTTCTAAAATCTGAACAGTTTTTTTCTTTTTAAGTTAAAAGAAACTTATAAAAATCCATCTCAAGCAATTTTGAAGATGGATTTTTGTCTTAAAGATGTACAATTCACATGATTAATTAACTATAAATTTTTGGGTCGTATTTTCTGTTTTAAGAAAATACATACCTTTCAATAGATCATTTATTAATATTGAATTGCTTTTTAAATTTGATTTCTTAATCAGTCTTCCTTCACTATTATAAATAAGAATTTCATTTACCTTTTTATTAAGATACAGATATTCACTGTTTTTAATTGGATTAGGATAAATTGGAAGCTGAACTGACTTAGTGCTTTCATTAACTCCTAAAGTTGAGTAACATGTCCAGGTCAAATCATCAATTGCAATTCGCTATCCTGTATTTGGGTTCAAAATTTTAATTACAAAATCACCGGTTATATTCAAATTATCAATAGTCGTTGTAGTTGCAACGGAGCTGAAGGGTATTTTTGCAACTTGAGTATTATTTATTTCCAATATTAGTTCACTCGGATTTCTGGCAAATTTTAGCTGTGTCGTTACTGTAAGACTTTTAATTCCTCCATTAATTGCAGAACTCATTACATAAATTAAAAATTCAAACAAACTGTAAGTTCAAAAAAAAGACTGTCCTTTTGAGACGGCCTTTTTTCAATAATTATTCACTTATTTATCGTGAATTTTCTTCCTCAAAGTATCAATCCCAAATCCTGTACATCCCTGAAACAGAAACAAGGTCAAAAACATCAGATATAATGTCTGAGGCAGATAAAGGAAGTAGCTCAGCCAGGTAAAAGGATCCATTACATAGATTCCTGTCTCTTTTTTAATAGGATTCAGTTCTTTAGGAATTGAATTCAGATCATGTGTAAATAAGGCTACCAATATAATAATGATTAAAAACACAGAACTTATTCGTGTCCAAAAACCCAGCATCAGAAATAAACCAAATATACATTCGCAAAAAGCTGTAAAATTGGCAGTAAACTGCGGGAAAGGAAATCCTATATTGCTTATGGTATTTAACATGTATCCCTGAAATATAGGATGAAACAGTTTATTAAATCCTGCAATAAAAAAGAACAGGCCGATTAAAATCCTGCATATGATATAAATATTGGGACTGTTTTTTTCGAAGTTTGATATTATTTTTTTCATTTTTAAATTCTTTTTGATTACATATTCATATCATTGGCATACGACCACGCCATGACTCTTGGTGGATCATGCAATCGTGAATGATATAATTGTTAAATGGTCTGGAAAATTATACAACGTAAGATACCTGTAATTGTATCGTACTATTAAGGTTAAATTTTAGGGGGAATCCAGATAGAATTAAAAAATGAGCAATAGGGTGGATCATCATATAAAACGAATCGATGGCCTAGTGCTTTACCCAGAAATTTTTCAAATCCAAAAGAAGGAAAAGAAGCTGTAAAAAGGAGTGAAAAACCTGAACAATAATTGCTATTGCATTTTATTGGAGTTTTATTGTTTTCTTTAAGATAAATCTTGTTACATTTCAGATTAGAATCTGCCTGAACACTTTGAAAAATGTTTAAAACGGTTGTGGAAAGTCTACTATAATCTGTCTTGTAACTAAATAAATGGAACAACATTAAAAACAGGCCTATTATTTTTATAGAGTGCAATACATCAATGTTTTTATATGTAATTCGTCTTTCCACTGACACAAATATAGCAAAATATTAATGGTCAGTTTTCACAGAAATTAATTTTCAGAGGTTTTGATTTTTAAAGAATTTAAGAAAATGAACTTTTGTTTTTATCTTATGGTTTAAAGTTCCAGAAGCTTATATCTGCAAGTTCATTCATTTGATGAGCCATTGTTTTTGGAGCTGATATTGCCAAGAACATTAATGTCCGATTATTTATTGTATTTTAACATAGCATAAGCTTTCCTGCCCCTGTTCTTCAATATATCCTACATAATCATATTCTGTAAATCCAAGCCGGTATTTTTCCCATGGGGCCACTAAGCTCTCCGTTTTTTTTATAAAAGAATTAATGAGTTCTACTATTGTTTTTCTATCGAATTGTTCTCCTGAATAATTTTCAATCCTTTCAAACTCTTCATGGTTAATAATTACATTGAATAGGGATAATAATTGCTGTTTAAAATTATTTTTGCCAAACAGAATGATTGAGTTTTCTAATTTTGATGCTGAGAATTTTTTCAAAATAAAAACCGGAGTCTGCATTTCATAAGGTTCTCCCCATTCAAATTTTTTCTCTTCAATTTTACAATGAGGCATTGTTTCAGTATCAATATAATTCTCCATAATTTAATAAATCCTGTTTTTATTTGATTCTATATCGGAAAAACAGATATAAAGAACAAACATCTTTCCATATGAATCGTGAGTAGTAAGCAGTATATTCTTTACGGAAATACTACTCTGCCATTGCTGCTTACCCATTGATTATTTCTGTTCCATTCTCCCCCACAATCGCTCTGCATATACATAACAACTTTTTTCCCGGGAAGATACACAATTACACAAAGATAATTTTCATAGAGTCTTTTACTTTCCCCATCCTCTACATATCCTTTTGAGATATGATCCAACACAATATATCTGTTATTGGGAGAAATCCCGAGCAATTTTCCTTCAGAATAATTCATACTGCCATATCCTTCTATTTTGTATTTTTTTCCGTCACTCAAAATAAAAGGGTTCTGATACATTTGAAATTCATTATCATAGGTATTATAGCCCAACTGATAAGATCTGGATATAGGAATAAGTAGCCGTTTCTTTCCAGACTGAGAAAAAACTACAGCAAATAATTGCAATAAAATTAACAGTATAATTTTTTTCAAGATGTATTCCTATTTCTGTATCCCCCTAATGTTCAGATTTCTACTCAAATTCACTAAGTACATTAAAATAATATTTCCCGTTATTTTTCCTGAAGAACAGTCTATCACCAACAATATTATTTCCCAGAAAAGTCCGTTTAATGATCAGAGTTTTTTTGCTGCAACAATCTGCAGTAACTTCTACCGGAGCATGACTCCAGTAATTGACTGTTCTGATTCTTACATTTTTGCCCAGCCATTTATTGTCTTTTCTATCTATTGATAAAAAAACACTGTCATCATTCACTTTCTGACGGACGACAATATCAGACTTCAATATTTTACTCCAAATCTTTATTTCCTGAGCATGGAAACTAATGCTGCCCAGAATAAAAAGTGGGATTATTCTTATTTTAAAATTCATAAGGATACAGGGAAAAACATCATTCAGGATCTATAATTCAATTCTTTCCTGAGCAGGTCCTTATTATTTTGATATCTTTTTTTTTAAGGTCCTTGTATTTTTTTTCATTGGATACTTCTTATTATCAATAGACAGTAAGTAGTTTTTAGGAATATTATTTTCTATTTTCCCGTTTTCATCTTTATTCAGAGTCTCGTCTTTGGTTAATATCCAATTATTATATTTGGGAAAATAGGTGTATTCCTGTGTATATTCTGTATCAGCAGAAGCATCATACAATAAAATACATCCAGGACCACAATTACTAATGACAGGAGAAGAGACATAATTTAAATTAAAATCATACCTCTTTTTTGATTCTCCCAATACTAAAACGGCTTTACAGGTCGGCTCATTAATTTCTTTAATTTCTCCAACTTTATAGCACTTATAGGTAAGAGTATCATCAATTTTATCATTATTAAAGTCTCCTACAACCTCTTGGGAATACAAAAAGGCAGAGAAAAATGTTATGCATATTATGTTAATCTTCTTTATCATCATATCCTTGTATTGCTTTTTTGTTTTTTTCTTTTTTACCCCATTTGGTGTCTTTTATGGCACTTGTATCGTAGGTATAAACTCCCAGATTTTTGATTTTCTGATTTTTACAGTTATCTTTTACTTTCATATTCTTCAAAATCCTTTTCAGATTTTCTTTTCTATGGGTAAATCCTGTTAATCCACCATTGACCCCAACTGCTGCTGAGATAAAGTCATCTGTATCTGCAAATTTATTCAAATCACCCCATGCTGAACGATCTCTCCAATACCATGCCGCCGAATTACATACATGTTCCAGATCATTGGCAACAATATCCGGGTCCTGGGTTTCAGGTTTTTTAATCTTAGAAAAGTATGCTTTATAAGTATCTTTCCAGGTAAGCTGAATTAATCCTCTTCCTTTATATTTCGGGCCATCTCCTTTTGTATCGTTCTCGCGGCTTAAACATTCAAGATACCTGTTATACCCTCTCTCTATCCGGGCTGTACCGTTTTCTTTATATTTTACTTTATCTTTTTTGAACAAGAGGTATTTATTATAATTATCAAGATGCGTGGTAGGATCGTAATCCCATCCATCAGCATATTCTAAAGAGGTATCCAGCCCCGTTTCGGCTTCCACCTGTGCCAGAAAATGAGCCTTGCGAAGACAGCTGTTGATATCATTATCCTTCATTGCTTTATTCAGGGCTTTTGTAAATTCTTTATAGCTTTTCTTATCTTCCGGCAAAGGACAGTTTTTGGCTGTAAATAATTTCTTGGAGTTATAAAACCCTTTAATATCTTCTTCTGTAAACTCTTTCTCGCAATAGCATTTTTTATCATCTTCCGGGTCTGGTACAGGAGCTCCTTTCCCGTCAATACTTTCCGGGGCATTTACCTGTCCAGAGGTTACAAATTCTATTTTGCCTGTTTCAGGAGGTACAGGACCCGGCATTTTTCCTGTTCCCGGTAAAGTGGACTTTTTTAACAGCACAAAGTTTTCCTGAACTTTTGCTGTTCCAAAATCCTGCCATTCTGTAAGAGAAATCATCAGAAAACCATCATCAAAGATAAAATTGGGAATCTGTTTTTCTACTACAGTCCCAGTAAGCTTGTCTTGCGTGGTCGGTACATTATTCAGCACTTTAAATGTTCCCAGGTGTGCATTGAATTTAATTTTTGCTCCATCTATAGCCAATAATAAACCTTCTTCAGTTTTATCTTTTTCTTCATTTTCTACACGTTGATCGTCCAGCTTCTGCTTATTGGCTGCTTTCACCTGATCATTATCCTGCGTTTGAGTTTGAGTTTCAGGGGAGATATTTTCTCCATCTTGATTTACACTATCCATACTAATGAATGTTTTAAATGAGAATGTTACAAATTATTATCAGTTCCTTATTTTCACTTATGAATAAAGTTTATCTAATAATACATCCTTAGTCCATTTATCTCTCTAAAAGACTTTTCCTATCTTTTATTTTATGTTATCCTTTGGGGAGTCTGGATTTTCAGGATTAATTTTCTTTATGCTTTTTGGAAATTTAGAGTAATCTATTTTTTTTACTCTTTTCAATTCTGATGGAAACTCTATAGAAATTCGGTTCAAATTAGAATTATCAAAGTGATAATCTTCCGGTTTTTTGTTTTCCTTTCTATAGACATTGTTTTCTTTAAAATATCCCCCTAATAATTTAATATCAGTCTCTGATAAGAGAGTATAGTCAATTACTTTTTTTTGATTTTCATCGGTATAGTAATAAAATTTTGAGGCTTTCCACAATGGAATATAGTCCAAATCATTTATTTTTTCTGTTTCAATATAGAGAAAAGAGACAGGTTCTTTTTCTTTATATACATAGCCATTATCGAAAGCTCTATAAATCGCTTTATCCTTATGTACCTCTAAAGTGCTATAGACATATTTAGAATTAATTTCTGATAAATTATCGTTGTAATAATATTCATAATATTTTACAGAACTACATGATACTATTGTTAATAATAAAAATATAAAGAATATTTTTTTCATCCTTCTTATTTTATGTTGGATTTCGAGCTTGGATTTCGGGAGCAGTTCCCTCGCCTTCATTCTTTAACCTATCCATAATAATGAATGTTTTAAACGATAATTTTGTTTTTTGATTTCTATGAAACCTTCTTTAAGCTAGTCTTTTCTTTTTACAAAAAACCACTTGAACTCAGTAGACATTCTCACTTATGGTTTATAAGGCTATCATTTTTATAAATCACTTCCTTTATTGTATTTTGAGAATTTTCCAAATCATTGTATTTATAAATCTTCCAGACTCCATTTTTCTTTCCATTACTATAATTTCCTTCCTGAGATTTTTCTTTCCAATAGCCATCTTTCTTCGACTGTTTATTAAATTCTCCCTCACCATCAATTTTTTCAATAACCGTTTTACGAAAGATATATTTGCATTGATAGCATTGATCAATCCTGTTGATGTATTTGCCAATAGGTTGATTTCTTTTAAAATGACCGAATACTATGGTATCTGATTTTTCTATCAGGAGTATTTTCCCATTTAATTCTCCTTTATACAAAGAATAGGAAAAGTTCATATTCGGAAAGATAAATTTTCCTGTCTTTTTTTGCCTGATATCACCATAAAAAATATCCCCTTTGTAATCTACCTGTTGATATACAATAGGCTCACTTACACATGACACCATAAAAAGTATCATAATGAGTTTATAAAAATTGGAATTCATCATTTAATTTTCTTATTATTTCGTGTTGGTAATAAAAGGTGGTTCCTGCAACAGAGGTATCAGGATATTCCATAATATTATCAATTGAACCCTTTTTGAACCTTATATTATTATACAGATTGATCTTTTCATACAGATTAATCTTACTCTCCATTTCCTTTAAGCTGTCTTCATATTCCTGCTTTTCAATCTTCAATTGGCCTTCCAACTCAAAAATTCTAGTTTCCCAATCTTTTTTACTTTTAACTTTTTCATTTCCAAAATTAAATGGATAATGCTCCGGTTTTCTTTCTTTTAAGTCTTTTTTATAATTACCAATACGCTTTTCGAAATCTTCGAGGTAAATTTTTTGTTTTTTATAATACCCGTTCGGATCTATTAGCTTTGCTTTAAGTTGATTCACATATTCATCTTCATCTCCCTCTAAAAAAGTATGAGCTAATCCAAATGAATGTCCTAATTCATGAAAATAAGTATCAATATTAGAAGAATAAAAAAGTCCTCTGTTTTTATGATACCCATAGGATGCTGCCACATTATTATTTTCACTGATTCCTGAAAAGAAGATATACATTTCGTTGTTATTGCAGTTGATTTTCTTTTCTATAAAAGTGGTATACTCGCTTCTCTTCAAAACATAATTATCTGAAATAATATTTTCCGTTTTCAACTCTGCATCATCCACTTCTAATTCTGAAACCTTATATTGTGATTTCAAATTGACTAAAAGCTTACTGATCCCAAAACAATTGATTCCTTCTACGATGTTGTTAAGTGCCGTATTTTCATCCTCAAATTTTACAAATTCTCCATTTTTATACAATTGAGTTTCTATAATCATTTTGTTTATAGTTTCCAGATCACTTTGTTTACTATTTTTCCTCAATACTTTTACAAAATGAAAAGATTTATTCGAAAAAATAGCTTTATCATTAGGCTTAATGATCAATAGACCAATAAGGTTATTTTCAGAATCAAAAAACTTAACGGGCTGATCCTTATCAAAAGTATTTTTACAGATAATCATTAAATTGGAAAGCTCCAGCTTCATACTACCTCCGTCTTTTATCAATTGAGGTTCGTAAGCTGTCATCTTAGGGGATATAGGTTTACCTGATTTATCCTTTCTGAATTGTCTGGGCTGATTAAAATAGGCATCGTTCTTTGTATCCAGAAATTCTTTAGAAATAATAAATTCTTTAGAAGCTATCGTTTTACCATCTTTGGTAAATCCAATATCAAAGAGCGATTGATCATATTTTAATTGAATACTATTTTTCTCTGTTTTTTTCGGATTTATAATCTCTACATATAAATTTAAAACCACTTCCAATTTTGTTACTTCGCTATGATTCTTAAACATATACAAATAAGGAGGATAGTAATTTGATTTATTAATATTTATTTTACTGGATTCATATTTCTCTTCAAACAATACCTTGTTCTGAGTGCAATTATCTAAAATATCCGATTTAGACTTTGTTCTGAGACTTAAAATATCATCGTGATCTCTATTCCAATCAAATCCGTAATTACTCGCCGCTGGAAAGTCATTCCAAATTCTCGGGTATACAATAAAATTAATGATAGCATCCTTTTGCTCCGGTACAGGTGCACCATTCGTAACTATTTTTTCGGGTATATTTACTTGACCGGAATTTGAAAACTCTACCTTTCCACTTTCTGGAGGTGTTCCTGGGATAGACCCAACTCCTGGTAAAAATGAATCCTTCAACAAAACTTCATTATCCTGTACTTTTACATTTCCAAATTTTTGCCATTCTGTAAGAGTATTTAAAACGAAACCATCATCAAAAATGAAATTAGGCACCTGTTTTTCTACCACCGTTCCTGTAAGTTTATCCTGTGTAGTAGGTACATCATTCAATACCTTAAAAGTTCCTAAGTGAGCATTGAATTTTATCTTTGCTCCATCTATGGCCAACAATAAGCCTTCTTCAGTTTTATCTTTCTTCTCATTCTCTTTACGTCGATCATCCTGTTTCTGCTTATTGGCCGCTTTCACCTGATCATTATCCTGAGTTGGATTTTGAGCTTGGATTTCGGGAGCAGTTCCCTCGCCTTCATTCTTTAGCCTATCCATAATAATGAATGTTTTAAATGATAATTTTGTTTTTTGATTTCTATGAAACCTTCTTCATATTGATCTCTTTTGCAGACAAATAAACCTCTGAAGTGTTTGATTTCTGATTCTTCCAGATTTTCCGCTGATACTTTCAAAGTCAATGTATCTCCATTTTTTACAGGATTCACAATTTCTGTAAAGCCTTCTGAAGATTCTCTTTTCATTTTAGTATCAAATGAATTCAATAAGCCATTAAAAAGTAATCCAAACATTTTATAACTTCCTAAAAAGACAATCAGCTTTGCTTCATCTTCCAACAGATCACTGATTTGGCTGAAATAGCGATCTATGGCTTGTCCAGTATGTGTTTCAGACAAACCTGCCTGAATTTTAGCCCATCTTACCCTTAAAAACAATAAATTATCTACCGCAGTAATATTTCCTTCATCATCTACCCTGCATTCTATTTCATCGAATAAATAGCTGATCTTTTTTAAAAATTTATCCATACTCCCTTCATCTTCAGAAAAATCAAAGTGAGTAACCAGAACCTGAAAGTCATGTTGATCCTTTACTTTACCATAATAATAGACCTCAACTTCTCTGACATAGCTTTTTTGGGTAGAATAAAACGGATTTTTTTGTTCTATGACGATGGTCTCCAGCCGATAGGTTTTCTGATGAAGATTTTGCAATAAGTTTACTGCCATACTTAATATATCCTTCTTTGATAATCATTATTGGGATCCATTCCCATCCAGTCTCTATTAGCAGACCAATGAAGATACTTATTTCTTAGGGTTCTCAGTAAATCCTGCCATCGTTGCGAAGTAACCTGTACTGCCGGAATATTGACGATCCGATTGCCATCTTTATCTTTACCATAGGTTGGCTGTTCCAAAGCAGCTTCAGCATTTAATCTGGCAGCTTCTTTTCCCAGATCCTCATCCTTCACAAAATGCCATGGTTTTCCATCTCCAAAAACATATTTTTCCAGATGTCTTTTTGCTGCCGGCAGATGTTCGTCTTTATCAATAGAATAGGTACTTTCAGTTTTCACTATGATCTGATGATTATAGTAATCTATTCCATGCTTTTCCATAAAATGAAGTGGAATATAACTGTATTCTTTTCTAAGAAAACGAACTCCTCTTATTTTATGATATTGAAAAATCCATAAATGACTTTCTTTTTTTATACTGATCTGACCATCATGATACCAATGCCCAGCTTTAATTTCGTCCATCCTCTCCTCCAGCCTTTTCAGGGCATTCCAGGAACTGTAAGAATTAAATCCTACACCAGGATGTTTATCTGCTACTTCTATTTCGTCTACGGTTTCTGTCCCGCTTTCGTAAGCTCCACCAATATCACAGTGCACCCCCGGAAAATCTTTCTCAACGCTTCCTGGGAATCTGGTGAGTGAAAAATTTTCCCGATGCTCATCCATTGCAGTAAAGTGAACGGCTTTATAGTAAGGTCCTGGATTTTTGAGCTGAAGCTGCTCAACGTCATCTCCAAAATTATGTTTGGATCCGAATGTAGCATGCAAAGGACCTCGGTATCCCACTCTTTCCAATGCACCCATATCTCCAAACTCCTCATAAGAGGAAACAGTATCATAAACTCCTATGAACCGGACATCCAGTTCTAATTCCTCCAGTTCTTCTTTGGTCAGAATTTCCTTGCTTAGAAGATAGTAGCCTAAAAAACCAAATTTGGGAAGCTTACCATCCACAAGGTAGGCCGGATTTACCTCTGTTTTATCTTTATCTATCCAAATATCCTCGTATTCAGCAATCAAGCCATCATTGCCATAAGACCGGCTTTCTCTGTACCCTGCCAACTTTGTTTTTTTCTTGATTTCAACATCTTTGGGTCTTTTGTTTCCATTAATTTCATAGGAAAAATTTCTGGCTGCAGCAGCACCACGACTGAATCCGAAAGTATCAATGGTAATTTTACTGAGCATTTTTTCCGGAGAGTGTTTTTTCTTTAGGGCATCAATTCTTTCTGCAACCATTTCACAGCCTTTTCTCACTTTCCCTCTTACCCCGGTCTCTCCGGACCCATACTGAAATCCATCATCTACATCTCTGCGTCCATCCAATGTTCCTATCCCTTCTACATATACACCATATTCATCCCGTTGGCTGCATTTATACATTCTTGCTACGTTGGTAAAATCATTACTGTAACTATTATCTACTCCCTGCTTGTCCAGCCATCCTCTGTGGCTTGCTTTAAGAAAACGGTCAGATTCCTTATCCTTGTCAGAGATTTCTTTGTTTTTCAGTTCTTCGTACTGTTTTTCCTGTGCTTTGGTGGTTTCATCGATGGCTGCTTCTTTGATCAGAACTTCATCGTCGGTATCGTTGCTTTCAATTTTATTCTTTCCATCTCTGTACTTCTGCCTCATTTCAGTATTCTTAAGGCTATTAAGCGTACCGTCAAAGAAAACACCTATTTCCAAATGTATTTCATCAATTGGAGGGGAAGAGTTTCCGGTATTGTATACAAATGTTTTTCCCATAATCAATGGTTAATTATAGTTCGATATGCATTATTTCTTTCTGGATTTAAACATTTCCAGGTTTTCTGTTTTAATGAAAGCTTCTTTTCCATTTTCACCTTTCAGCAGCACTGTAAAAAAGCTATATGATTCGTTTATTTTAATCACCAGGCTCGCCTTTGTAGACTTCGGATCTTTTCCAAACACTTTTGAGAATGCTTCAAAAGCTGACTTTTCATTAAGTTTGCAACCAGCCCCATATCTTATACCCTCACCATCCACTACTGAAAAGGAAAAAGACTGCGGTATTGCCTTAGTTCCGTTACCTCCAAGAGGATTCTTGGATGAATCCAACTGATCCATTTCACCATTAACCATTGTCATTCCTACATCTGTCAGAGGATTGAGTTTACCTTTTTCAGGAAGTTCAAAAACAGGTTTCCAGTCATACTGAATCCTATACGAATCCCATAAACCAAAAGGGATAGACTTCCCTTTGTTTTCCTGTTGTATTTTTAATGGAACTATTTTTTCACTGGTATGAATTTCTTTTAAGTAATCATCTCTGAAAAAACGGTCCTCATGGCTGTCCAGTTTAGCTATTTCTGATTCCGGAATGGTTACTTTTTTTCCAAGATACCTTCCTATTTCTTTCTGTACACCTACACCGGCTACCCAAACTACAACCACTCCTCCCGGAGCCATTCCTATACCGATCTTGTTATAGTTTAAATGTTTTATATTTCCACTTCCATTGCTGGCTTTACTATCATATCCTTTACTGAAATATTTTTTTATTTTACCCGTGTCTACCTGAGCATCTATCATATAGAACTGGTTTTCCATGTATGACATCCATGTAAAATCAAGACGGGTGGGAATACCTTTAAAACTATTTCCCATTCCATTATTGATGGTTCCCCAGGTATTTCCTCCCGGTGATAACCCGATATCTAGTCCTACCCATTCTCCGCCCTCGCATTCTATTCCTCCTTTGTATACCTCCATCGGATATCCTAAAGGAGCAGAAGTTCCCTCAGTCCATTCATATTTTGTCATTGTTACTGTTTTTTTATGGTCTTTTTTTTCCTGACAAGAAATCTGGGTAAAAAATAAAAAGCTTAACAGATATTTTATTATTCTATTCATTATGAACACGTTCTAATCTTCAATAGTAAACTCCATGAAACATACTGTCATGTGTTTTATCCTTTATTTACTTTAGCATCAATTTTACCCAACATTTTAGCAATTCCCGAACTCTGCAACAGGATATCTCCATTCTTTGCCTTATGGGTAGTCGTGGAGGTTGTTTCTTTCAAATCACCTGTTACATTGATGGTTTTATTTTCATTAACAGTCTGTTTATAGTTCCTTGAAGTAAACTTATGATTATTGGTAATATTAATGGCATTATCATTTCCTACGGTGGTCTTCATATCCTGCCCGACATTGATGGTAAGATTTTCCCCTGCATTGAACGTCATATTTTTCGGTGCTGTGACGATGATGTTTCCTTTTCCATCCATAAAATAATTATTTCCACTTGGATCGACAATCGTGACGCTTCCTTCAGCATCATTCATTAAAACCCTGATTCCGCTTCTGGTCTGAATGGATTTTAAATGATTGTCAACACCTCCTCCCATAGCTGTTCCACCATGGAACATTCCTCCCATCACAAATGGGCGGTCCGGATGGTTATGGACAAAGCCTACCATTACCTGATCTCCTACTTCGGGTATAGCTACATATCCTCTGTTTTGAGTAATCTGATCTGTACCTCCGGCATCAGGTGCCATCATTCGGATAAAATTTGTAGTATCATGCAGTTGCCAGTCGAATCTTACAGTAACCCTTCCCTGTCCCATCGGATCTGTATTAGAGATCACTGTAGCGATCTGAGGTTCTGCAATGGGAACTGTAAAATCAGGGGTCGGAATATATCCTGTATCTGCAGCTATGGCTTCAAACCTTCCTTCATAACGTCCCAGTGTATCTACCTCATGAATAACTTCTGTAACCATCAGTTTGGTAAAGTAAGAGGTTTGATTGCTATCGGTTTTACGCATATTGATATCGGCAACACATCCCGGATATAGAAATGGAATAGTGGTACCACCTGAAACTGTAAAAACGTCTACGGCTCTGCTTCCTGCTGTACTGGTTTGAGAAATCACCACATCCATATCAGTGGCTGCCTTTATAGGAGCAACCTGTAATGATGGGGTTTTAAAGATCTTATCGTTATTCTGGTAGGATGTTTTTGCAAGATTTCCCACATGTTTGATAGGGGTTTCTCCGGAAGTTAATTTAGCATTAGAGCTGCTGTTATATCCGTAAAAACGAGGCTTGATATGTACGGCCTTCATTTCTACATTGATATCTGAAACATTGCTTCCATAGATCAGTTCTACAGCTTTATTCTGAGGCGGCATATTTCCGAAATGGAGTATTTCACCGTCATAAAAGAATTGCTCACCATAGGCTTCTGCCATTCTGCAAAGATAATTGTAATGGGTTTCGTTATATTGAGAGCTGTAAAGAATCTGAGCAGACGCTTTAGCATTCACTTTTACATCAAATTTACTGTTTTCGATACCCTGTTTTATTACATCGGTGGCAATAATTCCCATATTAACGGGCTGGTCACCACCAAAACTTTGGGTATGAGGAGCAGCATCCAGAAGAATAGTTGGGCTGTATCCTTTCAGTACGATATTTCCAAGACTATGATTTTCCTGACTGAATCCTACTTTTGTAATAACTCCTACAAAGGTCCTTTCGGGACTTCCTTCTACATCTTTATATTTAAAGACTACAGTTAAACGTTTTCCTAAAAACTGCTGAGCTTCTTCCAGATCATGGTTCTGTACACCATCTAAGGTATCATGAGCCAATGTCAGTTCAAAATTATGATGTTTCTTTACACTCTGTTGTAAGCGGAAGTGTTTGAAATGTTTGATCATTTTGCCTTCAATCACTATATCCAGCTTCACCACACGGTTGATTCCGGGAATATGATTCTCCGAAATCTTTTCGGAATTCGAGGTATTTTTGTTCATATTTTAATGTAAGGTGTTTGAAAGACTTTTATTTTCAGAAAAAAAATTCTAAAAAAAATATCCTTTATATAAAATTATAAATTTTTTACAATATAAAATCCACTTTTACCCAATTTATTTCAACAATTACAGAAAATTGATGAGAGTATTTTGTTTAATTCTGAAGTATTTATCAGAGCCAAAAAAACAGAACAGTATCTATTGTACCATTCTGTTTTTATATGTACTTGATTTTTTTAAGAGATCAGATTCTTACGCTGTAGGCCAAGCTCCATGGTAAGCAGAATTCCCTAAGTCAATTTGTTCTGCACTTACAACAAAAGTGATATACATACTGTTTTCATCCACTGCATTGAAATCTACTTCGTGCTGGATCACATATCCATTCTGCCACTTTAATGTTGTTAATGTTCCTTCCTCATGAGATTTGTTGAAGGTAATTTCTCCCACTGTAGGCTTGTACTTTCCGTTCAATAAGCTTTCCAGAATATCTGATTTTTCTGTAGCTTCTACTGTGATTTTAATAAGCGCATTGGAAGGATCTGATGCTACACGTCCTGAAACGTCTGTAGATCTTGATACACTGTAGTTAAGCTTTAATAACTTTTGTCCTTCTCCGTTGTTGAATTTTAAAATTCCTCTTGAATTTCTTTCTGCCATGATTGTAAATTTTAATCGTTAATATTGTGTGATTTGTTGTTTTATATCACCAAATATAGATCTAATTACAAGAACAAAATACAAATTAATAAGAAATTTCAAAAAGTGTAGTAATACTACGACTAACACTTGTTAGGTTAAATATAAACTGGAAATCAAATACTTATTATTTAAAATTCTTTTTAATGCAGGAATAGAAACCATTCCGTATCAGGATACATTTACTCCAAAAAGATGCCCCACCAAAGCTGTTATTCCCATAGCAACAGTCCCCCAGAAACAGATTCTCATTACAGCAATTTTAATACTGGAACCGCCTGTTCTGGCTGACATTGCTCCTAAAAACATCAGAAATATAATGGAAAAACCATATTGAAAATACACCATCTGCCTGATAGGAGCTAAAAGAGAAACCGTGAATGGCAGCAGTGCCCCTACAGCAAAAGACCCGAATGATGCTATAGCAGCCTGTAAAGGTTTTGCCTGAGTTATTTCATTAATACCCAATTCATCCCGGGCATGGGCTTCCAATGCATTGTGTTCTGTAAGTTCAATAGCAACCTGCATCGCTGTTTCCTTGGAACAACCTCTTTTTTCATAGACCTTGGCAAGTTCTCTAAGTTCTGCTTCCGGCATTTCTTCAAGCTCACGCTTTTCGCGGATCAGGTCTGCCTTTTCTGTATCTTCCTGTGAGCTTACCGAAACATATTCCCCGGCAGCCATAGACATTGCTCCTGCTATCATTCCTGCCAAAGCCGCAAGAATAATGATGTGCCGCTCAGGTTCTGCTGCTGCAACACCAATGACAATACTTGTAGTGGACAACAAACCGTCATTAGCTCCCAAAACTGCTGCCCGAAGCCAGCCTAACCTATTTACATAATGCTTTTCCAGTTGATGATGCATATGAGATTGTTTTGTGATAAATAATGGTATTAAAGGTATAAAATGTTTCATCAAGAATCATTTTAAATTAATAAGCAGTCTCCTTGATCAGTCTAAAGCTGAAAGCTGGTATTGGTTTTTGAACCTATTGAAATCTTCAAAAGAATATTCAGGGCAGGCACCTTCCTGCGATGTGATAAATGCTCCCAGGGAAACCGCCTGAATCATGGTTTCATGCACTGAACTTCCTTTCTCCAATCTTTTTGAAAGGAAACCTGCTAAAAAAGAATCCCCGCTTCCCACAGTATCTTTTATTGTAACAGGAATGGTAGGATATCGATAAAAATCATGCTTATCTGCATACAAAGCTCCCTTACTTCCTTTGGAAATAATAATTTCATGTAGATCAAAATTTTCCTGTAGAAATTTTATACCGTCTTCTTCACTTGTATATTCCTTTCCTAAAAAATCCAGCATCATACGCAGTTCTGCCTTGTTAAATTTTGCCAGATGTGTTTTATGCAGCAAATCCTTTATCATACTAGTTTCATAATACGGTTCTCTGAGATTGATATCAAAAACATTATAAGCTCCTACTTCAAGCAGTTCGAATAATGTGTTTTTGGTTTTCTCACTTCTTGCTGCCAATGTTCCGAATACAAAAGCATCTGTTGTATTAAGTATTTCATGGTTTTCCGGAGTTATATCAATGAAATCCCAGGCTACATTCTCTACAATATCATAATGTGCATCATTATTTTCATCCACAGAAGCGATAACAGTACTGGTAGGATACCCTACATTAATCTGGATGTAATCTGTCGGGATATTCCAGCTTTTAATTTTCTGCAGCAGATCCCGTCCCAGCTGATCGTTCCCCACACTACTTATCATATTAACATCAACACCCATCCTGGAAAGATGGTATGCTACATTAAAGGGCGCTCCGCCTACCCTTTTCTGTTCACCAGGAAAAATATCCCAGAGAACTTCCCCAAAGCAGACAACTTTATTTTTTTTATCTTTCATTATCTAAAATTAATTAAATGTATTAAACTAAAATAGCATTCTTTTTTCTTTATCAGAATGAATAAACCTGTACAGAAAACTGCAGGAAGGCATTATTGTTTACCGGATTCCACATTCCCCATATTCCGATGGGTATTTTATAACCTTCAATAGTAAAGCTTTTTGAAATGATAAGGCTGATCTCATTGAACCCGGATTCTTTAGCAAAAAAATTATTTTTCTCTCCATTTGTATTGTTTAAAGCAAAACCATATCCTATTCTTCCCCTTACTTCCAGATTTTCTTTCTTATATACCGGATATTCTCCTGATACAAATGATGAATATTTATTTTTCGTATTATCACCGTTCCTGTCCCTTCCGAACACCACTGTATTCCAGCTCAGTACCAAAGGAAATTTTTCACTTATGGTATAATAGGACCTCAGATCCCAGAAACGCCCGGTTTCCCTTGCGGAATAATTAAAGAATTCCTTATTGTTATAAGTAGCACCAGGCGAAAAATTATAAATATCCCAGAGCTCTAAAGTAAGATGCTTATTTTTATATCCTATATAGTTATTAAATTCCTTATAGGAACCTTCCACATTACCACCGGCCCAGAATCCCACATAAAAGTTTTTGTAATCAAGATGTACATCTCCGGTATAGATCAAACCTGCCGAGACTTCAATCCCGCGCCACAAATGGCTGTTTCTAAGCTGTAGAGCCGAATGTAATTCCTGTGCACTTAAGAAATTTCTCATAATAAGAAGAAAAAGCAAAAAAAATATTTTTAACATGACATAGGTATTTTTTTGGATAAACATTAGATGTCTATATCTGGTAATATTTACCGGATACTGAAGGTTTTCAGGAAAAATAAAGATGGGGTTATTGAATAAGATCCTTTTCTCTTATCCGTGATCCAAACAGAGCATAAACCAGCATCAGCAATTCGCAGATCACTGTAAGCCACCAGGTCCATCTCCACGAGCCTAAAATATCTGCAAGACCTCCCTGGATAAGGGTAAAGACAGCCCCGCCAAATACTGCAGAAATAAAGATTCCAGATGCTTTTGAGGTATATTTGTTCAGTCCTTTTATGGAAAGGGTATAGATACAGCTCCACATAGAGGAATGAAGCAGACCGATTGCTACCAGAAACCAAAGGTTCTGTGTAACCATAGAAATGATACCAAGGATAGTGGCAAGGATTGTAGTGGTTACCAGCTGTGTTCTTGCAGAAATTTCACTAAAGAAGCTTGATATAGCTCTTCCCACAAGGAAGCCTCCCCAATATAATGTAGACAGTAATGCATGAATTCCTAAATCCATACCACCGATGATAATATCTGACTTTCCAAAAAAAGTGATCGGATGGCCGGAATCCATCAACTCAAAAGCATACAGATTAATATTGGCACCAATAGCAACTTCAGTTCCTACATAAAAGAAAATTGCCAGAACGCCCAGTACAAAATGTCTGAATGACCAGATGCTTCTTTCAAGCTTTTCCTCTCCCACCACTCTTGTATGGGCCAAATCCGGAAGATGAAGCCTTTTGGTGATTATCATTACAGTAAGTATACAGATGATAAGGGCAGAAAGTGGTAACAGCAACTGCCTGATTTCTATATTTTCAATAGAAATCCCACTGAACATCACTACGGTCACAAAAAATGGTGCAGAAGTTGTCCCAATAGAATTAATTGCGGTCAGAATGTTCAGCCGCTGTACGGGCTGGGTACCTTTCAATTCATAGGATGCGGCATAGGGATTCACCACAACCTGAATAATAGCTGCAGAAGTACCCATCAGGTAAGAACCTATGACGAAAACGATAAACCCGACAGGAATAACGGCATCTTTTATACTGAATTTCAACTCGGAATATTGATCCCCTATCCAGGATGAACACAAATACATAAAAAGACCGGAAATCATAAATAAAAGGCCACGCAGGATCGTATTCTTGTATCCAAAGGCATTGACCCACTTACTTCCCAGGGTTCCGTTCAGAAGGTACCCCAGGAAGAAGAAAAAGGAAATCAAAGTTGTAAATGTGTTTTTCAGGCTGCCTGCATGGCTCAGAAAAGTGAATTTCAAAGGGGCCTGAAGCTGTTCATTCACCGTTGTCAAAAAACCCACAATGAAATAAATAAAAGTGATAATAGCAAACGGTAGCATAGCGTTGTTTGCCTTGTTTCCCGAGGATACGGTATTTGAATTTACTTGCATGACCTTAGTATTTTATAATTGATTTTAAAACTGAAGAGATTCCTGAATCTTTGATATTCTGTACGAAGCGGATATACAGTTCCACGAATTGTTCAGAAGTTTTCAGATAAATTCCTTTAAAAGCTGATAATTCTAAAAAATCCAAAGGATTTTCACTACCAATAAGCAGTTCATCGCTAATCGTTAGCCACGGTTCTGTTACCTCGAAAGTACTTCCATGGCTGTCTGTCTTATATTTCAGATAATGTCTGTAGGAAGCAATAAGGAAGGCAGGTCTGGTAAGATCCTTAGCCCCTTTTATCATTTTATCAAGATTAGGAATAATATATACCGGAAATTTTGAAACCCCGTCAGAGCATAGGCGGCTCACCTGATCGCTGACGCTATGATTGGCAAATCTTTCAATAAGGGTCTGTTTGTATTTTTCCAAATCTGTATTTTCCGGAGCCGGAACAAAAGGAGTAATATCAATATCCATAAAATCCCTTATAAACTGTACCAAATCTGCATCTTCCATAGCCAGATCTACCTTACGGTATCCCATCAGAAAGGCAGGATAGGACAGTAATGTGTGTGAAGCATTCAGAAGACTGAGTTTCATATTTTCAAATGACGTTACATCATTGGTAAATTCTACTCCTACTCTTTCCCAGGCTGGTCTTCCTGCAATAAAGCAATCTTCTATTACCCATTGGGCAAAATCTTCACAGTATACAGGAACTTTATCATTTGTTCCGTTCAGCCTGTTCAGTCTTTCTACATCTGCATACATTGTAGTTGGTGTAATGCGGTCTACCATGCTGTTTGGGAAAGCTACATTTTTCATTATCCATTCCGCAAGTTCCTTATCCTGTGCTTGTATAAAACTGGTAAAGGCTTTCTTTGCCATATTTCCGTTCTGCAGAAGATTGTCACATGAAAGAATCGTAATAGGACCGCCATTTTGTTTTTTTCTTTGGCGTAAGCCCTCTGCAATGAATCCGAATACCGTAGAAGGACTGGCAGGATTATCCAAGTCATGTTGTATATTTTCATTGTCAAGTATGAATTCACCGGTTTCTTTATCAAGATTATATCCACCTTCTGTAATAGTTAAGGTGATGATCCTGATATCGGCATCAGCAATTTTTTTAACGATAGCACCGGGATTATCACCAGCCCAAATCAATTCGCGCAGTGAATCAATTCTATAAACTTCATTTACTCCGCTTCTTCCACAAACCGTGAGCGAATATTTAAGGTTCTGCTCTCTTAGGCTATTGAATACATTCTCATCTGAAGGCAGTAAGCATACTCCACAAATACCCCATGTCTGCTGATCCTTGTCATTCAGCAGCATATGCGTATAAAACTGTTGATGAGCTCTGTGAAAATTTCCTACACCGATGTGTAAAATCCCAGTACAGATTTCCGAAGAATTATAATTACAATAAACAACACCCATAATTAGTATAATATTTAATAAATTGATTAGTTTGTTAAATATATATTAACAAATAATTGACTTATAAGTTTTTTTACTAAATCACAACTGGGAACGTTCCCAAAACTAAGGGAACGTTCCCAATAGGATATTTTTTTATTATTTTTAACAAAAAAACAGAGCTAATGAAACGCATAACGATAAAAGATTTGTCCAAATTTTTGTCATTATCTACCTCTACAATCTCAAGAGCACTGCTTCATGACAAAAATGTGAATGAAGAAACAAGAAAACGGATATTGGATGCAGCGGAAAAATTGGGATATAAACCCAACCTTACAGCCTTGAATTTACAATCCGGACAATCCAAAACTATCGGGTTTGTAGTGCCTGAAATGATTACTCCTTTTTCTGCGAAAGTCCTCAAAGGAATTCAGAATATCCTTTATCCGTTGGGATATAGAATCATCATTACACAATCTGATGAAGATTCTTGTATTGAAAGAAAAAACCTGCAGCTCCTTGAAGAGTTCAATGTGGATGCTATCATTATTAATCTCTGCCACGAAACATATAATAATGATATTTATCAACATATTATGAAGCAAGGAACTCCATTGATATTTTTTGACAGAATTCCCCATGAATCTCTGGATGTATCGAAAGTAATAGTCAATGATTATATTAAAGCTTCACTGATGGTGGAATACTTAATCAAAACTGGGCGAAAAAGAATTGTTCACATGATGGGACCGGCTACTATTCGAAACGCGATGGAAAGAGTGAATGGCTATAAGCGTATTCTCATGAAATATAACATTTTTGATGAAAACCTTATTGTACAGGCGGATGGAATGACTTTTGAACACGGAAAAAAGGCCATCAAACAGCTAATAAGCAAAAATATAGAGTTTGACAGTATTTTTGCATTTAGTGACACATTAGCTTTAGGGGCCATGAATTACCTTCATGAACAGAAGATAAGAATTCCTGATGATGTAGCAGTTGCCAGTTTCTCCGGAACGGAACTATCATCCATGGTTTTCCCTCAGCTTACCAGTGTACAGCAACCTTTGGAAAAGATGGGTGAGATTGCTGCAGAACTGGCTTTAGAAAAAATTAAAAATAACTCTTCTCCAAGCAAATGTATTATGATGGATGCAGAATTAATCTATAGAGCTTCTACCTGACAGTATTTCGGAAACAATAAGCTTCATCGTTCAGTTCTTAAGGTTTTTATAGAAAACTTTGAAAAATGCAAAGCAGTATACAATCCCACTAAAACTCTACAATTCAGTCCGTTGATTCTCAAAACAGTGTTGTCGCTCAAAAAAATCCTATTTTTCTTATCTTTGCATCCGTAAAATCCGATAACAATATCAATGAGTTTATTATACATCAACTGGAATGTGAATCCTGAAATCGTTAATATTTTAGGTGTTTCCGTCAAATACTATGGCCTTTTATTTCTTTCAGGGCTTGTTTTATGCTTTAATATTTTAAAAATGATCTATAAAAAAGAAAATCTGAGTACACAGGCACATGATGCTTTATTTTCATATGCCCTTATCGGAATTTTTGCCGGAGCCAGGTTAGGGCACTGCATCTTTTATGATTTCGATTACTATTCTCAGCATCCGCTTGAAATCTTCCTGCCAATCCAGAGAGGTCCGGATGGAGCCTACCACTTTACCGGTTTTGCAGGGCTTGCAAGCCATGGTGGGGGAATTGGACTGATGATTATGCTGCTGATCTATGCGAGAAAGTTTAAGATCCCTTTAATGACAGTTTTGGATGCTATTGCTATTGTACTTCCTTTAGGTGGAGTTTTTATCAGGCTTGCCAATCTTATGAACTCGGAAATCATTGGAGTTCCTACCAATGTTCCATGGGCTTTTATATTCCATCAGGTAGATGATCTTCCAAGACATCCTGCACAATTGTATGAGGCAATCTCTTATTTAATTATTTTCCTTTTCGTATACCTTATTTACAAGAAAGATATATTCAAAATCGGAAAAGGGTTTTACTTCGGGATCAGTATTCTTTTAATTTTTATCATGAGAATCCTGATCGAATTTATTAAAGTAGATCAGGTCGAATTTGAACATGGAATGAGCTTAAATATGGGACAGCTTTTAAGTATTCCTTTTGTACTTCTGGGATTGTTTTTCATTATTAAAAGTATCCTGGACAAAGGAAAAATGAAAACTTTATAGTTTCGTACTCCTTCTGATCAATAAAAAACTCACTGAAAACAATTTTCAGTGAGTTTATTTTTTTATGCATTTCAGATTATCTTGTTGTATAACCACCATTGGCAAAAATAGTCTGCCCTGTGATCCACCAGCCATCAGTAACTAAAAATTCTACCAATGGAGCGATATCTTTAATATCGGTAAGCCCGCCCAATGCTGAGGCAGATTTATGATAAGCTACTGCATCATCTGTTTCCTGACCATAGAAGAAAGGAGTATCCATTGGGCCAGGTGCCACTGCTGTTACAGAAATTCCTCTGGCTCCGAATTCCTTAGATGCAGCTCTGGTAAAATGCTCTACAGGTGCCTTTGCTCCTGCATAAGTAGAATACAAACCTGTATATGCTGCCAGTAACGAAGTAACAATTGTACAGATCTTTCCGTGGTCATTTATTTTTTTACCTGCTTCCTGCAAAAAGAAGTAAGCTGATTTTGAATTCACGTTGAACATAGTATCATATTCTGCTTCTGTAGTTTCTGAAAATGGTTTTTTAAGGACCATTCCTACTGTATTGATTGCAATATCTACTCCTCCAAAACGGGAAATAGTTTCATCAAAAAACTTGGTAAGATTATCCACTTTAGTAAGATCACCCTGAAACAGAAATGCTTCAGCGCCCAATGCCTGAACTTCTGCCAGAGTCTTTTCACTTTCTGCTCTTGAGCTTTCACTATTATAGTGTATTGCCAGTTTTGCTCCTTTTGCTGCAAAATCTCTACTTAGCAATCCACCAAGGTTTTTACCTCCTCCGGCTATTAAAACAACTTTTCCTTTTACATCTTGTGTTGACATTATTTTATTTTTTATTTGTTAATGAAGCAAAGATGAATAATAAAAAGCATCTCAACATGGTGAATTTTTCGGAAATTTCAGATAGACTTCAATTTTAACTTTAAAAATATTATAAAATTTATATAAACATATTTTTTCCAATATCCTATTATCTACCAAGCAGATAGAGTTTATATCCCATTTTATATATTAAACAGTTGCTTAACTTTTCCAGCTTAAGTGAATTTTAGGCACAACATTTGATGCTTTCCCACCCATATTAACACACCATTTCATTCTTAATATATTTTTTTAAATCCTCAGTTTACTGGGGATTTTTTATAAAAAGCCGTCAATACTGCTTTATTCTCCTGTAAATAAGACTGTCTGGACAGATTTTCATAAAAACCATTTCTGATAATCAATCATTTAAAAACAGTTTTATTCATTTTATTGTTGTATATTTGCATATTATTAACAGGTCACTACTTTGTTTTCTGTAACGACTTAGAATAGATTTATTCAGTCTTTGCTTTTTGAGCAGCCATATTTTTAACTTTTATTCTTCTACCCAGAACAATACTTGTCGGAATTTTAAAGCTCTGTATTATTAGGGAAACCCAGAACAGAAAACATCGGCGGGCTTTAAGGTCTAAGGCAGACCAGAGTGAACAATACAATTTATAGAAACTAAATACTAAAAATAATTTATGGCAGATTCTTTTTCTAAAAAGGAAAATTTCAAGAAAAAAATTCAAAAGCAAAAAGAAAAAGCGCTAAGACGCGAAGATCGTAAGACGAACAACAACAAAGGAGCGGAGGACGTATTCATGTATGTAGATGAATTCGGAAGATTAACTTCTACTCCACCTGAACAAAGACAGGAAGTAAACCTTGATGATATTCAATTGGGAGCTGCTCCTATTATTGAGGAGGATCCAAGAAAAACAGGTATTGTTACCTTCCTTAGTGAAAAAGGATATGGTTTCATTACTGAAGATAACAGCAAAGAAAACATCTTCTTCCACAATAACAACTGTGTAGAACCGGTGAAAAAAGGAAACAAAGTTTCTTTTGAAAAGGAAAAATCTCCAAAAGGATTTTCTGCAGTTGAGATTCAGATTGTTAAATAAGATCAGTACATTCTGCATGATATTGCAGATATGTTTTTAAACTATACAGAAAGAGACCGTCTTAAAGACCGTCTCTTTTTTCATGAAAGAGGAACTGGGTTTTACAAAATTAGATTCTAAAGCAAACATATGGGGTAACCGCCTGGAAGCTCAGTTTGTACTTCTGAAAATCAAAAGAAGCTGCCTCGCAGTGAGACAACCTCTTTCTTCATCGTAAAAAATAAAAATGGCCGGTTTAACAAAACCGAAAAATGATTGTTTAAAATATAAGTTAGTTCTGATTCAGCTTTCCTCCTAAAGCTTTAAACAACAAAACATTATTTCTGGTATTCTGATGCTGGAACTGTAAAAGATCAAGTTCTGCAATCAATTTGCTTTTCTGTGAATTAATCAGTTCAAAATAATTGGCATATCCTGTTAGATACAGATCATTGGAAACTTCAACTCCTCGATCCAGAAAGCCAACCTCTTCTGATTTTAATTTTAAAACCTTTTCGTAAATTCTGGTCTGTTTCAAAATAGACTGAAGCTCATTAAAGGCAGTGGTTATGCTTTTCTGATAATTTAAAAAAGCTATCTCCTGCTCTTTACTGGCTACTTTGAACTCATACTTAAGCTGGCCTTTATTAAAAACGGGTACCATCAATCCACCCAACAGCTGCCCTGCTAATGAACTTGGTTTGAAAAGTGTTTCCACAGAAAAGGAATTCATCCCGATCCCTGCACCCAGGTCAATTTTAGGGTAAAAAGCAGCTCTTGCAGCTTTTGCATCGGCCTGAGAAGCCTCCAATACATAATAATTAGCAGCTACATCCGGCCTTGCATGGATCACAGCTTCTACATTCACAGTTCTGTTTAAAACATCAGTATTTGTTGGCATCAGCGTTTTACCACGTTTTACTTCGCCACCATAACTTCCTGTTAAAGTTGTGATCGCCTGCTCTACAGTAACGATCTCCACTTTAATATGTTCAATTTCTGCCAGCCAGTTATTATTCTGAGCTTTAAACTGCTGGACAGCAAGTTCTGTAGCTTTTCCCACTTCACGCTGCGCCAGAACAATTTCGAAGGCTCTCTGCTGGAGTTTATAGTTCTTCTGATAAATGGCCAGACGGTTATCTAAAGTTACCAACTGATAATACAGATTCGCAATATCTGTGAAAAGTTCTACCTGAAGCAATCGCAGCCCTTCCGTAGAAGCCAGATACTTCTTTTGGGCAGCAATTTTTTTATTCTTCAGTTTCCCCCAGGCATCAATTTCCCAGCTGCTTCTTGCTCCCAGCCAGTAATTGGGAGTAAAATCACGGTTGATTTTCTGGTCTTCGGTAATATTGGGAGAAAGGTTAGTGTCATAATTTCCCACTCCTTCCATGGTATATTTTCCATAACGGTTTCCGGCAACTTCTGCTCCTACCTCAAGAGAAGGCAAAAGATCCATTTTTGATCTTTGCAGGAAGCTATTAGCAATTTCCACTCTTTGTTGTGCAATCTGAAAATCAGGATTGGCCTGAACAACTTTATCGAAAAGTTCCAATAAGTGAGTATCTGTGAAATACGCTTTCAGATTCAGGTGTTGAAATTCTTCTGAGCTGGCTGATTTAACAGGCATTTCCGGAAGCGCCTGAGCTTTTTTCAGTTCAGCAACCTTCGGAACGGCACAAGAAGCTAAGCTTAAAGCGGCTATTCCATACAAAATATGTCTATGATTTAATCTTTTCATCTTTCTTCTTATTTTCAAGTTTTGCAAAGAATATATACAGTCCCGGAATGACCACCAATCCGAAAACAGTTCCTATCAGCATTCCTCCTGCTGCTGCCGTACCAATGGAACGGTTACCGATTGCTCCCGCTCCGGATGCTATACACAACGGAATAAGACCGGCCACAAAAGCAAAGGAAGTCATCAGGATAGGCCTCAGACGTTGTCTTGCTCCTTCAATAGCTGCCGGAATAATATCGTATCCCTGTTTGTTTCTGGCTACAGCAAATTCTACAATCAGAATGGCATTTTTAGCCAATAGTCCGATCAGCATGACCAGAGCCACCTGTGCATAAATATTATTATCCAATCCTGCCAGTACCAATGCGATATAGGATCCGAAGATTCCCGTCGGAAGACTTAATAGTACAGGCATCGGAAGAAGGAAACTTTCATATTGCGCTGCCAATAAAAGGTATACGAACAACAGACAGATCAGGAAAATATATACCGTCTGGTTTCCGGATAGAATTTCTTCTCTTGTCATCCCGGACCATTCAATATCGAAACCTCTTGGTAGGATCTCTTTGGCTACACGTTCTACAGCAGCAATAGCATCACCGGAACTGTATCCCTCAGCGGGTTCCCCATTAATCATAGCAGACATATACATATTGTATCTTGTAAGTACCTCTGGTCCATATACTTTTTCAATAGTGATAAACGTTGAAAAAGGAACCATTTCACCTTTATCATTTTTAAGATATAAATTGAGAATGCTTTCAGGGGTGTCCCTGTGTTCCGGGCTTGCCTGAACCATCACTTTATACATTTGGCTAAAACGGATAAAATTGGTTGCATAATAAGATCCCAGCATAGTTTGTAATGTGGACATCGCATTGTCTACAGATACTCCTTTCTTCGCTGCCATATCATAATCCACATTAATCATATATTGCGGGAAAGTAGCATCGAAGCTGGTAAAGTTGTTCTGCAGCTCGGGAGCTTCATTCAGTTTTTTGACAAAATCTTTGGTGATTTTATCAGTATTTTCAATGGTTCCCCCTGTTCTGTCCAATAAACGCAATTCAAAACCACTGGTATTTCCGAACCCAGGAACCGTTGGTGGTGCAAAGATTTCAATCTGGGCATCTGCAATTCCTTTTGTTTTTTCTGAAAGTTCGGTGATCAGGTCATTGACTGAAATGGATCTTTCTTTCCAGTCTTTAAGGTTAATCATGGCCATTCCGTAGGATGAACCTGCGATTTCTGTTACAATGCTGTATCCTGCAAGAGTGGTTACGTTTTCTACACCTTTTATTTTCTTGGCAATAACCGTTACTTCATCCAGTACTTTTTCCGTTCTTTCTACCGTAGCTCCCTGCGGAGTGGTTACACTTACATATACCATTCCCTGATCTTCCATTGGAATAAATCCGGTGGGAAGGAACTTACTGGTCACAAATGTTAATCCTATAAATAAGAACAATAGCCCAAAAGTAACTGTAGTTCTTGTTGCAAATTTTGATAGAATATTTACGTAGCCATTAGTCAGTCTTTCAAAGCCTGTATTAAAGCTCTGGAAAGCCCTATCAATAATGGTCTTCTTTTTATTGTGATCGTGTGGTTTTAAAATAATGGCACACAATGCCGGAGTAAGCGTTAATGCGTTCACCCCAGAAATCACAATACTGATGGCTAATGTTAATGAAAACTGTCGGTAAAATACTCCCACCGGACCATCAAGGAATGCTACGGGAATAAATACTGCAGACATTACAATGGTGATTGCTATTACTGCTCCTGCAATTTCTTTTGTAGCACTGATAGTAGCATCCATTGCGTTCATACCTTCTTCCATTTTTACATGGACAGCTTCTACGACGACAATCGCATTATCCACCACAATTCCGATGGCCAGTACCAAAGCAAATAAAGTTAATAGGTTTACTGAGAAATCCAGCATATTCATAAAGGCAAAGGTTCCTACCAATGCTACCGGAACTGCCAATACAGGAATTAACGTAGAACGCCAGTCCTGAAGGAAAATAAATACTACAATTCCTACCAGAATAAAGGCTTCGATAAGAGTTATCAATACCGCACTGATTGAAGCATCAAGGAATCTGGAAACATCGTAGGCCATATTGAATTCCATTCCGGGTGGGAATGAAGTACCTTTTAATTCTTCCATTTTAGCCTTTACATTTTCAATAACTTCAGAGGCATTGGATCCCGGACGCTGCTTCATCATAATAGATGCAGAAGGTCTTCCGTCTGTCTTGGAAACCATTCCGTAATTCATCGCCCCGAATTCCACTTTGGCAATATCTTTAAGTTTCAAAATCGTTCCGTCTACATCTGACCTGATGGGAACTTCTTCATATTGTTTAGGCTCAAAGAATTTCCCTTTATATTTAACTACGTACTGTAGCTGACTGGATGTTTTTCCTGAAGTTTCTCCTACCTTTCCTGGTGCTGCCGAAATATTCTGTTTTTGCAAAGAAGTAATCACTTCATCTGCTGAAATATTATACGCTGCCATCTTCTGCGGATCCAGCCAAACTCTCATAGAGTATTCTTTCTGTCCCATGATCTCTGCACGGCCTACTCCATCAATACGTTTCAGTTCCTGAAGAACATTAATATCCGTAAAATTGTAAATGAACTGCTCATCCTGGCTTGGGTCTGTACTCGTAATGTTGAGGTACATCAGCATACTGTTCACCTCCTTTTCAGTAGTTACTCCGGCACGGATTACCTCTTCAGGGAGCTCATCCAAGATGGTTGTCACCCTGTTCTGAACATTTACTGCTGCTACATCCGGATCGGTTCCTACTTCAAAGAAAACCTGGATCAAAGTAAGCCCGTCATTGGAAGTTACCGTTGACATATACGTCATTCCCGGTACTCCGTTGATGGCTCGTTCCAATGGAAGTGCAACCGCATTGGCTGATACTTCGGCATTGGCTCCGGTATATTTTGCTGTTACCGTTACGGAGGGCGGTACAATATCCGGGAACTGGGTAATGGGCATCTTTAATAAGGCCATAATTCCCAGCAATACAAATAATATGGAAATAACCAACGAAAGAACCTTTCGTCTTATAAACATCTCTACCATAATAAGTTGATTTAAAGATTATGAAAGGTTAATACTTCTTTTTGATTTTAATAACATCACCATCCTTCAAGGACTGAGTACCTTCATAAATGATTAAATCTCCTTTTTTAAGACCGCTTTCCACCATATAGGAATCTCTGAGTGTGTTTCCAATCTTAATGTTTGTCATTTTGGCTCTATTCTGTTTGTCCACGACAAAAACATAGGTTTTATCCTGAATAGAGAATGTGGATTTCTGTGGAATAAGAATGGCCTTATCCTGATTTTCGGAAATAATGAGTTTTCCCGAGGTACCGTGCTTAATCAGGTGATCAGGATTTGGGAAAAGGACTTTATAGCGGATAGATCCTGTAGTTCGGTCGATTTCTCCCTCTGCTGTTTTTAAAGCTCCGTTAAACTGATAGTTTACACCATTTGGCAGGGTCAGTTCAATTTTCTGATGATTCCCTATCTTATCATTAGCCAAAAGTTCAAAATAAAGGTTTTCCGGAATTGAAAAGTAGGCATACACCTCATTAAGCTGGGATAATGTAGTTAATAAAGTTCCATTTTCCACCAAACTTCCGTCTTTATGAGGAATAACGTCAATAACGCCATCAAACGGAGCCGTAATTCTGGTAAAACTGATTTTCTGAAGCACAGCTCTCTTTTCAGCATCAGCAAAAGCATTCTTAGCCTGAGCTGATGAAAGCTTAGCCTTTACCAATTCCAGTTCGTTATTCGCTACAAACTTTTTAGCATGAAGGCTCTGAATCTGTTTCAATTCTACTTCAACGATGCGGACATCTGCCTGAGTCTGTTTTAAAGTAGCATTAGCCTTTAAAAGTTCCATCTGCAGTTCAGCATCATTGATTTTAAATAAAGGCTGTCCCTGATGAACAAACTGTCCTTCATTGACGTAAATATGCTGAATAATTCCACCAATCCTGGACCTCATTTCCACATTTTTCTTAGCCTGAATATCAGTCACAAACTGGTTGCTTACCAAGGTATCTTTTTCCTTGATTTCCAGTACCGGAACTTCTTTGTCTTTTTGACTGTTTTTTTGCTTGTCTTTATTACATGACACTGCGAATAATATTGCAAAGCTGCAAATTATTACATTTTTAAAATACATTTCTGAATGTTTAGGTTATAAAATTTTCGGTAAAACAATTTGAAATTCAATAACTTAAACTAGTACAATTGGAGAAGATGGAGAAAGGACTTTACTCCACAGATAAGGGAAACTGCAATATCAGGAAGCATGATTTTCGGAGCAATTTTTAATGCTGCCGAAAAATCCCCAACTGCAGGATTGTCCTTACGACCTGAATGTTTAACAATTTTAGAAGCCGCAGGCAAGGCATGCGTGTTCATATCTGCTTCTTCGTAAACATCCAGCAAATGGATATTGCTTACATGCGGAAGATGAGGGATATCCTGCAATGATTTTTCTACCCAATTCGAATTGAAAAGGGTAAAAACCAGCATGATATAGAAATAGAAAAATGACCTCAGACTTGCCATGTCAACAGAATACTTAGTTTTTTAGTAAAAACAATAGTTTTGCAAAAGTAAGAAATTTTGATGGAGTTTATTCCATTTAACTGTTAAAAAAACTTAAACAATGCCGATAAAATCACACTTTTTGAAGATTAGCGTACATGCTATCAACAATATCATTTTATTAAAACAGTAATTGATTAGGGTATGGAGAAAGAATATTAATGTTATTCTGATTACAAACTGAAGGTTTCCGAACATAGTTCAGAAACCAAATAGAAAATCTATAAAGTCATCAATGAGATTTTTTCTTCTTCAGAATGACAGACAACCTGAGCTCTTTTAAAACAATCTGCTCAGAACTCTGAAACGATAATCAAAAATAGAGTCCAGTTTCTTTTTCACGAATAAAGAATGGGCAATTTCTCCTAAGAATCCTATGGGAAGTTCGTAATCTATGGTATCTCTCATCAGAACGCCTTCATCGTTGGGAATAAACTCATGATGGTGGTTCCATAATTTGTATGGGCCTTTTCTTTGGAAGTCTATGAAGCTTTTCTGAAAATCGACATAGGTAATTTCTGTCTGCCATTTCATTTTGACTCCAAATAATGGCGAAACATAATAATCGATGAGCATCCCTTCATAAATTTCATCATCTTCCATTTCTGTCAATACAGTAAATCCCATATCCTTTGGTGTAATTTCTGAAAGGTTATTGGCTGAGGAAAAGAATTTCCAGGCGGTTTCTATATCACAGTTTAATTGTTGCTCACGGAAAAGCTTATGTTTCATCTTACTTCTTTTTAATTATATATCCACATCAGAACAGGCTTTGTTGAATTTTGAATCATCGGGTCAATTTCCTTCATGGCATTATTTGAAATGGTAGGACAGCCCCATCCTTCCGGTGATCCTTTTGGAAACATTTCCTCATCACTCATCATATCCCAGGAGTGAAAAACTATGAATCTCTTCAAGGCATTGCTATTGGTTTCTTCAAGACCATGCATCAGATACTTTATATTAATTCCCCATTCACTGTAGCCTCTGTCCTGCAATTTATATTTTCCCAAAGAGGAAAGGTGGCTTCCGTCTTCGTTACTGAATGTTGGCTTATCTTTTGACTCATCCCTGCTCCAGCTATTGAATCCACAACCATGGCCTACCAGATATTCTTTGGAAATGGTTTCCTTGTCAAAATCCCAGACAAAAAAACGTTTTACACCAGAATGAAGACTCATATCGATCAGAATACAAAAATCTGTACTCAAATTCTTTGCGCTGCAGAATTTCAATGCTTCTTCTGCTTTATTTTTTACTTTGGCAAGATCAGCCTCGAGCTTCTTTTTAGCTATTATAGGAGTAGCATCAACAGGACGTTTATATTCTTTCTTCTCTTTTGTGCAGGACAAAAATAAAAGAATAATACTGAACAGAAAAAAAGGTTTCATACTTATTTATAATGCTGGAAAATTCCAAAATCAGAAGGTGTCCAAAGGGCGGCCTTTTGTCCTGCAGCCTTCAACGCATTATTGCTCCAGGTATTACAGGTATAAAGAAAGCTATAAGTTCCTCTGGCATCATAAAATGCATCATTATCACCATACACGGCATCTGTAGGAATCAGCATGAACTTTCCGTTCTGATCTCTATCAAATTTATCTTCTACAAATTTGATTAAGTTTTGATACTGGCTTCTGCTGATCATAATCATTTTACAATCTTCTCCTTCTTTCATTGCATAATAATAAGTGCTATGCATTGCTGAATCACTTAGCCAAAATGCTGCTTTTATCGCCGTTGAGAACTTAAGATCAGCCCAGGTTGGAGTATCCAGATAAAAACCTTTATCACCCCATCCTATTCCAATATATTTATAATCTGTTTTCTTAGACTTTGTATCTGCAAAAGGAATCATAAGACTCCAGTCTTTCATATCGTTCTTTACAGGCATCACAATATCGGTATGAACACCGTTGGTATAAATGTAAATAGCAATGTCTTTCTGTTCCCCGTCATCTTTGGCTGAAACCGGAATAAACGGAATGAGCAGTCCTAAAAGAACGTAAACAATTACAATTCCCAGAATGACTCCCAAAATTTTCAGTGTACCTATTAATATTGTTTTCACATTCATGCTTTTTTAATAAAATTTAATATATAGTTTTTCGTAAAAGTATTTGTTTTAATCGAAAAAATCGCTATATTTAATTACGAAATATTCACAAATATGCGTAAAAATACCAAGTCACAAAAAAGGTTTAAAGTAAGAGTAAAAACTGCTCCAAAAAGAGTACAAAAAAAACGTTGATTTTCGGTGAGACTTTAATCTCATGAAAATCAATTTTTCTTTTTAGGAAAGGGTTTTTATACAACTTATTCAGTTAAATCCAAACCTCCTTAGGGATAAAAATCTAGGGAATGGTCAATCATCCGCTCTAGTTTGGAACTCAGGAAATTTCCAAAGAAGGAATCGTCACCAAATATTTAAGCAAAAATCAGTCTGAAGAGCGTTTTAAAAATTCAATATTTCTCTGCAATCCTGCAAATTTTGTCCTCTTCACCGGTGATTTTCTGAAGATTTCGGAGAAGATTTCCTGAGTAAGTTCTTTCCATTCTCCTTTTTTGAAATTTTTCAATGCTTCATTGGGCTTAAATCGGCTCTGTTGGTGTGGAGCAGAAAACCGGTTCCAGGGGCATACATCCTGGCAGATATCACATCCGAACATCCAGTCTTCCATTTTGCCTTTAAAATGATCCGGAATTTCGTTTTTAAGTTCTATGGTAGCATAAGAAATGCATTTGCTTCCGTCAATGATCTTTTCTGAAACAATAGCATCTGTGGGACAGGCATCAATGCATTTTCTACAGGTTCCGCAATGATCGGTGGTTTCATGATCGGGAATAAGCTCAAGATCACAGATAATTTCTGCTAAAAAATAAAAGGAACCATTCTGTTTGGTAATCAGGTTAGCATTTTTCCCAACCCAGCCAATTCCTGATTTTCGTGCCCAGCTTCTTTCCAGCACAGGTGCTGAATCTACAAAAACCCTGAATCCGAATTCTCCGATTTCCTCTTGCAATTCAGCCACCATTTCACGAAGAATTTCCTTGATCACTTCATGGTAATCTTCTGCATAAGCATATTTTGAAATCTTAAAATTTTCCAGAATGGAAATCTTTTCTTCCGGGAAATAGTTATATGAAAGTGAAATGACAGATTTAGAACCTTCCACAAGAAGTCTTGGATCCAATCTTTTGTCGAAGTGGTTCTCCATATATTTCATTTCACCATTGAAGTTATTTTTCAGCCATTTTTCAAGGTGTCCGGCATCCTCCTCCAGAAAATCTGCTTTAGATATACCACAACTCTGAAACCCAAAACTTTTTGCCTTGGACTTGATCAGTTGGGTATATTTTTCAGCGCCTGCGTTCATTAATTTCACTCTGCAAAATTAAGATTATTTTATCAATCTTACGATTCGTTACTCTGTTTCGTCTTCATCTTCAGAACTGTTTCTTTTCTGAAAATTTATGTTTTAATTAAGATTTTTTTCAAAAAAAAATTACGTAATTTCGTCTACAATTTAATGTTTAAAATAAACAACTATGTCTTTAATAGAAGTAATACAATCTGGAAACTATGAATTAATTGATGTTCGTGAGCCAATGGAGCTTGAAATGGACGGAAATATAGAGGGTGCTAAAAATATTCCACTGGGTGAAGTAGAAGAGAGACAGGATGAGATCCTTTCTATCGAAAAACCTGTAATTTTATTCTGCAGAAGTGGAAACAGAAGCGGAAAAGCATTAGAATATCTTAACTCACAAGGATTAAAGGATGGTCATAACGGCGGAGGCTGGTCTGAGCTAAAGGCTGTTCTTGAAGCAAACAGAGGAACTTTTTAAAAGTTCCTTTTTTTATACCCTACCACCATGAATATGAGAGATCACTTTGAACAGCTTTGTTTCCCTTTTACTAAAGATCTGAACTTAATTGATGAACTGTGGAAAGAGATTGAAACAAAATATACTGAAAAGAGCAGACATTATTACAATCTTCTTCATCTCAGAAATATGTTCGCAGAGCTTGAACCATCGAAAAACAAAATCTCTGATTTTACAGCAGTTTCTTTTTCCATATTCTATCATGATATTGTTTATAATGCAACGTCTAAATCCAATGAAGAAAAAAGTGCGTTAAAGGCCAAAGAACGACTTTCTGAACTGGGATTACCTCAGGATACTATTGAAGCTGTTTCTGATCAGATCCTGGCGACAAAGCTTCATCAGACATCAATGAACGAAGACACCAATTATCTTCTGGATACAGATCTTTCAATCCTGGGCAAAGATTTTGAAAGTTATCTGGCCTATACCAAAATGATTAGGAAAGAATACTCGATCTATCCGGATCTGCTTTATAAGCCCGGAAGAAAGAAGGTATTAAAACATTTTCTGGAGCTTGATACAATCTTTAAGACAGATTATTTTAAAGATAAATATGAGATGCAGGCAAAAAAAAATATTGCAGCGGAAATTGATTTACTATAACCGAAAATAAAGAAGAGATGCAAATTTTGCATCTCTTCACACATTCACACCTAACATACATTTAATGATCCCCATCATTAACTTCACATACCTATTAATAAAATCTAGGTTGTAAAAATAGAAAATATTATATCTCCAATTGGTGATATTTATTGTTTGTTTATTGTAATTTTAACGATAAAATAATGGCCCAATCCCCATTAATACTATTCATTTTTTTAATAAATTCTGTAAAAAATCTCACAGTCCGTATTCTATATCAGGAAAATAGTTCGGTATTTTTTCTGATAAGATTAAAGGCCAATAAAACGGCCTGATTTTTATGTTTAATACATATTGTACAAAACAATATCTACCTGTATAATATGTGTACAAATAAAATCTAGAACTGTTTATTTAAAGAGAACAGGTAAAGTATGCAGCTTTTAAAATATCAATTTAATTCAAAAAAAGCACCCTATCATGAAATAAGATGCTTAAATTTTATTTTGTATTTCTATTTACGAATTCTACTGATCTTTTGAATACCAAGTCCGGAGCTTCTTTATGAGGTGTATGCCCAATCCCGGGAATAATGTATTTGTCTGCACTTCCACTTACCTGTGAAACGGTTTTCTCTACCTGATCCAAAGTTCCGTACTCATCAGCTTCTCCCTGAATGAATAATAGAGGACAAATAATATCCTTCAGGAGATATTCAATGTTCCAGGCTCTGTAATCATTGCGGGTCCATGTTTCCGTCCAGGCTTTAAATAGTGTTTCTACCTTATCACCATGGTATTTCTGCAGACGTTCCGGCAGATTTGTAGTTTTGTAAGCTTCCCATGCATCATAAACGCCTTTTAAAGTGACATCTTCCACAAATATATGCCCGGCTTCACAAATGACAGCTTCTACCCTTTCCGGATATTTTGCTGCAGTGATTAAGGCAATGGTTCCTCCATCACTGTGACCGAACAAAATAGCTTTGTCAATATTGAGCTCTGCTAATAATTCATTCAGCAGATCTGCTTCCAGCTCCATATAGTTCACAGGTCTTATGTGAGTAGGCATAGGATAGGATTTTCCATATCCTAACCGGTCATAAACAAGAACATTACATTGTGTAGCTTCTGAAAGCCTGACTGGTAAATCTCTCCAAAGCTGTACAGATCCAAGCGAATCATGCAAAAAGACAATAGTTGTCTTATCTTCAAACGAATTGTAGTATTCTGTATATAGTTTTTTCCCTTTTACATCAATGATTCTTTCCTCCATTAATTCAAATAATATATGATACGGTCAATTTTTAAAAGGAAGGCATTTTTGTTTCTTCAAACTCCTTCAATAAATGATTAAAGACTGTTTCCACCGGAATGATATCATCAATAAGTGCTGAAACCTGTCCTATTTCAAGCTCTCCATCTTCCATGTCACCTTCAAACATTCCTTTTTTTGCTCTTGCTCTTCCTAGCGATGCAATAAGTGCTTCTTTATTTCTTCCGGCAAGATAAACATCTTCAAGTTCGTTAAAGAACTTATTTTTAACCATTCTTACAGGAGCCAGCTCTTTTAGTGTAAGATGCGTATCACCTTCCTGAAGTTCGGTAATTTTCTTTTTCCAGTTCTCGTGAGCACTGGCTTCTGTTGTAGCCGCGAATCTGGAGCCTATCTGTACTCCGTCTGCTCCCAGAATCATTGCAGCTTTCATCTGAGAACCTAAGGCAATTCCTCCTGCAGCTATTAACGGTTTTGAAATATGCTTTTTGACATTTGGAATAAGGCAGAATGTTGTAGTTTCATCTCTCCCGTTGTGTCCTCCTGCTTCGAACCCTTCTGCCACTATTGCATCTACTCCTGCATCTTCACATTTTACAGCAAATTTGGTAGAGGAAACTACGTGAGCAACCTTCAGTCCTTCTTTTTGTAAGGTTTCTGTATACGTTTTCGGATTTCCAGCTGATGTAAACACAATTTTTACCCCTTCTTCCAGAATGATCTGAATGATTTCATCAAGGTTAGGATACAGCATAGGCACATTCACTCCAAAAGGCATATTGGTAGCCTGTTTACACTTTTGAATGTTTTCCCTGAGAATATCAGGATACATACTCCCTGCTCCTATTAATCCTAATCCACCACAATTGGAAACAGCAGAAGCCAGCCTCCATCCGGAATGCCAGATCATCCCAGCCTGAATAATCGGATATTTAATATTAAAAAGTTCTGAAATTCTATTTTGATTGGTCTGCATGTCGTGTAATTTTTTTGCCGCGTTGAAATCTATAAAATTGCTCATGTTGTAAAAATACTAAAAACAAAGATTTTCAGCCCTCTACATTTATTAAAAAAATCATTAGAAAACCACTTAAACCCATTATTTCTTATACCGCTCCAGAACTGTATCTATAATTGAACTGATCTTAAAAAAATTTTGAACCAATTCTTCAATATTTCCCTGTATATTATCTTCTTTCAAATCAACCCATCCCTGCATTAATGTTAGTGGGCCAAATTCAATATTTACATTTGGCCAGTCTTTCTGGTATTTCCTGAATTCATTCCTAAAATCCTGAGCAAATTTTCTACTTGATAATGCCTGTTTTTTAAATTCTCTCAGCTTTAGAGCATGGATATTATAATACATTCTTCCCTCCTGAATGGTTTTGTCATTTATCCATATTGAAAAGAAAATCCTCCCTATAGCATCTAATGGTGAATTTAAATCAGAGGACCATTCCGGTTTAAATACTTTAAGAGCAACAGAATCCAGAACAGTATCAACAGATACATCCAACTTATTATTTTCAAGTTTTTCTTTAAGTACTTCTGTTATGGCCAGGTGAAATTTATTAAGATAAAATTCGTAATCCATGTTTTGGTTTTTGTAAAGTTATCAAATAATTTCATCCAAAATGACAGATGCAGAATACCTGTTTGTGCTAATCATAAAGAATCATTTGTTTTTATACCTGACTCTTCAGCATAAAAAAAACCTTCAGAAATTTCTGAAGGTTTTAATTTTATTTTTTAACTGATTCTTTTTTCCAGTTGGATTTAAAGCTACAGTTATCGTAACGTCCGTCGATGGATATGAAAGTAGTTGGCAACTTGGAGTTGACAAATTTTTCAACCATTTCGTTTTTCTTTTTATTGAGCGCCATCTGCTTGATTCGGCTGAAGTCTGTTTCCAGAGTGATCTGGTGAGCAGGAATCACATCTTCAAGCTTGATGATTTTTACAGCTTTTCTTCTGTTCTCTTCATCTTCAAAAGCAGAAGTAATATCTCCTTTATTCAAACCTGCCAATTCATAGCTGATTGTTCCCGGGATACTTTCTCTTTCGATTTTATCTGAACCATCACCACCGGGAATTATCCCTGCATTGAATTTGGTTCTTTTATCATCTGAAAACTTGAAAGCAGCATCTTTAAAAGTCATCTTCCCATCAGTAATTAATCCTCTGATGCTGTCTAATTTTGCTTTTGCAGTTTTAAGTTCTTCTTCTGTAGGCGTTGCTTTCAAAAGAATGTGTCTTGCATCATATACTTTACCTGATCTCTTCAGCAGCTGAATGATGTGGTATCCGAATTCAGATTCAATAGGATCTGAGATCTCGTTTTCCTGAAGATTTAAAGCAGCAGCTTCAAACGGCTTCACCATCTGTCCTTTGTTGATGTTTTTATACAATCCACCATTGGAAGCAGAACCCTCATCTTCAGAATAAATTCTTGCCTGACTTTCGAAAGTTTCTCCGCCAATGATATCCTGTTTGATCTTTTTCAGTCTGTTGATAAGATCTTGCTTATGAGCCTCCGTCAAAGTTGGATACATCATGATCTGTGCTAAGGTAATTTCATCTTTTACCTGTGGCAACTGCATTTTATACATATTATAAAAGTCAGTTACCTCATTAGGAGTTACGTCTGCTTTATCAGTAACTCTCTGATATTTTGCCTGTCCGTAATACTGGTCGGTATCGATTTTTTCGATAGCGTTTTTCATTTCGTAGGCATTTTTGAATTTATAAGCAGTTAATAATGCCTTTTCATCTGGAAATTGAGAAAGCAACTGACGGTATTTTTGATTAGCCTGCTCTTTGATCGCTGCAGAACGGTTTTCAATTAATGTATCTTTTTTTGCTTCATATACAAGAAGTTTGTTGCTGATAAGGCTTTCAAGGAACTCACATTTGTCTGTATTGGCAGCTCCCTGTTGTTTTCCATAATTCATCTGCTCAGTAACATCTGATTCCAAAACGATTTCATTTCCGATCACAGCAGCAATACCATCCACTAAATCTCCTGGTTTTAGCTGGGCATTCATCATATTGGAAGAAAAAATCATGATGAAAATCCCAAGAAGATAAGTGATTTTTAGTCTATTTGTCATTTTACTATTTTAACAAGTTGCAAATTTAGAATTCTTAACGAATTTCACTCAATTTTTTATTATAAATATTTCTTAAAAAGACTTATTTATTGCAGTTCAATATCAAAAGTTGTCAATTCTTTAAATTGTCTCAATCTGCTGAACATATCTGATTCGTTAACTTCTTCAATTCTTTGTGTTCCGAATTTTTCTACAGTGAAAGAAGCCATTGCTGATCCCACGATCAACGCAGACTTCATCGTATCAAAATCAATTTTACCTTTTTTAGCAAGATAAGCGGCAAAACCACCTGCGAAAGTATCTCCTGCTCCGGTTGGATCAAAAACATCTTCCAATGGTAGTGCCGGGATAGCAAATACTTTACCGTCATGGAAAAGTAAGGCTCCATGCTCTCCTTTTTTGATGATTACATATTCAGGTCCCATTGCATGGATCTTTTTAGCAGCTTTTACAAGAGAATATTCTCCTGAAAGTTGTCTTGCTTCTTCGTCATTGATGGTAATTACATCCGTTTTAGCGATCATATCCATCAGAATATCCCATGCACAATCCATCCAGAAATTCATCGTATCAAGGATTACAAGCTTAGGACGGTTGTTCATTTTTTCCAATACGGATAGCTGAACTCCAGGGTGTAGGTTTCCAAGCAATAAAATTTCGGCATCCTGCATTGAATCCGGGATTTTCGGATCAAAGTTCTCCAATACGTTTACTTCTGTAGCCAAAGTATCTCTGGTGTTCAGATCATTGTGATATTTTCCTGACCAGAAGAATGTTTTTCCTTCTTTTACGATTTCAATTCCTTCGATGTTTACTTCTCTGTCTGTAAACATATCAAGGTGTTCCTGTGGAAAGTCTCCTCCTACTACAGAAACAATACCAGATTTAACGCCTAAAATAGATGAAGTGATCCCAATATAAGTAGCAGCTCCGCCTAAAATTTTGTCCGTTTTACCAAATGGTGTTTCAATTGCATCAAATGCAACACTTCCTACAACTAAAAGTTTCATATATTTTTCAATGTATATTAAAAGTAATTATTTTTTCCATTCAAAAGAGTCCAGCATATGTTTCATATCGTTTTTGATATAATTCACAGCAGGAGCCAGAGAGTCCGGTTTCGGTCTCGTATTAAAGTATAAGTAACCAGTCACGAAGTGTTTCGCGCTGTCTGTAATGTAAAATTGAAGATTGGAAGCACTCTGCCCTTTCAGCTCATAGAAATTCCCGTATACTTTCTTTTCAGGATATTCAAAGGATTTTGTATCTATGGAACTGGCTTTGATGGTATGCTCATATACCATTTTTTCAGCTTCTTTAATGTGTTCTGCAAAGTCATTCTGTATCGGGTAATAGGTCACAAAAACCTTTGCCTTCATTTGAGGATAGTTCAGATAATACCAACACGGTTTTTTTGCTGCAGTAATATTAGCAAAATCCGAATACTCGAAAGTATAGGCACAGTTGTTTTCAAACTTCTGGTATTTCGGCGCCGGGTATTCCAGACGCAGTTCTCCGTACGGTTTTGGAACCGGGTCTTTTCCACATGAAATTAAAAGCAGTGATACAAAAATAAAAATGACTTTTTTAATCATTTTGCAAAAGTACAAATTAGATTTCAGATTTCGGAAGACAAATTTCAGTCTTTCAATGAGTTTTGAATGTAATTTTCCAAAGGCTTCGGAAAGGATTTTTCATGGGAACCTTCAACATCTGTAATCAGGTATTGATTTTCAGTAATAAAACGATTCCAAATCTCTTCTGAAGGCACCTCAACATTCAATATTTCAATACTTAAGTTCTTGTGCGTCAGTTTATGGGTAATCGTTTTTGAACCAGTAATAAAGGTTTCCATGTCAGCAGAAATAGAAGCTGGAAATTCAAATAATTTTTTCCAGATAAAGTCATCTTTTCTCTGACGGATCAGAAATTGCCCGTTTCTGTGAACAAAATAATAGGTCAAAGCAAGATCTTCAGCCTTTACTTTTTTCGTTTTCACAGGATAATCAGAGATTTTCTGTAGGGAAAAAGCCAGACAGTCTTCATGGATCGGGCATTCTCCACACAAAGGATTTTTGGGTTTACAGATCTCGGAACCTATATCCATCATCGCCTGATTGAAATCTCCAACATTATCCGGCATTATCAATGTCGCCAACTCAGAAAAATAAGTAAATGCCCTTGAGTTTGAAATATCAAAATCATCGGCAAAGAAACGGCTCAGGACCCGGTAGAAGTTCCCATCAACAGCAGGCATTTTTCCATCAAAACAAATACTTGAAACAGCTGCTGCTGTATACTTTCCTATTCCTTTCAGTTTTAAAATTTCTTCATATTGGGCTGGAAATATTCCATCATAATCATTCATGATCTGCTGAGAAGCTTTATGGATATTGATCGCTCTGGAATAATAGCCTAAGCCTTTCCAGTAAAGCAACACTTCATTTTCCTCAGCTTCAGCTAAGGTTTTTACATCCGGAAATCGTTTAATAAAATTATTATAATGATTAAGGCCCTGATTGATTCTTGTCTGCTGAAATACAATTTCACAGATCCAGATTTTATAGGGATCTTTTGTCTGTCTGAAAGGCAGATCTCTTGCGTTGTTACGATACCATTTCAAAAGCCTGTTTCCTACATGAAGGAATTCTGAGGTTGCACTATTCTTTTCCAAAAACCAATCAATTTAAGTCACTGAAGAGCTTTTATCTCTTCATCCTGCATTATTCCAGGAACGCAAAGATAGGTTTATTTTATTTTTTCTTCACAGAATATACGGAAGCCCCTCTCAGCCATTGATACTTAAGATTTCTTTCTTTCGCAATAAAACGGTAGCCATCTAATTTTTTCAGGTACAAGTACATGGAATCCTCTTTCAGTTTTAGCTTATGGGGAGATAAAAACATCATCGGCAATTCCAAAGTGGAGTCTCTTACTGTTTTTAAAACTTTTCCGGATCTTACTTTATAAAGAAAAAATGATTTTCCACGGCCTTTTGAACTGTCTGCCAGCTTTACTTCCGAACTTGCTAAAACCAATTCACTTCCATCAAAACATTCTTCTTCATCCATGATGTAAGCTTTTCCTTCCTGACGTTCGTCTGCAAAAAGGTCTTCTTCATATTGATCCGGGCTTTGGTATTTCTTTTCACAGCTTACCAAAAGCATCATCAATAGAAGAGGCAAACCAATGATAAGTTTGATATTCATTTTAATATTCATAGGTATTGGTAGAAAAAAACCGATGTAAAAAATGCATCGGTTTTTATGATTAAAAATAAGGTGTTATTATTCCTGAGTGTATTGTGCATCCCATTCGTTACCATCATCTCCTTTATGTCCGTCTAGTTTAATAACGAAACTTTTTGTAGGGAAATAAGGTGTCATACGGATATCAAGCCATACTCTGTCTTTGTTTACTCTATCCTGTTCGAAACGAACGATCTTGAATTTCTCGATCAATTTGTCTGGTCCTTTGATATTGTCAAGGAAAGTAACAATTTGTCTTCTCAAATCGTCTTCGTTCTTAGCATTCCAGTTTTCGAAGGCTCTTCTGTTCAGGAAGTCTAGCAATACTTTAGTTACATAGTCGAATACACGAACTACAGAATAGGTCTGAAGACCGATGTTGTCTCCTGTAAATAATGTCTTTGCAGAGAAAGCCATAATTTTACCATATTCGTTAACCATTGGTACAAGACCCATTTTTTCCAACTGAGAAATTTCACTTTTCTTCAATTCGAATTTTACAGCGTCTACTTCGTTGATGTTACCATGTTTTTTACCTGCTGCTACCTGAGACATCAGTGTTTTATGGATTTTTCCTGCTAATGAAGTGGAAGGTGGAAGTTCTACGTTTTCTTCTTCTCCTACTTCTTCTGCTTTTCCACGTCCTACTAGCCAGTTACACGTCATGATCACGTTACTTCTGTGAAGTTCCCCACCTGTAAGGTTTGCAGAATGGAATAAATCTACAACGTCATCCGGCTTATCAAGGTTCGCAAAGTCTGTAACCATCATTACTTTGTTCTCGTTACAGATTTTAGCCCACTTTTCAATAACTTTATTAGATCCTAAGTATCCGGGGATAGCAAGGAGTGAGTAGTTATCTCTAAGGTCTAAGCGGTCATAATAATTTTTGAATTCTTCAGAGATGGCATCAATGAATAAAGGATTGTCAAGGTCTGAAACCTGATCAAGGCTTGCATTAACAATACTTACGTTATCCACTTTATCCAATTCTGTATTTTTATAGAATTGAGCGACTGTTCTATAGTTGGTTTCCAACAGACGAACTGCATCCAGTGTACTTTTTAAGTTTTTCTTTAAATTCTGATCAGCCAGTTGTGCTTTGGTTTTGCACGTATCAGCCATTTTATCAGCAGATTCACTACCTTCAAGAAGGCTTACCCAAAGATTGATCTTCTGAAGAAGTTCTTTTCTTTCTCCTGCCTTATTGTTATCATTTAGGAAGATTTCTTTCCTTGCTTTTCTTGTTGGGTTCATATTGGCGATCCCGTCCACAACGGATTCAACAAAGCCAAAACCTCCCATTTTATTGAGCTCTGCAAGCGGGTTGCCTTTCGGCTGCCCTGAGTGCTGCTGCTGTTGTCCCTGCTGCTGGCTTTCCTGCGCCTGTAATTTGCTATCCATGATTTAATGTAAGTCTTTAATTATTTTTCAAGTTCTTGTGCTACATCTTTCAATACTTCGATGAACGCAGCTCTTGTCTGGTCGTTCTCCAGCATATTGCGAAGAATTTTATTGGTTTTTAACTGACGTACAATTTTGTTGTACTGCTCCTGCTCCATGCTCAGTTGCTGAAGATAATCAGATTTCTGAGTAAGGCTTTTAGGAGTAAAGTCTCCAAGATTCTGAAAACGGAATTCTTCGTCAACCACTCCTCCATCTTCTGTTTCGTGTTGTACTGCCACAGAAGGCTGAAAGTGTTTGAACACGTCTTCCACAGTTTTTAATCCTGTTACAATTTCAGGGGTATAAGATTCGTCTGTTGTAAGCTGGCTTACTATCAGTGATTTATTTTCCTGTATTTCCTGAATAGCTTCATTAGCGTCTACTTTTACCTCGTTTCCGCCAACACCATAATTAAACATTGCCATATTATTATTATTTTGAGATTTACTATTTTGGTTTGGATCTGTCTTTGAGCAATTTACAGATTAATCAAATAAATTACTAATCCAAAGTTTAAATTTAAAAAAAAACTGTAACATACAAAATTTTGTCAAGATTTTTCTTAAACTATTTAAATTTATCTATATTTATTTAACATAAAATCACCATCTTACGATGTCACTAAGCTATGAAAAAATAAATAAAAACAAACACAGAGTGATAAAATAAAATCCTGATGCATTTTGCATTTATAAAAGAGAACAAATATGTGTTAAATAAGAATTCCTGTGAGGTGAAGAAAAATATTCTTTATATTTAGATAAAGTAAACAGAATGATGAAAGATGTAAAGATCGCATTTAGAAAACCCATATATCCTGTTTCTGAAGGATTGCAGCAGTATTTGGAAAAGCATAACAGAACAACCAAGATCCAGTTTTTATATGAAGACCTGCTAAGATTCAGTGACAGTGTGAATATTCTGGATAAAGAAGGCAAGGACACTTTATGGCTTGGTGTACTGTATTCTGAATATGAGTTTAAAGAAATAGAAGCTAATTTAAATAAGATTTACACCCTCCTTCATTCTGATGGAGATGAAGCTACTCTCCCTTATCTGAAAGTGGATACCATTGACTTCTGTACTTTCGGAAATTCTAAACCTTTCCGGATCCGGGTGAGAAATATCCTGAACGATAATTATACTAACTTTTATATTAAACAGGCTGATGCCTCCCGCATCTATGGACTGGAGCTTGAAGACCTGCTTTCTCCTAACCGGATTAATTTTCTGATCTACAAAAACACCTTAATTGAAGAACATATCTTAGGAATTCCCGGGGATGTATTTATTCAGAAACATATATCTAATTGCACAGAGCTGGAAAAAGCACAGATTTCCAAGGAATTTGTAAAATTCAATGAACGCTGTCTCATTGGGCTTCTTGGTGATATGCGTTCTTATAATTATGTGATTATTCCTATCCATGATTTTGACCAGGTTATTTACAGAATCCGCCCGATTGATTTTGACCAGCAATGCTATGAAGGAAATTTGAAAGTTTATCTTCCCCAGTATTTCAAAGAAAATTATCCGATGGTTACCATGGTACTGGAAAAGCTGAAGCCTAACTCTATAGAACAGTATCGTAAAGAGGTACGTTCACAGATTGTAAAAAGAGTAACGAGCAGCCAAAGCAGATTCAGTGAACTGATTTCTATTATGAAAACCGAAAATATTGCACCGGAAGCTAATGTTACTGAGTTAAAAACAGCTTTACAAAAACTCACCTATGATGTCAACTTCAAGTATTGTAAGACCATGGGAGACATTATAGAAACCGGAATAAAGTTTGTGATCCGGAATTATAAGAAAGCATTTTAAAAAGAGAATCCGTCCCACATTGCATTGAGACGGATTCTTTCTTTTCTAACAATTTTTCGGTACTCTTACCAAATTTTTATTCTGTCCTCAGGAGTTTTATACATTTTATCTCCCGATTTGATATCAAATGCTTTGATAAATGAATCCTGATTCACCAGTGGCCCGAAAGCTCTGTACATTCCCGGAGAGTGCGGGTCTGTTTTTACCTGATTGATCATATATTCGTTGGTTGCTTTTGTTCTCCAAACGGTAGCCCAGCTCATAAAGAATCTCTGATCCTGAGTAAACCCACTGATCTTCCCTGGGTTTCCTTTGTCTTTAAGATACATCTGAAGGGCATCGTAAGCTACTGCTACTCCTCCTAAGTCTCCAATATTTTCTCCACTTGTGAATTTACCGTTCACGAAACTTCCTTTTACCGGTTCGTAGCTACTATACTGAGCAGCCAGCTGAGCCACTTTTGCATCAAAGTTCTTGCGGTCGGTATCCGTCCACCAGTTGTTAAGATTTCCATCACCATCGAAGCGGGAACCACTGTCATCAAAACCGTGAGAGATCTCGTGACCGATTACAGCTCCAATTCCACCGAAGTTTACGGCTGCATCTGCCTTAGGATTGTAGAAAGGAGGCTGAAGGATTGCTGCCGGGAATACAATTTCGTTGTTTGAACCGCTATAGTAAGCATTTACTGTTTGAGGAGACATTCCCCATTCTGTTTTGTCAACCGGTTTTCCTACTTTATCTAAATTTCTTTGGTATTGCCAAGCCGATACATTTTGCAGGTTAGCATATAATGATCCTCCCTGTTTTGGAGATTCTACTTTCAGTTGGCTATAGTCTTTCCATTTATCAGGGTAGGCGATTTTTACTGTAAACTTGGATAGTTTTTCCTGAGCTTTTACTTTTGTTTCAGGAGACATCCAATCGATATTCGCAATATGGGTTTTAAATGATTTTAAAAGGTAATCAATATAGGTTTCCATCTGCTGTTTTGCTTCAGGAGTAAAGTATTTCTCTACGTATAATTTTCCGAATGCCTCACCAAGAACTCCATTCACAAGTGTTAACCCTCTTTTGTTCATAGGACGCTGTTCTTTTTGCCCCTGTAAATCTTTTGCATAGAAATCAAATCTGATCTGCTCAAGGTTTTCATCAAGATTACTGGCATTACCGTTAATCAGGTGATATTTCAGGTAGTCTTTTAATAGAGGCAGGTTTTTCTGTGTGATGAACTGGTCCATGTTCTGGTAATATTTCAGTTCACCGATGATTACCCTGTCTGTATTTACCCCTGCATCTTTAAGATATTTTGCAAGATCAACATTTTTCACAACCCCTGATAACTCAGAAACGTTTTTAGGATTGTATCTTAGGTTGGCATCTCTGTTCTGCTCCAATGTCAATAAATAATTGGCCAGCTGTTTTTCAAAATCCACCACATTCTGTGCAGCCTGAGTAGAATTTTTATATCCTAAAACCCCAAACAGTTTTCCAACGTAAGCCTGATATTGTCCTAATGTTTTAGTGTTGGCATCATTTACTTTCTGATAATAATCTCTTCCTAAACCAAGATCCGGACCTCCAAGATAGACAGCATTCATTTTGGAGTTTTTCATATCTGCTCCGGCTCTCCATCCGTAAAAGGAGTTATCTCCGATTTTTGTAGCTTCTAAAAGGTATTTCTGAAGATCATTAAGATTTTTAAGAGCATCAATTTTTGCCAGATCAGCTTTGATAGGATTTAATCCATCTGCATTTCTTTTAGCAGTATCCATAAAGGAAGCATAAAGACTCTGGATCTTTTGGCCTTCAGAACCTGCAGAATAATTTTCTGTAAGGATTTTGTTTAAAATATCCAATGAAGAATCATCTACATTTTCTCTCAAAGCATTGAAAGACCCCCAATTGGCTTTATCTGAAGGAATCTGAGTGGTTTTCACCCAATTTCCGTTCACATAGCTAAAAAAGTCATCCTGCGGACGGATACCTGTATCCATATAAGATAAATTGATCCCCTCCTCCTTTACTTCTTCCTTTACCGGCGTTGCAACTGTTGCTGTAGCCTCTGTTTTTGTATCAGTTCCTGCAGTTTTTGCAGCACCACATGAATTTAGCAATACTATACCGGAAAAGGCAAGTATACCAATATTTAGCTTTTTCATTGAAGATTATTTTTGATTTTACACAAACTTATCAAATATACGAACTTTGAGGATAAGTGATGAAGGATAATAAATAATTGATGAAAATAGTGAAAAAATATGGGTTTAAAGTTCAAAGCTTGAGAGGTTCATTGTTTAAATTTTTCGGAATGATGGCTTAAAATTAGATTTCAGTTGGGGTAAGAGTTTTGTGGGGCCTGTAAACTACCCCGTCAAAAATCCTCTGAATTTTCACCTCCCTCAGGAGGAGGGGAATGATGAAGACCACCACTTATTAACTGAAGCTAAGATAGTTCCTCACCTCATCCTATTTCTATTATCTCTATATCTCCCTAAAAAACAAAAACCGCTCATTGCTGAGCGGCTTATATTTTTACCAGATTTTAATTCTGTCTTCCGGAGCTTTATATAATTTGTCTCCTTTTTTCACATCGAATGCTTTGTAGAATGAATCAACATTGATTAACGGACCAAAGCTTCTGAAGTAACCCGGCGAGTGCGGATCTGTCTTCACCTGGTTGATCATGTATTTTTCACTTGATAAAGTTCTCCAAACGGTTGCCCAGCTTAGGAAGAATCTCTGATCCTGAGTAAATCCACTGATGGTTCCTGGATTTCCTTTATCTTTTAAGTACATCTGAAGAGCGTCATAAGCAATATTCACTCCTCCTAAGTCAGCGATATTCTCACCGTTTGTGAAAGTACCGTTTACAAATGTTCCTTTTACAGGCTCATATTTGTCATATTGAGAAGCAAGAGCTTTTGTAGCTTTTTCAAAGTTTGCTTTATCTTCCGGAGTCCACCAGTCTACCAGGTTCCCCTCTGCATCAAACTGTGCTCCAGAATCATCAAATCCGTGGCTCATTTCGTGACCAATAACAGCTCCGATTCCACCGAAGTTTACTGCTGCATCAGCCTTAGGGTTGAAGAATGGCGGCTGAAGAATTGCTGCTGGGAATACGATTTCGTTATATACCGGGTTATAGTAAGCATTTACAGTTTGTGGAGTCATTCCCCATTCTGTTTTATCAACAGATTTACCAATTTTGGCTAATTCTCTGTTGTATTGCCATTCACCAATATTCTGAAGGTTTTTATACAATGTACCTCCTTTTGATTCAGGTGTAATTTCTAATTTTGAATAATCCTTCCATTTATCAGGATAAGCTACTTTTACAGTGAATTTATTTAACTTCTGTAGTGCTTTTTCCTTAGTTGTAGAAGACATCCATGCTAAGTTATTGATGTGAACTACAAAACTTTTCTTTAAGTAGTCGATCAATTCAACCATTTGAGCTTTAGCTTCTGCAGGGAAATATTTCTCAACATATAATTTACCGAAAGCTTCTCCGATGTTTCTGTTGATTAATTCAAAACCTCTCTTGTTCAGTGCTCTTTGTTCCTGCTGACCTCTTAAGTATTTCCCAAAGAAATTAAATTTCATATCACCCAGCTTTTCGCTTAGGTAAGAAGCACTTCCATTGATCATGTGGAATTTCAGGTAATCCTTAATTACCGGAAGATTCTCAGCATTTACTAATTTATCAAAGTTTTTATAATACCCCAGTTCTCCGATGATCACTTTATCTGTGTTTACTCCCACTTTTTTAAGGTAAGCCGGAAGATCTACTCCTTTTACCAAAGCTGAAAGTTCAGTCATTGTCTGAGGATTATACTGAAGGGTATTGTCACGGCTCTGCTCGTTTGTCAGATAAGTTTTTGCAATACTTTTTTCATAATCAACAATACTTTTTGCTGCTGCATCTGCATTTTTATATCCTAATTCTTTCAGCATTGAAGCTACATATTTCTGATACTCAGCAATAGCTTCCGTATTCTTTTCATTTACTTTCTGGTAGTAGTCTCTTCCTAATCCAAGAGAAGCTTCTCCTAAGTAAACAGCATTCATATTAGAATTCTTTAAATCAGCATATACTCCCCATCCGTAGAAATTATTTTCTCCTTCTTTTGTTACAGATGCTAAATATCCCTGAAGATCAGCCATATTTTTGATGGCATCAATTTTACTCAGGTGCTCCTGAATAGGCTTGATTCCGTCAGCATTTCTCTTCTCCATATTCATGTAAGAAGCATATAAATCCTGAATTTTTTTCCCCTCACTTCCATCTGCAAACTTATCTTTCAAAAGAGAGTTCAGAATTGTCATGGAATTGTTATCCGTATCCTCACCCAATTTATTAAAACTTCCCCAAGTTGGTTTATCAGCCGGAATTTTAGCTGTTTTCATCCACGTTCCGCTCACATAATTATAAAAATCATCCTGTGGACGTACTGAAGTATCCATTAAGCTAAGGTCCAAACCTTTATCTGTATTATTCATTGCTACTTTAGTAGCTTTAGCTTGTGCGCTCATCGTATTTTGAGAGCAGATCCCTGCTATTAGAAACAAAGAAAGCGTTAGTTTTTTCATTATGATAACAATTTATACAATATGTATGATTTATTTCTTATTTGTTACTTTTTTGTGAAACAAATTTAAACAAATCCTATTAGAGTATGATAAGGATTTATAAATTGGATAGGCTTGAAGCTAGATGATGGAAGATGGAGGGTATGAAAGTCATAAAGAATGACTACTCTATCTCCTTTCTCCTTTTTTAAATAGTTTATCAGAACTTTCAGTAATAATACGACTAAAAGTAACTTCTAACCTCCAGCTTCCAGACCTTATCCTTTTAAGATGTTGCTATCTCTTTTACATTCCCTGTGCGTTTCAGAAAGCCCCAGGACTGTATTTCACCTTTCAATGCTTTTCTTAAACTTTTAAACAGTACAATATACATCAGCCATCTATACCCAAATCTTTGCGGAATAATATAGAACAGATTCGTTAATTTTTCCTGTTGCATAATAAATGCTACCAAAGCCAGAGAAGCATCTACCAGAAGAAAAATCAAATAATAACTAAATATTTTATCTCCGTTTCCAGACAGGATTCCAAAGAACATAATAAGGTCTGCCAAGGGTGAGAAAAACGGAATAATATACTGGAACAATAAGATATTCGGCATGGCCCAAAGTCCTAATCCTTTATATTGAGGATTAAGGAAAGTCTGTCTCTGTTTCCAGAACATCTGCATGATTCCATATGTCCAGCGGAAACGTTGTTTCAGGAACTGTCTTACGGTTTCCGGAGCTTCTGTTACGGCAACCGCTCTGTTTTCATTGGCCACTGTATATCCGGCTTTTAAAATTTTTACTGTAATATCACAGTCTTCAGCCAGTGTATCGGAAGAATACCCTCCTGCTTCAAGAATTACGGATCTTTTAAACGCCCCGATAGCTCCAGGAATTACAGTAATGGCATTGATATTGGCATACGCCAGCCTGTCAAAATTCTGGCTGGTTGTATATTCAATTGCCTGCCATTTGGTAAGCCAGTTTACAGTGTTTCCTACTTTTACATTTCCAGCCACTGCAGCAATTTTTTCATCTGAACCCGCATTCAGGAATCTTGCAATCAGATACTTTACCGCATCCTGCTGGAGTTTGGTATCTGCATCTATACACACTACATATTCAGCATCTGTCTGTGAAATCCCGAAGTTTAAAGCGGTTGCTTTTCCTCCATTTGTTTTTGTAAATATTTCTAACTTCGGATGATCCGGAAAAGCGTCTCTGGCCTTTTCATAAGTTGAATCTTTGCTTCCATCATCTACCATAATGATGTTAAAATTCGGATATGTCTGTTTTAGCAGGTTATTCAGGGAAGAAACAATATTCACTTCTTCATTATAGGCAGGTACTATAATAGAAACCTTAGGATAGAATTCAAGGGTTGGAAAATCACCCAGCTCTTTTTCTTTTTTTCTTTCTTTAAAAGCCCAGTACGCCATCAACAGTAATCTTATTAACCCCAGTACAATGAAAATGGTAAATAAGGCAACCAAAAAATGGCTTATTCCATAAATTACAGTGGCCAGCACCAGATTAAGCTGCATGATATAGTAAGACTTTGTCTTAGGAACTTCAGGCATCAGTTCAGCTTTACTCTTATGCAGAAGATTGGTAAGATTGGTAAAGTGATAGCCCTGTTTCTGAAGGGTTGGGATTAAAATTTTCAAAGCCTTCACGGTTTCTTCTCTGGTATCGCCACCAGCGTCATGAAGTAATATGATATTCCCTCTCTCCTTCTTGATTCCTGCCATTACCCGTTTTACAATTTCATCTGCTTTTATTCCCGGCTGCCAGTCTTCCGGATCTATATTTTCTCCGATATCCAGATAATTTTGCTGTCTTGCCAATGCCACCGGAATAATCTCTTCTGAAGTGGTAGGCTCAGAGTCGGCATTATAAGGAGCACGGAAAAGGATTGTACTGTGTCCTGTCACACATTCTATAAGAAGTCTGGTGAGTTTCAGTTCCAGCAAAGCTCTTTCCGGGCTTACCTTAGCTACGTTTTCATGGGTAAAGGTGTGGTTTCCTATTTCATGACCTTCCCGATAGATTCTTTTAACGAGCGGAAGATTTTTTTCTGCATTTAACCCTACTAAAAAGAAGGCAGCCGGAACGTGATATTTTGACATAACATCAAGGACCTGAGGTGTATATGTCTCATCGGGACCGTCATCAAATGTTAATACCAATTCTTTCTGCGGAGCGCTCCCATATTTTTTTACTTCATAGGAACTTGGATACGTAACATAGTTTTCATCGGTAATAATTTTTTCCTTCGGATCTATTTCCAGAGCAATTTTTCCATCATGGGGTGTATTCAGAACATCCAATACTTCTCCATCTCCAATGTAATCCACCATGGTCTGCCCTTTTACATTTTCAAGTGTTTTCAGATTCAGTCTGGAAAGCCCTGCAAACGTAAGGTCTTTATCATAAAAATTCCAGACTCTGCTGTCCTCACTTCCCAGTCTCCAAAGTGCAGTTCCTGCCAATGGATATTCGGAGGCAAAACGCATGGTATTAAAAATAGATGCAGCATCATTGAAAAATACAGTATGGGTATTATTTTTAGAATCTGTATAGGAATAATTCAGATTAAAAGTATTGTCATTAAAATCAATAACCGCTTTACTGGCACTGGCCTTGGTAATGGCCTGCATATAGGTAACCGAAGTATTGTCATCCTTATTGGAGCTCCAGTCATATCCATATGCTCCCAAACCAAGGATAATCTTATGAGGAGAGGTTTGCTTAACGATCTTTCCTGCCCGAGATTCAATCCATTTCTGCGAAGAAACAGGGCCTGCATCGCTGCCTGCTGAGTATTCATCATAAGCCATCAGTACAAAGTAATCCACATAAGGATCTAATCGCGGAATGTTGTAGTCATCATTATCCGTCATAATATCCATAGTCACCAGCAATTGATTCTGTCTGAATGTTGCTGAAAGTTCTTTCATAAAAGCAATCAGGTTTTCATCAGAATTCAGGTTCATATCTTCAAAGTCGATATTGATCCCTTTGAAATGATATTTTAGGCACTGTTGGGTAAGCTTCTGAATAAGAGCCATTCTTTTTCCGGGATCATTCAATACTTTCCCCAACCCTTCAGAACGGAACTCCTGATTAGAATTATTACTCAGGATCGGCATGGCTGCCACGCCTGTTCTTTTGATTATTTTGTATCCTTCCGGGTCAACATTGGTTTTCAGGTCTCCTGTTTTGGGATCAAGGAAAAACCATTCAGGAAAAACCAGATTGATGTGTCTGATATTTCGTTTCAGAGACATCAGAGACTGAGGATCCCAAGCCACATAAAATGCAGAACGGATCCCTCCGGGAAACTGAGCCCAGTTTCTGTTTTGATTTTTATATCTTTCTGCTCTTGCCTTTTCAATCTTGGCAAGGTTGGTATGAATTGTTTTTTCAGAAATAAAGCTTCGGAAACCTTTGTATTCTTTAGAAATTTTATTCTCCTGAAGATAGGGCTTATTGGCTGTAATAACTGCTTTATAATCCTCTTTAAAAGGAATTTTCGGACTTTTATCAAGTCTCATCATCAGTCCTAAAGCCAAAAGAAGAAGAGCCGCAATAAAAATAAAGATACGGCTGCCCCATTGTACACTTTTCCAGCGTTTTTTGCTGTTAGTCTGAAAAATCTGTTTGGAATTTTCCACAATTTTTAAATTTTAATGAAGGATTTTCAAAAAGTGTGAAAAAGTACCTGAAAATTCATTAAAAAAAAATTAAAAAAGGGGTATTCCGTTTACTGATTTATCAAAAGCCCTACAAGATCCTGAATTACCTTTTGGGAAACAAAATTCATAAAGTCTGTTCTTTCCAGATGAGGCATATATAATTTTGATGTTACTTCCTGATCCTTGACCCGGATAGTATAGAAAACCGTCCCTATATCTTTGCCATCCTCTCCTTTTCCGGGGCCCGCCACTCCGGTTGTGGAAAGGGAAATATCGGTTTCAAATAAATCCTGACAACCTTTAGCCATTTCCTGAGCTACCTGCTCACTGACTACAGTAAACTGATCTACCGTTTCTCCGGAAACATTTAAAATTTTTATTTTTTTCTCTGTGGCATAGGCTACCATTCCACCTAAAAAGTATCTTGAACTTCCGCCAACTGAAGTAATCATTTTCGCCAATTCTCCTCCGGTACAGCTTTCCGCTGTGGAAATGGTCAGTTTTCTTTCGGTAAGCATTTCTGCCAGGATATTTTCGATTTTATCTTCAGATATAGCAATCACATTGTCCTTAATGAGCGGAAGCAATTTTTGAATTTCGTCTTCTGTCTGTTGTTGTAAAGCTTCTTCATTATCTCCTGATGCCGTTAATCTCAGTTTTACCCTGGTTCCCACCGGAAGATAAGACAGTGAAATATTTTCAGGAAGAGCTAATTCCCAGTCTTCAATAGTATCTGCAAGAATACTTTCCGGAATTCCTACCACGGAAACAATCCTGGAATGGATATAATTAAGATTAAATTTCTCCTGTAAATACGGAATAATCTGATCTTTAATTAACGGTTTTACTTCATAGGGAACTCCAGGCAAGCTGTAACTCAATTTCCCGTTCAGTTCCATCATCATGCATGGTGCTGTACCAAAATGGTTTTGAAAAACAATCGATTTTGTAGGAACGAAAGCCTGTTCTCTATTTCGTTCCAGAATATCTGCACGCCCCCGTCTTTCCATGTATCCTTTAAGGTGATTAAAGGTTACCTCATCCAATGCAATCTCATCATTGAAAAACTCGGCCAGTGCTTTTTTGGTTTTATCGTCCCTTGTTGGGCCCAGTCCGCCTGTGGTAATAATCAGATCTCCCAGTTCAAACGCTGCACTTAATGTATCTTTAATGGTTTCAATCTCGTCTGAAATTGTAAAGATCTGTACAACCTTTATTCCGATATTCTTCAGTTCAGAGGCAATAAAATTGGAATTGGTATCTACCGTATTTCCGGAAAGGATTTCATCACCAATAGTGATCAGGACTGCTTTTTCCATATATCAGATTCTTGAAAAAAATTCTCCTGCAAATGACGGAAAAATATGCGGCTGTAGCAATATAAATTGATTTTTTCTATTTTTGACAGAAATTAGTTAAAATTATGTCTAAATATGATGATGCTTCATGGCATTATGGCGGTGATTTTCCTGAAGAACTTCCTCAGAAAAACGGGGCTACTCATACCGGTATGTTCCTGAACTGGTGTATCCATAATAACCTGATCTCTGATGATCTGAAGGGAGATGGTGAAGAGGAAATTGAGAAATTAAAACGCAGAGAAATTACAGGCGCTGAATTTATCATGGATTCCTGTGACGGAAAATTCTCTGAATATGATCTGAATGACCTTGGAAACAGTTTTGCAAAAGATTATTACGCAGATGATACCGATTTTGGAAACAGATACAGCTCGTTTGCAGATGATTATGTAAATCTTTTTGATACTAAGGCTGAGGAAAATGATTATGAGTATGAAACCTTTTATCACATAGAGGATACCTACGAGAATTATGACCTGATGAAACAGGTGATTGATCACCGTTTTGAAGAGTGGAAGGAATATATTAAGAACTAAAATAGCAAAGGAAACAAAGCAGCTTAATCAGCTTTCTTTGTTTCCTTTGCCTTCATTTACTGATTATGTTTTACCCAGATCAGTTCATCCGTATTATAGCCAATTTTTCTGGCTTTTTCAATAAAACGCTGTCTGATGCTTTCCGGGATAGTGGTGGTTCGGGAGAGGATCCAGAGATATTTTAAGCTGCTCCCTGCTACCAGGGCATATTGATAGTCTTCATCCATATCAATGACATTGTAACCCGCCCAAATCGGTTTGAAAAAAGAGACTTTGAGCCGGGCTTCGGTTTTATCTTTAACGAATCTGGCCTCACCAATGGATTCCTGCCACAGTTTTTTTACATAGTTGTACCCTTTATTTTTAACATGAACTGTTCCATCCGGGTTTTCAGAATATTCTGCAGTGACATTATCCATATTTTTCTCGAACCTGTAGTCGAAACGGGCAATTTCATACCACCTTCCGAGGTATTTTTTAACTTCAAAATTCTTTACTGCCACCGCTCCTTTTGGAATTCCTACCGAACATGAATTAAAAGAAAGCAAAGCCAAAGCTCCCAATGAAACGGGAAGAATAATTTTGTGAAAAGTTTTCATAACAGAAATATTTTGTGTGGTTCTGATAAAAACTTCAAAAATAATGCCTTTGGGCTGTTAAAGAACAATAAAATCTAGGAAAAGACCTTCAGAAAATTGTCTTTAAAACTTCCGGAAACCTCAATTTCAGTATCATCAGCAAGCATTACCGTTCCACTTTTATGATAGGATCTCACGAAGGATGTATTGATAATATGAGAACGGTGAACCCTTACAAACGGGTTTTCCAAAAGATCATCAAAATGCTTCAAAAACCGGCATACCATTTTCTTTGAGCCATCGGTAAGATAGACCTGAGTAAAATTACCATCTGCCTGAAGTCTCATAATATCCTCTGTCTTTACCACATCAAATCCCTGTAAAGTAGGAAGAATAAGCTGTTGCTTTTCAGGTTTTAGCTTTAAATTTTCCAGTAGGATCTTATTCCGATTAAGCTCTTCTTTTTTCTCAAGACTTTCAGCAACTTTATTTACCGCTAGAATAAGCTCTTGAATATCAATAGGTTTTAAGATATAATAACTGGCCGACTTATTTAAAGCCTGTAAAGAGTATTGTGAAAATGCAGTGATAAAAATGGTTTCATAGGAAAACGCACTGGTGGCTTCCAGTACATCAAAGGCATTTCCAAAAGGCATTTCTACATCTAAAAAAACCAATTGAGGGTGATTTTCTGCAATCAGAGGAACAGCTTCTTTAATATTTTCCGCTTCTCCAAGAATTTCTACCTGTGGGCAGTATTTGGTAAGATAGCTTCTCAGTACTTCTCTTGCTATCAATTCATCATCTACGATTAAGGCTTTGATTTTCATTGGGATTGATTTTATATTGCAGACGGGGTCTTTATTGATATTTTCCGTTTTTGAAGTTCAATGTTTTATAAGTTGTTTTTGAAGTTTCCTTTTCTTCACATTCTCCTTTTACTTCATTATTGATGGTGGTTACAGAAATAGTTTTAATTTTAAGATTTGTGAAATTGTTTGTTTTGGATGTATCCATCATGATGTAGGAATGGTCATCTTTAAATTCACCGTTGCATCGGGTATCCCATTCTCCTGTCGTTGAATCCATTTCAAACTGATCGAGAACCTTTTTAAGAGTTTTCCCTTCCGGATAATACAGGGAAATTTTACCTGAAGCGTAAGGATTGGGTTTGCTGCTTCCAACAAAATCGGCTTTTACTCCAAATGCCCTAATAGTTGAGCTGATCGTATACAAACCTGTATCAATTGAAAAACTTCTCAGATTTACTGCATCAGAGTCCAGTTCTGTCGGATCAAAATATTTATTCTTTATCGTTCCTTTACTATCTGTAATCACTATATAATTCTGCACTGTAAAAACATAATCTTCTTGGTCCTGATTCAAAATAACCGGAATAACTGCAATATAGGAGTCATCAGCATTGGGCATTTTCTTTTCAATACAGAGTTCTTCTCTTATTTTGGTTTTATCCAGCTTCAGGTTTTTAAGAATATGGGTTAGTCTTATACTGTCAATATCCTGAGCTGCTATAGTTCCGAAAAAAAGACTTATCATCAGAGTATATAGAAATATATTTTTTTTCATTGTCCCGTTTTTATACCAGATTAATTTGGATCGTGACTACAACCCCATTACCGTTTTCTTTATCTTTTACAGAACAGGTTATATTTTTTTTGTACAGATCATTCAGTAGCTGAATTCGCTCCACTGTGTTTTTCATTCCTCTTCCTTCCCTGGTTTTCTGGTGCTGGGTTTTCTGTTTTTTACTTTCTTCAATTCCTATTCCATTGTCTTCAATCATGATTTTCAGATCACCATCATTTTTTTCAAAGCTTAGTTTTAAAAATCCTTTTTCTGTTCTGTACCGCAATCCGTGCCAGATAGCATTTTCAAGGAATGGCTGTACGAGCATCCCGGGAACCTGCAGATGGTGCGTATTCAGATTTTCATCTACATCAATTTCATAATCAAATTTATCCGCAAAACGTGTTTTTTCAAGTGCCAGATAGTTCTGCAGAAGATCCAGCTCCTGTTGAAAAGGAATAAAATCATTGGTAGAATTTTCCATCACGCCCCGCATCAGTTTGGAAAATTTTGTCAGGTATTGATTGGCTTCCAATTCATTATTGGTTGCAATGAAATGATTGACACTATTCAGACTGTTGAAAATAAAATGCGGATTCATCTCCCGCCGAAGCGACTGAAGAGCTATTTTTTTATTCTTGATCTGAACTTTTTTCAGGGTTCTGAAAATGAAAACAATGAGACCTGTCAACAGGATCAAAACTCCGATCAGTCCATAATTGAATACATTTTTTTTACGGATAAGCTCATCTTTCAGCTCTTTTTCTTTTTCCAGCTGAGAAATTCTTTGCTCTGTATCTTCCAGAATTTTATGATCCACCAGGCTTCTGTCCTTGGAAACCAAATCCGGAAGTTTTCCCAAAAAGTCTCTGTACAGCTGAACTGAAGCATCTGTATTTCCGGAAATGGCATAAAGACTGTCCAGTTTCTTCACACTCCTCTGAGCTTCCAGTGTATGACCTTTATCCAAAGCTATTCCGTAGGCATTTTTTAATAAATCTACAGCCTCCTTGGGATCATTCTTTTTGATATAAATATCTGCCAGCTCCTGAATCTGATTCACTTTTTCCTGTGAATTATCCTTTACAAAATCTTCCTTCAGGACTTTCTTTTTGGCTTCAATAGCTTTATCGAAGTTTTTATTTTCAACATAGAGATCCGCTAATTTCTGATTAATAGCCAATGCCTGTTGTGGAGCTTCCTTTTTTGAGATTTTATAGGCATTATTAAGGTTTTCTTCAGCTTTATAAATATCTTTCTGCTGTATATTAAGGTCCGCAAGCTGAGTATAGCCTTCTGCTACATTTGCCTTTTCATTTTCCTTTTTGCTCAGGTCAATATTACTCTGTATGGCTTCAGCTCTAAGCTCAGGTGTAGGAGAGGAAAGCCTGGTCACATCGTTAGTATTCACAGCTTTACTTTTTTCACTGTAACTCATCTGTGCAGCCCGGCTATAATTGTTGAGGGCAGGTGTTATCTTATTTTGTTTCTCCTGTGACTGAGCCAGTTTTCTGGTAACCGATTCAAGATTTTTTTTATCATTAAGTTTTTGGTAAAGTGCTTTAGCTTTGGCAAAATACTCCTCACTTTTAGGATAGTTTCCCTGATTATAATAATCGGTGCCCATGTTTACATATACGTCAGCCGCCCCTTTATCATCATTTTTATCTACTGCTTTTTTCAGCTTTGCAGCAGATTTCAATACCTGAGAAACCTTTACAGAGTCCTGTGCCATGAAGAAATTCCCCACCGTAAGCATTGAAATAAAGAGTATTTTAAAAATTAATTTCACAGATTAAATCTTTATTGCAAAGTAAGTAAAACTTTAGTGATCATCTTCTATTCTTTACCAAGCCAAAACATGATTTCACCAAGTCGTAACCTGTGAGGAACTTTAAACACAAATACCAAGAATGCTTTCCACAAATAACACAATTTCATATCACACAAAAAATATACTTAAGCATCTGTGAAAATCTGTGTATTCTGTGGTAAAATAAAATTTCATGTGCTTCTTAAGAATACTGAACCAGAAAAGTCACAAAAGATTTAAACACTTAAGGTATTTTAAAGTAAAAGCATAATGCATAAGAAGTACACATAAGTTTTGATTGCACAGCTCACCAAGTGAAAACTTCCATTCACCAAGTCTTCCGATTTTCATCTTTAGATCTGGCTAATTTTACATCAGAATTTAAAAGTAAAAACAGGAAATTATGAAATTGAAACATTTTTTATTAATCGGAATTTTAACGCTGGGAAGTTTTGTAAACGCTCAGGAAGTAAAGAAAAACGCGATCGAAGTAACAGGAGTCGCCGAAATGGAAGTAGAACCGGATGAAATCATCTTTAGCATCGGGATAAAAGCAGATAACAAAAACGATCTGGCAGATAATGAAAAGAAGATGTTTGATATCTTAAAGAATGCAGGAGTAAAGAACGAGGATATCAAGTTTAAATCAATGTACCAGAACATCTATGCAAAAAATGGAAAGTTCTCCAAGAATTATCAGTTTAAAGCAAGTGCAAAATCGAATATCAGCAAGATCTTTGAAGACCTGAACCAGAAATGGGTAAGCAGCCTGAATATCTCAGAAGTAAAAAACACGAAAATGGCAGACTTCAGAAAAGCAGTAAAGATCAACGCCTTAAAAGCAGCTAAAGAAAAGGCAGATTATCTGTTGGAAAGCATGGGCAAAAAAGCAGGCAGCGTTCTTGAAATCATTGAAATTGAAGATTACACCAGTGACATGATAATGCCTGCTGCCTACAAAAGCAGAATGAGCAATGTACAGCTTGAAATGGCAGATGCTCCGGTAGATTTCTCCTTTGACAACATCGAAAACATCAAACTGAAATACAGTATCAAAACGAGATACGAAATCCTTTAGAATAACAGATTTAAAAGAGGCTGCCAAAATTATGGCAGCCTCTTTTTAGCAATGAATTCACGAATTATTTTGTGGATGGGTAAAAAAAACAAAACGGAAAAGACAGTTATAAAAACTTTTAAGTACAAATTAAATCTGCCACGAATTCACAAATAAAATAATTCCAAATAGTTTGTATGCCTATATAAAATCTATTGGATTTATTTTTTTTCGAACCCCATAGATTTCACATAGTTTTTTGGGAGTAAGATATTTTTAAGCTTATTCATTCTACTCACCAAGTGAAAACCTCCTTTTACCAAGTATCCAAAATTTCAGGCTTAGATACAGGTAATTTTACTTCATAATTTAAAATAATAAACGATGAAACGCTATCTTTTAATCACCCTGTTTTCAGTGGCTTTCCTTAAGGCACAGGAAATAAAAAAAGAAATAGAGGTAAAACAGGCTACTGTTTTTCTTCAGGGAGCAAAAGTCTTCGGGAGTACCAATATCAATCTTCAGAAAGGAAAAAATATGATCCGAATTGTTAACCTTCCTAATAATCTGGATGAAAATACCTATAAAATTAATCTCGAAAAAAACACTACGCTACTATCCATCACTCCTCAAAGTAATTTCCTGAAAGACGATCAGCTTTCCGATAATGAAAAAAAACTGGATGATGAAAGAAAAAAGCTTCAGAGACAGGTCAGCTTATTGAATATTCAGGTTAAAAATCTTACCGGAGAACAGAATATCATCAATGACAATCTGAAAGTATCTGCGAATGATAAATCAACTCCGCAGGAACAGCTCATCAAACTTACTGAATTTTACAGAAAACGAATGCTGGAAATTGATAATCAGGTCTTTTTATTAAATGAACAGAAAACCGTTTTGGATGAAAGTATTGCAAAGCTCAATAAACAGTCTGATGAGGAACAAACGCATAAAAACACAAATAGAAAAGAACTTTTGCTTGAAGTTCTTGCTGATAATGATACCAGCCTAAATCTGGGAGTAAGTTATATTGTTTCTGATGCAGGCTGGATTCCTTCTTATGACCTTCGTGCTGAGTCTGTAAAGAAACCTCTTGAAATGGTTTACAAAGGAAAGATCTATCAGAAGACAGGACAGGACTGGAAAAATGTAAAACTGTTTGTATCTACCTACAGACCCTCTTATAATCAGGACAGGCCTATCCTTTCCCCACTTTATGTTGCTGAATATACTGCTCATAATCCAATGCAGGAAGTTGCTGATTATAGTCTTAAAGATAAAGCGGTTCTCACAAATGCTTATCAGATGAGAAAGGAAATTTCTGCAAAACCAAGTCAGATTCCAATTGCTTCTGTTTCCGATAACCAGATGAATGTGATCTATGAACTGAATTATAATCAGACTATTTTAAGCCAGGAAAAGGAACAGTACGTCATTCTGGATAAAAAACAAATAGATGCCACTTACAAATACCATACAGTTCCAAAGGTAAATAACCAGGTATTCCTGATGGCTTTTGTAAAGAACTGGCAAAATCTCAACCTGATTAATGGGGAAGCCAACATCTATTTTGAAGATAATTATATCGGGAAAACTAATATGACCAGCAATTATGTAAAAGATGAGTTCCCTATTTCTCTTGGAGTAGATGAAAGAATTACAGTAAAAAGAATTAAACTGGAAGATAAGGCCTCTCAAAAACCGATGAACTCAAATAAATGGGAAACTGAAACTTACCAGATCAACATCAGAAATAATACCAAAGAAAGTATTGAACTGGAAGTGCTGGATCAGCTTCCTATCAGTGAAAATTCTAAAATTTCTGTCAAGACAATAGAAACCGGTGATGGAAGCCTTGATGAAAAAACCGGAAGTATTCTCTGGAACAAAAATATAAGATCCGGAGGCTCTGAAAAGATCAGTTTCTCTTATGAGGTTAAATATCCAAAAGATATGCAGATTCAATATTACAGCAGATAACCAATAAAAAATAACAATATGACAGCTTTAAAAATCTTAGCAATCGCAGCAACCTTCTTAAGTGCCGGTACCTCTCCAGCCATCCGCTGCTCAAAAAATGATTCGGAAAACAGTACCTTAACAGTACGAAATGCTTCCGCAATTCCTGTAAATACGGTATCAAAAGATAATAAAATCCAGGTAGCCCTTTTACTGGATACGTCCAACAGTATGGATGGACTGATTGACCAGGCAAAATCAAGACTCTGGAATATTGTCAATACACTGACTACATTAAAATACAACGGCCAGTCGCCACAAGTGGAGATTGCTCTTTATGAATATGGAAATGATGGCATCCGCGATGAAAACTACATCCGACAGGTCACTCCTCTTACCCAGGATCTCGACCTCGTATCTGAAAAATTATTTGCTTTAAGAACCAACGGCGGAAGTGAATATTGTGGAGCTGTGATCAGGGATGCTTCTGCCAATCTGAACTGGGATGGTAATGAAAAAAGTATGAAACTGATTTATATTGCAGGAAATGAACCATTCAACCAGGGAAGGATTGACTATAAGGAAGTGGTCTCAAAAGCAAAAAATAAAAATATCTATACCAATACCATTTTCTGTGGAAGCCGTGAAGAAGGAATCCAGAGTTTCTGGCAGAACGGAGCAACAACAGGTGGTGGCAAATACTTCAATATTGACAGTGATAAAAAAGTGATTTATATTGAAACACCTTATGATATCAGAATTTCCGAGTACAATGCTAAATTGAATGACACTTATATTTACTATGGAAACCATGGCTCAGAATATAAACAGAAACAGATTACCCAGGATAAAAATGCTGAAGTACAATCGGTTTCCAACCTGGTGGAACGAACCGTTTCCAAGTCTAAAAAGAATGCTTACAAAAACGAACACTGGGACCTCATAGATAAAGCTGAAAAAGATGCCGGGTTTATTTCAAATATAAAAGAAAGTGAGCTTCCTGACGAGCTGAAAGGAAAAAGCAAAGAAGAAATTAAAAAAGCTGTTGCTACAAAATCAGCAGAACGTGAGAAAGTTCAGCGAGAAATTGAAGATCTTTCTAAAAAACGCCAGACCTACATTGACAGTGAAATGAAAAAAAGAGGAACTGATGATTCTGATGATCTTGGAAAAGCCATTGAAAGTTCTATACAGGAACTGGCTAAAAAGAATGGATATAGCCTGTAGAGATGATAACCGTAAGAAGGGTCAGCACTTAAGTATTTTTAAGTAATGCCCTTCCGGAAATGAAGTACACTTAAGTTTTGAAGGTTTTTGACTTTCTGCTTAAGTGTACTTTCGTATTAAACTCAATATTTAATTGCTGTAAGCCATGGCTAAATAATGTTGTTCTATCTTCCGAACTTAAAATATCCGGACAAGGGATGCTTTTTATTCTTCATAAACGCAGAAACCATTTCCATTCCCACCACTGAAAAGGTAATTCCGTTTCCACCGAAACCCAATACAAAATAAGAATTTCTGAAATTTTTATGTTCTCCGATATAAGGAAGCCCGTCTTTTGTTTCCCCAAAAGTTCCTGCCCATACAAAATCAGGGTAAAAATGATAATCAGGTTTTATTTTCTTTAAATTTTTTAAAATTTCTTTTTCTTTTGTCTCCAATAAAGCGTCCCGTTTTTCAGCACCGTAGAAATCTTCATCTCCACCACCTATGAGCATTCTTCCGTCATCGGTACTTCGCATATACAGATAAGGATCATCGGTATTCCAGACTAATGTACTCGTACTATTTTTAAACTTATTCTTATCTACTTCCGAAACAACAGCATAAGTACTTTTCAGATCAACGAAGTTTTCTTTCAGCAGATTTTTGCTCTCATAGCCAATGCAATAGATTATTTTCTTCGTCCTGATCTGAAAACCTGTATCTACTTTAATGATATTAAAACCTTTATGATACTCCACCTCTACCATTTCAGTTTTATCAAAAACCTTTAAGCCTTTCTTTACATTATGTTTAAATAATTCATGGGCAAACTGAAAGGCATCAATACTCGCTCCCTGCTTTGACAGGATCCCGCCATAAGTATTTTCAAATTCAAATGCTTTTAATATCTGATCTGAATTTAACCATTTAACATCAAATCCGGCTTCTTTTCTGGCTTCATATTCTTTTTTCAACCATTCAGTATCTTTCTTTTTCGCAGCAAAGTACAGTGATTTTTTCCGTTTGAAACCTGCGTTGGACCGTATCTTTGCAGCAAGCTTTTCAATGGTATCAATAGATTCCGAGCATGCTTTATAACTCTCAACTGCCCCTTTTTCCCCTATTTTTTCTTTTAACTCATAAAGAGGGATATCTATTTCATACTGCAGCATTGAAGTGGTAGCCGAGGTACTTCCGTTACAAAGCTCACGCTTATCAATAAGAATAGTTTCATAGCCATCTTTCACCATCTGATGAGCGATAAGACTTCCTGTAATTCCCCCACCAATAATTACAACATCACATTTTTCGTCTGATTTTAAAGAAGGATAAGTGGTGATCAGACCATTTTTTAAAAGCCAGAAAGGTTCATTTGATTTAAGATCCATATTGATATTTTACATTAAAAATAACAATATTTATGTCTATTTTAACAATTTTAGATGAATTTATGGTGTAGTTATTGTTACTTTATTAAGTTCCAACCACCATAAAATATTTACTATGATAACAATTATTCCAGAAGCTCCGGATAATGTTGCGGCATTCAATGCAACGGGAGAAGTGACGAAAGAAGATTTTGAAAAATTGGTAATTCCGCGTGTAAAAGAGAAAGTAGATCAATTTGGTGAGCTGAATTACTTACTGTACCTGGATACCGATCTGGATAACTTTACCATGGGTGCATGGCTCGAAGACCTCCTGCTTGGAATAAAAAACCTTGCAAAATGGAATCGTGCAGCCATCGTTACAGACAAAGAAGGGGTACAGAATTTTACTGATATATTCAGTGTTCTGATGCCTGGAGAATTTAAATCCTTCCCAAAAGAAAATTTATACAACGCACTCTATTGGTGCAAAAATGGCAATGAAGTTGAGGTTTAATCAATCTTATAAAAAATGATAAAAAGACTGTCTTAAAAGGCAGTCTTTTCTATTACATCTAAATCAATATCAACAGTATACGTAAAAATACCTAATAATAAATTTGGTACATTATACTGTAATTATTTCCCAAATTGGTGAGTATATTTGTAATACTAACCCACAAAAATTTATACCATGTCAACATTCAAAACCAACATTATTGCAGGACCACTTTGGAGTAATGACGAAGCACAAAAATTAGGACCACGTATTGCTGCGGCACATTTAGGAAAATTTACTGGACAATGGACTACCATTGTAGAAGGACAAATGAGCGTTATAGAAGTTGAATTAAATACTGAGCCAACCGGCAGTACAGAATATACTTTAAATGTTTTAGCCGGTCCGATCTGGAGCGACGAAGATGCTAAAGCTATCTGCCCTTCCATCTGTGCATCCTACGGAGGAACATGGAACGGACAATGGACAACAGTTGTAGAAGGCAAAATGAGCGTTTGCAGCTGCGTATTTAAATTCTAGCCTGAAAGAATAAATGTATTAATTTAAAAAAAGCTGTCGCTAAAGTCAATTTTCTGACTTTGGGACAGCTTTTTTTATGCTTTATTACTTTTTGTTTCACATTTTCAAGAGATTATGCCGATTTTTATATTCTGTATTTCTGTAAATATATATCTTCAGGATTATCTTCTCTTACAAAATTGAAAACAAATAATTTTTGTGAAAAATCTATTTATCACAGGAAACACATTCTGTAACGGGTTCATCTTTATTCACAGTTTGTGAACCATATAGATACATATATCTTACACTGATTACAAACCCGATAAAAGTCATCCCCACCCCTACCAATGACGGATAGTTGAAAGGTAATCCATATTCCAAAGGAATTCCGCCAAAGAAAGCTCCCATTGCATTTGCAATATTAAACCCTGCCTGCATAAAAGCTGCTGCCATCATTTCACTTTTTGGGGCAGCCTTCATCATCATAATATTAATGGGTGCAGCGATTGACATTGATAATGCCCCACACATAAACGTCAGGATAAAAGCTATATTCTGATGCTCGGAAAGCAAAAATACGCCTACCAGAGAAATCATCATCAGAAAGATCAGCAATGCACACGTTTTTTCCGGACCTAGTTTATCTGAAATAATACCTCCTGCCAGGTTACCAACTACCATCCCCGCTCCTGCAAGAACCATTACATAAGCCATCTGACTGCTTTGAACTCCGGAAATCACTGTCATTAAAGGAGTAATATAGCTTAACCACGTAAAAAGTCCACCAAACCCGATTGCTGTAATTGCCAATACCAACCATGCCTGCTTCTTTTTCAGAAACTTCAGTTCCTCCAGAAAATGGGTATTTTGATTAGCCTCCGTAGCAGGAAGCCATAATTTTAAAAACAGGAGGGCAAAAACACCAATTAAAGCTACGATAGCAAAATAAAGCCTCCAATGGAAAGTATGCCCAATATACGTTACCAAAGGAACCATGACCAGGTTGGCTACAGTAAGCCCGGTAAACATCATAGAGATATAGAATGCTTCTTTACCTTTCCCTGCCATTTTAGCGGCCACCACAGTCCCTACTCCAAAGAATGCCCCATGAGGAAGTCCAGACATAAATCTGATAATCAACATGGTCCCGTAATTGGGAGCAATGGCAGAAAGCCCGTTAAATAAAGTAAAAAGGATCATGAATGCGATCAGCACCTTTTTAGGAGGAAATTTCACCGAATATCCGATCAGAATCGGTGCTCCGATTACAACCCCCATTGCATAGGCGGAAATCAGGTGCCCGGCTTGCGGGATCGTAATCTCTAATGTTTTTGCAATGTCCGGTAATAGCCCCATAACGGTAAATTCTGTGGTTCCTATTCCCAGTCCGCCTATCGCCAGCGGTATTATTCTTTTATCAATCTTCATTGTAAATTCTTTTCTCAATTAATCTTTTGAAATGCAAATGGTAACCCATCTTTATTTTGAAAGTGCAAAATTCGAAAGAAAGATTGGATTTCACACCTCTTTGAATGATAAAAATTTGCTCCATATTAACCTTTTTATTTAAATTTAACTCTACAAACAATCAAATGAGAACAAAATGAAGATCCAGAAAGAAATTATAGAGTTTGAAAAAGGGAAATCGTTCAAGCTATTTTCCCCTTCCCTAAAGAATTGTTTTTTCTGGCATTACCATCCTGAAATAGAATTGGTATATGTAGAAGCTTCAAACGGAATCCGGCATGTCGGAAAAAATATTTCAGGCTTTACCAACAGTGAATTGCTGCTGATAGGAGCCAATGTACCTCATCTTAATTTCGATTACGGTATACAGACTGAATGCAAGCAAATGGTACTGCAGATGCGTGAAAATTTTCTTCAGGATATCATTTTGCCTGTTCCTGAGTTTGATTCTATTAAAAATCTTTTGGAACGTTCCCATCTTGGGTTATCCTTTTCCGGAAAAACAAAAAGCCTCGTGGTAGAAAAGCTTCAGATTATCAAAGATAAAAACTCATTTGAATCGTTGATTGGGTTAATCGAAATCTTACAGATCCTGTCTAACTCTACCGAAGTAAGTGAAATTAATAAAGAAGATACCAGAGTCAAATGGTTTCTGAATGACAAGATCAGAATGGGAACCATCTACGATTATATTCATGAAAACCATGATAAGAAACCCAATGTAAATGAAATTGCCAAGATTGTCAGCTTGAGTACTCCTGCTTTTTGCCGCTACTTTAAAAAGCAAACCAATATGACGTTTACAGATTTTGTTAATAATTACAGGATCAATCAGGCTAAAATTTATCTGTTAAAAGATTCTTCAGTGACAGAAGTTTGTTTTCAGGTGGGTTTTGAAAGCCTTTCTTATTTTAATAAGCTGTTCAAGCAGCATACGGGAGAAACTCCGTCAGAATTTAAGAAAAAACATTTTAAACCTATTGAGATCAATGGAAGGATTGGAGTAATTAATCGGGAATCTTCCTGTAATAAATCGTTTTGATGATCTGGCAGATAATGCAGATTTAAATTTTATATATTTTTACCACAGATTGCACAGATTTTCACAGATGATTGGGTATAGTTTGGATATGATATTACGATAAACCACCCCGTCAAAAATTCTTTGAATTCTTGCCCCTCTAAAGGATGGGAATGATGACAGCTATCCTTCATGGATGCTTGTTAAGATCGTTGACAACTCTTCCCTATTATCTTCTCATCTATTATCTATTCGTCTATTCTCTCACCATCTCTCATCTTCCACCAGTACAAAAGAATAACCGCCCATTGCTGAGCGGTCTGTATTTTAATGAATATGTTTTTCTGCGTGGTAAGAACTTCTTACAAGAGGAGAACTTTCAACATGTCTGAAACCAAGGCTTCTTGCAAAGTCACCCAATTCATCAAATTCCTCAGGAGTAATGAATCTCTTTACAGGAAGATGTTTTTTTGTTGGCTGTAAATATTGTCCAAGAGTGATAACATCTACATTGGCATTTCTGATATCTTCAATCGTCTGGAAAACTTCATCTTTAGTTTCACCCAGACCAAGCATTACACCGGTTTTGGTTCTTCTTTGTCCTGCTTCTTTTAAATATCTTAAAACCTCAAGGCTTCTTTCATATTTTGCCTGAATTCTCACTTCTCTGGTCAAACGTTTTACAGTTTCCATGTTATGAGAGATTACTTCAGGGGCAACATCTACCAATCGGTCGATATGTTTAGTAATTCCCTGAAAATCCGGAATTAATGTTTCCATTGTAGTTCCCGGAGAGATTCTTCTTACAGCATTTACGGTTTCTCCCCAAAGAATAGATCCCATATCTTTCAGGTCATCGCGGTCTACAGAAGTAAGAACGGCATGTTTGATCTTCATTAATTTGATCGAACGGGCTACTTTTTCAGGTTCATCCCAGTTTACATCAAGCGGTTTTCCTGTTTTTACGCCACAGAATCCACAGCTTCTTGTACAGATATTTCCTAAAATCATGAATGTTGCCGTACCTTCTCCCCAGCACTCCCCCATATTCGGGCAGCTTCCGCTTTGGCAAATGGTATTTAATTTATATTTATCAACCAAGGTTCTCAATTCCCTGTAGTTTTTTCCGGTAGGAAGTTTTACACGAATCCACTTTGGTTTTTGAACGGTAGTGTCTTGAACTAAATTTTCCATTTATTTCTCAAATTGAGGTTCAAAGTTAGTGATTTTTTTATCGAAACAATCAAAGACAGACATTGATGAAACATATAATTTGTATTTTTAAAATTCAATATTTCTTATGAAGACTATATTCTGCTTTCTGTTCCTTGTTTTGGGCATCTCTTGTTTTGCTCAAAAAGAATTCCAGCCAAAAGGTTCAGTAATTAATGAGATCATTGATGGTGATCTGGATGGAGACAGGATTCCGGAGAAAGTAATCGTTTATGATATTCCCATTAATGAGGAGTCCGGGAATGCCCGTGAAATTCAGATTTTAAAGAAAGTCGGGAATAAATGGACCGTTTTGGAAAAATCAAGAAACGCCATCTTAGGAAGTAAGGATGGTGGCGTAATGGGCGATCCTTATGTGAATACCACCATAAAAAACGGAATTTTGATCATCAAGCATTATGGTGGAAGCAGCTGGAGGTGGGCAGATACAGATAAATACAGGTTTCAGAACAGGCATTTTGAATTAATTGGAAACCTTTCCGAATCCGGTAGAGTTTTCGAATTTTGGAAGACCATTGATTTTAATTTATCAACGGGACAAATTATCTACACAAAAACAGTTGAAAATACTAAAGATCCAGAAAACGGTAAAAATGAAACTGAAAAGTATGTAAAAAAAGGAATAAAAATTAATCTTCAGAACAGAAATGATAAAAGTATAAAAATTATACTTCCTAAGACCAGACAGGAAATCTTTATATGAACTGATACTATGTCTGTTGGCAAACACAAAGACGTGAGTTTTGTTTTTCCAAGCCATTATTAAGGCGCAAAGATTTGATCTACGATAAAATTATGAATACATATTAATTGCCGCAAATGTACGAATGACCTTCTTTTATATGACTATGTGGTTTAAAAAACCACTTTAATTTTAACCACATAGGCACACAGAATTTATTTGTAAATAAAATTATTCGTGTATTCTAAGACATATGCAAATTATATCTTGTTAAATTTACAAAAGGTTCCTCTCTTTTTACCACAGCAAATATTCTATAGATCAGTTTGCAACATA
>NZ_QNVT01000028.1 GCF_003385515.1 Chryseobacterium pennae | reverse complement strand
AGATTATTACATGGGAGAGTATTCAGACAATGAAGCATTTGCTCAATATTTATTAGAAATGGATATTCCTGAAAGTCTACCCAACTATATTTATATTGATTGGGAAACCACTGCAAGAAATCTTATGTTTGATTATTTTGAAAGTAATGGGCATTATTTTAAATCGTAGTATATTTGCATTATAATAAACTCAGTTGTAACTATTAAAGTTCAAATAGGTTTAATTAGATTCAAACAGATTCAAAAAAGCATTCTTCAAAAGTTTGGGTACAACTTTGGGTACAAAAACAAAAAAGAGAAAATGTAATTATTTAAAATTCAATAATTTACAAATTCTCTTTAGCTTAAAAAGTGGAGTTGGAGGGATTCGAACCGTCTCTTTAAATTTCTTTATTTATCGACATTTTTTTCAAATTGAAGCTCAGCTACTCACCGAATTACTCACTTTGGAAATGTAGGTTTTTGATTCGTTTTGTAAATCAAATATAATAACTTCTTTTGTATTTTAATGAATAAATGTTGAAGTTTTTTATGGGGGGTTAGAAATTGTTTCTACTCAAAATTGTAAGGCTTTTTGCTTAGAATAACTATCGTGAAGCAAGGTTCGAGAAATTCTTTTAAGTGTATCGATTGTTCTATGTTCATTATTAATTAAGGTAATCGTTCTTCTAATTGTTTTTTGTACACTATAAAACTCTTGTTATGCAGAACAATCGTGCATACTTCTTGAAAAGGTTTATGCCATTTTTTACAGGTAATATCAAGTCTGCTGTCTATTTGCGTTACAGTCCCATTAGTACTGATTTATTTTTGTCTACATACTACTAAATATAGCTGTCCTTTATCCTATTTTTAGTGATTTTTTGAATGTTCAAATATTCTACTTTTTAATAATCTTTTTATTAAATGCATCTACCATAGAGCGTAATGATAACTTTGACAGATCTATATCCCATAGAGGTTGATTTTCATTGACTACCCGAAGTGTTCTGTTGTTCAGATCGAATTCTTCAACAAAACAACAATAAAGCAGCCGTAAAAGCATTTTTTGAGCTTTATCTTCCTTCTTATGAACCTTAAAATAAAGATAATAAGATTTATCACTCGTTAGGTTGAGGGAAAGAATCTGATCTTCTCCATAGAAATGAGTACCTGCTCCCCATCCGCTCAATCGTTTTACCCTCCCTTTATTGGAAATAGCATATTTACTATCAAAACCTGGTAATGGCTTCCATTGTTCATCCGGTAAGTCACTTAGAGATAAATTGAAAATAGCAGGTGGACTCTTCTTGTTAATCCGAGGTTTACCCAACTTTTCCCAAAGAGAGTCATTGAAAGCTTTTTTCGAATTAAGTACTGTTCTCACTTTAGTAGCATACTCTTTATTTCTTTCCCTAAGGATTTCATTAAAAGGTTTTAAAGTGAGTTTCGAAATATCTATGTCCCATTGAAGATGACTATTGTTTATTATTACCAGATTTCTGTTTTTAAGATCAAATTCTTCTACAAAACAATAATAAAGCAATCGGTTAATAGCTAAATGATATTTCCTACCATTACTACTTAATTGAGCATAAAGATAATAATTTTCACTATCAGATGTTAGTACAGAAAGCGAGAGAATATGCTCTCTCCAAAAAGTTTTGTTTTTATTCTGTGTCCAGGTATTTAACCGTTTTACTCTTCCTTTATTAGAAATAGCAAAATACATATCAAGATCGGGAACCGGTTTCCATCTTTCACCGGGAAGATCTTTTAGTGATAAATTCATACAGGCTGGCGGATTGCTTTCATCAATTGGCGGTTTCCCAAGCTTTTTCCAAAGGGTTGTATTAAGTACTTTTTCCGGCTTACTTTTAGTTTCCGGTATAAAATCTTCTTTAGTAGGTTTATAACCTTTTGCAAACCATCGAAATTTCCCGGCAGTAATCCGTTTTTTATTGATGATAGCTAAAATATGAGGAGGATAAATTCCTAAAGTTTCACTTGCTGCATAAATACTTTCATATCTGGCAACAAAATCCCCATCAACTGTGTATTGGCTCACTGCCTGCTGATAGTTTCCTTTCTTCCCTCTGCCTGTGTTCAGTGCTTTACTGCGTATCTCATTGATAGCTACCCTTTCTAAATTACTAAAATGCACATTAAACCGATTTTCATCTTTAAAAGCCATACGAAATGAAAGATTATCCATATCAAACTTTTCAACAAAATGATAGTAAACCAAGCGAGCTACTGATTTTCCATATTTTCTCCCTTCAACGGAGAGGTTACATCTCACATTATAAAAACGAGCCTTTAGATATTTATTAAAATATCTGAAGACATGTGGCTTCTTAATGCTATCCAATATTTTCCGCTTTACTCCAGCGGGGTTTATAGCCCAACGTTCCAGGCTTTTCACCCTTCCGTAATTTGAAATAGCATAATTTTCAAAACCTTCTATCAACTTCCATTCTTCACCCGGAAGATCTTTCAGGGAAAGATTGGAAAGGACTGTCTTTACATATTCATCTCCTAATTCAGTAGGTAGTTTCATGGATCCTGATCTTTATGATATACAAATTAATGTTTATTCGTATAATAAAAATAAAGAAAAAGTATAAAACCGTAAGTAATTAAAAAATTATTGGTCTTCGATATGGCAGATGAATTAGTTAATTATGTAAAAGAAATCTGACTTTTAAGCTTTTATAATATTGATAAAGACCTGAAAAGTTTTATGCAAGAAGTTTTATTTACATATATTGATAAAATTCGTAGCAAAGGTTGAGTAACAAATGGCTTCTAGACCTAATTTATAGATGAATTTTCATAAAAGAACCGTTTGGTTCAGCCAATAAGATTAAAAAACAGAAAAATACTTATAAAAATTACAAAAAAATAATGTCTCCCGATAATTTTAGGTTTTTTTTAAAACATGCTTGAGGTTTAAATACATAGTTTTACGTATATAAATTTCAACATAAATGAATCATGGAAAACATTTCTGAAATAATAGCCCATTTTAATTTCACTCAGACAAGAAAATCTAAGCAATATTTAATATCATTTTTCAACCAAAAATCCTTTAACAAAAAACAGACACTTTATGTCCAACAAAAACTGAAACTATTCTTGGATAATTTTCAGATTATTAATAGTTATGAAATCAAGGAAAATAGAATTTCTGCAATTCAAAAATTTTTAGATGAAATTGATGTCAGCCAATATAATTACTTCGTAAGTATTAAATACCGTGAGTATTTTAAAGAAATAAATACTAATATTTCGTTGTTAATAGACTTCTTTTATCATTTTGGATTGTTATTGAAAAATTTCAAAAAGAAAGAAACTTGCTTAGAATATTCATATGAAATTGAAAAAATGATTGTATTCATCGACTCATTGCCCATCGATGAGTTTTATGGTAAAGAGCTTGATTTTAAGCAAAGAAAGAATATTCTTGTCAAAATTACACCCGAAATTGAGGCGGAAAATTTTGACTTATTCTGGAATTTCTTCTATATGTTTGATGTATATTCCAGCATTGCTAAAGGGATTAAGTTAAACAATTTGGTATTTCCTCAATTTAATTCTGAAAATACATTTACAATTAAAAATTTCTACCATTTAGATCTTACAAACGGTGTTAAAAATACATTAGATGTAAATAATAAAAACATAATTGTTTTTACAGGAGCTAATATGTCCGGGAAATCTACCACAATGAAGTCAGTTAGTATTATTGTTCTACTTGCTCATCTGGGAATTGCCATTCCGGCCGAATACTGTAATATCCCTTTTTATGACAGTATTTTCCTGCATTTTTCCGTTAACGATAATCTCAAAGAAGGTTATAGTCACTTTGCTCAGGAAATTATGAATGTAAAGAATGTTTTATTAGAATTAAAATCTAAAAACTGTTTCGTTGTTTTTGATGAAATATTCAGCGGAACTAACATCAATGATGCAGCACAAATTACTGTAAATACGGTGAATGGTTTAACTAAATTTAAAAATTCTCTGTTCATTTTTTCCACACATTTAAATCTAATCGAACATCATTTAACAGAAAATAAAAATGTTTTGTTGCTGAATTTAGAATGTTTTGTGAAAAATAATGAACTGTCATTTACTTATAAACTGAAAGAAGGCTGGTCCAGACTTGAAATAGGAAAGCTGCTATTCAATCAATATGGCTTAAATGAACTCTTAAACTCTTTGTAATTGCTAAATAATACTAAAAAAATAGAACACAAAGAAAAATATTAATGGGAAATTCTCTATAGATATTGTTTAAGAATTTGACGACAGTTTATAATTTAACTTTGATATCCCAATAATTTCCTGATTTGATAGAAAAACCTCTCAATAAGTCTTAAATCCTGAGTTACAATTTCGGCATTTCCTCTAAGCTCTTTATCAAAAACTAATTTTTTATTATAACTAGTTTTTAACCCCTTTGGAAGAATGACATCTACGTAATAATTTCCTTTTTCATCAGGAGAAAGTGAAATATTCTGAACCCTTCCTTCTACGATACCATATTCCTGAAAACGGTAATTATCCAGCTTAATCAACACTTTTTCCCCTTTGGTAATCTTACCGGAGTTAATTGCAGGAACCTGCATCCTCCCAACCAATGCTTCTTTATCCTTTGGTAGAATGGATAAGATAGGATCACCCGCCTTTATGAACTGATTTTCGCCAAAAAACTGCTGAAAACTAGCTACGCCGTCTGTGGATGAAATAACAAGATAATTTTGCTCCCATTGTTTGAGAGATTTTCTTAATTGCTCAAATAACTGTAATGTTTGTGAAGAATAGGTGATTTTATCTTTTTCTGTATTAATGACAGTCCCGCTTTTTGTTCTGTTGAGATTAGAAATACTTTCTTCCATTTGGGATAATGAAATATTAATATTTTCTAAATTCTGTTGAGCCTGCAGGTATTTAATTTTTTCATTTTCAAGCTCCATTGCGGCAATGACTCCTTGATTGAATAATTCCTGTGACCGCTGATAGCTTTTCTTGGTAATCTCATACTTTGCCTGCTCTAGGCTTTTCTGCTGTTTCATTGTTAAGATTCTCATTCTATATTCAGAAAGACTTTGGTTGGCAGCTAAACTTTCAGGGGCGTAAGGCTGTAATCTTGTAAAAAGCTCCTCATCCTGAAAAGCTTTAGCAAAATTATTATAATCACCTTGTAATTCACCCAATTTAAAATGAGAACTCTGCTGAACCGGGAATGAACGCAACTGATTGGGAGAAATAGAATCAACCAGCTTTTTAAGCTCCAAAATATCTTTATAATTGGCTGCGGACTGCATGACCATCAAGACCTGATTTTTTTTAACTTCCTGATGGTCTTTAATGAATATTTTTTCAATTTTGGAACTGATTCTTGCCTCCAGTTTTTCCGGAGGATTTTGTGAAGTAACAACAATAGGTGCCGGGATAAATTCTGGATATTTTATTATATAACTCATTCCTAAAATAAGAAGAAGTATAATAAAAATAATAGTGTTACCCCAACGGATCATCCAGTGGGGTGGTTGTGTAAGAATGTCCTGAACACTTTCAGAACGTAATTCTATATTGTCTAAAATATCTTTGTTAGTTTCCAAGTTCTAATTGATTTTTTACAAGTCTGTAATATTCACCTCTTAATGCCACTAATTCTGCATGACTTCCTTCTTCCACTACATTTCCTTTGTCTAAAACGATAATTTTATCTGCATGTTTTACGGTTGAAAGTCTGTGAGCAATAACAATGGCAGTTTTTCCCTTAAAGAATTGTTCCAGATTTTCCATAATGATCTTTTCATTGTTGGCATCTAAGGCTGATGTTGCTTCATCAAAGAAAATATATTCCGGAGATTTATAAACAGCTCTTGCGATAAAAAGCCTTTGTTTCTGACCACCACTTACTCCTAGACCTTCATTTCCGATCTTGGTATTGTAGCTTAATGGTAAACCTTCGATAAAGTCTTTAATATTGGCAATTTCTACGGCTTTTCTTAATTTTTGTTTATCGATATAATCTTCGCCCACACCAATATTATTGGCAATAGTATCATTAAAAACATATCCTTCCTGCATTACCACACCACACTGATCTCTCCAAAATCTTGGAGAAACATTCTTTAATTTTGTGTTTCCAATTTTAATGTCGCCTTCAGTTGGTTCATAAAACTTCATTAATAGTTTTAAAAGCGTGGTTTTCCCACTTCCGCTGGCTCCAACAATTGCTGTTGTTTTTTGATATGGAATAGTTAAGTTTAAATGTTCAAAAACAAAAGCATCAGAACCAATATATCTGAACGACATATCTGTAATTTCTATATCTTTTTGTGGAATTTCGGCAACGTATTGTTCTTCTTTATTTTCTTCATCGTCTTTATCGTGGATTTCACCTAGCCTTTCAAGTGATATCTTAGCATCCTGAAATTGTTTAATAAAATCAATAAGCTGTAAAAGCGGACTGTTAAGCTGCCCGATAATATACTGAACGGAAAGCATCATTCCCAAGGTTAGATTTCCTTCCAAAACCAATTTAGCAGAAAGAAAACTTACCAGAATATCTTTCATTTGATTAATGAAATTTCCGCCTACCGATTGCCATTGTTCTAAGGATAAAGATTTAATTCTAATCTTAAATAATTTAACCTGTAAAAACTCCCAGTCCCAGCGTTTTTGCTTTTCGGCGTTATGCATTTTTATTTCCTGCATCCCGTTGATAAGCTCGATCACTTTACTTTGTTCCTGAGAAACCTGTGAGAATCTTTTATAATCTAATTCTTTTCTTTTATTAAGGAAGAAAGTGATCCATCCTATATATAAAACAGCACCTATTAAATAAACGACAAACAGTCTGTAATCATAAAATAAAAGAACAATACTGAAAATAACAAGATTCACCAATGAGAATAGGGTGTTTAGAGATGAACTTGTCAAAAGCTGTTCTATTCTATGGTGATCATTGATACGCTGCATAATATCTCCTGTCATTCTTGTATCGAAGAAACTTATGGGAAGCTTCATTAATTTGATAAAGAAATCCGAAATAATTGAAATATTAATTCTCGCAGAAAGGTGGAGCAGGATCCAGCTTCGTATGACTTCAATACCCATTCTGCCTAAAAAAAGCATGACTTGGGCGAGTAAGACAACATAGATGAAATTTAAATCCTGATTTTGTATCCCGACATCGACGATACTTTGGGTAAGAAAGGGGAAAATTAATGATAATAAACTTCCCGCTAAAAGTCCGACCGCTAATTGAGCGACCAACGATTTATACTTTAATAAATATTTTGAAAGGAAAGTAAAACTAGCCTTACTTTCTTTATCATCAAATTCAGTTTGAAAAAACGCAGGAGTAGTTTCTAAAATAAGAACAATCCCTTCTTCTGTTTTTTCATTGGCATTTTCGCCGATCCATAGTTTGATGAATTCATCTCTTGAATAGGTGATCAGCCCGTAACTTGGATCTGAAATATATACTTTGTTATTTTTATCAATTTTATAAACGACTACAAAATGGTTTTTGTTCCAATGAACAATGCATGGGAAAGAAACTTCTTCTGCAAGGGTTTCAAAATCAATTTGAACACCTAATGAGCGAAAACCTAAGTCTTCCGCCGCATCGCTTAAACCTAATAAGCTGCTGCCTTCTCTTGTAGTCTCAGAGAGGTTACGGATTTGCTGTAAGGAAATGCTTTTTCCATAATGTTTGCTTACGATACGAAGACATGTGGGACCGCAATCCTTGGAATCAGGCTGCTTATAAAAAGGAAACTTTTTTTTCAATTAATTATGTTTTAATTTCTCTTTAAGAGGATAAGTTCTCCATTCTTCCGTATATGAATTATAGCCACCTGGCATGGGGTTTTGCTGATCAGCAATTTATATTTTAGATTTTTGTATTGTACATATGCAAAAAAAATAAACTTGTATCTTCACCTGAAGCAAAGATGCAACAATTTGAAGAAGTTTTACAATATATTGATCCATAAATTCATGAATTTAGGTACCTAAATTTATAAATTTAGAATAGTTAAAATGCTTGATTTCAGATATATATTGCGATTCTTTAGTTGTTGAATCTGCTGACTTTTCAATTTATTTAAATTGATAGAAAGTGGAGTTCCAATTCTCTTTTTAAATGTCATTGTGAATGATTATTCAGTATTATACCTTAATTCAACAGCAATAGAAGATAATTTCTATGAACAGAATTTTTTGTTTTTTGCCAACCTGTTGATAAAGTAATCAACCCAATGCAAAAAAAATCTTTGAGTTGATTACCATAATTGAGAGTCCAAATAAGATGATTGTCCTCATCTGATCAGTACCAGATAAAGATAATTTATTCCGCAAATTAAACAAAGGGTGAAGTTTTATCTATCAAGCTAAATAAATTTGATAGATATCCTCTAATTAGTTTTTTTGCTTTTCGTGAACTAGCCTCAATCATAACTTGAAACCAGATAACAAATAAAAATATGAGAGCTATTTTTTCTATCTTTAGTATTGAAAAAGATGGCACAAATTCGTACAGCTAATTACAGAAATTATGCTCGAATGAACTGTGTCAAAAAACAGTTTTATGAAAACAGGAAAAGATGATTAATACTTATGGTTGATGGAAGGAGCTTGCTTCTGTATCATGCTCTTTGCGAATAATATTTTCCGTTATACTCAGCTAATTAAATACAAACTTATGAAAACAACTTTTTTTTTATTTTTAATTTTTTCTTTGAGCTTAAAAGCACAAAATCTTTACAAATTTTCAAATGATATTGAAAAGGAAATCAATAATGATAAAAGTGGAGACGATTCTTATAAGTATCAAATTGGAGCAATGAACTATTCTATATCAAATTATTATTTTAAGGGATTACAAACTTGGGATAAACTTGGGAGAAAAGAAAAAAAAATATCTAAAGATTACAGTTTAAAATTAGTAAAACATAAAATTGAAAATGCTAAAGATTATATCTTAAATAAATCAAAAAAAGAAGAAATATTGATTATTAACGAAGCACACCATTATGCAAGTCATAGAACATTTGCAACATCTCTATTAAAGAAACTTTATGAAAATGGCTATCGTTATTTGGGTATTGAGGCTTTAGGTGATGATTCAATAAATATTAGAAAATTTCCAACAACACAAAGTGGTTTTTATACTTCCGAACCACAATTTGGTAATTTCATTAAAACTGCTTTGGATTTAGGCTTTACTCTATTTAAATATGAGGCAGAATCAGGAAAAAATGGAAAAGAAAGAGAGATAGAACAAGCAGAGAATATCTATAAATTTATGCAGAAAAATAAAAATGGAAAATATTTTATTTACTGTGGATATGAGCATGCATATGAAGGAAAACACCAGACTTGGGAAAAAACAATGGCAGGAAGACTTTCTGATCTAACAAAGATCAACCCACTTACAATTGATCAAACGCAGTTTTCTGAAAGAAGTGACTCTGAACTGAATGATCCATTATTAAGTTCCATAAACGGGAATTATCCTGTTGTTTTATTAGACGAAGATAAAATGTTATTCAAAAGAATTCAAAAGGAGCCTTTTACAGATATAAAAATTATACATCCAATTACAAGATACATTCAAGCGAGGCCTAATTGGATGCTTAATAAAAGTCGCAAATTTTATGAAATACCAAAATCTAAAATTAAAAATTATCCATCCTTAATTTTTGCATATAGAAAGGGAGAATTTGAAAATAAAGGTGTGCCTGCGGATATTATAGAATTACATAGTGTAAAAGACTCAAGATATCTTATTTTAGATAAGGGGAATTATGATATTGTGGTAAAAGATAGAACATATAAGATTACTAATAAGTTCGAAGAATCCATTGAATAACTGTCTCTTAATTTCCAAGTTCCAGTTGATTTTTAACCAAACGGTAGTATTCGCCCTTCTTGGCAACCAATTCTCGATGATTACCTTCTTCAACGACCTTACCTTTATCTAGCACAATAATTTTATCTGCGTTTTTTACGGTAGATAAACGATGTGCAATAACAATGGCTGTTTTACCTCTAAAAAACTGTTCCAGATTTTCCATAATAATCTTTTCATTATTAGCATCTAATGCTGATGTTGCTTCATCAAAAAATATAAATTCCGGGGATTTATAAACAGCTCTTGCAATGAAAATCCTCTGTTTTTGCCCCCCGCTAATTCCTACACCTTCATTTCCAATTTTAGTACTATAATTTAATGGTAAACTGTCAACAAATTCATTAATATTGGCAATTTCTAATGCTTTTTTTAGTCTTTGTTTATCAATATAGTCTTCACCTACTGCAACATTATTGGCAATCGTATCATTAAATACATAGCCATCCTGCATGACAACTCCGCAAATATTTCTCCAAGAACGTGGAGAAATATTTTTTAGGGTAGTGTTCCCCAATTTAATTTCTCCCATATTAGGTTCATAAAACTTCATTAAAAGTTTTAAAAATGTAGTTTTTCCGCTTCCACTTGCTCCCACAATTGCAGTAATTTTTTGATAAGGAATTGTAATATTCAGGTTTTCAAAAACAAACTGATCAGATCCCATATAACGAAAAGAAACATTATTTACTTCAATATCTTGAGAAGGAATTTCTTCAGCATACTGTTCATTTTTGTTTTCTTCGTCTTCTTTATTATGAATTTCGCCCAATCTTTCAATACAAATTTGCGCATCCTGAGCCTGTTTTATAAAATCAAAAATCTGCAATAGGGGACCGTTTAACTGCCCGATTATATACTGTACAGAAAGCATCATACCTAAAGTTAGATTTCCACTTAAAACTAATTTTGCTGAAAGAAAGCTCATCAAAATATCCTTCGTTGTATTAATGAAATTTCCTCCAACAGATTGCCACTGTTCTAATGAAAGAGATTTAAGTCTAATCTTGAAAAGTTTGATCTGCAAAAATTCCCATCCCCATCGTTTTTGTTTTTCAGCATTATACATTTTGATTTCCTGCATACCATTAATCAATTCAATTACTTTACTCTGTTCCTGAGAAAGCTGAGAGAATCTTTTATAGTCCAATTCTCTCCTTTTCTTTAAGAAAAAAGATATCCAAGTAATGTATAAAATGGATCCAACAATGTAAACCAAAAATAAACGATGATCATACAATAGCAGTACAACACTATATATGATGAGATTGATCAGAGAAAACAATGTGTTAAGAGAAGAACTTGTAATCAATTGTTCTATACGATTGTGGTCGTTGATTCGCTCTAAAATATCTCCAGACAATCTTGTATCAAAGAAACTAATGGGAAGATTCATCAATTTAATAAAGAAATCGGAGACAATAGAAATATTGATCCTGGTAGAGAGGTGAAGTAAAATCCAGCTTCTTATGACTTCTATACCTGTTCTGCCTGTAAAAAGCATTATTTGGGCCAATAACACAAGATAGATAAAATTAAGATCTTGATTTTGAATCCCCACATCTACTATACTCTGAGTAAGGAACGGAAAAATAAGGGAAAGAATACTTCCTGCAAGAAGGCCAATAGCAAGCTGAAAAGCCAGTGGTTTATATTTGAAAAAATATTTGGAGAGATATTTTAAACTGACTTTACTTTCTTCATCAAATTCATTTTGATAAAATGTTGGTGTTGTCTCTAAAACAAGCACAACTCCTTCTTCGGTCTCTTCATTAGCATTTTCACCGATCCATTGTTTGATAAATTCTTCTTTTGAGTATGTTATTAATCCGTAGCTTGGGTCGGAAATGTACACCGTATCATTTTTATCAATATTGTATATGACAACAAAATGCTCTTTATTCCAATGTACAATACAAGGAAGCGGAACTTGTTCTTTTAATGTATTAAAATCAATTTTAATCCCTAACGAACTATATCCTATTTTCTCCGCTGCGTTACTGAGTCCCATGAATGAACTTCCAGCTCTTGTAGTTTCCGAAAGAGTACGAATCTGTTGTAAAGGGATTACCTTTCCATAAAACTTGCTTACAATTCTTAAACAAGTTGGACCGCAGTCTTTGTAATCCGGCTGTTTGTAGAAGGGAAATTTTTTCAAACTTAAATTAATCTGGATATTTTATAGCCTCCGACAGCTCTATTGGATTGTTATTTTTTTTCAAGCGGGCTTGGGCGGTTGTTGTCATTTTTCTAAAATCAGGTTCTATATCTTTTCCGTTCTCATCTTTAAATTTAGCTTTTATATTTCCTGACTTCATTTCTCTGAAAGGGTCATTGTAATAATCTAAAAATGCTTTTTGTAACTGCTTTTGAGGAATATTAATTGCTCCTTTATACATATTTTCAAATTCTAAAGTGTCAGTTCTCTTCTTTATTGCATAAAGACTAAATTTATAAGAGCCCGTAGTATCTTCCATATAAACTATAACTCCAGGTAGATTTCGGAATATATACGGGCCCCCTTGAATTGGTAACTCTTGAGTAAACCACGCTTCCCAAACTCTTCCTTTATATTTCAAAATTGCCTTTGTACATAGATAATTATCTATTTTTTTGGTTTCGGGTTTCAGTTCCCAATTTAAATTGACATGCTCTGTTACTTTGTATATATCTTTAAACAAAAAATAATATTTAGAACTTAAGTTTTCTTCATGATTAACAACTAGAAAGCTGTTATCACCCACAGCAAAATCCTCAAATCCTTTGCTTCTAAGTGAATCTACTTTGTATTGTTTTTCAGTCAAAAATTTAGATTTTCCCCCCTGAACCAAAAGCGTCATATTTTTATTCATTGTTTCGGAACTTAAGGAGTCTTCTTTATAAGTAAGATGATAATCAAGTCGAAAATTTTGGGCATAAAAATTACAAGACAAAAAGATTACTACTAAACTTTTTAATATTTTAGAATTCATAGTAAATGTAGATTTATCATTTAATTTTTTTGATCTTTTAATTTATTTCTGCGGTATAAGGATTATAATTACAATTGATTGTATACCCGGTTTGACTTTTCTCTGGAAGATAAGTCGCTGTGCAGCAATATCTGAATTCACAAGCATTACATGGGGCAATATCATCTTTTTTAATATTCCATAATTCCGATATTTTTTTTACTGTGTTTGTTTTTATTTCTTCAAAATCTTCCAAAATATTTCCGTAACTGTTTTTATCTGAAAAATTATGTTTTATATTTCCATTTTCATCAATAAATATCGTTTTGTATAATGCCAGATTATAATTATTGGCAATATTATATGCACCTATACTGATAGCAATATCGTAAAGTCTGAATCGTGTTAAAAACAAATTAGAATCGTCAATGGTTATATAATCTGTAATGACCTCACTATTTTGTTGAGTTCTTTTTTTAGGAGAATTAAATACCACAATTGATTTTACCCGATCATTTTGATAAATTTTTTTATCTATTTTTTGGTATGGGATAGAGAATGATAAATTTGATACTTGTGAATATTCCAAAGATGCTAATATTTTATGTACTTGTTCCATACAGTCTTTATTATCAATATGAAAATGCAGCCTTTTAACCCCTAATAGTTGAATATTTCTCGCAAAAGAGTCAATATTATCATAGATATATTGTGATAGTATTACAGTTGTAAAAATGAATATAGATGTATCTTCATTAATACTTAAAGCAGGTAAATCCGGAAAAAAATTATTGGTAGAATAAAAAATAAATTCTTTTTCTTCCAGTAACTTTAAATATTCTTTTGCTATTTTATTATGTTTATATTCTTCCAAAACATCATTGACCTTTCTTCCTTTGATATCTTCAACAAAATCTATTAAGGTATTAGGTATAAATTCTATATTTTCTCTCTGGATATCATATATAGCACTTCTTTCAAAGCCTTTTACCAATAGGCAACAAGAGAAAAAGTTAATATATCTATCTTTATTGCTCTGTAAATAAATTGATTCCATCTTTGTATATGCTTAAACAGTAAATTTCTGATTGATGAGCAAGTGTGTTGATTGCTCTATATCGACGATTCCTCCTAACAGAATTGGTATTTACAGGATATAGGTTGGAAAACTGTATTGGGAACAATTCCTTCTTACTAGTTCCCATTTCTTTTAATAGGCTTCTTTTCATACATTCATATTTTTTAAACAATTAGCAACCTCAATATGAAGATTATAACCACAAGGAAACGAGGTCATTCTAAACTGACCCGAAGGATTTATTTCTAAAAAATAATATTCACCATCATCAGCTTTTATCATGTCCAGGGAGCCTGTATTCAACCCTAATTTTTTCATCAAAGAAGATATTTTCTGATCCATATCATTGGGAAGTGTATATGGTACAAGCCTATTAGGGTTAACATAATTGTATTGCCTATAATCTGTTCTTGTTTGATTATCAGTTTGAGAAAATATAGCCATGCTGTAATTTTTTCCATTCAAGTGAAAAATTCGAAGCTCATATTCTTTGTTAATTTTTTCTTGAAATAAACTTGGAAAAAAATTTTCATAACTACGAATCTTTTTCTCTCTTACTTCATTGGTGAAAAAGTAGAATATTTTATCTTCTATATCTAAAACTGTTGCGTCTTTTATAGATTTAGTGATATATGACTGACTGTAGTTTAAATTACTTGAATTGTTGGTTATATACGTTTGGGGAATTTTAATTCCTAATTCCTGAGCCGTTATTAAACATCCAATTTTAGTCATTTGATTTACGTTAAGATAATGGTTAAGCCATTTTTTATCTTTTAAAAATTCAAAAAAGATATCTAATGTTGACATGTACTCTGATTTCAAATAATCTAACATTTCGATATTTGTCTCGGATCTAATATGCTCTCTATACTTTCTAAAAAAACCAAATTTTCTATACCAAACACAATTAACATCTGAAATATCCACTTTTCCAAAAAAAATATTTTCAACAAACAATTTGGGAAATGGTTGTAATTCAACATACATTTTCGTTTTTCCAGTAAATAAATCTAAATCGTTAATTCTTATGTGCTTTTCACCAAGTATTGACAAGTGTTCCATTACCCAGTTCGTGTCGTCATCATTGGGAGTAGATAAAATCAATATCATATTAAATTATTAAAACATTTTAAAAGAAAAAAGGCTGCTCTTAATACTTAGAGACAGCCTCTTTTGTAAGACTGTTGTTAATTACGATTTATCATCACATCCGTCATCAGCCGTACCTCCATTGTTCATAATCGTAGTAGTTGCTAGCATGGAAGCATCACTAGGCTGCAGAGATAATGATCCTGCATAAACAGATTTCAAATCACCTAATTTTTTACCTTTTAAGGATTCTAGGGATTTCTTTGATTGCATTTCTTTTTTCATAATATAGAAATATTAAAATGATTTTTTCCTACTCTATTTAAGCTTTTCGGATTCCGCTATTATTTATTATTGAGTAAATTAAAAAAATCAATTGTGATTTGCTTTGAAACAAAGATGCAGGAAATTAGAATGACAATGCAAGTGATTGGTCCCTAAATTCATGAATTTAAGTACTTAAATTCATGAATTTAGGAATACTAAATACCTTTCAATAATTTGATAATCAGTAAAATAAATACATTTTTGAATTTATAAGATTGTAAATTTAATCGATTAATTTAATTGTGATATTTTTGCACAATAATACATATGATGAAATTTAGATACTTCATTTTACTAATCTTATTCTACCAATTATTTTATTCACAAAATAATTCAACTGATTCGTTAAAAAAATATTCTTATAATGATTTAAGCCAAAAATTCTATAGCTACAATAATAGTAATGAAATAAGAAACGCGAAAATAATCTCAAAATATTATCTTCAAAAAGCAAAATTTGAAAAAAAACAGGAACAAATATCTGAAGGATATGTAATGATGCATTTCAATGAAGATTTGCCTAATGCTTTAAAGTATCTGGATAGTTTACAAATAATTACAAATAATTCAAACAAAGACTATTATCCTGCAAGGATTTATCTCCTTCGCGGCAATCTGTATTCTAAATTTTATAATGTAAAAGCTGCGTTGGGTAACTATGTTTTGACTCTTGAGCATGCTAGAGAAAAAGGTAATATAAGACAAATTGCTTTTGCGGAGATTAGTATTGCATATCTTAATAATTATATTGGGAAATATCAGGATGCAGCAAATACATTACGTCATTATTTATATGATACAGATTATTTAGATAAAAAAGATTATGATAATATTCGTGTAAACCTGGCAGACACTTATATAGAAATTAATAAAATAGATTCTGCCCGAATTCTTATAGAAGAAGGATTACTTTCTAATTCTGAAAATGGTAATACCAATCAATATTATGGATATCTACTTGAGTCCGGATTTTATAATTTAAAAATAAAAAAATATAATATTGCCATTGAAAATCTAATACAATGCAAAAAATATTTTTTCAAAACCAATAATGCTAAAAATCAAAGCTATACCCTCTTGTTTTTAGGACAGTCCTATGCCGGACTAAAAGAAACAGAAAAGGCGATACAAACTTTTACACAGCTAGATTCCCATATTCAACAGAGTAAACATATATTTCCTGAGCTTAGAGAAGTATACCCTTATCTTATAAACTATTATAAAGAAAAAAATGATAAAGAAAAACAATTATATTTTATTGAAAAGTTTTTAAAAGTTGATCATATTTTAGATTCACAATTTAGATATATTTCTCGAGAACTTCCTAGACGATATGATAAGCCAAAAATTCTTAAAGAAAAAGAGAATATCATCAATGAACTAAAAAATAAAAAAACATTCTTTTATAGCTCTCTTGTAGCTTTATCATTGATATTAATAATATTTATATTTCTATACTACAAGTCTAAAAAAGCTGAAAAGCAACATAGAAAGATTGCTCAAGATTTGATCTATTCTGTTAATGAAAATAAAATCAAAAAAGAAGCCACGTCTATAAAAGAAACATTCTCTGGTAATCTTCAAGAGCAAGAAATTATAGAAGATAAAACAACGAAACCTATTTCAGAAGATGTAGCTCAAACTATTTTAAAAGAGCTTGAAAGTTTTGAAGCTAAAGAACAATTTATAAATAAAGGAATCACTTTGGGAAGTCTCGCAAAAAAGGCAAAAACCAATTCCAAATACTTATCTGAAATTATTAATACCTATAAGGGGAAAAATTTCGCAGTTTATCTAAATGATCTCCGTATTGACTACGCTATCAATAGATTAGCAAAAGACAAAAAGTTCCGTTCATATAAAATTTCTTCTATTGCAGAAGAATTAGGTTATAATACTGAACAAGCATTCACAATGGCATTTAAAAAACGAACAGGAACTCCACTTTCTGTCTATTTAAAAGAAATTGAAAGAATTGTAGACCCAACAGATTAGAAATCAAAAAATACATTTAAATAACTGAATTAAAATACCTTAAACACCCTAAATTCATGAATTTAGGGATATATTTAGTTCAAAATTAAAAAAATATTACTTCCTTTGCGCTGTATTTGATTTAATCAAAATGAAAAAACAAAACAAAAAAGAAAAAAAGTTATCTTTAGAAAAATTACAATTAGTAAAAATTAGTAATCCTAAAAAAATATTTGGTGGAACTAAACAATATGTGGATGGTTGTAACAATCCAGATAATGGAAGTGGCAATGACCAAGGTGGAGTTGGTGGAGTTGGATATTAATTAGTTTAATTTTTATTATCATTAATCCTTTAATCTGATGTATTATAAATTAATTTTCAGTCTTTCATTATTCATTATGATTTTTTCTAAAGCTCAAAAAAATAATCCAGCTTTGTCTGTACCTGCTACAGATGAACATTTTGAGATTAAGATAATTGATGAATATAGAAATTTGGAAGATTTAAAGGATCAGAATACTATAGATTGGATGAGGTCTCAAACTGAGTATTCAAACTCTCTTTTAAATACAATTCCCAATCGAAATTATTATTTAGAAAAAAGATTGGAACTTGACAAAAGACAAGGATACTCAATTTCAGATCTTAAAATTATAAGTAATGATAAATACTTTTATTTAAAAAGAAATGCCGGGGAAAAAACAGCAAAAGCCTATTGCAGGCAAGGATTTGAAGGAAAAGAAGAATTGCTTTATGATCCAGCTAATTTTAATAATAACCTTGGGGGTAAACATAATTATATAATTAATTTAATTAGTCCAAGCTGGGACGGAAGTAAAATAGTAATTTCTTTAACTGAAAAAGGGAAAGAGCTGTCTGAAGTAATAATTATGGATATAAGTACAAAAAAAATATATCCAGAGAGAATTACCAATACAAACCCTTCAAATATCGGGGGAATTAAGTGGCTGGAAGATAATAGCGGTTTTTTATATGTCTATTACCCAGTCATTGATATTACCTCAGAACAATTTAGAAAAGACACACAATCAATATTATATAAAATAGGAGATGATCCTAAAAAATTGAATAATGTCTTTTCAAATTCAAATAATCCTGATCTAAAAATCAGCAGGGAAGAATTCCCTGCTGTATTAGCTTTTAATCAAGATGATAAATATTATATTGGTATACTGGTAGATGCAGAAGATTTTAGGAAAACTTTTATTATTGATAAAAAAGATTTGTTAAATGGAAAAAATAACTGGCAACTGTTATATGATAAAGACAGTAAAGTTTATTCTATAAAATTATCAGGAGATGATATTTATTTTTTATCAGGCTATAATTCTCCTAACTATAAGCTATGCAGGAGTAGTGTAAAAACAAAGGATTTCAAAAATCCGGAAGTATTAGTTCCTGAAAAAAAGGATGAGGTTATTACTCAGTATGTACTTACGAAAGATGGAATTTATTATGCAACTACAAAAAACGGTGTAGAAGCAAAGTTATATTTTTACAAGGATGGGAAAGAAATTTCCATAAAGCTTCCATATGTTTCAGGAAATATAAGCTTACAATCAAAAGGTAAAGATTATTCAGATATATGGGTAAATTGTTCAGGGTGGGCAAATGAGGAACAGCGTTTTAAATATAATCTAATAACAAATACTTTCAAACCTGAAAATCTTGCTCCACTTACAGAATATCCTGAATTCAAAGATATTATAGTTGAGGAAACTACGATTAAGTCTTACGATGGAACAGAAGTTCCTTTATCCTTGATTTATAATAAAAATTTAAAAAGAGACGGTAAAAATCCTGTACTTATTCAAAGCTATGGTGCATTTGGAACATCTTTTTCTCCTTTTTTTGCAAGAAGTTACCTTGTATGGGCTAGTCAGGGAGGTATTTTAGCAATTGCCCATGTAAGAGGAGGAGGTGAAAAAGGTGTTCAGTGGCATATTGATGGACAAAAAACAAAGAAACCTAATTCTTGGAAAGATATGATTGCTTGTACAGAGTATTTAATTGAGAAAAAATATACATCTCCCAAAAAGGTTGCTATTTGGGGCGCTAGTGCAGGAGGAATAACAATAGGCAGAGCCATGATTGAAAGACCGGATTTATATGGTGCAGTAATAGTGGAAGCAGGAGTTTTAAATACAACAAGATATGAAGGTATTGGTGAAAATGGTTTTAAAGAATATGGAAATCCTAATAATTTAGATGAATTTAAAGGACTATTAGAAATGGATGCTTATCAACACTTAAAAAAGGGAATAAAATATCCTGCAACTCTAATTACTTCCGGAATTAATGATCCAAGAGTTGCTTCGTGGGTACCAACAAAGTTTGCGGCTAAACTATTATCCTATAATACTTCAAAGAACCCTGTTCTTCTAAAAGTAGACTACGAAGGAGGTCATGGAAAAGATATCCCTGTAGCACAAGCATATTCTACTTTGAGTGATATTTTCGCTTTTGCCTTCTGGCAATTGGGACATCCTGATTACCAGCCTAAAGAAAATACAAAAAAATAATGTCTCGTTTTCCCTATCAATTTTTTGATGAGTATGTTTTTCGTACTCCATTATTTTCACGTAATAAATTTCAGGAAAATGTAGAGAATCATGAAATTTCTAATGAAAAATTAAAAATAATTTGTAGTAATTCTGTTTTTCAGGAAGCTATCTATCTTGCATCACCCTATGTATATAATGAATTAATCCGATGGCTTAATTCAGAAAAAGAATTTTCATCAAAGGAATTTCAGAAGCTCAAAACTACAATTCTAAAGTATTACAGTAGAACCAGTACGAGATGTACTCCTTTTGGATTATTTTCAGAGGTGGGTTTGGGAAGATTCAATAATGATCCAAAATTAAACTATGATTCTAACCTCGGGAAAATAAGAGACACCAAGTTAGATATGCACTTTCTTGTTGGTTTGACTCAACATTTTGCACGAACTTTAGAAATTAGAAATCAGCTGTTATTTTTTCCTAATAATAGTATTTACAAAGTTGGATGTAAAATCCGGTATGTTGAATATGAGTATACTAAAGAAAAAAGAGAATACATCATTTCTGCGGCTTCTCTATCTACGGAATTAGAGCAGATATTAGATTTCTCCGCACAAGGTAAAACGATTGATCAAATTGCAGATATTCTTATTAGTGAAGAAATAACAGAAGATGAAGCCAAGGAGTTTGTTGAAGAATTAATTGATAATCAAATTTTAGTAAGTGAACTAGAACCTATTGTTGCAGAAAATGATTTTTTAGAAGTAATAGTTGCTGTTTTAAACAGAATAGACGCTAAAAATGAAATTGAAACTTTACTTTCCATACAAAGAAAGCTAGGACAATTAGATCAGATAATAGGAAATCCAATTTCATGTTATAATGAAATAGAAAAATTGATTCAATCTTTTAATGTCGGATATAAATTAAACCATCTTTTCCAGACTGATGTATATTATCAAGAAGCATTAAAACTTTCTTCATTTTGGAAAAAAGAATTAAAACAAGGGATCAGCTTTCTCAATAAAATAACCTCTTATCAAAAGGAAACTCATTTGGAGAAATTCAAAACAGCATTTCTTGAAAGATTTGAAACACAAGAAGTTCCCTTGAGCTATGCTTTAGATACAGAAGTAGGTGTCGGTTATAGAAAGGATGTCACCACAAAAGGGATTCATACCTATCTTGAAGATTTAGAACTTCCTTTATCTCAAGAACGATTAAATTTAACAATAGAGCTTGACCCAATTCAGCAAATTTTAAATGAGAAAATTCAGGAAGCTTTATTAAGCAATCAATATATAATCAAATTATCAGACGAAGTTTTTGAAAATTTTGAAGAAAACTGGAATGACCTTCCCAATACAATTTCTTTTATGGCTGAAATTGTTTCTGAAAAAAATCAAGAAAAGCTATTTTTAAATGGTGGCGGCGGAAGTAGTGCGGCAAATTTGCTGGGAAGGTTTTGTTCTGAAAAATCAGAAGTGCAGAATTTGACTAAAATAATTGCAGAAAAAGAGGAAGAGTTAAACCCAAACTGTATTTTAGCAGAAATCATTCATTTACCCGAAGCACGAATAGGGAATATTATAAGAAGACCAACACTCCGACAATATGAAATTCCTTACCTAGCTCAGTCTGTTTTGCCGAAGGAAAACCAAATATTGGTAGATGATCTATTTATTTCTTTAAAAAATGATAGGATTGTTTTACGTTCGAAGCAGCTAAATAAGGAAATCAAGCCTTATCTGACAAATGCTCACAATTACTCAGTAGACCCTTTGCCTGTTTACCATTTCTTATGTGATTTGTATTCTCAAAATATTCGATCAGGACTTTATTTTAATTGGGGAGATTTAAAGCATATTTATAACTTTTTACCAAGAGTTGAATATAAAAACATCATTTTATCAAAAGCTTCTTGGAAAATAACTGATAAAGAAATAAAGAAATTTTTATTATTAATAAACAATAAAGACCAACTTTTTACAGAATTGGGCAACTGGAGAAAGTTGAAGCAAATTCCGCAATGGATACAATGGGTTAAATCAGATAATAAGCTTACTGTAAACTTAGAAAATTGTGATCTGGTAAAAATGTTTATTGATTCTGTGAAGAATGAGGAATTCATTATCATCGAAGAATTTTTGTATAATGAAAATGGCGATTTTAAACATGAGCTTATTTTCCCGATGTATAAAGAAAGTTAATGGAAATTCAAAGAAAATTTATTCAAGGAAGTGAATGGTTGTACCTGAAAATCTATACGGGTGTAAAGACAACAGATATTATTTTGGAAGAAGCTATTGCCCCGTTAGTAGAATACTTTCAAGAGAATCAACATATTTCAAAATGGTTTTTCATCCGTTATAATGATCCGAAACCACATTTGAGAGTAAGGTTTATGTTAAATAATACTGATGATTATAGCAAAATCCTTGACAAAATCAATGAAGCTCTGCAAGAATATATAGGCAGTGGAGAAATATCAAATATTTTGATTGACACTTACAATAGAGAAATTGAGAGATACGGACAAAATACAATGGGAGATTCTGAAACCCTATTTCATAAAAACAGTAAATTTACCCTGCAATGTTTGCATTACGAGGATGAGGAGAAAATTATAGTCAGTCTTTTTTACATTGATGAAATTCTAAATAGACTCAACCTTTCAGCTCATGAAAAGCTAGAATGGATCAAAAATTTCAATGCTGCCTTTAAGCAGGAATTTAATGCAGATAAAAAACTTAACTCTCAACTGGATAAAAAATATCGGGAATTCAAGCCAAAATATCTAGACTTTCTTCAATCAGACGAGTTTTTAGAAGAGATATGCTGTTATTTCTAATATTGAGGAAAGCAATTCAGTAATACATAATATTCTTCATCATAATGAAAACCAGTCTTTGGGAATATCGTTACAAAGCCTTATCCAAAGCATATTACACATGAATATGAACAGGCTTTTTGTTTCTAACCAAAGACTGTTTGAAATGATCATTTATGATTATTTATTGAGAGATTATAAAACAGAGCTTTTTAAGAATTATTAAGAAAAGCTTTTAGAAAAAGATGGGAACTTCGCTTACAATTTACTACTTGGGGCTCGTGCAAACTGTAGATTTTATCTTTTGTACCTCGTTCCTGAGTTAATGCCTTTCGGTAAATCTCAAATTCTTGTAGATAATTTCTCAAAATTGATTCGGGTAGTTTCCTTACCATTCTTGCCCTCTTTTGTCTTCTTGGATGAGGACCAAAATAAGCATCTCTTAAGAGTTGTTTGCTTACTCTTTTATAGCTTTGTCTTTGAGTAATGCCCTCTTTTTCTGCTATCTTTGTACAATTTGCTATCATTTTTTTTGCTAATTTGGCATCGGTAGGAAATGTGATATTTTTTTCTTAAACCGTGGTATTGATCTGAACCTCGTCTTGCGTTTTGGCTTTAGGATGAAGCGATACGCTTTGTCCTAAAAGAAATTCTAATCCTTTTTTTCCAATTCTTTTACGGAAATGGATAAACTGGCTGGGATCAAAAGGTCCTTTGATTTGAAAAAAATCCTCTCCTGTAAAATATTGCAAATAAGCATTCTCTATCCAACGTTCTACAATGCTTTCGTCACTCTCATTAAACATTTCCTTAAGCAAAAGCATTCCTGCCATTTTGCGAATGGGAATCGAGGGTCTTCCACGCTCTGAAAACAAATCTGAAAACTTAAGCTCAATTTTATTCCAAGAGATCTCTTGTGCTAATTTTACCAACGCATGATCCATATTAAGCTGTTCCGTAAGTCTTGTCTTGAATAAATTGATGTAATTCTCCCTAGCATTTGCCTGTTTTTATACCCTAAAATACTGTTTTTTGCAATTTTATACAAGCCTAACCGCTGTTTGTTTTGATTAAATTATAGATAATCAAGGCTTTAAACAGATTTTAAGGATGACTAAATAGCTTCAATTTTTATAATCTCACTATTCATCACTTTTGTAAATGTGTCATTCATCGTCTGCTTCACAGTAACTCTAATTTTGTCATTCTCAGGAGTAGGGAATTCCATCAGATCAGAAATGTTTTTAAAACCAAAAGCTTTGCAAAGTAAAGTTATATGACGAGTGGAATATTTATGTCTTTGAGTATAAGATTCTACATTACCTATAAATGATTTTGCTAACCCCATTTTTAGGCTTAATTCTTCTTTATTCAGCCCTGCTGATTCTCTTAGAATTCTTACATGATTAATAAGATCAAAGTCAAATTGGGTGATTTCAAAATTAATTTTTTTTTCCATTAAAGTATATTTTTTTAATCCAACCTGTTGGATATTTAAATTTTATTCTTATATTTGTTTTAGCGAATTGATTATTAATCTACAAGAGTTTAATAAAACGATGTCTTCTCGAGTCAAAACGACCAATTTTCCATCGAGAAACTCGTGAAATCGCTCCATGTCAAAAAGTTTCTTACTTTTGCATACGGCATGCGAGCGGTTCTCACGTATACTTTAGGTGGAAACTCTAAACTTCGGTTTAGTAGTGGGTTTGGTCGCCCTTGACTCTAAAGTGTGAGACCGCTCCTTGCTTTTTGCAGGAATTCTTCTCATACATTAAAGCATCGTTCCATATATTAATCTATATTTATGAGGACGACATTTTCAACCATTCTGCTTATTTGCCCTCCGGAATAGTCCGGCAGCATTGCAGATTAAAAAAAACTTACAGCTCTTTACCAACACTGTCTGCAATAAAGTAACAGGCAGGGTATAGTATTATTAATAGCTGCCACATTCCGAAATTCCTTTAATAGTAAAAGGAAAGCCAGATTATACTTTAAACTCACACCTTAAAAGTACTTGCTTTCTTTTAATTTTCCAAATTATTTTCAGCACGAAGGGAGTTTAATAAAAAAACAAATTGTGAATTGTCTATCTAATCATTAGGATGGAACTGTTTAATTTGTAGTTAAATGAATTTTTCATTCGGGTTTTACAATAGGGTGTACAACCTATTGCAGCTTATTAAGCTTTTAAGAGACAAATTTTCAACATTCATGTTAATATTTCCCGGTGCTTTCTGATCACCGATGCTTAGAGAGTACCCGGGATTTTCACAAAACACAAATTAACTATAAAACGAGTATCATGAAACCATTAAATCCATACTACGACGACTCCTAAAGCATTTCTACTACATTATATTATAAAAAAAGCCCTTTCCCTTAAAGTTGACCGCTTGGCAGGAAAGAGCAATTGTTTAATTATAAACATTTACAAACTTATGAAAAAATCCTATACCGGCATAGGAGGGATTTCTTTTGCCCTTATGCTGACGGTTTTTTGCGGCTCTTTAAAAGCTCAAACAAGAACCGTATCAGGAATTGTTGAGTCGGAGGGACAGCCTCTTTCAGGAGTCGGCATCTCTCAGGAAGGAAGCCATGAAGTTACGATCACAACTAAAAATGGCAGTTATGAACTTCAAGTTACAGGAGAAAATCCTGTTCTTATTTTCAGGCATCCACACTATACTGAACAAAGAATTTCCGTTCAGGGTAAATCTGTTCTCAATATTTCTTTGACTCCAGTTCCTGAAAAAGTAAGCAGTATTGAAGAGGTTGTGCTGAATGCAGGCTACTACAAGGTCAAGGAAAAGGAAAGAACGGGAAGCATCGCCAAAGTCTCAGCTAAAGAGATTGAAAATCAACCTGTGACTAATGTGTTATCCGCAGCACAGGGAAGAATGGCGGGAGTCAGTATTACCCAAAACAGCGGTGTTCCGGGTGGGGGCTTTGACATTCAGATCAGGGGAAGAAACAGCCTCAGAACAAGAAGCAACAGCACAATTGACGGCAACCAACCACTCTATGTTATAGACGGTATTCCGATTGGAGGAAGTGTCGTTTCGCCTTATTCAGGAACGATTTTACCAGAAGCCAGTATCAATCTCCTTAACAGCATCAACCCAAACGATATTGAATCCATTGAAATTCTAAAAGATGCCGATGCCACCGCCATTTACGGTTCAAGGGGAGCTAATGGTGTGGTTCTCATCACCACCAAAAAAGCCAAAAAAGGAAAATTATCGTTAAGCTTGAATACCTCTTATGCCCTAAGTGAGGCCTTCTCGAATTTGAAAATGATGAATACCGAGCAGTATTTGGGTGTAAGAAGACAGGCTTTTGCGAATGACGGAATTACTAATTATCCTGCCACAGCGTATGATGTGAATGGAGTATGGGATCAGAACCGCAATACGGACTGGGGTAAAACATTAATTGGAAATACTGCAACTTCTTCCAATACCCAGCTGTCTTTAAGCGGAGGAAGTGAAACCACAACTTTTTTACTCAGTCTGGGACATCAAGAACAGACAACTGTTTTTGGCAGAGATTTTAGGTATAAAACCAACAATATTTCGAGTAATATCTCGCACCGGTCTTTGGATAAGAAATTTATGCTGAATTTATCCAATCTTTTTTCGATGCAGGAAAACAATGTCATGAATCAGGACATTACAAGAAATGCTTTTTTATTATCACCGAATGCTCCTGCTTTATATGACGGAAACGAGAACCTGAACTGGGAGAACAATACGTTTAATAATCCTGTAGCGGCATATAATGCTACCTATTCCAATAAAAACCTGCAATTTCTGAATAACTTCAGTACAGAATATGAAATCTTCACAAATTTCAGGATTAAATTAAACAGCGGACTTAATTATCAGACTTTTGAAGAGTGGTCTTTAATTCCCCATACCATTTACAATCCCTCATCAGGATTAACCCCAGCCTATTCACAGGCTTATACTGCAAACAGCAATAAGCTCTCATTCATTGTAGAGCCCCAATTAAATTATTTATTTAAAAAAGGAAAACATCAATTAGATGTTTTAGCTGGCGGAACCTATCAAAGTGATGTCACTAATCAAGAGTCCCTTCAGGGATACGGATTCCAAAGTAATGCCTTTATCCAGAATATCGGATCTGCACAAACCAAGATTATTTCTGATCTGGTGAAAACAGAATATAAATATGCAGCGGTATTCGGAAGAATTAATTATCAGTTTGACCATAAATATATCCTGAATATTACGGGAAGAAGAGACGGAAGCAGTCGATTTGGTACGAATAATAAATTTGCCAATTTTGGTGCAGTAGGAGCTGCATGGTTATTCTCCAAAGAAGATTTATTCAAATCTCTCAACTTAAAATGGCTATCCTTTGGAAAACTGAGAGGAAGTTACGGTTCTTCCGGAAGTGATAATATCGGGGATTATCAGTACAGGGATACTTTTATTACTTCATCAACACTTATTTATAACGGAGTCGTAGGATTATCCCCGTCAAGATTATTTAATCCGGATTTTAGCTGGGAGAAAACGGTAAAACTGGAAACGGCACTGGAACTAGGATTCTTTAATAACCGCTTGAATCTAACTGCTGCATGGTACAGAAACCGTTCTTCTAATCAACTCATCGGCTACCAGTTAACTGCCATAACCGGATTTACCTCCGTACTAGCCAATTTGGATGCGACGGTTCAGAATACAGGACTGGAAATTGAACTCAGTGGAAAACCAATTTCATCAAACAATTTCAAATGGGACACCAGTTTTAACATCAGTTTTCCAAAAAATAAACTGATCTCTTTTCCGGGATTGGAAGGTTCCACCTATGCGAACTCCTATGTAATCGGAGAACCCATTTCTATTGTCAAATTGTATCATTTAGAAGGTATTAATCCACAGACAGGACAATACCAGTTTACGGATTATAATAAAGATGGTAAAATTACTTCCCCTGACGACAGACAGGTGATTAAAAATATCGGGATCGAATTTTTCGGAGGGCTTAACAACAGTTTCACTTATAAAAACTGGAATCTTTCATTCCTAATTCAGTTTGTAAAGCAGCAGAACAGGAACTATAATTACATCATGCCTTCTCCGGGAATTATGAGCAATCTTCCGGTTGAAGCCCTTAACGTATGGTCACCCCAAAGCCCTGATGGTTATTACATGCCGTATCATTCTACTTCCACCGCTTCCCATATTTTATTTCAGGGCAGCGATGCGAGTGTTTCAGATGCATCATTTATTCGGTTGAAGAATCTTCAGCTAGGATACAGAATCCCGATAGAAAGTAATAAAAGTATCATCAAAGAAGCGAAACTCTACTTTCAGGGACAGAATTTGTATACATGGACAAAATATTTTGGGGTTGATCCCGAATTCTCTTCCATCGGCTTTTTGCCGCCTTTAAGAACCTATTCAATAGGAATGCAGATCAGTTTTTAATCAAAAACAAACCCTAAAAAAGAAAAAAATGAAAACCTATATCAATACCATAACCTATATCCTTTTTCTCATCCTCTTACAATATTTCTTTGTGTCCTGTGAGAAAATGATCGATGTGGATTTACCACAAAACCAAATCCCTTCAGAACAGGTATTTGAAGATGTGCAGACTGCGGATGCGGCTTTGGCAGCTTTATACAGCGGATTATGGGATAATTCCCCTTTAGCCGGAGATCAGACCGGAAAATTGTTAGGAACTTATACCGATGATCTTTCGTATTATGCCACGACGTCTACCAACGGGATTTTAGACTTATATCAGAATAACCACACTGATTCCAATGCAGCAGTATATGCGTATTGGGCTTCTGCATATCAGAAAATTTATATGGCAAATGCTGTTATAGAAGGAATAGAACAATCTGTCTCCCTTTCTACAGCGGATAGGAACAGATTGAAAGGAGAGGCCTTATTAATCAGGACCATGTTATTTTTCTATTTACAGCAAATCTATGGTGATATTCCAATGCCGACGACTACAGATTATAATATCAATAAAGTTCTCCCTAAAACCAGCTCCAATGAAGCTTTAACAAAAATTGAAGCAGATCTAAATATAGTAATAAACTTAATCTCTGATTATTACCACAATCCAGAAAGAATTTTCCCCAACAAAAAGGTTGCTGAGTTGATGCTCGCCAAAGTTTATATGGCTCAGAATACACCAGCTAAGTGGGTAGAAGCGGAAATTCTGTTAAAAAATATTATCCAAAGCCCTTTGTACACTTTCCAAAATGATGTTACAAAAGTCTTTACCAAAACAGGAACTCATATTTTATGGCAGTTAAAACCAAAGAATCCGGGAGATGCTGTAAAGGAAGCCAGCATCTACTATTTCACGGGTGCAGCTCCTTCTTCTTTTGCTCTATCTCAGGATCTGGTAAATGCTTTTCCGGCGGGAGACTTAAGAAAACAAAGCTGGATGACTCCTATAACTGTGGGTGGAAACATATGGTATAGGGCAGAGAAATATAAAAACAGATCAAATAATACCACAGAATATTCGGTGGTTTTCCGCCTTGAAGAAGTGTATTTGCTTTTAGCCGAAGCGTTGGCTCAGCAGGATAAGCTCACGGAAGCGTTACCGTATCTGAATAAAACAAAACAAAGAGCGGGACTGGTTGCCATCACGAATCCTGTTTCCAAAGAAAATTTGCTCAGTGAAATTCTATCAGAAAACAGAAAAGAATTTTTCACCGAGTTCGGGCACCGTTTTTTTGACCTGAAAAGACTGAACAAATTACAGACATTACAAGCTACAAAACCCAACTGGAAAGAATTTCACAGGATATTCCCGATTCCTCAGAAAGAAATATTACTGAATGCTAACCTTAATCCACAGAATGCAGGGTATTAAATGTAAGTAGTAATGATAAACAAGAGGTAAGAAGAAAATGAATCAAGTAAAAATGAAAGCGCTGAAATGAAAATGAAAGCAAAAAAATATAGACAAACAAAACTGAGGAGCAGCATGTTTAATAGAATGCAAAAATTGTTGGTGTTCATATTTTTGATGGGTTTAACGGCAACGCAACTGCTTTTTGGGCAAAAAACCGAGACTAATAATAATCTTAAAAAAGATAAAGACACCTTAGAGGTTTGGATGTCAAAGTTTTATACTATTACTAATCTCAAAGCATTTCCCAATGACCGTTATGTACTGGTTACTAAAACCTATAAAAAGAATAACGATACGATATTGGTTTTTAATTCACAAAATCCTGACCAGCTTATTCACAAATTGGTTAAAAGAAATAACACTATTTTTCTGGACAATGATAAGTTACTCGCTTTAGGAGATGGAAAAGCAGAATTGTTACATTTAAAAACCGGTCAAAAGAAGGTTTATGAAAATGTGCAGAGAGCTGAAACTTTAGATAAAGGCGGACACTATTTTATTTTGGACAAAGATAAAAGCCTGAATCTGTACGATAAAAATGGTAAGCTTATCAATTCTGTTTCGGGTGTTTCACAATATACCAGCGATAAAAAATCAAAAATTTTTATTGCTGAAAAAGAAGAAAATAAACAAACGAAAGAAAATACAAGTATTGTATCAGTTATACTCAGTGACAACAAAAGCAGCAAAGAAAATAATTCAAACAAAGAAACTTTGTATTCCACAGAAAATGAAATCACGAAACTGGAATTAGCCCCTTCAGGAAAATATTTGATTGTTACGGAAAAAGCTCAGAATTCGGATCATTTGCAGGTTACTTTTCTACCTACAAGCCAAAGCATGTCTACAAATCAGAGAAACGCTGATACGAAAAGAGGTTTCAAAAGCTTTTCGGGAAAAGCGGATTTTGTTACCATTACTGAAATCGGGTACGGGAAATCCTATTTCATTGATTTTGACAAAAGGATTCCCTCTATAAAAGAGGAAATGGTGGAGGTATGGTACGGGTCTGATAAAAATTTGAGGAAAAAGAAATACGGGACACAGGAGCATGAATACCAAATTTGGAACACTGCTACAAATCATTCAGAAAAGCTTAGAACAGATCGTTTTTCAACATTTGCAGCCATGGGGAGCAGCCATTATTTTTTAGCTTTTAATACCGAAGAGGAATTTAATTATGTCAATACATCTCTTGTATTTTCAATATATCTTTATGATATAACCGATAAATCTTACCATTCCCTTTTTACCGCTTCCTCTAAAATTACAGGAACAAAAGATGGGACGTATATTGTAGGATTTGGGGAAAATCAAGGAAACTGGGTTTTGTATGATCTTACATCGTTTACGAAAAACAAGCTGCCCAGTCCGTCTTTTATCACTGAAAAAGGGCTTAAAAATCCTGTATTCAGCAGTGATAACCGGTTTTTATTCTTTGAAAGTGATAATGGTCTTTGGCAATTTGATATAAAGGCTAAAAAGATGAGCCCGGCAGGAATTGCTAAAGGAAAAGAAGTCAAAATAATGGATAAGAAAACCTGGCCCGCTTATGCACAATATAATGCAAGGTTTGAAGTAAGCGCTATAAACCTTCAAAAACCAATGCTGTTAAAAGTACGTGATAAAAAGAATAACCTGACCTCTTATATCAATTGGAGAAGAGGGAAAACAGAAACACTCATCCCACCGACTCAGAACAGAATTAAAGACATCCAATATAATCAGGACACGGGCAGTATTTTCAGTATTGAAGAAAACTATAACACCCCACCTGTACTATATCGGTATGAAACTCAATTCAAAAACAAAGAAAATAGAAAAACACAAATATTCAGATCGGGAAAAGAAGACAAAATCATTAAAAATCAAAAACAGGAAATTTTATCATATACCAATACAGCAGGAACACCTTTAAAAGGAACATTGTATTATCCCATAGGTTTTAATCCCAATCAAAAATACCCGATGGTGGTAAGGATTTATCAGCAACAGGCTGAATCCTGTGGTATTTATCCTATTCCTGATTATGATGAGGATGGCTTTAATGTGAGATTACTGTTGGAACATGGATATTTTGTATTTCTTCCGGACATTATTTATGATGCAAGAGGAACAGGAATCTCAGCATTGGATTGTGTAAACAGTGGACTGGATCAATTGCAATCACATCCCAATATTGACCAAAAGAGAATAGGACTCACGGGGCATTCCATGGGAGGCTATGAAACGAATTTTACTGCAACGAGATCAAACCGTTTTGCAGCCTATATTTCCGGAGCTTCGGTAAATAATATTGTAAGATTTTATTTTTCTTATAGTACCCATTTTAACATAGCTAATTATGCAAGATTCGAAAACGGACAATTTGAAATGAGTGTTCCTTTTTCAGAGAATAAAGAAAAGTATTTTAAGAATAATCCGATTGATGATGTAGAAAAAGTAAGTGCTCCGATGCTTTTATGGGCAGGTTTAAAAGATGAAAATGTCACTCCCGATCAGACGATGGCATTTTACACAGGACTTTTACGAAACCGAAAACCCGTTATTGCTTTGTTATATCCTGACAAGGAGCATGATTTGGGTAGAGGTAGTAAAGAGAGTGAAGATCTAAATCTAAAGACCTTGGAATGGTGGGGATATTTCCTGAAGGATGAGAAAAATGTTTCGTGGATAAATAAAGAGATGAGAAAATACTGAAAATTAATATAAAAAAGCCGCCTCACCGGAGGCGGCTCATTTAATTACGGCTGAATCTCATGTAATGTGATTCCGCACATCGTTGGTGACACTAAGCTTTGAAGTGGCGTACTTCCATCCACTGACCAAGTACAAACTGGTCCTTGATTAACGTCACTACAGTCTTTCTCTGCATTTACGCAGCTGAACTGTCCACCTCCAAGGTTTACTACTCTGTAACCCTGTACAATTGCTTTTTTGTTTTCTTTTGCTACTTTGGTAGCAAACGCTGAGCCTGTTCCTAATAGTACTAGGGCTACTGGAAAAATGAATTTTCGCATAAAATAAAATGTTATTTGTTGCCTACTCTTTGGACCGGTTTTCGGCTTCCCCGGATGTAAAATATTTGGTTATGGGTTTTGTAAACTGGTATTGGATAATTTTATCATTGATAATGACATACAGATATTTATCCGTAACCATAAAATCAGAAATACTGTGTTTATCTTTTTTAAAGAGGTAAAAGCTTCCTACATATTCAGGCTTATCCGTTCTGTAAACATCAACTATACTGGCTTCCTTCCATGCTTTTTTAGATTCATGCTTTCCCATAAGATCAGACTGGTTAAATAAAAGATTTTTATGAACAGCCGAACGAAGATTCACTTTTAATGGTGGAGCACTCATCTTATGAATTCCGTCAGCAAGGCGTTTTGACTCTATTTTAGCAAGCCGCACCGTATCTATGGTATTCATTTTCTTTTGAACATTCAGGTCTGCATCCATAACAATAAACTGGTTTCTGTAGGTATAGGTATAAATAAGCTGTGACCGGAAGTTGTCTGCAATAAAACTTCCATCAATATCAAAAACACCGTCAATTTGTTTTTGAAGTATATCAGGACGTAACTGAAGCTTTTTATTACCTGCATTTAAATTGAAATCAGCTAATACGAATTGCTGGGTTTCACTGCTTTGTGTTCTTAAGGCAAAGTGAAGAGAATCTAAAACGATCAGCTGGTTGAAATAAGCATCCTGCAGGCTGATGGTTCGTGCCTTAGAATCTCCTATCTTTCCTCTGAATATAACGGGTACGGTTCCATCATGAATATAGTAGTAAGGCGCTTTAACCGCTAATTTAAGATTCCGGAAAGGATGCTTCATGTTATCCAAATTGATCCTTATGGACGTTTGATTTGATAAAGCCGTATTGACCGTTAAAAGAGTTTGAGGAAATTTTCTGTTTCCGAGGTAGATGTTTTCGTTATCATACCCAGCAAAATAATAGTGGGAATCACTCAGCTGTAAGCTTTTCTCCTCCAGTGTGGGATGCATCATAAACCTGCGGGTAAAATTATTTTCCTTTTTTATGATCTGCTCTGACGAAAAAAACAAATAGACGACCACAGAAGTATTGAGAGCAACCACTGATATCATGCGGATACAATACGTTGAAAATCTTTTACTGCTCTTTTCCTCAATGATAATAATAGCTGTTATTGCTAGGAAAACACATGCGATATTGAATATCAGGTGTTCTGTCCATCCTAATTTTTCTAAAATGCCTCCGCAGGAACAGGGTATAAATTCACTGTAATTAAGGATGAGAAAAATATACACAGTAAATGCAACCATGATTCCCAAAGAGGCGTAGAGTCCTAATCGTTTTGTGCTTGTGAAAATGAGTGCAAGCACAATCAACAGTTCTATAATAATCACAGCATAAGAAACAAATCCCGCATAAGCACTTAACAGAGGAGATTGCGCAATCTGCACCTGAAAATTTTCAAAATCAAATATTTTACTGATTGCTGCATAGCAAAACAGGAGGATAAAAAAGTAAGCAATCCATATTGGAAGCTGTGTTAGTTTCTTTTTCATAATAAGATTTTTAACAATGGTATAATAATGTCCAGAGTACTTTTACGCCACAATAATTAGGCATAGGTGATTTTTCATTTACCGTAATGGTAGTAGTGAGAGGTCCTATGGTTTTCCATATTCCACTAACGGGACAGTTCTTTCCCGATTCAATGATGAGTGGCGGCTGAGTTTCCATGCTAATTTAAAATTTGGTTACTTACTGGCTTTCCAGTTGTCCCGATCTTTTGGAGGATCGGTTTGACCGATTTCCGGTTCTTTTTCAAGTTTAGTACTGTCTGCTTTTGAGACAATTCTTTCTGTCGTAATAATAGGCACATCCGGATATGGAATATGCGGAAGGTTTTCTTCGCGACAGGATAAAATAACAATTGAAAGTAAAATTCCCGCAACAATATGCAGTGTCAATATTTTGGTTTTCATGATTTAGGGATTAAAAAATTAACAATCCCCGGCCGGTAGTTTTTTAGAATTCTGAAAGCGAATTTAGAGCATGAATTTTTCGAAAAAAAAGGTTGGTTGGTACGATTTATAAATTTTCAGGGTACGATTTATAAATCGTACCAATGAATTCTTTTGTGTAATTAATTGTAAATCAGTTTGTTTTAGCGGATTTATTAGGTGTAATTCCTAAAGTGCTGAAATAATTTTTTGCTTTGTCTATTTTGCTTAATTTTGAATCATATTTATAATATCATTAACATTATTTTGTTAAATTATTTTTATATTGAATAATATATTTTGTTTTTGTGTTTTCTTTTGCTTTTTGGTCAATGGTCAGAAATATTCTGATTACAGAGTACGCTATGATAATTTTGAAGAAAACGATGAACGTGCCCTTGAGTTTGTCAATGCATATATCAAAGAAGCGAAAACATTTAAAAATTATAAGGAGCTGACCCAGGCGTATCGGGACGCTGTCAGCTTTTCGAGAAATAAAAAAATAGAATATGCAGATAGTGCTGTATGGGCTGCTAACCAGGCATGTGACCCCGATCTTATTGGTAATTCCTATCTTACCAAAGGAAGTGTTTACTATTTTACTTACAGAAAATACCAGAAGGCCCTTGATGAGTATCTGAGGGCTTGGAAATACCTTAATGAAAGTAAAGATCCCTATCTACGTCATAAGAATATGTACCATATAGGAGTGGTCAAAAGTTATCTTGGATATTATGATGAAGCGTTTACACTTTTTTCAAAATGCCGTTCCTATTATAGAGACACCTTTGTGCCCTCAAATTTTCCAAACCTTCGGTATAATATGAAGAAAGGTTATCTGAACAGCCTTCATCAGATGGGTATCTGCCTATTTTATCTGAAAAAAACAAAAGAAGTTTCCCCACTCATTGATGAAGGATTGCAGGCATCAGCTGATGATAAAAATTTTTATATAGAGAGAAGCTATTTTTATAAGCTCAGCGGGATTTTAACCTATCTAAAGGAGAAAGACAAAGAAGCCTTATATGACTTTAATATCGCTTTGGCAGGGATTGAAAAGAAAAGTGATTTTACCAATACATCGCTGATCTATTATTTAAAAGGTAAAATTCTCTTAAGAAATCATAAAAAAAATGAGGGTATTAATTATTTAGAAAAAGTAGATAGTATTTTCCTGGAGCGAAATTTTGCCCATCCTTCGGTAAGAGAAGCTTTTGAGCTGCTTATCACACATTACAAGGATAAAAATGATAATAAGAAAGAACTGTATTATACCAAACAATTATTGCAATTTGACCGGGTGATGCATCATGATTTTAAATACCTTTCAGGAAAGATCATTAAAGAATATGATACCAATGACCTGCTTATATCCAAAAAAGAGTTAGAATCTTCTGCTTTTTACGGATATATTGTGGCCGGGATTTCTTTCGGTGCTCTGCTCGTGGTTTCTGTAAGGTATTATAAGGTAAGAAAAAGTGTTAAAAAGTACCAGATTCCCGCTGATCAGACTTTAGGAGAAGAGGAGAATAAAGATACGGTTCCAACCAAATTATCTAAGCTGCCTGAAAAGCTGGTAGAAGAAATATTGGATAAGCTCGAAATTATGGAGCAAAACAGATTTTATTTAGAAAAAGGGATTACCCAAAATCAGCTTGCCAAAAAGCTGAAAACGAATACCGCGTACTTATCGGAAGTAATCAATGAATATAAAGGTGCGAACTTTAGTACATACCTCAATCGCTTGCGGATCGAGTATGCTAAGGAAATGATAACAACCAGTGCACAATGGCGGAAGTATTCCATTGAAATCATAGCTCATGAATGTAGATTTTCCAACAGGTCCAATTTCTCCAAACTCTTTACTGAATTAACTACTTTCACTCCCCCTGAGTTTATTCAAAAGATTAAGGATGAGAGCGGTGAACCTTAGCTTTATTATATTTATTAACAGCTTTATCATTTTTGATAATTAAAAATTTCTACTTTTTATTTAAAATATGCATGCTAACTTGTTTTTTAAAAAGTGTCAGCGATTACAACTGACTTTAGAGAAAAGGCTTGAACAGATCGGCTTTGAACAGAAAAATGATCCTATTAGTTTATATGAGAGATCATTAATGGAAATAGATTCTGCTATAAGAATCATTAAACAGGAGGTAAGTTCATTTGAGTTTTCGACTGTTGCGGACGAAGTATGTTTTTTCAAGGAAATCAAGCCGGCTTTTATTTCGCAGTTTATTTATTTTTCAAAGCTTTTGTCGGTTGAAGCAGCCAAACCCAATGCAGGGGAATTAAGCCTGAAAGAATATTTTGAATGTGAATTGGAAGTATTGAAAAATTTTTATGAAGACCATATGGACTTTTACGAGTATTACAGGCGTAAAGCCACCTATCTTGACCAAAAATATTTTGTCAGGAATCAATTTGACCTGAAAACCAAAATAGCATCCGGTCTTTATGATTATGATGAAAAATTTGCTACTTCACATGACCACCTAATTTCACAGATCATTGCCAATGACCGCTTGGAAAAATATCTTTTGAAATCCATTGCTGAAATTAACGTGTATGTATACGAAAAGATAACTGATAAATCTCCGCTCCAATGGTCGGCTTCAAAATCTGCCTTGGTGGAACTTTTATATGCGCTCCACAATACCCGCTCATTTAATGGGGGTAATATTGAATTTAGCGAGGTTATTAAATTTACTGAAAAGTCACTCAATATTAACCTGGGAAACTTTTATAAGACACTTCATGAGATAAAAAGCAGGAAAATTAACCCAACTAAATTCCTTCAGCACCTAAGTGATAATTTAAATCAATCTTTCCAGGATAGTGATCAATAGGCATTTTTTTCCTGTTTCTAGACTACAAATCAAATTATTAGTAGTTTTTCCACAATTCTTTTATTGATAAGGGTTATATAAAAATCTTTCGGTAGTACCGAAGACCTACCGAAAGAAATCCCGCCTGATTCCCAAAATTTGTCAAGTAAACAAATTTTTTGAAATCATGGCAATATCCATTATCACCAAAGAAGATCTCCAGCAATTTAAGACTGAATTACTGGAAGATATTAAAGACCTGCTTCAGGTAAGAACGACAGAACAAAAATTATGGCTTCGTACCTCCGAGGTCAAAAAACTTCTGAATATTTCTTCAGGAACCTTACAGAATCTTAGGATCAACGGAACCCTGTCTTACACGAAGATAGGGGGGATCCTGTATTATAATTACAAGGACATTGAGAAATTGCTTACGGATTCTAAATAACCACAGAAAACAGGAAATCATGAATCAGACTAAAGATATTATCAGTTTTTTTGCCCATGTGGTTAAAGACAGCCGGCTGTATCCTTCCCATATCAGTCTCTATGTAGCACTTTTCCAGTGTTGGAGCATGAACAGGTTCCAAAGTCCTTTTCGTATCTGCCGTACAGAGGTAATGGGACTAGGTAAGATAAAGTCTTTAGGAACTTATCATAGGTGCATTAAAGAGCTACATTTGGCCGGATTTATTATGTATTTCCCCAGTTACGACCCTTATAAAGGAAGCTTAATTGAGATTGTAGATTTTGATCAGCCTGAATCATTAATAAACAAAACATTCTGGGAGCAAAAATTATCAGCACAAAAAGAAAGCCTCTTTTCTGTGCCTACATTTTATGAAGTAGAACTGTATTTTAATGAACGTGACTTGCCCTCTGCTCAGGCACATCAATTTTATTCATTGTATAATTCTAAGAGATGGAAATTAAGAGGCGGGAAATTAATGAACAGCTGGCAGGCTGCTGCAAGGAGCTGGATTTCTAAGGAAAGAAAAATCGGCAGCTAAAATGTAAGGTTTTCCATAAAAGAAAAAATAAAATGAAAAAAATAGATCCGCAAACACCTCTTTGGAAGCTGACGGTTGAGGAATTTTTGGAAATTATCAAAAACTTTGGTTCTGAAAACAGGCATGAGTACGGACTGAAAGGATTAGCCAAAGTTCTGGGCTGTTCCGTTTCAAAAGCTTCGGAAATCAAATCCTCCGGAATGTTGGATGAAGCCATTATACAAAAGGGAAAGATTATCATTATAGATAAGCAAAAAGTACTGGAGCTTTTTGGACGGAAATAACGATGTATTATCAGGAACTTACACAAAAGTTTTGGGAATTTGGCCCGAAAGCACAACTCAGTACCACTGCTGTTGCACTATATCTGTATCTGCTGAAATTGGCGAATGATAATAACGGATACAATGTTAGTGTTTCCGATAGAGCGATTGGTGATACATTAGGAGTAACAAGAAAAACGGTAAAATCTGCCAGGGAAGCACTTCGGAAGTCGGGGCTGGTTCAGTATGAAAGCAGAAACGGGTATTCCTGTTCTTACAGAATACTGCTGAATTATCCTTTACCAACCCTCAGCCAAGAAAAAGAGCAAAAGTTAGAAATCAAACATTTTCCCCAGGTATCGATCGCAGAAGAAAATGAAAATTTACCATCGGTAGACTTATCTGCCTTAAATACACCTGAAACTACAGAACAGGAGGAGAAAGCATCCTTTTATAATGATAAGGCTGAACCTTTTAAAATAGTCAACAAGCCTTCTTTGGAGGAATTTATGGACTATGCCTATACGCTTAGTGGTTTTGAAGAATCAATGAATCCCGATATTAAAGAGAAATACGCTTTGTGGGCGGGTAATGATTGGTGCAATAATTTAGGAAAACCGATAACCAACTGGAGGTCCTCTTTGAAAAACCTTTTGCCCTATATAAAAAACAGGACAGATAATGAACAGCTGTCTTTAGAGTCAATCCCTACTATCAAACCTCCAAAGTAAGCATTGATGTTTATCTATTTAAAATTTTAAAACTTTAAAAATGAAACTATCAGATATAAAGCCTGGACAGAAAGTAAGTCTCAATGGAATTCCTGCCGAGTACCAAGGAATTCAGAAAGTTAAAATCCCCAATTTCGGGAAAGTAGAAAAAAGAGTTTTCAGAACAGATGAAACGGGGGATTACCTGTATTATAATCTTAATGAGGGCTCAAAAACTCTAAAGACAGAGAAAATTAAATTGCTTTAAAGGTCTTTCAATCTGAACAAAGTTCTGTTAAAGATCAAAATTAGAGCACGCTAAAAATATAAAGTATGGCTATTCCGGAAAAAGATTTAAGACTTGTCAGAAAGATATTTGAGGATAAAGACGAGAGAATTCCCGAAAGAATACGCCTGGGAAATCATTTTGTGGACGATTTTATTTTTGAAGACCAAGACCAAGAAGCCGCTGATATTCCGATCAATGCGCTACGTGTTATTTTTAACATTATTTCGATTATCAGCAGTGAGCAGTTCCGGCCTGATGACCGTCCGAAACAGCTTTCCCTGTTTGATCAGGAATTTGAAACCGAAAATAACATTTTTGCATCAATTAAAATCAGGAACAATAAAATCTCTCCGAGTGGCTCAACCAAACAGGTTGTAGAAGCGTATGAGTTTCTTGCCCGGTTCAAAATGGGCTGGTATAAATCGGTAAATTTTAAAGGAAAAGAGATTAAAACATTTGGAGGGCTTATTTCCACACCAAGTTATGATGAGCGTGGATATACAAGCTTTCTTATCAGCAGCTACTGGCTGAAAAAGCTGATGATTATTCCCGAATATAACTATATCCTTTACAATCTGGTGTATAATATAAGAAACAACAAGCATATTATTTTTGCCATCTGGCTTTCAAAACTTCCTGAAGGCGGAACCATGATGAAACTTTCTTCACTGAACAAAAAGTTTGGGCTGAACTATAAAACCGCGAATGATTTTTGCTTCAAGTTTCTTAAAACTGCAAAAATAAATATCAACAGGTACAATAACCTTTCATTCAATTATCATTATAAAGGTGATTTTATTTTCATTCATCCTTTTTATACTAAAAAGATCACAGGTGTAGATATACCGGAACATACAGCAGGAAAATCGAAGATTACAAGGAGGCTCTATTATTTCAGCAAAAGATATGGGCTGGAGCAACGCGAAATGCTTCAGTTTTCCTATCAATATCAAACTATTCCGCAAACCCGCCAACTGATAGAAAAGGCTTTTAGTGAATTTATAAGGATTAACAGGCTGAAAGGGATAAAATCTACGAATTTTCAGGGAACGGCTTTTCTAAACAAAATACAGGAACTTATTATACAATTGTACAGGGAAACAAAAATGGGGGAAATACTGCCCAACGGTTATCCAGTTATTCTCTGATTTCGGAATTGCGCTCATGCGTATTTCGGATTTGTACTCATTTAGAATTCGGAATTGCACTCACTGAAGTTAAGAAAATGTTAAAATTTGAATTTTTATGGCGTTGATTTCGGAATTGCACTCATTTCGGAATTGTAAAGCTGGTGAAAATGGTAGATACAGTGAAAACAAGAGATGAAAACAAAATTCAATTCGGATTTGCACTCATGCGATAAAAGCCATTTTTTCGGAATTGTACTCATTCATATTTCGGATTTGTACTCATTTGGAATTCGGAATTACACTCATTTTGAAAACAATCTAAATGCTTTGTCACAAGCAGATACAACGAATGATTAAAAGTAAACTAAAAAGAAAATAAAAGTCTTTTTTTTATTAAAAAGGAAATTCCGGAATAAAAAAACTGCTTTTAAAAGAAAAAAAAATGAATTGCGAAAAAATCAAACAGAAAGTCGGAATCCGGACGGTTTTAGAATCCTTCAATCTTTTTCCCGTGAAAGAAAACGGAAAGACCGCTTTTTATTTTGCGCTGGACAGGGAGGAAAAAATTCCCAGTCTTTCTGTTGATTTTATAAAAAATATAGCATTCGACTTTGGAACGGGGAAGAGTTATGATGTTATTTCTATTGTTCAGCTGGTAAATAAATGTTCTGTTTCGGAAGCTTTGAAATATCTTGGAAAATTTGATTTTTCAATACAGTATCACAAACAGAAAGAAGAAATCGTAACACAGTCTCATTACAGGGGTTTTAAAGTAAAAAAGATTCAACATCCAGTTTTAATTCAATACCTGAAATCCAGGAAAGTTTATGAACAGAGAAAGCTGATTAAAGAGCTGCATTATGAATTAAAAGGGAGAAATTATTTTGGAATTGCCTTTGAAAATAATTCAGGTGGTTTTGAAATCCGCAATCCGTATTCAAAAATCTGTTTAGGGAAGAAAGATGTGACTTTGATTCAGGGAGAAGAGAATAATAAAGAAATCACTGTTTTTGAAGGTTTTATAGATTATCTGACCTTCAAAAATATAGAAAAAACTAAAAATTCTGATTATTTGATTCTCAATTCTACTGTAATGCTTTTCAAAGCAATAAAAGCACTTGGTGAATACGATAAAATTTACCTTTTTCTTGATAATGATTCTAATGGAAATATCACTAAAAACAAAATATTAATGAAATATAAACATGTAGAGGATTGTTCTCTAATTTATCGAGATTTTAAGGATCTTAATGAGTGGTTTTGCCAGGGATATATTGAGTAACTGGTTCTCTTAATGGTCATTTTTGTCAGTGAGTTTGTTTAGAATCACTATATTTGAAATGAAAACTTTTCCAACAATCATCATTTTTTGAGTCTCCTTTACGAGGAGGCTTTTTTGCTGATTGTGATGGTTATAAAGATGTTTTTTAGTGTCAAATAATTTATGTAACCTCATTTTATTGGCTGCCACAAGTGCTTTATTATTCAGATTTATATACCTGATTTTTTCAGCTTCTTCAACTAACAAAAATATAAAACCTTCAATAAAACCTGTTAATTTTTAGAATTCCGGTCTTGAATGTTGATGACGGTCTTAAGAAAATAAACTTCAAAATCACATCAACACAAGGAAAAATCCAATTATTCATTGTTGTTTTAGATCATTCTAGGGTTAAATATCACCTATTCAATTCATATATATAACTGTGGTTTTTCACTTTTTACTGTAGCAAATGTAGTACAGGTCATTCACTCAAAAAAATCTTTTTGGGTTTCTACAAAAATTCTCTCCGCTTCGCTCCAACAATTTTTCCAGACACTCCTGAATCCTTCGGACAAAAAGATTTCGGAGCCTCTATTTCAATGCTTTCCATTTCGGTTTTAAGTGCCTGATCCTGTACTATGGTCATTTAGCAAAGAAAAAGTCGGAACCTCAGTTATACGAATCAAACAGTCGCTCTTTAACATAAGAATAATCAAACAAAAAAAATAAATAATGCTTTTCCCATTGGAAAAGGTGAAAAGAAAGAAGCCGAGTGTCCTCGATACCGAATCAAATCACTCGAAATTTTACAACTGAAAAAAGTAATGATTAACAATTAAAACAAAATATTATGAACACAATTATCGGTAGAATTACCAGAAACGCAGAAATCAACACATTGAAAAACGACAGACAGGTCGTGAACTTTTCAGTAGCTATTAACGACAGCTACAAGACCAAGCAGGGGGAGCGCAGGGAGCTGACCACCTATTACAATTGTTCGTACTGGATAAGCCCGAATGTTGCCAAAATCCTTACCAAAGGGACGGTGGTAGAATTAACAGGCAGGGCAAGCTCAAGCGCATGGATAGGCAAAGATGGAGAAATCCGTTCAGGATTGAATTTTCATACTTCATACATTCAGGTTTATGGAGGTGGAAGAAATGTTGAAAGTGAACCGAAGCAAAATGCAACGCAAGAATCAAGTAACCCTTTTGCAGGGGATACGGATGATGATTTACCATTTTAATAATTAACCAAAGATTACCCTAAAAAACGTATGGAATCACAATATAATTTTCAGATGAAGTCCCGAAATGACCGAACAGAATGGGAGCAGGTAGCAATATACTTCAAAATCCATTGTGACAGGACGAAAGCGATACACTATGCAAGAAGCTTGTCATTAAAATTTAACAAGGAAATCCGATTGACACAGGGTGCAGACCCCATGAAAACAAGTGGAACATATATCTATGAAAAATCCTGAGTATGACAGCAAAATCAAAATCCGAAGCTAAAAAACTGGCGAAAGCATATAGCTATAATAAAGAGTACGCAGATGTCCCTGTATATGTTATTTATTGCAGTTGGACGGAAAAATATTATGTAGATACCAATGGCTTAATACGTCTCTGGGAAAAGCTTATCTGCTACTACGTGAACGGGGTTTATACCTCTGAGAAATAGAATTTATAACATAAAAAAACAAAAAATGAAACGATCTGATATACTAACGGAATATTTACTTGTAAAAGCAAAAACCAACAGTGAATGGGATGCTTGCGATTTCGCCATTATCAATATTACCGAGCATTGGAAACAAACCCAAAAGAAACGTCTTGAAGTTATAAAAATCATTGAAAATGATGAAGATATAAAGTCGCTAAACTATTTCGATACCCATGTGGAATTCTTTAGATTTTCGAAAGTATATTATCCTTTGGTGGAAGAGTGGCTCTCTGAGAGGAGCAGGATTTTCATTGAATTGAAGAAAGAAGATTTAAAAGAACTGAAACAACCTAAAAATAGCCTGTGTCATTACCAGATACAGATATCTAAAGATGGAAATGCCATTTATAAAGCCTATGGAAAGCATACGGAAGAAGAATTCAGGACAGTGGAGTTTTCATTATGGGAACTAATAGACTTCAATACTCATTTAGTAATTAATCCATAACCCAACAAATTATGCAAACCAATTTTTTCAGACAACTTACAAAGTTAAACCTTGTCGGAGATTTACAATTGATACTCCGGCAGGCAGATGAAAACAGCTTAGTCCTTTCCGTACTGCTTAACAACGAACAGTGTGGGGATAAAGCGAAAAACCTAATTCTGCCGTTGAATCTAAGCGGAACAGCAGAGGAATTAGACAACGGATTTTTTGAGAATATTTCAGCGCCATTGCAGAGAGCTTCTGGATTAATGGTTAATATGGAAAGCTTTATGAAACAGCTTGAAGAAGCTAAAAAAGAGTCCGCAATGGAAAAGGAAAAATCCGATAAGGACAAAAAAGAAACCAAAGAGGAAAAGTACAAAGATGCCTTTCAAAAAGCAGAAGAACTCGAAAAAGAAGGCAACTACAAAGGTGCATGGTCAGCACTTCCAAAGGCTTCGGAATATCCTGATTATGCAGACATTATCCGCAAAAAACAGGATGAATATGAAAGACATTTTGCCCCAAGCCTGTTTAATACTGAAAGTATAGAAAATATCGAACAAAAGCAGGAACAAGAGCATGAAGAGGAACAAGAACAGGAACAAAATTTTCAACCTTAAAAATCAACAATTATGTTACTTGCAACCCAATTAGAAAGAGTTTTTATCCTGAAAGATAATGGACAGGAAATCCAATTAACAGACCCCGAACCCAAATGGAGTGTTGAAGCCGTCATGAATTTTTATGCCAATACTTATCCCATCCTAACAACTGCAAAAGTATCCGCACCACAAATCAGGAATGACATGGTAGAATACCGTTTTGAAAGTGTAATGGGAACGAAAGGCTGATAAAATTTTGTGGTTGAGTTTTCAGTAATCTTCTTTACATCCAACCACTATTTACCCAATATCAATCACTAAATTATGATGAATGCAACGAAAAATCATATCGGGAAAAATACAGCTTCTCGAACAGCAAAAACAAAAGCAACTGCACAGGCAGTTGGGAGAGTTCGTCCATTGGATGCAAAGACCAAAGGATGCAGGAGAAATACAGAAAGACAAAATGAAAGCAGTACCAATAGCCATGCTACCCATGCTTTTTTAAATTGTTCGTTCCTGCCCAAACTAAAAGACACACCATCCGTACAGGCTTGGGAGGAAACAGACCAAATGGAAAGGGATTTTTACCAGTCCCTTTCCCAATTGGCTGAACATTACGGAATCATACCTGCACATTCAAAACACTTAGGTTTTCCTTACAATATTGCTTTTGCTTTAGAGGATCTCAAAAAGCAGTTAAAAATTAAAGTTAAGAATTGGGAGAGAATCCGCTTGGTACAGGATAACAAGAAAACGTACTTGTTAAGTGAAGAAGGATATAATACAGGAGCAACATTATATTACATTCCAATCGTTCCACTGTACCGATTATCTAAAAATCCCAATTATAAACAGGCTACACAGCTCGTACAGTCCGTTTGCTCATACCTGTATCACATTGCAGATGTCCCTTATTACAGACAGCAGGACAGCTACCTGTGCTGGATGTATGAAATGATATCGGACTGGCTCATTAATGATGAAACCGAAGATACCCCTGAATATTTACGTGAAATAAAACAAAGTGAATGGATTGGTGACTATATGGAACAAAAAATATACAATCCACAGAATTTAACCTTATTTAAAGAGAGGATCAACCGTTTTGAAAATAGAGATTCATTTGAAACCGATTGTCTCCTTTTAGCCTGTGATACCCTTGCTCTTTACGAAATGTTTCCTGATGCTACTATTTACCGAAATATTCAGAGGAAGGAAAGAAATACAAATAATGACGACTACGACGAGGATTATCATGAAAGAACCATCACAATGGAAAAATATGTTTCATTCTGTGCAGATGATAAAGGAATATTATTTCAGACTTTATTTGATTCTGTTAATGCTGAATTTCAGGAATGTACGGAAATAGAAGAACCATCCACACAAAAAAGATTTGACGGAACAAATGTCAGCAATGATAACCTTGATTTTGAAAACTGCATTTTTCCCCTGATAGAAAGATTAATTGATATTCTGAACAGCATTTAAAGTATAATACCATTTAAAATATAACATCATGAAAGATATAACCCATCATTTCGGAACATTATACCATCCCGTTTCAGCATTGGTCATTTATCAGGCTAACGAAGATGATAACCAACACACCTATGTGGAGCATTTCGATATGGATAAAAACGGAAATCCCATTAATGCTCACCCTCTGAGTGAAAGGGAAGCCAAAATATTGGCAAAATCCCTTAATACGGAAAAAGAAAAAAGCAAAGCATTTTTAAAACCTGAAAGTATTCTGCCAACCCATATTCTATATATCAATCCGACTGAAAAAGGCTCTGTAATATGGTACACCAAAGCAAGAAAAACAAAACTTTTCTTCACGGAATCACTTGGAATCCCCAATGGTACAGCAAATGTTCCGGCTATGCTGTGGGTGGCTTCAAAGCAAAATCTTACCGTATTTGCCCTCACTTCCGACAAAAGACCAACAGAGAAAAGAGTTTTATATCATGCTCCCTTTTTTAATGTGTATGAAAACGGAAGTGTCTGTATGGGAACAGTCAGTGTGGATATTAAAAACTCGGCTTCGGTTGAAGAATTTATAAAGGCTTGGGAAAACTATTTTTTTAACAGCAGGTTCAGCCATTTAAACCATAATCCTACCAATAGCAACTGTGTAAACCTTTGGAAAGAACTCGTTAATACAGACAAAACTTTTCCAAAAGAAATATTAAAAAAAACCAATAAAACCCTTAAAAATTTACTGCCATGAATAACAACAAAATAAAAGTGCATTTTACAGATAATTACCTGATTAATCCTACAAACCCTGTCACCATCAACCTAATCGGTGCAGGGGGAACAGGCTCAAAAGTACTGACAGTATTAATGGAAATGAATTACAGTCTTATACAATTGAGGCATTCAGGGCTACAAGTGCGGTTGTGGGATGATGATCTTATTACCGATGCTAATTTAGGGAGACAGCGTTTTGCAGAATCGGAAGTTGGGTTATACAAGTCCGTTGCCTTAATCAACCGTGCTAACCGTTGGGTGGGAACAAACTGGAAAGCAGAAACACAAAAATTTAAAAAGAGTGAATCAGAAAATTTTTCTGAAAATATTCTTTCAAATATTTATATATCCTGTGTTGACAGTGTGAGTGCAAGATTTGAAATATCGGATATATTAAAAAGTCTGAATAATGGTCGCTATTATGCTGACCGTCCCTTGTATTCCTTAGATTTTGGAAACAGCAAAAATACAGGTCAAACAATATTGTCAACCATTGGAACAATTAAACAGCCCAATTCCGAGAAATATGAAACGGTGGATCATTTACCTTTTATCACCGATGAGTTTGGAGATTTGTTAAAACAATCGGAAACCAATGATGATACGCCAAGCTGTTCACTCGCAGAAGCACTGGAAAAGCAGGATTTGTTTATCAACTCAACATTGGCACAAATGGGAAGCTCCTTGCTGTGGAGCTTGTTCAGAAACGGATTAACCGAGAATAGAGGATTTTTCCTTAACCTTAAAAACTTTCATTCCCAACCCATAAAAATTGCATGATTTCTGCCGTCTGAGAAAAATCGGGCGGCAAAAATGCAATTCCTCCCTGCGGTCGGAAACGCATTTTTGCTGAAAGTGGAGCAACCCCATTGAAAAACATTCCGAAGCTTTTGCATTGTGTTTTTAAAAAAGGTTGCGGTCTTTTTTATTTAATACCTTGAATTTTATTATTCAAAGTATTATTAATTCCATAAGACTTTTAAATCCCTAAATTCTAAATTCTAAATTCGATTTCGTTTTTTCAAAAGAATTTCTTTCGGGTTGTGAAGTGGTTTTAAACCTGAAAATTTTAATAAATAAAGGTTCGCCCTGTATGTCTTTAAATGAGAAAGTAAGTTTAACAGGTACATTCAATGCTAACTGAGGATATGGCTTGCTGGATTTGAAAAAATCAATTTTATATTCATTTCCTTCAATATCTACTACGAAAATATCCTCAATCGTCATTTTTTTGTTCTCATCTTTTGCTTCAACAAGAAACGTAATGGCAATGCTTTTTTCGGCTTTACTTCCAACAATTTTTGTTATTTTGAATGAAGAATTTTCTTTTTCCGTTTCAAGAATTGGCTTGTTAATATCAAGTACTTTTTTAAGGTATTCATTTTCTGAAGCCAAAGTTTTATTCATCGATTGTAAGGTTTCATTTTCCTTTTTGAGAGCTTCGCAATTGGCTTGACTGTATGCTAATGAATAGATTGATATTACGGATAGAATTAGTATTTTTCTCATTTTATTTTTGTTGAAATTTCTCTTTTAGATATTGGTAAGCAGTTCAAATATAAAAAAATGATAATGAATTTTATACTCTTTGATTTTTTTTCAAGAAAATAATTCTAAATAGCAATCTTTTTTTAAAATTTTCTGATGGACAGAATGTTTTTTGGTTTGTAAAAAATATAAAATCTGATACTTCTGAAAAAAAATCTTTCTAAAATTTATATATTCAATCAGTCGGCAAAAATACACTTCCTCCTGTTGGTCGGAAACGCATTTTTGCGGAAATCGGTGCAACCCTATTGAAAAACAATGCAGTGCTGTTGCCTTGTGTTTTTAAGAAAGGTTGCGGTTTTATTTTATTTTTTCTTTAATTCTTTGAAGCACTTAAGACAGGCAGGTCTATTAAAACTTGTATTATTTTCTTCCCCGCACGAAATACAAAATTTTTCCTTATAAAAAGGATCCTCATATACTGACCAAGTCTTATAACATTCCCAGCATAAGGGTTTTTCCAAGTCTACTTTTATAGTGGTTCTGCATCTGATGCAATACCCTTTATTGCTGATTATTTTACTTTGTTTATTGACATTTTCAACATGATATTCCTCTCTTGACCTCCTTTGATCTTTTAGAGCAAGATTTACATACTTTTCATTTGTAAAATCTGACAATCTTCTTTTAGATACCTGCCCGAATTTTATTAATTCCTCGATGTAATTTAATTCTACCTCTGAACCCACATAGTTTTTGGCAAATATTGATTTCTTTTCATATTTAGGTCTTTTAACAAAAATGGTGTAACCTTCCTCTTCAACAATATTAAAACATGTGCTGACAGCAGATTCAAAAAATGAATTCTGGTTGAGAGATATTAGTTTTTTTTCGGAATAAACACCAAATTCAATATTATTTATAAAAGAATAATCTATTAAATTCATAGAGGTAACCACAGACTTATTTTCATTTCCATAATATTTTGCATGCAGCTTAGGAATATAAACTATAGTAATATTGGGGAATTGTGTAAAATAATCAAAATCTTCTTTCCCAAAACTCTTGTTTACATTATTTTCATTTTTCCCAAAACCTATGATGATATGAACATTGGAATTATTTAAATGAGTTTTGAAGACCTCATTTTTAAAATAGGGGTCTAACTGAATAAACGGGGACAGAATTAAGAGATATTTTTCGGAGTTATAAATGGTATCATATATTTTTTCGTTTAATTCTTTTCCTGTTAAAAAATTCATTTTAATATTTAATGTTTAATGTTTTGTGATTTTAAGATTTAAATACAGATATAAAACATTTTAGTGGGATACAAATGTAAATATCAAATGGTAAATAAAGTTAAAACTTTAATCTTAAATTGCCATATAAATTTTGATAATTATAGAGAAAAATTATCTGTGATATGAAAAATAAATATAATCAATAGCAATGATTTTGTGGATTTTTCTGCTCATCGGGCACTTTTTAAGCTATTTTATTGCTTTGTCATAATTTATGGCAGAGCCTTTTTGCTATCTTTGTAACTCTACAAAAATGTGTTTTTATATGAGTGATGAAATTATCCACCATAAAGATTACCAGGATTGGACAACGTTTATAGCAAATAAAATAAAGCTTACTCAAACTCAGGCAGCTTTCAAGGTTAATGCAGAATTATTGACCCTGTATTGGGAAATCGGAAATTCCATCATTGAAAAACAAAAACAAAACGGTTGGGGGAGTAAAATTATTGACCTTCTGGCATTGGATTTGGCTAAAAATTTCTCTGAAAGTAAAGGATTCTCTGTTAGAAATCTCAAATATATGAGGGCTTTTGCAGAAGCATATCCGGAGTTTCCAATAGTGCAAGTTCCGCTTGCACAATCGGGTGGTGAATTTGTGCAAGTGCCACTTGCACAAATTACGTGGTATCATCATATCAGCTTGTTAACCAAAGTAAAAGATACAGCGGAAAGAGCTTTTTATATCATAGAAACTGTCAAAAATGAGTGGAGCCGAAATGTGATGTTGTTGCAGATTCAGAGTAATTTATATGGAAGAATAGGGAAGGCAATCCATAATTTTGAACAAACTTTACCGGAATATCAGTCCGATTTAGCCAAAAGTATTTTTAAAGATCCCTATCATTTTGATTTCTTAATGCTTTCTGAAAAAGTAAAAGAACTTGAAATAGAAAAGCTTCTGACCCATAAAATTACTGACTTTTTATTAGAGTTGGGAAAAGGTTTTGCCTTTGTAGGCAGACAGTATCCGGTTGAAGTTGATGATACGGACTACAAAATTGATTTGCTTTTTTATCATACAGTGTTACATGCGTATGTCGTTATTGAACTCAAGGCAGGAGAGTTTTTACCCGAATATATCTCGAAGCTTAATTTCTATATCAGCGCCATAGATGATAAGCTTAAAACCCCAACCGATGAGCCTACGATCGGATTATTACTTTGTGCATCAAAAAGTAATGTAAAAGTAGAATATGCCATGCGGGGCATGGATAAACCGTTAGGAGTTGCCACCTATCAATTGGAACAACTGGTAAAAGATAATATTGAGCAGCTTGACAAAAACGGTAACGAAGAACAATAAAAATCAAAGACTTCTCATAGCTTTTACACATCGTTTTGTGAGATTAATTTTTATCAAAATCCAAAGTCCCATCCCCAGTTAATCGATCTATTCACTCCCCAGGTTCCTATTTTTACTCCTTTTTCATACTCAAAAATAAAAATCAGAAGTAAGATTATTACTGCCATTATTACGAAAATATAAAGCTTATTTTTTTTCATCTTTTTTGAGGTTACCTTATTTTTGGTAATCTAATAGTAAACTTACACACAATTCTTTCGATTCCGTATTTTCTCTATGCCAAATCACATCAGTGACAACCAAATAATCTTCCGGTTCTTTAAGCTCTTCATGGGGAAGGAAATCAGCCGTAAATAATTTTTCTCCGATTCTTGGAAGAAATGGGTAATTCCAATTTACAGGTTTTCTAAAATAATCAATACATAGAAGTACAATCATAGATTTAATTTGTATTGGTTTTGGGATTTTATTGTATCTCTTATAACCGTCCAAAAGGTTTGAAGTTTAGGCTGGTTTCGGACTACAATGTTTCAAATTTTTACACCAGCCCATCGACGTAAACCTAGTACCAGGCATTCGCTATTTTATTATCGAGGCTATTTCATCGAACTTTTCAAGCAACAGTAGTTTATAAAGTTCTTTAACTTCTTTCCAATCTATAGCATGGTACTTAGTTTCTTGTCCTCCGAAAATTACAGAAAGTGACAGGTCTTTATTTACCTCAATTACATTTTCATTATCGGTTATAACTGAAACCCAAAAGGCTCCATGCTCATCATCCATTAGCTGAATGTCTGATATAGCTTTTACTATATCCGCTTCATCAATATTGTCTTTTTGAAATCCGCTTGCGTATTGTACATAGTTTTCTGTCATTGCATTAACATTTTTGATCCAAAAATCAGTTATATAGTGTATTTGTCGATTTACAAAAATAGCTTCACCATGAAGATCTAATAAGGCTAAATTAAGTTTTAATATGCTTTACCATAATTGCTGAATAAATCTCTCACTATTTAATATCTATCTCCAGTCGCTGTCTTCTTATTTTTTAGGTCGGTAATTTTCCATAAATCATAATTCAGTTTATACATGATCTTAAATGTTTCACAAAATTTTTTAACACTTTGACTAAAATCTTCATTAAAAGGTGCTATAATTTTAAATTCTCCTACACTTCCTGGTTGATAGCTTGAATGCGTTTCAGTAAAATCAAATATATATTTACGCATAATTCTATAAATCATGCTCTTGTTTGTTTTGAAAAGTTCTGGAAATTCATTTCTTCTCTCATTTCTTATAAATTCATATTCTTCATATTCAAAATCCTTAAAATCAGAGAGTGCTAATAACAACTTCCAGTATTTGTCATCCATGTAACGTAAGTTTTCACTATAATGTAAATTCATTGATAGATATAATCCCTTATCGTCAATCCCTAATTTATAACCACAATTTGTTTTGATTGACGTAATGATTAATTCGGGACCATAAAGAAACTCATAGAATTTATCATAATCCCATTCGTCTTTAAAGTTCCCATAAGATAAACATTCTTCAAAAATTTGGGCAAGAGCATTAACACAATCCAGTGTTTTTGAATAATGCGCCTTTGTATTCGCAATCCTTTGTTCAGAGTGATATGATTCCAAATAGTTGTTGATTGGTTCGATCAATGAATCAAAACTCTTCTTTTGCTTCTTCATTTGCTGTAATCTCTATGATTTTATCGTTTTTTGAGACTTATTCTCCATTTAATTCTTTTATTCATAAAACTGATAGTAAAACATTTGCCTTTCGAAGTCTTTTAAAACAATGTTCAAAAATATCATCAAAAATGCGAAGAACATAAACAGTTATACATGGAAGTGTCCTTCATTCCCGGCAATCATAAGAATTTCTTGCGTATGAACCGCGAGTAGTTGTATAAAGCGATTTTCAGCGGTCTCAACCAGACTACCGTTTTCAAGATAGCCGAATTTATGCTCACCCTCCCTGCCAAATACGTACACGTACTGTTTTGCTGTATCAAAATAATCATTCGAAAGGCGTGGCTCAGTGCTAACAGCTATGTTAAAGATAAATCCTTTTGCCTCTTTGGTATCCATATTAGAGATCTGAATATCATCAGGTGCAGAGACAATCAATACTTTGATCTTATATTCATTGCCCGCTACAATATCTGTGTAATCAAATGATTTGTTTGTAAATTCAGCCATACTATTTTTATTTAAATCTAAAATACGACTAATTTCCAAAATATCTCTCTTGCAGGGATTAATTACTTACTTAGGGTAAAATATACTTATTGATGAAGTGAACCTGCGTAAAAATTACCCATGTTTTCTTTTAACCTGCGTAAATTTTACCACCTTATTGTAGCGCCTGTGCAAAAATAGTATCAGGTTCATGTCTGATCTTAAATAATTACAGGCAAAAATTGGAACCTGCGTAAAAAATACCCATGTTTTCTTTTCACCTGCGTAATTTTTATCCAGCTTATTATAAGACCTGAATAAAAAAGTATCATGTACATTCTGATCTTGAATATTAATTGTCAAAGCTGCAACCTGCGTAAAAATTACCCATGTTTTATTCTAACCTGCGTAAATTTTACCCATCCTATTACAGAACCTGTGTAAAAATGTATCAGGTTATCTTCCTACCCTGAGTAAAATGGATACAGGTTAGTGTATTCTCCGCACTTCGATATTTGCAATGTTTTTTCTTTCAACAGCAAAAACCATATAAATAAAATCAATATTCTGGTTATTAGTGTTTTATGGTTTAGAGAGAAAGCTTTTCAGAACTCTGAAAAAAGTGGGCGACTTAATAGAGCAAGATGTGTCTTTGTATATACAAACTTTTCAAGTTGTATGATCCAAAGACGATCTTGCCTTTTTTGCAAAAAGGGGAAAAAACTTCGGAACTCGTTTTTTTTATTTGGGGAAAATCAGGTACAATCTTCCAGAATAGCCCAGTACATTCTTTTTTAATCTCCAGATCTTCCAGATAAGTCCAGCGTGTTCTTTTTTAGCCCACACCCCATGAATACTATTGCTTTCAGTGTTTTTATACCCCAATTTTGCAAAAGAAATTTTAATCAAAACAAAATGAAAACACTGATTTATTTTTCTGTCATTTTTTTGAGGGACAATATTACCCCTTACTTACCAAGAAGTGAAGAGCTATTTTTTTTGATAAAACCTCGACTATTTATTTACCATAGGAAAAACTGAAAATGGAAAAAAATGGAAAAGAAGACCTAATTATCATAAGAATCCAAAAATCCAGAAAAGAAAACTGGAAAAGGATCTGCTCAGAAAAGCAGATTTCCCTGACTAGCCTGATTATCCATTCAGTAGAGAACAGAATTCTGAATGATGAAAGACGAAAGGTAATGGCTTTCATTGAAAAACAGGATAATATTTTTATCAAGATAGAAACCAATATTAACCAGATTGCAAGAATCGTAAATGGACAAAAGTTTATTTCTGAAGAGGCATTAAAAAATTTCCTTGATAAGCTTTCTGAAATTGAAAAATTGAAGAGAGAGCAGAATATGATCTTTTCCAAAATCTATTCAATGCTTGCAAGATGATTGTGAAGATCATGGAACCTGCGGGATCAGGTTTTCCCGGAGTGCAGTATAATGACAAAAAAGTAGAGAAAGGGTCGGGAGAACTGATGCTGATGAAAAATTTTCCTTCTTCCATTAACGAAAACAGTAGCCAGCATGATGTTCGGGACTATTTGAAATCTGTTTCAAATAATGAAAGGGTAAAGAAGCCTCAATTTCATGCTGCTATTTCTACGAAGTTTCAAGAGCACACCAAAGAAGAACTTACAAAAATTGCGGAAAACTTTATGGATGAGCTGGGATATGGGCAGCAGCCCTATATAGTAGTTTTCCATAATGATATGGAAAATAATCACATACACATTGTTTCAACCCGTGTAGACAAGCAGACTGGTAAGAAAATTAATGACAGCTATGAAAAGCTTAAAGCCCAGAAAGCATTAAGCCTGACAATGGAAAAGCTGTATGGAGTAAACACGCAGGAGCAAATAGAAAAATTACTGGGTTACCGGTATAGTTCTCTTAAGCAACTGGAACTGCTTTTGGAAAGAAGTGGATTTAAGCTTATTCAAAATAAGAATGATGAGAATGCTCTGGATATTTTGAAGAACGGAGTTCGGGAAAAAACAATTAATGCTACCGAACTAAACTTTAGTAATCATAGAAATGATTCCAGAGCGAAGCAGTTTAAGGCGATTTTCTCAAAATACAAAGAACTGTACTCGTGCAAAGTGTTTAAGATTGAAGACCATAGAGCACAAGAGGCTATGTTACCGGAGGAAAAGCTAAAAACAAAAATGCTCCCTAAAATTGAATTTGAGAGTGAGCTTCAGAAAAAATTGAGAGATGTCTTTGGGGTTGATATTGTATTCCATATTTCTAATAAAGAAAAATCAGCTGTCGATCTTAAACCTTTCGGATATAGTTTGATTGACCATAAAACAGGATCGGTGTATAAAGGAAGCGATATTTTGAAAATGAATGAGTTGTTTGAATTTACCGCTGAAACTATTGATAAAAAGCTTTTTGAAGGGCTAAAAGATTACAATATAGCCGATGAAGTTTCCAAACAAATCCTGATAGAATATTTAAAACGTCAGAATCCTAATGGTATACCAAAAGATTTTGTGCTTTTTGAAACTAAGAAAAGGAAGAATAGAGAAGTATTTGGCTCTATCAGGAGGGATGTAAAGCAATATGTTAAAACACAGAGTCCAAAAGATGTTCATATTATAAAATCGAAGGACGATAAATATTACGCTATTCACTCAAAACTACATTATGTAGGAGAGTTGGAACAGTTGATAGGGGAGAGTGACTATCAAAAGTTTCTGAATCCAAATCTAAACCAGCAGCAGGTTTCAGTAAGCCAAAATGAACAGCTTACAAAAGAGCTGAGTAAAAGTATTAATGATTTGATTTTTCAATTCAGTAAATCTTCAGGAGGATCTGGAAAAGATCCTGCGGAGGAGGAGCTTAAGAAAAGGCGTAAAAAGAAAAATCGATAAGCCGGCCGAAGTTCGGCTTCCAGTTAACATAAAGGCTAAATACCTACAATTACCAAGTAGCAACCATACTATGATTATCACGTTCGCCACCCAAAAGGGCGGAGCGGGGAAAACCACGCTTGCCTTAGCATTTGCCAATTATCTGTCTGTAGTATCTGAAAGAAAGATTAATGTGTTTGACTTTGATTATCAGAAGTCTTTCTTTAATAAATGGAAAGAAGATGAATATTCTGTTTTGCCTAAGCTGTATGATGTGGAAGTTATAGGAGATGAGGATGAAGAACAGCCTTTTGCAGATTTAGAAAAAATTATTGACTTAAAGGAGAGTAAAGAAATCTACCTGTTTGATTTGGCGGGTACACTCGATCAAAAATACAGTGATCTACTCATTTACAGCGATTTTATCATCATTCCCTTTGAATATTCTGATGTATCTGTAAAATCTACTCTGGTATTCAAAAACCTGCTGGGACTTCTTGAAAGTGAGGCAGAGCGGATCTTTATCCGTTCCAAATATGACAAAGGCTATAAATATCTCAACCAAAAGGAAATGGATATAGAAATCTCAAAATATGGAACCCTGATTGAAAGCCCCGTATATAAGAGAAACTGTCTACAGACCATTGATACCCGAAAGCTTACTTATGAACAAAAAAATGCTATAAAAAGACCATTCAATGAAATCATAGACCAAATTAATGAAGCACTGCAAATTACCCTTTAAGGCTAGTCACTTAGTAAAAACAAAATCAAAAATAAGAAATGATAAAGTATTCACTAATTCTATTAGGACTTTATTTCCTGTACTATGCCGGAAATATCCTGTATGATCTGTTTTTAAGGAAAGAGAAAATCATACATGTAGATTTAACTGAGGAATTTTCACTTGGTGATTTTTCCAAAACTCGTGACCAGGTTCCGACTTCCATTGGAATTGAAGATGTTGAAAACATCCGAACTCCCCAATCCTTTTTGAAAAGGGAACTTAACCTTCCAACACAATCCTCCAGTGAGCAGCAACCGGATTTGGAAGACTTAAGGAAAAGATTTGAAGCTGAACAGGATATTGATGATATGCCTTTACCAGCAAAAAACAACAGCGTTCCGACAGTAGAAGAAAAGAATCAGCCAGATCACACCAACCAATCTCAGCCTGTATCTAATATATCAGATCAGGATTCTAAGAGCGAAAAAAAGGAGAAAACTAAATCCCACTGGAAAGAGCTCCTGAATTTATCGGAGACAACTGTTCAAATGGTCGCTAACTACGATGGACAGAAAGTCTACCACTCTATAATTTAAGCAAAAAACACTTCAAAAATTACCCTGTATGATCCTTAACCAATAAGGATAGCATACCTCTTATGCCCAATTCTAAGCATAAAATCTAACTCTGATAATAAAATTTAATCATTATGAATCACAAATTTAAATGCCATCAAGTGGTAAAAAAGTTATTGACAGCCTGTGTAATTCTTCTCGCTATCACTCCTGTATTTGCTCAGGGAGGAGCAACGGCTATTTCAAATGCAGCCAGTGATATTAAGGATTATTGGGACCCCATTAAACTGATTTTGAAAGCCGTGGGCGGATTAGTCGGCTTTATTGGAGGTCTTAGAGTATATAACAAATGGACCAATGGAGACCAGGATGTGAACAAAGAAATCCTTGGTTATGGTGGAGCGATGATCTTTCTGATTGTAGTTCCGGAATTTGTAACCTCATTCTTTGCATAAGTCATGGGATTCTACCTATACAAGGGGCTGAAAAAGCCTCTTGTATTCTTCGGGCTCAAAGGCAAATATATTTTTTATGCCGTGGGTGTTATCGGAGGCGGAGTCATTGCAGCGCTCATATTATCCAAATTTGGACTATTAGGCTCTTTACTGGGGCTTTTAGCGACCGGAGGAGGTGTTTATCTGATCTTCAGAAGACAGGACAAATACGGACTGTACGATAAGACTAAAAACAATAATCAAATTTTCATTTTTCCCAAAAGGATAAACAATAAAAAGCTTTTCCAGAAAAGTGGAAGCAAAAGGCCATACAATCAATCAAAAAATAAATAATTCCGTATGAAAACAAAAAAACAAGCATTTACTATTCCTTTCATCGGCTATGACTATGGGGAAAATTATGATTGGGGTTTTGATGTTCTTTTCGGGCAGTATGGAAATCCTATTATAGGAATCAGGCTTAGAAATATGGTGGAACAGTACTCGGCAGATCCGGATCATTATCTCCATTTCCATACGGTTTTGAATCAGGTAGTATCCATTATCGGAGAAGGAAGGATTGTTCAAAAGCTTGATATTTTCGCCAAAAAAAGATACACGGCTGAGAAATCCAATCAGTTTTTGCAACAGAAATACTCCGAGCATTTTGACGGGAGACTTTTCAAAACCATTGAAACGGTGTTACTGTTCACGGATATTATTAATGACAAAATAAAGAAAAACGGCCGGTCAGCGACCGGTGGCAATATAACAGAAAAGAGCTATAAAGAACTCCGGGACAAATGTCAAAAGGTCTATATGCTTTTAAAGCAAAATAACTGTGAACCTGAGTTCTTATTTGAAAAAGACTTTGAATATTACCTGTCCGGAGTTTTAACCATGCAGCTTACAGATACTCCGACTTATGATAATATCAAAAGTACTCAGGAGTATTTGCAAATAGGAAGCAGGTTTGTTAAGAATATTTCTTATGTCGATGTAGAAAAGATTGATTTACCCTCTGAAATAGAACCATATTCCCTATTAGGAGGTAATGGAGCTGCCGGAGAAACGGCAGTAGATAATTTCACTTTTATAGGAGAGCTGGAAGATTACGAAACGATAATCTACAACCAGGTCATTACCATTCCACATCAGGCACAGCAGCAAAGGGAACTTGACAAAAAGAAGAAAAAGCACGAAGGTGCTGCTAACAATTCTCCTTCCAATGCCATTATTGCGGAGGAGATTCAGAGCCTGCTTCATAATATCGCTATAGATGGACAGTTAGTTGTCAATGCCCATTTTTCCATTTTGTTTTCTGCTCCTACACTGGAAAAAATGGAAAATATCCAATCCATGATTGAGAATAAGTTATTCACCAAAGGAATTATTGTTTCGAAGAATGCCTATAATCAGCTTGAGCTTTTCAGGGCCGCCCTTCCGGGCAATGCTACAGAGCTTAGGGAATATGATCTGTTTATGACGACAAGCGAAGCTGCGCTTTGTTTTTTTTTTAAAGAAAGCTACCCTTTGAGTGAAGAAAGCAGCTTCTACCTAAGATTTACAGACAGACAGGGAGTCCCTATAAAAGTTGATCCTGCGGATTTACCGATTAAGATCGGAAGAATCAATAACCGGAACAAGTTTGTGCTGGGACCCAGCGGATCAGGCAAGAGCTTTTTGATGAATAATATCGTTGAGCAGTATCTCACCTATAATTATGATGTTGTGATCGTAGATACAGGAGATTCCTACTCGGGAACATGTATGTACAAAGGTGGGCGATATATTCAGTACACAGAAGAAAAGCCAATTACGATGAATCCTTTTCTGATGGATAAGAAAGAATTCAATATTGAAAAAATAGAGTTTTTGACCAATCTGATCTTTCTAATCTGGCAGGGACCGGATGCTATGATGACCTCTGCGCAGAAATCCATATTGGATAATGTACTGATGTCCTATTATCATACTTATTTCAACTCGGGAACAGAGTGGTATAAGCATAAAAGCTCTGAAGAACTAATGCTCTACTTAAGTAAATATAATATTCATGAAGAAGATATTCTTGCAGACTATGAGGAAGAAATGGCGGAGAGACATAGTTATTATGATGTACTGGGAATAGCTTTCGATGCCGATTCTGATGAAGTTAAAGAAGCCTTTAGAAAATTGGCGATTGAATATCATCCGGATAAAAACATGAATAATCCTGATTATGACAGTGAAAAATTCTATAAAGTCTATGAGGCTTATGAAACTTTGAGCAGTGAAGAAAAGCGCAGAGCCTATAATGAAACCCTACTGATGATTATTCAGGCTAATGAAATTATAAAACAGCCCAAAGATCTGAAGGAGTGGAATGAATCTTTTAAAAAGGCTCTCATTAAAAAGATTAAGGAACTGGAAGAAAGGCTTAATACAAGAGAGCTTTCTTTCAATGGATTTTATGAGTATTGCGACAAATTTTTGCCTCTTTACCTTGGTAATAAAAAGCACAGAATAACGGAAAGAGAATTTAATTTAAGGACCTTCCTGTTTGTTCTAAGGGATTTTTACAAAGGCGGAAGATATGAAACCACACTCAATGAAAGTGCTGACAATACGCTATTTGATGAGCCTTTTATTGTTTTCGAAATTGATAATGTGAAAGATAATCCCAAGCTTTTCCCCATTGTAACGCTTATCATTATGGATACTTTCATCCAGAAAATGAGACTCAGAAAAGATCGTCGTAAAGCCCTTATAATCGAAGAAGCATGGAAGGCGATTGCATCAAAATTAATGGGTGGATATATTTTATATCTCTATAAGACTGTAAGGAAATTCTGGGGTGAAGCGGTGGTGGTAACCCAGGAACTGGATGATATTATCGGAAATGCTGTTGTAAAAGACAGTATTATCAATAATTCCGATACGTTTATCCTTCTGGATCAGACCAAATTCAAGGACAATTTTGATCGTATAGCGGCTTTATTATCCTTAAATAAAGTAGAGCAGAATAAGATTTTCACGATCAACAACTTAAATAATAAGCAGGGACGAAGCCGTTTCAAGGAATTTTATCTGAAACGAGGTTCTAAAGGAGAAGTATACGGTAACGAAGTATCTCTCGAGCAGTATTTAACCTACACTACGGAAAAGCCTGAAAAATCGGCTGTTGAATATTATGTACAAAAGCATGGGAACTATGATGAGGCCCTGGAAATTTTTGTAGAACAGGTAAAGAACTTCGGGGATGATATGGGAAGTATGGTCTCTTTAGTAAATCTGTATAAAAGACCTTTAGATCAGAAAGTTCTTAAGTTCTATCATGAGCTTAAGAACAGGAAGGAGAATACCGGTAAAAATATCTTCAAAATTATCTCTCAGGAATTAGAAGATTATAACATCAGTTTTTCGGAATTAGTTAACAGAGAAGTCTATGAATATGAAAAAGTTTAGCTTATTTTTTTTAGGATTCGGAAGCTTACTATATGCCCAAAATACCTATATAGATCCTACGGTAACAGCAGCGATGATCCTGTATTCAGAAAACCTGAAAGCCAAACAGAATGAAGTCATAGATGAAACTTCCAAGCTGAAAGATGCACAAATGTGGGTAGGAACCCAGATGGTGGCAGCTAATGATATTCAAAACAGAATACTCAAAGGTTTAAAAGAAGTTTCCGGAACCTTACAAAATGGACTTCAGGTAAAAGAAATTTATTCAGAACTAAATAAGTGTTATAAATATTCTTCTGATGTGGTTCAACTGGCTTCTGCACATCCACAGTACGCCATTTTTGGAACTAAAGCGTCTCAAAAAACGTATGAGCAAAGTTTGAAAATCGTAACAGATGTATCGGATATTCTTTCTTCGGGAGAGCTCAACCTTGCTACGGCAGGTGATCGCTATAAAATTCTGCACAATATTTCGGGAAATGTAAAAAGTCTAAAGCTGTGGCTTCTGGCCATAAAGCTGAGACTTGAAAAGGCTAATAGACTGGGCTTTTGGAACTCTATTAATCCTTTTGCCGGATACATCAATACGGATAAGGCTATTGTTGAAGACATTATGAACCGATACAAACGCAATTTTTAATTTTTTTGTATGAACTCGAAAAATAAGTTTCACCGACTTTATGGGCTCAAAAAAAAGATTTTTCTACGCCTCTTTATTCCGGTAGTTTATGTGGTATTAACTTCTTCAGGAGGGGGTTCTACCCCTGCCTGGCAGAAAGAAAATGTTTCCTTTCCGATGATGAATATAGAAATTAATGCCACGATGAAAGAGCATGACAGACAAAAGGAAATGCGAAAGAATCAGGCTCTGAATGCTGGTATTGAGACCACCAACAGAAGCGAATGGAATAGCTTTAAGGATAAGGTTACTAAAATACAGGACAGGCTAAGGGTTGTTTCATTTGCTCTGCAGGCCATTCCAACCGGAGTAGCGATGAGCAGGGAGGTTAAGAAAATTACTCAAAATCAGGCTTCCATTATTGATGAATTGAGTACAGCACCTTATTCGATTATAACGGTTTTGCCTTCCGGAGTGCAGTATGTGGATGATCTGCAAATGGTAACCCGCCTAATTACAGGAATTATTCTCTCTTACGGAGCGATCAATCAAATGGAAAAATCGGAGCGTAAAATTTTATTGGACTATGCTTTAGGAGAGGTGAAAACCCTTAGCAGGAATTCTACCCACATGCTTTTAAAAATACGTGACATTAAAGCCAAAGTCCTAAGGAATAAGAGAGCCTTCCAATATTATGTCAACAGGGATAGGCAGGTTGTGGAAAATATCATGAAGAATATCAAATCCTTTTAATAAGAAATGAAAAAAATAGCAACCTTCGGAATTATAGTATTTTCTGCGGTTTATGTAAAAAGCCAGCAGATAGTGATTAATGACAAGCTGTTATCCCAGATTACCGTCAATCACGGTGTTCGTTTAGGAAGTGAGCAGGTGTTTTTAGATTCTTATGAAAAGCAAAATGAGCTCTATAATGAGATTAAAAATAAGACCGCACAAGTGATCGCCATTCAAGAGTATATCTATCAGCAGCTGAAAAATGTTAATTCGGCTCTTACCCAGAGTAAAAAGCTCATCTATCTCTATCAGTATGTGGGAAAAATCGTAAGCAATTCTAACAAAATGCTGGATTTATCGATACAACACCCTGAATATGCGGTTTTAGTTTCAAAATATTATAGCGCAATAGGAGAGCAGGTGCTAAAGCTTCAGCAGGAAGTATCGGCGGATATATTAAATGAAAACAAAGACTTTTTGATGGATGCTATGGATCGGGAAATGCTTTTGGAAAAGGTATTTACAAGGGCTAGAAACATCAATGGTAATATTCTCTATATCATTTTACGCTTAGAGAATGCCAAGAAGATTCCTTATCTCTATCAGGTCCCTGTCCTTAGAAATTACATTAATGTCGACAGAGCGATTGTAGGAGATATTATTCAAAAATATAAATACATATTTAATTAAACGATGAAATATCAATTCAGAAAATTAATAGGCTTTTCATTCTTGTTTATAACTATGGGAGTTTTTGCACAAGTGAGTGTAAAGCGCCTGAATGATCCGGCCATTGTTGCCCAACATAAAAGAATGGTTTTTGAAAGCTGGGGAGACTGGCGACCTTATCCCAAATATTTTTTAGGGATTCAAACCAATTTTGCTTACGCCACGGTATGGGGGATGTGGGCTCCAAATATCAATAGAGATTATAAGGATGGAGAGGACATAAGACCATTAAAGCCTACAGGAGTACAAAATCAGCGATTTGCTCAATTGAAATACGAGGAAGAAGAGGCTAAAAAAATAAAGGCAGCTTCCGATACCATTTACAAAAGGAGCGTTCAGGATTTTGCCCATTGGACGAGTGTTACTGTAGATGCTGATCCGTTATGGCTCTTGTATTACAAGCGGATGTTAAAGCCAATCACAGAATTTCCTGATACGCCACAAAATTTTATGGAATGGCGGTTGAAAAATCAGGAGGCTTATGAAACACTTCATACTACAGGAACACTAAAAAGGCTTCAGGAGGAACTTGATCTCATTAAAGAGAAATACGCTATGTCCCGATCTATGGATATGCCACGGGGAAAACGCTTTATGATGTACCACGAAACACTCTTACGGTGGAGGAAATTTGTACAGGAATTAAGAAAGCAAAATAACAAGACGACCCTGCTTCTGGATTATAAAAATATTTTGAAAGATCATTCTCCTTCTGCATTGCCTTCGGGCTGGACTCCGTCATCGGACAAGCAGCGTGCTGAGCGTATAATGCAACAATACAAACACCGATATTAAATATGAATAAAAAGCTAACCTTATTTTGTTGTTTACTGGCGATAGTACTCCCAGTAATGGGCTTTGCCCAAACAGACAGTGATTATGGTAATTTACTTCAGTTTTTAAAAGGTGATGGTGCTTTTGAGAAATGGTTTATGGAGGTGTTTACAAAGCTTGATACCAGTGTTCAGGATAGTGCAAATGATGCTGCACTGGTTGGAAAGGCCATAGGCGGATTAGGTGCTTTGATGTACCTGGGGTATATGGGATGGCAAATGGCTGCCGGAGACAGAGAATGGGAAATTATGCCTATGCTAAAACCTGTTTTGATTGGATTTACCCTGATTTACTGGACAGGATTCGTGAATTTGATTCAAGCTCCCTTTGAGGCTATTGCAGAACCGGGAGTCGCCATTTTTAGTGATATAGAATCAGAGGTCAATGACTTAAGAGTAGAAAGGTTCAAAAAGCAACAGCAATTATTGGATGCCGTCATAAAACTCAAAGCCAGTGAAGATGCCAAACAGGAGGTTATTGAGAATACTGGTAAAGATGCAGATGATTCCTGGTTTGATATTAGTGACGGACTGGATAAACTTATCCAGCCTATTAAGGAATGGCAGATCAGAATGCAATTCCAGATGCAAAAATTAGTAGCTGAAGTCATTGAGTTTATATGCCTCTCCATTCTTCGGATTTGTGTCTATCTTATTTTCTTTATTCAGAAGATCTGGGCTTATATACTCATTATTTTAGGACCTATTGCTGTGGGAATGGCTCTTGTTCCGGGATTTGAAAACTCTTTGTACAGCTGGGTTTCTAAATTCATCAACATCAATCTGTACACTTTCGTTGCTTATACCATTATCAATATAGGTCAGCAACTCATTGCTTCCGGTTATACTATGGAAATAGACCGCTACAATACGCTTTTAACAGATGGTACTGTTACCAATTTAGATGCTCTAATGGTCTACATTAATAATTCAGGAATGATCTATAATCAGCTTTTTACATGTGTTGCTTATATCGTTACGGGAATTGGTGTTTTAATGACTCCAACAATTGCTGATACGATTGTAACGGCCGGAGGAGCAGGAGTAATGACTAAAATGAAGAATGCCGCTGGTAAAATGGCAAGTACTGTAAAAACGGCAATACTAGCTGCTAAAACAGGAGGTGTAGCGGCTGCAAAATCTGCTGCGGCAGGCTCTGCATCCGGTAGAGTAAACAGAGCCATGAAAAGTGGAAAATAAATAAAATCCTTAGTGTCTAATTTCTAATTCCTAAAATAAAAATGCTTATCAAAAATATTGAACAAAGAATAAAGATTAACAAGATTGTTTCTCTGGCGAGTATTTTTTTTGCTGTTTTCATTGTTATCGGTGGTTTTTTCTTTGCTTATAAAATCATTGAAGATTCCAGAAAATCCATTTACATACTGGATAATGGCGTTCCGGTTTTGGCCAAACAAACCGATGTTTTGCTCAACAGACCTGTTGAATATAAAGCTCAGATCGAACTTTTTCATAGATTATTTTTCACGTTGGCTCCTGACGATACCTATATCAAGGACAATATTCAGAAATCCCTTTATCTGATTGATGACAGTGGAAAGAAAGAATACACCAACTTAAGGGAAAAAGGTTTCTATAACCAGATTATAGCTTCGAGTTCAATGGTTAGTATCCATACGGATTCGATAACCCTAAATCCGGAGCAAAAGAAATTCGTTTTTTTCGGAAAACAGATGATTACCAGGAAGTCATCCATTATTACCCGAAAATTAATCACAGAGGGTTTCTTTGAAGATCTCATCCGCAGTCCTAACAACCCGCATGGTGTGATCCTGAGAAACTGGCGTATCATCGATAATGAAGACATTTCTAATCAATCTAAAAATTCGTACTAGCCATGAACCCTTTATTTAAACAAACAAGGCGGAAATGCCTGGACTGGATAGTCCATCATCCTAAAAAGTTTTTTACCTATTCGATGGTTTTTCTCTCAGTGTCCTTTGTAGGTTCTCTGATTCAGGGAATTTTCTTTCCCTTGGGGACGGTATTTAAAATTAAACCTCCCACTCTTTATTCCAAAAGTCAGATGCCCCAGAATCCTAATGTAAACAATGAAAAAGAGATGAAAAAGATTGTAGAAGAGCTTGAAATTCTAAAAGTGAAAAGGGACGAGAAACAACTGCAAAGACAGGATAGCTTGAGGATTGAATATTTATTTAACCAATATCAGCAATTAAAAAATGACCGGTAGCACCGGGGCAATTTATCTAAAAATCGAAACTCAATGAAAAAACTGAATTTTAAGGAAAAAAAATATGTGCTGCCTCTTTTGGCTTTGCCATTCCTGCTTCTTTTTGCTTATGTGGGAGCAGGGTTTACCCAAAAGGAGCCGCCTAAGGATAAACCCAAAGAGCTCTCTCTTTCCCTTGGTGAGTCTAAGGATTCTATTATGAGTAAAAATGATGCTTATGATGCATTTTTCAAAAAAGAGGATAACAGAACAATGCTGGAAGGGCTTGACAAAGAGAAGGATAGTTTATTACACTATGAAGACCAGCTATCATTAGCTCAAAAAAGAAAAATAGATTCACTTAAAACCCTATCCAAAAGACAAAACGAGTACGGGTCCAAGGGAAATTCATCCTCTTACTATAATCCCAAACAAGAGCAAAATAACGACAGAGACTATAAAAGGTCTTCGGAGATTATCCGAATGCTGAACGATAAATCCTATGGAAGAGAGGAAAGCAGTAGTCCTATGGAAAGTCCAGGAACAAAACCTCGAAATAATGAGAAGGCTCCTGATCCGGCTAAATATCTGAAACAACAGATGCTGGTGATGGATTCTTTAGAAAAATCAAGAGATCCTGAATACCAAAATAAGCTCATGGCTGAAGAAAAGCTGAAAGCCAGTAAGGAAAAGCTTGAAGAATTCCTTAATTCAACGTTCAATGTCAGCAAATCAGGGATAAACAGTGAGTTCAATGCTTTTTATAGAGAGAGGGAAAACAGTTTTATCAAAGCGGTCATTGACGAAAATAACAAAGGTTATTTAGGAAGCAGAATCCGGCTGAGACTATTAGAGGATATTTTCGTTGGAAATAAAAGACTTGATAAAGGCTCTATACTGTATGGACAAATCTCTGGGTTCTCGATGCAAAGGGTGAACCTTACTATAGTTTCTGCATTCATTAAAAGAGAAATCTATCCTGTCAACTTGTCTATATACGATGTCGATGGAATGAAAGGGCTGTATGTTCCGGAGAGCGTTTTTCGGGATATGATCCGGGAAATGGGAAGTAACTCCGTACAGGGAACGCAGATGGATATGGGCGGACAGGGATTTTTCACCAGTATAGGCTCCAAGTTATTCACCTCCACTTCAAAGTCCATTGCCAATCTAATTAAAACCAATAAAGCCAAATTAAAATATGGCTCACAGGTATTTCTGATAGATGAAAAACAAATGAAAGACTCACAAAACCAACAAAAAAAATAAACAGATGAAAGCTCTATTATATACGTTACTTATTTTCATAGCTCAATTTTTTACTGCACAAACCGCTACAAAGCAGCAGGCTATTTCGGATTTACCGGAAATAGACATTACTGAAGGAATCAGCCTTCATCTAATTTCTCCGGAACCCATCCAATATGTTGATCTCTCAACTCAGCAGCTGACGGGTGATTTACCATTGAGCCATATTGCCAGGGTCAAAATTACAGATAAGTCTAATGTGAGCGATAAAGAGGGAAATAAAAACCTATCTGAACATAGTAACGGTGATCAAATTGGTATTGTCACGGTAGTAGCACAGTCCTTTATTGCCCAATACAAAGCAGTCTACAGGGATTCTGAAACCAGGAGTACTATTACCAATGTCCATATTCAACCGGAGGCAATGCAGCCTATAGAGTTTAATAAAATGGTGTTTTCCAATTTTGAGCTTAGAAAATTTGCGCTGAATATTATTCAGACAAAATCAGAAAAAGATCCGATTCGGGAAGAGAAAAACCTTAGGCTTAAGGTTCAGCTCAATAATGTCTATGTGATGAGTGACTACATTTTCTTGGATATGACTTTTAAAAACAATTCCAATTTAGGCTATGATATTGAAGCTTTGAAATTTTCTGTAGAGGATAAGCAGATTCATAAGGCTACCAATAATCAGAGCATTGAAATGACCCCGATTTTTCAGTTGAATGCTCAAAAATATTTTAGGAAAAATTTCAGGAATATTTATGTGTTCAAAAAATTTACTTATCCAAATTCTAAAGTGATGATGATTCGTATGATAGAAGAGCAGCTTTCCGGAAGAACTCTGGAAATGAAAATCAACTATTCGGATATTTTAAAAGCCGATACTTTTTAATTATCAATATCATGGACAATTTTAAAATTATCGCCATTATAGTTTTTGGGCTCATGCTAATTGCAATTATCTATTGTATAAGCATTTTTGAAAAAAAGCGAAAAGAACTTATAAAAGATTATGAACAATTATTAATCCTTAAAGACTGGTATGAGAAAATACCTGAAGAGGCAAATCGATCATATATTTTAGAAAGGGTTGAAAAAAGAGGACGTCAATTAATTGACCAATTGAATCTGTTAAATACCAATTTTGTTAAAATACATGAAGATCATGAAAAATTACAGCAACAGCAACAGAAGCTGCACAACAAGCTATTGGAGGAACATAAACTACTGAGTGAATACTTTGAAAATTATTCCTAATGCAAGAACAGCAGCATCAGATCAGGATTTACGGATTCCTGCAAAAAGTGGTATATGCCGTAGTTGCGTTGGATTGTGCATCACTATTTTATCTGCACGCAGATATTCCGGTACTCACGAATTTACTTAGGAACTTTTCTAAGATGAGCTTTATTTACCCTCCTGTCAATGCCAAATTTGCGACACTTATTCTGATAGGATTGGTAGCCATCGGTACAAAAGCCAAGAAAAAGAAAGATTTAAATATCGCTGTAGAAATAGTTGTTCCTATGGTACTGGGGCTTGTGATGATGTTCTCTTCTTTGGTTTTGCAAAAAGAAGCCGGAGATTCTTCATTACCTAAAATCTTTCCGGGAATGAATCTTTATCAGGTTGTTTATGCTTTTCTTTCTTTTCTGGGAGCAGTGATCCTTCAGATGGGAGCAGATAGTATTTCTAAACTAATGCAGCAGAAAATGGGAAAAGATAGGTGGAATGTAGAAGAAGAGTCTTTTGATCAAAATCAGGAGCTTGTACAATCTGATACCAGTATCAATATTCCCTATATATTTTGGTATGGAGGTAAAAAGCACGAGGGGTGGATAAATATCGATCCGTTTCGCGGGACAATGGTAATTGGCGTTCCGGGTTCTGGTAAATCTTTTGGCGTGATCAATCCCGCTATCAGGCAGATGATAGCCAAAGGATTTTGTCTTATGATTTATGATTTTAAGTTTCCTGATCTGGGACAGATTGCCTATTACCATTATTTATTAAGTCAAAATAAACTTTCAAAGTCTGGAAAAAATGGAAGCGGAACTTCCGCCTTCCACGTTATTAACCTTAATGAGGTTGAAAAATCAAGAAGGGTAAACCCTTTCAAAAAAGAATATGTAAAAACTCTGGCAGAGGCGCAGGAAATGGCAGAAGCTATGGTATCTTCTCTACAAAAGGGGAGTACCAGTTCCGGAGGAGGATCTGATCAGTTTTTCACCCAATCGGCAATTAATTTCCTTTCCTCCTGTATTTATTTTTTTGCTACCCACGAGAATGGAAAATATTCGGATTTACCTCATATCCTTTCTTTTATGAACAGAAGCTATAAGGAAATTTTCGATACACTTTTTAATCATGAGGAGCTGTATTCTTTATTATCACCCTTTAAATCAGCTTATGAAAACAAAGCTTTTGACCAACTGGAAGGGCAGGTAGGAACACTCAAGATATTTTTGTCAAGACTGGCTACCAAGGAAAGCTTTTGGGTGTTTTCAGGTGATGAAGTGGAGCTGAAAATAACGGATCGGAATAATCCTTCTATTATTATTCTGGCTTCAGATCCGGGGACTCAGGATATTAATTCCGCCTTGTATTCTTCGGTACTAAACAGAACACTACGATTAATAAACTCTAAAAACAATCTACCGGGAGGTATTATTGCTGATGAGTTTCCGACGATTTACATTCATAAAATTGATAATGTCGTTGCCACGGCAAGAAGTAACAGGGTTGTCGTAATGTTAGGTCTTCAGGAACTTCCACAGCTTCGCCAGTTTTACAAGAAGGAAGTGGCGGATACTATTTCTGCTATTGTTGGAAATATTCTTTCTGGCTCTGTAAGAGATAAAAATACACTTGACTGGCTTGAAAAGCTTTTTGGTAAAATAAAACAGAAATCATACTCCCAATCAATCTCTCAGCAAGGAACAACCACCAGTATCAATGAGAAAATGGATTTTATGATTCCCGCAGGAAAAATAGCAGCACTTAAAACCGGGGAAATGGCAGGGATTATTGCTCAAGGGGAAGAAAATAATACCGAAGAATATAAAACTTCTGCGATAAATGGTAAGATCAATTTAAATATGAAAGCCATTAAAGAGGAAGAAAGGCATTATGTCACAATGCCGACTTACTACTCTTTTGTAGATAAAGCAGGAGTTAATCGTAAAGAAGAGGTCCTGATGACCAATTTTAGAAAAATTAATAAAGAAGTGGAATTAATCGTCAGAGAATTAGTAAAAGCATAATTATGATACGTAATAAAATAATAAGTGCCAGGCTTTACAAGATGGTTCTACCTATTTTCCTATTAATAAACAGTCTTATGTCTGCCCAATTCAACACACTCTCACCCTTGCAGCCTAAGAAAACCGAAAGTTCGAAGATAACTGAAACGGCAAAAGAGGATGAGCAGTTAAACAAAAAAAATGGGAAAAACTTTTGGAAAAACATCTTTAATACGACCACAAAAGCGGATTTGAAGAATGAAATCGATTCTTTAAAGATACTGCTGAAAGAATACAGCCATGTAAATAATTCCAGAAGAGAGGTTCAAAGAATAAAAGATTCTTTACTTCTGGTGACTCAGCTTAGGTCTGAGAAAAAAAGAGAGGATTTAAAAAATCAAGCCTCCGGTGCTTTATATGATTTTGTAGAAGAGCCTAAAGAAGTATTATCAAAAATTGTAATGCCTCTGCATAATACGATGAGTATCACATCTCCTTATGGAACGAGGGTACATCCTATTTTCGGTACGAAGAGAATGCATGGAGGCATTGATTTAAAAGCTCATTATGAAAATATTTATGCAGTAATGGATGGAGTTGTAACAGCCAGTGGCTGGGACCCTGGTGGCGGTGGTAACTATATTAAAGTACGGCACTTTAACCGATTTGAAACGGCTTATCTGCACTTATCGGAGAACTATTACAAAGTCGGAGAGCTGGTGAAAGCCGGATTTATCATTGGAAAGAGTGGAAATACCGGAAATTCTACAGGGCCTCATTTACATTTTTCGGTAAAAGAATTCGGACAAAGCATTAACCCTGCTGATTTTCTAAATGATTTAATAAGAGCCAGTAACCTTATGGTAAACCATCCTGATACCAGTACAGCATTATACAAACCCTACTAAATAGATTAAAAAAATGAAAAATAACAATTTACCCACAGATCAGCTGAAGAAATATGGAATTATCGACCAGGACAATACATTTTCCAAAAAATTAAGTCCTGAAGATATTCAGAGGTTTTTACAGGGATATACAATCGTTGCGGACAATGATAAAAGAAGAGCCACTTTTCAGCTCGTTGAGAACAATAGCCGGCTTAATGTCATTTTTTTAGAACGTGATAAAAATCTCTCGGAACTCCTTGAAAACAGTGAAAAGAGAATTGAATACACTGATATAAAAGAAGTCTCAAATAAATTGCCTCCCGGGTTTCCGGGACTTGAAAAGAAAGCTTTTGTCTTTGATGAAGAAACGGGAAAAGTATTTGAGTTTGATTTGATTAGACATGCTACTGAACTTACCGCCATCATTGCAGATAAAAAGGATGCTCAGGAACTTGGTCGCTATAAAAATGAGTTATTAAAGCTCAAGGCATTTATTCAGGATAAGTTAGAGCTAGGATTTCCACCTGAAATAGCAAAAGAGATTTCCCGTGATCTGAATATAGTATCAAGAGAGATAGATATTGTTGATGGAATTTTCCAAAAACAGGAAAAATCGGATGTTCAGTTGAATGTAAACGATCCTGATCTCTACCAGGATGGTAACCAAATGAGAGAAGAAGAGGAGCATGAGCGGGATGAAAAAAGGGGCTTTAGAAGATAGCCCCCCTGTTGATAAACCTAGTATATAGTAGAATCTCAAAGTAAATAAAATTTAAGAATGGATTTATTTGAAGATTATGAGCTTATTCCTGAAGAACTGAAGACCGTATGTGATAAGTGGCAGCAAAAGGCAATGTACGAAGGTCTTGACTATAATGATTGTGCCATTTTTCAGGAAGAATGCGAAGCCATCGGCTATACGTTTGATTACGGGCTGGATGCAGATCCTTTTGACTTACGTGCCATTGATACGGAAGAGCAAAAATTAGAAAAACATACTATCAATAATCAAAAAAATATGGAATTAGTCAATGATTTAAGTTGGTATGATAAGAATATTACTCCGATAACCAGGGCTTATAAAAACTTTGTAAAAGAGATGAAAAATACGTCTCCGGAACAATGGTTTAAGGACGGTGAACGGAAGTTTTCCGGTCAGGAAAAAAAGTTCATTGCCATTTATCAATTTAAGAATAAAGCTAAAATGGCTCATTCTGTAAATACTCATCCTTATTCTATAAATGAATTGATTGGTAATAGTTTTCAGGAAAAATTCAGAAATATGACGGCAAAATATGCGGTAGAAGTTCTAAATAATTATGATGATGATAAAATCCTACAGTTTGTAGATAACAAAAGAAATACAATAGTCAGAATAGATAATCCGTCAGATCGGCACAATTTACTTTTCGATTTATGGGCAAAGGAATTTCAGAATAGGACTGATTTAAGCTCAGGATTAGACAATAGACAGATTGAGGAACGAATGGTTTACCATTACCACAAATACGAAAGAACAGAGAATAACTTTAATATCGAAGTCAATCAACTCATCAAAGATTCACCTGAAAGCCGGAAAAGTACCCGTGATCTTGATTGGGAAGAAAACAATCTTGGATTTGAAGATCTGTTTTTTGAAGAAGATTTTGACGAAAATCTTGTTCCCGCATCCGGTCTTCCCCAAGGATGGATCTGGCGGGAATATGCTGATGGTAGCGGTTCGTTGATAAGCCCGAGTGAAAATAGCTACTACAGCTATGATCTTCAAACTCAGGAATACAGATTACCCGATGGCAGAGGATGGAGAACTCTGAGAGATCATTATGACCATCCACAAACATTATTCGACTTTAGAATCTTTGCGGAACAGAACTTAAAAGAAAAGGCGGCAAAAAATGATCTTTCCCCGAAACTTTCAGAAGAGGAAAAAAAAGATCTGCTCAACTACAGAACCTTTATGAAAGAAAATGAATTCAAACTTGAAAAATTACAGATTACTGAGAATCAAAGAGCAGCTTATGCGCAAAAAACTGAATTTGGAACAACAGACGATGATTATTCTTTGACAAAGCAACAATTGGATCAAATACCTGATGTTCTTGATGGACACCAACTATCGAAGAATGATAAATACGCATTAGTTTTTGGCTTATTGGAAAAGCAGGAATACGGCGAATCTTATGAATTATTAGGAAATGGCGAAATTTTAAAAAACTATCTAAACGAAGATAACTTGCCTTCCTTTAAAATATTAACAATAAATGATATAAAGTTTAACAACCAAAATTCTAACATTATGGAAACAACAAAAGAATTTAATCAGGTACAATACCTAAAAGACCAGATGAAATACCTTGGTTTTGGAGAAGATGAAAAGCTTCACAAAGATTTGGAAAAAGGAATTAAATCAAAGAAAAATGAATTTGAAATTAAATCCTCTTCCGATAAGGCTCTGCCCGGAAATAAAGTAGATTTTATTTTGAAATTCAATAAAACTCAAAGTGGTGGTGTTTTTCTTAATTCTTATCACGCAAAATTAACAAATGATAAAAATGAAGAGATGTCCCATAATTTTCCGGTAAACCGGGAAAATACTTTTACCGCCAAGGAAGCTGTAAACCTTCTGGAAGGGCGCAGTGTGAAAATAGAGTTTCTTAATCCCAAGACTGACCAAAAGGAGCCTGCCTTTGTGAGGTTCGATTTTAGTGAACCAAAAACTGAAAAAGGAAATTACAAATTCCAGAATTTTTATAAAAACTATGGTATTGATACTGCTGAGATTGTCGAAAAATCCAACTTGGTATTTGATAAACCTGAGTATAAAGACAGCACCATCAAATCTCTGGAAAAAGGGAATATAGTCAAGGTAAAGATCAAAGAGAATGAACAGATGGTTGAAGCAAAGGCGGTTTTAAACCCCCAATACAAGAATTTAAACCTTTATGATCAGGATATGACCAGGATCAATACCAATAAACCTTTGCAGGGGATGGAAGATGAGAGAGGACATGATAAAGCCAATGTAAAGGAGCAAAGCATTAAACGATAAAATCAGACCTGTCCATTATCTTAAAAGCGGTAAGTCTGATGATTTACCGCTTTTTTTTAAATCTCTTAATATGAAAATAAATTTAATACTTCCATACCTGCTTTTCCTTTTCATCGCCAGTTCTTGTCATAAAGAAGTTAAATCCGATAAGGGAGGAATTGATATTATATCGAACGTCTATTTTGATGCGTCCAAAGGGCTAAGTAAAATGCAGAGTTTTCATGTATCAAAACTAAATTATTCTAAAAATGAGCTTATAGAAGAGGTTCCTGATCTTTCATTTCCTGAAATGAGTAAAGAAATGTATTATATCAGGGATTCACTCTGTTATCCCCTTAATCTCGTGGAACGTAATCTCATCTTTTCTGACCTTTCTAAGAAGAGGCGGCCTTTTCTGGTTTGGAACAAGAAAGAGGGGGCTGTGTTTTCAAAAGAGTGGATTCCTAACTATAGGAACAGAAGAAATCTATCTGATACGATCTTATTTCAGAAGAAGTACAAGCGCTTTGAGATTAATTCTCCCTGGACTTATACAAGATTTTATATCTATCCAACAGACACAATTTTACCGTATTCACTATACGAGCACGCAGAAATGGATTATCACGGGAGGTTGGAGCGTATCGACTCCTATAATAAGAAGGACGACGTATTTGTGACCCTTCAATTATTACCCAGAAAGAACTGGGATGCTGGTGCCAAAGAACTATTTGAATTTAATCATTTTGTAAAAAGCCGAGAAAGTGAGTGAAAATAGCTTAGCATATAAAGATGATGATATTTCCGTAATAGAAGGAAATAAGGACGAACTTATTGTTTTTAACAATATTAAGGATAAACATTCTTTTTTAGAACTTCTGAAATTAAATAATCAGAATAATAACAGAACTCTTGTTGCGCTTCATTCCGGAGAAAATACCAAAAAGTTTATTGGCAGGTATCAGAACTATACTGGTAAAATATTTCTTTGTCTGGATGGAGACAGAGCGGGAAATATGATGACCCTTAAAATTCTTACAGACATGAATGGGAAGAATATAAAGGATATCCGTCCATTATATGGAATCTCAGAAAACGGGAATCAAAATTTAAGTGAATATTTAGAAAACAAACTAGGAGTTCAAAAGAAAAATACTATTTTAGTCGAACAAAGAAAATCACAAGATGGATACATTAATACTAGATCAAACGGAATTTCCGACACTCAGCACTTGGGAACCGAATCTTCTGAACGAAGTTCTGGAAAATCTATCCCAAACAGCCAATCCGAGCAAAACGGAAATAACCAAGGAGGACAAACTATGGGCAGCAACCATGTTGGAAATGGACTTGCAGGCACAGGGGGGAGCGATTTGGGAAACGCCGCAAGAGAAAGACCCTCTTCTGGAGCACAACCGCAAAATGATGAAGAAGATGAAGGAAGAAAACATTCCGTGGGCGGAATCATATCCGGGAGAACTTTATCCGACAGAACAGGATCAGAATTAAATACATCCCATAAAAATAATGAGGATGTAGCCATTCTTATTTCAAAATACAAAGGTCAGAAAGTTAATAATGAGCAGGTTGCAGAAATTGTTTCTGCAACCTGCTTTGTTTCAAAGGATCGAAAAATTATTCTAAATGAAAATTTTAATCTTACGGATGATCTGAAAGATGTCTGTGGACGGTTCAAAAGTGGCGGTACAGCAAAAGAAGGTAGAGGAATATTAGATGAATACTACACTGATTCAAAGATTGTAGATGCTATTCATAATTTAATCAAAGATCAGTTTAAAAACCGACAGGAAATTTCGGTATTAGAGCCCAGTGTAGGAACAGGAAACTTTCTCTATGCTGCAAAAGAATTGGGAGTAAAGACAAATATTACAGCCTTTGAAATTAATGAAACCACTGCAAAAATTGCAAAAATCTTTCATCCAGAAGTTGATATCCATCTCCGCTCCTTTGAAACGGAATTTATTGATGAAAAGGGTAATAAAAAGGAATTCTCTGAAAAATATGATTTGGTTATTGGTAATCCACCCTACGGGGAACATCGGGGACTTTACAAAGGGTTGGGAGAAGAACCGAAAATCTCAAAATATGAAGATTATTTCGTTAAACGTTCTTTAGATTTTTTAAAACCAGATGGTATTTTGGCAATGGTGCTTCCGTCTGGTTGGCTAAACAGGCAAAGCCAGTTAAAAAATGCGCAGTTAATAGAGGGATTCCGTTTGCCTAGTGGAGTTTTTGCCGGAACGGGTATTGGTACGGATATTATTATTCTAAAAAAGGATTCGCAGAAAATTTCCAGAGATATTTCGGATTATTTTGAAATTAATCCTGAAAAAATTCTGGGCGAAACCCGTGAAAAAACCAATCGTTTTGGGCGAAAAGAAAACTATGTTCATGGAAATTTAGAGGATGCTTTATTAAAAATAGAGCGGCTGCGGGGTAAAAAGGAAGTCGAAAGAATCGGAAATCTTTTTGAAGATTTATTTTTCGAAGCTGAAGAACCTAAGATCATCTTAAAAAATAAGGATTCGGAGGACAAATCGGAAAGTATTACAGATACTGAGCCAGATGAAGTAAACCTTACTGAAACCCATGAAAAAGTTGAACAAGTACTTTTGGCTCTTAATGCTGTAAAATTTAAATCTCCTGCTATTACAAAGGAGATTGATAAGTACAAGGAACTTCAATCCCAAATTACCAGTGAACCTCAGAAGTTCGATCAAAATCGAATTGATGATATTCTTCAGAGAGCGGATAAGATTATTCAGTCTTATAGTGGAAAAAATACGGAGTATAGAATTCAGACCCAGGTAGAGCTTAAAAAAGGAGTTCTAAAATACCAATTCCTTAAATCTGATGATATTGTAAATACTTCGCTCCAAAACAGCTCTGAGCTTTCTAAGCAGCAGATTGAGGCATTTCAGGATACTTCTTATGACGGGACTCTACATAATCATGAAAAGCACTCTCAATTTGCCAACTATATTGGAGGAAAATGGGTGCATGACTTTTACTATGCTGAAGGGAATATTTATGCTAAGCTCCAACAGTTAGAAAAAGATAAAGATGTTATCGACTCCGGCACTGCCGGTCAATATGAAAAACAAAAGGTCTTATTAGAAAGTGTTTTGCCTAGGACTAAATTACTGGATGAGATCTTTATCAGTCCGAATCATGAGTTTATACATCAATTTGATTTGGGTTATGTAGAAAAAGATCAGTGGAATTCTAAGACAAGACAAACAGAGCCGGCAATGGTGTCATACAATCTTGCTGAAAAGTTTAAAGATTTTGTCGGAACGTTATCCAGTGAAGCTTTTGCTGGTTCTTCAGCATGGGAAGTCCGAAGCTTTGTGGACAATGAGACCGTTACAGGAAGTGATAAAGAAAGAAATGCTTTAGTTCGTGAAAGGAGAAAAGCTGCTGCCAATGATTTGTTTTATAAATTTTTAAGGGAAGAATTATCAGATGAATTAAGGGAGCGCTTTGTAAAAGACTTTAACAGAAACTATAATAATATCCATGTTCCGGACTATTCCAAATTTCCGTTATTTTCTAAAATCCATAAGAATTTTAAAGGACGAGAACTGAAATTAACTGAAGTTCAGAAAGCAGGAATCGGAAGACAAACCACAAAAGGTGTTGGATTATTGGCTCACGAGGTTGGTTTTGGAAAAACCTTATCAGGAATACTGTCCATGCATGAGGCGGTGGAACGTGGAAATGCAAAAAGACCACTTATTGTTGTTCCCAATGAGAGTATTCTTAAACAATGGGTGGAGACGATCTTTGAAACAATTCCTAATGCTAAAGTAAATGTACTGGGGAATCTTGGTAAAGATTACGACCTCTCAAAGTTTGATAATAAGGACGGAGAAATTACCATAGTTACCTACGAAGGCTTTAATAATATTGGTTTTTCCGAGAATATTACCCAGGAACTGGCTTCTAAATTTTCTTACATTTCAGAAAGTGAGCTGAAAAGTGTGAATGCCATCAGTGAAAGGGATTTTCAGAAGGAGTTAGAAAAAGAAAAAGAGGTGGAAGGAAAGATGAAACGTGGCAAAATCTATGACTGGGAAGATTTTGGATTTGATCACCTTACTTATGATGAAGTACACAATGCCAATCACATTGTAGGAAAGGTTAGAGTTGAAGACCGTAGATTTGCTTCGGATTTCAGGAGCCAGAACCAGCAGACATCAAAACTGGGAATTAATACGTGGATGGCTGCGCAGTACATTCAGGATAAAAATAATGGTAGAAACATAACGCTGCTTTCGGCTACACCTTTCACCAATAAACCTCTGGAATATTATTCAATTTTATCCCTGATCGCTAATAAACGTCTCGAAGAGTCTGGTTATTTCAATGTCAATAATTTCTTTGAAACCTTTATGGAAGCGGATAATGATATGGAGATCGATGCCAGAGGAGATGTGAAATTCAAAGCCAATGTTCGAAGGTTTAAAAACAATTCTCTTTTTCAGCAGCTGTTGTCTGAATTTATTGACATCAAAGGAGAAGAAGATAATCCTGAGCTGAAACGACCTAACAAAATCAATAAAGAATATAAAACTGAGCAAAATGATCTGACGAAAGAGCAGTATGATTTGCTCAACGAGAGTTTTAGCGAAACTGAGAAAGGAGCAATCCTGACTCATATTCTCAATGCCCGATTGATTGCTATTTCTCCATATCTTTCAATTTATTATGATGGAGAAGTGCCTACTTTAAAGGAATTTATAGATAATTCTCCGAAGCTGAAGCAGACAATGGATCTGATCCGTCAGAATAAGAAAGATATTCCTGACTTAGGGCAAATTATTTATTCAGAATTAGCTGTTGCAGAATTTCCAAAGCTGAAAGAATATCTGGTACAGGAAGTAGACTATAAGCCCGAAGAAATTGGAATTATTACCGGAGCGACAAGTAAACCTAACAGGCTAAAGATTCAGGATGATTTTAATTCCGGGAAAATAAAAGTAATTATCGGTAGTGAAGCGATTCAGGAAGGGATGAACCTTCAGGAAAACACAACGGATGTGTATATACTTTCTCTTCCCTATAATTTTACAGCTCTACGGCAGGTGGAAGGGCGTGCGTGGCGACAGGGAAACAAAAATGAAAATGTAAGAATCAATTTTATGCTAACCAATGATAGCATTGATGTTTTCATGCTCCAAAAGCTACAGTCCAAGCAAGCCAGATATTTAGAAGCTATGAAGAAAGGGGCGGATGTTTTGGATATATCGGACATCAGTACCCAGGAATTAAAAACCGCTATTATTACCAATCCGGAAACAAGAGCTAGTATTGAATTTGAGCTTATGAAAAAGCGAATTGAAAATGAAAAAGACCGATTCAATGCTGATAGAGCCTTTGTATTGAGGAAATATGAAGATTTTATCAAAGTTCAAGAGGATGTAACCAAGGCGCAGCATAATTATAACAGAATATTGGGATATTCTAAAGAAGAAGGAGAAAATGCAGAATATTGGAAAAACCAGCTTTCATCTTATCAGAAAACAATTGATCTTACAAAATTAGAAGTTCAAAAAACAATTCAATATTTAGCAGAAAAGGGGGTGAATGTTACAGAAATTGAGGATCAGACAAAAGCTACTGAAGAAAAAATTACAGAATTGGATGAAAAACTGGAAGAGCTTCCTGAAATAAAAGAGAAATTAATAAAACAATATCAAAGAGAAAAGGAGGAAAGTCTGAATCAAAACAAAAATTTGGATTTTATTAAAGAGAGAGGTGATGAAAATAGGATTTTATATAAAAGTTCAGTAGAATCTATCAATAACGTGGAATTCAAAAATAAAGTAAATATAATATTAAATCAAGAAGAAAATATGAGTGTGGATAATGTAATAACTGTAATTAGAAAAAGATAAGTTAATTTATTTTATTTTTGAAAATGACCTTCTCCCGAAAATCTATGCAACAACGTATCAATTTAACTTTCCGCTTGATTAATATAGAGTAAATTTAGTACCCGAATAAGAAATAAAATGTATTACGAACAACGATATATAAAAACGCCAAAGAGTAGTTTAGAAATTCAGCTTATTGATGAACAAAGCAAAAATACTCTTTCTGATATTTTAGCTCAGAATAATAGAATTGTTTTGCTTGGGAATCCAGGAATAGGCAAGTCAACCGAACTTAATATTTTATTTGATCTTTTAGAGGTAAAAAAGGAAGACGATTTAAATTTTCCATTCAGAATTGACCTGAAAAACTTTCGTGCAGTTTCAAAATTTGAAGATTTAATTCATTTTAAAAAATGGGAGGAACTTCCATGTATAACTTTTATCCTTGACGGACTTGATGAAATTGCTGTTATTCAAGATTTTATTTCAGAGTTGGAAAGCTTTCTAAGTAAGAATGAGGATAAGAATATAAATGTTGTTATTAGTTGCAGAACAAATATTTATGAAAAATATTTAATTAATATTTCAGGGTTTAAATACTTCTATCTTGATGGATTGACCGACAGGCAGATCAATAATATACTTGAAAAACGTATTTCCAAACTATTAAATAATGGTGAGCTAAACAAATTCAGAGTATATTTAGAGAATCCCTTTAATTTAAATTTGTTTTGCGAATACTATGAGAGTAAAAGATCTTATCCAGAAACTCAAACAGAATCTTGGGATTTATTTATTGAAAATGAGTTAAAAAAGCTAACTAAAGATAAGCTGAAGAAAAGAGAGGAAATTAGTATTCCTCATATCAAGGACTGTTTGAAGAAAGTTGCTTTTACTAGTGAATTGATGCAGCAGAATTTTATTTCAGAGGATCATGTTTATGAACTTTTAGGTAAGGATGATAAATCGACTTTCGAGCAGATATCATTTATCGAAAAGCTGCCGAATTCTGGTAATTATACTTTTAGACACAAGAACTATCAAGAGTTTTTTTCTGCAAAGCTCCTAGCAGAGTTTAGTGCAGAACAAATTATTTCGCTTATCAGACTTACTCCGGAAGAAAATATAACAAAACCCTCTTTGTTTAATACAATCACATTTTTACTTAACATAGTTGATGATGATAAACTCGCTGATATTGAAAAATGGCTTCTGGAAAATGAGCCTGAAGTTTTATTTTTAACAGAAAAGGGTAGGTTAGGTGAATCTACACAACATCAGATATTTAGAAGGTATTTTAATGAGATTTCTGTAGAAAAAACATTTTGGTTTGGAAAAGACAGAAGATTTTCAATTGATAAGATTGCAGAATTTGCAGATGTTGATTTTTTGATAGAAATTATTAAAAAGAATAATCATTTTCGAAGCGTTATCTCAGCATTGGATGTTCTTTCTTTCACCGATTCAAACACTAGAGATTCTGAAATTAAAGACATATTTAAAGGTCTTATATTTTCTGAAGGAAGATATCAAGATGTAGCTTTGAGGTCATTTAGATCAAAGGGTTTTCATAAAAATGATCAGGAGCTTTTTAAAGAAATAGCAAAAAATTTCTGTAATAACTTTTCACCAGAAATTAACCATCAAATTATTGCAATGATTGCTGATTTTCAAAATGTCGACGACTATTTTGATGTTTTAATCAATTCATTATATAATCTTTACGAGATTAGACCTGAAAGAATCAAAGACAATATGATGCGTGGGACTCGATGGCTTTTAGAAAAAATATTCTTAAAAATTAAGAATGCTGAGAATTTTTTAGCAGTACTAAATGTAATTTTTAACTCCAAATTTGATTTAAAGCTTACTGATTTCTACAGCAAAGATTTCAGAGAAAAACTTCTAGAGAGAATTATTTTCTTTGTTAATAAAGAAAATGACTTTTTATTCCGAGTAATTGATGCTTTTTTAAGGCCGGAAGAAAGCTTTATTCATAGTGGAGATAATATTTTAGTTAAAATTATCAACCGTACACCTAAAGATATAAATGCTTTCAGATATATTGTCAATACATATGGTCTTTCAGATAAAAACTATCTACTTTTAAGCCTATTTAATAATACAATGTGTATTGATTATTTAGCAGCAAAATATCAAAACAATGAATTGAAAATTCAAAAACTTACTGATATTAATTATTTGCGATATAGGTACTTCAATAATTTAGTTGAATTGGGGTATTATTTTGAAAAAGTATTTAAAGAGGCTGGATATGAATTTCCTGAAGATCTACCGAATGAAAAACAAATCGCGGAAGAAAAGAAAAAAAGGCAAATATTTATTCAAAATAATTTTGAGATTCTTTTCAATAAAGAAGCTATGGCTTGCAAAGTGGCTGAGGTTTTCGATACAAATAATATCGAAGATATGACATGGAAGATGATTCATGATATAGAATGGGACTGGTATAAAACGGAAGATATTCATGGTGTCCATCATTCAGTTTTTAAAGCCATTGGAGCTTCTGTGAGAAGTACTGAAAGCAAAACGAAAGAGGATGTTATTAAACATATTGGCAATGATTATTTTTTGCTTTTCCAGATAAAAGATAAAATTAAAGATCGAGAAAATGAGGGTTTTGAAGTAAAAGAAGAGCATATTTCTTACATTAAAACTTACGCATTAAAATTTGCTGAAGAATTTAAGTTTGATAAAGTAATCAATATTAAAAGTGATGGAAACTTAGGTCTTTACAACGGTTATTATGTACTAAAATTGTTATACTTTTTTGATAAAAAATATGATCTTCATTATTCACAGGATTTCTATTTAAAGACATTGAGATATTGCAATATTTTCGGTAGTGCTGAAGGTACTATACAATTTGTTAAAGAAAGAGTTGATAACCTAAAGTTGTTTAATGAACAAATTGTCTATAATCTGAACAATGTGGTGTTGGATTCCAGTTCATTAAAAGATCATATTGAATATGCAATAGAAAATAAACTGAAAGAAGCTTATGGTGCAATTGAAGAGAATTTTTTAAACGAGAGGTTCATATATTCTCAAAAAGACTTTCTATCGAAATATATAGAATTAATACCTAAAGGAGAGCAGATAATTTTTCTAGAAAAATGCTGTACAGAAATCGATTCTTACTTGTGTTGGAAAGCAGTTGAAGTAATGATAGAAAAAAAACTTAATGAAAAGTTTATTTTGGACATTGCTAATCAATATATTGCTGAAAAAAAGGATCCTTTTATCTTTGGTTCAGATGCTTTGAATGTTCTATTTCATTGCAACGCAGAAGGCACTTTATTAACATATTCGGGATTACTTCGTGCTTTTAGCCAGACTGTGAGGGAAGACTACAGAGATGATTATAATATTAAAGATATCTCTAACTATAAACGTTTAGACGAATTACCTATGTTGGTAGAGATTTTTGAGATTGCTTATGATGAAAATTTAAAGAAGGATACTTTTGATTTCCATCATTCTCAAAACGTTCTTAAAGCTTTAGTTTCAAGTTTGTCAGATACAGAAAAAGGTTATAAAGAAATCCAAACTTTACTCTACAATCTGAAATCAAAAATTTCAGATAATGACAGCAAGTTATTTTATGTTAATATGTTAATTGATGATTCTCAATTATCATACTATGCCTCCATTTCAAAGCCTTTTACATTTAAAGAGGCAAAAAACTATTTAGAATATATAGAAAACGATAATAAACAAAAGACAATAATTATGGGTAATTATTTTGATTTTAAGGGAGCTAATTTGAAAAATACTCAAATTGGGGGTAAAGGCAATACATTAAATGTTTCTTCAAATAATGAAGATCTTAACAAGGTAAAAGAAATCTTAAAAGAATTTGAACAACTCAAGATCGATAACGAAGAATGGAAGAATATCTTCACAGAAGGTCTTGCTGATTTAACAGCTTTGTCGGAAGAGCAATCTGAACCGGAACTGGAAAAGTCAAAAAGTACTTTACGAAAAATTCATGATTACATACTGGATATTGGTAAAAGAACCAATGACTGGAAAAACATAGCTGTACTTCCAGTAGAATTTCATGATAAAGTTCCAAAACTAATAGAGTTAGGTAATAGTTTACTTAGAGTACTACACTTAAAATAATTTTTTCAAAAATATTTTAGAATTAAAATGTAACTATCTGTAAAATATATTATTATTGATTTATATGTAGCCTGTATTGATGATTTTACTTTGAGGAATTTTAAATTGATTTTGTTTTTCGATTGAATAAATATTTCAAGAAAAAACGAACAACAACTTAACTGAAAGCAAGAATTAATGAAAAGAACTAAATACTAACTAATAGCTTAAATCATAGGTTTTAAAACATTGAATTTGGAGGTCCAGAGGTCAACATCATCTGTGGGGACAGCTAATTGGAGTATCTTCCTTGGTCTTGTCATGCCAACATATATAATCTTCAATTCTTCCTGTTCTTTTTCGCTTATTCAAGTATGACTTTTTACAGTTATTTAAACTACGCAAAAAGAATGCGCAATAAGTTGTTTGTTTTGTATTATGAAAATAAGAATATTAACAATTAATGCTTAAAAAATACTCGCAAATGGATATATATTTACAGGAAATCTATTCAACAATTTACAAGAACGCAGTTCTATTTTTAAAACGTGGAATTAAAGAAATTATACAGAATGATAAAGAAATTTTTGATCCGGAAACAGCAATTATATCCTGTCTTTATATCCAGACATCAATAGAATTATCACTAAAGGCTTACTTAATAAAAGAAGTTGATATTAATGCTATTTTAAAAAGTAGCGAGACTTTTTCTAGCGAAATCCTTTTTGAAAAGTTTAAAGAAAATCATTTAAAGACTAAGACATATGAAGAGCTCAAAAATATTTTAAAAGACAATAACGATTTGGTTTTTTTCACTAATCTCCATTTTGATCACCTTACTAAATTTCAATTGTATAGAAATAAGCTCATACATTTAAATTTGTTTTTGTCCGAAGACGAAATAATTAATCTCAAAAAAGAATTAATCTTTGCTGTAACGCATTTATTGATGCCTTTACTGACAGATATCAGTTTTGAATTTGAAAGTCCCTCAGAATTTTATCAGGAGCATTTGGATGGAAAAGATTTTAACAAGTTGATCTCATTTCAACCTTATGTTGATGAAATGCATAGAATGGCAGTTGAATATTCCGGTTTAGCTTACGAATGCATAAATTGCTGCAAAAAGACATTTTCTCCAAATAATGAAATATGTTACTGTTGTAATTTAAATCTTCTATATTCAGCAGGTTACATTGACTGCGAAGCTTGTGAAGCTAAAAGAGCAATCGTTTACGATACATTAAACATTCATGAGGAAGGTAATGAACATAGTATAAATGGAGTCTGTATGAACTGTGGTGATAAGATGAACGTGTACGAATGTCCTGACTGTGAAATTAGATTTACCTTTTATGGTCAGCCAGATTTTGTAGAGAAAATTTGTAAATGTTAAAATATTAATATGGATAAAGCTAAAAAAATCGAAAAGTGGAAATATAAGAATGGTGCTTTGAATTCCTTTGAAAGTGACGATAAGGAATTTGAGAAGTTATCAGAAATTATTGACACTGCTAACAAAAACGATCTTAAAGAGATTTTTAATAATGGCCTAGAAGCTAGATATGATCAGTATAAAAAGTATTTGTATGGACATAATTTGTTTTTGTTCAGGGATCTGGAACAGCATATTAAGGATTCTGTCCATTGTTTGATTATTAATGCTTATATCCCCAGTATTACTAATACAAATCTACTTCTTGAAAGAGCACTAAAGCTTGCTTTAATACAATTTGAGGTTGGTACTGTTGCAGATTATGGTGATGAAGAAATAATAAAAAAATATATTCAGGCTGATAAGATGTACGCTGGGAGAAGTATGGACAAAAATATTCAGAAATGTAAAAAATATAAAATACTTAGTGAAGAGGAAGCAAGTGAATTAACTAAATATAAGCTAAAATTCAGAGATGGATTTTCCCATTTTACGCCAGCGAATATATTAGGCGGAGAAGAAAAACTGATAAGTATTCCTTTAGGACAACATGCCCCTGATTTTGAAAGAAAATTAAAAATGCCTTCCTACCAATCAATGCAAGTGATACATTTTGCAACAATGAATGCTGAAAACCATCTCGCTTATGTTCTTGATATCCTGAATCATTTACAATACAAAGTTTTAGAACAATTTAGTAAGAAATAGGAATTTTAAAGCTTTTTATCTGTGTTGTAATTTGATTAATCTTTATAGCACAAGACATTATTGAACATTTATTTAAAATAATTTTTGAAACTGTAGTAATGATAACAATTGAGAATTTAACAAATGTAGTAAGTGGCTCACTGAAGATAATCCATATTTTGGATAAGAGTTGTAAAGAAATAAATGTCAAAGATGTTTACCTTCTTAACGAAGATACCCTTTGCTGCGACTTTTATGCTGTTGCAAGAAATTCATATGATATAAAATTAGAAATGACTGCAATTATGGGTTGCTTTAATGGTATCTTCAGAAACAATCAGTATGATAATGTTGATCTGAAGAATTATGCAGTCCGGGCCTTTGATCAGGACGATAATGAAATTTTATATGCTTTATCGACTAAAGCTACAGCAGAATTTATTGGAACCGGAAGATCCATTGAATGGCTTACATCAACTTTTTTTCAGGAAAATTCAGAAGATTATCGCCTTGCTCAAGCTAAACAGATAATTTCTGAAATTGAGAATGGATTGAGAGAAATTGTAAAATTAAAGTTCAAAGATAAATTTGGTGATGAGTGGTGGGATAATGAAATAGGCAATAAAATAAAAAGAGATGTTAAGAAAATCTATTTTAACAATTTTGGAGTAGATTGTAATGATGGTAATGTTCTGATTGCTTACACATTTACATTACAAGTGAAAGAAATCATCTTATCTAACTTTAATCTATTCGCAAACTATTTCCAAAGCCCTGTTCAATTTGAAAGTTCGATGGACAGTTTAAATAAATTAAGAAGGGAAGAAGCTCATAATAGACCCGTTTCACATCTAGATTTGGAAAATCTAAAATATCTTCACCAAGATTTACTGTCTGTTGTTCTGCTTGATCTAAAATCATTTCAATCTGTTTTTCTAACTGAGAACTGGAGAAGTAAAATAAAAAAAATAATGAAGGAGTGGAAATATAAACCTATATATCATAAGAAGGAAATTGATGCCGAATCTGAGGAGGTACAAAAGCTTTTTAAGATTAAAGATAATCTATCTTCTCTCATCTCATCTTTGGATGATACAATTATCAAATTAAAATCAATAACGGCACCTATTCATAAGAAAAGTATTCATTTAGAATTATTGATCTGTTTTGAAGATTATAAGGATCTCCAAAAATCTTTGCTTGATGAAACTTCAACCTTAGATAATGAAAGAATAGATTTTGTAAAGAATCAAATTAAAGCGCAAGAATCTAAGATGGATGTGTTCGCAGAAAAGTTCCTGCTGAATGAAAAATAGAAGTGAACTATATTTAAATGGAAACTAAAACTAAATACGCTTATCTCCGAGAAAAAATTATAACCAAGGTGGAAATTAAAATTACCATAGAGAAAATAGAAGATTATAGAATTATTTTTTAGAAAATTAAATACCATGAAGAAAAGTGTTAGAGGTAAATATCATACTGGTTTACAGCCAATAAGAGTACTTAAACATAATTTAACTGACCGATTATTAAGTAGAAGTAAAGAGTTTATAGAGCTGTTGCAGAAAGACTTGCAGTTAAGTGAACATATAAATTATATATCGTATCCTCTCCCTCTAATTAACAAGCAGACGCCGTATGTTGATAAGGATGGAATGATATATATTCACGAAACATATCTGTCTTATCTTTGGATAATTAGCTTTTCAATGTTTGTTCTTTATGAGGAGGGAATGGCTATTCCTGACCAAATTAAAAGAGAAATTTCTACTCACAAAAGTCAAAATATAGAATTAATAGAACTTACAGAAGAATTATTTGATTATGCCAAATCATTAGTAAGAGCTTATTCAAAGTGGGATACAGAATATTTTCCTAATCCGGAGATTTTTGATGAAAATACAGATGAAGGTTTTTATATTCTTAGAGCAAATGATCTGTATGTAGAAGCAATGAACTTTATTCTTTTCCATGAAATAGCACACGCAGAATTAGAACATATCAAAACAAGAGGCGAAAATAATCTGAAAGGTGATCGTGTCAAAGCGTTAGAAATTGAAGCAGATTCGCGAGCAATATCTTTACTCCTGGAAAATTGCAGAAAGCCATTTGTAAGCCATTTAGCCATCGTTGTAGGTTTGGCTTCAATGCTTTTCGTAAGCCATGATTTATCGGGTGGAAGTGATCATCCTGATGTTGATGTTAGAATTGAAAATGCTTTAGATTTAATTAAGCCATCTGAAGATAGTCCTATATGGGCATTTTTGGTTTTATTTTTAAAATTGTGGGATAAGCAGTTTTCTCACAACTTTGTAACAAGCACGCATTATAATAATTTTAAAGAATTATACTACGAGCTTTTAGAACAAGGTAAACAAATCAATAAATGGAGCTAAACTGATGGTTAGAATTATACAATACATTAGCAGCTCTTAAATTATTCAAATACCATTTTGTGATATGAGTACAAAATTACAATGGATTGTTCCATGTTACTTCGATACAGATGATAGTTCGGATGATGAAATAATCCTGGATATTACGGACGATATTAAACATATTCTAACATTAAATATCTCTGAAAAAAAAGTAGAATATGGGTTTAACTATGGTCTGAAAACTTTTGTTTCTGATGAAGTCGAAAAAGTTTTGATTAAAATTCTGCCAAAATTTAGGAGTGGTTTTGTAGAAACAAATCGTGTCCAAAGTTATGTTTTTAATAATCTAGGAATGATTTATTCATATTTTAATGTTGATAATAATTATAAGAACTGGCATTATTCAACAGGAGTAGTTATAATAGAAACTCAATTAACCCGAAAAACATTAATACCTTCCAGAGATCAAATTAAAAATCTGAATTCAATACCTTATGATTTTATTCAGAGTTATAATCAATATAAGGCACTACAGAAAGAGATTTCATTTCTATTTTTATCTGCATTGCATTTAACTTTTCCAACAACTTCCGTGATGGGATTGAATAGCGTTTTTGATGGTGGCATTATTCACTTCAAGTCTAAGAAGAGAAACTTTTACGAAGATCTGAAAACAGATGTTTTCATGCATCATGTTTTAATTACTAAATCACGAATAATAAATCTGAAAGACAATTTATCGGGAATTGCTAAAGTATGGGATTGTAATTTATGGTCTTTAAAAAGATATTTAATAAGCGTTGAATCTCATGTCGAGGATATGGATAAACTCTTAGATTTGGTTTATGCAATGGAGGGATTATTTGAAAAAAATGCATCAACTGATTTTATGAAATTGTTTTGTATAATTCATTTGACACAAAATAAGAACGATGCTAAAAAAATGAAAGGAATTTTAGATGCTGTTTTTAAAATTAGAAATGAAATAGCGCATGGAGGATCTCACTACAGAGGATATGAATATATAAAGCTTAATGGCAAAGATGTGCTTTCACAAGATCTTTACTGGGAGATGAAAGTGATTGTTTCTCAATTAATCATATTGGGGATTAATAAGATATTGAACAATAAGGAGGTTAGAAATCTTAATTTCAAAATTGATGATTTGTATGACAAGATTTATACATAATTACAGAATCTGTATTCTTAAAAAAGCAAAAAAAAATAAATTTAGCAATCAGTATAATTTATTTTGATTTCTAATCATATGCAAGTCTATTTTTTTTAATTTTATATCTACTAATAACTATAAAACTTAAAAATGCCAGGATACAATATTGAAGGTAAAAGGATTGTTATTTCAGATGATAAATACAAGGATATTTACTGGCCTGAACTCTCTGAGCTTTTAAAAGAGAAATTTTTTCAAACAGAAGTTGAAATTACTGACCCTAAAACTGTAGGTGAAATTCTTAAATTCAGCTTTACATTTTTCTGTAAAAAACTGGAGGACAAGATTCAAAGTGAAAAAAGATTTTCATTTTACTTATTTTGTCATAATCTACATGAAGATTCAATTGAGCTGCATCAAAAACAAATTGAAGGGTATCGGCTAAGTATTAATGAAGAAAAATTTGCGGGATCACGCCGAATTTTAAAGATTATACTTGAACAGTCTACAAAATATAACCTTAAAAGTGCTCCTATTTTTTTTAAAGAAATGCAGGATAATATGCTAGATTATTGCACGTTTCTTGAAGAATTAATTTATATTGGTGAGTGGGCATTTATTTCCAGCGAATATTTAGCAAGAGTTCAATTATTTCCAAAAGCAATAGGTGTTAAATATGAAAGGAAAGAAAAAGAAATTGCTTTTCTAACCTATCAGCCTTACCCATTATTCTTTTCGTATATTTTCAATGATTTAAACAATCATAATTCAGAAGTTGCTCTCTCGGATTGCATTCATGATTTTAAACTTTTAGTTGAAGATAAGTATTCTATTAAATATGATGATCTATGTTACTTTGTTGCAGAAAATTTACAAAAACCTGAGAACCGATTAGGTGTTACACATTTTCCTGAAATTGTTAAAAGGATTAAGGCTAATACAGGTGTTGATCATACATTTCTTGATAGTTTCTATGAAGGTTTGACCATTACAAAGAAAAATGCTTTAAGTATTGAAGCGTGCTTTTATAAAAACCAAGATATTTACAGACATATGTATCGACCTATTTTAGAATATTCCATTGATGGCAAACAGTACCATATAATTGGTGCTAATAAATGGTTGGAAAGTATTTCACAGCTATCAACAAATTGCTTTCCATTTGGGATTTTTCCGCCTGAATGGAAAGTTAATAATGATCTTAAAAAATTTATTGAGAAAGTAGATAATACCCATGATAAGACATTGCAGAATCCTATAATCGAGTTAATCAAAACAAAAAAATACCCTTATGAGGTTGATATCGAAAGCTTCCAGTCTGTTAAGAAGCAATTTATTAATATCAATAATACTATAGGTGACATTGATATTCTTTTTCTTGATTTGAATAACAAGAAAATATATGTTTCTGAATGCAAACATAATCGATCCAGATTTGATTACAATAACTGGAAAAGAGATTACAGTAATTTTAAAGATAAGTACGAAAAACAGTTGAAAAGAAAAGTAGACTGGGTAAAGGATAATATTGTTGTTATTCAAAACCATTTTAAATTACGGGCCAATGACCCAATCGAAGTAGATTTAAATGATTTTGAAGTTGTAGGCATTTTTATTATTAATGCCCCAACTTTATATATGTACAATAGCCAAAGCAAGTGTTATACTATTCACGATTTTGATAGGCTCTTAAAAAGCGAAAACCCTTATCCAGATTTTGTTATTACGTCAGAAGATACTGGTGCTGTATATACAATTCAACATCCTTATTTTGACAATATTGAAAGACAAATTTAAGAATGTCTATAAATGGTGAAAAAGGTGTATTGACTAATAAATTTTATTTTGGAAGTTTTTGATTAAATATCTATCATAGATAGATATTTGTTCAGAAATAGGTCGTGGATGAGCGAAATTGTTAGTAATATCAAGTAAAAATGATATGTTTTTTATCACAAAATATTACAAATGTGCTCGTTTATTGATCAATATTACTTTTAATTTTTAAAAATAAAAAATATAGAGAGTGATTTTTGTCTTTGATAGTCTGTGTTTTAATAAAAATTTGTCGCTAAAAGGAGTCTTTTTTTTTGCAAAAGCTAAAAAAAGACATATATTTGCACCAGTTAAAAACAGACGCTCTCAAACTTATTTAAAATAGTGACCTATTCGGTGACCTAAAAAATAAGAGAACAGTATAAAGCTTATGGATAGGGCTTTTCTTGAAAAAGTACAAGTCCCGTCCGGATCGCAAAAAGTTTTTTCATTACTTTTAAAAAAATGATCCGGTAGTTCAGCTGGTTAGAATGCCGCCCTGTCACGGCGGAGGTCGCGGGTTCGAGTCCCGTCCGGATCGCAGAAGTTTTCTCAATTTCTTTTTAAAAAAATTGATCCGGTAGTTCAGCTGGTTAGAATGCCGCCCTGTCACGGCGGAGGTCGCGGGTTCGAGTCCCGTCCGGATCGCAGAAGTTTTCTCAATTTACTTTAAAAAAAATTGATCCGGTAGTTCAGCTGGTTAGAATGCCGCCCTGTCACGGCGGAGGTCGCGGGTTCGAGTCCCGTCCGGATCGCAACTATTAAATCAAAATAGTACAAAATGCTGTAAAATAGGTGTTTTACAGCATTTTTTGTTTTGTGCCTGTTCCAAATGGAGCTAAAAAACTACAAGCTGAAAGTGACCTATTCAGTGACCCGATAGAAAGGTTGAAAAAAGGTCACTGAAAAGTAAGAAGAAAGCCTGTTCATGGGCTTGTTCAGAAATTGAACATCTTGTGGGAAGTTTTTAATGAATTTA
>NZ_QNVT01000027.1 GCF_003385515.1 Chryseobacterium pennae | reverse complement strand
TTAACATAAAGTTTACACCAATATTACAATTGTGGGTAAGTTTATACATTAACTTATTGATATAATCATATTTAAATTATAAAGTATACTTATCCACAATGGTGGAATTGTTTTTTGAAAGAGGTGAAATCCCGTTTTGAGGACTATATAACCGGTTATTCTATACATCAATTACAATATAGATGCATTATCTATATTATATGTAGGAGGTGAAATCTATATATAGTAAGCAAATAAGTTTTGGCTAAAGCTAGTGGAAGCGTGTTTATTTTATTTGAGCGGACTTCCTTCAGCTAAGCTCAGGATTATTACCAGCTCCTACTGATGAGCTTATGCCCGTAAGAAAAACAGAGAGTATATATTATATAGTAGGGAAAAACGGAATTGATTCGAGGGATACTTTATTACTATGGAGATAATGTTGTCTGGTTCATTACAGGATGACAGAAATGATGGATTAGCGGAGTGTTAGCAATAGAGTTGCTACACAATGTACCGTATTAAATGTGGTTTTACAGGAAAGACGGGAAGATGAAAGATTATATTTATTATTTTTAACCACAGCTAACACAGATTTTCACAGAACTTTCATAGAGCAGAAATGACTAGATTACCACCCCGTCAAAAATTCTTTGAATTTTTGACACCCCTCCAAAGGATGGGAATGATAGAAGCCATCACTTATGGATAATAGGTAAGGATATTAATTGATGCCAACCTATTATCTATTATTTATTCATCATTTATAAATCGGTCCCCTACCCTAGCCCCGATAGAAACGGTTACCCCACAGTATGGGTTGGAGCGTAGAAGGGTTTGGGTGTAGGAGTGTGTGGCACGAGGAGTATGAGTGGATAGCGGGATTAAGCTCCTCAATGAGTTTGAGGGTATGAGCGGGCTAGAGTTGGAAAGAACGAATATATATGAAAGAGTGAAAGGTGAAGAATAGAAAAATTTATAAAAGAAAAACTATAAAATCTTTATTTAGGTAAGGAAGCTTTCAAAGAAGGGAATAAAAAAATTCCGTAAGAATCCTTTATAGCAGGTTTCTTACGGAATGATTGTAAAACCGAAGTTTATATTTTTAGTTCAGAACGTAGGATGTTCCGTCTCTTCCGTCTTTTAATTCTATGCCTTCAGCAAGCAATTTATCTCTGATCTGGTCTGAAAGGTCAAAGTTTTTGGATTTTCTTGCCTGATTTCTCAACTCGATCAAAACTTTTAAGGTCTGATCTAATTTCTCATTATTGTTTTCTTCTACAGTCTGCAATCCCAAAACATCAAAGATAAAGGCATTCAATGTTGACTTTAAATCTTCAAGATCTGCTGTTGAGATGGTTTCTTTCCCATCATTTAAAGCGAAAATGTATTTTACGGCTTCAAATAAGTGAGCGATCAGAATTGGAGAGTTGAAATCATCTGTTAATGCATCATAACATTTGTTTTTCCATTCTGTAAGGCTGAATGCGGATTCTTTATTGTCATCAGGAGTAATGGAATTCAATACTTTCACAGCTTCCATCAATCTGATAAATCCTTTTTCGCTGGCGATCATGGCATCATTAGAAATGTCTAAAACACTTCTGTAATGTGCCTGCAGGAAGCAGAAACGTACAATTGACGGGTGGAAAGGTTTTTCAAAAAAATCATTATCACCTGTTACCAACTGCATTGGAAGTATATAGTTCCCCGTAGATTTACTCATACGCTGGGAATTCATCGTCAGCATATTGGCATGCATCCAGTAATGTACCGGTGCAGCACCATTGCAAGCTTTTCCCTGAGCAATTTCACATTCGTGGTGCGGGAATTTCAGATCCATTCCTCCTCCGTGGATGTCAAAAGTTTCACCTAAATATTTAGTACTCATAGCTGTACATTCAAGGTGCCATCCCGGGAAACCTTCTCCCCAAGGAGAGTTCCATCTCATGATATGCGCCGGAGATGCTTTTTTCCAAAGGGCAAAATCCTGTGGATTCTTTTTCTCCCCCTGTCCGTCAAGATCACGGGTATTAGCAAAAAGCTCTTCTATATTACGTTTTGAAAGTTCACCGTAGTTTAACCCTCTTTTATTGTATTCCAATACATCGAAATATACAGAACCATTGCTTTCGTAAGCGAAACCTGTATCTATTAGTTTCTGAGTCAGCTCAATCTGTTCTACAATGTGACCTGTTGCTGTAGGTTCGATGTTTGGAGGAAGCAGGTTGAACATCTCTAAAACTTTATGGAAATCTACAGTGTATTTTTGTACAATTTCCATGGGTTCTAATTTTTCAAGACGAGTTTGCTTAACGAATCTATCGTTATTTACATCTCCGTCATCAGTAAGGTGTCCTGCATCGGTAATGTTTCTTACATATCTTACCTTATATCCTAAATGCATTAGGGTACGATAGATAAAATCGAAAGACAGGAAAGTTCTTACGTTCCCCAAATGCACATTGCTGTACACTGTAGGTCCGCAGACGTACATTCCTACGTTTCCTTCTAAGATGGGTTTGAATATTTCTTTTTCCGCTGTAAGCGAGTTGTATATTTTTAGTTGCATTTATTTTTTGTTAAAAGATTCAATAGTTTTAAGATTCAAAAATTAGTTAAAATAAAGATCTGTCACAACAAATAATTGTTGTGATAAAGATTTTATGTGAAACTTTTTTAAATTTTATCATAATTAAATCGATTCTAAATGATGCTGCAAATGTTCTACGTAATCCTTAATAATAAACTCCAGGGTAAAAACCTGAGGTTCTGTTTTGGAGGTATCACAAGTTCTCTGTAATGCTTCATCAGGAATATTTTCTACAATATGAACAACCTGATCGTTCAAAGCTTTCCAAAGGTTGATTAACTCTGCCGTTGGAACATTCTGATAGTTCTGAGCCTTTACCCAAGCGTTCTGATCGTATACGATATTCTCGTTCTCTTTATATTGAGTGACTACAAATCTACGGATATTTGTAAAAGCACTGTCACAAAGATGGCCAATAATTTCTTTTTTGGACCATTTTTCCGGCGTAGCCTTGTAAGTCCACTCTTCTTCAGAAATTGTCCGGAACCTCTGAAGTTCTGCATCTATACTATTTTTAAGGATCTGGCAGTTCATGGATTAGTCTAATTTGGCATGACTTCCTACGTAATGTAAGAATTCCTGTCTTGTAATTGGATTTGTTCTGAAGATTCCGCTTAGTTCTGCTGTAATGGTAGAACTTGCCGTGTCTTTAATTCCTCTGCAGTTTACACAAAGGTGCTTCGCATCAATGATACATGCTACATTTTTTGTTCCTAATGCTTCTTTCAGAGCTTCTACAATCTGCATTGTCAGTCTTTCCTGAACCTGTGGTCTTTTTGCATAGTAATCAACAATCCTGTTAATTTTTGAAAGACCGATTACTTCTCCGTTGGAAATATAAGCAACGTGTGCTCTTCCTATAATGGGTAAGAAATGGTGTTCACAAAAAGAATATACAGTGATATCTTTTTCCACCAACATCTGACGGTATTTATATTTATTGGAAAATGTAGAGATACCCGGTTTGTTTTCAGGAAGAAGTCCTCCGAAAATCTCGTTCACATACATTTTGGCAACACGTTTTGGAGAATCTTTTAGGGAGTCATCTGTCATATCTAATCCTAAAGTCTCCATAATTTCTCCAAAAAGCTCAGTAATTTTTTCTATTTTTTCCTGTGGCGATTTATCAAAAGCATCTTCCCTTATAGGCGTATGTTCTTTTCCTGTGAAAATATCATCGTCGTTATCAGTAAAATCAACCATTTTTATTTAATTTGCAGCAAAAATACGGATAATATCGTTTCCTATATTTCAAATGGGGCGAAAATCATTATCTTTTATAACCTACTCTGATTAAAACTATATGATTATTGTCGAAGAAGTACAAAACAAAGACCACCAAAAGGAATTTCTGGAATTTCCCGCACAACTTTATCAACACGACAAAAATTATATCCGCCCTTTAGATAAACACATTGAGGAGATTTTTAATCCTGAAAAGAATAAGTTTTTCAAGAATGGAGAGTGTAAAAGATTTCTATTTAAAAAAGACAATAAGACGGTTGGAAAAGTAGCTGTTTTTATTAACAATTGTTATGAACAGGTGCAACCTACCGGAGGTTTCGGATTTTTTGACTGTATTAACGATCAGGAAACTGCCAATATCATTTTTGATCATTGTAAAAGCTGGCTTCAGGAAAGAGGGATGGAAGCCATGGATGGACCAATCAATTTCGGAGAAAGGGATAAGTTCTGGGGACTTTTGATTGAGGGGTTTATAGAGCCTTTGTATGGAATGAATTATAATTTTCCTTATTACAAAGATCTTTTTGAAAATTACGGGTTTCAGATCTATTTTGAACAGCTTTGTTTTACCAGACCTGTATTTGCTGAAGTTTCGCGCATTTTTACCATTGCTCACGAGAAAAACAGGAGAAATCCGGCCATTTCTGCTCAACCTATGAAAAAGAATAATCTTCCTAAGTTTGCTAAAGACTTTACAGAGGTTTACAATAAAGCATGGGCGGCTCATGGGGAAGGAAAGCAATTGGAAGAAGGCAAGGTTCTGAAAATGTTCAACACTATGAAGCCTATCATGAATGAACATATCTCATGGTTTGTGTATGAAAATAATCAGCCTATCGCCATGTGGATCAATCTTCCGGACCTCAACCAGTGGTTTAAATACCTCAACGGAAAGTTTGGAGTTTTTGAAAAGCTTAAGTTTTTATTTTTAAAGCGATTTAAAAAGAATGAAAAAATGGTGGGTCTTGTCTTCGGTGTGGTTCCTGAATGGCAAAAGAAAGGGATTGATGGGTATATGATCTGGGAAGGCACACAGCATTTAAGAAAACATACTGATTTTACGATTACTGAGCTTCAGTGGATTGGTGATTTTAATCCTAAAATGATTAAGATTGCGGAAACTCTTGATACTACTGTGACGAGGAAACTTGCTACTTATCGATATTTATTTGATAGGAACAAGGAGTTTGAGAGGCATGTAATTCTTTAGGAAGGAAGATGGAGGCTGGAAGATGGGAGTAATTGAAGTGTGGTGATTGACTAAAGGTTTAGTTTACTTTTTTCTGGATGCTTTAGATGATTTGACGCAAAGTTTTATTTGCTGCTGTTCTATTTTTGAGAGAGCGAAGGTCGAATCAACTTTGTTGATTCTTTCTAAGCGAGTGTGTAACCTACAGCTGGTTCTTTTTATCTGTTTTTCATTTCCGATTGAAGTTTTTCTATTTATGATTCTGATAAAATAAAAAGCCCTGTCGTTTAAGACAGGACTACTTTCATTTTTGGTACTTTTATTAGAATAGCTCACCGGCTACTTTTTTGATGTTATCACTTTTCCCCATTGAGTAAAAGTGTAAAACTGGAACTCCAAAATCCAGAAGTTCTTTGCACTGGGCAATGGCCCATTCTACTCCGATCTGCTTAACGGCTTCATTATTTTTTGCATTCTCCACTTCATTGATAAGCTCTTCAGGAAGATCTATTTTGAATACCTGAGGCAGGATTTTCAAATGTTTCTTCGTAGCTATAGGCTTAATTCCTGGGATAATTGGAACGGTAATTCCCATCTCTCTTGCTTTCTGAACGAATTCAATATACTTTTTATTGTCAAAAAACATTTGAGTGACAATATAATCTGCTCCGGCATCTACTTTTTGCTTCAGCCATTTCAGGTCATAGTTCATAGAAGGGGCTTCCATATGCTTTTCAGGATAGCCTGCTACTCCAATGCAGAATTTATTAAGTTCATCACAAACCTGTTCTTCGTTGTGAAGATATTTTCCTCTTCCAAGATTGTTGATTTGATCTACCAGATCCATGGCACTGGCATGACCACCCTGAGTAGGTTCGAAATACTGATGTCCTTTCATTGCATCTCCTCTTAATGCCATCACATTATCAATACCAAGGTACATACAATCCACCAAAAGATATTCTGTTTCTTCTTTGGTAAAACCTCCACATAGTAAGTGTGGAACAGTATCTACATTATATTTATGTTGAATTGCCGCACAGATACCCAATGTTCCCGGGCGCATTCTTGTGATACGGCGTTCCATCAGTCCATTTCCTTTATCTAAATAAATATATTCTTCTCTTGAAGTGGTAACATCAATGAATGGAGGTTTGAATTCCATCAACGGATCTATATTCGTATATAGGTCTTCAATACCAATTCCCTTTTGTGGCGGAACCACTTCTAAGGAGAATAGTGTTTTCCCATTTGCGCTTTTTATATGTTCTGTTATCTTCATTTTATTATAGTTGATGGTTTTGAGTGAAGATTTTGGATTTTTAATTAAAATTAAATCTACCAGATTAGGGCTCCCCCATTCTCTCTTCTCTTAAATAAATCTCTTTTCTTCTTGAATACTCTTTAAATACCTTTCGGCTTCTACTATTTTTTGAGTTAAAAATTTATTTTGGGTGTACGATTCCTTTCTTTTAAGATAATTTATTGTTTCTAACAATTCTTTTTCACTCAGCTCTGATAAATCGTAAAAATCACCTAAAGTAGTAACAGCAGAAAAATTACTATTTTGAATGTCTGTAAATCTTGACTTTTGAGTTTTCTTTATATCAATTACAGTAAATTTTGTTGTGTCGAGCTCATTTCTACCAATAATTTCTAAATAATCATCAATGATATTCCTGTCAATGAATATTTTACCTGAGCCACAAGAATGTCTATCATCTCCATTTTTCTTAATACCGGATACCCAAAAAACTTCATCAGTTTCAATATCCTGACAATTTCCATGGCCATTTCCCATCAGGCATCTATCATTGAAATAAATAGACTTTTTGCTTTTAGAAAATTCCACTTTTGCAATCCAGGCAGGGCCATCATCAGCAAAACCTGTTTTAAGTTCCAAATATTTAATTAAAGATCTCATCGTATTAATCTGCTAAATTTGGTGACAACCACTTTCTCGCCTCTTGTAGAGAAATTCCTTTTCTCTCTGAGTATTCTTTTAATTGGTCTTCTGCGATTTTTCCCAGTCCGAAATATTTTGCATGCGGACTTCCGAAATAATATCCTGAAACAGCTGCTGTCGGGAACATTGCCAGACTTTCTGTCAAATACACTCCAATATTTTCTTCAACTTTCAATAAATCCCAGATCGCATGTTTTTCCAAATGGTCAGGACAAGCCGGATATCCCGGTGCAGGGCGGATTCCTTTGTATTTTTCTGCAATCAGTTCTTCATTGCTTAATTCTTCCTGAACGGCATAGCCCCAATATTCCGTTCTTACTTTTTTATGTAGAAATTCTGCATAAGCTTCTGCAAAACGGTCTGCCAGTGCTTTTACCATGATGGCATTGTAATCATCATTGGCTTTTTCATATTCTTCTGCCAATTCATCGGTTCCGAAACCTGTGGTTACACAAAATGCTCCCATATAGTCTATCTTTCCTGAACTTTGTGGGGCAATGAAATCACTTAATGCCAGATAGTCTTTTCCTTTTGACCTTTGAGCCTGTTGTCTTAGGGTTAAAAACTTAACCTTTTCGTTATTATCTTCATCAAAAATCAGAATATCATCCGTTTCATTGGAGTTAGCTTTAAAGATTCCAAAGATTGCTTTTGCTGTTAAAAGCTTTTCATCCAGAATTCTCTTTAAGATCACCTGTGCATCTTTGAAGAGTTCTTTTGCCTGCACTCCTACCACCTCATCTTCCAGGATATTCGGGTATTTACCGTGAAGATCCCAACTTCTGAAGAATGGAGACCAGTCAACGAATGGTAATAATTCTCTTAAATCCTGATTTTCGATTACAGTTATTCCTAAATTATTCGGTGTGAAGATTTCTTCGTTTTCCCAATCTATTTTGAAACGATTTTCTCTGGCTTCTTTAATGGAAACATAATCTTTATCAACCTGTCTATTTAAAAACTTCTCTCTGAAATCAGAATAGTCGTTCTTCAAATCTGAAACATATTCTTTATTTCGATCTCCCAATAATGAGCTTACCACGTTTACCGCTCTTGAGGCATCATTAACGTGAACGACTGCATTTTTATATTTTAAATCGATTTTCACTGCGGTGTGTGCTTTTGAAGTGGTTGCACCTCCAATCAGTAGCGGAAAATCTAAATTCTGTCTTTCCAATTCTGAAGCGATGTATACCATTTCATCCAGACTTGGTGTAATCAATCCACTTAATCCGATAACATCTACTTTTTCTGCAATGGCTGTCTGAATAATTTTTTCGGCAGGAACCATTACACCAAGGTCTACGATTTCGTAGTTATTACAACCCAAGACTACACTCACAATATTTTTTCCAATATCATGAACGTCACCTTTAACGGTAGCCATCAGTATTTTTCCATTAGCTGGTCTTGATCCGTCTTTTTCAGCTTCAATATAAGGCTGTAAATAGGCAACTGCTTTTTTCATTACCCTTGCTGATTTCACTACCTGCGGCAGGAACATTTTCCCACTTCCAAATAAATCACCCACAACGCCCATTCCGGTCATCAGATTGATTTCAATAACATGAAGGGGTTTTGCAGCTACCTGCCTGGCTTCTTCTACATCTTCTTCAATAAAACGGTCAATTCCTTTTACCAAGGCATAGGTAATTCTTTCCTGCAAAGGATTGTTTCTCCATTCCAGATCTTCAACCTTTTCTTTCTTAACTGATTTATGTTTTTCGGTGTAATCAAGAAGTCTTTCTGTAGCGTCTTCTCTCTTATCGAGGATTACATCTTCTACAAGTTCCAGCAATTCTTTATTAATCTCATCATAAACTTCCAGCATCGCAGGATTTACAATACCGATATTCATCCCGGCCTGAATGGCATGGTAAAGGAATACGGAGTGCATGGCTTCTCTTACAGTATCATTTCCACGGAATGAGAAGGAAACGTTGCTTACTCCTCCACTCACGGATGCATAAGGAAGATTCTGTCTTACCCAACGCGTAGCTTCAATAAAGTCGATCGCATTTTTTCTATGCTCATCCATTCCTGTTGCTACCGGGAAGATATTTAAGTCGAAAATGATATCTTCTGCCGGGAACCCGATCTGGTTTACCAGGATATCATAAGATCGTTTTGAGATTTCAATTCTCCTTTCAAAATTGTCAGCTTGTCCTACCTCATCAAATGCCATTACAATCATTGCCGCACCATATCTTTTGATGGCTTTGGCATGTTTGATAAATTCTTCTTCTCCTTCTTTTAAGCTGATGGAGTTTACCACACATTTTCCCTGTGCTACCTGTAGACCTGCTTCCAGGATTTCCCATTTGGAAGAGTCTACCATAATTGGAATTCTTGCAATATCGGGTTCTGATGCTATTAAGTTCAGAAATTTGACCATGCATTCTTTTCCATCAATCAATCCGTCATCAAAATTGACATCAAGTATCTGTGCCGCTCCTTCTACCTGATGGCGGGCAATGTCTAATGCTTCAGAGAATTTTTCATCTTTGATGAGTCTTAAAAATTTTTTGGAACCGGCAACATTGGTTCTTTCACCAACGTTGATGAAATTACTTTCCGGCGTTATGATAAGAGGCTCAAGGCCTGATAATCTTAAATATTTCATTTTATTCTTCTAAAATATAGTAGGCATTATTGGCATTCTGCCTCAATAAATCTCTGTGCTTGCCTAAAGCAGTGAACAGCGGAAATCTTTTGTATGCTAAGCCATGTTCGTTAGCAAATTTTTCTATCTCCTCAGTAATTTCGTTATAATACATATAACTGTAGTTAGGAAAGAGGTGATGTGCCACATGAAAATTAAAATTTCCTAATACATTTCTTACCAACCAGTTATTTTCCTGTAAATCGTTGGTCACTTCAAACTGGTGACGGAGCCAGCTGAATGGAATTCCATTCTTTTTATTCAATCTTGGAAAGGCATTGTCAGGAAGCGGATGCAAAGGCAATAAAACAAACAGTGCAAAAACACTCGCTGCAATAACCTGCAAAAACCAAGCTCCTAAAGCCAGTCCTATTGATACTTTAAAGAACACAATAGGAATCACAATCTGATAAAAAAAGTAAAACAACTTATAACTCACCATTTTTACTTTCTCCACGGCGGGTATTCTTCCCTGAGTTTTCAAAATCACTCTTTCCTTGTCAAAAAAGTCCCTGAAGTCTCTTATAAACATCCAATTGAATAAATACAGCGGATATACTAAAAAGAAAAACCTATGCTGATACTTCTGAACTCCTTTTGCCTTAATCCAAGGCACTATTAACAGCAAACCACTCTGCTCAATATCGGTATCCCAGCCATCTACATTCGGATAGGCATGGTGACTTGCGATATGTCTTTTCTTCCAGATATAGGAATTGGCTCCTATAAAATCAAAAATGTGCAGGATCATCCCATTCAGCCTTTTACTTTTAAAGATGTTATTATGGGCTGCTTCGTGAATCAGATTTAAATAAATTAAAACCAGAGAGATTCCCATTAAAACAAAACTGAGTATATACACCCAATACTTTTCAGCATTAAGGAGAGCAGTGAAATATAAACCAACATAGATCAGTGGCAGCAGTAATGCTTTGATCTGAATATAGATATCCCTGTTTTCAGAAATAGCTTCTATCCGTTGGTTTACTTTCTTTCTCAGTTCATTAAACAATTTGGCGTCATCTGAATCTTTTAAATAACTTGGCTTTTCCATTATATTAAATTTTGTGACTCACTTAAAGATAATATTTATAATCCAGCCTTTATTCTTGATTTTAATTAAAAAAATCTATCTAATTACACAAATTCTTTCAATTTTCTTGGTTCATATTTTTCCACCAGCTCCGCAATCGCCTTGATATGTTCCGGAGTGGTACCACAACAACCTCCGATAATATTGATTAATCCTTTTTCTGCATATTCTTTGATCTGTCTTGCCATATCTTCCGGTGTCTCATCATATTTTCCAAAGGCATTCGGTAAGCCGGCATTCGGATAAGCTGAAACATAGAATTCTGAGTTATGAGCCAGTGTTTCCAGATAAGGTGTTAACTGATCTGCCCCTAAAGCGCAGTTAAAGCCAACACTTAATAAATTCAGATGGGAAACAGAAATCAAAAAGGCTTCTGCCGTTTGTCCGCTCAAAGTTCTTCCTGAAGCATCGGTAATAGTTCCTGAAACCATGATTGGAATTTTGATTCCTCTTTCTTCCTGAAGTTCATCAATCGCAAACAAAGCAGCCTTAGCATTCAGGGTATCAAAGATGGTTTCTACTAACAGAATGTCTGAACCTCCGTCTAATAGTGCCTCACATTGCTGTTTGTAAGCCACTCTCAGTTCTTCAAAAGTAATAGCTCTGTAACCAGGGTCATTTACATCAGGGCTTAAACTTGCCGTTCTGTTGGTTGGGCCAATTGATCCTGCTACGAATCTTGGTTTATCCGGAGTCTTAGCTGTATATTCATCACAGGCTTTTCTGGCAATTTTTGCAGACTCATAGTTCAGATCGTACACCAGCTCTTCCATGTGATAATCTGCCATAGCAATGGTAGTTCCGGAGAATGTATTCGTTTCAATGATATCAGCTCCTGCTTCCAGGTATTTCTTGTGCACTTCTTCAATCGCCTGTGGCTGAGTAAGAGAAAGCAGATCATTGTTTCCCTTTACCGGATGTTCCCAGTCTTTGAAACGTTCACCACGATAGTCTTCTTCTTCAAACTTGTATCGCTGAAGCATGGTTCCCATTGCACCATCCAACACGAGGATGCGTTCTTTGAGGGCTTTGTTGAGTGATTCTATATTTGTCATCTCTTTTATAATTGTTGAGTGAGGATGATAGTTTGATTGGGTTTGATAGGACTTCGTTCTATCTTGGGTTAAATCGCCCCTTTGGGGCTCCTTGTGATTAATCTAAAGCTTGTTTTAAATCTGCGATAATATCGTCTACGCTTTCTAAGCCTACTGAACAACGAACTAATCCTGCTGTGATTCCTACTTCGTTTCTTTCTTCGTCTGACAGTTTAGAGTGTGTAGTAGATGCCGGATGGGTTACGATCGTTCTTGTATCACCTAAGTTGGCAGACAATGAACACATCTGGATCTTATCCAGGAAGTTTCTTCCGCCTTCTATTCCTCCTTTTATTTCAAAAGCAACGATGTTTCCACCAAGCTTCATCTGCTTTTTGGCTACTTCATAACTTGGATGGGATTTCAGGAACGGATATTTAACGAGTTCTACATTAGGATGACTTTCTAAAAATTCAGCTACCTTCAATGCATTCTCACAATGTTTTTCTACTCTGATCGCCAATGTTTCAAGGCTTTTTGATAGTACCCATGCGTTAAAAGGAGATAATGCAGGTCCTGTATTTCTTGCAAAAAGATAGATTTCTCTGATCAGGTCTTCTTTTCCGACTGCGATTCCTCCCAATACTCTTCCCTGCCCGTCAATCAACTTCGTTGCTGAATGTACAACAACATCTGCGCCATATTTAATCGGCTGCTGAAGATAAGGAGTTGCAAAACAGTTATCTACAATAAAAATCAGATTATGCTTTTTAGCAATCTGTCCGAAAAACTCCAGATCCAGGATTTCAATCGCAGGATTGGTAGGGGTTTCAAGGTATAAGATCTTTGTATTCGGTTTTATATACTGCTCTACATTCCCGGCATCTTCTGCTTTGAAATAAGAGGTCTCAATGTTCCATTTTGGGAAATACTTTGTGAATAAGGTGTGAGTAGAACCAAAAACCGACTGGCAGCTTACGATGTGATCTCCGGCACTTAGCAAAGCTGCAAATGTAGAATAGATAGCAGCCATTCCTGTTGCAAAAGCATAACCTGCTTCAGCACCTTCCATTTTGGCAATCTTCTCTGTAAACTCAGATACGTTAGGGTTCGAGAAACGGCTGTACAGGTTTTTAGGTTTTTCTTCAGCAAAGCTTGCCCTCATATCTTCAGCATCCTGAAAAATAAAGCTGGAGGTAAGATAGAGTGGCGTAGAATGCTCGTCAAACTGAGATCTCTCCGTCTGGGTTCTTATTGCTGATGTTTCGAAATTTTCCATATAGTTTTAATTGATGTAGCAATGTATCTTATGATGTTTTTACCAATGTTTAATTACAATGCGTTTATTTTAAAATGGGTATATTTTTACAAATGCTGTGTGATTATGTTTGATAGAATTTTATTCTATCCTTGGTTAAATCATCTCTTCGGGATTAGCATCATTCGATACATTGCATGATTTATTTTGTACGATTATTTTGTTTCACTTAGTCTTAAAATATCTCCGAATACGCCTCTGGCAGTTACCTGTGCTCCGGCTCCAGCTCCCATAATCACGATTGGGTTTTCACCATAACTTTCCGTATAGATTTCAAAGATGGAATCTGATCCTTTCAATTGTCCTAAAGCTGATGTTGCAGGAACAGAAATCAGTTTTACATCCAATTCCCCTTTGTCTTTCTGTAAATCTCCATGCAGGTCTCCTACATATCGCAATACATGACCAGGTTCCTGGTTTTCTTTGATCTTCTGGTATTCTTCATCCAGCTCGTCTAATCTTGTAAGAAATTCGGGTTTTGAAACCTCAAGTAAACTTTCCGGAACCAGATTTTGAATGTTGATATCTTCGAATTCGTTGATCAAGTCTAATTCTCTAGCTAAAATCAATAGTTTTCTTGCTACGTCATTTCCTGATAGGTCTTCTCTTGGATCCGGTTCTGTGTATCCTTTTTCCAGAGCTTCGTTGATGATTGTGGAAAACTTATCGTCCCTCAGAGAGAAATTGTTGAAAACATAGCTCAATGTTCCGGAGAAAACGCCTTTAATTCTTGTGATATTTTCTCCTGAAAGGTGTAATAACTTAATGGTATCAATTAACGGAAGACCTGCTCCTACATTGGTTTCATACAGATAACGTCTGTTATTTTTACTCAGCGTATATCTTAGTTTTCGGTATTCTTCGATTGGAAGGGTGTTGAAAATTTTATTGGAAGAAACCAGATCAAAGCCGTTTTCTGCTAATGCATGATAGTTTTTAACAAAGTCTTTGCTTGCGGTGTTGTCTACCACAATCAGATTTTCCAATTGATTTTCATTGGAAAAATTAATTAACTCCTGAACATCTGATGAATGTTCTGCTGTTAAAACCTCATCAGACCAGTTACTATCAAACCCTTTTTTGTTGAATGCTATTTTCTTTGAATTGGCTACTGCAACTACTTTAAGGTCTACTTTTTTACGTCTTTTAATTTCTTCTGAAGATTCAAGAACCTGTTCAATTAATGTTTTTCCTACATTTCCATGGCCTATGATCGCTAAATGAACGGTCTTCGGTTTTTTGAAGATCTCAGATTCTATGATGTTTCTGGTTTTTTCATCCTGTGAAGAAGTCACCACGATGTTTACTCTGTTTTCACCGGCAACCTGGTTTAAAAGCAATGGAAAAACATTATTTCTTGCCAATTCTGCAAAGACTTTATTAGAATCTTCTGCTACAAAACCGATCACAGAAACATTGTTGATACTATATATTTGAGATACTTTTCCTGATTTTCTTTCTGCTTCAAACTCATCAATAAGACAAGCTACTGCTTTTTCAGCATCATTTTCATGAACTAAAATGGAAATTCCGTTTTCTATGGCTTGCTGGGAAATTACTCCCACACTGATACGCGCTAAAGTAAGCGCTTTAAAAATTCGTCCGTCAATCCCGATTTCCCCTAAGAAATCTTCTCCTTCAAATTTGACAATTGATCTGTTCTTCAAAAATTTTATTTCTTTAGCATTTTTCATTACTTATAAAATGTTTTTTATGATATTATTTAATTGTTGATATTCCATTAGGAAGGCATCATGCCCGTGTATAGATTGGATCTCGTGATAAGAGATATTCTCCTTTTTCTTTTTCAGATTCTCAAAACACATTCGGATTTCAGAAGCTGGGAAGAATAAATCTGTATCTACGGAGATCATGTGCATTCGTGCCTCTATGCTCTCCAGAGCTGTTTCATCAGTATTTATATTCATCAGCAAATGATTCATCAGCTTGTATGCACTTAAACTAAATCTCTCGTTGAGTGCATTGCCATGGTAAACCAGCCAGTCTTCCGATTCCAGACATTGTTTTTCCTGATTGTATTGAGTTTGAAATCTGTCGTTAAGTGATTCCGGAGTTCTATAGCACAGCATGGCATGGATTCTTGCTTTTTGTAATGGTTCTTCTTTATCATTCAATAAAAATTTCTGAACCAGACATTGTGCATGCAGCCAATCATGGGTTCTGTAATCGCAGGCAATAGGGATGAAAATTTCTGCCAGCTTGGGTTGTTTTGCTAACATTTCCCATGCGATTCCCCCGCCCAATGAGCCTCCAATAATGGCATATAGGTTTTTGATATGTAAAGCTTCCAGTCCTTTCAGAAATATATTAGCAATATCTGAAGGAGTAAAGTCTTCATAGTTTTCAATTAAAAAATGATCGTATCCGTTTCCGGGAATGTTGAAACACAGAACAGTATATTTATTGATATCAACAATCTGATTTTCGCCTACCAATTGTTTCCACCAGCCTTTTTCTCCGGATACGTTTGAATTTCCGGTAAGGGCATGGTTGATTAATATGACAGGGGCTGTAAACAGGTCTTTCCCGAAAAGCTCATAGCTCAACGAGATATTGTATTCCTTTTGGGAATGAGTTTGATACGAAAGATTAATATAGTTTAGTTCTGTTTTCAATTCTATTAAATTTTAATACAATTGAAAATGCCACAGGAAATGGCTGAAAAGAACTTCAGTAAGTTATCTGTCCAAAATTACTTTGGTAGAACGTAGCACCTTCTTTGCTTGCGCAAAGGGTTGCTAAGGTTTCATAGGGTCTAATCCCTCAACCTTTCTTGATAACATTTTCAATATTTGAATGAACGAATGATGCAAAGGTAGTTCTTTTCTTTTAAAATCAAAAAAAAAATAATTTAATATTTAAAAAAGCCCTTAAACACAAGTATTTCAAGAGTATATTAATAATTCTTCAGATAAAAGGAATTGGAATTATTTTGCAAAAAAACTACCTTCGTATGGAAAAATGATGATATATGATCGCCGAAAAAGAAAGATTACAAGATACCAAATGGAAAAACTGGGGACCTTATGTAAGCAACCGGCAATGGGGAAATGTACGGGAAGATTATAGCCCGAACGGAAATGCATGGAATTACACCAATCATAATAATGCGGAAAGCTATACCTACCGTTGGGGTGAAGAAGGTATTGCCGGAATTTCTGATGTAAAGCAATTGTTCTGTTTTGCTCTTTCGTTTTGGAATAAAAGGGATAAAATCGTTAAGGAACGCTTCTTTGGATTGAGTAATCCACAGGGAAACCATGGTGAAGACATCAAGGAAATTTTCTATTATCTGGATAATACACCTACTCATAGCTATATGAAGATGGTTTATAAATATCCGATCAATGAATTCCCTTATGATGAACTTGTTGCAGAAAACGGTAGACGCAGCAAACAGGAACCGGAATATGAAATCTTTGATACAGGGATTTTTGATAATGATGCCTATTTTGATATTTTCATTGAATATTGTAAGGCTGACCACAATGATATTCTCGTCAAAATAACGGTTTGTAACCGAAGTCAGTATGACTCTCCTATTGTAGTAGCACCTACTGCATGGTTCAGAAATAACTGGAAATGGGGTTACAATACCTATAAAGGAGAAATGAATGCTTCACATGACGGAAGTATCAATATTGGACACGACAGTATCTCCATCAAAAAGTTTTATTCAAGAAACAGGAATGCTCAAAGTGTATTTTGCGAGAATGAAACCAATACTCCAAAGCTTTATGGAGTCCCACAGGCAGAAAACACTTATTTTAAAGATGGAATCAATGATTTCATCATCCATCACAGCAATACGGTAAATCCTGAAAAAAAGGGAACCAAAGCTTCTTTCTTAATTGATGAACTTATTGGAGCCGGACAATCCCAGGTCTTTGAATTCAGGTTATGTCCTGATGAAAGTGATGAGCCTTTTGAGCGTTTTGATGAAATTTTCACAACAAGACAAACTGAAGCAGAAGAGTTTTATAATGATATTCAAAATGATACTACCAATGAAGATGAAAGGAATGTTCAAAGGCAGGCTTTTGCTGGGCTTTTGTGGAATAAACAGTTCTATCACTACAATATTGGAAAATGGCTGAAAGGGGATCCGAACTTTGAAGCACCGAGAAACTTTAATGATTATGTAAGAAATACAGAATGGAACCATCTTCACAATAAGGATATTATTTCGATGCCTGATAAATGGGAATATCCATGGTATGCAACCTGGGATCTTGCTTTTCACTGTGTTCCTTTATCCATCATTGATGCTGAATTTGCCAAAGGACAGCTTTTACTTCTGACCAAAGAATGGTATATGCATCCTAACGGACAGCTGCCAGCCTATGAATGGAATATGAGTGATGTAAATCCACCTGTACATGCATGGTCATGCTTCAGGGTTTTTAAGATTGATGAAAAAAATAATGGTAAGCCTGACTTACTATTCCTTGAAAAAGTTTTCCAGAAACTTCTTCTGAATTTCACCTGGTGGGTGAACCGAAAGGATAAAAACGGAAAGAATATTTTCGGAGGCGGATTCCTTGGATTGGATAATATTGGAGCCTTTGATAGAAATACTGTTTTAGAGGATGGTCAACATCTGGAGCAGGCTGACGGAACAAGCTGGATGGCAATGTATGCACTGAACATGATGCGAATTGCTATGGAACTTGCTCAATACTATCAGGTATATGAGGATATGGCGATCAAATTCTTTGAGCATTATCTTTATATCGCGGAAGCAATGGAGAATCTGGGTGAAGGAACGAAAGGGTTATGGAATGAAGAAGACGGATTTTTCTATGATGTTCTTCAGCTTGGAAATGGAAACAGTGTTTCTTTACGATTGAGAAGTATTGTTGGATTAATCCCATTATTTGCCGTAGAAATTGTAGATCATCGCCTTCTGGAAAAGATGCCCAATTTCAAAACAAGAATGGAATGGATTTTAAAAAATAAACCAGAACTCACCAAGCTTGTTTCTCACTGGGATGAGGAAGGCCAGGGAAGAAAACACCTGATGAGTATTCTCCGTAAAAACAGACTGACTAAAGTATTGACAAGAATGCTTGATGAGAAAGAATTTCTAAGTTCTTATGGAATTAGGGCTATGTCTAAAGTATACGAAGAAAATCCTTTTGTGTTCTCTGTTCATGGTCATGAAAATGTAGTGTATTATACTCCTGCAGAAAGTGACAGCAGAATGTTTGGCGGAAACAGTAACTGGCGTGGGCCTATCTGGTTTCCTATCAACTTCCTGATCGTGGAAAGTTTACAACGTTTCCATTATTATTACGGAAACAGTCTGAAAGTAGAATTCCCAACAGGCAGTGGCGAAAAGAAAAACCTAGATGAAGTGGCTCAGAATATCAGTAAAAGACTTTGTTCTATCTTCTTAAAAGACGAACATGGACAAAGGGCTTTTAATGGAGGAAATCCAAAATTCAATTATGATGAGCACTTTAGAGACTATATTACCTTCTTTGAGTACTTCCATGGAGATAACGGACGTGGTGTAGGAGCTTCCCATCAGACAGGATGGACGGCTACCGTAGCGAAACTGATAAAACCAAGACTTACCTTTTAATCAGTAATGAGCAATAAAAAAACCGGATGAAATGTCCGGTTTTCTTTTTTTACCCACTCTTTTTTTGCTACGAATGCACGAATATTTTTATTTGTATAAACTCTATATATGGCTAGAAAAATTAAACCACATAGTTGCATAGCTCTTAGGCGAGATATTACTCATCAATTATTTTATTCGTGTATTCTAAGACATATGCAAATTATATCTTGTTAAATTTACAAAAGGTTCCTCTCTTTTTACCACAGCAAATATTCTATAGATCAGTTTGCAACATACCGCATTAATAATAGAATTATGAGCCTTTCCCTGGTCTTTTTTTCTTTTATAGTATGCTTTGAGCTCCTGATCGTGTATTATAGCTGAGTTTGCACCACTGAAAAGGACGGTTTTTATTCTTCTGTTTCTAAGCTTACTAGTTTGTGTTTTCCCTTTAATGCTTGAACCTGATGTATGTTCAAAAGGAGCCAGCCCTGCATAACAATTAAATTTCCTTGGATTCTGAAACTTGTTAAAATTATCAGTTAATACCAACATATAAGCAGCTGTTAGAAAACCTACTCCTTTTATTTTGGTTATTTTCTCTTCTACCGAGGCAATTTTATCATCCAAAGCTTTTATTTGCTGGATTATTTCCTCCATTTCATAGCTTACATCAGCTATTTTACTCACTTGATAAAAAGCCTTTTTTTCGTTCTTAAACTGAGTCCTTACTTTTATTAGAAAATTTCTGTAAGTAAGAAAATTTTTTATTGTAAAAAGTACTTCTTCAGAAAGTGCGGAAGGGATAAGTTCCTGCTCATGCATTTTTGCATATCTGGCGATTCTCCAGGCATCAACCTTGTCATTCTTTCCTCTTTGAATACCTTGGCTCAGCTTTATTTCCAAAGCCGGAACCTGATAGTAGAGAAGTTGCCTTTCTTCCAACAAACTAGCTAAAAGAAGTCCATAGTTTCCTGTATTTTCAAAACAATATCGATGGCTGGAATCATTTCCAGAACAGCAAGCTAAGGCTATCATTTCTTCTATACCTTCAACTGTATTACTAACTTTAAATGCCAGCTCTTTCTCATCAGAATCATTTAAAATACAAACATCTAATGTATCCTTGGAAATATCTATTCCAATAAAATAAGTTTTCATAACTTTGGATTTAGGTCAATCCTGAAGGAACCATTTTGAATCATGCTAAAACCTTTAATAAGCCCTAACGCTTAAAATTCTAAATGGCAGATATTCAAAAGAGAAAATAAAGTCTGATACACGAAATAGTTCGTTTCTATGCATTCGTTTAGTTCACTTTATTTTCTCTGGTTCTTCAGTATTTAATTATTATCTAATTTATTACTAAATCCTTTTACAAATCTAAAGGCATTCGTGGCAAAAAATAATATTATCCATTTTAAACTAAAAAATATAGTACATTTGAGTTTTGTTACCCCAATAAACACTTACATTGGAAAATATACCCCATATTTTTAATACTGCTAAAGCTGAATTTAAAGAATCAAAGGCTTCTGAGCAGTCTATAGAAAACCTTACCCAGTTGTATTGGGATGATATTTTAATTTCTGAGCAAGGGGATGGAGATTGTTTTGAAATCAACATATCAGATACGGTAAAATATATTCTTGTTGCAAATAAAAATCTGGAAAATAAAGAGCTTAATGTCTCAATTTTTGTAAGCAATGATTTGCAAAAAAATATTGAAGCGGATTGGGTATACAAACTTATCAATCAGATAGAATGGTTGGGGAATATTAAGAATGAACTCATTGATTTTTATAATAGTTCTGACTTTGATAATAAATTGGATAAAGTTGGAAAAGTATGGTTTGACGGATTGAATATAATGGATTTATATATTCATATTAAGAATGATGAAACTATTGTGACTGAAATTACTTTTTCAGATTATTTACTGGGTGATATAGGAGTAAGCTTTAGCTTTAAAGATCAAATAATAGAAGATGTAGAATATGGCTGTTAAGAGATTAAGATATCAATATTCACAGAAAAAATATATTTAGTTACCATAAAAAAGCCTCTTTAAAGTTGTTTTAAAGAGGCTTTATTTTTGTTGATATCTATTATAAAGGAGATATGTACACTTCTATTTTAGTTCCATCATAATTAAAAGTTCCATCAGAATTGATCTTTCCAAGAACCCATTTCATATCTACCGGAACAGACCATGCAGAACCTAATGAAAATCCATTAACTGATCTGATTTCATTGCCGTTTCCTGTGGTAATGGCTGAATGAAACCAAGTCTTATCAATAGGTCTATAGAAGCCAATGGCTTTCCCTTTGGCTATAGGTGAATATCCATCCCATTTTTTTCCTCCGGAATAGTTGAAGGTTTCTAACCATTTCTGGCCCGCCGATCCTGCCAACTGATCCGGACTGATGCTGGCTCCTCTCATATACAGGGCATAAGCAACCACATCGTGGCATACTCCATTACTGTATTTTGAAATGTTTTCTGCTCCTGAAAGAACAGCATGAGCGACGGGGGCTCTTTCGGATAAAGATAGCTGAGCCTTCCTTGCTCCTTCTGGTGTTACTGACATATTATTGTGATTTGTTTGGTTAGCGTAAAGATAAGCTTTTTTAAATTAATTGAAAATGAATGAATTATAGTAGAAACAGAAAATGGACAATTGATACTTTTCAATTTTAATTTTTGTAACTTTTAATGTATATATCTGACATATTGCATATTAAAGCTCAATTCTATGCTCAGGATTTCATTGATATATAGTTTGATAACCCTAGTTTTTTTCTCCTGTAAAGAAAAGTCAGAAAAAGATATTGTTCTTGACTATTATAAACAAGGAAAATTTAATGGGACCGTTCTTATTGTTAAAGAAGGAAAGGTTGTTTGCGATACAGCTTTGGGCTATAACCGATTTGAAGACAAAAGTAGGGTAACGAAAAATACACCATTCTATATAGCTTCCATTACTAAATCTTTTACTGCTGTTGGGATTATGCTGTTGCAGCAGGAAAACTTATTGTCTTATGATGATAAGGCCAGCCTGTATAGTAAAGATCTTCCAGGGTATGCACGGAATGCAACTATACGACAATTACTGAATCATACATCAGGTTTGGCAGATTATGAAAATGTTTTGATTTTAAATAAAGGTAAAACTACCAATCTGGATGTCTTGAACTTTCTGAAAAAGCAGTCGGGATTACATTTTCCTTCGGGAAGCCAATTTGAGTATAGTAACAGTGGGTATATTATACTTGGAGAGATTATAGCAAAAATATCAAAACAGTCTTATGGACAATTTATTCAGGATAAAATACTAACTCCTTTGAAGATGAAAGATTCGTTTATTTATGATGCTGAAACGATTCCCAATGCTAAAATGGCAAAGGGTTATGACATGAATAAAAAGCCTGACGATTATTTTCTTCTTACTGTAGGTGATGGCAGCCTCTATTCTACTCCATCGGATCTATACAAATTTGACAGGGCTTTAAGTAAGCGTCAGTTATTGAACCTTGAAAATTCTAAGCTTATGTATGAATTACCCATTCTAAAAGATGGAAAACCCAGTGAATATGGTTTTGGCTGGTTTGTTTCAGGCTATCAGGCCATGCATACAGGTGGTGTGAATGGTTTCAGATGCTTAATCTGGAGAGATCTGAAAACTAATTCTTGTATTATTGCATTAACTAATCAAGGTGATGCTTTCCCGGTTTATGAATTCCTGGATGCTGAAAAAAAAGTATTGCAAATGGATAACTAAAATAAGTATTGTTATTTCAATTTCATAAACTAACTTTTATTTTTTCCAGCCTATTATCTAAATGATATTTTTAACTTAGTGCTTATAATCAATTTATTTAGACACAAATCATGAAACATCCAATTATATCAATTATTGCTTTATTATTTTCAATTGTAGTGTTCGGGCAGAATCAGAAACCCGGGGATGAATATCGTGAAGCAAGAGAAATCATCAAAGATCTGGATTCTATAGTAAGTCCGAACGGAATTCAGGAAAGATATAAAGCCACTATTGGTGGTGCCAAGCAATGGGTTTATGTTCGTGGACAGAATAAAGAAAATCCTGTGATTTTATTTGTACACGGTGGTCCGGCCTCTCCTATCGCTCCGGTGATGTGGATGTTTCAGAGACCTGTTGAAGAATATTTTACGGTGGTAAACTATGACCAGAGAGCATCCGGTAAGACCTATAATGCTAATGATACGCTGAGTCTGAAGAATACGATTACTATTAATCAATATGTAGATGATGCTATAGAACTTGCCGAATTGATTAAAGAAAAGTATAAAAAGAAAAAGGTTCTTCTTATAGGGCATAGCTGGGGAACCATTATCTCTATGAAGGCTGCACTGAAAAGGCCGGACCTGTTCTATGCTTATGTTGGAATCGGGCAGATTATCAATACCAGAGATAATGAACGTTTAAGTGTAGACTTTGCAGTAAAAGAAGCTACCCGAATGAAAAATGACACTGCTTTAAAGGAACTTGCTTCAATAGCACCCTATCCGGGAAATACCCCAATTACCCGGCAGAGAATTATTATTGCAAGAAAATGGCCTCAATATTATGGTGGTTTAACTGCCTACAGAAACAATTCCAGGTATTTTTTTCAGGCTCCGCTCTTATCCCCGGAATATTCATATAATGATGCAGAAGCTATAGGAAAAGGAAGTTTATTTACCCTTTCAAAAGTGCTTTCTGAATTTCTTGATACAGATTTTAAGAAGGTTAAAGCATTTCCGATTCCCGTTTTTATGTTCATGGGAAGACATGACTATACCACTCCATCAGAACCTACAGCTCAATGGCTTCAAAATGTAAAAGCTCCTTTTAAAAAGGGAATATGGTTTGAAAATTCAGCTCATTTGATTCCTTTTGAAGAACCTGGAAAAATGCTGGTCACTTTATTGAATGATGTTCAGCCAGTCTGTAAATAACAGAATGGTTACACTTCCAGTTGGAAAAGTCCCATCGTAGCATTATGATAATGATCCGGACGGCCTTCTGTATTGGTCATCTTCTTATCTCCAAGGTAAGTGAATCCACACTTCACATAGTAATCTGTTAACCTTTGATTTCCTGCGGTAGTATCCATTCTTACATATCGTTTGTTGTGCTGAGGAGCAAATTGTTTTGCCCATTCCACGATCTGTTCTACAAATTTTTGTCCGCGAAAATTAGGATTGGTGGCAATTCTGTGTATATAGATGGCAGGATCTTCATTTTTTTCTTCCCAAACCTGATGATCATCGAAAGTAATACTCCAGACACAGGCTACCCGTTCATCTACTGTAATTTTAAAATGACGGCCTTCACTGATTTCTGTTTCAATCATATTTCGATCGAATTCAGGCCATTGTATGCCAGATACGGTTTTCTTAAAATCAGAAGCCATTTTGTATAAACCAAGGACCGCTTCAATATCCTGCAAAGAAGTATTCACTATCATTATTCCTGTTATGGGACGAAGTTACGAAAAATGCATGGGAATCTTTCCTTATTGTTATTCAGAATGGGTATAAATACCGTTTGATTGCGAATGTTACGTTGGGAAACGTAAATAAAAATACTATTTTTATCGGCCCAAAAGAAAAAAACAAATATGCCGACTGATGCTTCTCATAAGCTGATTCCGATGACTACTTTCGTGCTTGAATATTATGCCCACGAAGGATATGCTGACCTTCAGACATTAAGTTTGATGAATAATTATGCTAATTTTTTAAAGAAATCTCTTACATTGGGAATGTTTGTTCCTATAGATCCCAACGGAAATGTACTGAAGGAACCTAAAAATTACACTTCATGGAAATCGCTGGAGCATAATGACAATGATGATGAGAGAACAGATATGGCAGGCTTTGAGGAGTACGGTGAGTATCAGAAAGCAAAACGCAACTGTATGTTCGAGGGCTTCAGAGTAGATTATAACGGATATTCTAAAGTAAGAATTGTGGCTTCTTATGATACCTCCATCGAATTGTCATTCAATAAAAACGATTTGATCCCTGCAGGTTTCAATGATGTGGAATCGCTTACTGTTTTTGATGACATCTTTTTGACTTTTAACGCGTTGAAGGTAATTGGAATAAAGGATAGAAAATAAATAATTTTTCTTACTAATACTTATATCTTGAAATCGAAGATTCGACGGAGTCAAACAAAAATATTCATAATTTCAAGACTGGAAATCAGTTAACTCCAAATTATTTTCAATAACCATATTTATCGTATAGATAAAATATCAGTAGTTATAAAAAACCTTTATCAACATTGAATAAAGGTTTTTTTACTTAAATTATTTTATCTTACACATTCACCGGAACGGCATTGATATCCTGATGGACACATCCCATTGATACAAGGACCTGCAATATCCGGATAACATTTTTCATCTGCCCTGCAGTGGGAATTAGGTGGACATAAACCAATAAGATTTCCGATACAGATTCCCACCGGAAGAGGCAAATTAATCTCAATACCAATTTCTCCGGCAATGTTTTTTAACGTTTTTCTGTTTAATTTTTTCATGGTTTTAGCTTTAAAGTTATTGTTTGATGAAATTGTAACTCAATCAAAGGTAATTATACTTTTAGGGAACTCCTACCGTACTTTTACTGAATTTGAACGGCTTGGAGATGGGAGATGGAAGCTGGAGGCTGGAAGTTACCATTCAACTTACTACCTCTGAAAGTATGCTAAATAAATAATGACAGAAAGAATAAACAAGACTATCATTGCTTTTTCGGGCTTTAAGAACTTCTCTCTTACAGCTTCTGGCTTCCCTCTTTTAAAGAAACGTTTTGACAATTGTTACCAGACTCATCAGGATAACGACTACTCCTACCACCACAAACATTTTCTTTGTGGGAAGTCTGGACGTAAGCATGGCGGAAAACGGAGCGGTAAAAACACCACCCAACAGAAGTCCCAACACAATATTCCAGTGATGAATCCCAATGGTGAAGATAAAAGTGATGGCACTCGTAACTGTCAATAAAAATTTAGCAACCGTTGAACTTCCCACCACATAACGGGGAATTCTTCCTTCCTTAATTAATGTTCCGGTGACTAAAGGTCCCCAGCCGCCACCTGCAAAGGAATCAATGAAGCCTCCCACTAATCCTAATACTCTGAGATTAGTTCTTCTTTTGGCTTTAACACGATTTTTATTTTTGTCTTTAAAGGCATTTCTCAAAATATTTGATCCTAAATACAAAGTGTAGCAGGCAATGATCGGTTTAACGATATGGGCATAATGTTCTCCATAATGAGATAAAGTTAATGCACCGATGACAGATCCCACTATAGCTAAAGGAAATAACACCCAAACCATTTTTTTATTGACATTTCCCAATTTGTAATGGCTGAATCCTCCGGCTGCGGTTGTAAAAGACTCTGCTGAATGAATACTTGCGCTTACAACAGGTGGCGGAACGTTCAATAGCAGTAATATGGTGGTACAGATAACACCATATCCCATTCCCATTGATCCGGCAACAATTTCAGCCATAAAACCGGCAAACAGCATCCAGTAAAAGATATGACCATCTTTGCTGAGAAACGTCTGAATGTCATCAGAAAGATCAAACTGATAGACCACAAGACCAAAGATTCCGAAAAGAAGCATAACCCCTATGATCGCCAGATAGATATTGGCCTTTCTCTGGGCAATTTTAGTAATGCTGATGAGCTTTTCAATTTCCAGATCAGGTTTTGAAGGAGATAACTTTCCATCAGACAGATATTGGGTGGTAATCTTGTTCAGTTCGGTGACTTTATGGTTAAAATCTCCTTTTAATTGATTACGGATATTCTGCATATTATCAAGAACAAGATCCATTTCGTCAGGAATGGTTTCTGTGAATGTCTCTCTGAGCCTTTTGGCGATGGTGGGAGATTTTCCATTGGTTGAAATTGCGATTTTAAGGCTTCCTTTTTTTACAATAGAACCTAAATAGAAATCACATAGATCCGGTTTGTCTGCAATATTAACCAATACATTTTTCTGATGGGCATCTTCACGGATCTGCGCTGCTAATTCAATATCATTAACGGCAATAATCGCCAGATCAGTATCATTAAAATCATCATTGGTATAAGCCCTTTCGTATAATTTTATATTGGAAAATTTATTCTGTAAGGCTCTGACTTCAGGGGAGATTTCCTTTGCTACTAATCTTATAGAGGTTTCAGGAGAATTACCTAATACTGACTCCAGTTTTTCCAGGGCAATTTTTCCGCCACCAATGATAAGTAACGATAAGGTTTCAAGTTTTAAAAAAACGGGATATAAAGAATTGCTCATCTTGATTACAGTTTTAAGTCATACGTAAAAGCGAGATAATATAAACCTCCGATTTCAGGGCCTGCTGCATATTGGAAGTAACGTCTGTTCAGTAAATTCGTTGCTCCAATTTTTACATTGGCATGAATTTCAGGAATCTTCCATGTAGCCTGGGCATCGATGGTATAGTAAGCGGGAATTTTTCCTGAAGCTAAAGGACTTTCCCAGTCAAAACCAGTCTGCCATCTTGCTACAAGCGTAAATCCGATATTTCTGATAATCTCTCTGTTTCCCACACTTACATTCACCATCCATTTGGGGGTATTGAATGCTGTAATAAACAGGTCCGAAGTATTATTGGAAGCCAGGTCGTTATAAGATACATTGGCATTCACATTGTAATTTTTAATCACATTATACCGGATTCCAAAGGAGGTTCCATAGCTTTTGTAAGTACTGTTGCTATTGGTGTATACTCTGTATCGGTCCTGTTTGCTTCTGTCAAGCATCGCCAAAACGGCTGCATTGCTTCCTACCTGGCTGCTTTTAGGAACGGCTACTTCTACCTGTCCAAGGAATCCTTCATAAATATTATAGTAAAAATCCCAGTCCAGAGCGAGTTTGTTATTAAAGAATACCGATTTATACCCTATTTCAAATGAATTGATCTTTTCCGGTTGTAATTTCTGCAGGTTGGCAACGGCTAAGAGCTGCTGATTATCCTGTGCAGCCTGGCTTTGACTTTTTCCGCCATCCACATTGGCATTTACAGCAGAAGTAAACCTATCTATAGAAGCCAGAGTATAAGAGTTTTCCAGATAACCTAAACCATCATTCACCTTTGAAAGCCCGCCTACTCTTCTTACATTTCCGTTATTCACGAAAGAAAGAGCTTCAAATAAGGATGGAAAACGGTATCCGTTTTGAAAGGAGGCTCTGAAATTATGCTGTTTAACAGGAGAGTACACAATGCTTATTCTCGGATTTAGTTTCGCTTCAAATTCAGGGTTTCTGTCAATGCGGAGTGCAGCATTAATTTTTAATTTATCATCAAAGAAAAGCTTGGTAATTTGTGCGAAGGCTCCATATTTCTGATAGACAACATCCTTACCGAAAGTTCCATTGGATAAAGGGATATTTCTTTCCGTAACAGCTCTGTCGAAATCTACAAAGTTGTTTCCATCAGGCGTTATGCTGTACAAACGGTAATCAATTCCTGCAAGAAGGTTGAAAATCTTTACAAATCTGCTGAAATCATAGGTTAATTCACCCTGGTAAAATCTGGATTTCTGTTCCAGTTTGGCTCCCCCTGTTGCAGGGGCTCCTGCAATTCCTGCATTGGCAGAATCCCAGTTGTTAATTCCGATGATGGTATTTTTTAACTGATCAAAGGCTGCTGTTCTGGGAGTGACTCTATTTTTATCAGCCTCACGACGGGCAAGAATAAGAGCTTCATTTAAGTTGGTTCCTGCATTGAGATTATTTTGAAGAGCAGTCTGGAAGATACTTTTCCAATTGTTATTAGACAGATTCGTAAGATCAAGGTTATCAGCCAAAGGTTTCAGGTTATAAGAATCCCCCGTATTTTCTATGGATACATAGGCTCTGAATGTAAGTTCTTTTCCGGTAAGTTCTACTTTGTGGTTCTGAACGGTAGCATTTTGTAAACGGATTTTGTTTCCTCTTTGAAAAGTTCCGTCAAGCAATCCGTAACGATACACGTAAGATGCTTTCCACTGATCTCCAAAACGGTAATATAATCCGGCATCAAATTTTATATTTTTTACCTCCGGGCTTACAAGATCTTTTTCCAGATACCCTGTTCTGGAAACATTAAATGTGGTGGGTTTTCCATTATAATCTACTTTTACTGCTACTCTGTTGTTTCTTTCATCACCGTATTTGTTCCAAAGGTCTTCTGCCGGATTATTGGGTAAAGAAAAATTAGGATTGGCTGTAATCAGTGAATTAGGGTTCTGATCGGTTTGATTGTTTGAAATCCAGTCTGTTCCGGTAAAATAAGAAGCATTCACTTTAACGGCAAAGTTTTTATGGAATACTTTGGCAAATCTTATGGCACTTTCCCCCAGAGAACTTATTTTGTGATTGAAATTATCTACATGATTCACTCCGCCACGAAAATACACACTTACTCCTTCAGAGGTAAACGGATCCTTTGTTTGTAAACTGGCCAGCCCATTGATGGCATTCATTCCGTACAATGCGGAAGCGGCTCCAGGAGTGACTTCCATGGATTGTATATCCAATTCTGTAGGACCAATTGCATTTCCCAGCGGAACTCCTAATGTTGCAGACTGTACATCTACTCCATCTACCAGCTGCATAAATCTGAAGTTATTGGGAGAATTAAATCCTCTGGAATTAGGAATTTTCAACGTAAGGCTGGAGGTTAAAAGCTGGAGACCTTTTACATTTTCCAGGGTTTCATAAAAAGATGCTGCCGGACTTTCGCGGATCGTTTTAATATCAATCTTTTCAATCGCGATTGGAGACCTTAGTATTTTTTCCGGAATACGGGATGCAGAAATTACTACATCATCAATAATGGTATTCTGAGGATTGAGCCCGACGGTAAGTTTGTTGGAAAGCGAAAGAATCTCTACGGTCTGACTGGAAAAACCATCTTTATTGATTGTCAGCCGGAAAGGAATGGTTACCCTTGTTCTTATTTTAAAATTTCCTAGTTGATCGGTTGATGCGGTATCCTGCGTATTTTCAACCTGTACTTTTACAGCATCAATTCCTTTCTGGGTTCCAGTATTTCTGATGATTCCGCTTAATTCTATAAGCTGCTGTGCTTCTGCCAGGTTACAGAATAAAAATGTAAATACTATAACTCCTGTTTTAGGCAGAAAATATCCCTGTCTTTTGTTTTTCATTGTTCTTCTATTTTAGATGGATAAGAATGGAGCTGTTTGAAATTTTTATTTTTAACCACAAAAGGCACAAAAGTTTTGATACTTAAATCGTTTTTAAGGTAAAAAGCTTTGCGTATAAAAACTACATAAACCAAAATTGATAAGAGTATTAAGATGATCTTAGTTTTAAGTGGTGCTTATCTTTGATTTATCTTAAAACCTTAACTTCTCTTAATGGTTCTTTAAATGGTAGTTTTAGGCCTTCTGTGGTTTCAATAGCATTTAAAACAGTCTGTATATATTGTTATTATTGAAAATCAACAACACATACACATTCGTTCACCTAGAAGAAATGGTTGATTTTTTTTTAGTTTTTTCTGATCATAAAAAAGGCTAGTCATATTTTCAGTTTAAGGTTTGTAAGTAACGGTATGAAAAGTCACCAAATGTTTCTTCTGTATGTTTTTCATTTACATAGATTCTGAAAAGTTCATCCAGAGTGGTTAGAATTTCTTCTTCTGCAATATTTTCTCTGTATTTTGTATTCAGACGCATTCCCAATCGATCACCGCCGATATGAAGGTTGTATTTCCCATATGCTGTTCCTACAAATCCGATCTCAGCATTGGGAGAACGTCCGCATCCGTTAGGGCATCCGGTCATTCTGATGGTAATATCATCTTCTAAAAGACCATGTTTTTCAAGAATAGGTTCTATTTTGGTAACCAGAGATGGTAAATAACGTTGTGCTTCTGCTAAAGCCAGTGAACAGGTATTTAAGGCAACACAAGCTACAGAGTTTTTACGAAGGGCACTTGCTTTTTTAGTAGCTTCTGAAATTCCGTACTCTTGTAAAAGGCTTTCTATTTTTGCTTTATCTTCTTCCTGAATATCGGCAATAATCAGGTTTTGGTTACAGGTAAATCTGAAATTGACATTAGCTGTTTGAGCGATTTTTAATAATCCGGATTTTAAAGGATAGCCTTCAATATCAAGGACTCTTCCATGTTCTACGAAAACGGTGTAAAACCATTTTCCTTCATGATTTTGCGTCCAGCCATAGCGGTCTTTTCTTTGTTCAAACTTAAATGCTCTGGCAGGTTCAAAACTGAATCCGGTTCTTTTTTCTACCTCTGCTCTGTACTGATCGATGCCAAGCTTATCAATAGTATATTTTAACCTTGAAAGCTTTCTGTCACTTCTGTTTCCGAAATCACGCTGTACGGTAATAATTTCATATACTGTTTGTAAAGCTTTTTCTTCAGAGTCTACAAATCCCAGTACAGAAGCTAGTCTTGCATAAGTGGCTTCATTCCCATGAGTTGCTCCCAATCCGCCACCTGCTGCGATATTATATCCTACGATCTCGTTGTTTTCAATAATAGCAATTAAGGCAATATCATTAATAAATACATCTACATCATTATTGGGTGGAACGGCAATTCCGATCTTTAGTTTTCTGGGAAGGTATCTGTCCTGATATAATGGATCTTCTTCTGTTTTTCTGTCTACAATTAATTCATCATCAATCCAGATATCATAATAGGATTTTGTTTTCGGAAGACACATTTCACTGATTTTGCCTGCCAGTTCATACGTCTGTTGATGCAATGGAGACTCTGATGGGTTAGCTGTACAGGTTACATTTCTGTTTACGTCACCACAAGCTGCAATAGAATCAAGATGATTCAGATTAAAACTCTGAATGGTTGGTCTTAAGTGAGATTTTAAAATACCGTGCAACTGAAGGGTCTGGCGGGTAGTTATTTTGATGGTTCCCGTAGAATGGTCACTGGCAATATCATTCACTCCGATCCATTGATCTGAAGTTAAAAATCCACCGGGAAGCCTTAGTCTTATCATGTAAGAATACAGCCATTCCAGTTTTTTGGAAACCCGTTCTTCCCTTCTGTCTCTGTCATCCTGCTGGTACATTCCATGGAACTTGATTAAGGTCTGATCATCTTCTCTTATAGCTCCGGTAAAATCATCTGCAAGGCTTTCGTTTAGTGTTCCTCTGAGTCCGTTGCTTTGGGTTTTAATTCTTTCTACAGGGGAAAGATTGTCTTTATGGCTCATAATTGTTTTCTTTTAAGGGTGTAGGTACTTTTTTAATAAACATCTTTAGCATATCGGCCATTGAGTTCCATCTCCTCCAGATAGTGAACGGCCTCTTCCTGACTGCGTTTTCCCTGATGCTGAATAATATTGAGCAGGGTGTTTTCTACATCACGGCTCATAGGTTCTTTGGTTCCGCATACATAGACTGAGGCTCCGTTTTCAAGCCAATAAAAGACTTCCTGTGCTTTTTGTTCCAGTTTGTGCTGAACATATACTTTTTCTGCAGTATCTCTTGAAAAAGCAAGATCCAGATGGGTTAAGCTTCCTGTTTTAAGGAAATCCTGAAGCTCAGCCTGATAAATAAAGTCTGATACAAAATTCCTGTCCCCAAAGAACAGCCAGTTTTTTCCTTCTGCTCCAGTAGCATCACGTTCCCAAAGGAATGATCTGAAAGGCGCAATTCCTGTCCCCGGTCCAATCATAATAACATCTTTATCCGGTTCCGGTAATCCGAAATGTCCGGCATCCTGAATATAGAATTCAACCTCTCCGCCTTCACTGAACTCGCTGAGATAACCGCTGCACAGACCGTTATGTTTCTGGTGGTCAATAAAGAATTCCGATCTGGCAACGGTAATATGAATCTCATTTTCGCCATGCGCTTCCGGAGAAGACGATATGGAATACAGACGTGGTGCCTGAGCCGTCAGAATCTGGATTACTTCTTCAAATTCCTCTGCATTTTTCACCGGATAAATCCTTAGTAAATCCAGAAAGCTTAAACGGACTTCCGGAATAGAATGTCCCGTAATTTTGGCATATTGAGCCACTACGGATTTAAGCAAATAGCTAATATTAAGGCGTTTGTGTAAGATCTCTTCTACATTGTCTGTAGTTTTTGACGTTTCGATCTTTTTTTTAGGATCAATTCCTGTTACAGCAATAATTTCATCCACTACAGATTTTGAATTGAAAGGAATAACTCCCAAAGCTGCACCAGGCCGATAGCTTAAAGCTTCTTCTGTTTCTATTTCAATATGATAGGTTTCCTTTTCAGAAGTAATATCATTCAGATTAATAATGGCAGATACTTTCCCGATATATTTTTTTCTTCCCGTTGAAGCTTTCTGAGCGGGTGTATTTATAACACTGCTGGCAGAAGTTTTGTTCACCGCTTCAAAAACATGTTCAATCCAGTTTTGGGCATCCTGATCGTAATCGATATCACATTTTTTTAATGGAATGATGCGCTGCGCTCCAAGAATTTCAAATCGGGAATCTACATCCTCACCTGTCTTGCAGAACAATGGGTAGCTGGTATCTCCTAATGCAAGAACTCCGAATTTCAGAGCGCTGAGGTTGATCTCATTCTCATAAATATAATCATAGAATTTCTTGGCCAATACCGGCGGATCTCCTTCTCCCTGTGTACTGATGACCACAAAGAAGAACTCTTCTTTTGAAAGATCTTTGGGCTTGTATTGGGAAAGATCAGCTAATTTAACCTGAAGCCCTTTCTTTTTTATGATTCCTGCAAGGGTTGTTGCCAGCTTCTTACTGTTTCCGGTTTCTGTACCATAAGCCAGTGTGATTTTCTTCACTGTATTTTGTTCCGGAAAGGTTACCTGTAAAGGAGGCTGTACCCCAGTAAGAGGTGCTCCTGCTAATCCTGCTAGGTATCCGCTTGCCCAGATGGATTCATCTCTTGAAAAATCACTGGAGATCTGTTTAAGAATATTTAATTTAGTTTCAGACAGCATATTCGAAGAAATTTTGAGTTTTTGGGACTAAGCTTCCGTTTTCAACCGATTTAAAATAAAGACCTTCCTGTTCTGCATTTTCCAGCCAGGAGAATTCTTCATGAAGATTTACCACCTTTCCAATCACCACCAATGATGGTGAGGCAAATGATTTATCTCCCAATGTTTCACTAAAGTTCTCAAAGGTGGAAGTATACACTTTTTGATAAGGCGTAGTAGCCTGTTCTATCACAGCGATCTTTTTTTCGTGTGAAACATTCAGTTCAATGAATTTATCAACAAGGCTGGTAAGATTGCCTTTAGACATATAGAACACAAGAGTATCCTGAGTACCGGCAAGGTCTTTCCAATATTCGTCTGTAAGAATTTCAGACTTATAATAGGTCAGAAAACGAACAGATGTTGAATATCCTCTCGCGGTTAAAGGCATTCCTGCATAGGCCGCAGCTCCCAAAGCAGCTGTAATTCCGGGAATAATCTCAAATGGAATATGATGTTCCTTCAAGGCTTGTAATTCATCCAGAATATTGGAGAAAATGGAAACATCTCCCCCTTTAAGCCTTACTACTGTTTTGTTCTGTAAAGCATAGTCTACCATTAAAGTATTGATAAGTGATTGAGGGGTAGACGCATTTTTGCTGCATTCCTTACCTACATAGATAAGCTCTGTATCTTTATTAAGGTAAGTCTCTAAAATTTCAGGACTTACCAGACGGTCGGCAAGAACAACGTCTGCTTTGGCAATGGCTTTTACGGCTTTTACTGTGATCAAATCAGGGTTGCCAGGCCCTGCACCGATAAGGTAAACCTTAGGTGATTTTATTGTTGTATTCATTGAAATCGGTGTTAGTTAAAGGATTTTAGAAAAGTCCTTCAATGGAAAGATACCTTTCTCCGGTATCGTAATTGATGGTAAGAATTTTAGCTCCAGTTTGTATTTCCGGTAATTGTTTTGCAATAGCAGCTAAGGCAGCTCCTGTGGAAATTCCCACAAAAAGCCCTTCTTTTTTAGCAGCATTAATGGCATATTCATACGCTTCATCCTTACCTACTGTAATAACTCCGTCTAAAAGAGTAATATCCAGAATAGATGGTACAAATCCGGCTCCCAACCCTTGTAAAGGATGTGGTGCAGGGTTTCCACCGCTTAGTACAGGAGATAATTCCGGTTCTACTGCAATGACTTTAAGGTTAGGATAATGTTGTTTTAATGCCTGAGCAATCCCTGTGATATGTCCGCCGGTTCCTACTCCTGTAATTACATAATCCAGACCATCTGGGAAGTCTTTTAAAATTTCCTGAGCCGTAGTTTCCACATGTACTTTTACGTTGGCAGGATTATCAAACTGTCTAGGGATCCATGAATTTGGGGTTTCTTCTGCTAATTCGTTAGCTTTCTCGATGGCCCCTTTCATTCCTTTTTCTCTTGGGGTAAGCACAAATTCAGCACCATAGGCTTCCATAATCTTACGGCGTTCTATACTCATACTGTCCGGCATTACCAGAATCAGTTTATATCCTTTTACAGCAGCCACCAATGCTAATCCTATTCCTGTGTTTCCACTGGTAGGCTCTATGATAACGCTGTCTTTATTCAATAATCCTTTAGTTTCTGCATCTTCAATCATTGCCAGAGCAATTCTGTCTTTAATGCTTCCACCGGGGTTGCTTTTTTCTAGTTTGATCCAGATTTCATGATCTGAATTGAATAAGTTATTGATCTTTACGACTGGTGTATTTCCAATGGTTTCTAGTGTGTTCTGAAATTTCATATCAATACAATTTTTTGTTTTTTCTGTTTTTATATTACAAAGGTTAATGATTCCGGTAAGGGGTTGTTATCCTTTATTCTTATTTCGCTTTTGTTATAGACCAGAGAATTGGGTGGGACATTTTGAGTAATCCATACATTTCCTCCGATAATGCTATCTCTTCCTATGGTTGTATTTCCGCCCAAAATAGTTGCTCCCGAATAAATAATGACATGGTCCTCAATATTGGGATGCCTTTTCTGGTTGGCTTTTTCTTTGGAGACATTCAACGCTCCCAGGGTTACTCCCTGATATATTTTGACATGATCGCCAATAGTGGTTGTTTCTCCAATGACAATTCCGGTTCCGTGATCGATGAAGAAATATTCTCCGATTACTGCTCCTGGATGAATATCAATTCCTGTTTTGCTGTGTGCATATTCTGAAATAACACGGGGTAAAACCGGTATTTCCTGATTCCATAGCTGATGCGAAATCCTGTATACATAGGTTGCAAAATATCCGGGATAGGCAAGATAAATTTCTTCTAAAGAATCTGCTGCCGGATCAAATTCCAGGATGGATTGCGCATCCTGAACGAGGTGATTATAGATTTGTGGCAAGGCCTCAAAAAAAGCATTCACCTGTACTTCGGTAAGGTCTTCATCTTTTGTTACTGTATTAATCAGGATGAAAAGATGTGCACTCAGCTTTGTAAAATCTTGTTTCAGATGATCGGGAGTATTGATTGGCTGTGGAAGAAACAATACTTTATACAGATCTGTTACAAAAACCTTTACTCTGGTTCTGTCAAAGAATCCATGGGTTTTATTCTGTTTGCTCTGATGAATTCTTTCAATGAAATGATTGGTAACTGACATTTTCTTATTGAATTATGCAGGCTGCAACCGTGGAATTAGAAGTTTCATCTACCAAAATTGCAGAACCTGTTCTTTTGTTATTGATAAAACTATCATAGACCAAAGGCTGTGCCGTTCGGATGGTTACTTTTACCACTTCATTCAGTTTGATGTCGCCTTCAGCTTTTTCCTGGGTAAGGGTATTCACATCAATCTTATAATCAATCTCTTTGACAACCGCTCTCACCAGTTTACTGTTTTGCTGAAGCAGGTATTTATTACCGGGTTGTAATGATTTCTGGTCAAGCCAGCATAACAAAACTTCAAGGTCTTTTTCAACGACTGGAAGTTGTTCTTCCGTTGCAAAAATATCTCCTCTGCTGATGTCCACATCATCGGTTACATGAATGACAGCGGGTTGTCCTTCAAAGGCTTCTTCTTTTTCAATTCCATTGATCTCAATCTTAGCAATTTCCGTTGTAATTCCAGCCGGAAGAATATGGATTTTATCTCCTTTCTTGAATTTTCCACTTAAAATCTGCCCGGCATATCCTCTGTAATCATGCAGTTCCTCAGTCTGAGGACGAATGACATACTGAACCTGAAAACGGCTTCCGGTATTTAATTCTTCATTCAGGGTTACCTGTTCCAGATATTCTAAAAGTGAAGGCCCCTGATACCAATCTGTTTGAGTAGATTCTGAAACAATGTTATCACCTTTCAATGCTGAAATCGGGAAATAGCTTACCTCATTTAATCCAAGGCTTTCTGCAATTTTAGCATAATCTGCTTTGATGGTTTCAAATACTTCCTGTGAATAATCTACCATATCCATTTTATTAATGGCTACAGCTACTTTCTTCAGTTTTAATAATGAAGCAATGATAGAATGTCTTCTTGTCTGTTCAATTATTCCCTGGCGGGCATCAATCAGAATCACCATCAGATCAGAGTTGGAAGCTCCGGTAATCATATTCCTTGTATATTGTACATGACCGGGAGCATCAGCAATGATAAATTTTCTCTTTGAGGTCGAAAAATATCTGTATGCAACATCGATGGTTATCCCCTGCTCTCTTTCAGCACGTAAGCCGTCTGTAAGAAGAGCAAGGTCTACCCCGTCATCATTTTTATTTTTAGAATGTTTTTCCAGTACTTCTAATTGATCCTGTAAAATACTTTTACTATCGTATAGCAGTCTTCCGATAAGGGTACTTTTACCGTCATCTACACTTCCTGCTGTTATAAATCTTAATATATCCATCTGTTTTTGTTTATGAGTAATGGTGAGTGATATAAGTAAAAAAGTTGTCAATGGGATTACTTATGACTCATTGCTGATTACTTATTTAAAAATAGCCTCCTTTTTTACGGTCTTCCATTGCTGCTTCTGTCACACGGTCATCAATTCTGGTTTCACCACGTTCAGAGATTCTTGTGGCGACAATTTCTTCAATCACAGCATCTATGGTTTTTGCTTTAGATTCTACTGCTGCAGTACAAGTCATGTCTCCTACGGTACGGTATCTTATCTTTTTTGTGGTGATTACATCATCTGTATCTAAAGAAGCGTGATGGGAGTTGGCAATCCATTGTCCATTAAGATCTACTACTTCTCTGTCATGCGAAAAGTAAATGGAAGGAAGTTCAATTTTTTCTCTTCGGATATAATTCCAGATGTCAAGCTCTGTCCAGTTGCTGATCGGGAATACTCTTACATTTTCTCCTTTATGAATTTTTCCGTTGAAGATGCTCCATAATTCAGGACGCTGTAATTTTGGGTCCCACTGTCCGAATTCATCACGAACCGAGAATATTCTTTCCTTGGCACGGGCTTTTTCTTCATCTCTGCGGGCCCCTCCGATACAGGCATCAAATTCAAATTCTTCAATGGTATCCAATAAAGTAAAGGTCTGCAGCCAGTTTCTGCTAGGGAATTTTCCTTTAGGCTCTGTTAAACCTTTCTTTTTGATGGTATCTTCCACTTTACGCACCACTAAATCAACTTCTAATTGATTAACAAGCTGATCTCTAAAGTTTAATACTTCCTGAAAGTTGTGTCCGGTATCAACATGAACAAACTTGAATGGTATTTTTCCATAACGGAATGCTTTTGATGCTAAATGAGCAAGCACAATACTGTCTTTTCCACCGCTGAATAAAAGTGCCGGGCGTTCAAACTGTCCTGCGACTTCCCTTAAAATGTAAATAGATTCAGCTTCCAGCTGATCCAGGTAATCTAAATGATATGTTGGCATGTTTTTCTTTTTTATTGATGAATATGTAGACCGCATTCCTTTTTGTTGGCATCTTCCCACCACCAGCGGCCTGCTCTGAAATCTTCTCCTTCCTGAATAGCTCTTGTACAAGGCTCACATCCGATGCTTACAAATCCTTTTTTATGAAGATAATTGTAAGGTAGATGGTGGTTTTTCACATAATCTGTCACCTGATCTGTACTCCAGTGAAGAAGCGGATGAAACTTAATGATCTGGTTATCTTCGTCCCATTCTAAGGCTGGCATATTCTGTCTGTTTGGGGAATGTTCAGATCTTAAACCAGTAACCCATACTTGATAGCCTTTCAGTGCTGACTTCAGAGGATGTACTTTTCTGATGGTACAGCATGCTTTTCTCTGGTCAACAGATCGGTAAAATGAATTGGGACCGTTTTCGGATACAAATTTTGTCAGTTCTTCAGTGTCGGGATAATAGGCTTTAATATCTTTTTTGAAGAAAGCTTTTGTAGAAGCCCATGTTTCATAAGTTTGTTCAAAAAGTCTTCCTGTATCTAATGTGAAAATATCAACATTCAGATTCTTTACAAAATGAGTGATCACTTGATCTTCATAGCTAAAGCTGGTTGAAAATACTACTCCATCAGGAAATCTTTCTGTCAGCAATTGTAAAAGATCCTGCTGGGCAGACTGCCCTAAGGCTTCTTCCTTCAATTTTTCAAATTTATTTTTCAGACTGTTTTCCATTTCCATTCCAATTTGTTGATGCAAATATATATAAAATTCTATAACTCCTATCAAAATAGTAGAATTTAAATGAAAAAAAATTATTTTTTATTGATAAACTTGGTCAGAGTGGCCTCCATCATGCTATTTCTGGTTTTTTCACGAACGATGATTAATTCATTTCTAAGGTAACATTCTGCTTCATCTACACAATCATCACATGCTTCGTAGAAGTTTAAAGATACACAAGGCGTCAAAGCAATAGGTCCGTCAAAAATACGGTAGATATCCGCTAAAGATACATCATCAGGAGATTTTAGCAGGTAGTATCCTCCTACTTTCCCTTGCTTGCTGTTCACAAGTTTGGCTCTTTTAAGTTCAAGAAGGATCTGTTCCAGAAATTTTTTGGGAATGTTCTCATCCTGTGCAATAATAGAAGTGGGCAGATAGCCTTGATTGTAATTTCTTGCTAATCTGACCATTGCTTTCAGTGCGTATTTGCAACGTTTGGACATCATAATCTACGCAAGTTATAACAAATTATCTGATTATCGAAATGTTTAGTAATTCCGGAAATATTTTCATTTTCAGAATTGAATATCAATAGGAATTATAATCCGGCTTTATTCCCTTTTTTAAAGGCAGACGGAGACATATTTTTATAGTTTTTAAATATTTTATTGAAATGGCTAAGGTCGTTAAAACCAAGCTTATCCGCAATTTCATTGATGTTATAATTACTTTGATGCAAGAGTTTTTCAGCAGTTTTTATTTTATACTGAATAATATGCTGCTGGATGGAAAAACCAGTCTGTTTTTTGATATAGATACTGATATAATTAGGGGAAAACAGAAATTCTTTGGCCAGGTTTTCTATTTTCATTTTATCCGCATCCAGAAAATTGACATTGATGTAGTATAATATCCTGTCGATTCTGTTTAGGTTTTTGGAAACCCATTTTTGATTGGTAATGTTACCCATTGTGTTTCTTATCAGAATAGTGAAAATTCCTGAAAAGAGATCTGCTGTAACTTCTCTATGATATAAACTTTTATGGCTGAATTCATGCAGAAGAATCCGGGAAAGCTGAAGAAGATGTTCCCTGTCTGTCTTATTTTTAATGAAGGATTCATATACAAAAGACCGGTCTTCCATCAGGAGCTGGATAATTTTTTTAAGCTCATTTTTCTTATTCATCAGGAGGTTTTCCCAAATATACTCTTCAGTAAATTTTATATAGATGAACCTTGTTTTATTCTGAATGGCAAATTCATGCGCATCACTGGGTCTGAGAAGAAAAATATCTCCTTTTTGATATGGGAAGGTAACCCCGTTGAGATGATGAGAGCCTTTTCCACTCTCAATAATAATCAACTCATAGAAGTTATGATTATGGTATTCAATATCCCAGATTTCTTTTTCGATTCTGAAAATGTTAAAGGAATTGAAGTTGACAATTCTTTTCATGAATAATGGATTTTTACAAATTTAAGATTAATTTTTACAATAATAAAGAATGGATTAATAGGCAATTTTGCAGTGTAAATACATGCAAAATGAAATATATAAGACAATCAATAGTAGTACTTGTCGCAACAGTATTTTTAGTACCCGGTTTTAAGGCAAATGACCGTGATGGAAAAGGAAATCACGAAAAAAAAAAACTTATTGCAAAGAAACACTGGCCTAATGGAGCGCAACTGGTGATTTCCGTATCCATGCAGTTTGAAACGGGTGGTCAGCCTGAAGGAGCAGAAAGTCCTTTCAGTAATACTCCACTTCCCAAAGGTCAGCCGGATCTTCCTGCAGAAAGCTGGTATCGTTATGGAGGAAATGAAGGAATTTACCGCATGCTGGATCTATGGAAAAAATATGATATCAAAGTAACTTCCCATGTTGTGGGAACGGCTGCGGAGAAATATCCTGAAATAGCAAAAGCGATTGCAGAAGGCGGACATGAGATTGCTGCTCACGGAATTTCCTGGGATAATCAGTGGAATAAAAGTTATGATGAAGAATTACAGTTTGTAAAGCAAGGTGTAGATGCAGTTGCGAAAATTACAGGTCAAAAAGCTGTAGGTTACAATTGCAACTGGCTGAGAAGAAGCCCAAATACTCTGAAAGTATTGCAAGAGCTTGGATTTCTTTATCATATTGATGATCTGAGCCATGATGAGCCTTTTATTACCAAGGTGAAAGGGAAAAACTTTGTAGTCATTCCTTATACGCTTCGTAACAATGATATTGTGAATATAGAAGGAAAACACTGGAGTCCGGATCAGTTTCTTGCTCAGCTTACATTTGAATTTGACAGACTGTATGAGGAAGGAGGAACCAAAAGAAGAATGATGAGTATCAGTTTCCATGACAGAATTGGCGGAACTCCTGCAATGATGCATGCTATGGAAGAATTTATTAAATACACTAAAGAAAAACAGGGTGTGGTCTTTATGAGAAAAGATGATATCGCTAAAATGGTAATGAACGATCCGGATACTCCGGTTGATAATAGTGAAGCGAAATTCAATAATTAACAAACTGTTTATCAGGTTGAAATAATAATTTAAACATACTTTTATGAATAAAAATACCGCTTATCTTTTCCTTCGGTTATCGATGGGAATCAATTTTCTAGGACATGGATTGGTGAGATTGACCAAGCTTCAGGATTTTGCTGACGGCATGGCAAAAGGTTTTGAAAAAAGCTGGCTTCCTCAGTTATTTGTACAAACATTCAGTACAGCTCTTCCGTTTTTGGAGTTTAGCATCGGATTGCTTCTTATCTTAGGTTTTAAAACGAGGATTGCTGTAATGGCAGGAGCTTCACTGATCATTTTACTGCTATTCGGCAGTAGTACGGTTGAAAATTGGGAAGCTATGGGAATTCAAATGATCTACGCCGGATTGTTTTATATCCTGATTTCCAGAACGGATGACAATTATCTTTGTGTGGATAGAAAATAGTATTACTAAATATTTAAGCATGCTGAGAGGACAAAAAATGTTTACTCTCAGCATGCTTTATTAGCCTATCCTTCTCCTTTTGAATATAAAAAATAAGCCAGTTCCCGGTTTTCTTCTACCAGATTTTCAATTCTGTTAAACCCAGTTTTGATTAATACTTTTTGTGAACCAATATTATCAAGATCTGTTACGGCAACAATATCTTTCTTTTCGTCGGTTGAAAGACAATGGCTGACCAATGCCTTAGATATTTGAGTTCCGATTCCTTTTCCCCAGTAGTTTTCGCCAAGTATATACCCGATTTCTATCTGGTTGGAATTATGATGGAAAGTTCTGGCGAGACACATTCCAACAAAATCATCATTCTGAGCATTAAATATTCCCCATCTGCTAAATGGTCCTTCTTCATAATCTGATAAAGCTTTTTCAAACATTTCTTTAAATTCTTCGGGAGATTTATAAGGCAGATAACGGGTTACATTTTCGCTTGTAAATAGATCTAAAAATAAATGAAGTTCCTGCGGAGTGAATTCCCGAATAATGATGGTGTCGTTTTTATAGTACATAAGAATAATTTGAGTTTGAAATAGATGAATAAAATTACGTAAATAAACTTACCATTGCTGATAAAGCCTGATAATATTCACCATAAAACAAAAGATGGACTTAAAAAATTAAGCCCATCATTATTCAACAAGTGAATGTTAACATATCAATACTAAATTATTTCATTAAATGTATCTGTTTAAAAAGCCTTAAACCAATCTGTAACCGCTTTGAAGTAGTAATCAGGAGGCTGGTGGCCAAGAAGGGCTCCATTTCCAGAATACTGCCCACCTTCAATATTGTATCGATATAGCATTTCGATCCTATTTTTTAATGAATTTTTGGGAAGATTTCCCTAAAGAAGTTTCAATATCAATTAAATAAGTTCCGCTTAGGAAATGTTTAACATCAACCTTATCACCAATAACTTTAGCATTCATTTTTCTTCCAGACCTATCGTAAACAGAAATTGATTGAACTTTCCCTTTTGTTTTAATATTCAATACATCAGAAACTGGATTCGGATAGATGGATGTTTCTGAGTTTGTTGTATCAACGTCTGAAGTGGATAATGATGATAATGGTAATGCACAAGGCGTTGTAATACTGCCATATGGTTGTGTATTATATGCAAACTCAGTTACAGAATAACCTGAACCATTGGCCCCAACATTCAGTTTGAAATAGCCGTTAATATTGTAGCCTTCGAATTGGTTTCTAAAACCAACATAAGCTGTTTGGCCAGACCAGGTAGTGTATGTAGGGGTGTACACGTCAAGCTGTCCGGGAGTATTGGTTGGATAACCTATATTATTTGCATTACTTATAGTGGTGCAAGACGGAATTAAACTAATATTTCTTGTCCCTACCCCACATACTAATCCTTTCCAATAGGTTTCCAATTTTAATTGATTTGCTCCATAGTACCACGCGCCATACCCTGCATCATCACTAAGCTCCGGGTTAATGATAAAATATTTCCAAGGTGCTCCGGAGTTGGTTGTTACTGTTGTTGGGGATGGATTGGCATAACTTTCCAGAGGAGTTCCTGTAACTATTTTATAGGGATCTTTGTAAGAAAAAGTTAATGCCAAAGATGGAGTTGATCCTAATGAAGTTACGCCTCCTGTTATAGCCGGATTTAGGAATGTAATTGATGAATTCAGAACCTGACTTTTAGAATGACTGGTTGCCGCACCATTTATGGTAAGTGTAGCAGTAGTAGGGCTTGTAACTGCTATAGTTGCTGTTTGTCCTGCTGGTAATGAAGAATTGAAATGTGTTCCTGCAGTAAGAGTTGTTCCATTTGGTACGGCAAATGTTGCTCCGTTTAGCGTAATCGTTGACTTAGGGGCAGATGCTACTGTTCCATCTAATGACACGGCTCCATTATTGTTTAAGTTCTCTGTAAAGGTACTGTTGCTAAGAGTTAATTTAGGTGGAGTATTGGCAACTCCGGTTGCTGCTAAGTTGGCAGGCTGCCATAAATTTATTCTTGACGGGTGATTTAATGCGGCTAACATTCTGTTAACCTGTCCATTGGTAAACATTTTATAACAGCCAGCGGAACCGTTGTATCCCATATAATTTTCAACGTTCACTTTTTGTCCAAGACAATTGTTTCCAGTTGTACATCCTAATCCGGAAGAATTATTTTCTACAGGGGTGTCAGCAACTCCGTCACCATCATTACCAGGGTTCGCAGTTGAACAAAGAACATTGAACGTGTGTTGAAGATTTAACCAATGCCCAAATTCGTGAGTGAATGTATCAGAAAACTCGTTTGAAGCCACAGTTCCTGCAGCATCATATATATAACGGCCATTATAAACAACTCTTGCTGTATTTACTGAAGACATGTATGAGTCCGGATACCAGGCAACTCCTGATTGATATAAATCTTTATTAGCATACAGATCATTTTGTATATACACATTCATATACTTTGTATTGTCCCATGCATCTGCGCCAATTTGTGCATCATATCCGCCTCCGTTACCATATCCACTTTTGAAAGGGTGAAATACCACTCCGCTTGTTGCTTTTCCGGTTGGGTCAATTTTAGCTAAGCGGAATTCAATACTTAATGTGCTCCTAATAGGCTGGAAGTAAGAATCTATAGTGTTTGAATCGGTATTGATTCCATTGAAATTTAAGTTGATTTGTTGCAGCAAGTCAACTACTTTTTGGTAATTTACTTTTACATTACTCTGAGATTCTCCGTACACATGAAAAACTACAGGTATGATGTAGGTGGGATTGTTGACCTTTTTATTCAATGGAGTTTTGTTTGATTCCATTTTTTTCACAAAATCTTTGGTGAATTTTTCAAAATTTTCATATTCAGCCTTAGATTCAGGGTGCCGTTCAAAATGTTTTTTCATCATTTCATCAGCTTTACACTCATGAGGTCTATTTTCTTGAGCAAAACCTATTATTGGAAATAGGGAAACAAGTAGTAGTAATTTAAATTTTTTCATGATTTTTTGGATTTGTTTGTTAATAAATTATTTGAATAGTCAAATTGTTTTAGGCATAATTTTGTGTGTTATGTGATGTTTTCTAATTAAATCTTTCAGGGTTGAATATCTTTATCTCAACCGTTGGCTTTTGGTCATTGGCCAGCTCAGAAACTGTTTTTCCAAAAATGGGTCCTAAGCTTAATCCCATCATCCCACCACCACCTGCAATAATCAGATTTTTTAGTTTAGAAGATTGTCCCAGATAAGGAAGTCCATCTGGTGCGCAGGGTCTGTAACCAAACCAGATTTCCGATTCTTTGGGTAATTTAACCTTAAAATCCGGCAAATATTTGGGGATAGATTGGACAATTCCTTCTACTTTTTTCATATTAATTTTATCATGATGGGAAGCCAGCTCCATGGTGCCTCCGAAACGAATCTGTCCGTTCATAGGAGTTACAGCTACTCTTGCTTCCAATAATAAAGCAGCATGCTCCAATCTATGGATTGGGTTTTCAGGAGTATGCATGAAAGAATAACCTTTCCCTGGCATCAATTGAATTTTAATCCCTGCTTTTTGGGCAAGTTCCGGTAAAAATGAACCTCCGGTCATTACAAAACGGTCTGCTGAAAACTTTTTACCATTTGCTATTATCGCATTTATGGTGTTCCCTGCAATTTCATATCCTGTAACTTTATGTTGTGTGTGGAAAATAATCCCCTTATTTTTAAGATAAGAGATCATTTGCTTCATCAGTTTTACCGGATTCATATGGCCATCACATTTGTAATTGATTCCTCCGATGACATCCAGTTGAGCATTAGGCTCCAGCTCCTGAATCCCTTTTTTATCAAGGATATCAACAGCTAAACCTAAACTGCTGGCTTTATGGGCCAATTCCGTCTCCTCTTCTGCTACTTTTTCTGTTTTATACAGCATCAGAATTCCGTTTTGATTCAGTTCAAAATCAAATTCTGGGTTTTGGGCAATTTCATTATAAAGACTGCTGCTTTCCAGATTAAGATCTCTGATTGCAGATGCTGAGCGGTCAACATGATTCTGATTGGTATGTTTCAGAAATTTCAGCCCCCAGGATAATAATTGAGTACTGAGTGAAGGCTTCACATAAAACGGACTTTTACTGTCAAACATCCAACGAATGCCCTGTGCCACAACTCCGGGGGCAGCCAATGGGGTAAAATGGCTTGGTACAATCATTCCTGCATTGCCGTAAGAGCAATTGTTGCTGAGATCATTCTGTTCAAGGATCTCTATCTGCCAGCCTTTTTGTAAAAGATAATAGGCTGAGCTTAATCCCGCGATTCCTGCACCTATGATAAGTGCTTTGCCTTTATTTTGTGTCATACTTTTTACAAACTTTACATTACCTGAAATCCTTGCCAATACGGATCTTCATCATCAATAATAATCTGATTATAGCCGGTAATTCTCGCCCAGCCTTCCACTGAAGGAACAATAGCGGGTTTGCCATCAACGGTAGCAGTTCCTTCAATTCTGCCGATAAACTGGGAACCTATATAGCTTTCATGGATAAACTCTTCCCCTTCTTTTAACTTTCCTTTTGCATACCATTGAGCCATTCTTGCGGAAGTACCTGTTCCGCAAGGAGAACGGTCCAGAGCATTTTCACCTACTAATACGGCATTTCGTCCACTGGCTTTTGGATCTGTAGGATTTCCTGTCCATTGAATATGGCTTAATCCGGAAATATGTTCGTTTTCAGGATGAATGAATTGATACTTTTCATTGAGTAATCTTCTGATGATTTTCCCATAGTAGATAAGCTGACTTGCTGTAAAGTCGGAAATATCTCTGAAATTTTCCTGAGGATCAATGATGGCGTAGAAGTTTCCTCCGTAAGCAACATCAGCTTTTATGAGTCCAAGATCTGGACATTCCACTTCAAGATTTTCAGCGTAGAGAAAAGATTTTACATTGGTCAGTTTTACCGATTTTACTTTTTTCCCTTCCTGTACATAATCTATGAGAATAAGCCCGGCAGGTGTTTCCAGGCGTAGTTTTCCCGGGATTTTAGGAACAACCAATCCTTCTTCTATGGCAATGGTAACCGTTCCAATAGTTCCATGTCCACACATAGGAAGGCAGCCGCTGGTTTCTATGTATAAAACTCCGATATCATTCTCTTCGTCAGCAGGTGGATAAAGAATGCTTCCACTCATCATATCATGACCACGGGGTTCAAACATTAAACCTTTTCGGATCCAGTCATATTCTTTCATGAAGTGAAGCCTGCGCTCCATCATGGAGTTTCCTTTTAAAATCGGGCCGCCTCCCGCTACCAGACGTACCGGACAGCCACAGGTATGGGAATCTATACAAAAAAATGTTCTGTTCATAGTACTTCTGATTTTAATGATTCTGAATGAACTTCTCCATCTACAATTCTGTTGATTTGTAAAGGGTTTTCATTCTTAAGCTCTTCCGGTAAGAATTCATCCGGCCAGTTCTGAAAAGAAATAGGGCGAACAAATCGTTTTACGGCATCTGGTCCTACTGAGGTAAAACGGGAATCTGTAGTAGATGGGAAAGGTCCTCCATGCTGCATAGCATACACAACTTCTACTCCGGTAGGCATTCCGTTGAATAACAGTCTTCCACATTTATCTTTTAAAAGATGAATCAATTCCGCATTTTCACGGGCATCATCTGAAGTAGCAGCTACAGTAATGGTTAGCTGTCCTTTTAGTTTTTTAGCGATTTGTATAAGCTCTTCTTTGTTTTCACAAGTGACAATGATACCAAATGGACCGAAAACTTCTTCACTCAGTACAGGATTATTGATGAAACTTTGAGCATTGGTTTGTATAACAGCAGCACTTCCTTTTCCTTCTTCGATTGCTGTGGTAGCGATTACTTCAATATCAGGTTGGGCTATTGTGTTTGCTTTATGATGTTCAAAGTTTTCATATATTCCTTTATGAAGCATATTAGCAGGTGCAATACCTGTAATTTCATTTTTTACAGCAGAGATAAACCGGTCCAGAGATTCTCCTTTAACAGCGATAAATACTCCCGGGTTGGTACAAAACTGTCCTACTCCTAATGTTAAAGAAGTAACATATTCTTTAGCTAAAGCTTCTGCTTTATTTTCAATCAGGTTTTTAAGTGCAAATACGGGGTTGATGCTTCCCATTTCAGCAAATACGGGAATAGGGTTTTCACGGCGATTGGCAATATCAAACAAAGCTTTTCCGCCAGTAAATGAACCGGTAAATGCTACTGCCTGAATATCCTGATGCTGTGTTAAATAAGCACCTGTTTCATAAGATGTTCCGGTAATATGGCTAAAGATACCTTCAGGCCAGCCAAATTCTTTTATGGTATTTGTGATTGCATCGGCCATTATTTTAGAGGTTTGAGGATGAGCCGGATGAGCTTTTACAATAACAGGACAGCCTGCTCCTATTGCACTTGCCGTATCACCTCCTGCTGTGGAAAAAGCAAACGGGAAATTACTGGCTCCGAAAACAACTACGGGGCCTAACCCTATACTGTACTTTCTAAGGTCTCCTTTCTGCTTCTCGGGCTGAGCAAGATCAATTCTTGCTTCAGTATATATTCCGGAGGCTACCGCTTTTGCATAACTTCTCCATTGTCCTGCTGTTCTGGCTTTTTCACCGGTAAGTCTTGCCAGAGGTAATGAAGTCTCAATATGAGCGGTGGTTAAAAGTTCTTCTCCTAAAGCCTCAATCCGATCAGCAACAGCATTCATCAATGCAGCTCTTTCTTTTATCGTTGTATTCTTCAGGAATTGGTACGCTTCGGAAGCCATCTGAATTCTTAACTCAATATTTTCTTTTGATGTTTCTTCAATCATAGCTTTTGTTTTGGAATTAGTCTAATGTTGGACGGTTGGTTCTACCCTCTTCAATAATCTTATAGATTCTTTCAGCTTCTTCGCCCTGAATTTCAAGACGCGGAGCTCTTACATAGGGATTACTGATTCCTTCAGCGGTGGCTGCCAGTTTAATGTATTGGATAAGTTTAGGATGAATATCCAGTTCCAATAATGGCATAAACCATCTGTAAATGGCTACTGCTTTATCATATTGACCTGCTTTAACATGGTTATACATGGCCATTGTTTCATTAGGGAAAGCATCTACAAGTCCTGCTACCAATCCATCGGCACCAAGTAGTAAGGTTTCAAGGCAAATGGTATCTACTCCGCCAAGAATTTTGATTCTGTTTCCAAAACGGTTAATCATTCTGGTTACATTCGCCAGATCTCTTGTGGATTCTTTAACAGCTTGAATGGTTGGATATTTTATAAGCTCATCAAACATCTCAAGCGTTACATAAATTCCGTAATCTACCGGGTTATTATAGATAAGAATCGGAAGGTCCGTAGCAGTGGCAACGGCTTTGAAATATTCTACCACTTCACGACTGTCTGCTTTGTAACGCATTGGAGGAAGTAACATTAATCCGTCAGCTCCTAGTTCTTTTGCTTTTTGAGCAAATTTTATAGCATTTTTGGTTGTATTTTCAGAAAGGTTAAGGATAATGGGAATTCTGCCTGCTGTAATCTTTTTAGCATATTGAAGAAGTTCAAATTTTTCTTCGGTTTCCAGCGTACTGGCTTCCCCTAATGTTCCGGCAAGGATAATTCCGTGAAGTCCGGCTTTAATCTGGGCTTCTGTATTGACTGCAAACATTTCAAAATCAATCTTTCCCTCTTTTGTAAAAGGAGTTAATACAGCAGGATAAATCCCTTCCCAGTTTAGTTTTGTACTCATATCAAATAATATTTATTCAAAACTAAGTGAATTTTAAAACGGTAAATGTTAATATTTTAATGTATTCTAACCGTATTTTAACATGTGATTATTCGTGGTCTGTAGTAGCCTCTTTATAATGCTTCAGATATTCTTTTGGAGAGTACTTCATGATGGATTTAAATACTCGGTTGAAGTTGGTAAGACTGTTGAATCCGCTGTTAAACGCAACGGATGAAATGCTGTACATACTGCTGGAGGTTAATAATCTGCAGGCTCTTTGTACCCGTAATTCATTAAGGTATTGAATATAAGTAATTCGGGTGCGTTTTTTAAAGGATCTACAGAATGCCTGTGGAGTCATGCAGGCCTCTTTTGCAATGGCATCAAGAGTAAGCTTATATTGAGTGAAATTTTTTTTAATATAGTTTTGGGCATCTATAATTCGCTGATCATTGTCTGAAATATGATTAGGCAGATTCTTTTCTGAAGAAAGGGGGATATGCAGATGTCTGTTCTGCATCAAGTGGTTTAAAATCTTTATAAAGCCTATGATTTGTTCTATTCCCTGTGTTTTTTGTAAGGCTGCCATACTCTCTCCTACACTTGCTTTTAATTTTGAACCAACCTGGAATCCTACTTTTGAGTGTTCAATGAAATTTTTAAGCTCTTCAAATTCGGGTAAATCAAAAAAGGCGGCTATTTTTTTATCAGGATCGAAGAATATAGAGATCGCATGAACTTTTTGCTTTTCATTTTCTTTAAAATCTCCTTTGAAAACGTGAGACTGATTGGCGCCCAGATAAAAAATATCTCCAGATTCAAAGGTGAAGAGGTTTTGTTCTATCGCCAGAGTACCATGCCCTTTAAGGATCCACATGATCTGTGTTTCTGTATGCCGATGGAAATAAGGATAGAAATTAGGCATAATATCTTCCTGAATACGGATACTTTTGTTGGTGTCAGCAGGGACTGAAAACTGAAGGCTCTTCATATAATCAATACTTTATAAAACCAATGAAGGAGTAGGTTAAAATATTACCGAATTTAAGTAAAATATGAACATTAAATATCAGATTAAAATACAAACTTTACATCTTCATAATTTTAATGAATAAAGTGCTTCAAGTAGTACAAAATCGTAACTTTAAACTTTTAAAATAAAAAGTATTCATAATATATGTTTTCAGCACAGACTTATCAAGACAGAAGAGCCGTATTGCAGAGCAATGTGGCGAGTGGAATTCTATTGTTTTTAGGAAATATAGAGAATCCTGTAAACTTTGAGCATAATCCTTATTATTTCCGCCAGGACAGTACTTTCCTATATTATTTCGGAATTCAGGAACCTAAGATTGCAGCTATCATTGATATTGATGAAAATAAGACCATTGTTTTCGGAGATGAACTGAGTATTGATGACATTGTATGGATGGGCAGACAGGAAACGTTGAAAGAGAAAAGCCAAAAATCCGGTGTACAGGAAACTTTACCGTATGTGGAGCTTTCTCAATACCTTATAAAAGCACAGGGATCCGGTAGAAAGGTACATTATCTTCCACCCTATCAGCCTTCCAATAAAATCTTACTGACGGACCTTTTAGGGATTAAGATTGCAGAATTACAGCCTTCTGTGGAGATGATTAAAGCTGTTGTAAAACAACGTTCTATAAAGGAAGCCCAGGAAATTGTACAGATCGAAGAAGTTGTGAATGTATCCAATGAGATGCATTTACTGGCAATGCGAATGGCTCAACCTGGTGTTAAAGAATATGAGATCGCCAACGCTATTCAATATCTTGCAGCCAATAAAGAGTGCCAGATGTCTTACCCACCGATCGTAACTATAAACGGTGGAATACTTCATAATCATTACCGTCTTAATACTTTGAAGGAAGGGGATCTTTTCCTGAATGATTCCGGAGCAGAAACGGCTATGGGATATGCAGGTGACTTAACCAGAACATTTCCTGTAAGCAGAACCTTTAGTACAAAACAAAAAGAAATGTATGACGTGGTTTTGAATTCATTCAATAACGCTCAGAATCTTTTGAAACCGGGAGTTAAATTTAAAGATATTTACCTGAAAGCTTCTGAATATCTGGTAGAAGGACTTGTTGATTTGGGCTTGATGAAAGGGAACCCTGAAGAAGCCGTGAAAAACAATGCTCATACTCTGTTTTTCCAATGTGGACTGGGACATATGATGGGATTGGATGTACATGATATGGAAGATCTTGGCGAACAGTATATTGGATACACAGAAGAGGAACCAAAAGATACCCAAACATTTGGTCTTAAATCTTTACGTTTAGGAAAAGCCTTAGAATCAGGTTATGTAGTAACGGTGGAGCCTGGCATTTATATGATTCCAGAACTTATTGATATCTGGCAGGCCGAAAATAAAAGTGCGGAATTCATTAATTACGATAAGGTAAATGAATATCGAAACTTCGGTGGAGTTCGTGTGGAAGATGATTTCCTGATTACAGATCACGGTTACAGACTTCTTGGAAACGGATTGATTACAACCGTTGATGAAATTGAAAACTACAGAGCAGAGCATTTAGCTTAATTCCGATTTTATATATGAAAAAGATAAAAAAACTAACAATTGTAGCATTATATTTTCTGTGTTTGTCACCATTTGCAGCACAGAAAACGCAATGGACTCCTGATGGTAATGCTTATTACTCATTTACCCAAAATGGTGTCGGGATTATTGACGTACTGAATCCTGGAAAAGATCAGGCTTTTTTAAGCAATAATGAATTAATTCCTTCCGGAAGCTCTACAGCTTTAGAAGTACAGAGCTTTCAGGTTTCACCGGATGGGAAAAGTTTATTGCTTTTTACCAATACCCAGAAAGTATGGCGCGATAATACCCGTGGAGATTATTGGATCTTTGATAAAAATACCAAAAAGCTCACACAGCTTGGGAAAAGCTTGCCCACCTCATCATTAATGTTTGCAAAGTTCTCTCCTGATGGTAAAAAGGTGGCTTATGTATCTAAGCATAATATTTATATTGAAGACCTTTCTAATAATCAGCTTACTAAGATTACTAATGATGGTACAGACCGAATGATTAACGGAACTTTTGATTGGGCCTATGAGGAAGAGTTCGGGACTCAGGATGGTTTCAGATGGTCTCCGGACGGAAGCAAAATTGCTTACTGGAAGCTGGATGCACGGGATACTAAAAACTTCCTGATGATTAATAATACAGACAGCCTGTATTCATTTACCGTTCCTGTAGAATATCCGAAAGTGGGTGAAAATCCTTCGGGATGCAGCATCTGGTTCTATGATCTTGCTGCAAAATCTTCGAAGAAAGCAGACATTGCAGGTGACGAGGTACAACATTATATTCCCAGAATGGAATGGGTATCGGATTCTAAATCTATTATTTTGCAACAGCTTAACAGAAAACAGAATCAGAGTAAAATTATAGTGGCAGACGCTCAGTCCGGAAGCAGTAAAACCATTCATACGGAAACAGATGCAGCATGGATTGACATCAAATCCCGCTGGAATGACAATGACCCAAGTGGCTGGGACTGGATCAACAATGGTAAAGAGTTCTTATGGCTTTCTGAAAAAGACGGCTGGAGACATATTTATAAAATAGATATGAACGGTAAGGAAACGTTGATTACAAAAGATGCTTTTGATGTGATTAAACCTGAGTTTTTTGATGTTCAGAACAAGCTGATCTACTTTTTGGCTTCCCCTGATAATGCTGCCCAGAAATATCTGTACAAAGTAAGTATGCAGGGCGGAAAAGCTCAAAAAATCACTCCTGCAGCGTACACCGGATCCAATCAATATACAATATCTCCCAACGGAAAAATTGCAATGTTTAACAACAGCAGTGTCAATGTGCGTTCGGCAGGAGCTGTGGTATCACTTCCGGAACATAAAGAGCTTGTAGCTGCCAAGAGTGTCTCAAAAGCAGATCCGGCGAGATCCAAAACAGAATTTTTCCAGATTACTACACAGGATGGTGTTACCTTAGACGGATGGGTAGTAAAACCTAAAGATTTTGATCCTAATAAAAAATACCCGATTGTGTTTATGGTATATGGTGAACCCGGATCGCAAACCGTAACAGACAATTTCTACGCAGGAAAGAATGGTTTATATGTTGGAGATATGGCTCAGGACGGGTATCTGTATGTTTCCCTTGAAAATCGCGGAACTCCTGCTCCTAAAGGGCGTGAATGGAGAAAATCTATCTACCGTAAAATAGGACAGCTGAATATTCGCGATCAGGCTATGGGTGCTAAAGCGCTGTTTGCAAAATGGTCTTATATAGATACTTCCAGAGTGGCTGTTTGGGGCTGGAGCGGCGGTGGTTCTTCCACATTAAATCTTTTAGGACAATATCCTGATATTTACCAGACCGGAATCGCCATTGCCCCGGTAGCCAATCAATTATTCTATGATAATATCTATCAGGAACGTTATATGGGACTTCCGCAGGAAAACAGAGAAGATTTTGTAAACGGTTCTCCTCTGGCTTATGCTAAAAACCTTAAAGGGAATCTGTTACTGGTTCACGGAACAGGTGATGATAACGTGCATTATCAGAATACAGAAGTTTACATTAATGAACTTGTAAAATATAACAAACAGTTTCAGCTGATGTCTTATCCCAACAGAACTCACTCTATCAGTGAAGGTGAAGGAACATCATTGCACCTGGCTACAATGTTTACCAAATATTTAAAAGAACACTGTCCTCCGGGAGGAAGATAAGATAATCAATAGAAGTCTCACAGGAATGTGGGGCTTTTTTTGAGTAAGGAAGAAAAGGAGAAAGGAAGAGGGAGGCTGGGAGCTGGAAGTACTTGCAGTCAGGAGGCGATTCTATTTTTTTTCAGCTGTACTTTCATCTGTTCCTTTTGAATTTCTGCAGTAGCTTCCTCTAAAATGTTTGCTTCTCCTTTTTTAATCTTAAACCGGCTTTATCAGCAAAGTTGCTGTACAGTTGGCTATTGCATTTAAATAGTGTTTTAATCAAGTTAGAAATGTCATTCAGAAGTTATCAACGAAATAGTAACCTCCAGCTTCCCTCTTCCCGCCTCCAACCTCTTTTATTTCTTTTTCAACAATGCTTTACTGAAGTTAAAAATGTAATTCAAAAGTTATATATGTCCAATAGTAACTTCCAGCCTCAAGCTTCCCTCTTCCAGCCCTTCATATAACAAATTATTACTAATTTTAGGCAAACATAAATCAATTGAAACTACCACTCTCCTATTATTCAGCCCAAGACGTCCTTTTTCTGGCTCAGGATCTTTTGGGAAAAGTACTTTTTACAGAAATTAATGGTGAAATAACAGCCGGAATTATTGTAGAAACGGAAGCTTATAATGGAATTTATGACAAAGCTTCTCATGCTTACGGAGGCAAACGTACAGACCGAACTGAGACATTGTACAGCCATGGCGGAATTTCTTACGTGTATTTATGTTATGGCATTCACCATCTTTTCAATGTGGTAACTTCTGTGGAAGATGAGCCTCATGCCGTTCTGGTGAGAGCTATTGAACCGTTAATCGGAACTGAGATTATGGAAAACAGAAGAAATATGCCCGCTTCTAAAGCTGCAATTTCCTCTGGCCCCGGATCTGCTGCTAAAGCTCTGGGAATTGATCGTTCATTTAATAAAAAAGATCTGACCGGAAATGAAATATGGATTGAAGATCACGGAATTCAGTATCCTTCTGAAGATATCGTCACAGGGCCTCGCATAGGAGTTGCTTATGCACAGGAAGATGCATTATTACCCTGGCGTTTTTTTGTGAAGGGAAATAAATATGTGAGCAAGCCCAACATAATATAGATTTTACGATGGATGAATGGTCTGATAAAACTCTTTGTAATAAGCAACAAGGTCATCCAAAGAAAATCCACGATTTAAACCACTTGTATTAGGTAAAACCCAGACTTTTGCCCCACAAAAATCCTCCGGTTGTTGTCCCCATTGAATTTCTTTCTTTTTAGAAAAGGCTTTATAAGCAGCCTTACCCAGAAAAGCTACATACTGAGGCTGAAATTCTGTTATTTTGGCCTTAAACGTTTCAAGAGCATCATCAAACTCTTCCTTTGAAAGTTCATCAGCGCGGGAAGTTGCTCTTGCAACAGCCGTTGTTAACCCGCACCCGAATTCTAGAATAACAGTATCATTCACCGCTTCAATCTCATAAGGAGTAAAACCTGAGAGATGAAGAACTTTCCAAAAACGGTTGCTCCTCCCTGAAAAATGATGGCCATCGTTGGAGGATTTTAAGCCTGGATTAATTCCGCAAAAGATTACATTGAGATTAGAGGTAATGATATCTGTTAGCATATCTGAAGTAAATTAAATAGATCTGTTTTTTATAATTTAAAGATATCAAATATTTTGGTTATTTAAACTTAGATTGGTTTAAGATGTTTATCGTTTCATTCTCAGAATAATACGATTTATCTGTGTTTTCTGCAGGATCACTTAGTTTCTACCTCTGGATATGAGTAGATCCTGATACCTTTGTATGGTAATTGAGAAGGATGAAATAGTATAATGATGACCATTAAAATAAATTGGGAGTCATTAGTGATAGATTTTCATTCCTAATCATTAAAATAAATAGTATGAACTGGATTGCGTTAATTATTGCAGGAATTTTTGAAATCGGATGGCCGTTGGGACTTAAGCTATCTCAGCAGCCTGAAAATAATAAATGGAACTGGATCATGTTTTCAATCGCATGTATGGCAGTGAGTGGTGGTTTTCTCTGGTATGCTCAGAAAAGTATTCCCATTGGGACGGCATATGCTGTGTGGACAGGAATTGGTGCAGTAGGAACTTTATTAGTAGGTATTATACTTTTTCAGGACTCAGCAAGTATCTTAAGATTACTATCAGCATTGCTGATTGTAGTAGGAATCATTGGACTTAAACTTTTTTAACCACTAAAACGGTAACTCTAATAGCAGTAAAAAAGCCTGCATTATAAAAATACAGGCTTCATGTATAAAATAATTGATATGAAAAAAGTAAAAAACTTATTTACTGAACATCCCAGAAAACTTTTGTTGTGAGTTTATCACCACCAATGGCTGCTGAAGCTTTGGCATAATTAGTTCCATTAGTTGTTGCTTCTAATGTTGGATACTGAAGTCTTACAGGAACTTTTCCGCCAGCATTGGCAATAGCGGTAGGTGGAGCCTGTAAAACCGGAAAGTCTAATCTCCGGTAAAAATTCCAGGATACTACAGGATGGTTGTACATAGCAACCCATGCCTGCTCTCCAATAGATTTTTTCCAGTTGGAAGCATCATAAGGATTATTTGAAAGGTAGTTCTGTGCATCCTGGGTAGAAAGCCCCCACTCCAGAAAAGAGGCCTGTACAGCATTCTGATAAAGACCCCCGGGACTTCCGCCAATTCCAAATCTGGCCGCTGCTTCTGTAAGGTAAAAAGCAACTTCAGTACTGGTCATTAGTTTTCCGGGAGTAACAGGAATGTAAGCGAAAATCCCCGGAGCAGAAAAATCTGAGAAAACACCTGATACTCCTATTACCTGACCAATATATTCACCATGTACATCCTGAAAGTATTGAGTTCTTCTGGGATCGGAAGTGGCATTAAGAAAATCTATAAAAGGCTTTCCTCCAAAAAAATCATCCCTCCCACTATTGGCAATATTTTCAAACAATGGGTTAAAGTTGGGCGTTTCAGCCTGATACTTAAAAAGAGCATTATCTGTTTCATTGGTAATAACTCCTCCTGTAATCGCTGCATTGATAGTAGATTGAGCCAGTGCAGGATTAACGTCGGAAAGAGCAATTCCTAATTTTAAAAGCAGAGAATTTCCAAATTTTTTCCATTTTCCTATATCTCCTCTGTAAAGAATATCTCCCGAACCGAAACTGCCTTCTCCCTCTTCCAGATTATTGAGATCTGTTTGTAAGCGATGGATTAATTTTCCGTAAATCTCTGTATCATTTTCGTAGGTAGGAAGAGGAAATTTATCATAATTAAGAGCCTGACTGTAAGGAATGTCACCAAAAGTATCAACCATGGTCTGAAATGTATATACTGAAAGAATATCAATAATAGCCAGCTGATTCCGTTTCTTTGCAGGCCAGGTATTCACTTCTGAGGCTGTGGGCTGATATTGTTCTATAAGTTCTTTAGCCTTATTCAGATTATTCAGAACATTCACATAATTGTCTGCCCACACATTATTGGAGACATTTCTTGCTGTAAAATTATAATTACTTTCACTTACATAGGTTACTTCCTGCCAGTATTGCATAGTAAGGCGAAAATTATTTTCATTGACGCTCGGAGTGGTCATATAATCACTGAGTTCTTTTTCTGCATACGTGAGAAGAGGCTCAGGAGCCATAGTATAGGCTACATTGGCATCATCATTCACATGATCTGATGTACAGTTTGTAAGGGCCAGTACTAAAAGAGAGCTTATTATAATGTTTTTCATGGTAACGGTTTTAAAAATTAACTTTCAGATTAAAGGCGAAGTTTCTGGTAGAAGGCATTACTCCGGATTGATATCCCTGGATACTTCCTGATGAAAGCCCGGATTCCGGATCTGCATAAGGAAGATTCTTATGAATAATCCACAGGTTGCTTCCTGTCAGTCCAAGTGTAAGGTTCTGGATCCCTGCCTTTTTTAAGAATTGATTGTTGAAGGTATAAGAAACAGATACCTGGCGAAGCTTGATAAAACTTGCATCGTACACAAATGCTGCCACAGGAGGATCGGTTTCCAGCGTCTGGCTGGACATTGAACGGTCAAGGCGGATGGTATTGGGAATATATTGCCCCGGATTATTAGGATTCTGCATTACACCCGGTAAAATAACACCGCCACCATTATCTAAAGGATTTCTGACAGGATTTCCAAGATCATTAAAGCCTACAGAATCCGGATAAAGTCCAGTTCCATAACCATAATACTGATCCAGCGAAAATACTTTTCCTCCTTTTTTCCAATCGATCTGAAAGCTTAAATTAAAGTTTTTATAAGTAAATGAATTATTCAGGCCTGCCACAAAATCAGACTGAAAACTCCCAAGATTATGATTGCTGTCATCAGTATGCAGATAAGCCCCATTATTTCCTATAATCTTGTTCCCATTGGGATCATACACAAAATCTGCTCCCCAGATACTTCCATATTCCTCGTTGAGGGGAGCATTAATGGAAATACCACCCTGTAGGGATCCAAGTGTAATATTTTCTATACCTTCCCGTAAAGCTGTGACTTTAGTTTTGGGATTAGACCAGTTAATAGACATATCCCAGTTAAAATATTCAGATTTCAATGGAGTCACATTCAAAGTAAGTTCAATCCCTTTTGTGGTAAGCTCACCTGTATTCTGAATTTTAGACAGAGAGCCCGTTGCCAGTGAAATGGGAAGGGGTAATATTTGATCAAATGCAATATTTCTGAACCAGGAAAGATCTATTCCTATCCTGTTTTTTAAAAACTGCATGTTGGTTCCTATTTCAAGATTTTTCAGTTTCTGGGGAAGAAGGTCTGCATTCCTTAAAGAAGTATTGTAAGAATACACAGGATTATTATCTATAGATGCCTGAGGAATGTATCTGTTTCTTAGTTGATCTGCATTAGTATCCGAACCTACTTCTGCATACGCTGCTCTTATCTTTCCGAAACTTAACCATGGTTGTTTCAACAGATTGGAGAATACAACACTGGCAGAAACGGAAGGATAATAATAAACCTGTTTTGCTTTAGGTAATGAGGTAGACTGATCTCTTCTGAAAGTTCCTTCCAGATAATAAGTGTTTTTATATCCTAGAGAAGCCTGTACAAATGCGCCATAAATATATTTTGTATTATCGTTTACAATAGGTTTGGCAGGAGTGGATGCCGAATTGGAAATAGTATAAAGATCAGGAATATATAAACCTCCTGTTGTTGTCTGTGCATTGGAATAATTTGACTGTACATTGACATTGCCTCCCAATAATGCCTGCAGATTTAAGTCCTCTGCAACATTATTTTTATAAGTAGCGATCAGGTCATAATTGGTTTCTGTAAAGCGGAGATTCGTAACAGCATATCCCGAAGGCTGTTCTATAGGATTAAAGCTGAAAAAAGCCGGCATGGAACCTACTGCTTTTCTTTCCTCAGTCATCATGGTATACCCGTCAATTCCTACTCTTCCCAGAATATTGATGCTTTTTGAAACATCATAGTTCAGGCTGAAGTTTCCGGCAAAACGGTCTCTATTGTCATTCTGATAATTCTGATAATTCTGATACCGTGAAAAATAAGGATTATCCCAATAAGAAGGAGAAAGATTATCCGGTCCTTTTATATTCCATGTATAGTTTTTATGGTAAGTATCATAAAGATATTTCTGATCCTGAATATCTATATTGGTTGCCCACCACTGTCGGAATCCGGTCATAATATTGTCCGTATATCCTGTGGAATTTCTTCCTTTGGTTCTTTGTGTGATATAATTTGCAAAAAGAGTTGCTGTAAGTTTATCGGTAATCTTATAAGTTGCATTTCCGCCAAAATTATTTTTCATTAAGGAAGAATTAGGCATAATATCCGTAGCATTGGTGTTAGAATAGCTCAGTCTGAAGGTTGCCTTATCATTTCCGCCACTCAAAGCAATATTATTGGTTTGGTTAATAGCCTTTTCAAAGAAGGTAATCGGTCCGTTTTTAGCCATTACCCAGGGTGTTTTCTTTCCAAAGTTTTTGGAACCGGGGATGAAGGCATCATATTGCCATACCATAAGATTGGGATCATATGGAGCTCCGTAAGAGGCATCATGCCACAAAATTGCCATTGGTTCATTCTTGTATGGCGGAAAATAATTTCCCCAGTATCCCTGTCCATATTGTGTCTGGTATTCCGGAAAAGTGGATTTATCAACAGTAGATACAGAAATACTTCCACTGTATTCCAATCCGATGCCCTGTGAGTTTTTCTTTCCCTTTTTAGTAGTGATGATGATAGCCCCGTTTTGCGCTCTGGATCCATATAAAGCTGTTGCAGCAGCCCCTTTTAATACATTCACTGTTTCAATATCATTAGGATTGATATCCGAAACAGGACTTCCGTAATCATAACCACCACCTCCGTTTTGCTGAACCGTTGAATTTATATTCCTATTGATAATGGGAACTCCATCTACGACAAATAAAGCCTGGTTATCACCCAAAATAGATTTATACCCTCTTGATACGGCATCTATTGAGCCTCCGAAGTTGGTAGACTGCCTGATCTCAAGCCCTGCCACTTTCCCTGATAAATTATTCAAGAAATTGGTTGTAGGATTTTTGCTGAGATCTTCCCCTTTTACCTCCTGTGTAGAATACCCTAAAGATCTTTTTTCTCTTTTGATTCCTAATGCGGTGACAACAATCCCTTCAATATTGTTTGTGATAAGGGTGTCCTGTTTTCCCTGGCTGAAATAGGTTTCGCTTCCGATAAAAAAAGCGACTCCCGCACTTAAAAGCTTTAACTTATATTTCATAATTATTGATTTTGCTTATTGTTTATTCAAAATTCAATAATTGGTGAAGAATATCGTGAAATCTATATATGAATGGCAGGATGCAGTCTACTAAAATATGAGTAATGAGTTACGGAGATTGTTTTTGTTATTACTGGAATAAAATATATTACAGTATTTTAAATGATTTAAAATACTTTGGAAATCTGCAGCTTCCACAACTCCTGAATTGAAGGACTATACATTCCCCTCCTCTGAAGGGGTGGCAAAAATTCCTCTAATTTTTAACGGGGTGGTTTTAAATCCTACAAGTCAATAAATGGCTTGTAAGTCCGGCCAATAGGAAGCTTTTTGCCTTTAATCTGTACAACGGTTGCAGATTTTACTTCGATTTTTGGTTTGGAAATAATATAGGACTTATGAATACGGGTAAAGATATTCGGGTTTAGACTTGTCTCTATTTTACTGATTGGCATTTTAAAGGTAAATGTCTCTGTTTTAGTATGAATATGAATGTATTCCCTTAAACTTTCGATATAAAAAATGTCCTGTAGAATGATCTTAATCTGTTTCTTGCCACTGCTGATAAAAATATGATCGCGTTCAGCCATTTCCAGTAAGGCATCTTCAGCTTCCATTAAGTATTTAAATTTACCAACGGCTGTTACAAACCGTTCATAAGGAATAGGTTTCAGTAAATAATCTGCAATATTCAGTTCATATCCCTCTACTGCATATTGATGATAGGCTGTTGTTACAATCACAAATGGCGGATTCTTCAGCTGTTTCAAAAATTCAAAGCCTTTAACCACCGGGAGATGAAGATCTAAGAACATCAGATCTACTTTATGAATACTCAAAAGATTGCTTGCATGTACAGCATCAGAACATGTGCCTGTCAGATTCAGTTCCGGATCCCGGGAAATAAAAGTTTCGAGAATTTCTGCGGCAATGGGCTCGTCTTCTACAATAATACAGTTGTATTTTTTAGAGGTTGGATGTATCATTGAAATCAATTTTGAGTTGCACAATATATCGGTCAGTTTTATTCTCAACAGTTAGCCTGTGTTTAGGATAAAGCAGTTCAAGCTGGCGGCGGATATTTTTCAGTCCTATTTTAGTAGAATGCTGATGAGCTCTCTCTTCTTTGGAATTTTCAATAGAATAGGTAAGAATTCCGTCTGCCAGTTTAATATCAATGGTAATAAAAGACTCTCCCAGACTTTCGGAAACACCATGCTTAAAAGCATTTTCAACAAACTGAATCAGGATAAGCGGTGAAATTTCCTGAGAAGGATTATCAATGCTTTCCTGTAATTGCACACTAAGATGGTGATGTCTTATTTTCTGAATCTGTAAAAAATCCTTAATATTTTCAATATCTTTTTCTATGGAAATACTTTTTTCAGCCGCTTCATAGATATTGTACCGCATGATTTTGGAGAGCTGGAGAATTACATCAGGGGTTTCATCTGCCTTTTTAAGAGCCATTCCATAGATATTATTCAGAGTGTTAAACAGAAAGTGAGGATTGATCTGGGCTTTTAACATGGTAAGTTCCTGATCCAGTTTTTCCGATTTCAATTGAGAAATCTGTTCTTTCAGCATGTTTTTCTGTCTTGTAATTTCTACTCCGAAAACCAATCCAACCATAAAAATAAGATCCATAAAGGAATTGAAAGCCACCAGACCGTTGATAAATCCGGAAGGCTGCTTATCACCTAAAGTCTCAGTGACTCCATAGATATAAGGATAAATAATATAATGGGTAAAAAACCGATGTCCTAAAACGGCGAGTATAATAATCAGAATATAGAGAATACATTTAATAACCTTATTAAAATGAATCTTTTCATACACATACAATAATAAATAAGCAAGAGGAATTTTAATCAGAAGATACCCCAGTTCCAGAAGAAGGGTATTCTGAAGCCGTATCTGCCAAGTGAAATCCGGAAACTGGTATCTGGACCAGTAAAAGTCAAGATAGGCCTCCAGAATATAATACAATATCCAAAAAAGCAAATGAATCTGTACCTTGGATTTTATGATTGATTTCAAGCTTATTACGATTTAAAAGTACAAAGTAATATTGTTCAGTCAAATATAAAAATATAAAAGCTATAAAAACAGTTCTTTCATCTACAAACAACCTATAGGATTAATACAGTAATATCAAAAATGTTTTATTAATCCTTCTTAACAGTTCAAAATAAAGATCAAATTACAATATTTTTGTTGATCCTTTTTTTAAACGAACTTCAGGGTACACGAGATTGATAAAAGAAAATATCAAAAGAATATTAAATTCAATTCCATTGCTTCCGCCTCCTACCACAAACCAACCATTCCCCCAATGAATATAATAAATTCCAAAAATCAAAATGATAATATTACTGATGGCAACCGGTTGTATACAACGATCCAGCCAAAGTAATGGAACTGAAACAAGATGTGTCAGTTTTATAGCCCACGCAAGGTACAGTCCTATAGGCGCATAGCCTATGGTATTAAGATAATTGATTCCAAAATTATTAACATCGCCACTAAAAATAGAAATCACACTATGCATAAGTAAGATAACAGACAATGCAAATCTGAGGTAGAAGTTCTTTTTCATGAATCTAAGATAGATATCATGATGAAATATTTGTTTTTATTGTATATGAATTGCTTCTAACAGCATATGAAATTCTTTTCCATTTTTTGAAAATGAATATTCAAAGTATTCTAACCTGTTTTGTCTCTGATGGTTAACAAATATTTTCCTTTATTCATCTTCTATTATTAACTAATTGTTACTTATTTAAAAGCAAAGATTAACATATTAATTATTCCCTTAATTGTGATTTTTGTAAATTTATTCCTTACTTTTACCGCATTAATTCAAGAAATTAATAAAACTTGACCGAAAAAAACTTATCAATCGGGAACGTCTTCCCTCTATAACTTTCTGATTGATAACAACAGCTAAATCAGCTCCGATTCTAATGCACAAACAACTGTCAAAAAACAAAAAGAGTGGCCACCCTGACCACTCTTTTGTATCGTTATTCTTCCGATCTTAATTCTGACCTAAACTTTTCTTTAAAAATTCTTCAAGTTCCTTTTCATGTAGGTTTTTAGCGATGATGGTTCCTTCACCATCAATAATAACATTGAAAGGCAGTTCATCTATTTCATAGGCTTTTGCTACAGGGCTTTTCCAGAATTTTAAATCACTGATCTGTAGCCAGTTGATACTAAATCGATCAATCGCTTTCTGCCAGCTCTCTTTATTTTTATCCAGAGAAACACCCAGGATCTCAAATTTATTAGCTTTTACCTGATCAGAATAGGTGTCATATAGCTTTTTCAATTCCGGTTGCTCTCCTACACACGGAGCACACCAGGTGGCCCAGAAATCAACAAGAACCAATTTTCCCTTTAAGCTTGAAAGCGAAAATGGAGATCCATCTGCTTGAGACATTACTATTTCAGGAGCCTTCTTCCCTACTTCTATCTTATTTTGAGCGAAGGTACATCCTGAAAACAGGATTAAAAATAATAGTATACAACTCGTTTTCATATTAATCATTTGTTGGATAATCTTTATCCAGCCAATCGGTTTTTATGTTTTTAGGAAGATTTAAAAGTTGAGCATTTTTAAAACCCATTTCCATCAATAAATTAAATGCAGGACGAATATTCGGGCATTTTACGAAAGGACAGCATCCGCAATAGATTACAATTTCCTTATTTTTAGGAATATCTTTAAGATAAGTTCTTAATTTTTCCAGATTCTCAGGCTCATGAGTAGGGCCAATATCTACAGAACCTTTGATAATTGCTTCAGGCCCTACAGAAATGATTAATAAATCCTTGGTTTTGTGTTTTACAATTCTGGAGGCCAATAATGCCGGATCCATCAGCTGACTATCTTTCCACGGATTCTGTGCTTGCTGTGCCTGGCTGAAGATGGAACAGACAAAGCACACCATCATAAACAAATACTTCATACTTCTATTTTTCACAAATATATAAATGATTTGTTGAATTTTAAAGGAGTTCAGGTCTATATTTTCCGATAATTACCAGTGTTTTAGAGGGTTTTATTCTTTTTAGGAGTGATATGGATGACATTAGCTGCTCCCGGTTCAATGATCAATCGGGTTCCGGAACCTCTCTCCTGTTCCCTACCGTGAATAGCAGAACCGGTTGCTAAGGTCAGTTTTCCTTGAAAAACAGGATGTGGCGGGGTTAGTGATATTTCAATATCCTCTTCTTCGAGCTGTATAATAATGGATGCAGCATCAATGCTGTGGCGGGTTCCGTCTTTATCTACTGCAAATATTGGATAAGGTTTAGTTTCTTCCATTGTAATATGATTTTTTACAAAGATAAAACTTCAGATGAATTTCTCTTTTTTGTATTTTAGTAGAGAAAAACAAATCATAGTAAGGCTTAGCTATGATTTAAGGTAACTTAAAAGTATTTTTATTCTATGAAAATGAATCCTCCTGAGCACTGGGCAAATTTTATTAAGGCTTTTACTAAAAAATACAAAGACGAGATTATTTTTGATGTAGTCCGTGTGTTTCGTACAGTAGAAGAGATACAGGAACGTTATGATACTTATGAATTTGAGGAATATATTTCCGAATATCTCCCGGTGGCAGACGATTCCGGTGGGCAGGTTGCTGTTATTTCCAAAGATGCAGGAAATACAAAAGTGTACCTGAGTTCATATGGAGTATTGCAGGAAAAAGATTTTGAAGTACTGGATCGCGATCTGATGCACTGGATGCAGCGGAAATTTCCTTTTGAAAGAAAACAGAATGCCGTTTCGGAGGCTAGCCTTGAGAGAAAGCAAAATGAAAATACCATTTTAGCTCAAAAAATAGCTTCTTTCCCCTCTATTCTGCAGTTTTTGAAAGAACCAGCCATTATTGAAGGACTTGCGTTGCCGGAAAATTATACTTCTGCAGAACATATTTATTATTTTCAGGATGGATATCATTATAACTCAGTAGAAAATAAAGACCTGACGAGTGATGCTCCGGGAGAATTTAAATCAGATTGGATTGTTCTGGCTTCCAATTATTTTGCAGATCCTTTTTTTATTGATCTAAATGAGGCTAAAGATGATTTTCCGGTCTATTTCGCCTATCACGGTCAGGGAGTTTGGGAACCTGTAAAAATAGCCGAAAGTTTAAGTACATTTCAGGAAATACTGCAGGAAATACAGAATCTAAGATTTGATAAAGAAGCATTAATTCAATATTTTGATGAAAATATAGATCTGGAAAATCCTTTATGGAAAGAAGTCTATACAAGTATTGAAGAGGAAGAAGAGGAAGAATCAATAGAAACTTATGAATCAATAGGATCAGAAGTCAATTTGTATATTACGGATATAGGACCCAATAAAATGAAGGTTATTGCATTACTGAAGAAACAATTCGGACTCTCAGGATCAGAAGCTCTTGAACTCAGTAAAAAACCTAAAATATTATTCAGCACCGGATACAAAAAATGGTTAGAATATGACCGTAAACAACTGGAAGATCTTGGTGCCATAATTGAATTTGAAACTTTGGATTAAATTTTTCAATATTGTAAGTCTCTGGTATCTCAATAATTTCTTATTGTTTTTGAAAGGGTTGTATCTATTTAAATACAAATATTTTATACATTTATATAAAGTATTGCGAATCAAAAAAACACTTTATCATGGAAGAAAAATTCCAGCCAGATGCGATTGTCATAGGATCCGGATTGGCAGGACTTACAGCAGCAATGGAAATTACAAATGCTGGGAAAAAAGTACTGCTTCTGGATCAGGAAACTGAACAGAATATTGGTGGACAGGCTTTCTGGTCATTCGGGGGACTTTTCCTGATTAATTCACCCCAGCAACGGCGAGTGGGAATTAAAGATTCTTATGAATTGGCTTTACAGGACTGGAAAGGGACTGCAGGTTTTGATCGTGATGAAGATTATTGGCCCCGGAAATGGGCAGAAGCCTATCTTAAATTTGCTGCAGGGGAAAAGTATGAGTACATTTCCAAAATGGGCATCAGACTGATGTTTATGGTAGGTTGGGCAGAACGTGGTGACGGATCTGCCAGCGGGCACGGAAACTCTGTCCCCCGTTTTCATGTAAGCTGGGGAACCGGTACAGGAGTAATAAAACCTTTTGTGGAAAAAGCATATGAAGCCAAAGAAAAAGGGCTACTGCAAATGAAATTCCGGCACAGAGTGACGGAACTGACTGTAGAAAACAGAAAAGTAACCGGTCTGAAAGGTGATATTCTCGAAAATGATACTCAGGAAAGAGGAGTTGCTACCAATAGAAACATCATCTCCCAATTTGAATATTCTGCACCTCACATTATCATTGCCTCAGGAGGTATCGGTGCCAATCATGAATTGGTAAGGAAAAACTGGCCCGAAAGACTGGGAACTCCACCCGAAAATATGGTTTGTGGTGTTCCGGCCTATGTAGATGGTAAAATGATTGGTATTGCTGAAAATGCAGATGCCAGTATTATCAATCGCGACCGGATGTGGCATTACACAGAAGGGTTACAAAATTGGGCGCCCATCTGGCCCAATCATGGAATCCGGATATTGCCGGGACCTTCCTCATTATGGTTTGATGCTAAGGGAAATCGTCTCCCCGCTCCTTTTCTTCCAGGATTTGATACGCTGGGAACGTTGAAATACATTCAGGATACAGGATATTCCTATTCCTGGTTTATTCTGACCCAAAAAATCATCAAAAAAGAATTTGCTCTATCCGGTTCAGAACAGAATCCGGATATTACCAATAGAGACTATGCTCTTTTTCTGAAGAGAATTTTTGGAAAGAAAGCTCCCGGCCCTGTTGAAGCCTTTAAAGAACATGGTAAGGATTTCATTGTATCAGATAATCTGAAAGATCTGGTAGAGAAAATGAATCTGCTGACTGGCAATCAACTTCTGAACTATGAAAAAATAAAATCCCAAATCGAAGCCAGGGACAGAGAACTGGACAATAAGTTTTCAAAAGATACGCAGATTAACTACATCAGAAGCACCAGAAGTTACCTGGGAGATAAGCTTGGAAGAGTTGCTGCTCCCCATAAGATCCTCTCTTCTGAAAACGGACCTTTGATTGCGGTAAGGCTGAATATTTTAACCAGAAAAACACTTGGCGGAATAAAAACCAATCTGAACGGACAGGTTTTAAGAGATGATGACAGTATCATTGAAGGACTTTATGCAGCAGGGGAAGTGGCAGGATTTGGAGGTGGCGGAATGCATGGTTACCGGGCCTTGGAAGGAACATTTCTCGGTGGGTGTATTTTCTCAGGAATGAAAGCCGGAAAGTATATTGCCGGATTAAAAGAATAATTCAAATGGATAAAAGCACAGAATGAGCAATTATTATAACGATAAAGTAATCTGGATTACAGGAGCATCTTCAGGAATTGGGGAAGCCCTGGTAAAAGAATTGGTACAAACAAGCAATGCTAAAATTATTCTTTCCTCAAGAAATGAAGAACAGCTTTATGAAGTGGCAGAGAGTGCCGGGCTTACCGTTAACCGGTATACTATAATTCCTTTAGATCTGAAGAACTATAAAGAAATGCCTGAAATAGCATCCAAAGCCAAGGCTGCATTTGGAAAAATAGATATTCTGATTAATAATGCAGGATTATCACAACGTTCTCTGGCTATGGAAACCGATATAGAAGTAGATAAACGCTTAATGGATGTTGATTTTATAGGGACAGTGGCATTAACCAAAGCCGTGGTTCCTTATATGATTCAAAATAAAGGCGGACAGATTGCTGTAGTTTCAAGCCTTATGGGAATATTCGGAGCTCCGATGCGCAGTGGTTATGCAGCTGCAAAACATGCACTTCATGGTTTTTTTGATGCTCTCCGCGCAGAATTATATGCTCAAAACATTTCAATAACGATAATCTGCCCTGGGTTTATACAAACCAATATATCCATTCATGCAGTAACCGGTGACGGATCAAAACAAGGAACAATGGACGATGCTACCAATAACGGAATGCCTGTGGATATTTTCGCCAAAAAAATGCTGTATGCCATTGAAAAAAAGAAAAATCAAAAAGCCATTGGTGGCAAAGAAATATTAGGAGTTTATCTGAAAAGGTTCTTCCCTGCGCTGTTAGCAAAAATCATCCGAAAAGCAAAAGTAGTCTGAAAGAAAATTTTAGAATGAATGAGATAAGGATGCAGTTTATAATATAAAACCCCACACTTGAAGTGTGGGTTTTATTTGGGTCAATATTTAATGTAAAATTATTCTATAATGAATTTTTTAGTTATTTTTTGTGTACCACCTTGTACGGTTAAAAAATAAACTCCTTTTTCAAGATGACTTGTATTAATTTTTGTTCTTAGTCCTTCTAATTTCTGCTGATGCACTGTTTTTCCTAACATATCTGTAATCACAACCTGCATAGAAGGGGTAAAATAATCAACCTTTAAGGTAATATAATCTTTTGCCGGATTAGGGAAAACATTAGCTGTAACTACAATATCTTTCGAAACCTCGTTTGTTGCCAGATTCTCCGGAGCGAGTTTTACTACCCAGACATCATCATTTCCTTGATTAACGGTTAGATCACCATTGTTTGAATTAGAACCTCCGGCAATTATATATCCCCCATCTGCTGTTTGAATAACAGAGTTTGCATCATCAACTCCTGATCCTCCCAAGCATTTTTGCCATTGAATATTTCCTGTAGCACCCAGTTTTACAGCCCAATAATCATAAGAAGAAGGCACTTCTCCTGAACCTGAACCTGTAGATGGATGATATCCTGTCACCTGGCCGTCATTTGAAGCTGTACTTCCTACAACCAAATACCCGCCATCATTTGTCTGAATGACAGAAGAGGCAAAGTCAGCTTTGCTTCCCCCCAAAGCTTTTTGCCATTGAATATTTCCTGTGGCATCTATTTTTACAACCCAGTAATCAGTTCCATCATGATTTCCGGTTACATCTCCGTCATTAGAAAATGCATGACCTGCTACAATAAACCCTCCATCTGAAGTTTTTGCAAGAGATGTTGCTAAGTCCTGGTGTGAGCCACCTAAAGATTTTTTCCAGTAAATTACTCCACCATCTGAATTCAGTTTTATGATCCAATAATCTTTCCCTCCATGGTTTTCTGTTACATCACCATTATTGTTTTCGGCATATCCGGCAACTACGTATCCGCCATCTGTAGTCTGAACAACAGAACCGGCCCGGTCATCTCCTGTTCCCCCTAAAGATTTTTTCCATTGAACATTTCCATCCGAATTTATTTTTACGATCCAATAATCTATATAACCATTATTTCCGGGTACATCACCGGTATTATTTGAAGAAGAACTTCCCACAAATATATATCCACCATCTGTTGTTGGGACTATTTCATTGATTGTATCATAATTTGTTCCTCCAAAAGCTTTTTTCCAATAAGTAACGCCGGCATCAGAATTTAATTTTAAAACCCATCCATCCGTAAACCCATGATTGCCTGTCACATCACCATTGTTTGAATCAGAATTTCCGGCAACCACATATCCACCATCTGTAGTCTGAATAACTGAAGTGGCTCTGTCATCTCCAGTTCCTCCAAAAGTTTTTTGCCATTGAAGACCTCCTGTAGAATTTAATTTTAAGAGCCAGTAATCTGAATTTCCGTGATTTCCGGTAACATGACCGTTAGTTGAGTTAGACGATGCAGCAATCATATATCCACCATCTGCTGTCTGTATGATAGAACTTGCATAGTCACTTCCGGTGCCTCCAAAAGATTTTTGCCACTGTATGGACGGAGCTTGTGCCATAGCAAAGCCCGAAAAAAAAATACCGGCCAATACAGGTAGTGTTTTTTTGTAATTGAATTTCATGGTTTTTTTAGTTTATTTGAATTAGAAAGAGTAAAAATATAATTTGTAAAGGAATAAACATTCATATTTTAAAATTTTTTAACGTCATTGTTGGATTAATAATTCTGAATGTAAATTAATCTTGTTTTAAAATAAACACTAGGTCTTTCGAAACCTGAAGGTTTTCCTATCAGTAAAATGTATCCGTTTTCAGGTAATATGTTTACCTGCTTTGAAAATGAATGCCTGTACATTTGTATCATAAAATAATCACAGTGTTAATCACTAAAAAACAAGTATTATGATTCAATCAGTAACATTCAAAAATCTTAACTGGGACGTTGCAGCAGATCTCTATTTCCCTCCTAATTTTGACGAAAATAAAAAATATGCAGCCATCATTAGTGCACATCCAATAGGAAGCTGTAAAGAACAAACTTCCGGAAATGTGTATGGACAGGCATTGGCAGATGCAGGATTTGTAGTGCTGGCATTTGATGCATCATTTCAGGGAGCGAGTGGCGGAGATATCCGTTTCATTGAAGATCCCACATTAAGAGTGGAAGATTTCCGTTGTGCCTGCGATTATCTTGTAACCCTTCCCTATGTAGATGAAAAACGTATCGGGGTATTGGGAATTTGTGGTGGCGGTGGTTATGCAATCAACGCAGCTATGACAGAACGTCGTATCAAGGCTGTAGGAAGCATTACAGGAGCTAATTATGGAAGACTTTGGAGAGAAGCATTCGGAAACTGGAACCCTATTGATGCGTTGGAGAAGATTGCGGAACAACGTACAGCAGAAGCAAGAGGAGCAGAAAGACGTATTGACCAATTTTTACCACCATCTGTAGAAGCTGGGGAATCAGCTGGAATCAAGGATATTGATGTATTGGAAGCTACAGAATATTACAAAACCTCAAGAGGGGAAAAACCACACGGAGCAACCAGCTATCTATATTCCCGAAGCAGTGCCGCAGTAAGCTGGGATGCTTTTTATCTTGCAGAGGTATTACTCACACAACCATTAATGGTAGTAATTGGGGATAAGCCCGGAGGTTTTGGAGCGTACAGAGATGGCCTGGAGATTATGAGAAGAGCCAGATCAGAGAAAAAGGAACTTGTGATTGCGGAAGGATGGTCACATTACGAACTGTATGATCAGCCGGAGCCTGTAAAAATAGCATTGGATAAATTGATCCCTTTTTACATGGAAAATTTGTAATATATTATCCATCAATAGACAATGTTTTTAGTTTGAAAGAATATGAATCGGCGGCCACAGGCCGCCGATTCACTTTATCAATAAATTAAATGCTTCATTCAAATTTATTTGAATCTTAACTTTAAGATCAATATCCTTAATGGTTAAAAATTAACAAACGTTCAGCAACAAAAGGTTGATTCAGAAATTTTTAACCAATCCTATTCCTATTATTTTATTTTGATAGAAAGGCATAACCATGGTAGAACTTGAGAGGGGTTTAGCTTTATTCTTTCCACGAAGGATAGTATCGATCCTTGGGAAAAGCCAGTAAGCCAGTTCTGTAGAGAGAATTCCAAAGCCGGCGCCTGCAACTACGTCTCCCAGCCAGTGTTTGTCATTCAGCATCCGGTATACTCCTGTAAAAATGGCAAACGGATATCCGGAAAGGCTAAGCCAGAAATTGGTATCTTTATATTCCCTGAACATAAACTGGGCAGAAGAAAATGCTGTGGCAGAGTGCCCGGAAGGAAAGAAAAGGGTGTTTGACTGATCGGGTCTCTCTTCTTTGACAAGGTATTTTAAAGGCATGGTAAATGCCGCAGAAATCAGTTGTGAAGAAGCATAAATAATAGTACGGTCTCTTAGATTATGTTTTCCTTTTATTCCTATGGTATTCAATCCGTATACCATTACTGCAGGAACATATTGGGTATAATTATCCAGGTTCATTGGTGCCGGCTGATGTTCATTAATCTCTGTACGGGTAGAAAAATTAAGTTGTTTGAGCTTATCTGTTGTTAAGCCTGCTACTCCATACGCAATGAATGCTGTAGGAAGAATCAGACTTTTATAATTCAGCTTACTTGTATGGATACCAGACAAACTATCTTTTTTAGACTCATCAGCCATAATAGTATCATTATTCTGAGCATTGATTTTACTGATAACAGAGGTGAAAATCAATAGATAAATGAGTAATTTTTGACAGGACCTTTTCATTTTACTTAGATTGTTTTTATATTAAAACTTATAGCTGTATCCCAGTCTTACAACCTGGGTTTCATAATAATCATTGCTGGTATATGCAAACCCCATCCCTTGAATATTTTTCTTAATAAGCATTGTGTTGAGGAGATCAGAGGCATTTAAGAAAAGCTCCCCTTTTCCTTTCTGAATTGCTTTTTTCAACCCAATATCCATGGTAAACCTTTCTTTTATTTTTCCCTGAGGAATAACATCCGGGGCCAGATAAACAGCTGTAAGCTGAATATTCAGTCCTTTTGAAAAACGAAAGATGTTATTCAGCTTTATATTTCCGGAAACAGCGTTCTGCATGTCTGCTGAAAATATATTAGGCTGAGGATATAGATTTTGAACTGTAAATGCATTGATCTGGTTACGATAGATATTTCCATTGATATTGAATGAGTAGACATCCGAAACCTTTTGATTCCAGATTGCTTCTAATCCTGTATTATAGCTTTTACCGGCATTTTGAAAAATCGCATAGATCAGATTACTGCATGGTACAATACTCGAGATCCGGGTAATTGTTCCATTGGCAAAGCGATGATATATGGCAGAATATAAATATCCATTATCCCAATTATATTTATATCCCAATTCAATAGAGTTGGTAAATTGTGGCCTTAATGCCGGATTTCCAACCTTAATGATTTCGGCATCATCATATTTTGGAAATATTCTGATATCCACTTCATTCGGACGGTCTACTCTCCTGTTATAGAACACTGAAAACTTGTTATGGTCATTCAGTTTATAGGCTAGTCTAAAATTGGGAAATGGCTGAGTATAATGGTATCCATCACTTTTATACGTTGGATGATTAGGATTCACATCATATTCAATTCTTACATATTCCAGCCTTAGCCCAAGCTCAGCCTCCCATTTTTCATTCTCAAAAATATAGTTTCCATAAACAGCAGGAATAAATTCTTTATAGTCAGCTTTACCACCGGCAGATGCATCCAGTACTGAATTTGTTCCGGGAATAAAGTTCATATTGGTAGGAATACTTCTGCTTCTCAGTTTAATACCTGTTTCAATTCTGCCATATTTTAAAGGCTTTATATAATCTACATTGAAATCATAAACCTGTTCATCTGATAAGAGTTTGAAAGCATCAGTTCCGGTAGATGCCGGTAAATAATTATCATAGAAATATTTTTCATCCTCCCTGTGAAAAGTATAATTGAATCCAACATTTAATAAATGACCTGCTTCTTTAAATTTATGCTGATAAGAAGCACTCCCCATTATGGTCGTTTTCAGCTCATCTTCCAGAAATTGCCACAAACGAAGGCGCTGAGACTTATCTCCATTGAAAAATGGCTGATCTCCACGATCTATAATTTTTTCACTTCCGTACATTCCTGAAATAGTTAAAGTATTCTGGGCGTCAATATTCCAGTCTAATCCTGCTTTTGTGTTAAAGAAGTTGGTATTTCTGTTTCTTTTCAATTGAGAGTTAATAACCGTTCCGTTATCGTAAGTACGGGTTACAAATTCATTTTTATTGAGAGTTTCTGTGTATAAATTATCAGCCTGTAGAAATAGATTGATCTTATTTTTTCTGTAATTAAGAGAAAGAGACGGATTAATTTTTGGAGTCAGTGTATATTGAGGCCTGATGGTTGGCAAGTTGTCTTTTCTTACCCACAATGAGCCCAGACCTGCTGTAAACCCTATTTTTCCGTTCCAGCCATTCTGTTTGTTTTTCTTCATGATAATATTGATGATTCCAGCATTTCCGTTGGCATCATACTTTGAAGAAGGATTGTTGATAATCTCAATCTTCTCAATGGCTGAAGACGGAATATTATCAAGTCCGGTCTGGCTTCCAAATCCCGTAAGGGCGGTCTGCTTACCATCAATAAGAACGGTTACCTTATCATTTCCTCTCAATTGTACTTTTCCGTCCTGTACAGTAATCCCGGGAAGATTCTGCATACTCTGCAATACTGATCCTCCACTTTGGCTGATATTATCCGCTACAGAATAGGTTTTTTTATCAAGTTTGTTATCCAGTTCATTTTTTTTAGAAGCAGATATAACGACTTCTTCAATTGTTGTTTCTTTTTCTTGTTTTTGATTGAGTTCTATCGGCGGAATTTCTAAAAACTCAGAAAGGCCTCCAATAAAAACAGATTGTTTATGCGTATTATATCCTGCGATGGAAGCCTCCAGTAAGTAATGATCTGGTTTAACTCCGCTAATAGAAAACCTTCCCTCTTCATTGGTAATTGTTCCGGCAACAAATGCTGTATCTTTTTCCTTTTTTAAAATTATATTGGAATAAGGAATGGCTTCCTTATCCTTAGTGGTTACTTTTCCGGAAAAGGTGACTGAACTGACTTGTGCGGTCACCATAGAAGAAATAGCAACGGTTGGGAAAAGTAAAAATTTTGATCTGTTCATTATAATTGGGGCTTTAATTACTTATTGTATAAAATTTCAGTTTTGAAGATTAGGTTCGTTAATTTGTTTTCTTTGCGAAATAAAAATCATTACGATCATTAAGGCTAGAGATACCAAAGAAGCATTGATTGTTCCCAGATCAAGACCTCCTTTTGTAAGAGGTTTAGTCAAAAGGTCTCCAAAAGTAGCTCCAAACGGTCTGGTCAATACAAAGGCGATCCAAAACAAAACCACATGATTGATCTTTGTAAAATAATGGAGCAGTACAACAATCAGAATGATCAGTCCGGTAATCAAAGCTCCCGTCATATATCCAAGTCCTAAATTATCACTCAAAAAATCCCCAAATGCAGTTCCAAGGCTATTGGAGAATAATATAGCGGTCCAGTAATAGAATTCTTTATTTCTTTCAAATAGGGGGAATACCTCAAGATTACGATACTTTTTATACCATAAAAAAAGCGAAAGTAAAAGCCCGGAAAGAAGTATCAGGCTTCCTGTTAAATATCCGGCTTTCAATGTTCTGTCAATAAAATCTGAAATTTCCGTTCCCAGTGTGGTTGTTGCGATGATAACCAACCAGTACACAGCCGGGATATATTTTTTGACGCTGAGTTGTATTGATAATATAAAGATGAAAAAGAATAAGGTAATGAGGATTCCTTTCGTGTAACCCAAATTCAGGGTCATGGAAATAAAATCACCAAGGGTCTCTCCTAAAGTGGTCGCTACAATTTTCATAAGCCAGAAAAGGATAGTGACTGCTGCTACTTTATTTGCCGTTCTCATTGTATTTATTTTCTTATTGGGTTAAAATATTCAGAAGGATAAATTGTGTCAATCTGCGAAAAACTCCATGGTAAAACACTGTTTATCTATATTTTATAATTCAGAATTATACTATTAAGCTTTAAATTTTGTAAGCACATTGCCTTTATAACAATAAAACTCATGAGAGGTCTTCTTTCCTAATACATATACTTTTTCAATACGAACCTCATCGTAATGTTCTATGAGGGTATGATACTTTTCTTTCAGATGTCCGGACAGTTCCTCAGGCTGTACATTTTTCTCTATTTCTATTCCTTCTTGACCTTTATATTCAAGAACCATCCGGGTGTTTCTCCAGGACATTGTATAAACATTTTTATGCCTGGTGGATGAAGAATTAATCACAATCTGATCCTGCTGGATAATCTTTCCTGAAGTACTTGTCATTAAAATGATCCCGGAAACAACCATAGCCCCATACCCTATCTTTTTAAACAGGTTTTCACTCAGATGCGGCAGAATATATTTCACGGTATAAGAAGAAAGAATAGCGGCTACTGCAATCGCAATTCCTAACCAAAGAGCAGTATTGGAATATAGTCCTAATGAAATATAAATGATAAGTTTAATAAGATGAAGAAAAATTTCATTAGCCGCACGGGTTGCTACAATTTCCTCTTTTTTAAGTCCGAATTTTAAGTAAAAACGGTTAAAAAGCAATCCTACAGCTCCTGTAATCCCCGAAATAAAACCTGCAGAGAAACCAATAAGAGCCAATGCTGATTTTGGATATTCTTTTCCTGTTTCTTCAATTTTATTTTTAGAGGCAAAAAGCTGCGGCAGATTGGCGATCAGGAAGAATGCTACCATTAGTTGCAGATAATTGGGGTTTACATATTTAATCAGATAGGCACCCAACAGAACAGCCGGAATAGAAAACGGAACAAACCATAAAAATATCTTCCAGTTAATATGTTGTTTAAATACAGCAATTCGGGAAGCTGAACTTGTAAAGGTTCCAATCGTTAGAGAAAAAGGAACCAGTGAGGTAGGAAGCAAAAGATTCAGGATCGGAATCAGAATAAGGCTTGCACCACCTCCACAGATAGCGCTGATCCAGAATGCAAGAATAGTTCCTGCGAATAAAAAAGCAATTTTTAAAATCATTTCTAAATAAAATTTACACTTCAGTACCTAATATTTTCAGTACAAAGATGCCCTCCGATTTAGAATTAATTTTGAATTTTTAAAATTTAAATGTTAAGAAAATAATAAACTAACAGAAAAAATATGATGTCCATTTTCAAATCTGTAATTGATTGTCCAGTGATGAAATTTGCAGATTTCCTGGATAATAAATAAACCAAGCCCACTTCCATTAGTATCCGCAGATAATTTTGAAAACCTTTTAAATAATAATTCTCCATTCAGCTCTTGAGCTCCTGAATTAGAAACTTCGAACACAGAATTCATTAATTGAATAGAAATTGTGCCCCCAAAAGCAGTATGGCGGATCGCATTGATGATAAGATTATTTATCATAATCTCTGTAAGGCTGCTGTTGCCATTTACCTTAATAGGGATTATATTTTTCTCTACAGATATGTTTTTCTGTTCAAAATGTTCCTCAAGAATATCAATACTTTGAAGAAGCATCTGGTCAAATGAAATAGTTTCAGAATTATCAAACTGATGATTATCTATTTTAGCAAGTAATAACAGATTTTTATTAATACGGGAACTTCTTGTAAGTGCTTTGTTCATATCCTCAACAATCTCATACCGTTTTTCAGTAAGATCCTGATCCTGTAACAAAAGATCCAGTTTATTTTTAATGATAGCCAATGGAGTCTGCAGTTCATGGGATGCATTTTCAGTAAACTCTTTCTGGCTTTTATAGACAGAGATATTACGTTCTATAAGCTTTTGAACAGATTGATTCAGCTCTTGAAATTCCATAGTGTCAGAAGTTGGAAATTCAATTTTACTTTGATTGTTAAGGTTAAAAGTTTTAAGCTGATTAAGCGTATCCCTGAAAGGTTTCCAGATGGATGCAGAAAACTTCCTGTTCAGGTAAAGAAGCCCTACCAAAATGACCACAAAGAAGAATATCGTGATCATCGCAATGATACCAATTGTTTCATGAGACTCTTCAATATTGGTCTCTACTGTAAACAGATAAGGTTTTCCATGGATATACACTACCTTTTTCAGGCATCGGTAGCGTTCTTTTTTTTGTTCGGAAATAAATGGCAGATGTTTTTCCGAAATATAAACGCTGTCTTTCCTTATCTGGTTCTGGGTGATTCTTTCAATATCTGTTTCGGGCTGAATATGGTTCCAAAGATCGATACTCCGTTCCAGATTTTCATCAGAAAGCTTTAAATGATTGAATTTATAAGCCGTTTTCTCTACAATAATCTGATTATGCTCATCCAGTTCATTCTGCCAAATGGAGTCCACTACAAAATAATACACGGGAATACTTATCATCAGAACAATAAGTACATAGATAATAAAAGGTTTGGTGGTTTTGCTTAGTAGAGGTTTCAAATTGTATGGTTCAAGGTTTAAAGCTGATCGTTTGAATCGTTTTTACTCTTTGCAATTTAGCATTTTATTTAAGGGGTAAAAATTTGAAAATAGACTGTCATCTGTATCCTTTCAATCATAGCAGGAATATACTTTCTAACCTACGCTTCCCATTTATACCCCGTTCCATATACAGTCTTCAAATAATGTTCACAACCTGCATCATATAGTTTTTTCTTAAGGTTTTTCACATGGGCGTATACAAAATCATGATTATCAAGCATATCAGCAAAATCACCGGAAAGATGTTCTGCCAGTGTACTTTTAGAGATTACTTTGTTTTTATTTCCTATAAAATAGATTAAAAGGTCAAATTCTTTTTTGGTTAAAGAAACAGTTTCATCATTCACGGCTACCGTTTTCGCCAGAAGGTCGATCTGAAGTTCATTTTGTCTGACCACATTAGAACTACTGAACTGCTTTCTACGAATAATGGAATACACCCTTGCCATAAGCTCAGAAAGGTGAAAAGGCTTGGTAAGATAATCATCAGCTCCCAGCTTCAGACCTTCAATCTTGTCATCCAGAGCATTTTTGGCAGAAATAATAATAACACCATCCTCCTTATTTCGCTTTTTTAATTCCTCCAGAATCTTAAGACCATTCCCATCAGGAAGCATAATATCCAGTAAGATACAGTCATAGTCGAACATTTCTATTTTATTTATGGCTTCACTGAAGGTAACTGCATTTTCACAGAGGTAATTTTCCAAAGATAAATATTCGGAAATACTTTTGGCGAGTTCTGCTTCGTCTTCAACAATTAGAATTTTCATGCGATAAATCTAAGATTAAATTTTGAAGAAATTTTGAACGCTAAAAAACAATAACTATAAGTTGTCATAATGAGGATTATAATTAGGTATTATCATTGTTTTTAAACAGATTAAAGAGGAAGAATAGTAAGGTTAACTTTTCAGTGTGAAAGTTTAAATCGGTATTTTGGGAAAGTTTCTCTAAGATATTTCATAAATTTACACAGCTGTTTCAAATTGAAGCCGGCATTAAAATTCTTCCCAGGTGAAAATTCACAACAAAAAAAAGTACCTAAGCTTTCTAAAATTTAAAAGAGATTTCCAGAAATATGGACTGGAAAAAGCCCGCAGTTATGAGCTTATTCTGCATTGGCTGAACAACAGACTGAGCCGGAACCAGTTTCTTGTGCTTTCCGGAATTCTTGTAGGATGTACAGCAGGATTGGCTGGAGTTATTTTGAAGACATTGGTACATAATATTCATTATTTCATTACCAATAAAGTTCATTTTGAATATCAGATCCTATTCTATATCGTTTTTCCTTTTTTAGGAATTGTTTTAACCACAATGATAGTTCTTACCTTATTCAAAGGACAGGATCGGAAAGGTATTGGAGCGATTCTTTATGAAATTGCCCAAAACTCAAGTATTGTAGCCTCTGTAAAAATGTATTCACAGGTGATTCAAAGTGCAGTCACCGTTGGATTAGGGGGGTCTGCAGGATTGGAAAGTCCCATTGCTGTTACCGGAGCGGCCATAGGATCCAATTACGCACAGACTTACAGACTTAATTATAAAGAACGTACATTATTGCTGGCTGCCGGAGCCACTGCCGGAATTGCATCTGCCTTCAATGCACCTATTGCCGGAATCATGTTTGCCTTTGAAATTCTGTTGACAGGAGTTGTTTTTACAGACTTTATTCCATTGGTGGTTGCTGCGGTTTGCGGAAGTCTTTTATCAAGGATATTACTTCAGGAAGATGTTCTTTTCAGATTTTATACCAGAGAAGCTTTTAACTATAAAAATCTACCATATTATCTTATTTTAGGTCTTGTAACGGGGCTTTATGCCCGGTATTTTGTGATTATCTCTCAAAAAGTGGAACATTTTATAAAAGGACTTCAGCTTTCAAAAATGCGTAAAGCAATGTTTGGAGGTGCTGTACTGTCTCTGCTTTGTGTATTGTTTCCGCCTTTATTCGGTGAAGGTTATGATACGGTGAAAGCTTTTACCAACGGAAGTACCCATTCTATTATTGAAAACAGTCTCTTCAGATACTTTGAAATTGGTGACTGGACGATTATTATATTCTTAGTCCTGGTATTATTATTAAAAGCATTTGCTACATCATTTACAATATTCAGTGGCGGAAACGGAGGGAATTTTGCTCCTTCTCTTTTTGCAGGCGGAACAGTGGGATATTTATTTGCACTGGTATGTCAGCATATTGGATTTACGGATGTCCCGGTTACCAATCTTGTACTGGTAGGAATGGCAGGGGCCATGAGTGGTGTGATGTATGCTCCGCTTACAGCCATATTTCTGATTGCAGAATCCAGCTTCGGATATGATCTTTTTATCCCGCTGATGATTGTTTCCATCATTTCTTACCTTATCGCCAAATGGTTCTCTCCTATTTCTCCGGAGCTAAAATCTCTTGCCGATGAAGGCAAAATTTTCACCAATAAACATGATAAAAACCTGCTTTTTGCCTTAAGAACAGAAGATTTTATTGATAAATATTCTCAGACTATTCAGGAAAATGCTTCTGTCACAGAACTTTTTGAACTGGTAAAGAATGGAAATAAAAATATTTTTGCCATAGTGGATGATACCAAAGCATTAAAAGGTGTTTTAACACTGGATGATGTGAGGCCTTATCTTTTTAACAAAGAAATGGATACTTCACAAACGGTTGCTCAAATCATGAAGGCTCCGCCGGCAATAGTTTATCCTGAAAATAAACCGCTGGAAATTCTTCAGACTTTTGATGACACCGGTGTGTGGAATCTTCCTGTTGTGAACAAGAATAATGATTTTATCGGATTTATTTCCAAATCTTCTATTCTGATGAGTTATAGACAGCTGTTGAAGGAGTATTCGGATTAAGATATAATTACCTCTCCAAATGACTATAATATTTAGATAAAAAATAAATCCGTTCACAAATACTGAACGGATTTATTAATCTAATAATGAAAGTTTGAAATTAAAGACTCACTTGATTAAGCAAATCAATATCTTCCTGATCCAACACAAGCTTCGGTACATTGAATAATGTTTGAAGCTGTGAAGAACTTGTTGCACTTACAATTGGAGCGGTAACTAGTGGATTGGATAACAGCCATGACAGAGCAACAGTTCCCTGGTTACTGTGATGCTTTTCACTCACCTGATCCAATGCTTTTAATACATCTAGCCCTTTTGGATTTAAATATTTTCTTACGCCTTCCCCCCTTGCACTTTTGGCAAGATCTGCTTCATCACGGTATTTTCCGGTTAGGAAGCCTGCAGCAAGAGACCAGTACGAAAACACACTAAGATCAAATTCTTCTACCAAAGGAGCGTAGTTCTTCTCAAATCCTTCTCTTTCCAATAGGTTGTAATGAGGCTGTAGTGCGACATATTTAGGCAGATTGTTCTTTTCAGAAGCTTCAAAGGATGCCTTTAAACGTTCCGGAGAAAGATTGGATGCTGCAATATAGCGCACTTTTCCGGCTTTAATAATTTCATCATAGGCAGCAAGAGTTTCTTCTACGGGAGTGGTATGATCGTCAAAATGCGTATAATAAAGATCGATATGATCTGTCTGAAGTCTTTGCAGAGATTCATCCACTGATTTCAGAATATGCTTTTTACTGATGTCATAGCCATGTTCTTTGGTTTCAGAACCTACTTTGGTGGCCAGAACAATATCCTTGCGGTTATTACGGCTTTTCATCCATTTTCCAATGATCTCTTCAGATTGTCCGCCTCTTCCGTTTACCCACCATGAATACGTATCTGCCGTATCTATAAAATTGAATCCTGCTTCTGTAAACTGATCCAGTATATCAAAGGATTGTTTTTCATCCAGTGTCCATCCGAAAACATTTCCTCCAAAATTAATAGGAGCCACTTCTAAATCAGTATTTTTAATCTTTCTTTTTTCCATAAAAATAATTTTACTAACTGAGATCTAAGGTAGCGAATATTATCCTTCCTCACTATTCAAAATAGCCATATAATCTATAGTTAATATAAATGAAAAAGCCGATGCTTACTCGTTTATTTTGTAGAACGCTATAATATAAAAAACAGTCTAATATAAGACTGTTCTGCTGTAATTGTTGGATTGACGCAAAGGTGCAAGTTTTATCTGTATACGTATATTTTAAAGCAATAGAAAATCAAAGATTTTCAGCAAGAGTAACATAGATATTTTTTACCATATTTACTACGATACTTTATAAATTGATATGCCTGTATTTTTAGCAGAACTCAATTTTATTGTAGATAAAATCTTTGTGCCTTAAAACATTATATTGTTTAAAAAACGTGCGTCTTTGCGTTTACCAACACGCTGTAACTACTTTTCAGTCTGAGGAATTTCAAGTACTGTAAGCATTTGTGTATATTCTTGAAGCTGGTGATTAATTGTCTCTAGTCCCTGTTTGAAGAAAGATGATGTATTAAAAAGATGATGATAATATTCTACTCCCTCCAACATGTTCTTTTTGAATGCATTCCATTTTTTGGTTTGGGATTGGGTAATTTGTACAGAAGTGTCTGCTATTTCCTTTTTCAGATAGTCTACATACATTTTTAGCTCATTAATAAACATATTGGGACGGTTGTTATCAGGTAGAATGTTGGTGTTTCCATAAATATGCTTGACCATTTCCAAAAGAGAAACTTCTTTGTCAAAAAATGCGATATTCGGGCCCGGACAGATGACAACCCCTTGTTTTTCTCCTTTGATCTCCATTCCCTGTTCCATATAAGCCGCGTTCACAAGTCCTACACAAAGACAGGCTTTATCTGTAATTTTAGTTTTTTTCTTCTCAAATTCTTCTGTGGAGAGAGACTCTTTCTGAGTATAAAGTTCACTTAGTTTAATATCCTGGTATTTTCGGGAGGCCGTACAGGTTCCTTCGGGAGAATATTCTTTGCTTAATGCCAATAGTTTCTTCGGGCATGAGCTTCCATATTTTCCCTTAGCCTCTTTCTGTTCTTTTAGTAATTCGTTGGAGGTTCCCTTTATCATATTGAAAGGAACACCCAAAGGGGAGATCTGGCTCAGGTAAAAATCTTTTTCTTTAGCCTTTAAAAGAAGATTTCTGGTTTCGGTATCTACAGAAGTGGCTTCAGGAACCAATAAAAAGGGAGATCCCCATCCTACACTGTCTACATTATAATGGGCCAGTAAAAACTCATGTTCTTCAGAAGTTCCTACCCCGCCCTGTACGGTAATTTTCATTTCTAAAGGTTTGGAGACAGCGGGTTTACCTTTTTGTGCTAGAGCATTGCTCATTAATGTATGGGCAGACTGGATCAGATCATTCTTTTTCTGTCTGAATTCTTCCATAATAGGACCTAAAAGCATTCCTTCTGTGGCAAATGCGTGGCCACCACAATTTAATCCGGATTCTATTCTGTATTCTGAAACCCATAATCCTTTTTTAGCCAGGAAGTTTCCCTGAATCATAGCGGAACGAAAATCGCTCACTTTAAGAATAATTTTCTTTTTCAGAATTCCGTTTTCATCAGGAAAAAAATCATTGAATTCCTCCATATAGCTGTACAGGCGCGGATTCATCCCGGCAGAAAGAACCATAGAGGAAGATAATTTACTCTTTGCAAATCCCCGGAGTGAAGCATGGGCATCGTTGTACATCACAGGAAGCTGCTCATTCTTTTTATAATTGTCTTTATCAACTTTCGTCATGATATTGACGTCAATACTTCCCGGTATAAGGTTTGTTTCAATAAAGTTTTTGATAGTCTCGCCCCAGTTATCTTTTTGAACAATAAGGCTTTGAAGGCTGTTCTTCAGATCTGAAGTATTGGGTAACATTGCCACAAAGTCTTTCAGGGCTTCTTTATTCTTACTGATATCCTGTTTGAAAGATTCGAATTTTTCATTCACGATATCATCTACCATGTCCAGATAAGCAGTAATCCTTTTGGCTCTGTAATCCTCTGTTTTTGTTGAGATTCCTGAATAATCAAGATTAAACTTTTTGTTGTAAAAGTTTTTCATTTTTTCCAGAATCTCATCATCAATGATGGAAATCACAGAAGAAATTCCATATTGTGCAACGCGGATCGGGCTGTCTATAGTATAAGCCAGTCCCATCACAGGAATATGGAAATTGTGTAACGGTTTAGTTGTCATTATGTTTCAATAAAAGTTCTTTATTTAATGCAACTAAAAATTCTTTCAACTAATTCACTGCTTAAAAGTATTGCTTTTTTAATTAATTATGCATTAAATAACACCTGCAATATTGAAAATATGCTAAAAGTCATTTTATAAAGTACCTTACTTATTATTTGAAGTTGTTGGAAATAGACAAAGAGACAACTTCATCTTCGCTGTATCTTTTTTTAAGATTTACTGACTTTATTACAAAACAGAACATGAGCAATCAAAGCTAAAATACCAAACGCAGTTCCTACCGCACAAACGCCTGTCCATTGTGCTTTCTGCCAGGCTACGGAAGCCAGCCATGTTCCCAGCGATCCTCCAATGAAATAAGAAACCATATAGACTGTATTCAGTCTGTTAACCGCATTTGATTTAATTAAAAAGTAATTGGTCTGATTCATAATATGGCTGGATTGTACTCCTAGGTCTACAAGGATTACTCCTACAACCAATCCCCAATAGGTTTCTCCTCCAAAATAAGTGAATCCCCAGCTTCCTATGAGAATTAATAATGAATACAGTATAATACGGTTGATATCCATGTATTTCTGAAGCTTCCCTACTTTAGCTGCAGCCAATGCTCCTACTGCTCCTGCAAGACCAAAACTTCCTACCACAGATGAACCTGCATTAAAAGGCGGTTTCTCCATATGGAAAACCAATGTCGTAAATAAAGCACACATAGATCCGAAAGCCATAGCTCCACGGAAAGATGCCAGCTGAAGAATAGGCTGTGTTTTGGCAAGATGAGCAACGGAACGCATTAATTCTTTATAGGTACCTTTGAAGTTTGGCTGCAGCTCCGGAAGCATTTTGTAAACGGCTAACCAGACTAAAATCATCAATCCCGCAGCAATTCCGAACATGGCTCTCCATCCCCAGACTTCTCCTACAATTCCTCCAATGAAACGGGAAAGAAGGATCCCTAATAAAAGTCCGGACATCACCAGTCCGATATTGGCCGATTTTTCTTTATCTGAGGAAAGTTCTGCTGCAATAGGAACAAAGAGTTGCGGAATTACAGAAGTAGCTCCAATCAATAAACTGGCAGCATACAACATCCACAGCTGGTTAGCAAAGGTCATCCACAGCAGAGATCCAAAAACAAGAAAAAGATCAATCAGAATTAATTTCTTACGGAAAAACTTATCTCCAAGCGGCACGATCAGTAACAATCCCAGTGCATAGCCTATTTGAGTAAGTACAGAAATTTTACTGGCTGCAGCTTCTGAGACATTAAGGTCCTCCGAGATCAGGGCCAGTAAAGGCTGATTATAATAATTGTTGGCTACTACAAGTCCTGAAATAATAGCCATTAACCACACCACTGTTCTGGAAATACCGTTGGTAGAATTCACCTGCATCTTAAAATTTTTATTGAATAGAAATATATCCTGATGATTTAAATAGTTGGATATACTTTTTAATGGCTTCAAAGGTAGGGATTTTCATAAAAAAGGGAGAGTATTATAATTGATTTAAGCTGTTAGTATTATAGAATGTTTTGCTTACAGTCTGCTTCAGTAAAGAGTTTTTTAAAATATTATCCGATTTTATCTTTACATTTGTAGTAACACATTTTATTTTTATGGATTATATGGATTCCAGGGAACAGATCTTACAGAAATCTGCTGAAGCAAAAGAACTTTATCTTCCTCATATTTCAGTAGACCCGGTTGTTTTTGGTTTTGATCAGAATGAGCTTAAAGTATTGCTGGTGAAAATGAATTACAGAAAACAGTGGCTGCTGCCCGGTGGCTATGTAAGGAGAGATGACGATCTGGATGAAGCAGTAGTAAGAGTACTGGAAGACCGTGCAGGTGTTACTGATGTATTCCTGGAAGAATTTGGTGTTTTTGGAAGAAAAAACAGGAGTCAGCTGTATTTTGAGGAATTTGATGAAACTCTTTTTCAAAAACAGCGTTTTGTTTCTGTGGGATATTATGCGCTTTATAATTCCTCTGAAATCAATCCCATAGCTGATGATGTGAGTGAAGCCTGTGAATGGGTTTATCTCCGCCAGTTACCTGAAATTGAATTTGGGATGGATCACCGTGAAATTATTGAAAAGGCATTGCTTACCCTGCGGGAAAAGATTTCTTCCAAACCAATCGGATACAATCTGATGCCTGAAAAATTCACCCTTCCTGAGCTACAGAAACTATATGAAGCGATATTAGGCAAGCCGCTTAACCGAGGCAACTTCTACAGAAAGATCAAAAACTTAAATGTTTTAAAAAAACTTGATGAGCAAAGACGTGTAGGAGCTCACAGATCTCCTGATCTCTATTCTTTTGATATGGAAAATTATGAGAAAGCATTGGAAAATGGTCTGAATAATTGGTAGCAGTTTCCATTGTTTCTGCCGATGTTAGGTATTGATGAAAAACCTTTCGGATATTGGAAATATTCAGGAAATTTGCAGAATGAAAATCATACCACTTAAAGAAGGCAATTTTTCAGCCAGCAAAACCAAAGATTTTACACTTTTAACAAACGAAAACTTTAATACTGTTTCCGGCATTAAAATGTCTGTTCAGCCCTTTCTTATCATTACTGAAAATGATTATATCCTTTTAGATGCAGGTATTGGATGGAAAAATGAAGAAGGCCAATCTGTGGTGATGAAAATTCTGGAAAGAGAGAATATACAACCTGAACAGGTTACCAAACTCTTACTCTCCCATCTCCATAAAGATCACATTGATGGTGCAGTAAAACTTACCGATAATGGCTATGAGGCGACTTTTCCCAATGCACAGATCTATATCCAGAAACGTGAACTGGATTTTGCAATGGAAAATAAAGGAAATCCTTCTTTTGATTTCAATATTTTGGAACAACTGATTCAGTTACCGAATATCATCTGGATGAATGAAGATAAAGGACAGATTACCAGTGAAATTTCATATGAAGTAGTGGGTGGCCATACCCCATTTATGCAGGTTTTCTGGATCAGAGAGAATGAAGAAACCGTGTTCTATGGTGCAGATGACCTCCCTCAGGCATCTTATTTAAAATATCATTTGGCTTACAAGAGTGATTTTGATGGCAGAAAAGCAATGCAATTAAGAATTTTATGGGAAAGTGAAGCCAGAGCAGACAGTTGGAAAATACTACTTTATCATGATTTGGAGAAAGCTGTCATTGAAGTTTAAAAACAAAAAATGGTTTAATTTTCATTAAACCATTTGTAAATATCTAATTCAGATGGAATATTGAGTTTCTTTCTGATTCTGTTTTTCCGGTTTTGTATCGCTTTGGGTGTGACAAAAATACAGGTAGCTATTTCTTTTGTCGTCATATTGAGCTTAAGATAAATACAAAAGATCAGTTCGGAATTTTTAAGACCAGGCTGTATAGCAGATAACTTGTCGAAAAAATCCGGATAGACCAATCTGAATTTGTTAAGCAGACGGGGAGAATTTGCTTTAGCTAAAGCCATAATTTCATCTTGTACAAGAATCTTCTGATTCAAATCCTCTAAGTTCGGTTCAGTTTTTTTATTTTTCATAATACGTTCTCATCTCTACTCATTTCTGATATACATCCTTTGTATACCAGTATGAAATCTTTTTTATTTTTACAAACCCTTGTTTTATAAATAATTACATGGGAATAAAATAATTTTCACACATTCAAAATCTCTTTATTTTTTATAAATAATATTCAACAATATGTACACTCCAAGCAGTATTTACTAAGTGATCAGGTTAAAAATTCATACATATGAATTTCCATTCATTTTTATATAGGGCAAAGAAATAAAAAATGATTAAAATTCTATTAAAACAGAGTACCACATACATACCACGTTATGCTTTTCGGTAAAATATCACAAACGCTTTTATCAGCCCGTTTATCATCTTTTTTTGCCTGAGATAAATATAGGAGGTTACCCGGTTCTCTTTTTATGATCCAAATCAATAGTTTTAAAAATATAACATCATCAAAATAAATATTTGTGGTATCTGAATGGTACCTTATTTCATGGTTAATGACTGAAATAAACGTTTCTTTATTCTTTTAAAACTCTGAACTTAATTATAGTATTTAAATGATGAAAAAAATGTGTATTTACAAAGGTTCATAAAATTTTAACTAATAAATAAATCACAGATATGATCGTTGAAAATTTATTAATTTCATTTGGGGCAGAAACAAAAAATTTTAAAGCAGGAGAAGTTATTTTCCACGAAAAAGATTTGCCTCTGTACTATTATCAGATAGAAAAGGGAAAGATCAAGCTGAATAATTATACTGAGGATGGAAAGGAATTTATTCAGAATATATTTTCTGATGGTCACAGTTTTGGGGAATCTCTTTTGTTTGTAGAACGGCCATATCCTATGAATGCCATTGCCATAGAGGATTCATTGGTTTTCAGAATGCCAAAATCCAGTTTTTTAAACCTGATACAAAGCAATCCGGAAATATCACTGAATATTTACCAATGCCTGGCAGAAAGAATGTATTATAAGTACATTATGTTCTACAATCTGTCCTTTCAGAATCCGGTATCCAAGCTGAAACTCATGTTAGATTATCTGAAAAGCTACCATGATGATAAAACACCCTATTCTTTCCAGATCCCTCTGACAAGGCAGCAACTTGCTTCACTGGTAGGACTTCGTGTAGAAACAGTGATAAGAACCATAAAACAAATGGAAAAAGATAAGATTGTGAAGCTTGAGAAAAGAAAGATCTATTATTAGAAGAATCTTCAAGTCTAAACCCTATAGGTCAAGCTGTCTCTGAAACTCCTCCAGATATTTTGCAATGTGAATACCGTCTGCAAGACCATGGTGAGCTTCAATGGAAACCGGCATGTATTTTCTGCCATCACGGATACTGAATTTACCAAAAGAGATCTTTGGCACAGATTCTCCATTGTTAAAATCTGTAGGATGAAGAATTGCGCTAAACGAATTCCAGGGAATGGTAGTGTGTCTCACGTGATCTTTTCCCAGCCTCTCATTGCTTAATCTAAGCCCGGACGAATTGTGGACCCCTTTTATTTCTTCCTGCAATGCGGCATTGAAAGTTGCAAAATCCTCAGAAAAAGGAGTAAACGAAAAGCCAAAAGTTCCATCAGGTCTGCCAATGGTGCTTCCGGCATGAACAGTATCAAACTGAACTGCCTGACCATCAATAATTCTAAGTTTTAATTCCTCAACAGTATTCACAGCCATCATAGACTTGTGATAGTAATAGGCAAAGAAAGAATATCCGTTTTCTTTAGCTTTGTCATAAGCTGTTGTACAATCTACTTCTGTTGTAAAGCCAAAGTATGGGCTTGCCATTTGAGAGAAAAATTCAAAATGCTCCTTTCTGTTCCATTGCTGGAGGTCTACAATCTTCATTGATTTTAATTTGCTGCAAATTTCCGTAATTTCCCTGATTTTAACTAGTAAAATGACTATTAATTTTCTATTAATAAGATCTTTTTTCTTTTTAAAAAAGCATTAAAATGTAGATTGAAAAGCATGATTCCTGCATTAGCTGTAATTGTTGGGAATATAAAGACATGTTTTATCGCGATAATACACGAATAATTTCTATGGGCTATAATTTTATGCTTGTCATTCTGTAGAATCTTAATTCCATTGTTAAATATCACATACCATTTGTGTATTGCATTACGGTTACTGAGAATCATATATTGGGTTAAGGTGAAATATACTTGTATTTTGAACTTATTACTGTTTACAATATTCCCAAGTCTTTGCATTTTCCAACATATTCTAATTAATTAAACATCATCATGGAAATACAAAATTTTAAAGGAAATCACTGGACTGCAAGAAAGTATATTGTAAGCCTTAAAAATGATTCCAGTATTGTGGAAGCATTAACGGACTTTGTTCAAAACCAAAATATTCAGGCGGGCGAAGTCACAGGAATTGGGGCTGTAAGTGAAGCAACACTTAGATTTTTTAGTTTTGAAACAAAAAAATATGTTGATAAAACATTCAAGGAACAGATGGAAGTCACCAATATCTCAGGAAATGTTTCTTTGATAGAAGAAAATCCTGTACTTCACTTGCATATTACCTTAGGCAGAGAAGATTATACCGCTTTAGCAGGACATCTTTTAGATGCAAGAATCAATGGTGCCGGTGAATTTATTTTTTATCCTTTATCTACCAGAGTGGTAAAAATCAAAGACAGAAAGATAGGAATAAACCTTTACGATTTTGAAAAATAAACCTTCAATTCCTGGTGAAAGCCTTATTTTTGAGGAAAATTTGTTGGATGTTTGATGTATTGCTTTCCCATATTCAGAATAAGGTTGAGATGACTGCTGAACAGAAAAACCTGATTCAGACCTTTTTTACTGTAAAAAAGCTTAAGAAAAAACAATATCTGTTACAGGAAGGAGATATCTGTAAATGTCTGTCATTTGTAAGCAAAGGATTATTGAAATCTTATTACCCTGATGAGAAAGGAAATGAGCACATCAATATGTTTGCTTTTGAAGGCTGGTGGATCTCAGATTTCAACAGTTTTATTCATCAGGAAAAAGCGGTCTTAAACATTGATGCTGTAGAAGATACGGAAATATTAATGATTACTTTGGAAAACTATGAGAAGATGATGCTGGAAATTCCTGTCATGGACCGTTATTTCAGAATTCTTTATCAAAACAGTCTTGTTACGAAAGATTACAGGCTTATTGTGTCCAATGGCTATACTGCTGAGGAAAAATACCTGCAATTGATCCGGAAAAACCCGGAAATAATCAAAAGAGTTCCTCATAATCTGATTGCTTCTTATCTTGGGCTGGCTCCGGAAACCATCAGCAGAATCCGTAAAAAGAATTTTCCGAATAATACTTGATCCAGATCAACTCAAATGCATGATCCAGATCAAGTGTAAAAGGAAACGTATGTCCATAATTTTGTCAGAGAATTTTTACAATACTTATGGAAAATACACAGAAAACTGCATTGGTAGTTGGTGCTACCGGAATTACAGGAAGTAATCTTGCAGAAGAACTTATTGCACAGGGCTGGACAACCTATGGGCTGTCAAGAAACCCAAATGAGAATATCCCGGGCCTTCGTTCTATCAAAGCTGATTTACTGGATGAGAACAGCCTGATTGAGGCATTGGCAGCCCTCTCTCCTACTCATATTTATTTTACAACCTGGATGCGGAATGATACCGAAGAAGAAAATATCCGGATCAACAGTGCTCTTGTCAGAAACCTTCTTAACGTTTTATCTCCTAAAAAATCGGTTCAGCATGTTGCTTTAGTAACCGGACTGAAGCATTATCTGGGACCTTTCGAAGCTTATGTTCAGAATGGGATATTACCGGAAACTCCTGTTCGTGAAGAACATCCTAGGCTTCCACTTCCTAATTTCTATTATGCCCAGGAAGATGAAATTTACAAAGCTTCAGAAAGAGATGGCTTTACATGGAGTATTCACCGGCCTCATACCGTTGTAGGATATGCTGTTGGAAACCTAATGAATATTGCTGCAACCCTCGCAGTCTATGCCAGTATCTGTAAAGAAACAGGAAGAAAATTCATCTGGCCCGGATCAGAAGCACAGTGGAATGGGGTGTCTGATATAACGGATGCTAAAATACTGGCTAAACAGTTGGTTTGGGCATCTGATACGGGAGCTGCAAAGAATCAGGCGTTCAATATTGCGAATGGAGATGTTTTCCGATGGAAATGGCTTTGGAAAAGACTGGCAGACTGGTTTGATATAGAGGCTGAAGGTTTCAGCGGAACCATAAGATCTCTGGAAAAAGAACTGGAAAATGATCAGGAAACCTGGGAAGCTATTGCAGAAAAATACAGTCTGAAAGAGAACAGATTAAGCCGTTTATCATCAGCATGGCACACCGATCTGGATCTTGGAAGACCTCTTGAAGTAATGTGTGATATGTCAAAAAGCAGAAACTTAGGATTTACCGCATATAAAAGTACAGAAGATTCTTTTACAGAAGTATTTGAAAGGCTGCGAGCTGAAAATATAATCCCATAAAAAATAATCGCCACGAATGCCTTTAGATTTGTAAAAGGATTTAGTAATAAATTAGATAATAATTAAATACTGAAGAACCAGAGAAAATAAAGTGAACTAAACGAATGCATAGAAACGAACTATTTCGTGTATCAGACTCTATTTTCTCTTTTGAATATCTGCCATTTAGAATTTTAAGCGTTAGGGCTTATTAAAGGTTTTAGCATGATTCAAAATGGTTCCTTCAGGATTGACCTAAATCCAAAGTTATGAAAACTTATTTTATTGGAATAGATATTTCCAAGGATACATTAGATGTTTGTATTTTAAATGATTCTGATGAGAAAGAGCTGGCATTTAAAGTTAGTAATACAGTTGAAGGTATAGAAGAAATGATAGCCTTAGCTTGCTGTTCTGGAAATGATTCCAGCCATCGATATTGTTTTGAAAATACGGGAAACTATGGACTTCTTTTAGCTAGTTTGTTGGAAGAAAGGCAACTTCTCTATTATCAGGTTCCGGCTTTGGAAATAAAGCTGAGCCAAGGTATTCAAAGAGGAAAGAATGACAAGGTTGATGCCTGGAGAATAGCCAGATATGCAAAAATGCATGAGCAGGAACTTATCCCTTCCGCACTTTCTGAAGAAGTGCTTTTTACAATAAAAAATTTTCTTACTTACAGAAATTTTCTAATAAAAGTAAGGACTCAGTTTAAGAACGAAAAAAAGGCT
>NZ_QNVT01000026.1 GCF_003385515.1 Chryseobacterium pennae | reverse complement strand
CATTTAATTCTTCTGTAAAGGATTTTTCGCAACTAATAAAAAAGATGAATATTAAAAGGTAAAATAGAGTAATCAAATTACTTTTCATTTTCATTTTTTTTAGATTATAGGAACCTTAATAATTTTATAATCATTATCTAACTATTTACTAATACATTTTTGATTAATTTGGATATGCAAACTTAAAGAAGTCCTATAAGCTAAATTGTTAATCGACTACTAACTAGTGTTAACTAGTGTTAACTAGTGTTAACCACTGTAAATTACAGTCCAAATAAGTTGTACATTTGTGATAGCTGTAAATTGGAGTTGCTAACTTTGTTAGGACACAATTCTTATACTGTTTAGCTTTAAGAGTATGAAAAAGAAAAAATTACAGTTTAGAGTTTAAGATCCAAGCAGTATCATTAAGTGAACAGCGAGGCAATGTATCCTTGGTGGCTCAAGAATTGGGTATTTGCAAAGAAAGTCTAGGCAATTGAAGAAAGCTTGACAAAGAAGGTAAGCTTACCAAGGAAAAACAAATTTCCTCCGATCCTATAAGAGAAGATTTACTGAGGCTTCGCAAGGAACTTGAAGAAACAAAGCTTGAGCGTGACATCTTAAAAAAGGCGGTAGGCATCTTCTCCAAGAGAGACGGATAAGATATAAATTTATCAAAGAAAACGCTAGTGTTTTTCCTGGCGGGAAGATGTGTGATGGCAGGAGCAGTTTCTATCATTGGAAGAAAAGAAAACCTACTATGCGATCAGAAAGAAGAGCTGTTTTATCTGCGGAGATCTTCAGTATCTATCATTGGAGCCGTGGCAGATATGGAAGCCCCCGGATTGTAAGGGAACTGGATCAAAAGGAATAAGATCTTCTCGCCCTTTTGTTGCCAAACTGATTGTAAACTTCCCTAACCTAGGTACACTCAAAAGTAGAGTTTCGGTTAATAATAATTTCTTGTTGTTGATGTTAAAATTTTGTTGAAAATGTGGGAAACTCATTTGGTTTATAGGATTGAGCTTTCCATATTTCAATAAAAAATCTCTAGGCGTGAGGTATTGCAGAGCCTTATGGGGTCGCTCATTATTTGTAATAGCCACTACTTGATCTGACAGTTGGTTGTTTTTAAAAATTGTCAGATTGCCTATTCGAATATAGTAATGTTTCCGCAAAATCTATAGATTCAACTTGTTGCTTATTTTCTTGCACCGGATAAGTAACAAGTTGATTTTCTTTTAGTGTCTCCAGCATCTTTTCTTTTGCCAAATTAATTGTATCATTGAAGGTCTGCATAGGTGTCTTTCCAAAGCAGTACTTTCCTGTATGGGTACGATCCTGATTATAGTAAGTCATCCAACGATCAAGGTCGTTTTGGAGTTCCTGAATGCTTCGGTATACTTTCTTTCTGAATGCAACTGCATAAAACTCGTCCTGAATAGTACGATGGAAACGTTCGCAAATACCATTTGTTTGAGGACTTTTTGCTTTGGTTTTTGTATGATCTATATCTTCGATGGCTAGATAGAGCTGATATTCATGCTGGTCTCTTACCCCGCAGTATTCCGTTCCTCGATCTGTCAATATCCTTAACAACCTTAAGTCATGTTGCTCGAAAAATGGTACGACCTGATCATTTAGCATATCTGCAGCAACTAATGCATTCTTACGATCATACAGCTTTGTAAAAGCGACTTTGGAATAGGTATCAATGAAAGTTTGCTGATATATATGTCCAACTCCCTTAATATTCCCGACATAGTATGTATCCTGAGCACCTAGATATCCGGGATGATGAGTTTCTATCTCACCGTGTGCCTTTTTCTCTTCTTTAGCTCTTTCTAGAGCTACAAGCTGAGCTTCCGTTAAAACAATACCTTCCTGTGCAGACTTTGCCTCTAAGGCTTTTAATCTGAGCTTGAAGGTCTGCAGATCATGCCTCATCCATATACTCCTAACTCCTCCAGGAGATATTAATATGCCTTGCTTTTTCAGCTCATTAGAAACACGTAATTGACCTAAAGCAGGCTGGTCTATAGCTAGATCGACAACAGCTTTTTCAATATGCTCTTCTACTCGGTTCTTTAATATAGGCTTTCTTCTAGAAAGTTCTTGCAGTGCAAGCTCGCCTCCTTGATCATACAATTCTTTGAATCTATAAAAGCTGTCTCTGGAATAGCCCATTACTTTACAGGCTCTTGATACATTTCCTAGATGCTGGGCAAGTTCTAAAACACCCAGTTTGTTCTTGATGATTTTTTCTTGTGTTGTCATAACTCTAATCTATTTTACAGTTGTTAATTTATCGCAACTGTCAGATTAAGTCTTGACTACTTCACATTATTATACATCCAGATTTCTGAATAATTTCCCATCTGCCTGATGTTTTCAAAAAGATAAACATCCAAAAATTCTGTCCGAAAAGTCCTGTTGAATCTTTCTATCAGAGAGTTTTGCGTTGGTTTTCCGGGCTGAATATAATGAAGAACTATTTCATTCTTGACGCACCAATCTTTAATTTTTTTGCAATAAACTCAAGACCGTTATCCACTCTTATTTTTTATGGTTTTCCACGCCAGTCGATTAATGTTCCAGTTGCAAAACCACTCTTGTCGATGGCAAACTATTATCAATAGTAATATTGAAGATTTCTCTGTTAAAATCATCAATGATATTAAGACTTCTCATGCTTTTACCATTCTCCAAAGTATCGTGCATAAAATCCATACTCCACGTTACATTGGGATAAACAGAACGAAGCAATGATTCTTTAAAACTCGCCGGAAGCCGTTTCTTTCGTTTGCTTCTCAGATTCAGTTTCATTGATTTGTAAATTCTATAAACCCGCTTGTGATTCCATCCAAAACCCAAATTTCTCAAGCGGTGGTGCATCGTCCAAAATCCCAGGTATGATGCTGTCCTGCGAGCAAAACCAGTTCCTCACGGATTTTATCATCTTCATTGTTTTTTTTCTTTTTGTAATAAAATACCGAACTCTTTAGGATGAAAAGTTTACACGCATTCCGAGTGCTGATCCCGTGTTCTGATCCGGAATAAGCAACCAGTTCCCGCTTCTCGAAAGGTGTTAAAGCTTTTTTGCAATCACATCTTTCATCACCACATTTTCCAAGGTAAGTTCCGCCACAATTTTTTTGTATTGCGAAAGTTTTTTCTCAAGTTCCTTCATTTTGGAAAGTTGCTGAATATCCAAACCTCCATATTTACTCTTCCATTTGTAAAATGTCGGCTGGCTAATGCCGTGTTCACGACAAATCTCATTTACGGTCTTACCTTGATTTTGTCTAGATAGAATCTTAATACTCTTAACTTCTGAAAATTTACTGTTTTTCATAGTCTTCCAAATTTAAAAACTATATTTTTAAATGATCCTCTTTTTGGGGAAGATTACATCCCGACAAAAATCTCGTCCAAATAAGAAGCCAAAAATCCTCTTTTGGAAAATATTTTTTTTGACAATTTAAAATTTTTAAATATCTTTGTTTCAGTTTGTTAGGGTGTGATAATAACTGTTACCACATTGGCCCTTTATTATCGTGAACCACTGATAAACAAAGAATTCGAAATTCTGTATCGAAAAGTAACCATTCTCGCTAAAAAGAAGATTGAACATTTGATATGGAGTGTAAAACTCACCATTTATTGATAAGTACAATGACATTCCAAAATTCTTTCTATTTATGAATTTGGGCTGGATGCAATAAACATTGTGTGATGACTTTGCCTTTAATTTTCAAAATGCAATTCTGTGGTACAAGAATTTAAGACCACTGTTGCAATTTGCCAATTCTGTTAAAAAGGGGATATTGCTAAAACTCCCAAACCACAAGCGTAATTCAGGAGTTTTTGTAAAGTGGACTTATTGGAAGATTCTAGTTAAATACTCTTATCTAGAGATTATTTCGTTAGCAGTATTTCTTTAATGGAATCTAATCTTCTTGTAATTGTTCTCAACTCTTCCTGTGGTAGCTCGTTATCATTTCGCACTTGTTGTTGGCTTAAAACCGCCACCTCGTGCTGAAGCTTTAGTAATAAATGCATTGGATTTTCATTTTTATCATTATTGTCGTTTTTACTAAGCCTTTCTTTTAATTGTTTCATTTCGATACCTATTGATTCTTGCTCAGTAATAGCATATTCTTCTGTTTGCTTTACAGAGTGATGCCCCATCATTTCTTTGACAATATGGATTGGAACACCGTTTTTAAGGGTTACAGTACTACCAAAGGTTCTTCTAGCTTTGTGAGTGTTGAGAGTGCCAGTTAATTCACAAAGTATGGCTATTTCTTTAAGATATTCATTCATTTTTTGATTAGACTTTACTGGTAGGACAGCTCCTCTTGTAATGCACAAAGGATGATATTTATATCTCTCCATAATTTCAATTGCCTTTGGTAAAAGGGGGATGTCTGTCTTTGATTCTGTTTTCTGGCGATTGGACATAATCCATAAACTGCCATCTATGCCCTCTTTAATGTCATTGGGTCTTAACTGATATGCATCAATATAGGCCAATCCGGTATAGCACTGAAATACGAATATATCTCTAATTAAAGATAGTCTATCGGAGGAAAATACTTTATTTTCAAGCCGGTGGAGTTCGGCTGTAGATAGCGGTTGTTTGTTGCATTTAATTTTTTTCCTTTTAAAAAGCTTAAAAGGATCTTTAGGAATAATATCTTTTGCGATTGCCCTAAGAACAATTGTTTTGAGATTGGAAATATATTTAAGTGCCGTATTATTTGCGCAATTTCTGACCGTTTTCAAGTAAAGTTCATAATCTTTGACAAAATCAAAATTTAATTCTCTGAATTCGAGATCTTCTCTCTTATATTTAAACTTTATGAATTTAGCTACATGGGATCGAGCAATACTATATCTTTCGTAAGTACCCATTGCATATTCCTTCTTTTTGACCAATGAAAGTATTTCTAAATTATGTTCTAGGAACTCCTCTAGAACTTTAGCTTTTGAAACGTTATTTCCTTTTACAAAGTCAATAAGTCTTTGTGAAGTGATGGTTTGATCGTCGTTGATTAATTTAGTTCTATAATTGGAAATTCTAGTACTTATTGAATCTATATAATAATTCAATGACTTTGCATCTTCTTTACTACCGGTTGCTCGTCCGGTTTTTTGATTCCATCGAGTAACATCCCATCTTCTCTTTGTTGATGTTTCTTTTGGAACTCCATCAACAGTTATCCTTAGATACAGGATTCTCGAATTCTCTTTTTTCTCAGGTGTTTTCAAAAAAAACATTACACCAAAACTTTTTTCAATCATAACACAATTTTTAATTAATAAATATCGAATTATGTTGTATCTAAATCAAGTCGTTAATGAGTTTTACATGTTGATATACAGTGTTTTATAGGCTTTTTGTGGCAGTTTTTTTTTGAGTTTGATAACTGCCATGATTTTGCAATAAAAATTACGAGTGTTTTTAAAAATTTTGCGAATACGCAAGAAAATCAAAAAGCCTGTAATTTTATGAAATTACAGGCTTTTAAAGCGTTTTGACAATTTTGAAAGCTTTATGCTTCCTTCTTAGCAGAGAGGAAGGGATTCGAACCCTCGATACAGTTACCCGCATACTACCTTTCCAGGGTAGCTCCTTCAACCACTCGGACACCTCTCTATTTGAGATTGCAAAAATAGGATATTTTCTTTAAATACCAAATTTTTTACTGCATTTTTTCAGCCGTAATTTCTCCACAAAGGCTTTGGGTAAAGTTATCCGCGAAGCTTCCGGAGTAATTAGGATTGTCTATCAGGTGCATAGCTTTTGTGATGGCCGTTTCTGCTGTCATATCTCTTCCACTGATCGCTCCGATCCTTGAGAAGATATTACTGTTCTCATACTTGCCAAACGAAATTCCACCAGAGATACATTGACTTACTACTACGATCTCTGTACCGTTATTTCTGATCTCCTGAAGAGTTTCCTGAGTCTTTTCACTGCTGAAAATGGTTCCCGAACCGAAAACCTGTAGGATCAGGACCTTCATTTTAGGAATTTCTCTGAAGTGACTCAGATGCATTCCCGGAAAAATTCTCCAGAACAGAACATCCTCAGAGATATATTCGTCAACATGAAATTCAATCTCAGGATCACAACGGAAAAGATTGTCTTTGAGAATATTTAAATGAACTCCGGATTGCCCAAGAATAGGGTAGTTCGGACTTGCATATGCATCAAAATATTCGGCAGAATACTTCAGTGTTCTGTTTCCTCTCAGAAGTTTATATTCGAAATAGATGGCAACCTCCTGAATGACTGCTTCATCATTTTCATACAGACTTGCATAATACAGACTTGTCAGAAGGTTTTCCTTGGCATCGGTTCTCAGATCACCAATTGGAAGTTGTGAACCAGTCATGATTACAGGCTTTCTTAAACCTTTTAGCATGAAACTTAGAGCAGAAGCGGTATAAGACATCGTATCCGTCCCATGAAGGATCAGGAAACCGTCATAGTCATTATAGTTCTTCAGGATATAATTGGCGATTACTCTCCATTCTTCAGGTCCCATATCTGAAGAATCCAGTGGTTTGGCAAAAGGATGTACGAAAACTTCACATTCCATAAGCTTCATTTCAGGCATCTTTTCGAAGATATTACCAAAATCAAAGGCACGCAGACTGCCGGTTTCATAATCTTTTTCCATACCGATGGTTCCTCCGGTATAGATGAGCAGGACTTTTCGTTTCATGTATTATTTTTAATTAAGAATGATCCCGATTAAGGATCATAGCCCAAAATTACGTTAATTTGCAAAGATTTGAAAATGAATAAAGGCTTATGATTAAATTTTATAAGAATAAGATTGTAATTATAGGCTTTATATAGAGCTATTGAAAAAATAACTAAATGCAGATGAAAGATTTAGCACAGACTTATGAATATTTAAAACAGTTTTTAACAGAAGAAAGATTATCAAAGATTGAACATTTTTCCCAGGAAAGTTCTGATTTTGTACTTCCGGTGGTGGAAGATATCTATCAGTTCCGGAATGCAGCAGCCATTGTGCGCTCTGTAGAGGCCTGTGGTTTTCATAAAGTAGTGGCTTTGCAGGAAGAATATAGCTTTGAACCCAATCTTCGGGTTACCAAAGGAGCAGATACCTGGGTTGAGGTTGAAAAAATGCCACGTAATATGGAATCTTTTCAGGAAATTAAAGACCGAGGCTACAAAATTGTAGTGGTTTCACTGGAAAATAATGCTAAAATGTTACCCGAATATGAAATTACGGAACCTATGGCATTGGTATTCGGGACAGAAATGGAAGGAGTTTCTCAGGAGATTCTGGATTTTGCCGATGAAACACTGGCGATTCCGATGTATGGCTTTACAAGAAGCTTTAATGTTTCCGTGGCAGCTTCAATCTGTATGTATGAATTGAAACAGAAGCTGATAAAATCCGGTATTGATTATAAACTAGATGAAGAAAAACTGTTAAGAATGAAAATCCTTTGGACAGTAAACTCTATAAGAAGCGGGCAGCAGATTTTTGAAAAGTATCTGAACGAAAATAACATTGATTGGAAATAATCAGTTAAAATATAAAAAGGAGGTCGCTGAACCTCCTTTATTTTTTATAGATAGATTAAAAATCCATTACCTATATCATATTGTAATAATTCCACGCTGCTACAAATACGCCTGCCGTTTCAGTTCTTAACCTTTGATTTCCTAATGAAACCGCTTTAATTTTCTGTTCGGCCAAAAATGCAATTTCCTTTTCAGAGAAATCACCTTCAGGACCAATTAAAAAAGTAATCTCTTCCATTGTAGGAATACTTTTGAGTTCCATTCTTTCAAGATTTTCATGGCAGTGGGCTACAAAAGTATTTTCAGAATTAATATCCTTCAAAAAATCAGTTAGCTTTACCGGATCATTGATCACCGGAAAATGAAATCTCAGACTTTGTTTAGAGGCAGCTACAGCCTGTTTTCTGATCTTATCAATATTAATATTTTTACGTTCCGTTTTTTCTGTAATAATAATGCTGATTTCTGAAATACCCATTTCTACAGCTTTTTCCACAAAAAATTCGATACGGTCAATATTTTTAGTAGGAGCAATGGCAATATGAAGTTTCGGATTGAAATCCTTTAGGTTCTCTTTAATTTCAGATACATCAATAGCGGCTTTCTTTCCTTCTATAACGAGTTTTCCTGAAGCTAACGCTCCATTTCCGTCCGTTACATAAATTTCCTCTCCCTGCTTCATACGAAGAACTTTTACAATATGCTGCTGTTCCTCGTCGTTGATGATTACTTTTTTACCTTCTATTTCTCCGTAAAATAATTTCATATATCCTGAGTTAAGAATGCAACTCCTGTTTTTATAGTCGTGTAAATATCTGTATCACATTCACGGTAAGTACACATGAATATTTCTTCTATCCACTTATTATTAATAAAAATCAGATTTAAATATTCCTGCTTTCTTAAGTTATTTTTTATAGATAAATAATCACCTTCTTTTGGTGTATAGGGAAAGCTGAAAACTTCTTCTGAATTTATTGTTTCAAGAATCTCCTCTTTTACATCCTGAATATATCCTTTTTCAGAGCTTGCCGGAAAATAATCCATAGCGTCTTCCGGATTTTCAATTTTTCCTGTAATGGTTTCTAATACCCAATAATATTTTGAGTTCTTTTTAGAATGCGTTCCCAGTACTTTTTCTTCTAAGAGTATTTTCATAAGTCATATTTTGCGGTCGCAGTAGTTTTCAAATCTGTAAATTCACCTCTTTCGAACTTCAGCTGTGCTACCATAGCAATCATGGCTGCATTATCGGTAGTGTATTCAAATTTTGGAATGTAGATATTCCAGTCTAATTTTTCTTTATTGTCTTCCATTGCCTTTCTTAGTGCAGAATTGGCAGAAACCCCACCTGCAATAGCTACTTCTTTCACCTCAAGATCTTTAGCTGCTTTTTCAAGTTTGTTCATCAGGATTTCAATAATACATTTTTGTACGGAAGCACAAAGATCGTTGAGGTTTTCCTTAATGAACTCAGGATTTTTTCTGACTTCTTTCTGAATGAAATATAAAACGGAAGTTTTTATACCACTGAAAGAATAGTCATAATTTTCCAGTTTGGGTTTGTTGAATGTAAAAGCATTGGGACTTCCTTCTTTGGCAAGTCTGTCGATAATAGGACCGGCAGGATAATCCAGATCAAAGATTTTTCCGATTTTGTCAAAGGCTTCTCCGGCGGCATCATCAATGGTTTTTCCGATAATCTCCATGTCAAAATAGTCTTTTACCAGTACGATCATGGTGTGACCTCCACTTACGGTAAGACATAGAAATGGAAAAGTAGGCGGCACAGGATTTGCATCCTCGATGAAATGGGCCAGAATGTGAGCTTGAAGGTGATTAACTTCAATTAACGGAACATTAAGACTCATAGCCAGAGACTTAGCAAATGATGTTCCTACAAGAAGTGATCCCAAAAGTCCGGGGCCGCGTGTAAATCCTATAGCAGAGATTGCATTTTGTTGTATATTTGCTTTCGTAAAAGATTTTTCAACAACGGGAATAATGTTTTGTTGATGGGCTCGCGAAGCCAATTCAGGAACCACACCTCCATATTCTTGATGGATGGTCTGATTCGCAGCAATGTTTGAAAGAATAGAATTCCCCTTGATGATAGCTGCTGAGGTGTCGTCGCAAGACGATTCAATACCTAAAATTATAGAGTCGCTCATAATAATGGCAAAGTTAGAGAATAATAACGAGAATGAGAATAAAAAATCAGTAACTGAAAACCTAGGGGATCAGGTACAGAAGACTGTTGAAAATGTGGAGGAAAAGGTACGGGAGACTGTAAAAGAAGCATCTGAACTGGCTTCAGACGCTATCAATCATCCTGTAGAAACAGCAGAGGAGTTTGGAAAACAGGCTATGAAAGATGTCACCAGCTACACCTGGTGGGCAAAGCTTTTGCTTATTCTTTTTTGGCTGGGTATCGTTCTTGTTGCAGGAGTTCTTATTACAGTCAATCTTCCGGTAACTAAACAATGGGCTGCAGATCAGGCTTTAAAATTGGTAAACAATGATTTCAAGTCTGAATTTTCTACTGAAAGTGTAGAGGTGAACTATTTCGGAGATGTTACCATAAAAGGATTAAAAGTAAAAGATTATAAAGGACTCGAGTTTATCAAAGCCCGCGAGTTTTATGCTGATTCAGACTGGATCTCTCTTGCGGTGAATGCTATTTCAGGAAACAGTAATTCTTTAAGCTTTAATTCCCTGAAGCTTGTGAATGCAGATGTAAAAGTGATTACCTATAAAGGAGACAGTATTTCTAATTTTATCAGATTTGTCGACCTTTTTGATGATGGTAAAAAAAGAAATCCAAACAAACCGCCTTTTCAGCTGAATTCCAGAATTCAGATCCTGGATTCCAAAGTTTCTATTGTTAATGAAAATTCTTCCGGAGATCACGGAAAATGGCTTACTGCAACGAACTTTAATTTAAAAGCACCCAATGTTAAGGTGAACGGACCTAATATTTCGGCGCTTATTAATAATATGTCTTTTGTAACTACCAGATGGGGGAAATCCCATACGGTAGACACCTTTTCAACAGAGCTGTCTTTAACCAAGCAGTTTTTGTCCTTAAAAGACCTTACTTTAAATACAGATCATACTTTACTTCAGGGAGATATTAAATTTAATCTTCATGATGGTTCATGGGCAGATTTTGAAGATAAGGTTCGCTGGGATATGAATATTGCACAGGGAAGCCAGATGAGCGGATATGATATCAGCTATTTTGTTACAAACTGGGATAATATCAAGCCATTCAACCTTTCAGGAAAAATGACCGGTCCTTTAAATAAATTTCATTTAGAGAACTTTCTGATCCGGAATCCTGATGTGAATATTGCCACCAAAACGATGAAGGTTGATAATCTGCTGAAAGGACACTTTTCCATTGAAACAAAAGACCTTTCTACAGACTTTACTTATAAAGATCTGAAGGCTATGATGCCTACTTTTATCTCCAGCAAGATGAAGAATTTTGCAGATGATTTCGGAAAACTGAAATATAACGGAACGGCAAAAGTAAATCCTGATCAGATTTATGTTGACAACGGAAACTTAATGACGGGAATAGGACAGGCAAAAATTTCTAAGCTTTCTTTAACGGGATACAGCACAGCGATGCCAAAGTATTCCGGTCGTCTTGAGGTAAAAGACCTTAATACGTCTGTTATTACAAAAAATAAATCGGTAGGATTGATTTCCGGTAATTTTGATCTTAACGGACAAAGTTTCGATGTCAATACAATGCGTCTTACCACCAAATCTCAGATTTCCAGCATTGAAATAATGGATAAGGTGATCAATAATCTTTATCTGGACGGCTTATTGGATCATAAAAAATACAACGGGCTGATTACGGTAAATGATGAGCAGGCAAAAGCAACCATCAAAGGATTAATAGATTTCAGTACATCAAAAATTATGATGGATGTAAATGCTGATGTTACCCAATTGAATATGAATTATTTTACCAATAAACCTGGAAGTCAGATTGTAAGCGGCCAGGTAGAAGGTAAAATGTCTATGTCATCCATTAATGATCTTACACTTGACGTTAATGCCAATAATCTTCACTTTGCAACTGCTACTCAGAAATACAGTATCCCAGCTGCAAAATTAAAAACTTTTGTTGAAGCAGGAGGACGTGTAATAGATGTAGATGCTCCTGGAGCTGCTACCGGAAAAATCTCGGGTAAATATAATCTTGCAGATCTTGTAGGAATGGTAGAAAACGGAGTGGGAAGAATTCTTGTGGGGCCACCACCAAGAAAATTATACAGAGATCAGAATTTTGCAATGAAATTTGATGTTCAGCAGGGACTGGTTAATTATTTTTTACCTGATCTGAAGCTTCCTCACGGAGCTTTGGTAGAAGGAGAGTATGATGGAAATTCAAATAACCTGATCCTGAACCTTGATGCCACTGCGCTGAAATATATTATGACCAAAGAAGAGGAAATTACCGATGCTGATAAAGCTTTGGCAGCTTCCAATCCTAACTACCAGATCAATGGCAGAAAGAGCCTCAGCAGAGACAGTGCTATGGTAGACAGTGTTAAAGTAAGGATCAATACTGCGAATCTTGCTCAGCAGGTGTATGCAAGGATCAATAGGTTGGAGTACAATAAAAATATTATTAAAGATTTCGAACTTAAAGGGAATAACGAAAACGGAAATACCCTTCATCTGGCTACCCTATTTAAGCATGGAAGCCCGGATGATGAAATTAATGAAAAGCTTAAAGAATATGCCATTAATGTAGATCAGTCTACAGATGCAGCCGGTGATTATGTTTTCAGGTTTGAACCTACTGAAGTTAAATTCAATGAAGTTTCCTGGGCTATTGATACCAGTCCGGAGCTGAATCATTCCATTACCTACAGAAAACAGACAGGCGATTTTGATATCAGAAATCTGAGGATCTATTCAGATAAGAGTGCTTTGTTTATAAAAGAAGCCCAATTTAAATCTGCTAAAGACTTCTATGTAGATGCTGATATCAACGATTTTGCAATAGAGAAACTCCTGGAAATGCAGTCGGGTGGAAATGGAATGGATATAAAAGGTCTGGCTAACGGAACTGTAAAGATCAAAATGGATAAGAATACTTTGCAGCCTCTTGTAGACGTTACGGTGGATGATATCAAAATGAATGGTAATGACATGGGTGATATCTCAATTTCTGCTACCAACGGATTCTCACTCAACGTTTATGATATTGATGTAAAAGTTCATTCTGCAGGTATATTGGGGAATAACAGTTTAAATCTTACGGGTACTGTTAATAATAATACAGCTTCTCCTGATATTGATCTTACTGCTGAAATGCGTGATTTTGACCTTTCATTTACCCAACAGTTTGTTCATACTATTTTTGGAAACCTCAGAGGGAAAGCAACCGGCGATCTTAAGATTAACGGAAAGCTTAATAACCTTGATTACAATGGTGATATTGCTTTGAAAGGTTTTGGATTAAAACTTCTGTTTACAGGGGTAGACTATTCATTTGATGATACCGTGATCCAATTAACCAAAGGGCTTGCAATTCTCAATAATATTGAAGTTCATGACGGGAGATCCAATTCCAAAGGAAATATTTCTGGAGCGATTCAGTTTGAGACCCTGTCTTCAATGGGGGTATCTCTTGTAATGAGGGCTGATAACCTGTTGATGCTGAATAGCTCTCAAAAAGATTTCGACCTTTTCTGGGGAAGGGTTTACGGACAGGGAGATCTTTATGTGGATGGACCGGTATCAGGATTGAGCATAACGACACCTAATATGAAGGCTCTTAACGGAAGTACTTTTACCTTTAATTCAGGTTCCACTTCAAATGTTGAAGAATTCAAGATGCTGAGATTCCTGAAAGAAGGAAAAGATGGGTTGATAACCTTGGAAGATAAGAAAAAGACTGGTGCCAACATGAATATTGATTTCAATCTGGCTGTAGATAAAGGAACCACTGTAAATGTTCTTATTGGAGATGATGTGGGAAGTATTACTGTAAAAGGAGTTGCAGAACCTTTGAAGTTCCAGATGAACAGACAGGGAAATATTGCCATGAACGGTACTTATAAGGTAGATAACGGAACATTTATTTCAAAGGCGATTCTTAATAAAACCTTTCAGATTCAGAAAAACAGCAGCATCAGATGGGATGGTGACGCTATGAAACCAGGACTGGATATCACGGCTAACTATGTAAGAATGGTTTCCAATGTAGGGGAATATCTGAGCTTAGGAAAACTGCAGCCTATCAGTGTTTTGCTTCAGGCTAATATTACCGAATCATTGATAGATCCTAAAGTAGAGCTGAATGTTACAGCAATGGATGTTTCCAGCCAGGTAAGAGAAACTTTAGCGGCAAAAATGAGCCAGGAAGGGGAAAAAGTACTTCAGTTTGGTTCCGTTCTTCTATTGAGTACCTTTAACGTATCCAATAGTGGTGGAGTAGAAGTGAATATGGGTAACGTTGCAGAATCACAAGGATATAATATGCTTCTGAAACAGCTGGGATCGGTTCTTAATACAATGAGTAATGAATTCCAGATTGACCTGAATTATGTGAAAGGTGATCAGAACTCAAATATCGGAGATAGGGCCAATGCAGGGGTAAGTGTTGCCCTTTCGCCAAGGATGAATATAAAGACAGGATTGGGAATTCCGTTGTCAAAAACAGATGCAAGTGCTACCGGAGCACAGAATAATTATCTTTCAGGAGAAGGGTCTATAGAATATGATTTGTCTAAAAAGAATGATGGTACTTTGGTGGTAAGAGGGTATTCTAAGCCAACAAACATCGGAATGATCAGTACGAACGGAGCTGCAAATCAAGCCTATGGAGTAGGGGTCATGTGGAGCAAAAGCTTCAATTCTTTGTTTAAAAAGAAGAAAAAAGACAAAAAAGTGACTGAACAGAAAACTGAAATAAAAACAGATTCTATAAAATCAAATGCTAAATAATCGGAATATTTTAATGATTTTTATCATCCGTGTTAATTATTGTTAATGTTTGATATATTTTTTTTAGTTAAATTATTTTTCGTAAATTTGCAAAAAATACATAGATTTTTTAAAGAAATTGTAATTTAACTAATATGAACTATCAACTGGACGAAATAGACAAGAAGATTCTTGATTTCTTAGTAGAAAACACAAGAATGCCTTTTACAGAAATTGCTAAGCAGATGGATGTTTCTGCTGGGACAATTCACGTAAGAGTGAAAAAGATGGAAGATGCAGGTATTATTTTGGGATCATCTCTAAGCATCGATTATGGTAAGCTGGACTATCACTTTACAGCTTTCATCGGGATCCTTTTGACAAAATCAAACCGTACTCAGGAAGTATTGAAAGAATTGTCAACTATTCCTAACGTAATTGAAGCTAGCGTTATTTCTGGAAAATATAATATTTTCTGTAAAGTAAGAGCTAAAAACACGGATGATGCTAAGAGAATTATCTATCAGATTGACGACATTCAGGACGTAATGAGAACTGAAAGTATGATCTCTATGGAAGAATTCTTGAGTGACAAAAATAGACTGATCAACGCGATCTCTATTTAATTCAAATTTTAAACGAATAACTATAAAAGAACTTATGAAATCTCTCATAAGTTCTTTATTTTTGTACCTATGGAAGAATACAGCTATTTTGACGAAGATCCGAAGAAAGGATGGGGATTTGTACTGGCATTTGCAGCCTTGATGTTGTTTACAGTAATGGGATTGGGAATTGATGTTGATGAGTACCTTCAGCATGAATACCTTGATATCCCAAGGTGGTACTTTTATATTATCTTTTCAATTGATGCATTGATGATGATAGGATTGGTCCTGATGTTCTTCTATAGAAAAGTCGGAATTATTATGTTCCCGGCGCTTTTGGTCATGCATTTTTTTATGCACAACTATTACCTGTCTACATTTTTGTATACGGATGTTACAAACCTTTTCCTTTTTACAGGTTTTGGTATGCTGGCCATTATTCCGAAATGGAAGTTTTTTAAATAAGAGTTTTTTCTTATTTCTACATAACAAAATAGCTTTTAAACCATGTTTAAAAGCTATTTTGTTTTCCGGATCCCATAATATTGAATGGTTTTCTGCTTCAACGGATTTTTACTCCAGTCTTTCCATTCGTTGGTATAAGGATTATAGCCACATTTTAACGGCTTCGAAATATCCCTGTTTTCCTGTGTATAATGAGACCGTTCTGTATAAGCCCTGCAATCTGTGCAGATATACCTGAATTCGCAGTCTTTGCAGCCTTCTATGGCGTCTTTGGTTATATCCCAGTATCTTTTGAAACCAGGTTGAAGTAAAGCATCCTCAAGGCTTATCTTCTGAATGTTTCCAAAGCTTTCAGCCATTAAAGGACAGTTTTTAATGTTTCCTTCCTGATCTATTCCCATTTTTTTATACAGGCAGGAATTATGATTAATGGCTTCCAGAACCTTGGGAAGATTGGTATTGAAGTATTTCATATCCACTTTTCCGCAGGATGATATTTTTAGAGGTTCCTTTACAAAGTTCAGACTGAACCTGAATTCATCTTTTATTTTAAAAGGCTTCTGCGTACACAGATAGAAAATAAGATTGTAAATTCTTTCTGTGCTATGGTTCAGTTTCTGTATGAATAACCGATCTATTGCTGAGTGAAAAGGAGAAATGATTTCTATTCCCTTAAGGGCAGATGAGCTAAATGTACGGTCTATGTTAATAATCTCCTCTAATGTTAATGATCTTGAACTATAAATTACCATATGCCTGATCTCAAGATTTTCTACAGAGTCTTTAAGCCTGTTTAAAAGCCTGATATCTGCCATCTCGATAAAGAGGTTATTAATACTATTAGGCTCGCTATATTGGTGAGATAAGGCCGGAAAATTACCATCCCGGTCATTCTCTGTAATAAAACCGTATTCATTGTTTAAAAGAATCTCTACATATTCCTTAACAATATCTTGAGATTCATCATTATATGTTTCCAGAATTTCTTCAATGGAATTCTTTTTCAACTGTTCAATAAGGTCATAAAATTCCAGAGGATATAATTCTGAAGCATTTCTCTGGAGATCTGAAATCAGTATCCTGTTGGCTCCTTTTGTAATCAGAATATTACTAAATAAGGTAAAATATTTCATAGCAGTCTGGAGAGTGGTTTACAAGGTTTTTCCCTGAGATAATAATCAGTTTGGTATTTTTTACATATTGAATAATAAAATGAATTGCTATCTAGCTTAGCAGAATTCGTGATTTTGAAGATATCCATATACTGGAAGGTGAGTGGCAGTTTATTTTTTTCTTTGTATAAATTTCTCATAAATATTCAGCTATTTTTCTTTCCAATTGATAGTTACAGATATTTGATAATCCCAGGAACTGTCCTATGGGATTTATTTCCAGAAAATAAAATTTGTTTTCTTTTTTGATAAAGTCTATTGAACCACAATTGAGATCTAAGGATTGCATCAACAGATTGATCTTTTCTTCAATGTGTTTTGGAAGCTGATAGGGAACATTTCTATTAGGTTTCTTATCATTATACTTTCGGAAATCTATTTTTGTTTGTTGGTCATTTTGTGAGAAAATTGCCATGGACCAGCACTTTGTATTCAAATAAAAAGTTCTGATTTCAAAATCTTTTTCAATTTTTTCCTGAAAAAAAGTAATGAAAAAATCATTTTTTTCCTCTTTTTCAACAATTGAGGTATACATAAAACCACCGTAGTCCTTTTTGATTTCCTCCAACATAACATTTCCCCCTATAGTTTTTACGATCGTTTTATTAATCTCTACTTCTTCGGTATTTTCAGCGAGAAAATATTCAGGAACATCAAAACCAAAGTCTTTGGCCCTTTCAAGCACAGTAAGCTTGTTAATATGGCATGTGCTTTCTTTGTTGATATGTTTTTTTGATTCAAGAGTCATTCTGACGTAATCTTCAAGCCAGTGCTGTGTTTCGTACATATCAAGGTTAATTGAAGGATTACTATATTTTAAACGGTTAAAATTTAATTTACCTCTTCTATACCATACACTGTTAATTTCATCAAGAAAAAAACGATTGGTAAGGCTTTGTAAGAATATCCTCTTTTTATGTGTTCTGATTTCAAATACCTCATCTTCATGAATACGGATAAATTTTTTCTTCATGATCATCAGATATCTGATAACTTCATTTGTAGTAGCTTCATTATTTTGCGAAATGATCAGTATCATAGGTGCTTTATTCTATTTTGAAACCTTCCGGTTATTGAGCTTTTGAAAGTCTTTTGTAATGTTAGCAGATTGTTTAAGGCTTGGAAAACCTATTGCTTTACGGTTACGGTTTATCCTTGCAGAATCTGATGCATTAAAATCGGGTGTAGAATAATGTACGAATATACCGTATTGAGTTTCCAGATGATTAATATATTGATGTTTGTCAACCATTTCCATGTAATCTCTAGGAGTACATTCAACGGACTTTACATATTCTAATAGCATTGTTTTAAAGTATTCATAATGTTCATAACCTGCCATATGGTTGAATAGTAGTCCCATTGGCATAAAAACGCCGTTATTCCCATACAGACCAATTTTCTGAATTGAGGGAAATCTATTTTTTTTTAAAGTCCAAACTAATAGATCTGCATTCTTCCTATCGTTAATACTAACGATTGGGCCAATACGATGATTATATTGATCTCTGTTAAATGCAATACTGAAAGAATCTACTAATTCTTTATTAAGGCTTTTTTTCCATTGTATCACTTCCTGTTCTATCTGAATGCTATCAATTCCATACTTTTTATAAAGTTTGAAAAAATCCGGATCTGCTTTTTTATATTTCCAATAGGGAGCAACCTGTGTTATAAGCCTGTAAAGACTTTTTTTTCCACCAAAGTTTTTATTGAATTTATCAGAAAGCTTAATATAAGTTTCATATTCCTTAAGTCTTTCATTTTGTTGAAACAAAGGATATTTCCTAAATAATTTTTTATACTGTTTAATGGTTGATAGTGTATCTTTATTTACTCTAAAGCTGCTATCAATGGCATATAATTTATGGTAATAGTCTATATAATTTACTTTTCTAGTCCGGCAGGAAAAGAATAATAAGACAACAATGAGTATAAAAATATTTTTTATATAATTCATTCTCTTATATTTTGACCGGTTTATGTTGATTGCCTGTTAGTTTGTCAAGAATATGGAGGGAGAGTCTCCCTCCATATATTAATTAATCTATTTCTAACGTAGCAACGAGCTCCCCGTCATTATATAATTTGGTATCACCAGTATTGCCAGGATTTCCGTTTGCTCCTGTTTCTGAAGTGGTTCTAGTATTTGTTCCGCCACCAAATATAACCTTTGAGTTATTCAGTTTTCTGTTTTCTAAAGAAGAGAAATTTCTCTTCATTCCAACTAATTTTTTCATTTTAAGAGTTTTTGTTTGTTAAATAAAATAGTCTGCCATATGATCCCTGGCATTGGGTGATTCATTCTGATGTTTAAATATGTACTGTACATATACAATCCAAATACAGAATGTTTTATCAACGTCGATGGTTCAAAACTAAAAATAATTACATCACTTAATGGTGATTAAATTTGTGTTTATTTTGTAATATTTTATTACGGAAACCCGTAAAATGTACAGTTATTGAAGTAATTGTACATGATTTATTACATTCAATTTGAGTGTGATTTAACAAGTTGATGGAAAATAAAAAAAAGGATAAAGTTTTGTTGTGAGAAAAGAAAATGGAATCAGGATAGTGAAGCTGAAAAGCATGAATTATTTTCTATTGTACATAAATTACATATTAGATACAAGTTGTATCTAATTTTTTTAACCGGATAGATATTAAATAGTAGTTTGAGGAGTATTTTTGAAAAAATGATGTCTTTATGGGGCAATAATGGAGATATATTTTGAATGTGTGAGCTGCTAAATTTTTGTATATAAACAGTGTCAAATAATACGTCTATTTTCCGCTAAAAAATACACCGATGGTTTTAAGCTGAAAATACGCCTTGAAAGAAAGTATTCAAGGCCATATTTTCATCCAGTCCAAATTTCTTTTTTAAACGGTATTTAGTCATTCTTACACTCTTAGGTTCCACGTTTAGGAGATTGGCAATTTGTTTTGTATCCATCCCAAGGTAGATATAAGCGCAGTATTTCAAATCCAATGGTGTTAACTTCTGTTTAGCCTTTTCATTGATGTTTTTGAAGAAGTCAGGATGTAATTCCTGGATGGTAAACCTGATCTTTTCAAAATCATTATCTACCCGGTTTTGTTCTTTCACCACCTGGTTGATATTGATATCTGTATCCGAAAGCTGGGTCTGAAGCTGTTGAAGCACCTCATTTTTATGCTGAATATGCAACTGACTGGCCAGAACTTCACTTTGAAGTTTTTGTTGTTGTAAGGTAAGAAGTTCCTGCTCAGCTTTTAGTCTGGCCTGTTCCTCTTCCTGAAGTTTTACCCGCATTTCAGCTTTGTATTTTTCAGTATTCAGCTTTTTTTCCCTTACAATAGAGTAGCGTAATTTATAATGATAAGAACGGAACATAAAAAATGTTCCTATCAGTCCTATTATTACAAGTCCTATATACAGGAACTTCTCTTTCTTAAGGCTTGCTGTTTTTTCTGTAAGAGCTTTCAGTTCGGTCTCTTTTTTCTGGGACTGAAACTGGGCTTCCAGTCTTTTTGCGGTCTCTGCCTGTCCTTCGTTATACAGCAGATTACTGTATTTTGTTACTTTAGCCTGGTATTCATAGGCCTTTTGATAATTTTTCTGTTTTACATACAGCTTAGAAAGGTCAGTAACTATATTAATCATGACGTGATAGTATACAGGTTGCTGTGTGAGTAAGATTTGCTCAGATTTTAAAAGATACTGTTCTGATAATGCATCATCGTGATCACGTGCTGCAAGATTGCTCAGAATTCCTAATGCTCCGGCCTGGATACCTTGGTTTAAAGTCGTATGTTGAGTGAGTTTGAGGATTTCAGCTGCATCATCCTGAATTTCCTTACGGATTTCCGGCGTAATGACCGGATAGCTCAGATAATAATTGGCAAGATTTAATAATGCCAGAGCATGAGCATGAGCAGAAACCTGTCCCGGAAATTCATGATAAAGAGCAACAGCTTTTTTACACATATCTGTTACACGTTTTAAATCCTTTAGATCGCCGGTTTTTTCATAGGGAAAATAATAGCAGACTGCCATAGCAGAATAGGCTGAACTCAACATGTTCTTATTCCCTGAATTTTGGGCTAGTTCTACTGCCTTTTGAGCATATAGGGTTGCATTTTTTGCATCATTCCATTCAGAGTGAATACCATATAGGAGATAATTGAGTTTAGCATTCAAAAGAATCTCTGAAGGGCGCTTTTCAACTTCCGGAAGAATTTTCTGAATAAGTTTAATGGTATTTTCAGACTCTCCCAAGGTATTATTATAATAAATATTCAGATAAGCAGCATAGAGGGAGGCCGTTTTATCATTTGATTTTTGGGCAGTTGCATAAGCAGCATCAATGAGATTTGGAACCTTATCATATTCAGATTGATTAAGTTTAATGATTCCATTCTGAACCAGAGCTTTTACTTCTTCAGTATAATTACGCTCACTTTTGGCCAGTTTTAATTGTTCCTGAATGTATTTTTCAGCAGTAGAATACTGATCACTGACTCTGTAATATTCTGTAAGTTCATTGTATATTTTAAATTTTTCCTCAGCAGAAGTATTGCTCTTCAACTGGTTCTTAAGCCCATCAATGTATGTATTTTGAGCCGGGCAAAAAATACAGATAAAGAATATGAAATATAAAAAAGTGAACTGCCGTTTCATGAGGTGAAAGTACAAAAATTGCAAAGACTGATCACTGATTAAAAGTAAAAAAAAGAAATTGTAGTCTTTATTTAAATAGTTGTTAAATAGTTTGTTATAGTGTTCTGTAGACGCTTTGTAGACACCCCTTCTTTGAGTTGAAGTTGTTTTGTAGTAATATAGAAAATTGGAGATATGCTTTCCTGTCACAATTTTGAGGCAGTAAAAAATCAAAAAAATATTAATTAAAAAACTTTATTATGGACAACAAGACATTATCTATCGTATCATACATCACCATTATAGGATGGCTGATCTCTTTTGTATTAGGAAAAGAAAAACCAGACAGCTTTTTAAAATATCATCTTAAGCAGTCTTTAGGAGCAGCTATTCTTTCTCTTATTCTGCCAGTAATTCTTGGTATTTTAATTTCGGTTACTCATCTCGGTATTTTGGGAGTAATAGGATTATTACCATTAGTACTGATGATTATTGGAGCCATTAATGCAGCCAATGAAGTTGAAAAACCTTTGCCGTTAATCGGAAAAATTGTTGAAGATAAATTTTCGTTTATCGGATAGAATCTGAAAAACTTACATCAATGGAAGGATTCAAGCATCTAAAAAGGGAAGGAGCAGGCTATCAGGTGAAGCAGTACATATCATTACAACATCTGATAGTAGTGATCTGGGTATTGATTTCTATCATTGTGATTGTGAATACCAGTTATCTCAAGACAGGAATCGGAATGTTGGTATTTTCACTTTTACTAACCATTATTTCCTTTATTCCCCCTAAAATTTATTTTGATCCTGCTTCACAAGTTCTGACAGTTGTCAATACAGGGTTGGTACGTAGGAAATTTACTTATGATCTTAATGATTTTGAAGGATTTGAACTGCAGACCATCGGTTTGAGTATGATTCCTTTAGGTTGTTATCTATATGGTAATTTCAAAAATATATCCCATTTTAAGCGTCCGGTCATATCTCAATCCTTCAGTAAGAGAACCATGCAGGAAGTAGTAAATGAGCTGGAAGACCTTAATAAAAAATACAACAGAACACTTATTTAATTTTTAATATCAGATTATGAAGAAATCATTGCTCATTGCAGGAATACTCAGTCTCGGGTTTTCGATGACCTCCTGTGATAAACTAGAGAAAATTAAGGAAAAGCTTTCACAAAATGGGAGTAATAATAATCAGACAAACCCTTTTAGTATCAATTCAGGAGATGAAAACAGGGATATCGTTGCTTTTAATAATAAGGTTGTGAAAATGGATGAAGCCCAGACGGATTTTATTAAAAATTTTCAGGAATCATTGATGCAGATGGATGAATATGTAAAGAGTGTAACGGCTAATCCTCAACATATCGGGATGTCCCCCATATTTACCCCTACTATTATGATGTGGGTCAACCAGAACATTAAGGCACCGGATGCATTGGGTAAAGATTATCAGGTACTTGTTGATAAGATGAAGGAAACAGCCTCTGAGCTGGAAGTGCTGAAGAAAGAGCTGGAAACTTATAAAACGGCAGAAGACTGGAAAGATGATAAGGGAAAGAAAATCACTGAGATCACTGAAAAATCCCAAAAACTTATTCAGGAAAACCGTAAGGCAGCCAATGATTTGTTTTCCAAACTTTCTCCCAAGGCGGATAAGGCAGAAATAGAGGTTCTTAAAGGGCATCCGTTGAAAGATCACATCATTCAGTCTAAAGAAGTGATGGAACTTGCCCAAAAGATCGTTGATGATTCTTATGATATTAAAGATCTGAACACTTACAAACAGAAATTTACCCAACAGTATCAGCAGATGGAAAAACTGTATAAACGGAATATTGATGAAAAAATCCCATCATCTGAAAAACAGAAAGAAGGAAGTTATACAGCTTTTAATAATTCGGTAAATGATTTCCTGGGTAAAATGAGAATTGTTCAAAGAAGCCTGAACGAAAATAGTGCTGAACTGAACAAAGATTTTGATGACCTTGAAAGCGAAGCAAATACTGTACTTAGCCGTTATAACAATTTTGTAGACTAATTGATAACAATTAATATTTGGATTATGAAAAAAACACTAGGAATTATTATGATTATTATAGGTTTCTGTTTGACTGTTATTGTGAAAATAGGACCTTCTAAAGAAACATCCTGGATGTTCAGATATGGAGAACTTCCTCTATTACTCATTGCAGCGGCCATTATAATTCCGGGATTTATCCTGTATAACAAAAACAGATAATCTTCAATAATAAAAAAAAGACTAGCCATAATCATGAAACTGGCTGTACTTTTTAAAAATATAAAGCAGGATAAGGGTAATTTTACCGCCCATTTTAAAGAAGATATGAAGCATGGATTTTGAAACGTTGAAGCAACAGATAGAAGAAGCAGCAAAAAAGGCTTTTTTGGAAATGTATGAAAAGCATGGCGCTGAAAACATTTACAGTTTTGCGTTGTATAGTGATGAAAGAGCAATGACAGTCTGTCCTTCTTCCAATACAGTGGAGACCCTTAAAGAGATTGATGAAGATGATGGCGTCTATTATAAATACGAACCTGCGGAATGGACGCACGAAATGGAAGGTGCAGATCAGGATTTTAATGAAATTTGTACCCATCTGAGAAGAGAGCTTGATCAACATGATGAAGATGACGAATGGTTTCAGCAATTTCAGGCTAAGCTCTATACTAGTTGTATTGAAGTATTGGAAAAACTTAAAAATGAGAACTTTTTTAAAAATACTATAGGGAAAGATATTTTCCTGATTTTTACGGTGTCAGATTATGAATTTGAGAAGCAGGATCTGAAAGATATCATTATCAGACTGAACGATAATGAGTATAAAAGTGAATATCTGGAGTGGATGGAAACCTGGGGCAATTAAAAGAATGAAGAATAAAAAAACACATTAATTATATCATATGAAGCAAGATAAAATAATTGTCTCAGACACATCTTATAACAGTAACGATCCTTATGATCTGATCCTATCCAATATTTCTGTGGTGAATCTCCTGAACGAAGAAGGATTTGAGCCAGAAAATATGCATGAAGATTCTATCATCAGTTATTATCTTGATTACTATCTCGCCCAATATTCCAACGGGAATTTTTCCCAGTTTGTATGGAATTCAGGATGGTCACCGGAACTCAATCGGGATATTGAAGAAGGGTTGAAAAAAACCGGCGCGCAAAAGAACCTTATCCTTTTTCTTGAACAGTGTACAAAAGTAGAAAACCTGGAAGAAGGAGAACTTGAAAAATATCTGAAAAGCGAATATTTCGGACCTAATAAGACCAGGGATAAGCTAAAAAATAGTTCATTTTATAGCTTGGAAGAAGATTTAATAGTATTACATTCGCAATGGTTGAGAAATCATCCTGATCTACAGGTTTTGTTTGTTGAAGAAATGTTTTCAGCGTTAGAAAAACTTGTTGGGAGAAAAATTGAAAGATCATAATCATTACAACAAAATCAGTCTTATGGAAGATCTTAAAAAGCTCAATATTGAATTTAAAAATTATCTGGAAGCAATCAGTGATAAGCTTACAGAAGATTTGAGTCATCTGCTGAACGGAGACCATATCAGTTATGTTGGGAACAACGGAAGATCTGATATCAGAGCATTCTATTTCGAGTACGAATATGAATATCTGAATATTGTATTCTGGGGCGTAGACCGCAACAATAAAATCGCGACCAATACAATTTCTTTGCCCACTGAAAAGAATGGCAATGCTGAAGAAAATAGTGATTGGGATGCGCTGATCCCGGAAAAAATATGGATGGCAGCTTCAGATTTTCAGGATCATTATGAAGGGGAGGATTTTGATGATATACTGGATGAATATGATGACGAAAAATATAAACTGTTTGAACAATGGTTTTTTGACTGCTGGAAGAAAGCTTCAGAACAGACCAAAGTAAAAATGGATGCCTATTTTTCTATTCATGATACCTATTTCAGAACAGATTTAAATACTCTGAAGACCATTAATGAAGATGAGATTGCCCTACGCTATGAAAATTGATTCAAACCCAATACTAAACAAAATATAAACCCAAATCTATTATGAACTCTTATAAATTTTACAAACAGGAAGGAAACCAATACATTTTTAAAAATCAACCGGTTTTCGTATCTGTTTTATGTCTTTTCTTTTTAATAATAGCAGGATGGATCTTTAAAGATGTAAGAATCCTCAGCCTTATTCTTATTGCATTGGTAGTACTTATCGCTATTAATTTCTTTACCAAGAAGTTTATTATTGATATGGACCGAAAAACCATTACCGGGAAGCATACCATTTTTGTTCCGGCAAAAACTTATGATTTAAAGGATTTTACCAATTTCCATGTATTGGCTACAAAGTATATGGGTTTTATTACCACGAATGTAATATTGTCTATTTATTTTGAAGTAGACGGGAAAGAAAAACATCTGACCATTGGGCAGGCTTTGTCGCAAAAAGGAATCCAAAAGATGGTGAATGAAACAGAAGACATCATGAAAATTAATGATTCAGGAAATGAACATAACAGACCGTTATAAATTTGAAGAGAATGGCAGTGAAATAAGCCTTATGCCCAATTACAGCTTCCTGCGCACTTTAATCTGGTGGCTGGCCTTTGGAATGATTGCCCTTTTGGTCATTATCTATTATTTTATGGATAAAATGTCTGCAGATCAGTTCAAAATTGCATTGATAATATGGGGGATTTATATGATATATTTCCTGTTTGATCTGTTTTTCAGGATTCCTGTGAAATATATTTTTGATAAATCTGAGAAATGTATTTACAAAAAATGGATCCTTTCTAAAAAAATTATGACTTTTGATGAAATGACCTATTTTATCAATGATGAAACAGGTGGATATTACTATTCCATAGGAAAGAAACGCAATCAGTTTGTGAAAAACTACAGGATCAGCAATTACTTTTCAGGATCAAAAGCTTCAGACAGAAGACAGGAAGAGTATATAACAGAAATATTATGCCCAATTCTTCTAGCAGTGGGAATTCCTTTGAATCAACCGGAATAATAAAAAAACAAACGATAAGTAGGGTAGAAACTACAACCATGATAACTCTATGTATAACTATTCCCCTCCTGTGGAGGAGTGTCAAAAATTTAAAGAATTTTTGACGGGGTGGTTAACTTCAACATTGAATCATTCATTCAATAAAAGACTGCGGGCTGTTTCGAAGAAACAGCCCGCAGTTATTATGATAAAGCTAATGATTAGTTAGCTAAAATTCTCTTTACAGCTTCTTTCACTGCTGCAGCATCAATCTTATACTTCTTCATTAGTTCAGCAGGTGTTGCAGATTCTCCGAATGTATCGTTTACTGCTACAAATTCCTGTCTTGTAGGTCTTTTTCTTGCAAGCATTCCCGCAACAGACTCCCCTAAACCACCAAGGTAGTTGTGTTCTTCAGCCGTTACAATCTTCCCTGTTTTTTCAACAGATTTTAAGATGATCTCTTCATCAAGAGGCTTAATCGTGTGGATGTTGATTACCTCACAAGAAATGCCTTCTTTCTCAAGTTCATCAGCAGCTACAAGAGATTCCCATACAAGATGCCCTGTTGCAACAATCGTTACATCAGTACCTTCCTGAAGCATGATTCCTTTTCCAATTTCGAAAGGCATATCCTCAGGGATGAATACAGGAACAGTGGGTCTACCGAATCTTAAATATACAGGACCTTCAAAATCAGCAATCGCAAGAGTAGCCGCTTTTGTCTGGTTGTAGTCACAAGGGTTGATTACCGTCATTCCAGGAAGCATTTTCATCATCCCGATATCTTCCAATACCTGGTGAGTTGCTCCATCTTCTCCTAGCGTAAGACCTGCGTGAGATGCACAGATTTTCACATTTTTTCCAGAGTAAGCAATAGACTGACGAATTTGGTCATATACTCTTGAAGTAGAGAAGTTTGCAAAAGTTCCTGTGAAAGGAATTTTCCCTGTGATACTAAGACCTGCAGCAATACCCATCATGTTTGCTTCTGCAATACCCACCTGGATAAATCTTTCAGGAGCTTTCTCAATGAATTTCTCCATTTTCAAAGATCCGATAAGGTCTGCACAAAGTGCTACTACATTAGGATTTTTATCAGCAAGCTCAGCTAATCCGGCTCCGAATCCTGAACGTGTGTCCTTTTTTTCTGTATATGTATATTTCATTTTTATTTTTATTAATCGAGAGTTTAACTGATGGTTAGGGATTAGTAGTCAGCAGGAGCTTCTAAATACAATTGTTTGAATGCAGTTTCCAATTGCTCATCATTAGGAGCTTTACCATGCCAAGCATGAGATCCCATCATAAAGTCTACTCCGGCACCCATCTCTGTGTGAAGCATGATGGCTACAGGCTTTCCTTTTCCTGTTTCAGCTTTTGCTCTTTCAAGAATACCGATTACAGCTTCAAGATCGTTACCGTTCTTTTCTTCTAAAACAATCCATCCGAAAGCTTCAAGTTTAGCATGAAGATTTCCAAGGCTTAATACATCATCTGTATCACCATCAATCTGACGTCCGTTATAGTCAATAGTAGAAATAATGTTATCTACTTTTTTAGCAGCAGCAAACATCAGTGCTTCCCAGACTTGACCTTCCTGAAGTTCACCATCTCCGTGAAGAGTGTAAACAAGAGACTGGTCTCCGTCCATTTTTTTACCTAAAGCAGCTCCCAAAGCTACAGAAAGACCTTGTCCTAAAGAACCGGAAGCAATTCTGATCCCTGGAAGACCTTCATGAGTAGTAGGGTGTCCCTGTAATCTTGAATCAAGCTTTCTGAAAGTCTTCAATTCTTCTACCGGGAAGAAGTTGAATCTTGCCAAAGTAGAGTAGTACACAGGAGAAATGTGCCCGTTTGATAGATAAAAATGATCTTCATTCTTGCCTTCCATTGTAAAAGGAAGATGATAGTTCATCACCTTTCCATAAAGTGCTGTAAAGTACTCTGTACAGCCTAAGCTTCCTCCCGGGTGTCCTGAATTTACAGCGTGAACCATTCTTAAAATGTCTCTTCTGATCTGCGTAGTAAGAGATTTTAACTCTTCAATACTTTTACTCATTATATCTGATTTATTTGCACGCGAATTTACAATTTTTTACCGGCTTACGGAAATGCAAAAATCCGGATATAAAAATCCGGATATTGATTGATTTGAATATTTTCCTGCTTTTAACAGCCTTCGTTGATGTAAACAGTAATTTCTGTAACGATATTATTAATAAATTTAAATGTTAACTGAGTTCCTGCATCATAGTCCTCAATATTAAAGTATCCTGCATCTTTAATACGCTTCCCATTATCATCTACCTCCGGACGAACACTGAATATCGGATAGTTCTTGTAAGCATTGATTAGTTCATCTCTGGTACTTCCAACACCCATTCCGCTTTTGGTTTTGAATTTTTTACTGGTAGTGGTCATTCCTGCAATGGTAACAGCATCAGGCTTTGCTGCTCCACCATACCCCTGAAAAACTTCAATACTAATAGCCTCTCCATTGTATTTTACAAAACTCTTTTGCTGTCCGTCAGAAATTTTGATTGTAGTCCCTGCAATTTTTTCTGCTTCACTTTTTTCCATGAAGATCTTGTAAGGCCCGATTCTTAAGGTAGAGATTTCAAAATTCTCCTGAGCAGCCACAGAGCTAAATGTTAATACGAAGATGAAAAGTGAAATAATTTTTTTCATAGTTTTAATACTGTTTTTTTATTTTAATTCTTGCCCTCAAAGATATTGAAATAGATCACTCTATAAGGGTTAATAACGGAATATTTGAAGTCTTGCCGATAGAAGTATGAGCTTTTTTACCAGTGAGAAGTGAAACAAAGTGTTCTTGTTAATATTTTCCATGATGTTTATTGTTTTTTAAGTATTTATTTTTCAGATTATTAGAATCTGTATTGTTTTATGAATAGATAGAGAATATTTGTTTTTTTGTATAGGTTTATTGTCTAGATTTATAATTATTTTTGGTTAAATAATTTATTTTTAACCCCTTTGATTATTTATTTAAGAGTTAAAACCACATACACAATGAAAATTAAACAATTACTTTATTTAGGGATATTTATGATATCCATTTCTTTGGGGAAGGCCCAGGACTTTTTCACAAAAATTAGTGAAAGGTCTGTTGAGGCTAAACAAGGTGACAGGTTGATACAACCAGAAAGATTTCTCAGCTACAGGTTAGATGTAGCAGGAATGAAAAGCTACTTCCAATCAGTTCCGGAATTGAGGGATACTGATTTTAAAGATAAGGCTCCCATTATTATTTTGCCTATGCCTGATGGAACAAAAGCAAAATTCAAAATCTGGAAATCTTCAGTAATGGCTCCTGAATTAGCTGATAAATTCCCCCAATTGGTTACTTTTACAGGGCAAGGAGTTGATGATCAGTATGCTACTGTGAAATTAGATTTTACAGAATTGGGATTTCATGCTCAGATAAAATCTGTGGTGGCGGGAGATATGTATATTGATCCTTATGCAAAAAATGATGTGAATAATTATATCATCTACAAAAAAGGCGATTTAATTAATAAGAGCCCGATAACTTGTGGTACTAAAGACGGGAAATTTCAAGCAGAAAAAAAAAACGGACAAAAAAGCGTCACTCCGGGCGTAGGAAATCAAATTAGAATTTTCCGGTTTGCAGTAGCCTGTACAGGTGAATATGCAAAAGCTGCAACAGGGCTAGCTTCTCCTACTGTGGCTCAAACACTGTCTGCTATTGTAACAACCGTAAACAGAGTAAATGGTGTTTATGAGCAAGAAGTGGCTGTGAGACTAATATTAGTTCCTGATGAGACGAGTCTTATTTTTACAAATCCTGCTACGGATCCTTTTAATGGTAATAATAATTCAGACCTGTTAGTTGAGGAAAGTCAGACTCAGATTAATGCAATAATTGGAATTAACAGTTATGATATAGGGCATACTTTTAGCACAGGTGGTGGTGTAGCTTATTATGGTATATGTGATCCTGAGTATAAAGGAAAAGGAATCACAGGAAGAAGTAACCCGGTTGGTGATCCTTATGATATTGATTACGTTGCTCATGAAGTAGGGCATCAGTTTTGGGGACCCCATACTTTTAATGCTGTAACTGGAAATTGCGGAGGCGGTAACCGGGATGCTGATGCTGCCGTAGAACCGGGAAGCGGGATTACGATTATGGGATATGCCGGAATTTGCGGATCTCTGAATAATTTGGCTAGCAACAGTATTCCTATTTTTCATACCAATTCATTTCAGTCGATCACTACAGCAGTAGCATCAGCAGATTGTCCGGTGATCACTCCTGTCAGCAACACTGCCCCTACAGTAAATGCCGGAAATGATTATACAATCCCTAAAGGAACACCATTTAAGCTTACTGGTTCTGCAACAGACTCTGAAAACAATGCGCTTACCTATTGCTGGGAACAAAATGATAACGGTCCTGAAGGAGATTGGAATACTCCAACCGGAAACGCTGCTATATTCAGATCATTTGTACCGGAAACCGTTTCCTACAGATACTTTCCAAAATTGGCAAGTATTCTCAACAATACGGTATCAAAAGGAGAGATTTTACCATCTTATGGAAGAACAATGGAGTTCAGACTTACTGTAAGAGATAATAATGCAGGTTGTGGGGGAGTAGCCAATGATGATGCAATTATTACGGTTGCCGGAAACTCTGGTCCGTTTAAAGTAACTGCACCCAATACTGCAGTAACATGGGGTGCTAGCTCTACACAGACTATAACATGGGATGTAGCCAATACTGCCGCTGCTCCGGTAAACTGTGCCAATGTAAGTATTTTACTCTCAACGGATGGAGGTCTTACTTATCCAACTACTCTGGTTGCCTCTACCCCAAATGATGGATCCGAAGCTATAACTATTCCTGACGTAAATACAACAACGGCTAGAATTATGGTAGCAGGGGCAGGAAACGTATTTTTTAATATTAATCCTGTTAATTTTACAATCAGTAAAAATGTATTGGCTATAAATGAAGTAACCGGAAATAAAGATGCATTTGTCATATATCCTAACCCAGGTAAAGAATTTCTTAATATTAAATTTGTAAATACAAATGAAGTTTATGATGTTACCATATATGATGTAAGTGGAAAACTAGTATTCAGTAAGTTGAATAATACACCTGATCACAATAATCTGGGTACTTTTAAGGTGGCTCAGCTTATAAAAGGAGATTATTTGATTAAAGTTAAAACAAAAACTTTTGACAGAACCATAAAATGGATTAAAGAATAAAGAATAAACAATTCACAAAAAAGGCTGTTTTCAAAAAAGAAAACAGCCTTTTTACTTTTTATAAAGATCCAAAAGGTTGGACACTAAAGTCTTTTAATCCTAAACAACTCTTAAATGCTGTTTATCCTTAACTAGCCATAAACCGATAAAGGTAAGTAGCCCATTAAGAACAATAAGCTCTACACCAATTCTGTAATCTGTGTAAGAAGTCACAGCAGAGTTGATTAAATAAGTGATGATAGGAGCAAGGATCGTTACTGTAAGAATTGAATACTTCTTGGAAATATGGAACTTGGTGAAAATTCCGAAGGCAAAAAGTCCTAATAACGGCCCATAAGTATATCCGGCAACCTCCATAATCAGGTATACAATAGATTTGTCGTTCAGAGCTTTAAATACCATGATTAAAATGAAAAACATAATGGTGAATGTCAAATGCACTTTCATACGAAGGCTTTTCTTTTCTTTTTCAGTCTTTGTTTTATCTTCGTTAAGGTTTAATAAATCTACACAATACGAACTTGTTACTGCCGTTAATGCCCCATCCGCAGAAGGGAATAATGCTGAGATTAATCCAATAATGAAAATTACAGAAATGGTCATCGGGAAATATCCGTTAAGAGATAAGGCTGGGAAAAGATCATCACCCATAACATTCTTGATGTTTCCTGCAGCATCTTTGAATCCGAAGATATTGCTTACAGGATCGGTTCCTGTTGTTCCATATTCTGCTCCATGTTGCAAAGCAAAAAGGTAAAGTAATCCACCTAAAAATAGGAATGCAAGATTAACTAACAGAAGAGTTCCTGCAAAAGTTAACATGTTTTTCTTTGAGTTTTGGAGATTATCTACAGAGATATTTTTCTGCATCATTTCCTGATCCAGTCCGGTCATGGCAATCGTAATGAAAATTCCACCCAGGATGGTTTTAAGGAAAAACGTCTTGGAATTAGGATCGAAATTGATAAAGTGAGTATAATTTTTCTGTTCTAAAATTGTGTATGCTTCACCAAAAGACAGGTTCAGGTTAGATAGGATGTATACGATACATGCTACCAGGCTGATAATCATGAAAGAAGTCTGTAAAGTATCTGTAATCACAATGGTTTTTACTCCGCCTTCAAAAGTATAAAGAAGAACCATGAGTAAAAGCACCATGGAAGTTACCCAAAATGGAACCCCTAATCCTTCAAGAAGGAAAATCTGTAAGACATTTACTACCAGATATAATCTTGCTGTAGCTCCGATTGCTCTTGAAATAATAAAAAATATCGATCCGATCTTATGCGCTTCCACATTGAATCTTTTTCCCAAATATGTATAAATGGAAGTAAGGTTCATCTTATAATACAGAGGCAGAAGGATGGCAGCAACAATAAAATATCCAATGAAGAAGCCGATCACCATCATATAATATTCAAAACCTCCATAAATATATTCGGAGCCGGTCATTTTTCCAACTGTTCCCGGAACTGAAATAAAGGTAACCCCACTTAAACTGGTCCCAATCATTCCGAATGCAACAAGCCACCATTTGCTTTTTTTATTACCGATAAAGAAAGACTGGTTGTCAGAATTTCGGCTGGTGAAATATGAGATCACCAAAAGGCCGATAAAGTAGATAAAGACAAACAGCAAAAGGACAGTTCCTGGATTCATGCTTAGATTTTAAATTTTAGCAAATATATAAAAAAGAAGCATCGTGAATCATGAATTTAGTTAAGAGGTAATTTTTATATAATTACTTAGGGTGAAGTAACCTAAGCTTGGGATTAAGCTTATGTTTTTCAGAAAGGTTTGAAGCTAGGAGCTGGGAGCAGGAAGTTATGGCACTTATAAAAGCAATTATTCTCTGCTGCTTCATCTTTTTTATAGTGATAAAGAGTAATTGTTTCATTAAAATTAGCTTCGCATTTATTAAAGCGGGGGGTCTATTTTCTAAGCTAATGATGACAATTCTTTTTATCAAATCGATTGAAAGTCGATTCCCTCTTTGCTCACTTAAAATTTAATATAATCCAAAATAGACCTTTGCGTGAAGAAAGAACCTAGTGAGGGATAAAGAGTTTCTGCTAAGTGAAGCATCCTTGCGAACTTAGCGTAAAAAAGAAAATTATTTCCCAATTCAATTAAAGAAAAAACCTTCCAGATCTGCTCTGAAAGGTTTGTATTGTAAGGGTGGAAACTGTGACTAATTCACCAAAACATCCTGTAATTCCTCACTCTTCTGAAAACTGGCTTTCGCAAAAGGACAAAGCGGAATGATTTTTTTTCCGTTTTTTCTTGCAAAATCTACAGCAGCCAAAAGCATTTCCTTACCTACCCCTTTTCCGTTGTAGGCTTCTTCCACCTCGGTGTGGTCAATAATAAATCTTTCTTCTCCTGCCCAGGTGTACGTCATTATTCCTGCGCGTCTTCCATCTATGAAAGCTTCAAAACTTCCGTGTTTCTCGTCGTTGTTTTGTTTTACTTCGATCATGTTTTATGAGAATTTAGTTAGTATTTCTATATCGTTGGTTAATATTTTATGTACCGGACATGCATCAGCAATGGTATGAAGTCTTTTTATTTGCTCATCATCCAAAATTCCTTCAAAGGTAATATCTCTTTTGAAGATTGCTTTTTTTGTCAAGGGATAATTTTCAAGTTCCACTTCTACATTGATGTTTTCCACATCCCATTCCTTTCTTTCAATATACATTCTAAGGGTTGCTGCTGTACAGCTTGCCAAAGAAGTAGCCAGAATTTCCATGGGATTGAAACCTTTATTCTGTCCGCCTTTATCTATAGGTTCATCGGTAATAATCGTATTTTCTCCCGCTGTTACCTCTGTATAATATTTTGTTTTTCCTAAACTTGCTTTTACCGTTACTGCCATTATTTTTCAGTATTGAATTTATAACTTAATGCTCCAGATGGGCATTGATCTATCTGTATTTTTAGTTCTTCCGGGGTTGCATTGGTTGCTTTTATCCAGGGTCTGTCTTTTGGATTGTAGACTTTGGGAAGCATTTTTACACATACAGCCGAGTGGATACACTTCTGAGGCTGCCAGATGACAGTAATGTTGCCGTTGGGATATTCGTGTGTTTCCATATTAATTGTCTTTTAATGATTTTTCGATTCTTCTGTCCGGAATCAGCCATATAAGAGCCACTATATAATAAAAACCGATGGCAATATAAGGATAAAAAAATGAAGTAGCGATTCCCAGAATATAAAATATAATGGATATATTCTCTTTATTTTTTGAATGGATAGCTTCTTTCAGCTTTGAATTTTCACCCTCACACCGGATAATAACATTCTCCAGAATACTATAGGCAATAGCACATAATACGAGGACAATACCATAGGTTGCTACAGGATTTTCTGCAAAACCGGTAGTGCCGATCCATTCTGTAGCAATAGGCATCATGGAAAGCCAGAATAACAAATGAAGATTGGCCCAAAGAATACCTCCGTTTACTTTTTTTACTGTCTGAAATAAGTGATGATGATTGTTCCAGTAAATTCCTACATAGATAAAGCTGAAAATATAGGCTAAAAATTTAGGAATCAGAGGTTTTAGGCTTATCCAGCTGCTTCCTTCAGGTACTTTCAGTTCAAGAACCATAATGGTGATAATGATGGCAAGAACTCCATCACTAAAAGCTTCCAGTCTTCCCTTAGTCATTGGTAATTGAATTTTTAAAGTTTTCAATCTTCATTTTCAGCTCGCTCAGCATATCAGGATTGATCACTCCGCTTTCAAGATCAAAATTCTCATAGAACTTGGGTAGGGAAAAAGTATCCTTGATATCCGCTGCAAATTGAGGGAAAAATGTTTTTGCTGTATTCATAACATTTCCACCACCATACCCTCCGGGAGAAGTACTCATCAGAAGCATCGGTTTATTCTGGAATACTTTCACATTAATCCTTGATGCCCAATCGAAAAGATTTTTAAAAGCGGTACTGTAAGACCTGTTGTGTTCTGCAAGAGAACAGATGATAACATCACATTCTTCAATGGCTTTTAAAAAATGATGAGCTTCATCCGGAAATCCTTTCTTTTCAAGATCTACGGAAAAAACAGGCATTGTGAAATTGTTGAGATCAATAAGGTTGATCTCTTCATGCTGGAAATCTTTTAAAACAAACTTTACCAGTTCCCTGTTGATGGAAGTGGAAGAACTACTTCCTGCAAATGCTAATATTTTCATGGTTTATGTCAGCTGAAATTATTTTCTGTTTAAAATCGCTTTTGGCAATGGAACGTATTCCTGCTCATCACCTGGAACCAAAGGAAATGCATCATGATTCTGATCGTTCCAGTTTACTTTAGCCTGATCAATTATTTCTTTGTCAGAGTTTACAAAGTTCCAGAAGATAAAACGCTCTTCATCAAAAGGTTCACCTCCGAAAAGATAGACCGTTCCGTTTTCACTCATATCAAATTCACACAGCTTAGTGTCTTTGGCGATCATCAGCTGTTTTGAACCATAAGAGTTTCCTTCAGTAGTTACCGTACCATCCAGAACATACATAGCAGCTTCCCCATAAAGATCCTTTCCTATGCTGATTTTCTTCGCTTCTTTGGTTTTGATTTCAATGAAAAATAATTTGCTGTGTACGGGAACAGGAGAGGTTTTTCCAAATGCTTCTCCCGCAATTAATTTATACTGAATGCCGTCTTCTTCCCAAACCGGAATCTCATCCGCTTCAATATGATGGAAAGTAGGTTCAGACTGTTCAAGATGTTTTGGAAGTCCCACCCAAATCTGAAATCCGTGAAGTCTTTTATCACTGTGTCTTAAATATTCAGGCGTTCTTTCAGAATGTACCACCCCTTTTCCGGCAGTCATCCAGTTTACTGCACCGGGTTTAATCTCAAGAGCACTTCCGATGCTATCTCTATGGAAAATAGATCCTTCCAGCAGATAAGTTAATGTAGATAATCCGATATGTGGATGAGGGGGAACATCTAGGTTTTGATAATCCTTTAATTCCGAAGGGCCCATGTGGTCAATAAATACAAAAGGTCCAACCGCTCTTTTTTCACGGAACGGAAGAAGTCTTCCTACCAGAAAATTTCCGATATCTGCTGCTTTTTCTTCGATGATAAGTCCAATATTTGACATAATGATGTAATGCTTTTTTAATGTGTTAAATAAATGTTGATAAATAGTTACAGTTTATCGTATCCATCAAATTTTTCATCTACGATACGTTTCCATTCAGGATGCTTTTTGATAAAGGCAAAAACATACGGACAGAACGGAAGAAGTTTTTTACCGCTTTCTTCAATATAATTCAGGGTCTTTTCCACTACAGCAGCGGCTGCACCTGTTCCCGCCAGTTCTGGTTCTGCTTCAGTGTGGATCAAAGCAATCTGATGACTTGTTTCACGATAATTAATAAAAGCATAATGTCCATTAACTTCTATTTCAAATCTTTTTTCGGCTTTTACAAGGGGGATATTTTCAAATTCTGGTTTCATAATTTTTTGTATTAAAAAGTTGGTTAAGGTCTAGGTCTAAAGAGGTTAATGTCTTTTGTACTTATAAAAGAAAGAAACAAACCTTATAGGTTTTCGAAACCTATAAGGTTTATATCCATCCATTATTTAACATTAATCTTTGACATCTTAAACCCAGTATAATGTTATATAAAGTTAGTAAAAAAGAACTCATTTAAGATTAAGGAAAACTTAAATCTATCCTTTTAATCTTCAAGATATCCGAATTTTCCGGTATTGAAATCCTCAAAAGCCTGCATGATCTCTTCTCTTGTATTCATTACAAAAGGTCCATGAGGAAAGATGGGTTCATTAATTGGCTCTCCACTGATGATTAAAACAATTGAATCTTCTTGGGTTTCAATGGTAAAGCTTTCCCCTTCATTTTTAAATAATGCAAAATGATCTGCTTTCACTTGTTCTTCTCCATTGACAGTAATATTTCCTTCAATAACCAAAGCGGCTGTGTTGAAGTGGGCAGGGAAATTAAATTCTGCTTTACCTCCAACTTTAAGTTTTGCATTCATCATATGAATAGGAGTGAAGGTAAATGCAGGACCTTTGTTTCCATTATAATTTCCGGCAATTACTTCAATAAAGCCATTTTTACCAAGATCTACTTTTTCTATCTTAGAGTTTTCAATGGACTGGTATTTTGGATGGCTCATCTTATCTTTTGCAGGAAGGTTGACCCACAGCTGAACCATCTGAAAGATTCCACCTTCTTTAGCCCATTCTGTTTCATGGTATTCTTTGTGAAGAACTCCTTTGGCAGCCGTCATCCATTGTACATCGCCTTCGCCAATAATACCACCGCCTCCGGCACTGTCATGATGTTCTACTTTACCGCTATAGGCTATGGTTACTGTTTCAAAACCTCTGTGTGGATGAACTCCTACACCTCTTGGTCTATCTGAACCGTTAAAATGAAATTTTGAATTATAATCAAGCATAATGAACGGATCCATTCTTTTCATATCTAAGCCATGTACGCCCGGAATAAAATTATGAACTCTAAAACCGTCACCTACAAAGTGTGCAGGTCTTGGAGATACTACCATTTCTACTTTTTTAGTTGCCATAATATTGTTGATTTTATGTAAACAAAATTACCATACTTATAAAGCAAATGCATTGATCTGTGATAAGTTCGTATTGTAGTAAAAGACTGATGTACAATTAACCTTTACTTATTCCTCTTTTGATTTCATATTCTTTCCGTCTGAAATGTGTAGTCTTCTAAACACAAAACCTGATAATATCGTTAATATTCCTACCGTAAGAAAGGTATATCGGAAAGCATTGTGAGTTTCTCCCTGGATGAGGTCAGAGTTTTCAAATATTTTTAAAACAATCAATCCAAAGGCAATTCCGAAACCGATCGCGAGCTGCTGATTAACGGAGATTAATGAATTGCCACTGCTGGTCTGAAAATTCCGGAGATCTGCAATGGAAATCGTGTTCATAGAAGTGAACTGTATAGAATTGAAAAATCCAAGCACAGCAATAATAGGAACAAACCAATATAATGAAGTGTGAATATCAGGAATAGCCAGCATGCAGATTAAAGTTCCGATGATAAATGTATTTATCATCAACGTTTGCCGATAGCCATATTTATCAAGAATTTTAATAACAGATGATTTCCCGAATATAGCAGTCAGAGCCATTGGAGCAATGATCCATCCTGAAGTTACGGCAGACTGTTTATAAGCAATCTGGATCATAAGCGGAAGCAGTAACGGAACAGAGCTGATCCCGAGTCTTGTCGCTAAGTTCCCTACAATCCCAACGCGGAAAGTCCTTACCTGAAACAGGTTTAAAGGGAAAATAGGATGTCCTTCTTTTTTTGCATGTTTATAGTAATAGTAAAGAAACAGGAATCCCAGGATAAATACAATGAGAACCGGTGTTATATTCTGCATATTTCCAAAAAGTTCTAAGGAAATAGAGAGTAAGAGAGAGGCTGCTGCAAAGATTAAGAATCCTTTAAAATCAAAATCTACATCATCAGATCTATAATCAGGCATAAATTTTAACCCTAAAATAATTCCTAAAAAACCAATAGGAATATTAATAAGAAATATCCAGTGCCATGACAAATAATCCACCATATAACCACCTACCAAAGGTCCGAGAACAGGCCCGATAAGGGCAGGAATAATAGCGAAGTTCATCGCCTTAAGCAATTCACTCTTATCAAAAGTTTTAATGAGTGCCAGCTTTCCGACAGGTGTCATCAGACTCCCTCCAACACCCTGAATTACCCTTGAAATAACAAGATGGGTAAGGTTTTGAGACAGTGAACAGAATAATGAACCCAAACTAAATAGTATCAATGAGAAAATAAATACTTTTTTCGTTCCGAACCGGTCTGCCAAAAATCCACTTGCAGGCATGAAGACAGCCAATGTCAATACATAACTGATGATAGCGTTCTGCATATTCAGCGGAGATTCATGAAGGTCCTTGGCAATGGAGGGAAGAGAAGTATTCAGAATGGTTGAATCCAGCATTTGCATAAAAATAGCAGTGGCGAGAATCAAAGGAAGAATTTTCTTTATTGAGGTCTGTTGGGGGCTTGTTTCTGTCATTTTGTATAGGCTGGAATATTCAAAAAATTCCAGACTTATTTTTATTGAAGAAAATGCTTGCTTTAAGCAATTTGATTCTTAGATAAAGAAATCCATATAAAATTAAAAAAGTCCTGTGAAATATCACAGGACTTTTTGATTTATTTTTTAGGTTTTTCTACTCCTTTCCATTCGTCACCGGCTTTTCTATACTGGCTTAAAGTGAAATTTTTGAAATCCTTTGTTTTGTATTCAATATTATCGGTATTCTGCTCGAAAGGCATGATATAATAATATTCTATATCTGTTTTATCAGACTTGTTTCCTTTTTTTACAGAAGGAACATATTTTGAAAACTTATAGTTAGGAAGGTATTGTCTCAATCTGGTGTAGAATGATTTGTCATCTTTTTCACTAGGAATAATATCTACAATGTTAAGATCATCTTTTTTCTTATCCACCCAAAGATAGTAGGTCTTTTCTTCTCCTAAATTTCTGTTGAAAGAATTAAAGGCAAACAATTCTTTCGGAACCAGCTCTTTGATCTTTTCAGGATCAACCTTTGTATAGAATTGTCCTTTTGATGGATCAACGTAAGTTTCAAGGTTGTACATTAAAACAGAATTGTTCTCAAAATTCTTGTTTTTGAAGTATTGATTTAAAGACAATTCTGCAGTAGCTCTAAGCTCTTTGTCTCTTTTATCCAGTTTTTTTGTCGGATTCTGAGGGTTTACGTATTTTACAAATTCATACAACACTACTGGCTTTATATCCTTAAGGTGAGGATAAGTCTTAAGTTGCTCAGCTTTTACCAACCAGTAGAACTGTTGATAATAGTCATCCTTATCAGCATCTTTCACGCTTTTATAAGCTAAAGCAAGCTTTTTTGAGTTCAGATATTTGCCATATTTTCCCTGTCCAAAAGCAAAACTGATGGATAATAAGGCAAATAAAACAGTAAGGTTTCTTCTCATTTTTTTATAATTGATATTTTCGTTTTCCAAATATAATTATTTATTAGATATTATTTTTGATTGTCAGTTAAATTGTGCCATATTGTTATTGTTAATTCAAAAAATAATCCCGTATTGCTACAGGATTAATAAATTATTGTGGTAGAGTTTAGAAACAAGAGGGAAGATAATCCGGATAAGAGGTAAAGACACGAAAAGATAATAGATAATAGACAAAGTGAATAGAACCTGAAATCTTAGATCTTTTTAATGTCAATCATCCATTTGGCTTCGCAAGCGAATCGTGAATTTAGGATCACACAAACTTTACCCCCTCAAACCCTCAAACTTCTAGTACGATGTCTCATGTACTTTCACTGCTCTTCCACTTGGATCATTCATCTTTTTGAAAGCTTCATCCCATTCCAGAGCGATAGGAGTAGAGCAGGCGACAGATGGAACAGATGGAACAGTTGCTGCTGCTGTCTCACTTGGGAAATGCTCTTCAAAAATAGTTCTGTAACGGTATTCCTCCTTGTTTTGTGGGGTGTTTAACGGAAATCTGAATCTTGCGTTAGTCATCATCTCATCAGTAACTTCTTTTTGAGCAACTTCTTTTAACGTATCAATCCATGAATATCCCACACCATCCGAGAACTGTTCTTTTTGTCTCCATACAATAGATTCCGGAAGAATATCTTCAAAAGCTTTTCTTAGTACCCATTTTTCAATTTTCCCTTCAGAAACATTAATCATTTTATCCTGTGGGTTAAGCGTCATGGCAATATCCATAAATTCTTTATCAAGGAAAGGAACCCTGCCTTCTATTCCCCAGCTCATTAAAGCCTTGTTGGCTCTCAGGCAGTCATATAAATGAAGCTTTCCAAGTTTTCTTACCGTTTCATCATGGAATTCTTTAGCGTTAGGCGCCTTATGGAAGTACAGATAGCCACCGAACAGTTCATCAGCACCCTCTCCGGACAATACCATCTTGATTCCCATTGATTTGATCACTCGTGCTAAAAGATACATTGGGGTGGAAGCTCTGATGGTTGTCACATCATAAGTTTCCAGATGATAGATTACATCACGTACTGCATCCAATCCTTCCTGAACGGTAAAGTTAACTTCATGGTGAACAGATCCTATATGCTTGGCTGCTTTTTGAGCGGCTGCCAGGTCTGGAGAACCTACAAGTCCTACCGCAAAACTGTGCAGTCTTGGATACCATGCTTCCTGAGTATCTCCGCTTTCAATTCTTTGCCTTGCAAACTTTGCTGTAATCGCTGAGATAACAGACGAGTCAAGCCCACCGGAAAGTAATACACCATAAGGGACATCACTCATCAGCTGTCTGTGAACAGCATCTTCAAGCCCCTTTCTTAGTTTATCAATATCTGTTTCGTTATCCTTTACGTGGTCAAAGCTTTCCCATTCTCTGGTATACCATTGCTGAAGCTCAGCTCCATCTTTGCTGTATACCAAATGTCCTGGTAAGAATGTTTCAATGGTTTTGCATATGCCTTCCAAAGCTTTTAGTTCAGAAGCTACATAATAATTTCCGTTTTTATCCCATCCCTGATACAGTGGGCAGATTCCCATATGATCACGAGCAACGAGATACACGTCGTTTTCTGTATCGTATAATGCAAATGCGAAAATCCCGTTCAGCTTTTCAACAAAGTCTTTTCCATATTTTCTGTAAAGTGCCAGAATAACCTCACAGTCAGATTGAGTCTGGAACTCATAATCGGTAAATTCTTCTTTTAATTCTCTATGGTTGTAGATCTCACCATTTACGGCTAATACTACTTTTCCGTCTTTAGTAAATAAAGGCTGCTTTCCGGAAGTAGGATCTACAATAGCAAGTCTTTCATGAGAGAAAACTACTTTTTCATCCTGATAAACTCCACTCCAATCCGGTCCTCTATGACGGATCTTTTTTGACATTTCTAAAACCTGAGGCCTTAATGTCTCGGTTTTCTGCTTGGCGTCAAATAAACATACTATTCCACACATATTTTTATTATTTATATGACAAAAGTAAAGGGGATGTTTATAAATAACAATTAAAATTACGTGTAAGTTAAAATTTTCAATTAATTAATTTATTTGAAAGAAAAATATTAACTATTTAAGAGAATTGTAATGTTTTTGATTAATTTTTTTCGTTAGGCTAAAATAGATGTTACCTCTATACAAAATAAAAATGACATATTTCTTAATATATGGTAATTTATTATGTGAATTTTAGCCCTTACTTTGTGGCTCGAAATAATTTTTTTTCATCATTTGTGTTTTTACCTTCTTGCAATTCTCATGCAAGAAGGTTTTGTTTTTATAGACTTTTAATAAGTTCTTTTTAAACTCTATTAGTAAGCTAAAAATCCTGTTTTCTTACTAATCTTTATATTCAGACCTTGAAATGGTTTTTCCTGCTTAAAAAAGGCAAGACAGCATTGTCAGGTCGTCTTTTAAATGAGTAATCGTTTTGTATTTACTGTTGGTGCTACTCCTGATGAATTTTTCCTGCTCATAGCCAGAATGGGAGTCGGATGTTTTTTATATGATAAGAACTGATATAACGGCTCCCGTATGCCTGTGTAGAAGACAGGTAAGGTAAAAGGGTAGCCGGAAATTTAAGTACAGTTCCTTTATTCATAATATTATTTGGCAATAAAGTAATTTGGTTTACAAATGTACTTTACAGCAACAAAACGGTTAATCTATAGAGTTAGTAGGGAATTGGTATAAAATGTTACATTTTAACTACAAAAAACAAAAAAACTACTCCTTAGAGTAGTTTTTATAGTTGTATGGAGGAATCGGTTAAGAAACTCTTTCGATCAACGCCATATAGAATCCATCATACCCTTCGCTTGGCATTACTTTCTCATCCTTGATCATTTTGAATCCCGGATTGTTTTGAAGGAATTCTTTTACCTGAAGGTTGTTTTCAGATGGCAGGATAGAACATGTGGCATATACCATCTTTCCTCCTTTTTTAAGTATTTTAGAATAGTCCTGAAGGATCTGCTGTTGCTCTTTCTTGATTCTGTCAATGAAGTCCTGATCAATTTTCCATTTACTGTCCGGATTTCTTTTCAAAACTCCAAGACCTGAACATGGTGCATCAATCAATAACCTGTCTGCTTTATCATGAAGACGCTTGATCACCTTATTGTCGGAGATCATACGGGTTTCAATATTGTGTGCTCCCGCTCTTTTAGCACGACGCTTCAATTCAGTCAGTTTCCACTCGAAAATATCTAAAGCGATAATCTGACCTTTATTTCCCATTAGTGCTGCCAGGTGAAGAGTCTTTCCTCCTGCACCCGCACATGCGTCCACAACTCTCTGTCCTTCCTTTACATCAAGGAAATACCCGATCTTCTGAGAAGAGGCATCCTGAACTTCAAATAATCCTTCTTTGAAAGCTGTAGTAAGAAAAACATTCTTTTTCTCTTCAAGCTGTATAGCGTCAGGATAGTTTTTAATAGAAAAGGATACAACACCTTCATCCGAAAGGTCTGAAATAAGTTCCTTTGTAGTTGTTTTTAATGAGTTTGTTCTTAAAACAGTAGGTGCCTGCTCATTCAAAGCAATCATTTCTCTTTCCCAGTTAGCTCCCAATTCTTTTTCCAACGTTTCTGCCAACCAGTCCGGGATAGAATGTTCTATTGCTTTTGTAGGAACCGTATTCTTTTTAAGCTTGGTAAGGATATCCGCAATCTTGATTCCGTCAAACTCCTCAAACTTTTTATAATTGGTCTTGCTCCAAAGAAGATAAGCAATGATAAGTTTATAAATATTGTTGGGCTTTACCCCTTCACCCATATAATATTCAAGGCGTTTTTTCCAACGGATAATATTGTAGAAAATCTCAGAAACAACGGCTCTGTCCTGGCTTCCCCATTTTTTGTTTGCCTTTAAAAGTCTTTCAATAACTTTATCGGCATACTTGTTTTTTTCAAAAAATGTTTCTTGTAAGGCATCGTGAATCCCGATAGCCAAGTTTCTGTGAATAAGTTCCATAAATTTGCTTCGCTGTTTGAATCTGCAAAAATACGAATTAAAGTTGAGAGTTGAAGATTGAGTTGGAGAGTTTGACGGGTAGTGGGTTTTAGAGTTGGATAATAAGAGGGGGGAAGGAGAATGGTGAATGGTCAATTCGCTTCACTTGTCAATTTTTGTAGCCATCAATGATTTTCTGTTCACTTCCTAAGAAAAATTCACTATTGATATTTAAAAGGACTGAAGTTATCAGCTTTGTCCTTCCTGTCTCCCATCTCTTAGTCTGTCATCTTTCCGTCTTTTTACCTCTCATCCAGATTCCCTCTTGACTTCAACCTCCAAAAAGCTATACCTTTGCAAAAATTAAAAATATGAGTGATACAGTACTTTGTCCGAAATGTAGTTCTGAGTTTACGTACCCAAATGATAACATGATGGTATGTTCTCAGTGTTTCTACGAATGGAATCCTGAAGAAGCAGCTTCTGAAGCAGCAAACGAAGGGAAAATATTGGACTCTAACGGAAATGAGCTTCAGGATGGTGATTCTGTGGTGGTGGTAAAGGATCTTCCTGTAAAAGGAGCACCAAAGCCAGTAAAAGCTGGGACTAAAGTAAAAAATATCCGTCTGAGACCAGGAAGCGATCACAATATCGACTGTAAAATTGATGGTTTCGGAGCAATGGCTTTAAAGTCAGAATTTGTGAAGAAAGCATAATAGCTGTTAGTGAATAGCTTTTTGCTGTTGATACTATACTTTTGATTAAAAGTTTTTAGCTTAAGACCATAAAAAAAGGAAAAAATTGGACAGTGTAATCTTTCAATAAACTTAATTGCAAAATTGCTAATGTCCGTCTAGAAGGCAGAAAGAGAAATAACCAATAATTTCCTTATGCTGTGGAAATACAAATGTAAGAAAAAGTTTGATAACAGATTCTTATGTTTGTGTTTTTTTTATTGATAAGTGTAAGTAAATGTATGAGTTATGTGCTTTTTTGTAAGGCTTAAAAGGTCAGGGGAGCTAATGTGCTTAGGTTTAAATATTAATCATTTGCTGTCTCATTATTCTTCGATTTAAATAAACGAAATACTAACTAAGCCTTCTAATTTTTCATCGGTATAGATCACAAGTTCTTTGTTTCTTGCTTTAATTTTATTCCAGTAATAGTTTCCGGCAAATCTGCTTTCCAGTACTTCAGCTTCAGGGCCAGCTTCGGATATTTTTATTTCTTTTGGGTAGTAAGAAAGTTTTGTAAGCTGGAAATCTGCTGCTTCAGTTTCAGTAAACAGATTGACTTCTCCGAATAATTTAGCAACATAGGCATTGTAAGGTTTTCGGTAGGTTTCTTCCGGACTGTCATTCTGAATGAGTCTTCCATCCTGAAGAATAACAATCTGATCCACCCATGGCATGATGTCCTGAAGTTCATGGGTAGAAATGATCAGAGAGATCTGCTGCTCCTTTACGTATCGGAAAAGTCTCTCCCTAAGTTCTATTTTTCTTGGAAAATCCAGGTTACTGAAGGGTTCATCCAGAATAAGCAGTTTGGGCAAAACGGAAAGTGCTCTTGCAATAGCAACTCTTTGTTGTTGTCCGCCACTTAAATATTTAGGAAGTACATGGGCAAACTCCTGAAGTCCGACTACTTCAAGAAGTTCCATGACGGTTTCTCTTTTCTTTGCTAAATTGATATTTGAAATAAATTTACCTACATTTTCAGCAACAGTAGCATAAGGCATAAGGTCAAAATTCTGGGCTACAAATTTCATTTGAGCTTCTCCGGGAACAAGGTTTCCTTTAGGCCCCAGCAATCTGATTCCATCAAAAATAATCTCTCCGCTTTCCCAATTCAGTAATCCATACACCAGGTTTAAAAGAGTGGATTTTCCGCATCCGCTTTCCCCTGCCAGAGCAATGATTTTATTGGCTTCAAATCTTAAATTAAGGTTTTGAAACAAGGGATTATCTTTGGTGTGTGAGAAAAATAAATTGTTTATTTCTAATAGCATATTACAAATGTAAGGTTTTTATGAAAACATAATTTTTTTTATTATATTAGCGGAAGTAATAAAAATAAATCAAAAATGAGAAAAAAACTGTTTTCGTTGGCTATTCCTGCTTTATTCGTTGCTGCTGTAGTGGTTTCTTGTAAAAAAGATAAACCGCTTACCAGCGAAGGTAATGAGGTGACTACAACCAAGGATGGTAACCAGTACACTTTGGATACGCTAAACAGTAAGGTTGAATGGAAAGGATACAAAGTATTTAAATCTGAAAATACGAGCCACTTCGGAACAATCAAGTTTGAAAGTGGAGATGTAACGGTAAAGGATGGAAAACTGGAAAGCGGTAAATTTGTTTCTGATATGAACTCCCTGACTTCTGTAGACTTGAAAGACAGTCCTGAAGATATGGGTAAATTAAACGGTCACCTTAAAAGCGGTGATTTCTTCGAAGTAGAAAAGTTCCCTACGGCTTCTTATGAGATTACAAAGGTTACTCCTTCTACAGAAGGTGATTATAATACTCTTTTGGACGGTAATTTAACGATTAAAGGAATTACAAAACCTGTACAGTTTAAAGCTAATGTTTCTGTGAAAGACGGAGAAGTAAGTGTAGCGACTGAGCCAAAAGATATCAAACGAGAAGAGTTTGGCGTGAAGTTCCAGGCTCCGGCTGAAAATGGAGTGATTAAAGATGAGGTAACTCTTCAGATCAACGTTAAAGCTTTAGAAAAGAAATAATTTTTTTATTTAAGTGAAATAAGTGATTGAAGTCTGCCTCCCGAAAAAGAGGCAGATTTTTTTATGACGGACTTATTATTCAACTTAAAAGTCGTATTTTTGCAAAACATTTTGAAAGGGTAAAATAATGATAGAAAAGATAGAAGAACTACTGATCGAAGTAAACGGCTTCAATGCTACCTCTAAGGAAGATATAGAAAGCTTCCGAATCAAGTACAACGGTAAAAAAGGGGTTCTGAATGATTTTTTTGAAAAATTTAAAGAAGTTCCTAACGACCAGAAGAAAGAATTCGGACAAAAGATCAATACTTTAAAACAGGCAGTTGCTGTAAAACTGGAAGATTTGAAAAATACTTCCACATCTTCTGTTGTGTTAGAAAAAGAAGATCTTACGAGACCTGCTTTTCCATTGGAATTGGGCTCCAGACACCCGATCAATCTGGTTAAAAACAGAATCATTGAAATCTTCAAATCGATTGGCTTCGCAGTTGCTGACGGTCCTGAAATTGAAGATGACTGGCATAATTTTACTGCATTGAACCTTCCGGAGTATCACCCGGCAAGAGATATGCAGGATACTTTCTTTATTGAGCAGAATCCGGATATTCTCTTGAGAACGCATACTTCTTCTGTACAGACCCGCTATATGGAAGAAAATCAGCCGCCTATCAGAATTTTGTCTCCGGGAAGAGTATTCAGAAATGAAGCGATCTCTTCACGTTCTCACTGTATCTTCCATCAGATTGAAGGATTATATATTGATGAAAATGTAAGCTTTGCAGATCTGAAGCAAACAATCCAGTTCTTTACTACTGAGCTTTTCGGGAAATCTAAAATCAGAATGAGACCTTCATTCTTCCCGTTCACAGAGCCAAGTGCTGAAATTGATGTGTATTGGGGATTAAACTCTGAAACAGATTACAGAATCACAAAAGGAACAGGATGGTTAGAAATCATGGGTTGTGGTATGGTAGATCCTGCAGTATTAAAGAATGTAAATATTGATGCTGAAAAATATTCAGGATATGCATTCGGAATGGGAATTGAAAGAATCACCATGCTTCTTTACCAAATGAGTGATATCAGAATGTTCTTTGAAAATGATATAAGAACCTTGGAGCAATTCAAGACACTATAAAAAATAAACCTCCGGAGCTCCGGAGGTTTTTGTTTTTAATTACTGACCTAAGAAACAAAACGTAATTAAAAACTGATTTTATTGAAAAATTTACACGTGTCTTGTTTCTTTCTATAATACGCTGCATATTCATCCACATTTAGGAACATTTGCCCTTTATTTCTCTGGTATTATATTTTCGCTCTTATTATTAAGACAACTTAAAACCATACTATATTACACGGTTGACAGAAAAAAAACGAAGATCTGTTTCTTTTTCAATGGGGCCCAGTTATTGTACATCGGGTGAAGTTCTCATCAATAAAATTCAGTCATTAATTTTTTTTTTCTTTTTTAATGTTCCGGAATCTGGCAGCTATCCTCAGTACAGTGAATGGGGATGATTTTTCGCTTTATAGCCAGTTCTTTGTAAATAATTTCCCCAATTCCTGAAATTTTTAATAAAAATAAAATAGGAATAAAAACCCATGCAAGGGGAAGTCTTATCAGTATGAGATAAATAGAAATAAAACCATAATTCCATTTTTCCTGATAAGAAGCCATTTCTTTATAGGCTTTCTGTAAATCCAATCCAGGATATTGATTTGAAAGGACTGGATTTCTTAAGGGAACCTCGTGAATTCCCTGTAGCCAATCGACTTTCTTTACGATGTTTATAAATCGTGTGCAATTGGGGCACCAGTTATCATAAAAAACAATGACTTGCTTACTCATACTGTAGATTTTAGGGTTAATAATTAATCTTTACTATGGGCTTCCAGGTATTATTGGGAACTTTTATCCATCACACTGATCATTGATTTGGTCAGCTCAGCTTTCTGTTCCAAAAAGATGTTTTCCTTGATAAGAAATTTCTTTTTGTTGGTATTGAAATCCTGTTGTAAAGAGGTGTAGAGTTCATCAAATTTTGAACTGAAATTATTCAGGTACTCAATTTTAGTCATCTGGGTAGTTCTGAAAAAATCTTCAGACCAGATTACCAATCCGGGTAAACCAAAGAAATTCACAGGGCCGCTGGATACAGGAATGTCATCGGTATACCATGTTGTTATTAAATATTCTTCTTTTTTGGAAACGGCTTTTCGGGCTTTAAATCCTAAAAGTTCTTTTTCTTCGGCAGTTATTTTCCATTCGATATCAGATAACTTACCTTCTGAGTAGAACTTCTGGTTGAATATGGATTCATTGAGGAAATAGGAGTCCTGATTTTGTCTTACACAATATTTAAATTCGTCATTGATCATCAGTTGTACGTCTTTTTGGTTTTCAGGTTTATTGATCTTAGTGCTGTCCATTTTGTAAATAGAACGGTTGGTTTTGGGATCAATCAATAAGGTGTAATAAAACTTGTGAGAACTTTGTAATGCAATGTCATTATCCCGGCTCTCCTGAGATACTCCTGCATTATTACTCACCTGATGGGAGCTTAGAGGCATGTTCATATAGGATACTTTAATTATTCTCTGATCAGCGGCCTCTTGTGCGGTTAGCTTTTGAGTACTTAGTATCAGTAATAAAAAGCAAACGTTGATTTTTAAAATAGTTTTCATTGTGTTAAAATTTATATTCTACTCCTGCCATCAGATATTTCATTCTGTATGGATTGATTGTTTCTGTAATGATATTACCATCTGAATACACATTGAGATCTTTAGTCTTGTTATTGCTGGATAATAGATCGAATAAAGCTTTTCCTCTCAGGAAAAAACTTATTTTATCCGAATATTTGTAGGATGATAAAAGGTCAAGGTTAGGAGTATTGTAATTGATTCCTTCAGCAGGGCTGTAAGAGTAGCTTGCTGAGAGAAGGTTCTCGAATTTCCCGATGACACTTTTTACATCTAAAAAAAATGAATTTACAGTAAAGCTGTTTACATTTTTTCGGTTGATATTGATATCCTGAATGTTTTTATGATAGGCAATACTGATATCATTAAATATCCTGGATTTTAAATTTAAAGAAGTCTGCAAGCTGATGGTATAAGTATTACTATTATACTTGTCGCTGGTATTGTTAATAGGGAAATCACTTCTGTTATAGCTGAATTTTGTAGTGAAGTCAACCTTTCTGTTCTCTGTGGAAAAATAATATCCTTTTCTCCAGGATATATTGAAATTGTTTTTATATACATGATCAATGATGATATTCCTGTAATAGGTAGTGATGCCATCAAAATTGGTAAAAACAGGCTGTATGATATTTCTGCTTTCCACAAAAGAATAATCTATATTAAAAGATTTAGATCGTGCAATATTCGAAAGATAATAGCCCAGCTTTATCTTGAAATTCTTTGAAATATTATATTGAGAATCTATATTTCCCGTATTTACAGTTGCTAAAGAGGTATATAATATATCAACTCCTTTTACAAGATCCTCAACTCTGTTGCTTTTGTCAATATCAAGAATAAGATTCGCACCTCCGGAAAGACGGAAGGTCATATTTCCACTGATCATAAGGTCTGTATTGTTTTTGTCCGACTGGTTACGGAAAGAGAAATTTCTCTGACCCACTGCAAGAGAATACTCCCATTTTTTATCTTTTCCACGGATACCCGGATAAATATCTGATACAGTATATTCTCTTTGATATTTTTTATCATCTGAAAATAATGCATTATCTACTGACTTTACTTCAGAGAAAAGGTAGAATGTCAATAGATTGGAATGTTTGTAATTGATATTTGCATCAAAATCGAAGACATGATTGAACTGCTTCAGCGACTGGTTATTTCTGATCCCTGTATTTAAATAAGATGAAAAATTACTGCTGGATTTCTCATAGAAGTAAGAAGTGCTGCCACTTACCAGAATTTTATCGCTGATTAATCCTCCATAGGAAATCTTATTGTTGATAGCGAATGTATTAGGAATTATCCTTGCTTCATCTCTGTATAAGACAGAATTGGTCGTCAGATCTCCTGAAAGGAAATTCTTCATATGATTATTGATGATTGAATTCTCAATACTCAGGATACTTTTTTCACTCAGTTTAATATCATACATAATTTTACTGTTCAGGTAATTCCCCTGATTGGTAGTAGAATTATCAAGATCTCTTATTGGTTCTTTGTTTTCTGCATAGTAAGATCTTTGAAGAGTGCTTTTTTCCCAGTTTAAATAATTGTATTCAGCAGAAAAATTAAGCCTGCTGTATTTCCATTGTTTTCTCAGGATAAGATTATTGTTGGAATTTTCATCCTTTTTTACAAGATTATCCGAGATGTAATATTGGTTAATACTCTCTCCAAGAATATTTCCTGATAAGCTAAAGATACCGTCAAGTTTATCTGTATTAATGTCCTTTTCCCCTACATTATTGGTGTTGGTAGTAAAAAATGCATTGATGTTATCAGAAAAATACATAGCACTTCCCTTTATAAGATAGGCATTTTTTGCTCCGTATAATCCCTGAAGGCTTTTCTTCAGAATTCCTTTGTAATTGGATTTGGTATTGATATTAAGAACTGATGCAGTGAAATTATCAAAATCTACTTTAAAACCATCCCTGTAATTATTGACCATCTGTATTTTTTCGATGGCTTCCATATTGATATTATCCAGAGCAATCTTATTCTGATTGACGAAAACTTCTCTTTTGTTGACCAGTATTTTTGTAATAGGGACCCCATTGTAGCTGATTCCTCCTTCTTTGGTAACAATAAAGCCTTCAGCCTTATTGAGCGCATCCCTCAAAGAAGATTTCTCAGTGATGCTTGGATGATCTGTTTTTACAGCTACTGTATCTTTATATTTGGTGTTCTTTATTATAATCTCATTAATCTGATTGGTTTTTTCGGATAGAAGTATGCTGATTTTTTGTTCCGCTTTAAGGTTTTTTTCTACATGTTTTTCATATCCCAGCTTAGAAACCGAGATATTGAGGTTTTTACCTTCCTTATTGTGAAAATCTACTTTTCCGTTTGCATCGGTTTCTTTATAAAACAGGATATTGTTTTCATTATCCGATAAAGTTACAATAGCACCCGGGATTCCGTTATTCTGACTGTTATAAACGGAAATGTTTATTTTTTCCTGTGAAAAAAAAAATTGAAGACAAAACAATAAAGAAAATGTAAAAATCTTAGAATTCATTTACCACCTGAGTTTTATATTCCTTGGATATTGAAAACCAAGCCAACATATTCCACAAAATCAATATAAACGCAAAAGAATACAGCTTTAAAATGAAGGCAATCCCCAAATGCATAATGATGCACATAATAACAGTGATATACCTCGTTTTTTTGATGGAAACAAGCAGGGGATAAAGAGTTTCCAACAAGACAGTTCCAATCCCGAATATAAGAAAGAAGAAAGGTGGAAGTTTAAAATTATTATCGTAAATAGATGAAAAAGACCTCCATAAAGAAATCCCGTTCCACCATTCTATATCCAATGCTTTTGCAATCCCGGCAAAGAAATAGACAATACACAGGTGAATCTGTATTACCCTTGCATAGTTGAAATCCGAAAGCTGTTTCTGTTTGAACAATATGGAATCTATAGAATACTTCCTGTTGGTAGGGAAAATAAGACAATAGAATAGAGAAATGGTTGCAAACTGATCATATCCATAGCCTACCTCCGCGAATGAGCGATAGATGATAAGCTGTGCCACCAGTGCAATCAATACAGAAAACCGGGTAAAGAGTCCTGCTAATACAAATACTAATGCAGCGATATAAATAATTAAAATATATTTATAATAAATACCTGATAAATTGTTGATGTCAAGGTAATTATACAGCCCGTTCAGATAATCGAAATATTCAGAATATAAGAACAGAAAATCTCTCGGAATGAAAGTTTCATTTGCAGAAAAAAGCAGCCTGATATCCTTATACATAGATAAAATATCTACCAGAGCAATGAATACAACCCCAATTCTGAAGAATGGGAGAAACATCTCTGTTGTCTGATTTTGTGGAATTCTCCAGAAAGTATCAGCTTTATTTAATATAGTATTTATACTCTTTTTCAACATATACTTTGTTTTTTGTTATTTGTCCCTGCCAGATATCATGCGGAATGATAGTGCAAAGCCTGATAATGTAGTATTGGGTATTAGTGTCGTTTCCTACAGCTCTTTTTCCTAAATGTTTAAATAATTTATAAGCATAGTCTTCCCTAAGTTTGATATCTTTTGATTTTTTTTGTGTGCTGTCTTTGGCAGCCATTTCCTCAGTTTCTGAAATAAAGTTGGAAATATGAGTAGGAAATCCTTCGTATCGTATTCTTCCGGTAACAGTGGTAAATCCAAAATTATCACTGCTTTCAAGCAGTTTGTTATTGATGTCATAACGTTCCATTTCAATGAATTTCTGCGTAGAAACACTGGTTCCAAAAAAACCATAACCGGTATTAATTCCTGTAAAAACAAAATACGGATGCAGATTTCTGTTGCTGAACTTTACAATATCTTTTAAAACCCAAACGTCTACATCCTTAGATTCCTTTACTTTATAATAGGATGAGATACACAAATAAAAAGACATGCTTAAGACTAAAAAGAAATGCAGGGTAAAGTAAAAATATAATTTCCTCATGATCAGTCGTTATATTAAAAGCAAAGCTGTTGAATTCAACAGCTTTGCATAGGTTATTGAATGGAAATAGTTCTAGTACTTGTTAAGAACATTAGAAACCTTTTGTACAGTTTCAATTTCCTGTACAGCAGTCCAGTCTTTGTGGTACTTAGACCAAACTACCTGCTTGTCAGAGTGGTTGTCATATGAACTTGTAAATGATTTTGCAGTCCCTGCGTTGAAGATGATATTTCCTGATACAGGATCGTAAACTCCTTTTTGAGACTCTAGTGGCTTAAATGAAAATGCTACTAAGCAAACAGCAGTAGCGCCTGCTGCGAATAATAATCTTTTGTTCATGGTTGTAAATTTTAAGATTTAATAAATTAATTAATTTCACTTTTATCTATAATCCTTCCTGGTCTGTATTGGCCACTACAAACTTAAATGGATGAAAGATCGGATTTTGATATTAGGATATCAATGATGATTGTATCCTGTAAGGAGTATAATATTGAATGGGTAAAGACCTCAGTATGTCATAAACCGGTAGATCCTGGTCTTTGTGAGAGAAGGTATATTGAAATTTAACCTTGCAGAAGAATTAAGCTTGTAACACATATTTTAAAATAATAATGTTACTGTATCTAAAAAGCCGGAAATAAATTCTTCTTGCTCCTTAAATTCCTCATGATAGTTCTCAGAGTTTCAATATTATTAAATTCATAATAATTTTGTTTAATCTTTGTTATTAGTTTTGTTTCGTGGTTATTTTGCTAAAGTATTCAAAAAAAATAAGAATCCAAATTTTTTTTCACTTTTATTGGAAATAATTATTTAATAAATTGATATTCAGTTTGTTAAATTTATTTATTCTCCTTTAAATTGCCAGGAAATCTATATTTTTCAAATATTGATTTCAGAAATTGATGTTTTTTTTATCTCGTTTAAGAGAATTAATAAAGCTTTTAAATATTGTTTGCAGCTTCTCTTATTATTAAGACAACTTGAATTTAAAATTTATAACACACACTCATTAAAAGTGTAATTAATTCTAACTCTTTGGGTAATTTTGAATCAAATGGTTGTTTTTTTCATTAAAGTTATATTTTGTTGCAATTAATTTAGTTAGATTTTTATTTTTGATCTAGTTAAATTATAAACATTATGAAAAAATTGTTATTTCTGCTTTTAATTGCGGGGGCATGTCTTAATGCTCAAAAAATTGAAATTGCAGCCAGTTATGGAGCTCCTTCTGTGTATGGGATTGCGTATGAACTAGCTCCTACCATTGTTCTAGCTTTCGTTTCTGGAACTTCCACAATAAGTCCTTCAAGCAAAGGTGTTGCTGCTTTTGGAGTAATGATGTACAGTGAAAATATGAAGTGGCGCTATGGGATAGATGTTACCAATGAATTCTTTGGAAAAACAGAGTCTGTTTCGAAACAAAACATAACCTCAATACTTCCAAAAATAGATTATTTCTGGCTTAGAAAGAATAAGCTAGGACTGTATTCAGGAGGTAGCATTGGTGTTAATTTTACGAGTACAACTTATGTGAATAAGGATACTGAAAAGGAGAATAAAGATAGCAGTACTGGATTTGGATTTAATGTTGTTCCCATTGGGCTGAGATATGGAGGAGATCTAAGTGTTTTTGTGGAAACTAATATTGGAATGAAAGGAATAGCCCAGGCTGGGGTTTCTTATAGATTTTAAAATACAGAATGCCTTAAGGGATAAAATAAAACAGAGAGTCTGGCTATAGATTCTCTGTTTTGTTTTTATTGTATTCTGAAACTATTTGGTAAACTTTAAAGGATATTTTACGTTTTTATAATCATCAATACTTGCTTTGAGTGAACCCACAGCCAATTCAGCTTTCAAGAGCATCGGTAAGTGATTGGCATCATTGGAAACCCACATGGTAACCCCTTCTTTTTCCTTGAATACTCTTCCGCTTTTTACAGAAGGAATTATTTTTAAGCAATTGATCGTACCGAATTTTGTTTTTAAGTTCTCAGTTCCTGTCACTTTAAGCTGAAAAGGAAACATTTCATCATCAATCCATACATTCATATTGATAACAGTTCCTACTTTTAATTCATCCGGGTTTTTGCTTCGAAGATAATAGAAGCAGGAAAGCATATCCTGAACTCCTTTCACGGATTTGATGACCTTTGAACCATTAGCTGGTGTTTTTTTATCAGTTAAAATTAAAGTATTGTTATCGTGATTAAAGGCAGTTTCAAAATGCTGACGATAACCTCCCTCACGTACATTTCTTACATAGTAGCTAGGTAAACCGGTTGCTGTATCAATGAAACTTTCATATAAGTCTTCTACTTTGAAGAATGCTTTTACCGCACCAGTAGTTTGTCCGGTACCTTTTACATAAAGGTGAGGAGCGCCTTTATAAGTAGTCTTTTTAGTAGTAAGATTAGCGGTTCCTGCATTTAAGAAGCCATAGTGGATTCTAAGGGTGATGGATTCGCCGTCTGCGATGTTATCAATCTGGGCAGAGCCTAAAAAGAATATAAATACTGCAAAAAGGTTTAAAATTTTCTTCATGATAAGACATTTACAAAAACATTGCCAAATTTAATATCTTAAATAATAGATATTTGACAAATCTCAGGTTTTTATTTAGAATCAATTAAATATGCTTCGCATTAAAATTAGTAAATTTGCAGTTACATGTATAATTAAATTATCTAAATTATGATAACCACTGATATATTGATCATAGGGGCAGGTCCTACAGGACTTTTTGCCGTTTTTGAAGCAGGGCTTTTAAAAATGAAGTGCCATATTATTGACGCACTTCCACAACCGGGAGGGCAATTGGCTGAACTTTATCCGAAGAAACCTATTTTTGATATTCCGGGGTATCCTTCAGTAAACGCTGGAGAATTAGTGGATAATTTGATGGAGCAGATCAAGCAGTTTCAACCTGGATTTACATTGGGAGAAACAGCCGTTTCTTACACAAAAGTAGATGATGAGTGGTTTGAAGTGGTTACTAACAAAGGAACTGTTCACAGATGTAAGGCGATTGCTATTGCAGGTGGATTGGGAACTTTTGAGCCTAGAAAACCTACTTTTGAAAACGTAGCTGATTATGAGGAAAAAGGTCTGGAGTATTTCGTTAAAGAACCTGAGCATTTCAGAAATAAGAAAGTAGTGATTGCCGGAGGTGGAGATTCTGCCCTTGACTGGAGTATTTTCCTTTCTAACGTAGCCAGTGAAGTTACTTTGATTCACAGAAGAAATGAGTTCAGAGGAGCTTTGGATTCTGTAGAAAAAGTTCAGGACCTGAAAAACGCAGGAAAAATCAAGTTGATCACTCCAGCTGAAGTAACTGGAATAAGAGGTGATGGTAAAGTAGAAGCAATCACTATACAGAAAGATGGTGAAGATGCTTTTGAAATTGAAACAGATTATTTCATTCCATTATTCGGGTTGACTCCAAAATTGGGGGAGATCGGAAACTGGGGACTGAACATCGAGAAAAATGCAATTGTTGTAAACAATGCCCTTGATTATCAGACTAATATTGACGGTATTTATGCTATCGGAGATATTAATACATATCCTGGAAAACTGAAGTTGATTCTTTGTGGTTTCCATGAAGCAACTTTAATGTGTCAAAGTGTTTATAACAGATTGAATCCTGGTAAGAAATTCGTATTGAAATATACTACAGTAAGTGGAGTAGACGGATTTGACGGAAGCCGTAAAGAAGCAGAGAAGGCTGTTGTGAAAAAAATTGACTAATTTTGCAGAATTATGTCAGATATTAATATTAAAATCACCGACAGAGAAGGTGTAATCCACGACGTTGTCGCTCCTACGGATATGTCCATGAACTTAATGGAAATCATCCGTTCTTATGAATTGGCTGAAGAAGGTACTATTGGGGTATGTGGTGGAATGGCGATGTGTGCTTCATGCCAGGTTTATGTAATCAATGATCCTGGTCTGGAACCAATGGGAGATGAAGAAGATGCGATGCTTGCTGAAGCTTTCCATGTGAAAGACAACAGCCGATTAGGTTGTCAGTTGCATATTGCAGATGCCATGGAAGGACTTGAAGTGGAAATTGCTCCTTATCCTTAAAAATATTTTTTAATCTTAATAAGAGACCCGTTTGGAAAATCCGAACGGGTTTTTTATATTTTTTGATTGAGAACTTATATTTCCTCTTTAGAAATCCACTTTCCAACCGTAGGAGCCTGATAATTTCTCATTTTTTCCAGCAATTCATCTATATTGTCACTGATCAGAAGCATATCTCTGTTTACCTGCTTCAAAAAGCCTTTATCTACCATATTCTGAACTAAGTTTATCAGGTCATTGTAGAATCCGTCAATATTCAAAATGGCGATTGGTTTTTTGTGAAGACCAAGCTGTGCCCAGGTAATCATCTCAAAGAATTCTTCCAACGTTCCGTAGCCGCCGGGAAGGACGATCACCCCATCACAAAGTTCATTCATTTTGGTTTTTCTTTCATGCATTGTTTCTACAAGAACCAGTTCAGTAAGGTTTTTATGGGCAATTTCCTTGGCCTGTAAAAAGTTAGGAAGAACGCCGGTTACTTTTCCGTTTTCACTTAATGCTCCGTTGGCAATCGTTCCCATTAAACCGGTTTGAGAGCCACCGTAAATGAGTTGTATATTTTGTTTTGCTAAAGTCTGACCAAGTAAAAATGCCTGTTCTTCATAGGTTTTATCTGTACCGAAACTTGAGCCGCAAAATACTGTAATACTTTTCATATTTAAATGTCTTTATGATTAAAGCTAAATAAGGTAAGAAATTATTTATTGATATTTATGTTTACCCTACTTGTTCTTAATTTCTTAATATAGTTTAATGATTTGATAAAATTAAAAATATCCAAAGTCTCTTGACTTTGGATATTCAATATAGTTATTTTACTATTCTATTTCTGAGGAATATTCGCTAAAATATCTTTCAGGAAGCTCCAGAATTTCTGAGCAGATGGAATGTTTGCTTTCTCATCAGGAGAGTGTGCTCCTCTGATCGTAGGTCCGAAACTTACCATTTCCATTTCAGGATAATTAGCTCCAATGATACCACATTCTAAACCTGCATGGCAAGCTACAACATGAGGCTTCTCATTGAACTTCTCTGTATAGATCTTTTCCATGATCTGTACGATTTCAGATCCTGGTCTTGGTTTCCACCCTGGATATGAACCGCTGAATACTACATTCATTCCAGCTAATTCTGCTACAGATTTCAATTGTTCTGCTGTAGAATATTTAGAAGAGTCTACTGAAGATCTGGTAAGGTTAAGAATCTTTAATTCTCCACCTTTCAATTCAACTCTTGCTACATTATTGGAAGCTTCTACAAGATCAGCCACATCCGGGCTCATTCTGTATACTCCGTTGTGAAGAGCTTTTAAAGTAAGAATCACTTTTTTAGAATCACCTTCTGAAATCGATTTGTCTGAAGAAGTAGAATTTTCAATATTGATTTGAAGAGCTGGTTCTACAGATGCAAATTCCTCTAAAATTTCTGTTTTAAGAACTGTAACTTCCTGGATGAACTCCTGAGCATTTCTTACGGAGATCATAGCAACTCCTTCTCTTGGAATGGCATTTCTTAATCCACCACCATCAATAGAGATCAGTTCAATATTTTGATTTTCTATTCCTTTGTAAAGAAGTCTTCCAAGGATAATGTTTGCGTTTCCGAAACCTTTATGGATATCCATTCCTGAGTGACCTCCCTGTAATCCTTTTACTTCAATTCTTACAGTCTGTCCTTTCGGAGCTTCTGTTGTGTAGTTTTGAGTGATAGTAACATCAACACCTCCGGCACAGCCGATGTCAATTTCATCGTCTTCTTCCGTATCAAGGTTTAATAGGATCTCTCCGGTAAGCTGTCCTGGCTTTAAACCGATAGCACCTGTCATTCCTGTTTCCTCATCAATAGTGAATAAAGCTTCCAATGCAGGGTGAGGAATATCTGAACTTTCAAGGATAGACATAATGGTAGCCACTCCTAAACCGTTATCAGCTCCTAAAGTGGTTCCTTTTGCCTTTACCCAATCTCCGTCAATTTCCATTTTGATTCCTTCTGTTTCAAAATCGAAATTAACATCATTGTTTTTCTGGCAAACCATATCCAAATGTGACTGAAGTACAATAGATTTACGGTCTTCCATTCCTGCAGTAGCAGGCTTTTTAATAATTACATTCCCTACTTCATCTACAGTAGTTTCTAAGCCTAGGTTTTCACCAAATCCTTTGATGAAGGCAATTACTTTTTCCTCTTTTTTTGATGGTCTTGGAACAGCATTTAATTTGGAGAAGTTTTTCCAGATTATCTGCGGTTCTATATTAGATAATTCCATTGAAATTTATTTTTCTCAAATTTACAAAATAAAAAATGCTTCCGTAGAATACAGAAGCATTTTTATGAGTTATAAAAGAATGAATAAGTAAATTTGAGAATGAACTTATTCACTTTTTGCTATTAACAGCCACATTCTCCGTAGATCGGTGTTGTAATAACACTGCCGTCTGGTTTTTCAATGGTTAGGGTACCTTCAAAGAGTAAGGCTTCTTCACCTTTTATCTTTTTACCTTTTACAGAGATTTTGTAATCATTATTTTCTATTTCTTTGGTCAATTCCTCATCCACTTCCATATCACTTGAAGAGATAAGGTTCATGGCGAGTCTTTTACCATCAAGGTTCATATAAGCAGTTTTTCCGGCATCATCAGCGTAAATATATTTTTCAGCTTCAAAATCAGCCTTGTTTCTTGCAAAATAGCATGAGCATTCTTTGATTTCTTCAGGAAATGAGATATTTTCAATCTGAATTTTCCCGGAAGGAATACTTGCTGTGGCAGAATCTTTAACCATGTTTGAAGAATCGGCTGTAGTACTTGCAGAAACTGTTTCTTTGTCCTTTTTACAGGCAACTAAAAGAAATGCAGAAAGTAAAATGATTAGGTATTTCATGTGTTTGTGGTTTTAAAATGTTAGCCTCTTGCTCTTTCAAGGAGGGTCATCATTAATAATGAAAGAATCACCAAACTTTCTTCCTCATCATCAATATCGATTAATCTGTCTAATTGGAATCTTCTTCCAAAGAATGAAGGCATTTTTTTAAGTTTGAAGTATGCTTTTCCGTCAATACCGGTAACAGTATAAGATGGGTTAAGGAAATATCCTGTAAACATTCCAATGATAGGAAGTTCTCCTACAAAGCTGTCCCAGAATCTTACCCATGCGTTGTCTTCTTGTACTTTGAATTTGGGCTGGTCGTTAGCATCCAGGATATCATAGCTTGATTTCCAAAGAGAACGCATCCCTTTTCTTGCTAATCTACCGTAGTTTTTGTTGTCAACAATATCATTTAACGAATAAGACGCGTTGAAGTCAATCCATTTATTGGCTCTGATTCTGAAAAGTTCTTTTGATTTGCTTTCATCATTGAAAACAATAACGTCTTCTTTCAGTTTGAACATTTTCTGACGTACGTAAGCTACGTAATTCCCATTTTTGTCAGTAATGTTGAAGTCACTGGCTAGTGTCGAAATTTTAAACTTGAAATCCAGTGGATAATTTAGGTTGTTAAGTACCATGTGTTAGTTTATTTTTTTCATATTTAATTAAGCCGCAAATATAACTGTTTTTTTAGAGTTATGGAGTATGGGGGTAGAATAGGGAATTAAAATATCGAAATGAGACATTGTGGAAATTGGGAAGAGGAGATGTAAAAATGATGATAATAGATGATAGACGAATAGAATAGATGGAAACCGTAAAAACAACAGGAATTATCTTGGGTTTTATATATCAATAGAGAATTTTGCCTTGCTGGTGAATAGTGGGTGATCATGGGTTACTAAGATTGACAAGCGTAGCGAATTGATATTGAACATTCCTTTTCAATACATCAAAAACTCCTCTTTAGGATAGATAATTTTCCTCAAATAATCCTTATTTTTGCAGCTATGGATTACCCAAGTAAAGTATTGGCAAAGGCAGTTGATGAAATTTCAGGTTTGCCTGGAATCGGAAGAAAAACGGCTTTAAGATTAGCATTACATTTATTAAAGCAGCCCAGTTCCAGAGCGGTGAGCCTTGGGAATTCCCTGATTAATCTTGTCAATGAAATAAAATACTGTAAAGAATGTCATAATTTTTCTGATTTTGACATCTGTGAGATCTGCAGTAATGAAAAAAGAAGCGGTGAGCTGATTTGTATTGTTGAAGATGTACGGGATGTTATTGCTATTGAAAATACAGGTAAATATGGAGGTAAATACCTTATTTTGGGTGGGAAAATCTCCCCGATGGAAGGAGTAGGCCCAAGCCAGCTGAATATTCCAAGTATTGAAAGAAAGCTGAATGAGGGGAATGTAAAGGAATTTATCTTTGCGCTGAGTGCTACCATGGAAGGGGATACCACTGCCTATTATATTTATAAAAAGTTTAAAAATTTCAATGTGAACTTTTCAAGTATTGCCAGAGGAATTTCAGTAGGAGATGAACTGGAATATGCAGATGAAATTTCACTTGGAAGATCTATTATCAACCGATTACCTTATAACGAAAAGGATTAATATGAAGCTGTCTATTATTATTGTTAATTACAATGTTACCCAATTACTCAGAAACTGCCTTTTATCTATTCAGAAATATGTAAAAGAGGTAGAGTATGAGGTAATGGTGATAGACAATGCTTCCACAGACAGGTCCTGGCAGGATCTTATTCCTGAATTTCCTGAAGTGCACTTTATCTCTTCAGAAATTAACGGTGGTTTTTCAAAGGCAAACAATGAGGCAATACAGGCGGCAAAAGGAGAATATTTACTGCTTTTAAATCCTGATACTGAGCTGGAAGGTTTTTATTTGAAGGATCTTTTAGATTTTTCAGACACGCAGCAGGCTTTCGGATGTCTTGGAATCCGGATGCATGATGCCGAAGGAAATTTCCTGCCGGAGAGCAAACGATCAGTGCCGGATATGTTCAATTCCTTTGAAAAATTATTTACCAGTTTTAAGAAGAATAATTCCAAATCCTATTACAGGAATGATATAGCAGAAACGGCTGTGGCTGAAGTGGAAGTTATTACAGGAGCCTTTTTATTGGTAAAAAGAGAGGTTTACGAAAAGGTAGGCGGATTGGATGAGGCTTATTTTATGTATGGTGAAGATATTGATCTCTGCTACACTTTATTGAACAAAGGCTATAGGAATTATTATTATGGAAAAGCGTCCCTTCTTCATCACAAGGGAGAAAGTACAGTAAAGGATGATGTTTATCTGAACCGGTTCTATGGGGCCATGCAGATCTTTATTGACAAATATTATAAAGAATCGAAGCCGATGCAGTACTCTTTTCTGAAAGCTGGTCTAAAGCTGCGTCATAAGATTGAGAAGATTAAGCTGAAATAAATGAATAGGAAGCTGTAGGATATTGATGAAAAAAACACCTATAATTTACTTTATAACTTCTATAAAAATAAGATAAATATATACGATTTATACAGTTTGGGTTATTTGAATGTAACGAAGTGAAATGAAGAATCTAAGAATAACCATCCTCCAAAAATTAAATTTTGAAAAAGTATAAAAATAAAAAAGCAACTCAATCTGAGTTGCTTTTGTTCTATGTAGAAAATAATCTTCTTATTTAGCCGGTGCAACTGGTGCTGATGCCGGAGTAGTGGTTGTAGAAGAAGCAGGAGCAGATTGTTTTGCAGGAGCTTCTTTTTTAGCAGGTTGCTGAGCTGGAGCCACTTGTGACGGTTTACCAGTAATAACAACGCTTAAAAGGATAAGAACGATGATAGTTCCGCCTAGAGTCCATGTTGCTTTTTCCATGAAATCATTGGTTCTCTGTACTCCAAACTGAGCAGATGATGCCCCTCCGAAAGTACTGGAAAGACCTCCTCCTTTTGGGTTTTGAGCCATAACAACAATCACTAATAAAATACTAGCAATCATAATAAGAACCATCAATAGTGTAAATATAGTATCCATTAATTCTGATATCTTTTTGAATGGGCAAATTTAATCTTTTTTTACTGAATGACAAAAAAAGATATCGGTAAATATGGCACAACAACAAAAAAATTAAAAATCAAACAATGATTTTATGCTTAGAATAGAGGAAGAAACAAATGAGAAGATAAGAATCTCCACATTCAAATGTATGAGTTGTTAATTTTTCTCACAGCTTTAATGTCCGGTGAAATCAACTACAAAAAAAGCTGTCCCAATATTGAGACAGCCTTTTTCTATAAATTGTTTGTATATTATTTAAAGTCAGAATCTTTAGCCTGGTTAAGCTGATAAGACTGTACAGCCAGGTTGATTTCCATTCCACCCATATTCTGGATAATAGTGAATGGAAGCTTTACTCCTGAAACTTCTTTATAATCAGCAAAGTTTGTAGGCATAGAACCTCCTTCTCCAACTTTTATCTCACCCGTTTTTAAACCGGTTTTTACGCTGTAGTAATAAGTCTGTTTTGGACCTTTTATCACATAAGAATCTTCATTGTTATATTTTTCGATTCCTGCTAACTTTAGTTCCGTTGATTTTGTAAAAGTAAGTTCCGGGAAAATTTCCGGTTCTGCCATAGAAGCTTTTTGTTTGTCATTCAGAGGCATTTTTTTACCCTGTACTTCAGCATATCCGTCTTTGCCGTCAAAAGCGATCTTCTGAAGGGTGTTGCCCATCATTTTCATTTCCATCATCATCTTTCCTCCTTTCCCCTGGATCAGTTTCATATTCATATCCATCCCCTGAACTTTGGTTGTGGCATCCAGAGTAACGGAAGAAATTTTTTGAACAGCGGCTAGACCTCCGATTGCACTGATGTATTTATCTGCTACAGAACCAATCGTTACGTTGGCATCAATTTTCTGTGCTGTAGGTTTGGTTACCGGATTAGCTTCTTTATCGAAATATTTTACAGCATATCCTAATTTTTCAAGTCCTTCAGAAATATCAGAGGCTTTACCTGCAATGAAGATCCTGCTCTGGTTTGGAAGAATTGTTGCTTTTACAGCATTAGATACATCAGCAGAAGTAACCTTATCAATTGATTTCAAATAATTGGTATAGAAGTCAGCAGGAAGATCCTGAACTTTTTGATTCAGAGCAAACTTGGCAATAGTTTCAGGTTTTTCCAAAGACATAATGAATGAACCTTTCAGTTTTGCTTTTGCATTTTCTAATTCTTCAGGTTTAACGGTAGAAATGGCGTTTAGTTCGTTCATCATTTCCTTAACAGCCTTATCCGTAACCTCATTTCTGACACTTGTTTCTGCTGAAAAATCAGGTGAATACTTGCTTGCATTCATGCTGGAATAAGCTCCATAGGTAAACCCGTTCTTTTCTCTAAGGTTCATGAAAAGTCTTGCTTCACCGCCACCGCCAAGAATATAGTTGGCCATAGTAGCAGGAAAGTAGTTAGGATCTTTCATTTTAAGATTGTTCAGGTTGTTTACAGACAGTACAGATTGCACAGCAGACGGAACATCAACTACATTGATCTCTGTCTTGGTAACATTCGAGGCTGGTTCTAAAGCTGCAAACTTAGTATTTGACTTTTTCCAGTTTCCGAATGCTTTTTCAACCAAAGGTTTGATCTGGTCAAATTTTACATCTCCAACAATGACTAAGTAAGCATTATCCGGAGCGTAGTATTTATTGTAAATATTTTGAATATCTGCTAGTTGAACCTTGTTGATAGATTCAATAGTTGCAAACTCTCCTCTTGAAGTGTTTTTTCCATACATCAAAGCATTAGATACTTTTTCAGCAATAGAGGAAGCATTTTTTTCATCTGCTTTTAATCCTTCAGTAATTCTTTCTTTTGCATTTTTAAGCTCTTCTGCAGAGAATTTTGGATTTACAATAGCATCAGCCATCAATCCCAATACTTCAGGGAAATACTTTGAAAGGGAATTAGAAGAAGCTCCATTGGAAGAGAAGTTGATATTTGCTCCTAAAAAGTCAACTTTTTTATTGTATTCATCCTTGCTAAGGTTAGTAGTTCCGTTATCAAGCTGTTCCGCCATAATCATGCTTACTCCCGTTATATTTCCCTCGTTATAAGGAGGTCTGTCCATCGAAAGTGTAGTATTTACTCTTGGCAGTTTGTTGTTTTCAACGACCATTACAGTTAATCCGTTGCTAAGCTGAAACGTTTTTGGTTTGGCAATGTTGATCACAGGAGTAGGTCCTGGCTTTGGCATTGCATTAAGATCAATTTTTTGGGCAGAAAGCATTCCTGCAAATAAAAATGCCGCTGCTATATAAGTGAATTGCTTTTTCATGGGTAAATTATTTTTTCTCAGGAACGTAATTGATAATGATTCTTTGGTTGGGATTCAGATACTTTTTAGCTGCATCCTGAATATCTTGTTTGGTGATGGATCTGTAGATATCAATCTCTTTATTAATGAGATTGGTATTCCCCATTAACACATGGTTTGTTGCTAAAGAAGCAGCAATTCCCTGAATGCTTGAGTTCTGATTGACAAACTGGTTTTCAAACTGATTTTGAATTTTTTGATAATCTTCATCAGAAATTAAAGTAGTCTGAAGTTTTTTAATCTCTGCATCAATATCAGTCTGCAATGTCTGTTTAGACGTTTGCCCCATTGGGATCGCAAAGAATGCAAAAATACTGTAATCTTCAAGCCCCTGGTTGAAAGCAGCTACCTGAAGCGCTTTTTTATCCTGATCTACTAATTTTTTATATAAAACAGAAGATTTACCATTGCTTAAATAAGAAGAAAGCATGTCTAAAACATAAGCGTCTTTTTCTTTATTGGCAGGTGTTCTGTAAGCAAAAACATAAGCAGGAAGCTGGATGTTCGGGTCTGTTGCAGTAACTTCTTTTTCCTGAGTGATCGGAGCATCTTTAGGGAAATCTTTTGGGTACAATGTTCCTTTTGCAATGCCCCCATAATATTCTTCAATCCATTTTTTAGTCTGCTCAGGCTTAATATCTCCTGCAACGACTAAAGTAGCATTGTTCGGGATATAGAATTTCTTATAAAAAGCTTGGAATTCTTCAAGCTTAGCAGCGTTAAGATCTTCCATAGAGCCAATCGTTGGCCAGTTGTATGGGTGATTGGTAAACAGGTTCTTTTGAATTGTAGAGAAAAGATTTCCATAAGGCTGATTATCCATTCTTAATCTCTTTTCTTCTTTTACCACTTCTCTCTGGGTATCTACTCCCACCTGATTGATCACGGCATGGCGCATTCTTTCAGCTTCCATCCAAAGTCCGAGTTGTTCGTTATTGGAAGGGAAAGTTTCGTAGTAATAGGTTCTGTCGTTAGTTGTATTTGCATTGTTCTGTCCTCCGTTTGAAGAGACGATCTTAAACCAGTCTCCTCTCTTAATATTTGGAGTTCCTTCAAATAAAAGATGTTCAAAGAAGTGGGCAAAACCAGTTCTTCCCTTTACTTCATCTTTTGCTCCTACATGATACATCACACCTGTAGTGACTACCGGAGCCGAATTATCCTGATGAAGAATTACATGAAGGCCATTGGGAAGGTCATACTCTTCGAATTTAATTTGCTGTGCATTCAGCATGAACCCGAAGAAAGCTACGGCAGCCGCCGAAAGAAGTCGCTTTTTCATAAAGTTAGAAATTGTTTATCAATGAGTAGGAAAAGTGAATTAAATGTTACACTTTTGATTGGTTGTGAATGGTGAATCGTCAATTTGCCCCGCTTGTCAATTTCTATATTCAGGTATCATTTACTATTCATTTTCAAAGCAAAACAGACTATTGACATTTCATAATTTGAATTCTCCTCTGAATACATTAATTTTGTGGTTCCAAAATTTTTTTGTAGTATGGATTATCTGAAAGGACTCAATGAATCACAATATGAAGCCGTTACTTCTCTACAGGGCCCCCTGATGGTACTTGCCGGAGCAGGTTCGGGTAAAACACGTGTGCTTACGATGCGTATTGCCCACCTTATCCATAACGGAATAGACCCTTTCAATATTCTCGCGCTTACCTTTACCAATAAAGCAGCCCGTGAAATGAAAGAACGTATCGCAAAGGTTGTAGGAGACAGCAATGCAAGAAGTCTTTGGATGGGAACTTTTCACTCTGTTTTTGCCAGGATTCTGAGAATTGAAGGGCATAATCTTGGATATCCTTCCAATTTTACCATTTATGATCAGCAGGATGCATTGAATGTGATTAGAAAAGTACTGAAGGATATGAATATCGATGCTGATCTTTATAAACCCAAAAAAGTTCAGGCAAGAATTTCAACCTATAAAAACAATCTGATTACCGTTAAAGCTTACTTCAACAATCCGGAATTGATGGAAGCTGATGAAAAAGCAAATATGAAATTTATCGGTCAGATTTATCAAAAATATGTAGAGGCATGTTTCAGAAACGGTTCTATGGATTTTGATGACCTTTTGTTGAAAACCAATGAACTTTTAACCCGTTTTCCGGAAGTACTAGCTAAATATCAGGACAGATTCAGATATATCATGGTAGATGAGTACCAGGATACCAACCATTCCCAGTATCTTATCGTAAAAGCGCTGGCTTCAAAGTTTGAAAATATCTGTGTGGTAGGAGATGATGCCCAGTCTATTTACTCTTTCCGTGGAGCCAATATCTATAATATCCTGAATTTTAAAAAGGATTATCCGGATGCCATCACAGTATCTCTGGAACAGAATTACCGCTCTACACAAAACATTGTGAATGCAGCGAATGTTGTTATTGCTAAAAACTTACAGCAGTTTAAGAAAAATGTTTTCAGTGATAACGAAGAAGGAGATAAAATTAAAATATACCGTTCCCTTTCTGATGCTGATGAAGCCAACTTTGTAGCCGGAAATATCTGGGAACTTCGTAACCGTGATCAGAGGAAGTATAGCGATTTTGCTATTTTATACAGAACCAATTCTCAGACAAGAGCATTTGAAGATGCCCTGAGACGTAAAAATATTCCGTACAAGGTATATGGCGGGCTTTCTTTCTATCAGAGAAAAGAAGTTAAAGATTTAATCGGTTATCTGCGTCTTTTAATCAATGAAAATGATTCAGAAGCATTGATGAGAATCATAAACTATCCGACCAGAGGAATTGGAGACACTACACAGAATAAACTGGTCGTTTTTGCAGATGCTCAAAATATTGCTGTATCAAAAGTTCTGGATAATTTACCGATGTATGCTCCTCAATTAGGATTAAATAACGGTGTTTTAAACAAACTGAATGATTTCTGGTCGATGATTAAAGCATTCCAGGTATTATTAAAAACAGAAACGGCTTATAGTGTAGCGATGGAAGTGGCTAAGCGAAGCGGTTTGATCAAATTCTTGAAAGATGACCAGACGCCTGAAGGTATTTCCAGAGTAGAAAACGTTCAGGAATTAATGAACTCCATGCAAGGGTTTATTGAAGAACAGATGCAGCTGGAAGACGGTGACCCAAGTCTTTCCAACTTCCTTGAAAATATTGCACTTTCTGCAGATACACAGGATAAGGAACTGGAAGATGATATGGTTTCATTAATGACGATTCACCTATCCAAAGGTCTTGAATTTCCGGTTGTTCATTTGGTAGGTCTTGAAGAAAACCTTTTCCCGAGTTTCATGAGTTCGGCTACCAGAGAAGATCTTGAAGAAGAAAGACGTCTGTTTTATGTGGCGTTAACCAGAGCAGAGAAGCAGGTGTTCTTCTCATATGCTGTTTCCCGTTTCCAATGGGGAAAAATCACTGATGCGGAACCCTCAAGATTCCTGAGCGAAATTGATGATGAATATATAGAATTCCTTAATCCTGCACTGGAAAAGAGGTTTATCAATAATTCAGGAGTAAAATCCAATATTTTTGATGAACATCCTTCTGAAGTGAAAGCTTTTAAAAAGGTAGAGAAAAAGTCGATTAATAAGGGAGACGATTCCAAACCTGCTCCGGAAGTAAGAAAACTGAAACCGGTAAGTACTGCCAAGATCATTAATCCAAGCGGTGCCTCTTCTCAGGATATTGAAGTGGGTGATAAAGTAAGACACGACCGTTTTGGTATCGGGGAAGTTGCTTTCCTTGATGGAACAGATCCTCAGAATATCAAAGCAAAAGTGATATTCATACATGAAGGAGAGAAAAACCTGATCCTGAAATATGCTAAGCTTACAAAGATCTCTTAAAGTAGAGTTTCTCAGACAGAGATATATTTTATAAAATTTAAAAACGGATTCAAAAAACATGAATCCGTTTTTTTATGGAGAATTTCCGCCATGTATTTAAAAAAACAGTAATTTTAAATAAGGGATAGAAAGAAACGATTATCATTTTTTACAAAAACAAAGTCTATTGACTTTGTGGACTAATAAATATGCTTTACATTTGCACCTGCAAAAAACATAAATATTTAATCAAATCGATAAAATGATATGAGAAATAAAAAAACTATTTTTTCAGCTTCTGTTTTGTTTTTTCTGGGAGTTTTCACTTACGGACAGGAAAAAGAAAATACGGCAGCAAAAAAAGACACTGTCAAAACGAATAGTGTAGAAGAAGTTGTGATTCTGGGTTCCAGAGCCGGCGCAAGATCAAAGGCTGATAGCCCGGTTCCGGTAGATGTATTCAATCTTAAAGAAGCTTCAATGGTTCTTCCACAGTCTAATATCGGACAAATTCTGAATGCTATTGCACCCTCTTTTACTTCTACTGTTCAGACGAACTCGGATGGAACAGACCATTTGGATCCGGCCCAGCTGAGAGGATTGGGACCTGATCAGGTATTGGTTTTGGTGAACGGAAAAAGAAGACATACCTCAGCATTGGTTAATGTAAACGGAACTCCGGGAAGAGGAACTGTAGGAACTGATCTGAATGCCATTCCTTCCTTCGCTTTAAACAGAATAGAAGTCTTAAGGGATGGGGCTGCGGCACAATATGGTTCTGATGCTATTGCCGGTGTAATGAACCTTGAGTTGAAAAGAGATACTGGAAAACTGACCGGCCAGATCAGCTATGGTGGAAATCTAACCCCTGCAGCCAATGATCATACCGGAGATTTTGACGGACAGAATATTCAGCTGGACCTGAATTATGGAAATAAGATCGGAACCAAAGGCGGTTTTTTCAATATTACCTGGTCCTCACAGTTCAGAAATCCTACTTATAGAGCAGGAACAGAATCAGGAGCAATCTATAATGCTTACAATGCTATCGAACAGCGTGCATTGAAAGATGGGGTGAACCTTTCTTCTCTGTTTAGTAATATCAATAATACCCCCAATTCGCAGCAAATTATCGATTATGTTCATCAGTATGCTCAAGGGGTAAATTATTTTACTCCTGGCCAATTGTCTGGTATACAAGGAGCAACTACTATTCAGGATATAAAAGATGGAGCAGGAAATGTTATTCAGAAAGGGCTTCAGTCTTTATTAAACTTTGATGTTACCGATCAGGAACTGGCGTACAGAGGTCTTACCAGAAAAGATTTCAACATGCAGGTAGGCCAGTCTAAGCTTAATAATCATCAGCTTTTTATTAATGCTGAGGTTCCTGTAAGTGATAACTGGAAAGTGTATACTTTTGGTGGATATAGTTTAAGACATGGTGTTTCCGGAGGATTTTACAGAAGACCGAGAGAAAGCAGAACTTTTACAGGTTTATACCCTAATGGTTATCTGCCACAGATCGGAACTGACATTCAGGATATCTCACTAGCAGCAGGTATTAAAGGAAAATGGGAAGGTTGGAATATTGATTTCAGTAATACTTTCGGACAGAACTCTTTTACCTACAATATCAGAAATACGGGGAATACTTCTTTAAGATTTGCTTCTCCTAATGAATTTGATGCTGGGGGATTAAGATTTACCCAAAACACGATCAATTTAGATTTCTCTAAAAAGTATGATGTCCTGGAAGGATTGAATGTGGCATTTGGAGGGGAGCACCGCTTTGAAAACTTTAAAATGACGGCTGGTGAAGAAGCGTCTTATACCACTTATGATGTCTTGGGAAATCCTTGGAACAATGCTACCCAACGACCTACAGATTTCTTTGGAGCTTCTCTTCCGGGAGGTTCACAAGTATTCAGTGGATTCAGACCTGAAAATGCAGTAAACAAAAACAGACAATCACTGGCAGCCTATGCCGATGTAGAATTGAACTTTACGAACTGGTTATTGGTGGATGCAGCGGCGAGGTATGAAAACTATTCAGATTTTGGATCTACATTTAACTATAAATTAGCATCAAGAATCAAGGTTGCTCCTAATTTCAATGTGAGATTTGCAGGATCTACAGGATTCAGGGCTCCATCTATTCACCAGATTTATTATAATGTTACTTCTACATTGTTTACAGGAGGTCAGCTTCTTGAAGTGGGAACATACAGCAATGATTCTCAATTGGCAGCACAGCTGAATATCCCAAAATTGAAGCAGGAAACTTCAAAATCTGCCAGTTTAGGATTTACATATAAAATTCCATCTGTGAATTTGACCTTCACAGCAGACGGATATTTTACTAAAATTGATAACAGAATCATTCTTACTGATCAGTTTTTAAGAAAAGATGTACCTGGTGAAGCTCAGATAGAGTTTGATAAATTAAACGTTAATGCAGCTCAGTTTTTCACCAATGCTATTGATACGGAAACAAAAGGGCTGGATATCGTTATTTCACATAATGCACGATTCTCAGGTATAAAACTGGATAATAGTTTTGGGATCAATTTAAATCAGACTAAGCAGGTAGGAGAGATTCATTCAGCAGGGCTGTTGAAATCTCCAGCTCTTGAAAAAGTTTATTTCTCTGAAAAATCTAGAATTTATCTTGAAGAGGCTGTTCCTAGAGTGAAAGCAAGTCTTTCTCATACGCTTACATGGAAGGGTGCAAGTTTCTATCTTAGAAATACGTATTTTGGAAAAGTGACAGGAGCAGATGTTCTTGATGCTAACGGAGATGGAATTATTGGATTTAATGAACACCAGACGATAGGAGATAAAATCATTACTGATATTTCTGCGGCCTATCAGTTTACTAAAAATATAGGATTGACTGTAGGGGTTAATAACCTGTTTGATATTTATCCTACCAAAAACCTGCCGGCTTCAAGTAACAACGATCAGTTTATTTACTCACGTTCCACTTCACAGTTTGGGCAGAATGGACGGTATGTATTCACAAGACTTAATTTCAATTTTTAATCAAAATTGAAATGTATAAAAAACGGAACCTGGAATGGGTTCCGTTTTTTATTATGGTAACTACTAATATTATGAATCATCTGTAAAAGAATCCCCAGGCAATAGTAGTGATTTCAATAACTTCCATTCTCCAGCTTCCTTACTTCCAGGTCTTCAAATCATAAGCCGCTTCCCAGAATTGATATTCCATTCTTGATGCAGTAATAAAGGCTTCTGTCATTTTTTTTCTGGTTTCTTCGGTACTGTTTTCAGCAATTTTATCGCAGATGGCAATAGCTTCATCCACTGCTGCTGAAAATTCTTCTCCGGCATACGTAGCAATCCATTTTTCATACGGGTTGTTCACCGTATTCTGAATCTCATAAATATAATTTCCAACTTCACGATAGATCCAGAAGCAAGGGAGAACTGCAGCAACAGCAATTTCCACAGACTCCAGAGCGGCAGTACTTCTCAGAAAGTGAATGTAATGATGACAAGCAGGTTCTAAAACCCCTTTGTCACTTAAACCAAAATCTTTGAAGTAAGATTCATGCAGAGCATTTTCTACTACAATGGCATTTTCAGCGAAACGCATAAAAGTAAGTACATCCTGAAGATCAGTAATCTTTGCTGCTATAAGGGAAAGCGTTCTTCCAAAATGTTCCAGATATAAAGAATCCTGAGCCATATAAAAACGGAATTTATCTTGTGGTAGGGTACCATCAGATAGCTCTTTGATAAAAGGCATATCAAGGATAGATTGATAATGTTTTTCTATTGCGTTCCAAGTTTGTTCAGACCATTTCATTTTTGATAAGTTTTTGAGGATTAAAAAAGTGGTTCAACGGTCCGTTTCCATGACCTGTTTGTACATCTATTCCGTTTTCAATGGCTTGGTAAATGTATTGCTGTCCCAGAGAAACTGCCTCGTAAAGGGACTTACCCTGAGCAATATAGGCGGCAATAGCAGATGATAGTGTACAGCCTGAACCGTGGGTATTATTGGTATTAAATTTTATTGTTTCAAAAGAATGAAAATTCTCGTGTTCATCATAGAAGAGGGAAGTAATGGTTGAGGTTTCCTGATGACCACCTTTAAGGAGAATTGTTTTACATCCCAGTTTTTTGATTTTTTTTCCGGCAGTGTATAAATCTTCCAGCGTTTCTACTTTCATATCTGCTAAAATGGAAGCCTCATCCATATTGGGAGTGATCACATCAGCAATGGGAAAAAGTAATGTTGTGAGTGCTGTGATGGTTTCTTCTTCAATTAAACGATGCCCGCTGGTGGCCACCATTACAGGGTCAAAGACAATAGGTATTTTAGGGTATGTTGCCAATGTGGAAACAATGGTCTCTACGAGTTGAGGGGTATGAACCATTCCAATTTTTATAGCATCAGGAACAATGTCGTCCAGAATTGCTTTTATTTGATCGGCAACTGCTTCTACAGGAATAGGGTATATTTTTCGTACTCCTTGTGTGTTTTGTACAGGCAAGGCCGTTAATACTGATGTTGAAAAGCAGCCTAAAGCAGAAGCTGTTTTAATATCAGCCTGGATACCGGCACCGCCGCTTCCATCGAAACCTGCAATAGTTAATACTGAAGGGTATTTGTATTTTTTCATTTTACAATTTCATTTTTTAATTCATACGCTGCTTTTTGGGGATCAGCAACACTGCATATTGCAGAAACTACGGCAAGGCAATCTGCTCCGGCGCTGATGACAGTTCTAGCGTTTTCAAGATGAATATTTCCTATTGCGACCAAAGGTTTTTTCGTAATCTGTCTGATTTGAGTAATGCCTTCCAGTCCCCATTCTATAACAGTATCTGTTTTGGTTTTTGTTTTAAAAACAGGACTTATTCCCAGATAGTCGGCTGCAGCAGTTTGTTCATTGTCAAGTTGAGCCAGATGTTCTATAGAATATCCAATTATTTTATTGTTGATCAAAGGTCGTTGTCTTAGATCCTGAGGAGTTGCATCACTGTTGCCAACATGTATTCCAGCTGAATTTACTTTTTCAGTAACGGTGATATTATCGTTGATGATAAGAGGAACACCATATTTATCTGTAATTTCAATAAGCTGCAGAGCTTTTTGAAGGAAGACTTCAGTGCTGTCATTTTTTTCACGAAGCTGTATCATATCCACACCCCCTAAGATTGCCTGTTCTGCGACTTTCAGAAAATTTTTCCCCATACAATCTGCTTCAGAAATCACAAGGTATAATGAGTAAGGAAAAGTATTGATACTCATGATATTTCAATTTCTAAATGGTTGGTAAATTCCTCTTCAGTAATGTTGTATAGCTTATCTATCAAGTTGACTTGAAGACTGCCCGGACCTTTGCTTTCACGAACAGCCAGTTCGCCTGCTATTCCCAATAATGACATTGCAGCAGCGGTACCTGATGCTTTATCTTCCGCAACACCTATAAATGCGCCGATTAAAGCTGTTGCAGAACATCCCAGACCCGTTACTTTGGTCATGAGAGCATGTCCGTTTTTGATCTGTATAGATTGATCTCGGCTCAGGATAATATCCGTTTCACCCGAAATACATACAATAGTGTTATATTGATTAACCAGGATTTGGGCGGCTTCAACAGCATAATTACTTGCTGCGGTGCTGTCCACACCTTTGGTTACTGTTGTATTCGTTTTAGCGAGTGCAATAATCTCAGAAGCATTGCCCCTGATCACTGTTGGATGAAATTGTAACAGCTGATGCAATATCTGATCGCGAAAAGAAGTAGCTCCTGCACCTACCGGATCCAATACCCATGGTTTATGGAGGGTATCAGCCGTTTCAGCAGCCAGCAGCATAGATTCAGCCCAGTATTCATCAAGGGTGCCAATATTAATAACCACCGAATGGGCTATATTGATCATGTCTTTGATTTCAGAGTGGGCGTGTGCCATAATCGGAGAAGCTCCTGCAGCCAAAAGAGCATTGGCCGTATTGTTCATCACTACATAGTTGGTTATATTATGAACAAGAGGAGACTTTTGTCGTACAAGTTGAACTTGTTCCCAAAGATTTTTTTCCATTGTTATGATTAAAAATAAAAATAGCTTTAGGAAAAAATCCGGAACAAAAGACATCAAGAAATCATGTCATTTTGCTTTTCCCTACGTCGGTGTAAGCCGTATCAGGTTCAAAGGGACTCTCTCAATTCTTTTCAGAATACCCCTAAAGCAAAACAAATGTATAAAAATTATCAGAGGAAGCAAAAACCTTTAATGGATTTTGTAGAAAGCCTATTATCTCTCTACCAGTTCTTTCACCGGTTCTCCATAATGATCAATCTCTGTTTTGTTAATTTGCAGTAACTGATACCATTTTCTGAAAGCTCCTATAAATACAATAAGCATAAGGACCATTGCTGTTGCTGCCAATGCGGCAAGTAAATACTGCCCTTTGGGAATATAAATAGAGGTTACCTGAATATAACCGGCCCAGAATGTAATGATGGCCATAAACACACCGGGAATAGCTGAACATAATGCATACTTTCCCCTGTTCATTCTTATCAGCATCGTTGTACAGACAATAAGTCCACAGGCCGCCAATAGCTGATTACTGATTCCGAATAACGGCCAGATACTGTTTACATTCCCTGTATACACCAGATATCCCCAGGCAAAAGTGAAAAGAAGACTGCTGATGATGATTCCGGGAATCCAGTTTTTATCATTAAATTTTGGAACTACAGATCCCAGCATTTCCTGCAAAAAGAAACGGCCCACCCTTGTTCCTGCATCAATAGCAGTAAGGATAAAAACAGCCTCAAACATAATCGCAAAATTATACCAATAAGCAGTCAGCTGATCCATATATGGGATTTTATTGAAGATATGAGCCATCCCAACGGCAAGGGATACGGCACCTCCTGTTCTGCCGTAGAGGTCAATTCCTATTTTTTGAGAATAATAATCAATATCTACACCGTGTAGAGAAGGATGAGTTGCAAGGAATGAATCATAAGCCTCTTTTGGGGTATTGATGGCAAAATAATCCCCAGGCATTAATGTACAGGCGGCAATAAGGGCCATTAATGCTACAAAACCTTCTACAAGCATAGCTCCGTAGCCTACGAAAAGAATTTCTCTTTCTTTATTCAGCATTTTGGGCGTGGTCCCTGTAGCAATTACAGCATGGAATCCGGAAATTGCTCCACAGGCAATAACAATAAAAATAAAAGGAAGTACCGGGCCTCCTATAATGGGGCCTCCACCGTTTACAAAAGCTGTGATAGCAGGCATCTGCACCGTAGGATGTATAACAATTACCCCGATAGCCAGCATAATAATAGTTCCTATTTTTAAATAAGTGGAAAGGTAATCCCTTGGAACTAAAAGAAGCCATACCGGTAATACGGAAGCAATAAAACCATACAACGGGATGGCAATGGAAATTGTTTTAATATTCCATGAAAATAAATTATTCATGGTTGGATTCTGCATCAGTCCATGACCTCCGATAATTCCGGCAATCAATAGAATACCTCCTAAGATACTTGCAAACAGAACACTGTTTTTTTTATAGCGCATGATCAGTCCCATAATGATGGCAATAGGCATGGTAATCACTACGGTAAAAAGAGACCATGAAGCTTCATGCATTGCATTGATGCATGCCAGAGATAAACCTGCCAGTGTAAGAACCAGGATAAAGAGGATCGCAAAACCTGCTACTGTTCCTGTTGCTTTCCCTATTTCTTTTGAGGCAATAGTTGCCAGGCTTTGGCCTTTATGCCTCACGGAGGCAAAGAGGACAACCATATCATGAACTCCACCTCCCAGTACGCAGCCTATTAAGATCCATAGTGCGCCGGGAAGATATCCGAACTGTGCAGCGAGAACAGGTCCTACTAGTGGTCCGGCTGCTGCGATAGCAGCAAAATGATGCCCAAAGAGTACATTTTTATTCGTTGCTACATAATCTTTACCATCTGCAAATTCTACAGCGGGAGTCATATTTTGATCATTAAGTCTAAGGACTTTATTGGCGATAAAAATACCATAAAAGCGGTAAGCTATCGCGAAAATAAGAACAGAAACAAATATGAGGGTAAGCGCATTGATATTGTTTAAAGAATCCATATTTCTTATTTTTTTTAATGAATAAATAATTAGAGTATTGTTTTATTGAAAATAATGTAAACAATAGCCAAGGTAATTATTTTTCAGGTAAAAAATATGAATATGTATATCAATCTAGCATATTTGTTGTTTGGTATTAATTTAAATATTTTATTTACAGGTGTTTGTGTGTGTTTTATCTTAGAATATGTATATTATTTCTTTTGGGAGATAATAAAATCAACCATCTGATGGGTCATTTTATCCAGAGTCTCTTTATCTGTGGTTGAAAAGCTATGAACCCCGTTTTCAATAATAAGTAAAGAAGTCTGTATTTTTTCTCTTTTTAATTTCCTGTGTAGTTTTTTGGCCTGGCTTAAAGGAACCACTTTATCTTTATTTCCCTGTACAATTAAAGTAGGAACACCTTCTGAAGCATAATTAACAGGAGAAACTGTTTTTAAATAATCTATAGCTCTTTGCTGGTCTTTATTCAGATCATAGCCGGAAATTCCTTTTACGAGTCCCTGCTGCAGACTAACAATCTTTTTGGACATCATTTTTATCATAGAAACAGGAATTGTACCCAGCCCGGTATGGAAAAGCTTATTCAGATCTGCGGGACCATAATGATCAATCACATAATTTACTTTTGCAGAATAAGAAGAAAGTTCCTGACTTCCAATAAAAGTATTGTCGGGCGTATAGGCTGCCAACAGTGAAAGATGCGCTCCGGCAGAAGCTCCGAAAAGACCAATATTATTAGTGTCAAAATTATACTTCTCCGCATTTTTTCTAACCCATCTTACGGCATCTTTAGTGTCTTCCAAAGGGAGTGGGAAATGGGTATTGTCGTTAAGAAGTGTGTAATTGATGCTGATAATGGCATATTGCTTTGGGGTGAGTTTTTTTATGGTTGTTTCCACATAATCATCTGCATGAATCACTTTATCACCTTCTATCCAGCCACCACCATGTACATAGATTAATACGGGGATTTTTTCAGCAGAAATATTTTTCGGCATATAAAGATCCAATGCAATGGGATTTCCTTTTTTATTGGTTTTGTATACAATATTTTCGGTAAGCGCTGTGATTTCCGGAAGTAGGATACTTTTTACACGAGGAGTTTTAGGAGGCGGTCCTTGTGAAAAAGATTGTGAAAAAAATGAACTGGAAAAGCTTAAAAATAAAACAAAAAACAGGTTTGTAAAAAACCTGTTGATTGATATGTTGTTTATAGATGATTTCATAAGAACTTTTTTAAGAAGTATGTTATTTTACTAACTCCTCAAAAAGTTTACCAAAAGTAGTATTTAAGTCTTTAGATTTCCCCGGATGAGGTCTTGAAGTTTGTACAACAGCACTTCTTACAGCAGTCAGCCATCGGAAACGTTCAGGAATATCAAACAGAGCAATAGGTCCGCCCTCTTTATCGCCATTAGCTATTTTCTGAAAACTTTCAAGGTTTTGGATGACATCATCATAATCCAGTTTGCTGTGCATCAGCTTGAACTTATCAGGACATAAATAGAATTCTACCCGTATGAATTTTTCCTTTTTAGAAAACATCACCAGTCCGATATTGAAAAACTCTTCTCTTTCAACCTTTGGTACCAAGCGTATTACCGCGTATTCGTATATTTTATCCTCTTGCATTTTTAGCTTCGTTTAAAAAGATTTGAGAATTTTCCAGTCGGGTTTTCATGAACTGAAAATAAATTTCACGGATCTCATCAGGAGTTTCATCGGCATCATTCCAATGTAACCAGTCCTCAGGAATAGCATTGACAATATCCCTGAAAAGTGTTTCATTCAGGACCTCATGTGCAAACTGATCCGCTTCATCCAGCATTTTGGCTTTGGTAAGAAGAACATGGTCTTTCACATATTTGAACGGAGTCTTTGCTGCCGCATCAAAATTCTGCCATGAATGGTGGAAATAGAACGAAGCTCCGTTATCAATGATCCAGAGTTCCTTATGCCACATCAGCATATTTGCGTTCTTATAGGTACGGTCTATATTGGTAATAAATGCATCCAGCCAAACGATCTTTGAGGCCAGAAGCGGGTCAACACTTACTCCGGGATCATAGGTGATAGAGCCGGAGAGATAATGTAAACCGAGATTAAGCCCCTCAGAAAACTTGAGCAGATCCTGTATCTCTTCATCAGCTTCCGTCCTGCCGAAGTCTGCATCAAGATTTACAAAAACCAGCTCAGGAATCTTTAATCCTAAAGCCTCTGTAATCCTTCCTCCTATAAATTCGGAGATGAGCATTTTAACTCCATGACCGGCGCCACGGAATTTTAAGACATATTTAAAATCATCATCAGCTTCTGCCAGAGCAGGAAGTGAACCTCCCTCTCTTAATGGCAGAATGTAACGCATTACAGTTACTGTTCTTAAATTCTGCATGAAGCAAAAATAAGGTTATTTTTTAATAATTTTTTTAGTGAATTCTTTTTCTCCTGTTTTATACTTTAAAAAATAAACTCCGGCAGATAAATGATGGAGCTGTACAGTATATCCTGAATCTGTTGTATTCAGAAGATAAGATACCATTCTTCCGCTGGCATCAGTAAGAGAAAGGATCTCTGCTTTCTTTCTGGTGATAATAGTAATAAAGTTTTGTGTTGGATTAGGATAGATCTGAGCAGGATCTTCTATGTCTGTTTCTTTTGTACTAAGGCTGCCGAGGGTTAATAGTTTGGTTTTGGTACTATTGCCTCCACAGGCATTGGTTGTAAGCTGTACATTGTAATTTCCTTGAGCAGAATATGTGTGCTCAGGATTCTCCAGGGTAGAAGTTTTTCCGTCTCCAAAATCCCATAAATAGGTTGTTGCATTTTTAGATTTGTTGGTAAACTTTACTGTAAAGCCTCCTGTGAATTCATATTTGAATCTGCTGTATACATCATTGGAAGGGATATTCCAGGTATCCATTGAATCATAAACAACATCCTTTACCGTATTTTTGATGAACTGTGCTTCTGCTGCAGTAAGGTTTCCGTTATAAGGAGCAAGGGTAGGGTCTTTTTTAAATATAACTGCATAAAATGTATATGCTGCTGCCATTGAGCCTATATAGCTGGGATGTGATTTGTCCTGATCATAAAGCTCCATTGCCGGATCCAGCTGTCTGATTGTCCGCCAAACTTTACCTACGGGAGACAATAAGGCTTCATTCATTTTTGCCATTTCAATATAATGTTGAGAAATCAAATCATCCATTCCCTCATAAGTACAAACTGAAGGCTGTACATTACAACGGGAATCATCTCCGTTTTTACGTCCCCATGTCATATAGAAAATAACATTGCCACACCCGTTTGTACTTTTAATAAGATCTGAAAGCTGGGCTGCATAAGGATACACTAAGTTTTGCACCTGCTGATCTGTAAAAGAAGGAAGCTGGCTTTGTTCCTGTAATACCACATAGTCCCAATTTCCCTGCATGAGAGTTGTTACTGTAGTACTGTTAACATGCTGTTGAAGAGTTGAACCTCCGGGAGTCTGGCTTTGGTGTTCCAGAATATCCCCTGTAGATTGGGCAATATCTTGGATTAAAGTGGGTAAGTCGTTAAAATAGGTATAACTATTCCCAATAAAGAAGACTTTTTTGCTGGTCTGACTAAAGATGTCAGAAAACGCAATTAAAAATAAAAAGAGTAGAGTTTTTTTCATAAATTTCAATTAAAATTAGTATTCTAAATATAAAGAATATTGAATAAAAGCCAATTATTTTATGAATTTGATTAGTGAAAAGAATATTTATTTAGAAAATAAGGAAACAAAAGGTTTTCTTGCTGATGCTTTTTATAATGACACTCAAAAAAAACTGCCTCTGGTCATTTTTGTGCATGGGTATAAAGGCTATAAAGACTGGGGAGCATGGGATTTAATGGCTGAAATGTTTGCCCAGGCCGGTTTTTTCTTTGTGAAATTTAATTTTTCCCATAACGGAACAACGGTAGATGCCCCTCATGATTTTGCTGATCTTGAGGCTTTTGGAAATAATAATTATACAAAAGAACTGTCTGATTTGGGGGTTGTTATCGACCATTTTATCCAGGACCCGCATGTAGATCATGAAAAAGTAATCCTGATAGGACACAGCAGGGGAGGAGGCATCTCTATTATCAAAACTTTTGAAGACGAAAGGATCAACGGATTGATTACGCTGGCTAGTGTAGATACGCTAGACCGCTTTCCAACAGGTGATTCTTTTGAAAACTGGAAAAAGGAAGGCGTTTATTATGCCCTGAATGGTCGTACAAATCAGGAAATGCCCCATTACTATCAGTTTTATGAAGATTATGAACAGAATATACACCGTTTTGATGTAGAACGGGCTGCGGAAATGGCTAAGGCTTATATGCTGATTATCCATGGAACAGAAGACGAAGCTGTAAATGCAAAGCATGCAGAACATCTTCATATTCTTAATCCGAATTCAGAGCTTTTTCTTATTGAAAACGGAAATCATACCTTTGGAGCAAAAGAACCCTGGACAGATCCCGATTTGCCAAAGGATCTGTATACGGTAACAAAAAAGTGCATTGATTTTTTAAATAAAAACATAAAATAGAGGTCTGATGAAAAGATTGATATTTTTCGGCACAGTTCTTTGTTCTGATTGAAGATGGAAAGATCAATGAGTTTATAGAAAAAGGAAAATTACCGTTTTGGAAGTGTTGAATACAGGAAAGAATCTAAAATAAAACGGCTAAAATTACGTTGTATTATATTAACCACCATACTAAATATTATTATGAAACAAGTTATTACAGGCAGTATTGCATTGCTATTATTGGGAGCTGTTGTTTCCTGTAAAAAAGAAACTCCAATCCAGTCTTCTGTAAGTACAGACACACTGGCTACAGTAATGACAAATGATTCTACTGTGGCTCCAAAGACAGATTCAGTAACTGCTGCAGTCCCTTCTACAGCTGCTACCATTGAAGCAATTACCAAAAATGAAGGAAAGTACCCCCATGATATTAAATTATTTGAAGATAAAAGCTTTGCCGAAAGAGTGAAAAAGCTCGTTGGAAAAGAATATGATGAAATGGTAAAAAACTTCGATGTAGAAGGACCTATCGTATCTGATAACGGGATTTATAAACTTCACGGATGTAAACAACACGATTGCCCGGGATATGCTACCTACATGTATTATGATTCTAAAAATGATAACCTGAACGTTTCCATTGATAAAAATAGTAAAGTAACAGACTTTGCAGAAAAGGGAAAAATCACAGTAACAGATGCTTTAAAATCAAAATAAAAATTAAGGCTATTAACCTATTAAAAATACAAAATAGGCTGTCTCAAAAGTGAGGCAGCCTATTTTATATTGCATTATTTTCTTACTAATTTTAAAAGGCTTCTGAAGTTTTTTATTGTTATCATCTCACTTGTTGGAGTGAGAATGGTAGCCTTTTTATCTTTGTCTAGCAGGCATTCAGAATACGCTGCATTCAGATTATCTGATTAAAATTTTCCAGGCTTCTTCAATTTTACTTTCCAGTAATAATTTTTGAGCATCCTGATGAATATTCTCATCCGAATGATATTCTCCTAAAGGCAATACCTCAACATTAGCAAGCATTCCCAGATCGTTTCCTGTAAATACTTTGCTGTATTTGATATCATCCGGCAAAAGATCAAATCCAATTCCTTTTGTTACCAATGGTTTTGGAACTTCAAAAAGACTGTTTTCATTACTTCTGGAATACCAGTTGCTTCCTAAACGGGCTACCATATCAAGCTTTTGCTGATCCAGATTTCCCGCTTCATTCAGGTATTCTTCTCTGATATGAATTTTCTGAACCTCACAGATGACAAGATTTCCTGCTCCACCTTGGTCTCCTAAAGATTTCACCTCTAAAACTTTACATTCAAAGTTTACAGGACATTCCTCAATCAGTTTGGGTTTCACCAGATCAGCATCTTTCATAGTAAGTCCAGACTTTACAAACTCATTAATTCCTGTTTCATATTCTGTAGAAGCTAAAGATATCTGCTGTACAATCGGGAAATTGACTGTTCCAATCACTACTTCCGGTACTTCCAATACATTTTCAAGAGTATGTTTTGTTGTATTGTCACGCACCCTCCTCGATGGTGAAAAAATCAGAATCGGAGGAACCGTACTGAACATATTGAAAAAACTGAATGGAGATAAATTATTGTTTCCGTCTTTATCCACCGTAGAAGCCAATGCAATAGGACGCGGTGAAACGGCAGTCTGCATAATGGTCTGAAGTTGTACGGAGGTGATTTCAGAAGGGATTACTGTTTTCATGTTTTTGTTTAATAGTTATTTATTTGTAATCCTAAATTGCAATATAATGCTGCTCCATACAAATCCGGGAATAATGTATTATGATTGATATTCATTTTATTTAAAGAGATTAAGCATTTTTCTCTTTGGTCATTTTTGATCTTAATTTTATACATTTTAATTTTCCCGTCCTTATTTAGAGCATATTTTTTTGTAACTAGAGTTTCAATATCATCTTTCGATTTAAAATTGACAAAAAGACCACTTTGATTAATTAATCTGTTATTATAATCTGTTGTAGGTTTAAAAACTTCCAAAGAATCATCATGATTTTCAATAATATTTTTTTGAGAAATAGCATATATTATTCTATATTCACCATCATATTCTTTCTCATAGAAAGCAAAATATGCAGCAACATATGGAGATAGTGTAAAATCTAAAAGTGGAGTATGTAGAAAATTGTGTTGACCAATAGCCCATAATTCATTTTCATCATTTATTACATCTTTATAGTAATTAGTTTTACCTCTTAAGGAGATTTTAAATGCCTCTAACAGTTTGGTTTTTTGTATGATAAATTTGTCCTCAGATAAAGATTTTAGATTCCTATGTAATGTTGGCTCTAATTTCCATTTTTCATCTTTTTGTCCACGATAAACATAATTTTTTCTTGTAATATCTGATATTATAAGATCATGAAAATCATTCCAATCGTCTAATATGAATTCTTTTATACCATTTTTTAAGCTAAGAGGCTTCTTCATATATTTGAAAAATAAAATTTAGAGGGATTTAATATTTAATAATAAAAACAATTAGTTTTAAAGTGTTGGAATAATTTTACCGGTAACTTCACCGAAACCTACTCTCACACCCTCTTTTTCAGCCCATGCCTTTATGGTAACCGTATCATTATCTTCAATGAATTTCCTTTCTTCCCCATTGCTTAATGATAAAGGATTCTGCCCTCTCCAGGTTAATTCCATCATAGAACCGAAAGATTTTGGATCACTTCCTGAGATGGTTCCACTTGCATACATATCACCTACTTCTACATTACAACCGTTTACGGTGTGGTGAGCCAGTTGCTGGGCCATATTCCAGTACATGTGCTTATAGTTGCTTTCACAGATTAAGTTTTCTTCCCCATTTTCAGGTTGGATATACACCTCAAGGTTGATATCATAGTTTTTATCACCTTCAAATTTTAAATATTCTAAAACTTCAGGATCCTGTGTAGGAGAACCAGTTCTGAATGGTTCTAAAGCTTCAAGGGTAACGACCCATGGAGAAATAGATGAACCGAAGTTTTTCGCAAGGAATGGCCCTAGAGGAACATATTCCCATGCCTGGATATCTCTTGCAGACCAGTCATTGAAGATCACCATTCCGAAGATTGCATCTTCAGCATCCTGAGTAGAAATACTTTCTCCCATTTCCGTATTTCTGTTGATGATGAAAGCCATTTCCAGTTCAAAATCCAATTGCTTGCAAGGTCCGAAAACAGGTTTGTCTGCATCAGCAGGTTTCGTCTGACCTTTCGGACGGTTGATTTCCGTTTCGGAAACAACGATTGAGGATGCTCTTCCATGGTAACCTACCGGTAAGTGTTTCCAGTTAGGGAATAATGCATTCGCGGGATCACGAAGCATTTTTCCTACATTGGTAGCATGTTCAATGCTACTGTAGAAATCTGTATAGTTTGGAATGTGAACCGGCATCATCATTTTTACCTTATCAAGGTCATAGAAAGCCTCTTCAATTGTTTTCTGGTCTTTTGATAATGCAGAACCTTCCTGTAATAAAGATTGAATTTTGATACGAACCGCGTTGGTAACTGGTTTACCTAATTCAATAAATTCATTGATGGTGTAGGCTTCAAAAACATTGTCATTTAAGCCTTCAATATCTTCAAAATAGCCAAGGTCGTAAAGGGTAGCAAGATCAATAACCTGATCTCCGATTCTTGTGCAGCATCCGATGTATTCCTTGTTGAATACTGCCACTCCGAAAGGAATATTATGTATAGAAAAATCCGAATTTGAGGAATAGTCTACAAATGATTTCATAAGTTTAGATTTTAGTTAGATTAAAATATCATCCTGAGAAACGTTCCCCAAGATGTTTATTTTGCCTTTTTTGAGTAAGAGGCTTCATCAATCCATCGGTCTCTGGTATTGACATCGATAAGATAGAGGATATTGTCCTGTTGAGTAAGCAATAACGTTTTTGTAACAGGCATCGGGATTTTTTTACCTTCAAGTACATCTGCCCGCAAAGAAACGATGTTCTTTTTTCTGACAATATCGCCGGTAAAGACATTAGAACTGCTTTCACCAGTGGCTTTATCATCAAAAACCTCTACATAGGTTGCACTGTTTCCTTTAATAACAATAAAATCTCTTTCTGTGTGGTCTGCTTCATCTTTAATGAAAACAAACTTTTTGTTGTTGATATCTACCTTTTCAAGATTCTGATTGATACCTCTTCTTGCTTCAAGTCTGTCCAGAATTGCATTCAGTGATCCGTATTGTGCTTTTACGCCTAAGGTTCCAAAGAATAAAATTCCAATTAAAAGTTTTCTCATTATGCTGTGTTTTATAAAAAAGTTTTGTCAGAACCTTGCATCCTGACAAAACTTACTATTTCTGATTGTAAAATTAAAGATTTCCTCTTCTTTCCTGCTCTCTTTCTAATGCTTCGAACAATGCTTTGAAGTTTCCGGCACCAAAACTCTGTGCACCGTGTCTTTCAATGATTTCGAAGAATAGAGTAGGACGGTCTTCTACAGGCTTGGTAAAGATCTGTAATAGATACCCTTCTTCATCATGATCAATAAGTATACCTAAGTCCTGAAGTTTTTTAAGATCTTCATCAATATGGCCAACTCTTTGAGGAACCATGTCGTAATAAGCTTCTGGTGGAGCAGAGAGGAATTCTACACCACGCTTTTTAAGCTCGGTTACAGTATGGATAATGTCTTTTGTTGCTACAGCAATGTGCTGTACTCCTTCACCTTCATAGAAATCAAGATATTCTTCTACCTGAGATTTCTTTTTGCCTTCTGCAGGTTCGTTGATAGGGAATTTTGCATATCCGTTTCCGTTTGACATTACTTTAGACATCAATGCAGAATATTCTGTGTTGATCTGTTTGTCGTCAAAAGAAAGGATGTTCACAAATCCCATTACTTTTTCATACCATTCTACAGTAGGGACCATTCTGTTCCAGTCTACATTTCCTACGCAGTGATCTACATACAGTAAACCAGCTTCTTCAGGTTGGTAGGCACTTTCCCATTTCTCATACCCTGGCATGAAAGCACCATTGTAATTCTTTCTTTCTATAAACATGTGAACAGTTTCTCCGTACGTATAGATACCGGACATTCTTACCTCACCATGCTCATCAGTTAAAGTTACAGGCTCTAAATAAGGCTTACCACCTCTTTTAGTTGTTTCTTCGAATGCTGCATACGCGTCATCTACCCAAAGTGCCAAAATTTTTACTCCGTCACCATGTTTTTTTACGTGTTCGCTGATAGAAGAGTCAGATTTAAGCCCTGTGGTAAGTACCAATCTGATTTTTCCCTGTTGAAGCACATAAGATGCGCGGTCTCTTACTCCTGTTTCAGGACCCGCATATGCTACAGACTGAAAACCAAAAGCGGTTTTGTAATAGTGGGCCGCCTGTTTTGCATTTCCTACATAAAACTCAATGTAATCTGTACCGTTGATCGGTAAGAAATTCTCTGCTTGAGCAATCTTCTCGGCAAATGTAAGTGTTGACATATTTTCTCTTTTACTTTTATTTTATTGGTATGCAAATTACAAAATTCTTGGATATAGCGAAAATATTACCGTTGATTCATTGAATATATTTAACATAAAGTTCAAGAAGTGTTCACTTAAGTATATTTAAGTTTCTTATGTTTGAAATAAGCTGACTACATTTGTAGAACAAAAAACAAGTGAGAAAAAAATATTTCGAACATGAAAGCCGCAGATTATCTCTGCGGCTTTCTTATTATGATACGGTTTCTATCTTTCGGTTGAGCATTCCTGCATCCGGATTGTAATTGTCCCAGATTTTCCAGGTGTTGTCTATTTTTTTGAAAAAATAGATTTGTGTACTGAGTTGGTTCACAAAATGCTCCTCTCCGGTTCCACCTGTTTTAAATAAAAGATTCCAGAATTCCTGGGATTCCAGTATTTTTTTATCCGGTTCATCTGTCACTACATGAATGTCAAAAACTTCATAGTTGGAACGGTTATTTTTTGTTACCAACTGAAAATCTTTGTCACATAGTTCTTTACTGAATTGTGAAACCCTTTCCAGAAATGGAGAATCATTAAATACCAGATCTTTAAAAACTTCGGTATTATGATTGGGAAACTGTTTATAGAATTCAAAGGCTCTCGCACAATAATCATATACCAACCTGGTCAATAATGACAAATCACCTGTTTCCAGCTGGTTTGGTTTCTTATGCCTTACAGAAAGGATATAGTCATTAAGATCTTTGTGCCCCAGAAAAATGCATATTTTATCCAGTGTTTTTAAGAATCTTAAATCACTGTGGGTTTTATCCTGATAGTCATTTTCAAAAAAACGCTGTAGGGTAACATGAGAAATAGTGTTCCCGATCTCAAATTTTTTACCTCCTTTAAGTTCTTCTGCATCAGAAAGTTCATCTTTAATAATTTCGGAAAGAATAATATAATGGCTTCTCTTCCATTCATTCACATTCCCCAAAACTGAATTCCTTACTTTTGAATGCTTTACCACTTCTTCTCTTATCGAATTATATATAGTCTTCAATTTCCTTGTTTTAGAAAGATTTTTATCAAAAACATTGCCAAAATATTAAGGCTTTTTTATGTTTTGCTGGTATAAGTTAAATATATATTTTTAAATTCTAAACAAAAATTAAAGTTAAAAAGTATTAATGTTTGATTATCAGTGTTTAAACCTTTCAAAAGCAGCTCTTTCAAGCATTTCTCTGTCATCAGGGTGGGCAATACTAATGAGCTCCTGCGCTCTCTGACGAAGATTCTTTCCATACAGATAAGCGGTACCGTATTCTGTAACCACATAATGGATATGCCCTCTTGTGGTAACTACACCTGCCCCCTGTTTCAGGAAAGGAACAATCCTTGAAATTCCTTTTTTAGTTCTTGCTGTGATGGCAATAATAGGTTTTCCATCTTCACTTAAAGCAGCCCCACGCATGAAGTCCATTTGCCCGCCAATGCCACTATATTGTAAAGTTCCGATAGAATCGGCACATACCTGTCCGGTAAGGTCAATTTCAATGGCAGAGTTGATAGCTACCAGTTTTTTGTTCTTCATGATATTGATCGGGAAGTTCACTTCACTTACATCTCTGAATGCAAAGACGGTGTTATCATCCACATAATCATAGAGCTTTCTGGTTCCGAAGCAGAAGCTGGTAATGGTTTTATTATCGTTGTAGCCTTTATATTTATTATTGATTACATCATCCTGAATAAGGTCTATCACTCCGTCACTCAGCATTTCGGTATGAATGCCAAGGTCCTTATGGTTATGTAAACATTGTAAAACAGCATCAGGAATAGTCCCGATACCCATTTGAAGGGTAGATTGGTCTTCAATAAGTTCCGCTACATTTTTTCCAACCAGCATTTCTTCAGGGCCTACTTTAGAACTGTAATCTACAGTATGGAGCTCTTCTTCATGCCAAACCAGCTTATGGATTCTGCTGATATGGATCATTCCATCCCCATGAGTTCTTGGCATTCTTGGGTTTACCATTGCCACAATAGTTTTCGCTGTATCTACGGCAGCCCTTGCAATATCTACTGAGGTTCCCAATGTACAGAACCCATGTTTGTCAGGTGGAGAAACAGTGATCAGAGCAACATCCAGCGGAAGGATATTCTTTCTGAATAAGATCGGGATTTCACTTAAAAATACAGGAACAAAGTCACCTCTGTCTGAATTTACAGCATCGCGCACCGGCGTAGATACGAATAGGGAATTGACAAAGAATTTGTCTTTATACTCCGGTTTTGCAATTTCTATATTTCCCTGTTGGGTAATAGAAACCATTTCTACTTTATCCAGTCTGTGAGCCTGTCTTGCCAGTTCATCAATAAGGTAATTGGGAGTACATGCGCTGCCGTGGAAAAACACACGGTTACCGCTTTTTATCGTATATATCGCTTCTTCTGCGCTGATGTAATTATTCATATTTTATCTTTTTATTATAAAATTCCTGACTAATTTCTATTTCATAAAATGCCTAACCTCTCTCTCAAAGATAACCTTTATATCCTTATTTATTTTAAATATTTTCAATGATTTTAGAAGATTTTTATCATATTAATTCATATAATTCTAATAAAAAAGTAAAGGACCAAATGATTAACATCTGATCCTTTTATAGATTTTAGTAAGCTTGTGAAAGTTTCTAATTGGAAACTTCGGCTGCCATGGTTTGCTTCATGCTTCCTGTTTCAGAGAAACGTAAATGCCAGCTGAAAGCTTCTTCCAGTAAGTGAGGAGTATGCCCTCCACGTTCACAGGCTCTGTCAAAATAAGACTGTAATTCTTCCCTGTAATCCGGATGAACACAGTTGTCAATAATTTTCTGAGCTCTTTCTCTGGGTGCAAGGCCTCTTAAATCAGCCAATCCGACATCTGTTACCAAGATATCAACATCATGTTCAGTATGATCTGTATGAGAAACCATTGGAAGGACGTGTGAAATATTATTCCCTTTGGAAGCTGCCTGCGTTACAAAAATACTTAAGTAAGCATTTCTTGCAAAGTCTCCCGAGCCTCCGATTCCGTTCATGATCTTTGTTCCGCCAATATGCGTTGAGTTTACATTTCCGTAGATATCAAATTCAATCGCTGTATTGATTGCGATTACTCCAAGTCTTCTGATTAATCCTGGTGTATTGGAAATATTCTGGGGTCTTAGAACAAACTTGTCTTTATATTTTGAAAGGTTTCCAAGTACGCGCTCATAGCATTCTTTAGAAACGGTAATAGATGATGCAGATGCAAAACTTAATTTACCGGAATCTATCAGATCAAAGGTACTGTCCTGAAGCACTTCAGAAAACATAGTTAAATCGTAGAAATTACTGTCTTTAAAACCTGTAAGTACAGCATTAGCTACTTTTCCGATTCCTGCCTGAAGAGGGAGCAGTCTGTCTGTAAGACGTCCTAGCTGTACTTCATTCTCAAAGAACCCGAGAAGGTGTTTGGCGATGGCTGTTGTTTTCTCGTCAGGTTCTGCAATATCTGCGGGACTGTCTTTAAGATTGGTGAAAACAATGGCTTCAATTTTATTGGGATCAACAGGAATACTTTTTCTTCCGATTTTATTCCATGGAGCTACGATAGGTATAACGTTTCTGTAGGGATAATCTTCAGCCTGATAAATATCGTGGATACCATATACTTCTTCAGGAACTTCCGTATTGATTTCAATGATGATTTTTTTAGCCAGAGCCGCAAAAGTCACTGAATTTCCTACTGAAGTGGTAGGAACAATACTTCCGTCTCTTTCGATATAAGCAGCTTCTATAACGGCTACGTCAATGCTCTGAAGATTTTTGGTGTGAAGAAGTTCGGCACTTTCACTTAAATGCTGATCGATAAAGAGAATTTCACCTTTATTGATTTTGTTTCTTAAAGTAGGATCTACCTGAAAGGGCATTCTTTTTTTTAAGACATTGGCTTCCGCCAGTTTCCCGTCTGTACCGTGTCCCAAGGATGCTCCGGTCATTAAAGTGACTTTAAGATCTTCTGTTTTTCCTCTTTCTGCAAGTGCCGGCAAAATGGCTTTGCTGTCACCTGCTTTGGTAAAGCCGCTGGACCCTATGGTCATACCGTCTTTAATCATTTTTACAGCGTTTTCAGCTGTTGTTACCTTTTCGTGTAGACTTTCTAATCTGATTCTTTCTAACATGTAATATTGATTTTTATTAAACCACCATTACTTAGGATGCGTTATGAAAAATAATGATGGTAATATATGTGAACCATACCTTACAAATTTACAAAAAAAGCTGCTTTAAATAAAGGATTTAAAGCAGCTTTTATATGTATTCAGTAATAGTTTTTTCTTATTTTATGAAAACACTATTACAATTTTATTCCAACCATGAAGTTTTGTAAGACGGATCTTCCACTTTTAAAGCTTCTTCCGTAATTTTTAAGGGACGGAAAGGGTCTACCATTACGGCATATTCTTCCGTGAATTTTTTCCCGATACTTCTTTCCATAGCTCCTGGGTGAGGTCCGTGAACAATTCCTCCCGGGTGAAGAGTGAAATCCATTAAATCGATGTGATTACGGCTCATAAAATCACCTTCTGTGTAGAATAATACCTCATCAGAATCAATATTGGAGTGATTGTAAGGGGCAGGAACAGCAAGCGGGTGGTAGTCATACATTCTTGCACAGAATGAACACACTACAAAGTTATGTGCTTCAAAATTCTGGTGAACCGGTGGCGGTTGGTGAATTCTTCCCGTAATGGGTTCAAAGTTTTTGATATTAAATTTATAAGGGTAGAAATACCCGTCCCAGCCTACAACATCAAAAGGATGTGTTGCATAGATGAAGTCTGTGATCTGGTTTTCTTTCTTTACTTTAATTAAGAATTCTCCTTTTTCATCTTTAGGTTCTTTGAAAACAGGAGCAATAATGTCTCTTTCGCAGAAGGGAGAATGTTCCAAAAGCTGTCCGAATTCATTTCTGTATCTTTTCGGAGTGTAAATAGGAGAGTGGCTTTCCAGTACGAAGAATACTGTATTTTCAGACTGTAATTCCACTTGGTAAATGGTTCCTCTCGGAATAATAAGATAATCGCCGGTTACAAATTCAAGATCTCCTACAAACGTTTTCAAAATCCCGGTGCCTTCATGTACAAATAAAAGTTCGTCGCATTCTGCATTTTTGTATAAATAATCCATCGATTTCCTTGGCTTGGCCAATCCCATTTTCAGGTCATTGTTCATCAAAAGGATCTTACGGCTGTCCATGAAATCATCTTCAGGAGTTACATTCATTCCTTTGAACATTCTTGGCGTAATATTTTTATCCACTGCAATTTTCGGCGTTACATCTTTCGGTTCCCCGATTGATTTGATCTGCGTAGGACGGTGAATATGATACAATAGAGAAGAGATTCCATGAAAACCCTCGGTTCCGAAAAGCTGTTCATAGTAAAATTTATCTTCCGGAGATTTAAAGACTGTATGCCTTTTTTGTGGGATGTTTCCCGATAGATGATATCTCATTTTACTTTGATATGTAGTTTCTCAAATTTAATCATTTTTCATGAATTGGCTCAATCAAATATTTATGAACAAGTTTTGTATTTCAAAAATAATTGTTAGATTTGTCTAACAATTTTAATTTCATGAAGCGAATATTATTTTCTATTACTTTTTTATCCTCTTATTGTTTTGCCCAGGAGACAGACAGTTTAAGTTTAAATCAACATAAAAGCATGGATTCTGTAAAGGTTTCCAAGAAGGAGTTCAAGACAAGTAATATTGATGATGTAGTGGTTACCGGAACCATAAAACCGATGAGCAGATCTAAAAGCCCGGTGGCGGTAGAGATCTACAGTCAGAAATTTTTCCAGAAAAATCCTACTCCAAGTATTTTTGAAGCCATCAGTATGGTAAATGGAGTAAAACCACAACTGAATTGTTCCGTCTGTAACACCGGAGATATTCACATCAATGGTCTTGAAGGGCCATACACAATGATTTTGATTGATGGAATGCCTATTGTAAGCTCTCTTTCCACAGTATATGGATTGAGTGGAATTCCAAACAGTCTGGTGGATAGAATAGAAGTGGTAAAAGGTCCGGCATCTTCTATTTATGGTTCTGAGGCAATGGGGGGAGTGATTAATATTATCACTAAAAATGCTTTAACAGCTCCAAAGCTGAGTATAGATATGATGACCAGCTCTTGGGCTGAGAATAACCTGGATCTTTCCACAAAGTTTAATATTGGAAAGAATGCAGCTTCATTATTAAGTTTAAATTATTTCAGCTTTCAGGAGAAGATAGATCAGAACAAGGATAATTTTACAGATACTACTCTGCAAAGCCGAATTTCAGTGTTTAATAAATGGAATTTTAAAAGAAAGGAAAACAGACAGGCGAGTTTTGCTATGAGATATTTATATGAAGACCGTTTTGGAGGCGAAATGCAGTGGAATAAATCTTTCCGCGGAAGTGATGAAGTGTATGGAGAAAGTATTTATACCAACAGAGCGGAAGTTTTCGGGTTGTATGAATGGCCAATGAAAGAGCATATTGTCACTCAGTTTTCCTATAATTATCACGATCAGAATTCTTTTTACGGAGCTAACCCGTTCAATGCGCTTCAGAAGGTAGCTTTTGTGCAAACCTATTGGGACAGAAGTTTTGGAAAGCATGATATTACAGCAGGGGTAACTTTTAAAAGAACTTTTTACGATGACAATACTCCGGGAACGCTGGCTTCAGATGGCGTAACCAATGCACCGATGAAATCTCCTATCTGGGGTATGTTTGTGCAGGATCAATGGGAGATTAATGATAAGAACACTTTGCTATTAGGCTACCGTTATGATTATGATAAGGTGCATCATTCTGTACATTCTCCAAGATTTGCCTGGAAGTTTTCTCCGAACCCATATCACACACTAAGATTTAATTTTGGAACAGGATTTAGAGTGGTCAACCTTTTTACAGAAGATCATGCAGCATTGACTGGTTCCAGAGAAGTGGTGGTGAAATCAGATCTGAAGCCTGAAAGATCTGTCAACGGAAATGTAAGCTATATCTGGAAAATTCCGGTAGGAACAAGAATGGTGAATCTTGATGCATCTGCGTTCTATACCTATTTCAGTAATAAAATTGTAGGTGATTTTGATTCCGACCCGAATAAAATTATTTATGATAATCTCAACGGATACGGAATTTCCAGAGGAGCTTCATTGAATGTGGATTTCAGTTTTTCATTTCCGTTAAGCGTCAATTTGGGAGTAACATATCTTGACGTTTACCAGAAATATGATGATGCCAATGAAAAAACACAGCAGCTTCACGCTCCAAAGTGGAGTGGAACCTATAATTTAACCTATAAATTTCCTAGTAATCTGACGATAGATTTTACAGGCCAGTTTTATGGGCCAATGAGACTTCCGGTTTTACCGAATGACTTCCGTCCTGAGTATTCACCATTCTATTCTTTAGCGAATATCCAGGTTTCAAAGAGCTTCAAATCCGGATTTGAAGTCTATTGCGGAGTGAAAAATTTATTCAACTTTACTCCTAAAGATCCTTTGATGAGGCCTTTTGACCCGTTTGATAAACATGCTGATGATCCCATCAGCAATCCCAACCATTATACTTTCGATACAGCATACGGCTATGCTCCCATGCAGCGTATCAGAGGATTCCTGGGAGTAAAATATACACTGAAATGAGACCTTTTGCTTTATTTTTAATGTTTGTGCCCTGTCTTTATTTGTCTCAGATGAAGACAGGGACTTTTTCTGAACTGGAGCATCTGCAAAAAGAATCTCCCAAGCCTGTTGTGATCCATCTTTATACAGATTGGTGCTCAGTGTGTAAAATAGAATCTTATCGTTTGAATAAAGATAAAGATCTGGTGGAAATAATGAACGATCACTTTTACCTGATTCATTTTGAGGCTGAAAAGACCAGGGAAAAAATCAGTTTTCAAGGAAAAGAATTTGAATATTTATCCAATGGAAATTCGGGAATTCATGAATTAGCTTTGGCTTTGTCTAAAAATAAAGAACAGCCTGTGTATCCGTTGTGGATTTTTCTGGATAAGAATCAGAATTTAGTATACTACCAGGAGGGATTGCTTACTCCGGAAAAAATGAAACAGAAATTGTTGGAGATTTCTGCTTTGTAATATGTTGGAATACGCTAAGGCGCGAAGTTTTTTCTTTTTTAATATGTTTTTAAGGCGCTAGGATTTTATCTCCGATAAAATTGAATGCTGCTTATTTTAATGCCACGAATGCCTTTAGATTTGCAAAAGGATTTAGAAGTAAATTAGATAATAATTAAATACTGAAGAACCAGAGAAAATAAAGTGAACTAAACGAATG
>NZ_QNVT01000025.1 GCF_003385515.1 Chryseobacterium pennae | reverse complement strand
ACGGTTACCCCACAGCAGGAGTGGGAGAGCAGGGCTTAAGTGTTGGGATAGAAAGGCGCGAGGAGTATGAGTGAATAGCAGGATTAAGCTCCTAGAATATATTTGAAATAAGGGAAAATTTATTATTTCTCCTTATATATTGTGAAACTATAATTAACATATTTTTATTATTTTGATGAATTTATTATAAATTTTTTCTAAAACATAACCTTTTTTTGTTTTTCTAATTTGTAAATTGTGTAACTTAGTCATACTAAAATGATTACGAATCTAAAATATACTTTCTATGAAAAAACATTTATTCCCTCTATTTTTACTGTTCCTAGGCATTAATGCACAGGCTCAGCAGGATTTTTTTGCCATTGCAGGAAAGGATACTCCAAGTATTAATTTCAGTGATTTCCGAGCGATGGATGTAATGAACGGGACTTCAGGTGAGAAGATTTTTACTGCAGAATCATCTTCAAAGGTTATTTCCCAGACAAGAAGAGGAGTGGTGACGGAAGATAAAAATTCTTTCAATAACTCCCAGGCAGTAACTATGGCAGCATTGGCTTATGATTCTTCCAGCAATAACCTGGTATATATGCCTATGTTTTCTTCTAATATTTATGTTTTAAATCCTCAGACTAAAGAAATTACTTTAATAGAGAATAATGCCGTGAGAGTAACGTCTTGTGATATTAATTCTCATATTACAAGAATGGCTACAGGATATGATGGTAATATCTATGCTGCCAATAACTCCGGAACACAGTTTTTGCAGATCAGTAAAAAAGGTGGACAGTACGTGGTTAACGATCTTGGAATTATAAAGGATGATGCTTCTAACGGTAAAAACTCATTTACTACGTTAGAAACTGGGTTTGGAGGTGATATGATTGCAGATGCAGATAATAATTTCTATGTTTTTGCAGCTTCAGGGAATGTTTTTAAAGTATCTGTTAAGGAATTAAAAGCAAAATTTGTAGGTAAAATTGCCGGGATTCCGGATAACTATTCAGTGAACGGTTCTGCAGTAAATGCGCAGGGAAAAGTGGTAATAGCAAGTGCTAAAGGAGCTCCTTTATACGAAGTAGATTTAGCGACTTTACAGGCAAAGCAACTTCCGGGAGAACAGAATCTGCATATTTATGATCTGGCAAGTAAGTACTTTGTAAACGACAGAACTTCTTCGAATAGCCTTTCATTAACTGATCTTGATATTTATCCTACAAGGGTTGATGAGCAGTTTGTCAATGTTCATGTTAATAATAAGAGTGTAAAAGGAAATATTAAGCTTAATGTCTTCGATATGTCCGGTAAAAATGTTATGACTCAAAACCTGTCTGTTAAGGATGGATCTTTGGATCAGAAGGTTTATTTTAAAGGATTAATTAGTGGAGCTTATATTGTAAGTATAGCTGATGAATCAGGAAAAGTAATAATAAATAAGAAAATTCTTGTTACCCAATAATGGGTCATTAAAATTTATCAGTAAAATTAGACTTATCATAGAACCTTTTCAATTGTATTGAGAAGGTTTTTTAATGATTATTTGATACTCAACAAGTTTTATTTTTCGATATTAAAATGTACTTTTATAAAAAAATATAGATGAAACTATACTTTAATGTAGGATATATTGTAAAGGCCGGAGAGAATCTGGAGCTTGTGATTAAGGAAGCAGGAGCTTCAGCTCATGTTTATACGATGTTTTGCGCAGAGAATGGTTTGTGGAAATGTGAAGTGGATTATTTTTCAAAATCCATTTCTTATCAGTACAGAGTGGTTAATGAAAAAGGAAACGTTTTAAGAGACGAATTTGTTCAGCATTATCTTAATTTTCCGCACAATTATAAAGAGTTTGTAATCTTTGATGAGTGGAATAATAAAAACTTCCCGGAGAATTATTTAAATAATAAAATTCTTTATAACAAGTTACACGATTTTAGCCTTGAGAAATCTGCAATTTTAAAAAAGCATACTCATCTATTCAGAATAGAAGCTCCTATCTACAATCCGGATTGGAGAATCGTCTTGTTTGGTAGTACAGCCTCATTAGGAAGCTGGGATTATCATAAGGTAGTTCCTTTATTCCAGACAGATTTTGGGGTTTGGGAAGTCTCTGTTGAGATTCCTGAAAATGAAAGTATTCAGTTTAAATACTGTATTTACGATACGAAACAGAATAGAGTAATAGATGTAGAAACAGGAGAAAACAGATTTACAATAGCGAACCCATTACCGGATGTACTACAGATTGTTTCCAACCATTATTTCAGATTCAAAGGGTACCAGATGTATCATGATGCCGGAGTTGCTGTTCCTGTATTCTCATTGAGAAGTGAAGAAGGATTTGGAGTAGGAGAATTTTCTGATATTAAAAAATTAGCAGATTGGACAAAGGAAACAAATCTTGGAATCATTCAGATCCTTCCGATTAATGATACAACAGCCAATTATTCCTGGACGGATTCCTATCCCTATGCTGCAGTATCTGTATATGCTTTACATCCCCAATATATTTCACTGGAAAAACTTGATTTTTCTTTACCGAAAGAATTAGTTAAAGATTATGAAGCTGAGAAAGAGGCTTTAAATTCTCTTGACCTTATTGATTATGAAAAAATGATCGAAGGGAAATGGAAGTATTTGACAGCCGTTTTTCAGGCAGAAAAAGATAAAATTTATAAAGACAGAAACTTTAAAAAATTCATTAAGGACAATGAATATTGGCTGGTTCCTTATTCTGCATTCTGTGTATTGAGAGATAAATACAAAACACCTAATTTCAATGAGTGGAAAACTCATAAAAAATATATTGCGGGAAAGATCACACAGTTTTTTACGACAAAAAGTAAAGACTATGATCTTTCAATGCTTCATGCATGGGTACAGTATCAGCTTCATGTTCAATTGAAGGATGCTGTAGATTATACCCATAGTCTTGGAGTTTCTTTAAAAGGAGATCTTCCAATCGGAATCTATAGATATTCTGTTGAAGCATGGACTGAACCTGAACTGTTCGGAATGGATTTCCAGGCCGGAGCACCACCGGATCAGTTTACAGAGCTAGGACAAAACTGGGAATTCCCTACCTATAACTGGGAAGCTATGAAAGCAGATGACTACCGATGGTGGAAAAACAGATTCAAAGCATTGGAACAGTATTTTGATGCTATGAGGATAGACCATATTTTAGGTTTCTTTAGAATATGGAGGATGCCTGTTTCTGCTGTACAGGGTATTTTAGGATATTTCTATCCTGCGGTTCCTATTGTTGCAGATGAATTTAAAGCCTGGCAGATTCCGTTTACCTTTGACAGGTATTGCAAGCCGTTTATCAACAATGAGATTTTATGGAAGAATTTTGCAGGAGATAGTGGAAAAGCTCTTGTATTTATGGATCGTAAAGAAGATGGAACCTATTCCTTTAAAGAAGAATTTGATACCCAGCGAAAACTTGTAGATTTCTTTAAGAAAAAACCACATGGTCCACTTGAGGAAAAGTTGATTTCCCTTTGTGCCAATGTCCTGTTTTTACCGGAAGAAAAAAATGGAGAAACCGTTTATCATCCAAGGTTTAATGTTTATAATACAGAGTCTTATCAAAATCTTCCGGGATCTGAACAGAAAAGTATTTATGATCTGTACCACGATTATTTTTTCAGAAGACAAGATCATTTGTGGTACGAAAAAGCAATGGAGAAGCTGCCGGTTATCCTGAATGCAACAAAAATGCTGATCTGTGGTGAAGATCTGGGGATGGTTCCTGCCTGTGTGCCTGTTGTAATGGATGAGCTGGCGATTATAGCCCTGAAAGTTCAGCGTATGCCTGCAGAGAATATCCCATTCTATGATCCAAGGAATGCCAGTTATATGAATGTAGTTACAGCCTCCTCTCATGACAGCTCAACACTGAGACAATGGTGGAAAGAGGACCCGGCTTTAACTCAGAGATATTTTAACCAGCAACTGATTCAGTATGGAAAAGCTCCGGAAGAATTAACTCCTGAACTAGCCGAGATCATTATGAAGCAGCATTTATACAACGAATCTATGCTGGCAATCTTCCCAATCCAGGAATTTCTGGCTACGGATGCGAATCTTACCAATCCTAAAATAGATAATGAAAGGATTAATAATCCTGCCGTTTTCCCTCATTATTGGCGCTATAGAATGCATATAAATCTGGATGAGCTTAAAAACCAGAAAGTTTTCAATGAAAAAATTGGAGATTGGATAAAAAACAGTGGTAGGATGTAAATTTAACAATTGATTTTCAGACTATTACATATATATTAAAAGAAGTTTAATCTAAGGATTTAACTTCTTTTTTTTATTTGAATCAAAAAGATAGAATTAAGATATTCTGTTATATATTAACCAATTAACGACTATAGAGATGAAAAAAATATTTTTGGGATTAGCTTTTGGGCTTGGCGTTTTGACGTCTGCTCAGCAGTATCCGAATAATGGTTGGGGTGATGATGGTTATTATCAGAATGGAAATGGCTATTACGGCGATGAAGATGACAGAAATTATTTCCCTGATGATTATTATTATAACTATCCTCAGGATTATTATCCAAGTGATTATTATCAAAGCTATTATAACGATTACAGAACCAGTATTGTCAATATCGACTGGAATGGATTCTTTATACAGAACAGATTGACCCGTTGGCAGGTAGATCAGATCATGAGACTTAATAATCTGTATGCAAGTTTTTCTACTTGGGATAACTTTTACAGATATAATCCGGACAGATGGTACTATGACAGATTCTACGCTTTGGAAAGAATTATGGGACCAAGAGTCTTTGTAGTTTTTCAGAATAATTATTACAGAGGAGCAAATCCTGTTATTTACTTCCAAAATTATAGAAGATCTTATTATATGCCGCGATATACGGTAATGCCCAGATACAGAAATGTAAACATTAATATTTACAGAGTAGACCGGTCAAGGTTCAGAAGAAATGATAATCCTACTTTTGATGTAATCAGAGGAAGCAGCAGACCAAATAATGGTTTCAGAAATAATAATGAATCAAGTGGTGGTTTCCGTAATAATGGAAAAGAGACTAATTCTGGAGGTTTTAGAGGAAACTCTGAGAACAACAGCGGATTCAGAAGTAATTCAGATAATGAAGGCTTCAGAAACAATAATTCCGGAGGTTTTAGAAGGGATTCTGAGAACAGCGGATTCAGAGGAAACTCAGACAACAAAGGTTTAAGAAATAATAATTCCGGGGGCTTCAGAGGAGGCAGTGAAGTGAAAAGAGAAGCAGCTCCGGCTAGAGAAAGTAATGGCGGTTTCAGAGGAAACAATGGTGGTTTCAGACAGCAAAGATCTGAAAATTCTTCACCAGGTCGTGGAAATAGTGGAGGCTTTAGAGGAAGCTTGGTAAGGAATTAATTTTCATATATTATATTTAAGTGGTGTGAAGGACAGGTTTTTATAATCTGTCCTTTTTTTATTTATTATTGATTTATTTTAGTTAAAATTTAACATTATTTATGAATTTGTTAATTTAACTTATGATTTAATAGGTAATCAAAAAGATATAATAACAATTAATTAAATTTTTAAAGATGAAAAAATTAGTTTTAGCAATAGCATTTATCGGAATAGGAAGTTTTGCAATGGCACAACAGGCAACTCTACAGGACAAGGAAGCAAGAAGAGCAGAAATGCAGCAAAAAATGCAACAGAAAGAGCAGGAACATCTTGCGCAGATGCAAAAAGACCTTAATCTTAATGCTTCACAGGTAACACAGGTAAAAGCATTACATGAAAAAAGAAAAGCTGAAATGAAAGCTGACTTTGCAAAGAATAAAGAAGTAAGACAGGCGAAAATGGAAGAAATGAAAGCCAAGAGAGCACAAATGGATGCTGATATGAAGAAGATTCTTACTCCTGAACAATATGATAAATGGCAGGTTGACAGAAAAGCTAAAATGGAACAGAAAAGAATGGCAATGAAGGATAGAAGAATGATGAAAAAGCCTATGAATACTGCTGCTCCTGAAGTAAAATAACTGTTCGTGATTTTAATTTTTTAATGTGTAAAGGATGGATGATTTTCCATCCTTTTTGTATTAATTTTCTGTAAAACTTTTGATTTCGGGCTTTTATTCCCTATTTTTGACTATAAATTTAATACTTATGGTTAGCGAAAAAATTGCAAAATTAATTAACGAACAAATTGCTCACGAACAATACGCCGCTCAATATTATCTTTCAATGTCTGCATGGTTTTCAGGAAAAGACCTGGATGGAATTGCCAACTACTTCAGAGTACAAAGCAAAGAAGAATTAATGCATGCTGATAAAATGTTTGATTATCTGAATGATGTAGGGGGAGAAATTATCATCGGAGAAATTCCAAAACCTCCGCATGAGTTTGAAAATGCAACAGATATTTTTGAAAAAGCGTTGGCACATGAGAAAATAGTTACTAAAAGTATTTTCAATATTGTGAAAAATGCCAATGAAGAAGGAGATTTTGCAACAACATCGTTCCTTCAATGGTTCATCAACGAGCAGGTAGAAGAGGAAGCAAGTGCTTCTCAGTATGTAACGAAAATTAAAATGGTATGTGATAACCCATCTGCATTATACCTTTTTGATCAGGAACTTTCTCAGAGAGTATTTGCACCTAATACAACTGCTTAAAACCTGAAAAAGTTTTCAATAATATAAAAACCGCTGTTCTTTGGAATAGCGGTTTTTTGTGAGCAGACTTTATTATAAGCAATATGTAATAAAGAGTTATATAGGAAAATTACTTATAGGCTTCATTTAGCTCAATTTCAAACTTCCTCTGCTCTTTTTCATTAAACTCTTCTACTAGTACGCTTCTAAAATAAGGTAATAATTTTTTATCATGATCCAGCTTTGCAATCCTGGAAATAAAATCCCGGTCTATAATGGCCTTATCCTTTTGGAAAAGTAGCTGCAGATATTCAGCACTATACTTCTCAGGATTACTTTTTATTCTGCCAATAACATCTCTAAAAATGATTTCATTACTGTCAAAATGAAAACAGCAGACCAGGTAGAAAAACAGATCATTTAATTGCTCATCCTTTAGCCATTTATCAATTTCCTCCTGATTAGGCGTAAACAATAACTTATTAAGAACAATATTATATTCCTCACTATGATCAAGGTTTTTATAATCAGACGAATTGTAATATTTTAAGCTTGATGTATCCAAAAGGGGAAATTCTGTATCAAAAGAGATGATCCTTTCTTTCGGAAAAAGAACCAATCTGGAAGCATCACCACTGGCGCTGTCTTTTTGAAAAATATGATAAGGGATGATCTGGTATGTTGTATTGTTTACCGGTATTTTTAGGTTTTTATTTACTGTTTTGTTAAACTCTGATTCAGAAGGGGCTTTATAATGTTCGTGGATTAGAAATTCACTCATAAGTTTTCCGATTTTCCGATAATAATCTTCCTTATGTTCTGGGCTCCATGAATCCATTACATATGCTTCATCCGAATCTTCCCGTTCATAACTATAGGTCTGTGCTTTTTGTTTACAACCGATAAACAGGAATAGTATTGTAGTTATAATACTTAATTTCATGATTATAATGGATTAGTTGAGAGGTTGAATAGCTTTTATAGCATGACTGCTGTTGATGCTGTATAACGAGAATACCGAAACAATAGTCAATAAGTATAAGACACATAATAAGAATAGTTTCTTGCCATTTCCTTTTCCAATTGAAAAGAACTGTATCAGAAAAAGTAAAGGATATACAAGGATAATCACTGTAAAAAAAACAAAAAACCATGTCATGACTAAAGAAAACAGACTCTGGATATTAATCGTTTCAACACTTCTGTTAAAAGAAACATGAGCTGCTTTATCCCAATAATAGAGGGCTGTTAAAATAATAAAAATACTGAAGCTGATCCATTGGATATTGAATAAGATCTTCCAGTTTTTAATGATGAAACTTTTCAACATAGCCTTTGTGTATTTTTAGTCTGCGAAGAATTATTTATTCTGCCTTTGCCTCTGTATTCTGATAGCGGTAATAAAAACTACAGCACCTATAATAATACTGAAAAAAGTAGATTTAAAGAGGCTTTCTGTAGGCATATACCTAAAACCTTCTGCAGTTACAGGCGGATCAATATAATCCAGAATATTATATATGACAATTCCGGATAAGGTTATCATAAAGACGCTTATAAGAAACGAGATCAAATAAATTTTCATGGCTAAAGCATTAATACTTGTGTTAGTTTTTAAGAGTGCTTTTTTAATGTTTTTCCAGTAGTTTTTTATATGACGAAAGATACAACTAAATCTATATCTTTCGTTGGTTCAACAAGTATTATATTACTGTTAAGAAAAGTTGTATCTGAGAACAGGTCAATAATATAATAAGGATATTAAATCCAGTTAGAACTCTGATCGTTTTATACACTTTATTCCGGTTCTATTCTGATAATAGAATTTTCAAGGTCGAATTAAAAAAAATCCTTTTTTACTTTTATTTTAATTGACTGCAAATCAGAATAATAATTGAAATATAGGAAGTTACAGATAAATGATCTGTGTTTTCAAGACTTTTTTACCCAGCCTTTCAAGAATATTTTTATAGCCTTGTACCTGCTCTTCATCCTTATCTTTCTGTTCGCCGGTTTTAAAATCTACAATAATATAACCTTCCTCACTTTTTAAAATACGGTCAGGTCTTGAAATATGGCTTTCTCCATTTTCAGAGATCATGATATCTTTTTCATTGATGACTTCCCATTTCTCATCAAAAAACTCAGCATACGTTCTTATGATTTCCTGGAGAGTGCTCTGTATCTCATTTTTCTCTTCAAGTGTAATCTGGCCTTCAAGTGCGTATCCTTCCAGAACTTTGTTGATGTCTTTTTCAGTATTGATCTTCGATAAAAGCTCATGCACAAAAAGTCCGATTCTTACTTTTTCATTTCGTACCTGATAATTTTTGGACGGAGTCGCAATTTTGATGGAAGTACTTTTTTCATTTACATTCTTCAGGTTCTGAATGTTCTGGGTTTTGAAAGATGAGCTTTTCGTCTTTGAGTACTTTTTCAACATTTCAGACTTCACTTCATACAAATCAAATGAGTCCAGGTTTTCAGTGTTTTTTGTCTGAATAAATTCTAACAGTTCAAGATTATTAGAGGTTTTATTCGCCTTTTGAAGATAGAAAAATAGCTGTTCGACAGGTCTTGTTGTTGCTACATACTGCAAACAAAGTCTATCGATCAGGTTTTTATAAGAATTCTTTTTGTTAAACTTTTGAATTTCCTCATCGTATACTTCCAGATTCTTACTGAACTGATTGATGTTGACAGATTTTAAAGCATCATTTTCATTCGTTTCAAACCAGTTGGTAAACTCGCTATCACGGTTTTTGTTCATCATAGGAATAAAAACGATAGGAAACTCCAGTCCCTTAGATTTGTGGATCGTCATGACCTGGATAGCATCAATATTTTCAGAAGCCTGAATGGTGTAGGAAGAAGCTTCTTCATCCCAGTATTTTAAAAACTCTTTGGTACTTGCTCCCGCATTTTGTGTAAAATTGAAAAGCATTTCCAAAAAGTTCAACAGAAAGTCAGTTTCCTTATTTTCTACTGAAAATTCATTGATGTAATATTCTATAAAATTATACAGATTGAATCTCGGGAAATGATCCTGCTTCAGCTGCAGCGAATATTTCTGCTGAATAAACTGAAGAATTTCCTCATGACCTTCAATATCCAGGATTTCTTTCATTTCAAGGGTAAAATCTGCCATGTGAATTTTTCCCAACGTATTCAGATAATACATCATCATAATCAGGCATGGCTTATTCTTCGGATTGATTTCCCATCTTAAGAACTCAATGACTGCTTTCAATGTATTGGAAAGCTCCAGTGTAAGACCTTTATCAGATATAGTTTTAATATTGGTTTCCTCACCATGGTAATTCACTTTTAAATTTCCCAGCTTTTGAGAATAACTGAAAATATCAAAATTTCCACGGCATAGAATCGTAATATCAGAAAACTTAAACCCATTATCCAGACATTCCTGTATATCTTTTCGCATACACTCAGAAGTATCATCATAAAACTCTTCATTGGTGAGATTTTCGATAAGGTTTACTCTTACCCGCCCGTCAATCTTAGATTTAGGAGTTTGCTCCGCATCCTTCCCGAAAATATTTTTATGTTCCTCTTCCAGCTCCAGAGAATGGTATTGATACAGTTCATTATTAAACTGCACAATATTTCTGGCACTTCTCCAGTTGTCTTTAAGAACAAGAAGGTCTGCTTCTTTAGGTGAAAATTCTTTCTTGTTGATAATATCCAGCATCAGTTTACTTTCCCCACCCCGGAATCTGTAAATACTCTGTTTAGGGTCTCCTACAAGAGTAAACGAAGTATATTCAGTAGAGACACTATGATCCCTCAGCGGAACAAAATTCTGCCACTGTAACTCTGACGTATCCTGAAATTCATCAAAGAAATAATGCTGAAACTGTGAACCTACTTTTTCATAAATAAAGGCAGAAGGTTCATTTTTAAGATTTTCATTGATAAGAATATTAAACTTTGAAAGAAGAACAAGGTCATTCTCTTCCTCAATTTTTTTCAGCTCATCCTGAATATCTTTATTAACCTTTAAAGGAAGCAATGCAGATAAAACCTTTTCCTTCTTCTGAGTCTCAATATACAACAGAATAAGTTTCATTCTGTTTTCAATAAGCTGATCCAGAATTTCCAAAATTTCAGCTTCTTTATGCTTCGATTTTGAAGAGGCTCCTTTCCTGTAATTATTGATTACAGACTCTTCCTGAGTCGTAGGAAAAGGAAACCCGGCTCTTTTCTGTTGGTAAAAATCAATAACCTTAGTAAAGAAACCTCCGATCCCGTTTTTTCCCTGAGCAAAATCTTCAATTTCAATATTTTTGGATTTAAACAATTCAATAGAACTTGCAGCAAGATCTGCAGCCTGTTTTTTATTAAGAACAATCTCTTTCCTAAGCGCGTTTTTGATGTCTTCATAATTGGTGTCATCAAAACTCTGATTATTTTTCAGATGCTCATAGTGAATATCTTTTACAAACTCTTTTGCTGAGTCGTAAAGATTTTTGTTTAGATTAATCCTTTCGTTATTTTCAAGACTATAATCCACATAATCCATGAAAGAATTAGAGATTGTTTCATTCTCACCGATCTGATCCAGCATTTTATCCACAGCTTCAATCAGAAACGGTTCTGCTTCAATTTCCAGGTTAAAGTTTTTAGCCAGCCCCAACTCATAGGAAAAGCTTCTTACCAGCCTGGAATTAAAACGGTCAATCGTTCCGATATTTAAAGTGGAGTAATTATGAAGAATATGGTCCAGTAATCTTTTAGACCGAAGATGCAGTTCATCAAGAGTAATTTTTAATCCCTGCTCTTCAAAGGCTTTCTGGATATTTTTAAGATCAGCATTCTCTGCATAATTACTGGCGACGAAATTCCCAAGCCAGGACAGAATTCTTTCCTTCATCTCATTAGCAGCCTTATTCGTAAAAGTCAGGGCAAGAATATTCCTGATAGATTGCTGTTGGTTAGGGTAACGGAGACAGATCATCAGAAGTCTCTGAACCAGGGCATATGTTTTCCCCGATCCCGCAGAAGCATTGATGACTGTGTAAGAATTTTGCATTGTTAAAAGAGAATTGAGACTGCAAGTTAGCTAAAATTTAAAAGAAAATTTAACAATTCAATCCGGCTATTTAACAGTTTCGGGAGCAAAAGACAGAAAGAAAATATTAAAAGGCGTTAACGGTGGTTAAACTTATGGTATAAATTAAAAATAATTTTAGCTTTGCTCTATAAAAAATAACCTGTGAAATTCAAACTACTTCTTTTTTTATCACTCATTTTCTTCATTCATTCCAATGCCCAAAATTATATCTTCGGAAAGATAGTTGCTGAGAGTGGTGCGGAAATGCAGGATGTTACTGTCGTTAATATTCGGACAGACGACATGGTCTTGTCAAATGGTGATGGTCATTTTATGATTTCCGGAAGAGTAGGTGATGAATTACGTTTTATAAAAGCCGGTTATGATAGAGTGGAGAAAAAAGTATCTCAGGAAAATGTACAGTCTCCTATGAACATCAGTCTCATCCGATCAACCATTCAGATTCCCGAAGTAGAGGTAAAGCAGGGACTTACCGGAAACCTGAAAATAGATTCCCGAAGCTATAACAAGCCGAAAAAGGTTGAAAAACTGTTGGCTGATCTTGGAAAATATATGTCGCAGAAATCAGATCCGAGGATTCTTGCTGCAAAACCAGGGGAATTTGTACAGCCAAAAGGAGAGGGATTCATGATTGGGAAGGCTAAAAACAAATGGGATGATATTGATTTAACGAACTATATACGGGCAAGTCTTGGAGATGATTATTTTACCAATCTTAAAATAGAGAAACCACTGATTGACCATTTTATTTCCTATGTTTTTGCCGGAGGTTTTGAAAGGAAAAAGATCCTCAAATATGGATTTTGCAGTGATGCGGATCTGTACAGATTTCAGCGTTTTGTACTCACCAGAATTCCGTCTTATCGTACTCCACAAGTTCAGAGGTAATGTAAAAAAGGTCAATGACTCAGGAAACGATACCAGTCTTTCACGAATACTGTAAAATAAATAAACTGTACGATAAATAAAATATCGTTACTTTTATATCTATAATAAATTGGATTATAAACTCAAAAATATACTAAGCATATATTGGGGGAAAGGTTTTCTCTTCCTTACAATACTATGTACTCATCTTGTATTAGCCCAGCAAACTGTAACCGGAAGGATTATTGATGATAATGGTGACAATCTGAGTGCTGTAACTATTGTTAATATGTCTACCGATAAGAAGGCATATTCAAATTCGATGGGGATGTTTTCTATTGAAGCCAATTCTAATGATGAACTGAGGTTTGTAAAAGAGGATTTCAAAAGAGTTTCCAGAAGAGTTCTTACAGATGGTGCCAATACACAATTGCTGATAACCCTTTTTCAGATTCCAAAAGATATTGGAGAAGTAAAAATCGTAAAGAAATTGTCCGGTGATCTGGAGCAGGATTCCAGAATTGTTGCGAAAGTAGACAAAGGAGAGCAGGTAAAACAGGCTGTTGGCCTTCCGGAGCCCATTGGAAAGATGCGCGAAAAACCGGCAGAAGTGAAAAGTGTACTGTTACCTATCCTGCTGGGAAATCTTAATGTACAGGGAGTTTATGATCTCGTAAGCGGTAAAGCCAGGAAGCAGAAGAGACTTTATAAATATGATGATCTGCAGGAGCATATTGAATGGGTTAGAAGCAGGGTAGAGGATGATTATTTTGTTAAGGCTGGAATTCCTGACAACAAAATTTCAGAGTTCATAGAATTTTCATTTGTTGCAAAACCTCAGGTTCGTACCTATGTAAAAGCAAGAAACTTGTCGGGTGCCCTATTGAGAATGGAAGAAGTTATCCCGCTTTTTATTGAACGCTTAAAGAATAGTCATCAATAAATCTGATTTTCTTTTATAATCAGTAGCTTTTCTTTAATGTTAAAATTTTCTTAAAATATTGGAATGGAAATTGCTGCAATATTCTCATAATCAAAATCAATTCACAAATTTTATGAATAAAAACATTATTGCGGTAGCTATAGGAGCACTAGGCTTTGTACTGGGCCTCGGTTTTTTAGGGAATGCAATCAAAAACAGGAATAAATCTGAAAATACAATCTCTGTAACAGGGTTAGGATCCAAACAGTTTACCGCTGATCTTATTACCTGGTCTGGAAGTTTTTCTAAGAATAATGTTGATCTGAAATCAGCTTATGATGAATTGGCTATGGACAGAAAAGTGATCAATGATTATCTGACTTCGAAGGGAATAAAGCAGAATGAAATTGTTTTCTCTTCCGTAGACATTCAGAAACAGTTCAGAAGTTATAATGATTCCAATGGGAATTATGTTCAGGGAGAATTTTCCGGTTATAACCTGACTCAAAATGTATCTATTGAAAGCAAGGAAGTAGGTAAAATTGAAAACCTTTCCAGAAATATTACTGAAATTATCAACCGCGGAATTGAGTTCACCTCTTCTTCGCCTTCCTATTTCTATACCAAATTAGCTACTGTAAAGCAGGAAATGATTGCCAGTGCGACAAAAGATGCCAAAGAACGTGCAGAAAAAATTGCAGAAAACTCAGGAAGCAGTTTAGGAAATCTTAAAAAAGCTACGATGGGAGTTATTCAGATTACAGCACCCAATTCAAATGAAGATTATTCTTATGGCGGAACATTCAATACCTCTTCTAAAGAAAAAGAAGCCAGTATTACCATCAAACTGGAATATGAGGTGAACTGATTTACAATCAATGATTATTTAATTCGTCAGGTTTAAAAGAATGAAAATAAAACGCAAACATCTATAGCTAATTCTCTTATCAATTAACTTTTCAAATCAATAAAAAATAAACGCCGGAAATACTCCGGCGTTCTATATTAAGGATATACAATATCGCAAATTTCATTTTTAAGCTCCTCCACATTTTCAGGAGAATAATTGGCCAGCAGCCATAAGTTCAGAGATTGTTTTCCCTCTCCATAGCTTGGCTGTATATAAGTCGTATCAATCAGACCAAAGTTGTTTCTCTGATAGAAAGAATAGCGTCTTTTAGCATCTTCATTCTGATCTTCAGGTTCAATTTCAAGGATTATTTGTGGATAACTTTCCAGTAGATGTCCCATAATATGTGATCCAAGCTTTTTACTTCTGAAAGTTTCAAACACTTCAAAATGTTCCACAAAAACAAAAGAACTTAATTTCCATAAGATGAGGTATCCTATATCTTCAGATTCATGTACTACAGACATGAAACTTACATTCGGATTTGAAAATAAATCCAGAAACTGTTCCTTATCTCTTTGCTCGTCTACAGGAAAAGTGCTGGTATAAGAAGTATAGATTCCCTGAACTCTATGATCTTCAGCAGACGTAATCGGTAAAAATTCCATAATTGTTATAAGTCGAAGACGCTTGGTCTTCTGGTGATAAAAATATCTTTAATCCACAAAGTAAATGCCAAACCCAGATAGATCAGAAAGAAAAAGCCGGCTGTGGCGAAAGTAGAGTAGATGAAGAAGATCCTTAATTTGGATACAGGAATTCCCAGTTTAGCTCCTGTTCTTGTCAGTACACCAAACCATTCTCTTTCCATTTTATGACGGATATTACTCAGCATTTCAAGATTCTTTTAAAAGTTTAAATCCAATACTGCAAGTTAAGCAATTTTTTTCGTCACATGAATTTTTATAATGATAAATCAGGCTCTGGCTTTCCAGGGCCGTTTTAACAAGAACTCCAAGATTTTTCCAGTTCTGGATTACTGAGTTTTTTTCAGCAGTAATATTCTGATAGAATTCTAAGATCTTATCAGCAGTTTCTTCTTGATGATATTTATGATAAGTGTATTTTAAAGGAAGTATGGTATTCAAGATGATGAGGTCAATAAAATCTTTGCTCAAAGTCTTAGGGTGTACTTTCGCAATCGTTCCGAAATTGAAATGGCAATCCCAATACTCCGAAGCTTTTACCGATTTAAACAGATCATACAGCTCTTCAGTGTTTTCTGCATCCATGATCTTTGAAAATAAATTCTGATGCTGATAAAGGTCTGCAAGCTGAGATAAACGGATCGTAGGAAAATTAGGCGGTCTTAATCTTAAAAACTTAGGATGAAAAATAAGATCCGGAAGCTTAAATTTTACTTTAAGGAAGTCAAATTCCCGTTTCCATATTTTCATTTGTCCGTCTTCGGGAGTGGCAAGCCATCCTGAAATTCCGAATAATAAAGCTTCAAGCTGTAAAGGATTCTGCCGGATTTTATTAATAATACTGTAATCAATACTTTCAGCAATCTGCCTGAAAATATGAGCATTCACTTTTAATCCAAAAGAATACGCTAGGCTGTGAAATAAAACTGCTTCAAAATTATTTTTGTAAAGGACTAAGCTTTGCTCCAGTTCAGCAGATTTTTCCTCCAGTTTTTTCAGTATATTTCCTTCATGAAAATGTAAAGGGATCTTATCTTTGTTAAAGATATTTTCACAGGCTATAAACTGATTTCCATTGATTAACTTTTCGTATTTCCTGATGATATTTTCATCAATGTGATGCTTCAGTTCAAGAGTAGAAACTTGCTGATCTGTAAGCTGACTTATTTCTACATCATGCTGAAATACGACATGAAGAATAATATTCTGGTAATTGGGATCCTGAGAATGATTATGGAAAATCCAGTCCGAGGAGCGGACATGCAGTTCTATATTTCCGGCAAGAATTACCCCGTTGATTTTGATCTTAGAATCGATAAAATCCGGGCCGGCATCTTTGTTCCATTTCCCAAAATGTATGATCTCAACGGAATTTCCTTCAATATCCTTGAAGTCAAAATATTTGAAAACCTTATAGTTCCAAAGATATTGAAGTAATTTTTCCGTCATAAGCGTAAGAAGAAATAGATAGAATGGTTTGTCCTTTATTTTGAATCTACACCTTACATGATAGTCTGACCAATTCCAGATCTAGTTTAGATTAGGAGTAGAATGCCAGGTTCCCTGGATCCAAAAAGTCCCACCGGAGTTTCCAGCATTAATTGCTGTTAAACCGTTTACAGTTGTGAAAGTAAAATTAAAAACCTGTGAGGAATTGATAGTAAGAGTAAAACTATTGTTGGTTATATTAGTAATAGTAGCTGTTCCCCCAGCAGACAGAACAGGATTTTGAATAATAGTAATAGGAGTACCCAGCTGATATATAATTGAAAAAGTGATGGCGGGAAGACCAGAAACAGACGCTCTTCCTATAAAATCCAGTCGGGCTTCTTTATTGCCTGTCCGAATATTTGACCAATTACTATTGCTGTCCGACCATCTGTATATTCCTGATGAATATAGAATGTTTAAAGCATTGGTGTTGGTAAGCGTTCCGTCGCTGGTCGTTACAACTACTGAATTAGGAAATAATGTACTGTTGTTGGTTGCTGCTCCAGTTAGGTTTCGGACTCTTGTGCTCCCATTGACATCCAGTGTTTTGGTAGGGGTATCTGTATTAATTCCTATCTGAGCAAGGAATAATCCTGAAATCATTAATCCTAATAAGCTCAGTTTTTTTTTCATGTCTCTCATTGTATGTGCTTTATTGTTCAATAAATAAAATTGTATTATTGAAGGGATAACAAAATTTGTAGATTCAGCTTTATTACAGATCTATTATTATTTGCAAAGGTCTGTTATTTTTTGTGTCATTATTCTTAAAGGCGTACGACACTTATACAACATTTGTAAACTACAGGTACTACAAATGTTATACAGAAAATTAAAATATTCTTTATAGTTCCTGAAAAAGAAATTATCTTTTTGTTAACTCTGATTTTTTATCTACGTCCTACTAATGGTAGAGCCAATGATCAGATACGTAGAAATCATGATACGCTGTATATTTCTATCCCTGGGAGAAGTTAAGAAAAGAAACACTGGAAAAACATGAAGCTTATGCAGATATGATACCAGTAAAATGGATCAGGATAAGAATAGAAGTAAAAGATGAAACCGCAAAACTATGCTTAAACGGGGCTGTACAACCTATATTAATTGTTAATGATCTGAAGGGAAGTATTGGGCCATTTTACTGATCTTAAAATAAGTTAGGAAGATTAATAGACTGAGATGATTGCAAAAAAATAAAGGCCTAGATCTATTCATCTAAGCCTTATTTTATGTCTATTCGACTACCGGAATTTTAAAATATTATGCTTTCGTCAACTCCGTTTTAAAATTTTCTATAGTTGTTCTATACATTTTCTCATATATAGGAAGAATATTTTTCAAATCGAACTTTATTGCCTGATCTTTCGCGTTTTCCTTCATTTTGGTTAAAAGATCTTCGTTACTCAACAACTTAATAGTGTAGTTGCTCATGGCTTCTACATTTCCGATCTCTGCCAGATATCCTGTTTCTCCCTGGATATTTACTTCAGGAATTCCTCCAGCGTTCGAGCTGATTACAGGAGTGTAGGCTGCCATAGCTTCCAAAGCTGCCAAACCGAAACTTTCCTGCTCAGACGGAAGTAAAAATACATCAGAAAGCTGTAAGATTTTATAAAGATCATTTACTTTCCCCAGAAGACGGATTTTTGAGATAAGATCAGGGTTTTCTTCAAGGAACTGGTTCACCTTTTCCATATCAGGACCCTCACCAATAATGATCAGTTTGGATTTAACCTTTTTTTCTACATTCTTAAAGATCTGCAGAACTTCATCCACACGTTTTACAGGACGAAGGTTCGATACATGGATCAGAATTTTCTCATCAGGATTTGCAAACTGCGTTCTCTGACATTCTGTACAATCATCGAATTCTGAATTATCAATAAAGTTGGTAATCACCTGGATTTCCTTTTTGATATTGAAAAACTGAAGCGTATCCTTTTTCAGACTTTCAGAAACAGAAGTAATAGCGTCTGATTTGTTGATAGAGAATTCTACTGCATGTTTATAGCTTGGATGCTGACCTACAAGAGTAATATCTGTACCATGTAATGTCGTCACCAAAGGAATATCATTATTATCTTCCTGAAGCATCTGTTTAGCTGTAAATGCAGCATATGCATAAGGAATAGCATAATGAGCATGCAACAGATCCAGTTTATAGAGATTGACAACCCTATAGATCATAGAACTTAATGCAATATCATAAGGCTGATATTGAAAAAGCGGGTAGGTCTGAACATTTACCCTGTGAAAGAAAATATTCGGATTGGTAATATCTAATCTTGCAGGAAGAGCAGAGCTTATGAAGTGCACTTCATATCCTTTGTTGGCAAGGGACATTCCAAGTTCTGTTGCTACAATTCCGCTTCCACCATAAGTTGGATAGCAAAGTATGCCTATTTTCATTGGATTATAGTTATTTTGATTTTGTACTATTTATTGATGGAGGAGGAGGAAGAGGTAAGTCTATACCCATTCCTGCTTTCAGTTGATCATTGACCAATACAGGAAGTTTACCCCATATTCTTGTTTTTCCGTTTAAGGCATCAGCTGCTGCATTCATTGAATCATCATTGTTTTCATAAGCCACAAGAACTGTTGATACTTTTGAAATATCAATATCTTTTAAAGCATAAGCACTTCCGAATACCGTAAGAAGTACATTTTGATTTTTAGTAAGGTCAGCAAGTATCTTCTTTGATTCAGCAGAGATTGTATAAGGCTTGTAAGCCGTAGAATTATCCTTATGGAAACCTACTATTACAGTTGAGCCCGCAGGAATTGTGTTGATTTCAGATACTTTTTTAATGATTACATTTGATCCCAGTTTATTGGCAAAAGTCTGATACGGACCTTCTTCTAATGGAACATAATATACTTTTGCGTTCCACCCGGAAATTGGAAGTAATCTTTGATTATTTTTAATCAAAGTCAGAGCATTAGAATAAAGATTCTGAACCAAAGTCTTATGAGAATCATTATTAAGATCAGCATTGATGTTTTCCGGATTTTTCGGAGTATACTGAGTTAATCCAAGGAAATATTTTGTTAATAATATTTTCTTTACACTTTCCTCTACTCTGGATTGCGGGATTTCTTTATTATCAATTGCCTTTTGAATCAGTTTTTTACCTTCAGAAACTCCCTGAGAGAAAAGCATAATGTCATTTCCTGCTTTAAATGCCATGGCATCCAGTTCTCCCGGTTTGTATTTGTTGGCTACAGCTCCCATATTGAGAGCATCAGTGATGATTAATCCTTTATATCCGAGTTTATCTTTCAACAATCCTGTAATGATATTTTTTGAAACAGAAGCTGGAATTCCTTTTCCGGATTCTAGGCTAGGAACGTATAAGTGAGCCACCATTACTCCTCCGATTCCTTTATCCATCAAAGCTTTGAAAGGCGCCAGCTCTATAGAGTTTAATCTTTCCATATTGTGGGAAACCACCGGAAGATCAAGGTGAGAATCCGTATTGGTATCACCATGGCCAGGGAAATGCTTGATAGCTGCCAATATATTGTTATCCTGAAGTCCGTTAGAATAGGATAGGGCAGAACTTATTACATTGTCCACTTCGGAACCGAAACTTCTGTTGCCGATAATAGGGTTATTTGGATTTGTGTTTACATCCACTACCGGAGCAAAATCCCAGTTGATACCCATTCTGTGACAGTCTTCTGCAATTTTAGCAGACATCTGATAAACCAGATTCTTATCCTGAATAGCTCCAAGGGTCATTGCCCATGGAAATTTATGTGCTGTTGCAATTCTCTGGAACAATCCCCATTCAGCATCCATTCCGATCATTAAGGGAACTTTGGATTTCTGCTGGAATTCATTCACAAGGTTGATTTCTCTTGCAGCATCATCCTGCATCAGGATCAAGCCGCCAATTTTATCATTAGCAACAATATTTCTTACCTGATTGATATAGTCTTCTCCTTTATTAGTATATAATGCAACAATAAAAAGCTGGCCCAGTTTTTCATCCTGAGAAAGATTTTTATATGTTTTTTCAACCCATTGCTGGGCCTTTTTAAGATCTTCCTTCGATGTATTTTTAGGCTGATATTGGGCATTAATCCTAGGACTGATGATTGCTGCAATAAAGAGTGAAGTATATAATAATTTCTTCATGACTTTTTGAATAAGAACAAAAATACAATTAAAAAAATTGAGAAAAACAAAGATTTTGAAATTTTTGGTATATGATTTGAATACGCAATATAAATAATAACTAAACATTTATAAAAATGAAAAAAATACTTCCAATTATATTATTAGCCGGTGTCGGATTTCTAGCATATAGTTGCGATAATAGTAACAACGATCCGGTAGTGGTGAACCCAGGAAAGGATAATGATACTTTTCCAATTATGATGGATGCGACTGGATCATTTACAGCTGCAAACAATTTTACATTAATATCTGATATCAACATTCAAGCTACTGATGTAGTTCTTGTATATAAAAAAGAAGGTAATCTGTGGCAACAAATTCCCAAAACCTATTTTCTTGATGATGTGAGTGGCTTGCCAACAAATAGAGAACTAGATTATAACTTTAAGTTTAATAGTAGTGTAGTAAATGTTGAGACAAAAGCAAATTTTAATCAGGGAACACAAATGACATCTGCTGAAACTGCTAAATATTTGACAAATCAAACATTTAGAATTGTACTAGTACCTGCTGATCCAGCTAAAAAAGCAGCAAAAGCAGCCAATAGCGTTGATTTAAGCGATTATAATGCGGTGATTAAGTATTATAACATTGATGAATCTAAAGTTAAAACTATCAGCGCACACTAATTAAGAAATATCTTTTCAGTTTTTTATAATTAAAAAAGCTTCGGGAGTTATCTTCCGGGGCTTTTGATTTTTATATAAATAAAAGAGGGCAGAATTGATCACAGTCTTGTATGGTGAATAATGGGGTGACAATGAGAAATAGGACAGTGTTTATAGAATGTCACAATAATTTATTCCCATTCTTTATAATGAGGCTTATCCTGATTATTTTTAGTCTGAATTTATTTTGAAATATTTTGCAGAATGATACTCTAATAAAAAAGCTCCAGAACTTGTTCTGAAGCTTTTATTTTATCTAGTTATCATTGTCATCGAGCAGATGTCCAAAGAAATCTTTTTTTGTCTGTAAATAGCCTTTACTAATCTCGTTGGCCGGAATTTGTAATGGAATCCTTGAATTGAGATGAACATTACTCTCTACCACATATTTTACCTTTTCAGGATTATTGGTCAAAAGGTTGATGTCTTTTACATCCAACAGATTAAGAATTTCAATGGCTACACCAAAGTTTCTGTCATCTGCAGGAAGCCCAAGTTCAAGATTGGCCTGTACTGTATCAAGACCTTTCTCCTGTAATGAATAAGCTTTTAATTTATTGATGATGCCAATATTACGACCTTCCTGACGAAGGTATATAATAATTCCCCCGTTTTCGTGGATATATTTCATTGCTGCATCCAATTGCTGGCCGCATTCGCATTTTTTTGAATGGAAGACTTCTCCGGTAATACATTCTGAATGGAAACGGACATTCACAGGTTTTGAGAAATCTGTATTGTCTGCGATGATGGCCATGTGAGGCATCCAGTCGTTTTCATTTTCGGAGAAAGCGATCATTCGGAAATTGCCGTGCTCTGTAGGAACATTGGCTTCCGCCTGAATTTTAATCATTGATAATTCAATTAGTTTTTAACTTCCTGGTAAAGCATCTTCAATCACAGAAATATTGGTTTTTAAACGGACCAAATATCTGTTGAGAACTTCATCATCATCTTTGTCAAGGCTTTGTCTTTGCTTTTGAATCTTCTTGTATGATTTTTCGAAGCTTTTTAGTGCCCTACTTTTACCTGATGAATTATTGGCATCAATAGCATATAGATAATTCTGAAGGCTGTATTTCAAACTTGCCACCTCATCATTCAGCCCATTGTTTTTAAACTTAGGGAAAGTTGAGATAATATTTGAAATCTCAGAAGCGTTTACGTTTTCCTTGATATTAAAACTCTTCTTAGAGCCTCTATCTGAATCAGAGCCTTTTGTATCGCTATAAAAGTTATTTGACAGCGGAGAAAGGTTAAGCTTTTCCGTTGCGCAGGAAGATGTTAATAGTATTAGTACTCCAAAAAAAACTAGTCTTTTCATTTTTGTTGCCCTTTTTGATAAAGGATTGGGTTAAGACTTTCATCGTTATACATTTTCATTTGTTTGTATACTTTCATCTTAACATTACCGTTTTCAATATCAGCAAGCAACTGGTCTATAGAAGTTGACAAATCTTCCTTCTGAGTAAGGAGTACATCCAGTTTAGCCTGGCAGTTGTTCCTGTGTTCTTCAGAGGCAGATTCTCTATTGGCTTCTAATGACATATGATAGACCTTTAGTGCAAGGATAGATAATCTGTCTACTGCCCAAGCGGGAGTTTCCGTATTTATCTTTGCTTCAGGTTTAGGAGTTATATTTTCAAACTTATTAAGGAACCAGCTGTCTATATATTCTACCAGATCAGTTCTTTTCTGATTGGAGGCGTCTATTGTTCTCTTCAGTTGAAGAGCTTCAGCCGGATCAATATTTTCATCTCTAATTATATCTTCCAGATGCCATTGAACGGTATCAATCCAGTTCTTTGCATACAAAATCCGTTCCAAACTATCTTTTTCGAACGGGTTATTAATTAGAGCGTTAACGTCATCAGACACGTGATAGTCTTCAATAGATTGATTGAAGACTTTCCATGCAGTCTCAGTAAATTTCATTAATTCTAAGGAATTTTAGTTACTTGAAGAATTATTATCTGTAGAAGAAGATTTTTTTTCAGAACCTGGTTTGTCTTCTTCTTTCACCGCATCTTTAAATTCCTTGATTCCTGAACCTACTCCTCTCATAAGTTCCGGAATTTTCTTTCCTCCAAAAAGCAATACTAAAAGTATAGCTACGATAAGGATGTGTTGCCAAGATAAGGCAAGTATTGTGAGTGTATTCATCTCTTAAAATTTTTGCAAAGTTACACTTTTTTTAATATGAAATCCAACCTAGTGGGTCAACCGGTGTACTTCCGTTCCATACTTGGAAATCAAGGGTGTAAGCACCGTCAAAATCCTGAGCTACAGTTCCTACCGGGGTTCCGGCGGAGACCTGTTGTCCTTTGGAAACATTTACATTTCCTAAGTTGGAATAAATAGTAAAGTAGCTTCCATGTTTAATGATTACAGTTTTTGTACCATCATTGTTAGCAAGTACTGAAGATACAGATCCCGGATATACAGATTTGGCACGGGTGCCCGCTGGTACAGAAAGTTTGATACCATTGTTTTCTTCTGTAATATTTTTGAATACAGGGTGTGGCTGTCTTCCGAAACGGTGGGTAATTCGTCCGGCTTTGTCTGTAGGATATCCTAATTTTCCTCTGCTTTCTGCAAAACTACTTCCTGTGGAGGTAGTAACTCCATAACTTGTCATAGCCTTAGATTCTGCTGCTTTTTTGTCTTCTTCTTTTCTCTTGGCTAAGGCCAATTCTGCAGCTCTGGCTGCTGCGAGTTTATCTGCGGCTTCTTTAGATTTGGCAGCTGCTTCATCAGACGCTTTTTTAGCAGCTATTTTTCTTGCTTCATCTTTTGCGCTGGCTTCAGCTCTTGCAGCTTCTTCATTACGTTTTCTTTCTTCTTCAGCTCTTCTTGCAGCTAATTCTGCTGCTTTTTTAGCTTCAGCTTCAGCAATTTTTCTTTCTCTCTCCAAAGCTTCAGCTCTTGCTTTAGCCTCAGCTTCAATTCTTGCTTTTTCTCTTTCTGCAGCAAGTTTTGCTAAACGTATTTTTTCCGCTTCCGCTTTTCTTCTGGCTTCTTCTTCCGCTTTTGCAATTCTGATCTCTTCTGCAATAATTGCTCTGATCTGTCCTTCAAGAGCTTTGGACTGAACTTGTTTTTGCTTTAGTTCACCAGTAAGTTTTACTTCGTTCTTTTTAAAGTCAGCTACCAGTTGCTCTTTTTGAGCTCTTTCCGCATTAATCGTTGCTAAATCCTTCTGTTGATTTACCAGAAGGTTTTGTTTCTCTTTTACAGAGTTTTGTCTTTGCGTAATGGTTTTTTTGATCTGATTGGCTGCATCACTGATTTCAGCCGCTTTTTTATCCTGGTAATCAGAATATTGCTTTAGGTATTGTACTCTTCGAATACCTTCACCCAGATTTTTAGACGAAAGAATAAAGGTTACTTTATTCTGTACCCCTTTGTTTTTATAAGCATTTACCAAGACTTCAGCATAATTCTTTCTCAGAACGGCCAATTCCTTATTCTGACGATTGATCTCAAGCTGCTTTAAATAGATGTCATCTTCAATAAATCTCTTTTCTTTCTGAGTGTTATTGTAGACCTTTTCTCTTAATACTAACTTTTGATTAACATTGGTAAGGTAGGCTATGGAAAGTTTAGATTCGCTTCTTGTTTTAGCTAAATCTGTATTTATTTGTGCAATTTGTTTTTTAAGTTCGGCATTCTGCTTCTGCAGCTGTTCTTTCTTCTGCTGTCCCTGGTGCAGTCCAAACATAAGAACACCTATTAAAAAGCTAAATTTTTTAATCATTTAATCTCAATTTTCTTATAACTGGATGGTACAGAATATGGTGTTTCCATCCTCGAAAAGTCAAATTTCGTATTTTCCAGTAAAATTTGACTAGATTTTGAACCTTTTATAATTATTTTAACATTTTGCGGAAGGCGTATTCCGTTGTATTCATTCCAGTCACTGTATGATATTTCCAGCTCATCCGGTGATAAAACATCTTTTAAATTGACACTTAATAAATCGTAATTGGTGTCATATTGCAAAGCAATTTTATACTCTCTGCTTTTTTCATCGGTTACGATTTTCTGGTTTACATTGGAGACCATTTTATAACCTTGTGCATTTTGGGCTAAAGTAAATTGAGAATCGCTGATCTTTACAAAAGTTCTTCCCAAAAGGATTTTTTCCAAAGCTTTATAATCAATAAAGTTAACATTCAGCAGGTTATTAAGATAGTCGAAATCAGAATCAATGTAGGTTTTACTGGTCTTATCCTGGCCCTTTATTCCATCCGGGGTTGCAATACCTCTGGCGACATTAAATAAAAGAGCTCTCAGGTTCATCCAGACCTTTTTATCATTTTCTATATAAATAGTCGCATCTAATGTAGGAATAAAACTCCCGGTTTCTACCCGCACTTTACTGTCTATTTTGATTTGCTCGAATTTTGGTGGGATCAATACATGTTCATAAAAGGTAAGTTTATCTCTTACCGGTTGATTTACATCTTTTGGGTTTCTGTTATCTTCTGTTGTTTGGATACTGTCCCTGCTATTGCCTGTAGTGTTTTTTACGGCATTACGGGTTTTACAGGAAGATAAGGCAAGAAGTAATAAAAGAAACGGGATCCAATTTTTCATGTATTTATCTTTTTTAATTAAAAAATACGGTGCAATATTAACGCCAAACCACACAAAACATTTTGTGTGGTTTGGTTTATCTTATTTTAAATTAAATAATTACTAATCTTAATTATTTAGACAGGAAATCTAAAACAGAGTAATCTCCGAGTGAAATTTCTCTTGCCACTCCGAAATACTGAGCAGAATTCCCAATCATAGAATTGGAAAGGTTCCCGTGGTTGATTTTTGTGTTTTCCTGGATAAGAGAGTTCTCAATATTAGAGTTAACAATAGCTGTATTGTTTCCTAATGAAACTCCAGGTCCAACTTTAGAATTAGAAATTTTCACATTCTCTCCAATAAAGCATGGCGGAATAATCAATGAGTTTTCAATTACAGCAGATGCCGGATAATGAGACATTTCTTCTTTTTCGTATTCAAGAATTTTACTGTTGGTTTCTACGGTTGCATTTTTGTTACCACAGTCCATCCAGTCATTTACTTTACCTAAAGTAAATTTAGCTCCTTTCGCTCTTAGGTTTTCCAGTGCCATCGTCAACTGATATTCTCCGCCATTTTTAATGTCATTGTCCATGATGTAGTTGATCTCATCCATTAATTTTTCAGCACTGTTGAAATAATAGATTCCAATAATGGCAAGATCTGAAACAAATGTCTGAGGTTTTTCAACGAAATCAGTAATGAATCCATAGTTATCCAGCTTTACCACTCCGAATGCAGATGGATCATCTACGCTTTTTACCCAGATTACCCCATCAGAGTTTTTATCCAATTGGAAATCTGCACGGAAAAGAGTATCAGCGAAAGCAATTACAACGTCTCCTGTCATTGACTGTTCAGCACATTTGATAGCATGAGCAGTTCCAAGAGGATCATTTTGATAATATAAACTTCCTTTTGCTCCCAGTTTTTCGGCAATCTGAATAAGTGATCTTTCGATCTCAGGACCAAAGTCTCCGATGATAAAAGCTACTTCTTCAATTTTTTCTCCTGCAACTTTAGCAATATCTTCTACCAATCTCTGTACGATAGGTTTTCCTGCAATAGGAATAAGCGGTTTTGGTACTGTCAGTGTATGTGGACGTAATCTGGAACCACGTCCAGCCATAGGAACAATAATTTTCATAGATGATATAACGATGTTTTTGTTTAAATGTAGGTATTTTTAGCTAAATATAGTAATTAAAACATTTTAGAAATATAATAATCATCATATTTAGCCATTCTGTTTGTTTTTTAGGCTTAATAGTCATCAAAAGAGAGACCAAAGTTTAATTCTTCCTGATTCTTGATATAATCATATTTTTCTCAGAATAGATCAAAATGCCAAGGAAGGTTAAGAATAATAAATTACTTGTTAAAATATTATAGTTAAGATATTTTACAATGATAAAACTGAAAACGCCAAGCAATAGTAAGAAAAAAGATATTTTCTTCATTCTATAGGGGATCGGGTAATATTTCTGTCCCAGCAGATATGATATGATCATCATAATGGTGTATGCTCCGAATGTTGCCCATGCAGAACCCATCATACTGTGATAATAGGATAGTGCTAAGTAATTTAAAGCAATATTGATCCCTGCTCCAATCCATGAAATTGCAGTTCCAACACTTGTCCTGTCTGTTACTTTATACCATGTGGAAAAGTTATAGTATATTCCGAAACAAAGGTTGGCGATAACAATAATCGGGATAATGTCTATAGCAATCCAATATGATTGATTGGGTATGAAAACACTTTTTAGCCAGGAAATATTAGCAATGATTCCCAGAGCTACAGCACATGCAAAGAAAGCAAAGTATTCTGCTACTTTAGCATAGGTCTTTTTGGCATCACCTTTATCCATTTGCTTAAAAAAGAAGGGTTCAATACCCATTCGGTAAGCGGTAACAAATAATGTCATCAGGACAGCCAGTTTATAACATCCTCCATAAGCACCGGCTTGCTCATCTGAAATATGACTTCTTTGAATTGACTTGTCAAAGTTTTCATTTACCATGAAAGCAAGACCCGCAAGCATTAATGGAAATGAATACTTAATCATACGTTTAAATAGGGAAGCTACAAATTGGAATCTTACTTTCAATATAATGGGAAGTAGCAATAGAACTCCTAAGGCACTTCCTGCGAGATTACTGAAGAAAGGATAATCTACATTTTGATTTAAACCAAAGTTTTTCGAAACACTTTCCGGAATCCAGAAAAATAAAGCGGCTGTAAAAACTGCCTGAAATATAGACTGGAAAACTCTTACTGCTGAATATTTGATAGGCTTATTATGAAAACGGAGCCATGCAAACGGAATCACCAATAAATTATCGAAAAATGCAATTAATGCAAACCATTTAATATATTCAGGATTGTTGTGATACCCCAAATAATCGGCAATAGGCTGATTGAATAAGTAGCATAATGCAAGGAAAAGGGTAGAGGTAGAAAATAAAAACCAGAATGAAGTATTGAAGGTTTTTTTCTCGTTATCGTCTTCCGCAGAGAATCGGAAATAGGCAGTTTCAAAACCGAATGAAAGGATAATGTTGACAAATGAAATCCAGGCATAAAGCTGTGTGAAAATCGCAAAACCTTCATTGGGAATTTTATAGATCAAAAGTGGATTAAGAATAAATAAAATAATTCTTGGCGCAATGGCTCCCACTCCATAAATAATTGTTTGCCCTAATAATTTCTTATACAATTCGAAAAATTTTATGCAAATGTAAATATTTAGAAATTGATTTATTATGAGTGATCTTAAAATTCATTCATAAACCTTAATTTTGCTTTTTAAAGAAGTTAGAAGTAAGATGTTATCAGTTCATAATTATACTGAGTAATTGGTTTTAATTGATAATTCAAGCTTTTTCTATCTTTAAATTTCTAATCTAATTTCTAAAAGTAAAATGAAGACTTTAATCAAAAATGTAAATATCGTTAATGAAGGAAAAATCTTTGAAAGCGATATCTTAATAGAAAATGATTTAATTTCTAAAATAGCTTCCGGTATTTCTGAAGATGCCGATCTGATGATTGACGGTACCGGAAAATACCTTCTTCCGGGAGTTATTGATGATCAGGTTCATTTTCGTGACCCGGGTCTTACCCATAAAGGAGATATTGAAACAGAATCAAAATCAGCGATTGCCGGTGGAGTGACCAGTTTTATTGATCAGCCTAATACTGTTCCTAATGCTGTTACTCAGGAATTATTAGCGGATAAATATGAAATTGCTTCTCAGAAAGCTTATGCCAACTATGGTTTCATGATGGGAGGAACGAATGATAATCTTGAAGAAGTTTTAAAAACAAATCCCAGAAATGTTCCGGGAATTAAACTGTTCTTAGGGTCATCTACAGGAAATATGTTGGTTGATAATCCGGAGACCCTGGAAAACATCTTCAGCAATACAAAAATGCTGATTGCAGTTCATTGCGAAGATGAAGCCACTATCAGAGCCAACACCCAAAAGTATATGGATGAATATGGTGAAGATATCCCTGTAAAGTTTCATCATCTGATCAGAAGTGAAGAAGCATGTTATAAATCTTCATCCAAAGCTATTGAACTGGCAAAGAAAACCGGAGCAAGACTACATGTTTTCCACCTTTCAACAGCTAAAGAAATGGAATTATTCAGAAATGATATTCCATTAAAAGATAAAAAGATTACGGCTGAGGTATGTGTTCACCATCTTACTTTTACAAATGAAGATTATAATACAAAAGGAGGTCTTATTAAATGGAATCCGGCTGTAAAAACACAAAAAGATAAAGATGCCCTTTGGGAAGCATTATTGGATGACAGAATTGATGTGATTGCAACGGATCATGCCCCTCATACTGCTGAGGAAAAGAATAATGTATATACAAAATGTCCTTCCGGAGCACCATTAGTTCAACATTCATTGGTTGTCATGCTGGAAAACTATAAAAATGGTAAAATCTCTCTTGAGAAAATTGTAGAAAAAATGAGCCATAATCCGGCTATTCTTTTCAAAGTGGAAAAGAGAGGTTTTGTGAAAGAAGATTATAAAGCGGATCTTGTTTTGGTTGACTTAAATGCAGACTGGACAGTTTCTAAAGAGAATTTATTATACAAATGCGGTTGGAGCCCACTTGAAGGAATGAATTTTCATTCTAAAGTTACCCATACTTTTGTCAATGGACAGTTGGTTTATGATAATGGAAAAATTGCCGAGGAGAAATTTGGGGAGAGACTACTTTTCGAGGTGAAAGAATAATAAAAGTTATTATAACAATTCAATAGAAGCGGGCTTTAGCCCGCTTTTTTTATATAAAATTCCATTGGCTTTAGCCCAAACCTGTCAACAGGCTGATTGAAAAGGTTTATATAATCTACGAGAGCTTATTTAAATATTAAATTTTGAAGAAATAGTTTCTCACGATCTATTTTTTAGCCTTATTGCCCATATAAAAAGTAAGCTTCCCACCATTCATGATTTCCGAATGTTTTAATGTGAAATTCTTAATCTCTCTTCCATTTAAGAGAATTTTCTGAACATATACATTTTGTGTGCTTTGGTTGATGGCTTCAATTTCAAAGGTTTTTCCATTTTCTAAATTTAAAATAGCTCTGTCAACTGCCGGACTTCCGATGGAATAGTGTTCTGAACCGGGTGAGACAGGGTAAAAGCCTAATGAACTTAAAATATACCACGCACTCATTTGTCCGGTATCATCATTTCCCCCTAAACCATCAGGAGTAGCTTTATATTGCATTTCAAGAATATGGCGGATCTGTGACTGTGTTTTCCAGGGTTGACCTGCCCAGTTATAAAGATAAGCAACATGATGAGCAGGTTCATTACCATGAACATATCCGCCAATAATACCTTCTCTGGTAATATCTTCTGTATCTGCAAAGAATTCATCCGGTAAGTGCATACTGAAGAGCTCATCAAGTTTTGAAGCAAACTTCTTTTTTCCACCCATCATTGTGATCAGTTCATCAGGATTTTGCGGAACAAAGAAGCTGTAGTTCCATGAGTTTCCTTCAATGAATCCCTGTCCGTGGGTACTTAATACATCAAAATCTTTTTTGAAACTTCCGTCAGCCAGACGTGGGCGCATAAAGCCAGTGGTTTTATCGAAATTATTCTTCCAGTTTTCAGAGCGTTTAATGAATTGATTATAAATTTCTGTTTCTCCCAGATGTTTTGCCAATTGAGCAATCGCCCAGTCGTCATAAGCATATTCAAGTGTGTTTGAAACGGAAGTTCCGTTTTTCTCTGCCGGAATGTACCCTAAGTCAATATACTGTCCAATACCTTCATAGTCTCTTTTGTTGGCAGTTTCTACACATGCTTTCAGGGCTTCTTTAGCATCACCATCAAAGTTTCCTTTAATAATAGCATCGGCAACTACACTTACGCTATGATAGCCACTCATACACCAGTTATCATTGGCATAATGAGACCAGATAGGTAACATCTTCATAGAAAACTGATTATAATGAGCCATCATAGATCTCACCATATCATTATTCCGTTTGGGTTGGATAATATTAAAAAATGGATGGAGTGCCCGATAGGTATCCCAAAGAGAAAAGGTAGTATAATTAGTGAAATCTTCTGCTTTGTGAATATTCTGGTCCAATCCTTTATACTCTCCATTTACATCCATATAGGTTGTGGGATTGATGAATGTGTGATACATTGCTGTATAGAAATTGGTCTTTTGATTGTCAGAACCTTTAATAATAATTTTATTCAATTCTTTATTCCAATCTTCCTGTGCTTTTGCCTTAATCTGATCAAACGTTAAATTTCCAGCTTCTTTTTCAAGATTTTCCTGAGCGTTAGCCTGGCTTACAGGAGAAATTGCAAGTTTAATCTCAATAGATTCGTTCTCATTCGTATCAAAGTTAAAATACATTTTCAGATTCTTACCGGCGATTTCCGGAAAATTTTTTGTCTGATCAAACTTTCTCCAAAATCCTTTGTAGACCTGCTTTTCATCATAATTTTTCTGACCGTATGATTTGAAAGGTTTTGAGAACTTCATTGCAAAATAAACCGTTCTGGTTCTTGCCCAGCCGTTGGTCTGACGATAACCTGTAATGGTATTGCCATTCTCTACACGGGCGTAGGTCCATACATTTTTTCCATCATAATTGTAGATGCCGGCCATCAGATCCAGAATAATATGGGATTGTTCAGATTTAGGAAAAGTATACCGATGAACTCCAACTCTTGGAGTGGCTGTTAATTCAGCAAGAATGTTATGATCGTCAAGCTTTACCTGATAATATCCGGCTTCTGCTCTCTCGTTTTGATGTGAAAATCTGCTTCTGTATCCGTTTTCAGGATGAGATGCTGTTCCGGGATTAAGCTGAAGTTTCCCTACAGTAGGCATCACCAGAAAATCCCCCAGGTCAGAATGCCCTGTACCACTGAAATGAGTAGAACTGAAACCTGTAATGGTTTTATCCTCATAACGGTAACCTGCGCAATATTTATACACCTCACCATTGTATTTCCCGTTAAGTTCATAAGAAATACTATCTGTTTCCGGGCTTAATTGTATGGCTCCAAAAGGAACAGTAGCTCCGGGATACGTATGTCCCATTTTTTCGGTTCCGATAAGTGGATTTACATATTGGTATAATCTTTCAAATTTTTGAGCTTTAAAATGTATGCTTAAAAATAATAGAAACAGAAAAAAAGTGGGTTTGTGATTTTTCATTAATAACAAATTTTCAAAGGTTAAAATTAATTAAAATCATCATTTGCGGCTTTACTTTATAAGAATGCGCTCGATATTTATTTTTTTTCGGAAAAACGGAAACCTATTCCGTGCAGGTTTTCAATTAAAATATCCTGTTCTCCAGCCAATACTTTTCGCAATCGGGAAATAAATACATCAAGACTTCTTCCCATGAAATAATCATCATCTCCCCAAATAGCCTTCAGGATATCCTGTCTTTTGACAACAAGATTTTTATGGCGGATAAAATATAAAAGCAGGTCAGACTCTCTTTGGGTGAGAGTGATATTGTTTTCTATACCCTGCAGGGTGTAGTTTTTAGGATCAAAATCATAGTTTCCGACTTTGTATTTTAGAGGAGAGGTATTTGTTTTCTTTGTACGCTTAAGGAAAACTTCAATTTTCAGCATCAGTTCTTCAATACTGAATGGTTTTACAAGATAATCATCAGCTCCTATTTTTAGCCCTTTGATTCTGTCTTCCTTTAAAGCTTTTGCCGAAATAAAAATAATCGGAATATCAGAGTTTTTACTGCGAATCTGCTTTGCTACCTCAAATCCGTTCATGCCGGGCATCATAATATCCAGCAGACAAATATCATAATCCTTACTGTTAAATGCTTCTAATGCAGATTCACCATCCGAATAGCAGCTGATGTCATAATAGCTTTCCAGGCTGTCTTCAACCAGGAATGCTATTGTTTTGTCGTCTTCTGCATATAAAATTTTAGATTTCTCCATACTTACACATGATTAAATTGAAAACGGGGAAAATAGAGTAGTGGTAATTCCTTTGTACTCATTATTCTCTACAGAAATTTTCCAGAGATGCTGCTGCACTACTTTCTTTACATAAAATAATCCAAGCCCAAAACCATTCACTTCCTCACTTCTTTTGGTAGGTACCCTATAAAATTTTTCAAAAATATGAGGAATATTTTTAGCAGGGATACCCAATCCGTTGTCTTTAAATTTTAAATATAAACCTTTTGAATCTTTATAGGTTGAAATTTTAATAACGGGTTTTGTTTCACAATACTTGATGGAGTTGTCTAAAATATTATAAATGATATTGGTAAAATGAAATTCATCAGCCATTATTGAAGTTGTGTTTTCAATATCTATCTCGATGCTGAGGTCTGCATTTTTGTGCTGTATGGTGTCTGCAATTTCCTGAATAAAAGGAAGGAGCAGGATTTTTTGAGGTTTTAATAATAATCCGGAAGCATCGTTCTTTGCAATATTCAATATTTTTTCAATATGATTATTAAGCTTGTGGCTTTGATTGATAATAATGGATGTGTAAGTCTGCAGTTTGGAGTTTTCCTGTACAAGATCCTGCTTGTTGAGTGCTTCTGAAGCTAAAAGTATTGAAGACAAAGGCGTTTTAAACTCATGGGTCATATTGTTGATGAAATCCCGTTGGAGTTCTGAAAATTTCTTTTGCTGAATAATGGTATAGATAGAATACACATACACCAAAAGAATAATAATAAGGGCAAACGTGAGAAGATACCAGAATCTTAATGAACTGATAAGATAAGTTGTTTTATCAGGAAACCGGATGGAAAAATAATAGGTAAGGTTTTTGTGTTTGGGGAAATTAATCACTTTGTTACTTGGACTTTCCTGATGGGTAGTCATAAACTTTCCGTACACCATTTTATCACTATGGCAGTTATATAATGCATATGCGTAATCCGTATTGATCTGGAAACGGGTAAATTCTGTTTTCAGATAATATTCAAGAACTATGGGATGAAATTCATTGTTAATATTGACTACGTAATAATCATTGGCGATATTCTGTACAGGGTTTTCAGTATAGGAAGTTTTGCCTTCGGATAATTTCTCTGCAACTTCCATTAAGGCAATATTTACTTTTTGATTAAACTTTTTATCCTCAAGATTATAAGCCTGGCGGGTCCACATTAGTTGAGCTATTAAAATTCCGATAATAGCTATGAACCCCAGCGTTATGATGATATTGAGTTTTTTTATTTTCATTTCCTGAAACAATATTATCCAAAAATATCTATTTATCATTTATCATTAACAACTTGTTAACAAATGTTTGACAGCAGTTAACAAGTTATAATCATAGTCTGTTTTACATTTGTTACATCGAAAAAAGATAACCCATTCCTAAATAATAAAATTTATACTCATGAAAAAATTAAAAATTACCGCTCTTTTGGCTGTTTTAGCATTCTCACCTTTTTATGCTAACGTACTTACTGCAGATGCTCCATCCATTGTAAAAATGGTTGCAGATGCTATTAAATGGAAATCAGAATCTATAGATGTAGGAAATATTCCTCAGGGAAAACCAAAATTGATCAGATTTGAATTTACCAATACAAGTTCAAAACCAATCATTATACAAAATGTGGCCCCTTCATGCGGATGTACTACAGCTGATTATACAAAAACTCCTATCCAGCCAGGGAAAAAAGGCTTTGTAGAAGCTAGCTATAATGCGGCTGCAGCTGGTCCATTTATGAAAACTGTAAATGTTACTACAAGTGAGAGTAAGACTCCTAAAACACTTTCATTCAAAGGTGTAGTTGCTTCTTAATAGCTTGTTTGGAAAAATAAAAAATAGCCTGGTAGTTTTATCAGGCTATTTTCTTTTGGAGTATTTGATGTATTTTTTTATTGATATAAAGAATAATTATTTGTAGCATCATTTATCAATCTATTTTAAGGGATTGCATGTCAATATTTATTATTTTTAAGAAAAAATATTTTATGAGTCTATATACACAACCAATGTTGCGCGAAGGTGCACTTAAAGATAAAGTAGCGATTGTAACCGGAGGCGGAAGCGGGCTTGGAAAAGCAATGACCAAATATTTTCTTGAACTGGGAGCTCATGTGGTGATCACTTCCAGAAATCTGGAAAAGCTACAGGCTACAGCTAAGGAACTGGAAGAAGAAACAGGAGGTAAAGTTCTTTGTGTATCTTGTGATGTGAGAAACTGGGATGAGGTGGAAGCGATGAAAGAAGCTACGCTTAAGGAATTCGGTAAGATTGATATTCTGTTAAATAATGCAGCAGGAAATTTTATTTCTCCAACAGAAAAACTGACTCATTCCGCTTTTGATTCTATTTTGGATATTGTTTTAAAAGGAACTAAAAACTGTACACTTTCTGTAGGAAAGCACTGGATAGAGTCCAAAACACCAGGAACTGTGCTGAATATTGTTACAACATATGCCTGGACAGGCTCTGCTTATGTGGTACCTTCTGCCTGTGCAAAAGCAGGTGTTTTGGCTATGACCCGATCACTGGCTGTAGAGTGGGCTAAATATGGAATTCGTTTCAATGCGATTGCTCCGGGACCTTTCCCTACCAAAGGAGCTTGGGACAGGCTTCTTCCGGGAGATCTTCAGGAAAAATTTGATATGAAGAAAAAAGTTCCGTTAAGAAGAGTGGGAGAACATCAGGAGTTGGCTAATCTTGCAGCTTATCTGGTTTCAGATTATTCAGCATATATGAATGGTGAAGTGGTAACAATTGATGGTGGCGAGTGGCTGCAGGGTGCAGGCGAGTTCAATATGCTTGAGGCAATTCCGGGTGAAATGTGGGATGCATTGGAAGCTATGATTAAAGCAAAAAAATCTAATTAATTAAATTTTTATAAAAAAGCTCCCGGATTTGTAACAATTCCGGGAGTTTTTTTTACCTATAGATAAACTTTTTCAAATGAATTGTAAATTTCCGGTACTGATTTCTACTGTTGCTGCCTTCCTTTTTACAGGATCTGTATATGCACAGGAGACATCCAAATATGATTACGTAGAAGCATTTAAGCCATTCTTCTACCCACAGACTGGTACGGAAACCCGCTCTGCGAGTGGGCAACCGGGACATGCCTATTGGCAGAACTCAGCAGATTATCATTTAAATGTAAGTCTGAATGAGGATAAAAAAGAGATTGCAGGAACTGCTGAAATCACGTATACAAATAATAGTCCTGATCAGCTAAGTTTTCTTTGGTTACAGCTAGATCAGAATTTATTTGCAAAAGATTCCCGGGGCAATGCTGTGGTGCCCCTGTCTGGAAGCAGAAATGGAGCTCATGGAGAAACATTTGATGGAGGGTATACTATTAAAACTGTAAAGCTTGATGGTAAAGAAGTGAAATACACAATTACAGATACAAGAATGCAGATTGACTTGCCTAAAGAATTAAAATCTAAAGGTGGAATTGCAAAAATCACCATCGATTATTCCTTTATTTCTCCAGAATATGGTTCAGACAGAATGGGGATACAGAATACAAAGAATGGTAAGATATTTACCATGGCACAATGGTATCCGAGAATGTGTGTCTATGATGATGTAATGGGATGGAACACGTTGCCTTATGTAGGAGCTTCTGAATTCTTTTTGGAGTACGGAAATATTACTGCTAATATCACAGTGCCAGCTAATCATTATGTAGTTGCATCCGGAGAATTGCTGAACGAAAAAGAAGTATACAGTAAAGACGAAATCAGCCGGTGGGATCAGGCCAGAAAGAGTGATAAAACAGTAATGATCCGCCCTGAAACTGAAATTGGAAAAAACAAGAATGCAGGAACAAAAACCTGGAAATTTAAAATTGATCAGGCAAGGGATTTTGCGTGGGCATCATCTGCCGGATTTATTCTGGATGCAGCAAAAATAAATCTTCCCAATGGCAAAAAATCATTGGCCATCTCTGCTTATCCGGCTGAAAGTGCAGGGGACAAAGCTTGGGGGAGATCTACAGAATACACCAAAGCAGCAATAGAACACTATTCAAATAAATGGTATGGATATACCTATCCGGCAGCTACCAACGTTGCAGGCAATGAAGGTGGGATGGAATATCCGGGAATTGTTTTCTGTCATATGGATTCCAAAGGAGAAGATCTTTGGGGGGTGACGGATCATGAATTCGGGCATAACTGGTTTCCGATGATAGTTGGATCTAATGAAAGGTTATTTGCATGGATGGATGAAGGTTTTAATACTTTTATCAATGAGCTTTCAACAGAGGCTTTCAACAAAGGAGAGTATTATAAAAAACAGGATATGGCGAGAGCCGGAAGTTATCTGATGAGTGATAATCTGGAGCCGGTTATGGTAGGTCCTGATAATATGAAAGAAGCAAATATTGGGGCATTGGCTTATTACAAACCGGGTGTCGGGATGTCTATTTTAAGAGAAACAATTCTGGGACCTGAAAAATTTGATAAAGCACTCAGAACTTATATTGATCGCTGGGCCTTCAAACATCCTACACCCTGGGATTTCTTCCATACGATGGAAAATGTTTCTGGAGAAGAGCTGAATTGGTTCTGGAGAGGATGGTTTTTTAATAAATGGAAAATTGATCAGGCGGTTAAAGAAGTGAAATATATTAATGGAGATTTTAAAAACGGAGTTCAGATTACGGTTGAAAACCTTGGACAGTTACCAATGCCTACGATTGTTCAGCTAAAATTCAAAGATGGAACATCCAGAAATATAAAGATACCTGTTGAAGTTTGGAAGAGAAATAAAGAATGGAAATTCAAAGTAGATTCTAATAAAGAAATAGAGGTAGTAAAACTGGATCCGGATTCTAAGATTCCTGATGTTAACATGAAAAATAATTCTTTGGGACTTGCAGATGCGAAACCTATTGATAAGATCAATGCCAAGGATTTCACCGGAATCTACGGAACTAAAGAATCTCAATTTAAAATTACATTTATTGAAAAGAATGGCCAGCTTTACGGAAAACCAGGAGGGCAGCCTGAATTTCCTTTAGAATACTCAGGAGATAATAAATTTATTTTTGAGCAGGCAAATGTTACTATTATTTTCAGCAAAGACAAAAAGACGATGACCCTTGAAGATGGGGGAAGAGAACATAAGTTCAATAAAGAATAACCTGTTTTTCTGCTGTAGGAGATAATTTAACATTATCATGATATAAAATAAGACTTCCCTGACTCAAAGAAGTCTTATTTTTGTTTCAAATTTGATAATATATATATGATGAGTTTCAGACTTTCAATGATGTTTCTGATGCTTTTTGCATTGGGGTTTTCACAGAATCTTATGGTAATGAGTTTTAATATCAGGCTGAATGTTGCTTCAGATAAGGAAAATGCATGGCCAGAGAGAAAGCAGGATGTTGCTGATCTATTAACTTATTATCACCCTGATTACTTTGGAGTGCAGGAAGCTCTTCCGGAGCAGATGAAGGATATTAAAAGTGGATTGAAGAATTACGATTATGTAGGAGTAGGAAGGGATGATGGTAAAGAGAAAGGAGAATTTTCTGCTATTTTTTATGATACCCAAAGGCTGAAAGTGGTGAAGTCGGGAACGTTCTGGCTGTCTGAAACACCTGAGAAACCTTCGAAAGGCTGGGATGCAGCTTTGAACAGAATCTGTACCTATGCTGTCTTTAAAGATAAAAACTCTAAAAAGGAATTTCTTGCCATGAATCTTCATTTTGATCATATAGGAAATGTAGCCAGGGTAAAATCTTCTGAACTGATCCTGAAAAAAATCAAAGAACTTAATCCCGGGAATCTGCCCGTTACCGTAAGCGGAGATTTTAACCTGACAGATGATACCGAACCTGTTAAGATACTTTCACAAAATATGAAAGATGCTTTTTATCATTCGGAAACCAAGCATTATGGGCCTGTAGGAACCTTTACCGCCTTTAATGTAAATGAAATACCCAAAGAAAGAATAGATTATATTTTTACAAAAGACTTTAAGATACAATCTCACAGACATATCAATGACAGAAGAGAAAACCTCCTTTATCCGTCAGATCACTTCCCGGTTATTGTGAAGCTTTCCTTTTTAAATTAATGAGTGGGAAAATCAATTTCAAATCCAATGCCTCTGAGGGATTGGATTTTTATTTCAGAGTCATTGCTGAAATATTTCCGTAGTCTGCTGATAAAGACATCAAGGCTTCTTCCTGTAAAATAATCATTGGTTTCCCACAGATTATCAAGGATATCATTCCTTGTGATAGTGGAGTGGTTATGCTTCAGAAGATAAAGTAGCAATTCCTGTTCACGCACTGTCATCCGGGCATTTCCGTTAGGGTGGGAAAGTAAAAGTTTTTGTGTATCTAAAGAATATTGCCCGATTTTTATCTGGGGTTCAGTTATTGGTGGTAAGGTTCTTTTCAGGATGTTTTTGATTCTTAATACCAGTTCTTCGGGATCACATGGTTTGGCAATGTAGTCGTCAGCCCCTATTTTTAACCCCATTAATCTGTCAATTTTCTGATTCTTCGCTGTTAAAAATAAAATCGGAAAGTTATTTTTCTCTTTTAATATTGTTTGAGCCAGAGAAAAGCCATCAATATTAGGCATCATAATATCCAGAATAGCTATCTGAAAAGGAAAAGCGGTAGAAAGAAGCGGTATGATATCTTCAGGATTCTGGAACCAGCTGACCTCAAAATCTTCCAGTTCAAGATATTGTTTCAGGATCATACCGAAATCAGGATCATCTTCTGCCAGTAGGATGTTAGTTTTCATAAGGAATGGTTATTTTAAAAGTAGTTCCCATGTGGAGTTGACTGGAGACATTAATTTTGCCATGATAGAATGTCACTATTTTTTTGACGAAATAGAGCCCAAGCCCAAGTCCTTTGTTGTTGTGAATATTATTATTCTGTATTCTGTAGAATTTTTCAAAAATATTTTTCAGCTCTTTGCTTTCCATACCATGACCATCATCAGTAACTTCAATTTTCAGATTTTGAGCCATACTATTTGTATTGATCTTTACAGTAGAAGCACCATATTTTATGCTGTTTTCACAAAGATTTCTGATGACTGTTTCCAAAAGATTTTTATCAAATGGAAGTGGTTTTGAAACTTTATTTTCAAATGTAAAATCTGTCTGGGGATAAGTGAAAGCCAGATCCTGAATCAGAAAATCCCAATCTTCCGGTTGTATGGCAATTATTTCTTCCGGGACTTCATCTTTATGCAGCTGAAGCATCAGGCTTTCAAGTCTTGTGATCTGCCTGTCAATTAATGGAAGAGTATCAGGATTCCATCCTTTTTTTAACGTTTTGGAAGCTATTTTTAAGGTGGCAATAGGTGTTTTAAACTCATGAGAAATATTATCCACAACTGTGTGGAGAATTTCTACCTGCTCCTGCTGTCTGATCAGGTTCTTAATCGTAAAAACATAAAGGAGAAGTACACTGGTAAGTAAGAGGATACAACAGATGATAAGGAGGGTAAGCTCTTTAAAAACAATACTTTTAATATTTTTAACTTCAAAATCAGTCTGGCTGTTTACATAGAAGGTATCTCTTTCATTAGCTAGCTCCTTTCCTTTGAGCTCCTTTGTAGATGAGGTTCTCCAGGTTCCGGTGCTGGTGATCTTAGGATTGGTGACCCTGTCTGTGGTTTCGTAAATAATGATAGGTTTGTCAATAACCTTGGTACTATCCGGAAGGTGAATGATAGAAGTATACTGAACCCGGACACTGATCTTATAACCGTCTTTTTTCATACGATCGTTGAGGTAATGGCTCAGTCTTTCACTGGCAGCTTTTCTGCCTTCTATAAAATATTGCAGAAATTTTTTTTTGTTGATTTCTTTATTGTAGTAACGGATAAGAAGTTTCTGGAGAGAATCACTTTTTGTTTCCTGTACTTCGTGAACATTCTCAAGCTGATCTGTATAACCAACAATACTCTGGTCTACCGATCTGTAGATTTCCCTTTCTTTAACCTGATAGGTTTTATACATAAAATAAACCTGTATTCCAAGCAAAAGAAGGAATAAGGTAGCAAAAAGATACATCAGGTTTCTGTTCTTGGATATCATTAAAACAAAGATAAAGTTTTACCATTTTAATGGAATATTATTTTTATCATTAACCCATCATTAACCTTGTGAAGGATGTATTTTTTCTTAATTTTAAATACTGAAATTCACTTTTCCATGAAAAAACAGATTGCCTTTTTTATCTTATTGATAGGAGCTATGGTAAATGCCCAGACTCATCGTTTCATCTATGAACTTCAATACAGGCCAGATCCTAATGACGCCGCTTATGATCAAAGTGAAATGATATTGGATATTAACCCCGAAGAAGTAAAATTCTATGAAATTGAATTTTTAGTAAATGATTCTCTTAATATTCTTCATGGAAATAATTCTTCCCAGTATACAAGTTTGTGTGAACAAACCATCATTCGTAAAAGAAATTCAAATAAAAATAAAAACTATTTTCAGATCAGGATGATGCCTTATTATTATGTTTTTGAGACTGAAGACAGTATTCACTGGAAAATAGAACCTGATACTAAAAAGATCAATAATTATAATTTACAGAAAGCAACTACAACATTTGGCGGAAGAAACTGGACAGCGTGGTTTACACAGGATATTAATATTCCGGAAGGTCCTTATAAATTCAGAGGACTGCCGGGATTAGTGCTGTATGTAGAAGATGATAAGAAAGATTTTATCTATTCTTTTTCCAGAAATGTTAACCTGCCCAAAACATATGATACTAAAGATTTTCTTGAAAAACATTATTCATTAGACCCTATCACTATTGATTTTAAAAAATGGGTAAAACTGAATCTTGAGTTTTATAATGATCCTTATGCAAGAATGAGAACAGAGTTTCAGCCAGATTGGAATGTAAGAATTGAGGGGAAGCAAATCAAAAGTAAAGAAGACTTTGCCGGATTAACGAAACAGACCCAGGCAAGTATTAAAAAGTACTATAATCCTATAGAGTTGGACAGGGCTATCCCTTATCCTTAAAATATATATTACTTCAAATTTAAACCCTGAATTTCCTTATTCAGGGTTTTCATTTTATCAAGATAAAGGCATTAACCCATCATTAACTTTGCATTAACCGTAATTCTCCTGCCCATTATAGAATTTTGCCCTGTAAAGCAAAACATAGTATTGCTTTACATTATTCTTAATAAAATAATCATGAACAAAATTCTTCTTTTTCTATGTTTTCCGATGATGGTACTGGCCCAAAAGGAAAGAATAGCGGGAACGGTGATGAATACCGAAAATGAAAAACTCTCAGCAGTGCATGTAACGCTGTATAATTCAAAAAACGAATTAATTAAAGAGCTAAAGACTGATACTAACGGTGGTTTCACTTTGGAAAGTATTGCAGAAAACAATGTGAAATTGGTAGTGAAAACGATTGGGTATTCTCTATTTGAAAAAACATTGGATCTGGAAAAACCAGAAGCTTTACAAATCATTCTTAAAAAGGAGTCTCAGGAAATTGAAGGTGTTGTTATGACCAAGAGGAAGCCATTGGTTAAAAGAAAAGTGGACCGCCTGGAATTTAATGTAGAAAACAGTAATATTTCATCACTCAATGCATGGGAGATTTTAAAAAATACTCCAAATGTAATGGTCAATAATAATGTTCTGACGGTGAAAGGAAGTACGGGAATTCTGGTTGCCATTAATGATAAAAAAGTAATGCTTACAGGTGATGAACTTAAAAACCTTCTGGAAAATACACAGGGCGATGAGGTGAAGTCTATAGAAGTAATTACCAACCCGCCTGCAAAATACGAAGCTGCAGGAAGTGCAGTACTGAATATTGTGATGAAAAAGAATAAAATTGAAGGTTATCGTGGAGTTGTGTCTTCAAAATACATTCAAACGCAGTATGCAAAGGCTGTTTTCGGGTTGTCACAATATTATAAAAAAGATAAGCTATCTGTGATGGCGAGCTATTATAAAGGGATGGGAACTTATTACCGTGAAGGATATGACTATGTTAATTATGCTGAAAGCCAGACCAGATGGATAAGTACGATGAACAGGAAGGATAAAAACACTAACCAGAATACCCTGAATTTTAATGTGGAATATGAGTTGGATAGTTTAACCAGCTTAAGCCTCAACTATTCAGGGTTTTTTTCTCCAAAGTCTCATGGAATTTATGATGTACCGACACAGATCTATAACAGTCAGGATATTCTAGAGTCAAATTACAGAACCTTTAATGATCATCAATCCCGTTCTGCCAACAGTTCTGTTAGCTTCCAGGCAGACAGAAAACTGAATAAAAAAAGCAGCCTGTCATGGATCAACTACTTTACGGGAAATAATTCCGGGAAAGATCAGAATGTAGCTACACACCTGAATTTTGCAGGTCAGCCATCAAGAGAAGATAACTTCCTTACTCAGAATAAAGCAGATGTAAAATTATATTCCACGCAGTTGGATTATCAATGGAAAGGAGATCAATGGGAAATTGAATCCGGTACAAAATACAGTTTTGTAAAAACAAACAGTACATTGAATTTTTCAGATAATGAAAACGGAATATTGCAGTACCGACCTGAAAAGAGTAGTGTCTTTGACTATAAAGAACATAATTTTGCTTTGTATTCCTCACTTTCTTATAATATTGGAAAATGGAATTTCAAAGGAGGACTTCGTGCAGAAATGACCAATCTGGAAGGAATTGTTTCAGAACCTTATGATCTTAATAAAAATAAATACTGGAAGTTCTTCCCAACTTTTTATGCGCAATACACAACGGAAAATAAGCATGAGTTTGGGTTTTCCTATGGTAAAAGAATCAACAGGCCTTCTTATTCATGGCTGAACCCGGCAAAGTCTTATTATAATCTGTTTTCTTATTTTCAGGGGGATCCACAACTAAAAGCGACAATTATTCATAATCTTAATCTTACCTATTCCTGGAAGAATTGGAATGTGGAGCTTTATTACAGAAAGGAACTGTACCCATCTATGGAGATTTCTTATCAGGTGCCATCAACCAATAATGTGGTTTATCATTTTACCAATATTGAAAAAGGACAGGCATTTGGGATCGATTTATATAAAAACTTTGAGGTAAAGCCATGGTGGAATATTATAGTCTCTGAAAGCCTGGAGCACAACGAAAATTATTTCAATGGCGTTGACGGTATTTTGCACCAGAATAAAGTATGGAGTCTGGGGTCCAATATTTCTACGAGTTTTACTTTGGATAAAAACAGTGACTGGAAGATGGAAATGGGACACCGCTATTATTCTCCGGGAGTTCAGGGGCCTTTCAGAATCTCCAGCACCTGGTCTGCGTATTTTGTGATGAACAGAAAGTTTTTTAATAAAAAGCTGGAAGCATCATTGGTTTTCAGTGATATTTTCAGAACAACAGGGCAGAAGGTGGTTACCAGATATGCCAATCAGGATAATTATTTCCTGGATTATACAGATGCCAGAGGCTTTACTTTGTCATTAAAATACAATTTTGGAAATCAGTCTGTAAAAAATGCCAAAACAATCAGAAAAACATCCGAGCAGGATAGGCTTTAGAATATTTTAAACAAAAAATTGATTACCATAAAACATTATTATAAAAGAAATTCTTACTTGGTGTTACATTTTCGTTATTTTTGATACCAATCTTAAAAAGAGATCATTATGAAGAGAATTTTTTCCGGAATGTTGGTGATTGTTTCATTGCTACAATTGTCTGCCCAGGAATTGTATATGCCGAGAAATATTAAAAAAGCTTATGAAAAAGGGACCCGTGATATTTCCGGAGCACCGGGTAAAAACTACTGGCAGAATAAAGGAATTTACAATGTTGAAGTAAAAGTAGATGCCAATACAAAGATTGTTTCCGGAAAAGAAACCATTATGTATACCAATAACAGCCCGGATAATCTCAATGAGCTGGCAATAAGATTTGTGAATAACCTGCACAAACCGCAGTCTCCAAGGTCAGGAACTGTTTCCAAAGACTTTTTGTCCACAGGGCTTAAGATTAAATCATTCATCGTAAATGGAGAAAAATATGACATCAACAGTGATGATTGGGGAACTGTTGAAAAAGTAAAATTAAAATCAGCTTTAAAATCAAAATCAAAATCAGAAGTAAAGATTGAATGGGAATATCCATTGTCTGTACAAAGTGGAAGAGAAGGTCAGATTGATCCGGAAACATTCTATGTTGCATATTCTTTCCCAAGAATTTCTGTGTATGATGATTATAACGGATGGGATATGCTTCCGCATTCTGACAGACAGGAGTTTTATAATGACTTTAATGATTATAGCTTTGCTATTACTGCACCCAAAAATTATGTCGTTTGGGCAACAGGAGATTTCCTGAATCCTGAGGCCGTTCTTCAGCCAGAATATTTGAAAAGATATAAAGCTTCTTTGAAAAGCGATAAATTAATGCATATCGCTACAGAACAGGAAATGAAATCCGGAAAAGTAACCCAGCAGAATAAATGGAATGTCTGGAAATTTAAAGCCAGCCATATTACAGATTTCTGCTTTGCATTGAGTAATCATTATGTATGGGACGCTGCCAGCGTTCAGTTGAAAACCAAAAGAGCTAGTGTTCAGGCAGGATATAAAGCCGGAGCAAAAGATTTTGAACACTATGTAGACTGGATGCGTTACAATCTGGACTGGTTTTCCAAAAACTGGCCTGGAGTAGAATATCCTTATAATGTAATGACAGCTATTCAAGGGTATGCCGATATGGAATATCCGATGATGATTAACGATACAAGTATTCCGGATGATCTTAATGATGCCAGGCTTACCGCGGATCATGAGATTGCCCATACTTATTTCCCTTTCTACATGGGAATTAACGAAACGAGATATGCTTTTATGGATGAAGGCTGGGCAACTACTTTAGAGTATCTGATCGGAATTGATGAGAATGGTGAAGCTGCAGCAAAAGAGTTTTATAAAAATTTCCGTGTGAAAAGATGGATCAATGATCCTTCAGCAGAGCAGGATCAGCCGATCATTACAATGAGTACTCAGGTAAGTGGCTCTGGATACGGGAACAATTCATATGTGAAATCATCCCTGTCTTATCTTGCATTAAAGGATTATCTGGGAGATGAGCTGTTTAAAAAAGCATTACATCATTATATGGACAACTGGAATGGAAAACACCCAGTTCCTTGGGATTATTTTAATTCTATGAGTACAGGTTCCGGTAAAAATCTTAGCTGGTTTTTCCAGAATTGGTTCTATACCAATAATTATATTGATTTAAAAGTTGCAGGAGTCAATCAAATGAACGATTTACTTACAGTGAATGTAGTTAATACAGGTGGTTTTGCTATCCCTTTTGATGCCATATTATCTTATGAAGACGGAAGTACTGAGAAATTGCATTTTTCACCTTCTGTCTGGGAAAAAGACCAGAAACTTACTGATCTGGTAATTCCTATTAAGAAAAAAGTGAAATCTGTACAACTGGACGGAGATATTTTTATGGATTATACGCCAGCAGATAATACTAAAACATTATAAAAGTAAAAGCCTTCAGATCCGAAGGCTTTTTTATTTTAGAAAAATGCGGTTAATCTCAAACCCAGTGTAATATAACTTATTTTTTCTTTAGCAATAAGATTATTCAGTTCCTGATCCAGTTCTGCACTTTCTTTGATATCATCGCTGAAATGATAACGGATGGTAGAATTGATCAGATTGTAATCTGTATAAAAAGTAAGGCCTAATCCAGGATTAAACTTATAGGTCATAGAAGCTCCTGTGTTCCAACGGAAAGCGGGTTTAGGTTTGTATCGGGCTATCTGTAGCTCATGATTAGGGGCATCTATATTATCTCCTTTTACAAATACTTTTCCACTGGCGGTGGCAGAATATCCACCGGTTACCTTTAGCATAAGCTGCCATTTATCAGAGAACTCATGAGAGAAATAGGGTCCAATACCTGCAGCTAAGAAACCCATAGATTGGGTTTTAATTTCATGCTCACCAAAATCCTGTCCGTCATCAAAAGTTATTCGCTGGGACTTGATCGGAAAGCTGCTGAAAGTAATATCTGCCCCCACGCCCCATTTTTTTGAAAAAAAGTAAGCTCCTTCCAATCCGCCTTCAAAACCGGTTTGTTTTTTGTCATCCAGTTCAGATTCTTTCAGGAAGTTGGTCGTACCCAATGCGGTTCCCATTTTTAGAGCAAGAAAGGATGGATAGTCATTTCCCTGTATTCTGGATAAAACACTTAAATTATCTCCTTTATTTTTATAAATTTTATCAATAAAAAAATACCCGAGTTCTGTGGATATAATCCCGATTCCTGCACCGGCAAGGATATCAGGAACCCAGTGTCTGTTATTTAAGTTTCGTCCCAATCCAGTAATGGCGGCAGAACCGTACCCTGCAATACTGTAGGCAGGGTTTACCATCCCGTATTCCTTGTGTAGAAAACTGGCATTGGTAAAGGCCATTGCTGCATGCCCTGACGGAAAAGCGTTGTTTTTGGACCCGTCCGGACGTTCAACTTTTGCAGTATATTTGATAGAATTGACTAAAATTCCCATAATCAGCAAACTGGCACCATAAGATAAAGTAGCTCTTCCAACATTGTTTCGCCCTTTTACTCCTCCCAGTTTAAGACCATAAACGGCTACAGCTGGAGCATACTGAAGGTAATCATCATATTTGACTTTAAAGTTGGGCAGATACCGGTTTCTTACCTCACGGATATTTTCTTTTTCCCCCCATGTAGCTGCTGCTGCAGTAAAAAGGATAGCTGGAGCCACAGATTTTTTTACCCAATCCTTTTTAAAAAATGGAGTAGATTCTTTTAGAGGTGAATTGGTGTTGATTAAAGCAATATCTTGCTGAAGATTTCGAGATTGAACAGTATCCTGTGCTTTATAACTATATAAATGCAGTAGAATCCCTGATGCTAGGGCTATTTTTTTCATCCTTGTGACTGTGAAATTTTAAATCGGGTAAAAATAAAAAAAAAAGTCTATCCCAAAAATTGAGATAGACTATTTTAATAATTTTATAATATAGTAAGTGGTGTTGTTGACTATCTTAACCCAGATCTTGGTCCGGATGCTGATACTACAGCCTGCATTCTTGTTTTTTGATTCGCAGAGAACATAACCATAGATTTGTCATCTACATAATCCATATAGTTCATGAACATTTGAGAACGGCTTACTCCTCCACAAACTCTATTTAAAGGATATGTTGGATTTCCGTAGTTAGGACCAGGAGAGGTTGGTGTGTCATTAGAATAATCTGTCTGGCATCCTGCATTAGATGATCCCCAAAGATGTGGAAGGTTTAGATAATGTCCTACCTCATGCGTTACTGTTCTTCCTAAGTTGAATGGTGCAGAGGCTCCGGTTTTTCCTATATACTGATATCCTATTACAAGACCATCATACCATTGTCCTGCATGTTCCGGATAATAAGCATAGCCTAGAGTTCCGGGCTGGCTGTTTTCATCAAGAATTGAATTGACAACCCAGATATTCATATTTTTATTCACATCAGTAGCATTAATACCTCCAGTAGTCGCTTTTTTCATCTCTTCTAGATCAGATCTCCAGCCAGTTTTTGAGCTTTGCTTGCGGTTGGTTGCTACTAGTTTGAAACGGATTTTTACATCTCCTGCTGCTGAAGGTTGAAATGCAGAAGGAATTTTATTAATGTCGGAATTGGTGGCACCATAATCAGCATTGAGTACAGCAATTTGTTCTGCAATTCTTGCATCAGAAACGTTTTGAGTAGAAGTATTGTAGATAACATTAAAAACAACTGGGATCTCAACAGTTCCGTCTGCAAGTACTTTTCCTAATTTAAGTTTTTCTGCAAATTTTTCAGTACTGAACTCAATCTCGGCCATTTTTTGTTGGAGTGCCGGATTTTTCAGAAGCATTGCTTGTCTTATTTCTTCAGACGGACATTTTCTCTGGGTAGCAGTTGATGCAGTAGGAGAAGCTTCTGAATTCATTGAGGATTCATTTTGATTGGTAATGCTGTCATTATTACAGGCTGACATAAAGCTCAGAATTAGAGCTCCTAAAAAGAGTTTTTTCATATCGTTATAATATAATGTGGTTGAGAGTATGAAATTATATTATTTAAAATTAATATGCAAGTTTTTTGTCTAAATTCTTAATAAATGTTTATTTTATTCATGTTTTAATTGAATATATTTCAATATAATTACGTTTGTTTTGTATTTTAATCAATTATTGATTATTGTTTTATATTTCACTTTTAAGTGTATTTTTAAATGAAAATAAATTATATTTTTTGGTTATTTATAGAATATTTTTCGCAATGAATTAATCAATAAAATAGCTTTAAATGAGAGTTGTAATTATTGATTTATCTTATTCTTCTTAGTGTATGGTTTTGATGTGGGGGAAATAAAAAAAACTATCTCAATTTGAGATAGTTTTTAAAAATTTTTAAAAAATGGATTTTTAATTAACTCTTAATCCAGCTCTTAATCCATTAGCTGCTACTACAGATTGCATTTTTGTTTTTTGCCCTGCAGTAAACATATATAATGATTTGTCATTAGAGTAATCCATATAATTCATAAACATTACAGATCTCTTCACGCCATAGCATGTATTGTAAAGCGGATAAGTTGGGTTGCCAGTATTAGAAGTTGTTTGGGTAGGAGTATCTGCAATAAGGTCATCTCCACATGTTGTATCTCCCCAGATATGTCTAAGTCCCATATAGTGACCAACTTCGTGAGTAGCTGTTCTTCCTAAGTTAAAATTAGCAGATGTTCCGGTTTTACCAAAAAATGGAGCTGCTATTACGATACCATCTTTCCATGTACCAGAATCTTCAGGCCATGATGAGTAACCAAGGATATCTCCTCTAGTATTAGGCATACGTCCCACTACCCAAATATTGAAGTTGTTTGTGGTATTTGTAGCATCAATTCCTCCTGTAGATGCTTTCTTCATTGTATTGTTGTTAACATCTGTTGTGCCCCATGATGATTTTGTAGTCGATTTTCTAACTGTATTCACTAGTTTGAATCTTACCTTTACATCACCTGCTTTTACTCCTTGAAACTCTGTAGGTATTTTTGAAACATCAGTGTTTGTTCCACCATAATCAGCATTTAATACGGCAATCTGCTCTGCAATTCTTGTATCTGATACGTTCTCAGCAGTTGTGCTGTATAATATATTCACCACTACAGGGATCTCAACAGTTCCGTCTGCTAGAACTTTTCCCATAGCCATGTTTTTGGAAAAATTTGTCGCATTAGCTTCAAAATCAGCAACTTTTTGTCTTAATGCCGGATTGTTTTTTAAGGCTTCATTTCTCATTTCTTCTGAAGGACAATTTCTTTGTGTAGCACTGAAAGGAGAAGAAGCTTCTGAATTCATTGGTGTTTCATTTTGGTTGTTTACGCTGTCATTATTACAGGCAGTCATTAATCCCAGAGCAAGAGCTCCAAATAATAATTTTTTCATATCGCTTTTAAATTTTGAGAATGTGAAATTATATTATTTGAAATTGATATGCAAATTATTCTGCATTTTATTTAAATTATTCTCACTTAATAGTTATTTTAATTATGTATTGTTTATTTAAAATAGCATTATATTGAATTTTAATTAAAATTGAATATATTTGATATATTTCACAATTAAGTGGGTTGAGTGAAATAAAAAAATTCTATAACGAATTATTTTTATAGAATTTTTTTAATATTACTATTAGTTGGCAAAGCCATTTTTAATGGCAAAAACGGCCAGTCCGACACGGGTTTTTAAATCCAGCTTTTCACATAATTGGTCTCGATAACTCTCAACTGTTCTGGGACTGCAGCACATTCTATCTGCTATCTCTTTATAACTTAGCTCAGTGACTGTATATTTCAGGAATTCCTTTTCCCGCTCAGAAATTTTTATGACTATTTCTGCTTCATTAGCTTTGTTGAGGTTCGAGAATATGATCTTAGAAGCCCATTCAGGGTAAAAAAAACCGTCGTTATTTAATCTTGTAAGTGCTGTTTCCAGGTCTTTTGGATGGGTGTTTTTTAAAAGATATCCCTTAGCTCCATTTTTAATCATTTTGATCACACTATTGTCATCGCCCTGCATACTGAGTGCCATTACTTTGATATCCGGATAATTTTTGGAAACCCAGGCAGCGGTTTCAAAACCATCCATAATGGGCATACTCACATCCATGAGAATGATATCCGGAATTGCATTTCCTTCTTCAAATTTTTGAATCAGATCTTTACCGCTTTCGCAGACATAGATGACTTCAAACTCACCGAAGTTACCGATAATTCCTTCCAGGGCTTTGGCAATAAGTATATGATCGTCAACAATTACAATTGTTTTTTTCATGGCTGTTTTTTTAAAATGATATTGAGTTGGGTACCTATATTTTCTTCACTTTCAAGAAGGAAGTCGGCACCGATGATTTCCGCTCTGTTTTTCATATTGGTGAGACCTATTCCGTTAGATTTTGTCTGGTTGGTATCAAATCCGACTCCGTCATCACGGATGGTGAGCTCCCAAAGTATGTTCTCTGAGGTATTCAGACTGATGAATATATTTTTGCAGTGAGAGTGTTTTATACTGTTTTGAATAAATTCCTGAGTGATTCTCAATAAAAGGTTTTTATGCACAAAACCCAGATCCAGCTGGTCAAAATTATGTTCAAAACTGATCAGACATTTCTTGAGTGAATTGGTATTGTCAACCTCTTCCTGAATTAACGTCACGATTTCCTTTTGGCTGATATTATCATCTGTAAGAGTTTTTGAAAGGCTGCGGAGGTCCTGTAGAGGCTGATTGATAATTTGTGAAACCTGGTCAATTCTTTCACTGGCTTCCGGAACCTTGTTCTCATAAAGCATCTGTTGTACATATAAACTCACTAAAGTCAGTTTTTGTCCGATATTATCATGAAGTTCGCGCCCGATCTGCTGCATGGTGGCCTGCTGGATTTCCAGCTGAGTAGACAGAAGCTCTCGCTGGTGAATTTCATTTTTCATTTCAATTTCATTCAAATATTCTTTTTTTCGCTGTCTGTAATTCCGGATATAGATAAATATGGCAACTACAAACATCAAAAAAAAGATGTTGAATGAAATAAAAGTTATTAAGAGCTCTGTTTTCCCCATATGAATGAACTTGCAAATAAAATATACATAACTGCTCCTGACACCTGGAAATATATAAAATAAATATCCCAGATTTCTATATATTTCCACAGGAGAGAGTTAAATGCCATAAATGGCTGATTGGCAATATAAAAAAGTGTTATTCCCAGATTAATATAAAACATTTTATTTTTACTGAAATTGAGAATGTCAGATGAGTTAACCTGTTTATAATACTCCATGATGACAAGAGCCATTAAGAAAAGACAGCCTATATTATAATTGAAAGAAAAGATAACTTTCTTTTCCGGAAAAAAAAGAGCCTTGAGAAGATATGTTAAAAGATATGCTCCCGTCATAATATAGAACAGTTTTACTTTCTTCAGAGATTTTTTTGCATACAGCCAATAAAAAAATATAAACTGCAATGGAATCACAAAGTAGTTGTAAAAATATATCCGGTCTATTTTAAGTGGTTTTTCTCCCCATTTTACAGCTGATTCGCAGAGGAAAATAAGAACGAGATAGATGGCCAGATATTTCCAGTGTTGTTTTTTTACACGATTGTAATAAATCAGAGAGACTAAAGCTGCAATGCCTTCCCCCACATACATGAATGATGCAAAAATTTTTTGTATCTCAGTCATACTGTGTTTAAGAATATGAATGGTAATTAATAAGATTCATTGATCGAGGGTGATGGTGGAATAAGCGTTCCACTATTTTCACCAAGATTACTTGGTTTGGTGCTTTTACGTGCATTTAAAGCAACAGATTTTCCTTCGTTGTGCAGAGAATTAAAATCATAGTGAAGCGATTCTCCCTCAGTATTTTCTCTTTTCATCGTTGGGATCAGAACCAAAGTATGTCTTTCAGAATATTCCTGCGGGACAGGGTGGCTGTCCATAATCTCCCAGTCTTCAATTTTTGGATAAGCGGCATAATAAAATCTGATTCCCAGATCTTCCTGTGTACACTCAGGATTTACAGCCCTGGCTTCCTGCTCTATCAGACTGATAAAATCTTTCAGCTTAGGAAGATCAAACCATATAGAATGGGCATCATCGATCCCCATAGCTTCATTAATAGCATTCATCTGGTTTTGACGGTAGTTGTCGATAAGAGCTTTAATCAGATCATTTGACATTACTCCTGATCCCGAAGAATTGTGCTCATTAGTAGATTCTGTTTTCATAACTTAGTTTTATAGTAGGGTATCCTTATTTTCGCAAATTTCGCAAAAAAAATCATAGAAAACAGAATAGGAAATAGGGAATTATACTGTTATTTTTACCGTGTTTTTACGGGTTGTATGATTCAAAAAAAATACAAATAAAAAGTTATAAAGAACAAAACGGAGAAAAGTTCTCCGTTTATACTTAAATGCAACCATATTTTTTAGGATCCCTGCAAACCAGACCTGCTGTACAGCAAAGCCCTGTAGGGCAGTTCCAGAATTCGTCACATGCAATCATTGGAGGAAGAACTCCACCATCAATTTTCTTTAATTCCTGTCTTTTTAACTTTTTCATACTGATTTTGTTTGAGTTATTAATTTGTTAGAAAGATAAAGGTAATTATATTTCACATTGAAAAGATATAATTTTTAATAAAATATATTCTAATGATTGGAGTTTGTGAGGATTTACCGGTTTAATAATCTTATTTTTTAGCATTAATCAAACTTAAACAAGAGATATAAAATAAGTGCCGCAGATTTCTCTACAGCACTCATCTACAAAAATTAATGTATATGAAAAAAACTACTTTATTCTTTTATTGTTCAGTAGGTCTGAATACCAAGCCTGTTTCTACAAAATAATCCAGGGTTATTCTGTCACCATCGTTTACATTTCCTGCAAGGATTTCTTTAGACAGTTTATTCAATACCTCCTGCTGGATCACTCTTTTTAAAGGTCTTGCCCCAAATGCAGGATCATATCCTTTTTCCATCAGATAATCTACTGCGTCCTGAGTGAATGTCATAATGATGTTACGTTTTGCTAACATTTCATTGAATCCTCTCAGCTGAAACTGAACGATTTTTCCGATTTCTTTCTTTCTTAAAGGTTGGAACAGTACAATCTCATCAATTCTGTTCAGGAATTCAGGCCTTAATGTTTGTTTTAAAAGATCAAAAACTTCATCTTTGGTTTTATCCACAATCTCATCCTGATTCTCCTCGGTTAAGGTTTCAAAATTCTCCTGAATAAGATGAGAACCTAAATTCGAGGTCATAATGATGATTGAATTTTTGAAATTTACCACACGTCCTTTGTTGTCCGTTAAACGACCATCATCCAAAACCTGAAGTAAAGTGTTGAAAACATCAGGATGTGCTTTTTCAATCTCATCTAAAAGCACTACTGAATAAGGTCTTCTTCTTACCGCTTCAGTCAATTGTCCGCCTTCATCATACCCTATATATCCCGGAGGCGCTCCTACCAACCTGGAAACACTGTGACGTTCCTGATATTCACTCATATCAATTCTGGTCATATTGTTTTCATCATCAAATAAGAACTCAGCTAATGCCTTTGCAAGCTCCGTTTTACCTACACCGGTGGTTCCTAAGAATAAGAAAGATCCAATTGGTTTTTTATCATCACTCAATCCGGCTCTGTTTCTTCTGATCGCATCTGCTACAGCCTCAATAGCTTCATCCTGGCCCACAACCCTGTGGTGGAGTTCTGCTTCCAGATTCAATAATTTATCTCTTTCAGACTGTAATAACTTGGTTACAGGAATACCTGTCCATTTTGCAATGACTTCAGAGATATTTTCAGAAGTTACTTCCTCTTTGATAAGTTCATTCTGATGATTCTGCATTTCGAGTTCAAGTTTTGCCAATTCATCTTCTTTTTCACGAAGTTTTCCATATTGGATTTCCGCTACTTTGGCATAATCTCCTGCTCTGGAAGCTCTTTCAGCCTCTAATTTCAGAGATTCAATATCTTTTTTGATCTGGGTAAGATCCTCACTTTTCTGTTTTTCTTTCAGCCATTTGGCATTGATCTCGTTTCTCTGTTCGGAAATTTTAGCAATGTCTTCTTTTAAATGGTCAATTTTGGTTTGATTGCCTTCTCTTGAAATCGCAGCCAATTCAATTTCCAGCTGCATTAGTCTTCTGTCTAAAACATCCAGTTCTTCTGGTTTGGAGTTGATCTCCATTCTTAATTTAGCAGAAGCCTCGTCGATAAGGTCAATTGCTTTATCCGGCAAAAATCGGTCTGAAATATATCTTTGAGACATTTCCACGGCAGCAATAATTGCTTCATCTTTGATTCTTACTTTATGGTGAGCCTCGTATTTATCTTTAATTCCACGAAGAATGGAAATCGCAGATTCTGTGTCCGGTTCTTCCACCATTACTTTCTGGAAACGTCTTTCTAAGGCTTTATCCTTTTCAAAATACTTTTGGTATTCACTCAAGGTAGTTGCTCCAATTGCTCTTAATTCACCTCTGGCAAGGGCTGGTTTCAGAATATTGGCGGCATCCATAGCCCCTTCACCGCCTCCGGCACCCACTAAAGTATGGATCTCATCAATGAAAAGAATGATCTGTCCGTCAGATTTGATCACTTCATTCACTACAGATTTCAGACGCTCTTCAAATTCACCTTTATATTTTGCTCCCGCGATCAATGCTCCCATATCCAATGAATACAAGGTTTTATTCATGAGGTTTTCAGGAATATCACCACTGATAATTCTGTGAGCAATCCCTTCGGCAATAGCTGTTTTACCTACACCTGGTTCTCCAATAAGGATAGGGTTGTTTTTTGTTCTTCTGGAAAGGATCTGTAAAACTCTTCTGATCTCTTCATCACGCCCGATTACCGGATCCAGCTTTCCTTCAGCTGCTAACTCATTGAAGTTTTTAGCATACTTATTTAAAGACTGATAAGTTTCTTCTGAACTTGCAGAAGTAGCTTTGCTTCCTTTTCTTAATTCTTTAATGGCTCCTTCCAATAGTTTTTTAGTTACACCCATGTCTTTCAACATTTGAGAAACTTCGGAACTGGTTTCAATAAGGGATAGCCACAAATGCTCAATCGTTACATATTCATCACCCATTTTTTTAGCGATGTTGGGCGCGTCCAGCAATACTTTGTTTGCTGATTGTGAAAGATAAATATTTCCTCCCTGTACTTTTGGAAGCTTTTCTAAATTTTCGCGGTTGCGCTCTCTTACTAAATTGGCATCTGCTTCAGACTTTTTTAATAAGAAAGGTGATATATTTTCATCTACCTGAAAGATTCCTTCAAGGAGATGTTGAGGTTCAATACTTTGATTACCGAATTCCATGGCAACCTGTTGTGCTGCCTGGATGGCTTCTTGTGATTTTACAGTATATTGGTTTAAGTTCATATTTTATATATTTTTGGTAATGATTCGTTTAAAGTTTTGTCTTAAAAAACATCAAGAAACTAAATTTTCAGGCTTAGCTTCTTAATGCCTATCAATTATTTAATCATGTAATCGAAGAGTGTATCGCAAAAATCATTCAATTATTAAATTTACAAAAAATATGGACAAAATTTCCGGATTATGTATTTTTAACGATAATTTAACTTGACAAAATTTCCGATTCTATAAAAATTTCTCTGAAATTGATGAACAAATAGTCAGCTTAAAGAAGAAAAGCCTGAAAAGTAAATTTGGAATTCACCGAATTTGCTGGATTCCAGTATTCAATTTATTTCAGAATAACTACTTTTGCATTTTTACAGATGGAACTTAAAGAAAAACAAAGGAAAATATTAAACGTAGCAGTAGAACTTTTCAAGGAAAAGGGCTATATGGGAAGCTCTGTTAGAGATCTTGCTACGAAGCTTAATATCAAGGCAGCATCCTTATATGCACATATCCGTTCAAAAGAAGAAATTCTGGAGTGGGTTTGTTTTGGTATTGCACAGGAGTTTTTCGATGAGCTTCAGAAAGTAAAAAATACAGATATTGTTCCAAGGGAAAAACTGAATTTGTTTTTAGATAAACACCTGTCAGTTGTTCTTAAAAACCGTGATGTTACCCACATCTATTCCATAGAGTGGAGACATCTGGAAGAAAGACTTCCTGAATTTATAGAATTAAGGAAAAATTATCAGCAGGAAGTAGAACAGCTGATTTCTGAAATCTATCAGGCCGAAAAATGGGAACTGAAATCGCCCTCCTTTACTACAAGATTCATTCTTCATACCCTGAATAATTCTTATTTCTGGTTTAAAAGAAGCAGTGATTCTACAGATGAGATTACTGAAGAAATAAGGGATAAAATTCTTTATGGACTTCTGGGGAATCAAAGCAAGTAATATAGTTTTGTCATTCTGACGAATGAAGAATCTCTATAATTATCAGATCTTACTTAACATTTAGTTTTACATTTTAAAGAAATTTTCTTGAGATTCCACGTTTATTTCATTCCGCTTTGAACGGTAAATAGCATGTGGAGCAGCTTCTATCAACTTTTCCGTATTTTTTGATTTGTAATGATTCATGAGTAATTTCAAATTAGTTATTTAGAATCATTCAAAATATGACGAAAATCATAAAAATTTTGCCAGCTTCCAAAATCTTTTTAAATTTACACCTAACAAATGTTAGTTAGTTTTATGGATTTTTCAGTTGAATATCTGGAGCTGGGTCAATTGAGACAGCTTCAATCCGACCGGTTAGTAAATCTCATGGGTTATCTGAACGAGAAATCGGAATTTTATAGAAGAAAGTTTAATGAATTGCAGATCTCTCCACAGGAAATAAGGTCAATTGATGATATCACGAAACTTCCGATTACTTATAAACAGGATTTAAGAGACAATTACCCATTCGGTTTATTTACTGTTCCTAAAACTGAACTTCAGAGGATTCACTGTTCAAGTGGGACTACAGGAAAACCAACAGTGGTGGGATACACAAAAGAAGATGTAGATCTTTTCAGTGAAGTGGTGGCAAGATCATTACATGCAGCAGGGGCAAGACCGGGAATGCAGCTGCATAATGCTTATGGTTATGGGATTTTTACCGGAGGTTTAGGGCTTCATTACGGTGCCGAAATGTTGGGAATGAGTGTTCTTCCTATTTCAGGAGGAATGACAGCCAGACAGGTAGATCTTATTGTAGACTTCAAACCGGAAGTAATCTGCTGTTCCCCATCTTATGCTTTAACCATTGCTGATGAATTTGCTAAAAGAGGAATTTCTGCTGATGAAATCAGTCTTAAGTATGCGATATTGGGATCAGAACCATGGACAGACATTATCAGGGGGCATATTGAAGAAAGATTGGGTGTTCATGCAACCAATATTTATGGTTTGAGTGAAATTATCGGTCCTGGAGTTTCTATGGAAGACTTTGAAGAAAAAGGAGGCTCTTACATTTGGGAAGACCATTTCTATCCTGAAATTCTGGACCCAATTACCAAGCAGCCTGTTCCGTTCGGAGAAGAAGGAGTGCTTGTAATTACCACATTAACGAAAAAAGCAATGCCGCTTCTGCGTTACTGGACGAATGATATTACAAGTCTTTACTATGATGAAAATGCCAAAAGAAGCATGGTGAAGATGAAGCCGATTATTGGCAGAGCAGATGATATGCTGATCGTAAGAGGGGTAAACGTATATCCAAGCCAGATTGAAGAGGTATTTTCTCATGTAAAAGGAGTGGTTCCCAATTATTATTTAACTCCAATAGAAAAAGAACATATGTGTGTCGCCTTAGATATTGATGTTGAAATAGATGATGAGCTGGTCAATACACAAAAAATACAAGCAAATACCGATGATTATTTTAATTTTGTCGGAAGCTTTGGGAAAAATATTGAAAACGAAATAAAAAAGAGAGTAGGAATCACTACAAAGGTGAAAGTTCATGCTCAGGACAGTTTGCCGAAGTGCGAAGGTGGAAAAATTAATAGAATACTAAAAAAATAATGAATTCATTTTATAAACTTAAAACTGTAAAGGTTCAGAAGGATACTTCAGACGCTGTGAATGTAGCGGTAGAAATTCCTGAAGAACTGAAAGACAAGTTCAGGTTCAAACAGGGACAGTACCTTAATTTCCGAATGGTGATCAACGGAAATGAAGAGAGACGTTCTTACTCTATCTGCAATGCTCCAAGCGAAAAAAGCAATACCCTGGAAGTTTTGGTGAAATTGCTGGAAAACGGAAAAGTATCAGGATATTTCAATGAGCATCTTCACATGGATGAAATGCTGGAAGTAATGCCTCCAATGGGAGGTTTCAACACTTCTTATCACCCTACCAATATAAAAACTTATATAGGATTAGCTGCAGGAAGCGGAATTACACCGGTTTTATCCAATATCAAAGAAAGCCTTTATCAGGAGCCTAACAGCAATGCTTACCTGTTTTACAGCAACAGAAGTATGAATCATGTTTTAAGAAAAGCTGAAATTGATAAGCTGGTAGAGCAGTTCAACGGAAGACTGAAAGTGATTTATCTGGTAAGCCGTGAGAAACATGAAGATCCGGTTTTTGAAGGAAGAATTTCCGCAGAAAAATTAGATCAGTTGTTTGAAAGATACACCGAGATCGATGTAAAAGAAGCAACTTATTTCATTTGTGGTCCTTCAGAGATGATTAAAGGCATCGCAGATTATTTAAAGAAAGATAAAAAAGTACCGGCAATTCAGGTTCTATTTGAATATTTCACAGCCCCTGACGAAGAGAATACAGAGGAAATGAGTGATGAATTCAAAGCGATTGCCAATATTGAAAGTATGGTAACGGTCATTATTGATGATGATGAATATTCGTTCCACCTTAATTCCAAAAAAGAAAGTATCTTAGATAAAGCATTGAAAGACAACCTTCCTGTGCCTTTTGCATGTAAAGGAGGAGTTTGTTGTACGTGTAAAGCGGAAGTTTTGGAGGGAGAAGTTTTTATGGAGAAAAACTACGCGCTTACCGAAGATGAAGTAGCCAGAGGTTACGTTCTGACCTGCCAATGTCACCCGACAACAAATGTGGTGATGCTTAATTATGATGTTTAATTCAATTTGAAAATGTGCTAATTTGGAAATTTGAAAATGGGTAATAGTTTATTCTCAGTTTCTCTAAATAATTTTCAAATTAACTAATTCTCAAATTCTCAAATTAAAAGATTATGGACTTAGAAAAATTTGTTCAATACGTTCACGAAGAAAATAAAGTAGAGCCAAAAGATGTAATGCCCGATGATTACAGAAAATTATTGGTTCGCCAGATTTCACAGCATGCCCATTCTGAAATCGTAGGAATGCTGCCGGAAGCCAACTGGATTTCCAGAGCTCCATCATTAAGAAGAAAAATGGCACTTCTTGCTAAAGTTCAGGATGAGGCAGGACACGGTTTATACCTATACTCTGCAACAGAAACCTTAGGAAACGGAAGCATCAGGGCAGACAGAGATGCTACTTATGATGATATGCTGGAAGGAAAAGCAAAATATTCAAGTATTTTCAATTATCCGACTCTAAGCTGGGCTGATATCGGTGCTATCGGTTGGTTGGTTGATGGTGCTGCCATTATGAACCAGGTAATGTTGATGGGGAACTCTTATGGTCCTTATTCAAGAGCGATGGTGAAAATCTGTAAAGAAGAATCTTTCCACCAAAGACAAGGGTATGAGATCCTGATGGCGCTTTGCCGTGGTACAAAACAACAGAAAGAAATGGCTCAGGCTTCATTAAACCGTTTCTGGTGGCCGGCTTTAATGATGTTTGGTCCTAATGATGATAGCTCGCCAAATTCTAAAATCTCCATGAATTACAGAGTGAAAAGAGAAAGTAACGACAGTCTTCGTCAGAGATTTATTGACGTTACCGTTTCTCAGGCTGAATTCCTAGGATTAACGATTCCGGATAAAGATCTGAAATGGAATGAAGAAAGACAGCATTATGATTTCGGAGAACTTCCTTGGGGTGAATTCATGGAAATCTTAAAAGGAAACGGACCTGCCAATAAAAAACGTATTGAGACGAAGAGAAAGGCTCAAAGAGAAAATTCATGGGTGAAAGAAGCAGCAATTGCTTTTGCAGAAAAACAACAAAAAGAAGTAATATAATAATGTAACAATATACCAATGTAAAAATGTAACAATCAATTGTCATTCTGAGCAAAGCGAAGAATCTCATTGATAAACTGGTACATTGATACATTGTTAAATTAATTTGACTATGGCAAATTTAGATATGTGGGAAGTGTTTATTCAGACTAAACCGGGATTATCTCACAAACACGTTGGAATTGTACAGGCGCCAACAGCAGAAATGGCTTTACAGAACGCAAGAGACGTTTATACAAGAAGAAAAGAAGGAACTTCTGTTTGGGTAGTTCCAAGTAAATATATTGTGACTTCGGAAGGGATAGATAAAGAAGCGTTCTTCGATCCGGCTGATGACAAACTATACCGTCATCCAACTTTCTATGATATTCCAAACGACGTAAAAAATATGTAATAAGAATAAGACTTGGAGATAATAGACGAAGAGATAAAAGACGTTAAAGTGTACCTATCTATCATCTATCCGTCTATCATCTGTTAGTCTTCAAATCTACTAAACAATGAACCCATTATATAATTATTTATTAAAACTAGCAGATGACAGTTTCATTATGGGACAGCGTTTGTCTGCATGGTGCGGTGAAGGTCCTTATTTAGAGGAAGATATTGCATTAACGAATATTGCGTTGGATGAACTTGGGCAGGCCAATAACTTTTATGTGTATGCTTCAAGAGTGATTGATAACGGTAAAAATGAGGATGATATTGCCTTTTTAAGATATGAGCACGAATATCTAAACGCACACTGGACAGAGCTTCCTAATGAAGATTATGCACAGACCATTCTTAAAGTATATGTTTTCTCTATATATCAGAAACTGATGTATGAAGCATTATCAAATTCTACAGATGAAGAGTTATCTGCTATTGCTCAGAAATCATTAAAAGAAGTAAGATATCACTATACTCATACGGCATCCTGGATGAAGATTTTCGCTCAGGGAACAGAAGAAAGCCGCCAGCGTTTGGAAAAAGCCATCGAAAATATCTGGGAATACACCAAAGGATTATTTGCCAAATCAGAAGGTGAAGATGATCTTGTTGTGTTAAATATCGTTCCTAATGTTGATGAACTGTACAAAGAGTTTGTTGCCATTACAGAGAAAGATTTCCAAAGCTTTGGGTTAGAATATCCAACTGATCCGTTTATGCAGCCAAAATCCAGAACAGGATATCATACAGAATACTTTGGATTTATCCTTTGTGAGCTTCAGTATATGCAGAGAGCGTATCCTGGGTGTACCTGGTAGTAAGTCATGAAAAATATGCTTCTGGGAATACTTGCTTTTTTTCTTATAGCATACATACTGCTATGTGTAGGAATTTATTTCTATCAGGAGAAAATTATTTTTTATCCTGAAAAGTTACCTGAAAATTATAAGTTTAGTTTTGATGGTAGTTTTGAAGAAATAACAATCCGGACAAAGGATGAAAAGCATTTGAGTTCAGTATTATTTAAAACTCAAAATCCCAAAGGAGCTATCTTTTATCTTCATGGAAACGGAGGATCAATAAAAGGCTGGAGTGAAGTCGCTCAATTGTATAAAAGTATTAATTATGATACGTTTATGTTGGATTACAGAGGCTACGGTAAAAGCGAAGATCATATTAATAGTAAAGATCAGCTTTTTTCAGATGTTGAGAATGCTTACCAGGAGCTTTTAAAAAGATATCCGGAAAACAAAATTATTATTTTAGGATACTCTGTAGGAACAGGATTAGCTGCAAAATTAGCATCAGACCATCAGGCAAGATTGTTAATTTTACAAGCACCTTACTACAGTATGAAAGATGAAATGAGTCAGAAATTTTCATTTCTTCCTAAGTTTTTACTGAAATATAATTTTGAGACCAACGAATATTTAAAAACCGTTCCATCACCTGTTATTATTTTTCATGGTGATAAAGATGAGGTTATTCATTATAATGCCTCTTTAAAACTTAAAAATAATTTCAAAAAAGGGGATAGCCTGATCGTATTAAAAGATCAGTATCACAACGGAATAACAGATAATTTGGACTATCAGAATTCAATGAAAATAATTCTTGGTTCTGATAAAAAATAGAATATGAATCAGCTTTTAGATTTATTAAAAACAATTCCCGATCCGGAAATTCCGGTGATTGATATTGTAGAATTAGGAATTGTAAGAGACGCACAGGTAACAGGTGAAAATTCCTGTGAGGTGATAATTACTCCTACATATTCCGCCTGTCCTGCAATGTTTACCATTGAAAAAGATATTATCAAGATGATGAAGGAAAACGGATGGGAAGCAAAAGTAGTCACCAAAATGTTTCCGATATGGACAACAGACTGGCTGACCGATGAAGCAAGAGAAAAACTACGTGCTTTCGGAATTACGCCTCCTGAAAAAGGAGCAGACGAGAATCACATCGGGAAACCGAAAAAATGTCCACGCTGTGGTTCGGAGCATACCAAACAGATCAGCAGGTTCGGGTCTACCTTGTGTAAGGCTTCTTATCAGTGCTTAGATTGTCTGGAACCTTTTGATTATTTTAAATGTCACTGATAGGTAACACTGAATCAAAGTATCAGTTTAGCCCTAAAATTTACGGACTATGCAAAACATAACGATGATAGTGCTAGATTGTTAAATTGTTAGACAATTACATTGATTAATATTGTTAAATTAGTGCATTATTAAATATAAAATACAACACTATGTATACACAACTCGATATTGAATCGCATTTTGACGGGAAGCTTAAAATAGCTTATCTGAATCAGCCTGAAACGATGAACGCGCTTACAAAGCCAGCTTTAGCAGATCTTAAAGATTTCGTTAAAGAATGCAGTGAAGATGAAACCGTAAGATGTGTTGCTATTTCCGGAAGAGGCAGAGCTTTTTGTTCAGGCCAAAATCTTGAAGAAGCTTTTGCGGTAGGTAAAGAGCACCATGATCAGGATATTATCAGAAAAATTGTGGTAGACTACTACAATCCATTGGTAATGGAAGTTACCCGTTGTAAAAAACCGGTTATTGCATTGGTAAACGGACCTGCAGTAGGAGCAGGAGCAATGCTGGCTTTAATTTGCGATTTCGTATTGGCCAACAACAAAGCTTATTTTGCTCAGGCATTTTCAAATATCGGTTTGATCCCTGATACAGGAGGAACTTACTTCTTACCGAAGCTTTTAGGTAGACAATTGGCCAATTATTTAGCGTTCACAGGTAAAAAATTATCTGCTGAAGAATCTAAAACTCATGGTCTTGTCGCTGAGGTTTTCAGTGAAGAAGAGTTTGGTCCAAAATCAATGGAAATCCTTGAAAGAATGGCAAACATGCCAACCGCAGCTCTTAAGTTAACAAAAAAAGCTTTTGCCAATTCTTATACCAATACTCTAAAAGAACAGTTGGAATTGGAAGGGGATCTGCAACAGGAAGCTGCAGAAACAGAAGACTTCATAGAAGGTGTAAATGCCTTTTTACAGAAAAGAAAACCTGATTATAAAGGAAGGTAAAATTCGTATTAATGTATTCATGTAAAATGTATTAATGATTTTAAAACTTGTTTACATGAATACATTTTACATTAATACATTGTACAGATAAAAATGAATATTGGAATTATTGGGGCAGGAACCATGGGTGTTGGAATTGCCCAGGTAGCTGCAACAGCAGGATGCAAGGTCGTTTTATTCGATGCTAATGCTCCACAAATAGATAAAGCACTTACAGGGTTAGAGAAAACCCTTCAGAAATTAGCTGAAAAAGGGAAAATTTCCCAGGAAAAAGCTGCAGAGATCAGAAACAATATCGTTAAAGGTGAAGCCTTACAGGATTTAAAAGATTCTAACTTAGTTATTGAAGCGATCATTGAAAATAAAGATATCAAAACCAAAGTTTTTACAGAGCTTGAAACTTATGTTTCCGAAGACTGTATCATTGGTTCCAATACATCATCCATTTCTATCACCTCTCTGGGGGCAGAACTCAAGAAACCAGAGCGTTTCATCGGAATTCATTTCTTCAACCCGGCTCCTCTGATGCCTTTAGTAGAAGTAATTCCTTCTTTATTAACAGAAAAAACTTTAGCGGAAAAAATATACAACCTCATGAAAGATTGGGGGAAAACGCCTGTTATAGCTAAAGATATTCCTGGGTTCATTGTCAATAGAATTGCCCGTCCATATTATGGTGAGGCATTAAGAATTGTTGAAGAAAATATTGCAACACCAGAACAGGTAGATGATGCAATGAAAACGGTAGGAAACTTCAAAATGGGACCCTTTGAATTAATGGACCTTATTGGAGTAGATGTGAACTTTGCCGTAACAACAACGGTTTATAAAGATTATTTCTATGATCCTAAATATAAACCCTCTTTACTTCAACAGAGAATGTCTGAAGCTAAACTTCATGGCAGAAAAACAGGAAAAGGTTTCTACGATTACAGTGAAGACGCTGTAAAACCGGAAGCACAGAAAGATGATGCTCTTTATCAGCAGATCTTCTTAAGAATTATTTCAATGCTGATCAATGAAGCTGTGGAAGCTAAAAGATTAGGGGTTGCAAATGATGAAGACATCGAACTGGCCATGCAGAAAGGAGTAAACTATCCAAAAGGATTATTAGGTTGGGGAAAAGAAATCGGATACTTAAAAATCTCTGAGACCCTACAGAACCTTTACAATGAATATCAGGAAGAAAGGTACAGACAAAGTCCTTTACTTCGTAAACTATAAAATATATAAATATATCAGCTTACCAATGTGATTCTTTGGCGAAACATTGATAAGCTGATATATTGTTAAATTAAAAAATGAATATAGAAGAATTCAGAGCAGAACTGGAAACTAGGCTTTTAATTGAGAAACAGTATTTGACTCAGGAAGCTTCATCCATAGAAGATAGTCAGGAAAGACTTGAATTGTTGGGGAAGTTTAATGAAAAATACAGAACGTTAATTCAAAGACTTGCCAATGAAAGTGGAATTGATTTAAACGCAATGTATGAAGGAGAAAATAGCTCTGATAATTCCGGTACTCATCTTTCATATGAACAGGTGATTCTGGGTAAGACCATGAGTGTTTACGACAAATTATCCGATGAATTATATGAAGAAATAACAAACGAATAGTAGAAATGAATCCAAGACAAGTAGCAGATTATATGTTCAATCAGGATTATTTTTCCCAATGGATGAATATCAAGATGATTGAAGTAAAAGAAAATTACTGTTTAATAGAAATGCCGATTAAGAAAGATATGATTAATGGGCTTAAAACAGTGCATGGAGGCGTAACGTTTGCTTTTGCAGATTCTGCACTGGCATTTTCATCCAACAATACGGGAGATGCTGCTGTAGCTTTAAACTGTATTATCAATTTTACCAAAGCTGGAAAAGAAGGCGATGTTTTCAGAGCAGAGAGCATTCTGGTGAATGATACCAGAAAGACGGCTGTTTATGACATTAAGATCACCAATCAGAACAATGAACTGATTGCTAAGTTTGTAGGAACAGTATATAAAATCGGAAAAAAAGTAACAGAATTATAAAGAATTTGAAAATTTGAAGATGAGGTAATTTGAAAATTATTGTATTCTTTAAATCTTACTATCAGACATTTTCAAATTCTCAAATTGACTCATTTTCAAATTAAAATTATGAACAACGTATACATCATAGACTATGTCAGAACTCCCATTTCAAAACTACAGGGAGGATTATCAGAAGTAAGAGCAGATGATTTGGGAGCTATTGTTATCAAAGAAGTGGTTGCAAGAAATCCTCAAGTTCCTGTAGAGGAAATTGAAGATGTAATTTTTGGATGCGCTAATCAGGCTGGTGAAGATAACAGAAACGTAGCCAGAATGGGACTTTTATTAGCTGGGCTTCCTTATAAAATAGGAGGTGAGACGGTAAACAGACTTTGTGCTTCAGGAATGTCTGCTGTGGCTAATGCTTTCCGTTCTATTGCAGCTGGAGAAGGAGAAATTTATATCGCCGGTGGAGTAGAGCATATGACGCGTTCTCCTTATGTAATGTCCAAACCAAGTGCAGCTTTCGGAAGAGACAGCCAGATGTATGATACCACTTTCGGATGGAGATTTATCAATCCGAAAATGAAAGAAATGTATGGCGTTGACGGAATGGGTGAAACTGCAGAAAATCTGGCAGACATGCACCAGATCAACAGAGAAGATCAGGACAAGTTTGCCCTTTGGTCTCAGCAAAAAGCAACCAAAGCTCAGGAAAGCGGAAGATTAGCGGAAGAAATTGTAAAAGTTGAAATCCCACAGAGAAAAGGTGATCCGATTGTTTTTGAAAAAGATGAGTTTATTAAACCCACTTCTTCCATGGAAGGATTAGGAAAACTTCGTCCAGCTTTCAGAAAAGAAGGAACAGTAACTGCCGGAAATGCTTCAGGAATGAATGACGGAGCTGCTGCATTGATCTTAGCCAGTGAAGAAGCTGTAAAAAAATATGGATTAAAACCAAAAGCTAAAATCCTTGGATCTTCTGTAGCTGGTGTAGAACCAAGAATTATGGGAATCGGGCCTGTAGAAGCCACTCAAAAGCTATTAAAGAGATTAAACCTTTCTCTGGAAGATATAGACATCATCGAACTAAATGAAGCCTTTGCAGCACAGGCATTAGCTGTAACAAGAAGCTTAGGTTTACAGGATAATGATGCAAGAATAAATCCAAACGGAGGAGCTATTGCTATTGGCCACCCACTGGGAGTTTCCGGAGCAAGAATCATTGGTTCTGCAGCCATGGAACTTCAGAAACAGGATAAAAAATATGCATTGTGTACCCTTTGTATCGGTGTCGGACAAGGCTATGCAATGGTCATTGAAAAAGTATAATCAATTTGAAAGTGGGATAATTTGATAATTTGAAAATGTTTAGTGACATTATTTATTTTCAAATTATCCCATTCTCAAATTCTCAAATTAAAAAAATATGAATATCTACTCATATCACGGAATCCGTCCCATCATAAAATCCTCTGCTTATATTCATCCACAGGCAGTGATTATCGGGAATGTAGAAATTGGTGAAGAAGTTTATATTGGTCCCAATGCAGTGATTCGTGGTGACTGGGGGAAAATTATCATTAAAGACGGAGCCAATGTTCAGGAGAACTGTACGCTTCATGTTTTCCCGAATATAGAAACTATTTTGGAGGAATCTGCCCATATTGGACATGGAGCAATTATTCACTCCGGACATATCGGAAAGAACTGTTTAATCGGAATGAATTCTGTGGTGATGGATAAAGCGTATATCGGTGATGAAAGCATCGTAGGTGCTCTGGCTTTTGTTCCTGCTAACTTCAGATGTGAACCGAGGAAACTAATTGTAGGAAGCCCTGCAAAAATTATCCGTGATGTCTCTGATGAAATGATTCATTGGAAAACAGAAGGAACAAAACTATACCAGGAATTGGCAAGAGAAGGAAAAGAAGCCATTCTTCCTTGTGAACCTTTTACTGAATACGTTCAGCAGATCCCTACAAAGATTGTAGATTACAGTATTTGGGATGATATAAAATAAATGACCTTAAAATTAAATATGATTAAAAGAATTGCTCTTGTATGCAGCATGATGTTTGCGGTAAATTGTAGCTTATCAGCACAGACTGTCAGTACAAAACCGCTTACAATAGGAGAAGTGAGGACTATTAAGTCTAAAACTCTGAATGAAGAAAGAACATTGAACATCTATCTTCCTCAAAACTTTGATAAAGCAAAATCATATCCAATCATCTATCTTTTAGATGGAAGTATGAATGAAGACTTTATCCATGTTACAGGATTGGTGCAGTTCTTTAACCAGATGTATGCCATGCCGGAAACCATTGTGGTTGGAATTGCGAATATAGACAGAAAAAGAGATTTTACTTTTCATACAGACTTAAAGGATTTACAGAAAGACTATCCTACAACAGGACATTCGGATAAGTTTATCACCTTTTTTGAAAAAGAACTGAAACCTTATGTGGAGAGCCAGTTTAAAACTACAGAACAATATCTGTTCGGACAGTCGCTTGGTGGGCTTTTAGCAACAGAAATCCTATTGAAGAAACCTGAAATGTTCAACAATTATTTCATCATCAGCCCGAGTTTATGGTGGGATGATGAAAGCCTTTTAAAGCAGGCTCCTCAATTACTTTCAAAATCTGCGGATACTAAAAAGTTCGTTTATGTTTCTGTAGGAAAAGGAGAACACCCTGTGATGATAAAAGATGCAGAAGGTTTATATGATGTTTTGAAAAAAGCAGGAAAGAAAAACTGGACAGTAGAATATAAAATGATGGAAACGGACAATCATGCAACGATTCTTCACAGAAGTTTATATGAAGGTTTGGTAAAACTTTTCCCATATCAGGAACCAAAATAATTAATCAATATAACACTATACCAATGTAAAAATGTAACAATCAATAGTCATGCTGAACGAAGTCGAAGCACCCATTGATTAACCGATACATTTTATATGGTTAAATTAAATATTTTATGCAAAAACTAAAAAACTATATCTACGGAGAATGGGTAGAAGGTACCGGAAACGGAGTTCCTTTGTACAATGCCGTTACAGGAGAACAAGTAGCCGTTTCCGATACTGAAGGGCTTAATTTTGAGCAGGCCCTTGACTATGGAAGAACAGTAGGATATAAAAACCTTTCTTCAATGACCTTCTACGACCGTGGGGAAATGTTGAAAAAAGTGGCACTTTACCTGCTGGAAAGAAAGAAAAAATATTACGACTTATCATATAAAACAGGAGCTACACATGTGGATTCATGGGTGGATATTGAAGGAGGTTTCGGAACTTTCTTTACCTACTCCGGACTGGCAAAAAGAATGCTTCCCAATACTTCATTTTGGGTAGATGGAGATACTCAGAAAATTTCAGCTAACGGAACTTTCTTGGGAACTCATATTTTAACGCCTAGCGAAGGTGTTTCTGTACAGATCAATGCCTATAACTTTCCGGTGTGGGGAATGTTGGAAAAGCTTTCTACTTCCTTATTGGCAGGTGTTCCTTCTATTGTGAAACCATCCCCTTTCGGATCTTATCTTACGAATGCTGTATTTCAGGATATGATTGAAAGTGGAGTTTTACCGGAAGGAGCAGTACAATTAGTATGTGGAGAACCGGGGAATATTCTGGATTATATTCAGGATGGCGACTCAGTTCTATTTACAGGTTCAGCTACTACAGGAAGGAAATTGAAATCACTTCCTTCTGTTGCCGGAAATGCAGTACGTTTCAATATGGAAGCAGACTCTCTGAACTGTTCTATTCTTGGATTGGATGCAAAACCGGGAACTCCGGAATTTGATTTATTCATCAAAGAAGTTCGTAACGAAATGACCACAAAAGCAGGTCAGAAATGTACAGCGATCAGAAGAATCATTGTTCCCGAGCACTTAATAGGAGATGTTCAGAATGCTTTATCTAAAGCTTTGGACCAAACAAAAATTGGAAATCCGTTAAGCAGAGAAACAAAAATGGGTTCTTTAGTGGGAAGACAGCAATACGAGGAAGTTCTGAGAAAAGTAAATATTCTAAAATCAGAAACAGAGCTTGTTTATGATGGAAAACATGAACTGGTAGATGCTAACTATGACAACGGAGCATTTATGAGTCCTAAATTATTCCTGAATGATAAGCCTTTCGAAAAAAATATCTCCCACGATGTAGAAGCTTTCGGGCCGGTATCTACATTAATGCCCTATAAAGATGCTGAAGAAGCAGCGGCTTTGGCAAAAAGAGGAAAAGGAAGTTTGGTAGGATCTATCGTTTCTCATGATGAAAACTTTATTGCAGAAACCTCATGGAAAATGGCCTCCCAACATGGTAGGATCTTTGTTTTGAACAGAGATAATGCCAAAGAGAGTACAGGTCACGGTTCTCCACTTCCGACGCTAATGCATGGCGGACCTGGTAGAGCAGGAGGCGGAGAGGAAATGGGCGGATTAAGCGGTCTTCATTTTTTCCTGCAGAAAACTGCAATTCAGGGATCACCGGATGTGTTGAAAGCGATTACTAAAATTTACCAGCAAGGAGCGGAGAAGAAATTCTCAGATAAGCATCCTTTCCAGAAATATTTTGAAGAAGTTGAAGTAGGGGATTCTTTGGAAACAGCAGGAAGAACTGTTACCGATGCGGATATCGTAAACTTTTCCAATGTTTCATGGGATCATTTCTATGCTCATACTGATGCTACAAGTTTAACGGGAACTATTTTCGACAAAACAGTTGCGCATGGATATTTTATCCTTTCAGCAGCAGCAGGATTATTTGTTTCCGGGAAAAAAGGACCAGTTATCGCCAATTATGGGTTAGAAGAATGTAGTTTCTTTAAACCTGTATATGCTGGTGATACCATTACCGTTTATTTAACAGCAAAAGAAAAGGTTAACAGAGGAGTTAAGGGAAGAAATATTCCGTCAGGAGTTGTAAAATGGCTGGTGGAAGTAGTAAACCAAAGAGATGAGGTAGTTTGTGTAGCAACTATTTTAACACTGGTGGCAAAACAATCTCCTTTCATCGACCTTACTGTGAAGAATGTTCAAAAGATCTTAAGCGGATTAACAGAAAGTACTCCTGCACTTTGGGGTAAAATGTCTCCACAGCAAATGATTGAGCACCTGGATCAGGCTTTATTGGTAAGTTTAGGTGAGCCTGAAGCAGATAAATGCTTCACTCCTGAAGAACATCTTGAAAAATGGCAGGATTCTCTTTATAACCACAGAGCAATGCCGAAGGACTTTACCGCTCCGTTTTTACCACAGGATGGTTCACTTCCGGAACTTACCCATAAGAATCTGGAATCTGCAAAACAGGCATTCACTGATAATCTAAAACGATTTGTAGTGTATTACAAAGAAAATCCACAGGCGGAGCACATGAACTTTGTATTCGGAAAACTGAACAAAGAAATGTGGGAATTGATGCATAAGAAACATTTTACCCATCATTTTGAACAATTCGGATTGATTTAATTCAGGATAAAAATATAGTAAAGCAGCATTTTAGGAATAATTTGCTGTTTTTTTATAGGACTATAAGGAAACTTGAACCCTATCAGGTTATTACAGTGGGTTTCATTAAAAATGATTAACTTTAATAGGCGAAATCCGAAAAGCATATAGAGTAGGAGAGAATATCAAAAACTAATTACTATGAAAAACTTAAAAAGACTTTCAAGAAATGAATTGAGATCTCTTAAAGGAGCAGGACCAATATGGAATTGTACTCCTCATTCTTGTCCTCGGGGAACATGTTGTATTCCCGGAAGATGGCCAGACCGATTAGGTGCCTGTGTTATATGTGCAGACTCTTAGTTTAATTAATTAAAAAATTAAATACTATAGCAAGCAGCAAGTCACCGTGACTTGCTGCCTTATTTTAATAACCATGTCAAGGTTCAAAACCTTGACAAGGATAAAAAGCCAGAAAAACCAGACCGAAGTATTTTGAAAATCAATAAATGAATAGTATTTTTAAACTTCAATCATAAAATAAGAAACAATGAACGAAAATTGGATGCAAAAATGGGAAGAGATAAAAGACAAATTGATATCTCCTGTAGATGTTGAGACCTATTTTACCTCTGATGAAATTATGGAGCAAAAGATGGAGACGATGGGAATAGGTAATGTTTCCCTGCCATCAGGAAAAGTAATTGTAAGAGATCCCCTTGTATATCTGAATCAGAAGGAGCAGCCTTTTTTTGTTGAGGTTCCCAAAGGAGATTTTCCAGTAACCATTGCCGTAGTAAAGCTGGAAGATTGGGGAGATCGCTATGCCGCAGTAAAAGTTGAATTTACTAAAGAAAAACCGGTTATTTACAGAGAAGCATTAATTGGTATAGAAAATATTGATAGTGCCAGTGAGGACGGTTTTTTTGGATTTAATGTTGATGCCGGGTTAGCGTGTATTACCGATCCTGAAGTGGTTCCTTATGTAGATAAGTTTATTTCAGAACTGGATGTAGATAATATTTACGATGATTATTTTGTAGCATTGTTTGCTAAGAGCTATTCAGAAAATCCAAGAAACCAAAGAGATTTGGGAGATTGGATCAATTGGACGGTGCCTGGTACAGAATATCAGATCCCTATATTTGCAAGTGGAATAGGAGATGGAGTATATCCGGTTTACTTTGCTTATGATGAAAAGGACAAATTATGTGGAGTATATATTCACTTTATCGATATTGAATTGGAATTGTCCGAATATGACGACGATGAGGAGGATGACGAAGATAAAGAAACAGGCCCGGCAGATAATTTTGTTTTTCTAAAATAAATAAAACTGATGAGTAAAACTTTTGCAGATCAGGTTATTGAATTCAATGAAAATCTAAACTATTCAGGAAACCTTCCCAAAGGCTTTGAAGCATTGAATCCGTATCTGGACAATCCGGAGACGATGGAGGTCATGCAAAAGTTTTATCACAAATATTATAACGACTCCGGCAAAAGAAAGTTTATTGTTGGTATTAATCCCAGCCGCCATGGGGCAGGAGTAACAGGAGTTCCTTTTACAGATACCAAACGATTGGAAAGCGTCTGTGGAATACCAATGAAATCTGCCCGTACTCATGAAGTTTCCTCCGTATTTATGTATGATATGATTGCTGATTATGGTGGTGCAGATCTTTTTTATAAAGATATTTATATCAATTCTCCATTCCCTTTAGCCATTGTAAGAAAAACAAAGAACGGATGGCTTAATGCCAATTATTATGATGATAAAGAACTGTTTGAAGCTGTAAAAGTTTTTATGATAGATTCCCTCAAAAAACATATCAGCCTGAATCTGGATACTTCAGAAGTGTTTATTCTTGGGAAGAAAAATGCTGAATTTATCTCAAAACTCAATAAAGAGGCCCAGCTTTTCGATACCATGACGGTTCTGGAGCATCCCCGATATATTCAGCAATACAAATCAAAAGAAAAACAGCTGTATATAGACAAATATATTTTATCATTAAAAGATAAAAATCAGTAATTCCGGTGAGGCTGTTTTTTATTAAATTGTGAACATGAATGTTTTCCCTAAAAACACGACTTTTAAATATAACTGGCGAACTTATCAGAAGAAATTTCTGGACCATCTTGACGAATATCTTATAGATAATCATCTTCATGTTTCTGCACCTCCAGGTTCTGGGAAAACAGTTCTCGGGCTGGAAGTCATGTTGAGGCTTGGCAAACCTACACTTATTGTAGCTCCTACCTTAGCCATAAAAAATCAGTGGATCCAGAGATTTTGTGAACTGTTCCTTAATACAGAAACGGTTCCCGAATGGATATCTTCAGATATTAGAAAGCCGGGAATTATTACTGTCACAACCTATCAGGGAATTCATGCTGCTTCTGAAACAGCTGAAGAAGAGGAGGAAACTATGAGGAAATCTCCAAAAGTACCAGCTTCAGAAATTATAAAACGCCTTCAGAAACAAAAAGTAGGAACCCTTATTCTGGATGAAGCTCACCATTTGAAAAATGCCTGGTGGAGCAGTCTTACGGAACTGAAAAATAAAATTGAACCCACTGTTGTTTCCCTTACTGCAACACCTCCCTTTGATGTTTCCGGTACAGAATGGCAAAAGTATATCCAGTTGAATGGTCCTATAGATGCAGAAATATCAGTTCCTGAACTGATGATTGAAGGAGATCTTTGCCCACATCAGGATTTGGTACACTTTACATTACCCTCTCTGGAAGAGCAAAAGAAAATTGAATATTACCATAAGCAGGCCTTAGGATTCTTTGAAGAAATTAAAAAAGATGATATTCTTCTCAATGCTATTGAGGAGCATCCTGTATATCAGGAGCCGTTGAGCCACCTGGATTGGATCTATGAAAATATATCTTCCTATACTTCCGGGCTGGTTTATCTTCATTTCAGGGAAAAAGAAATTCCCGAAGTTCATTTTGAAATTATCGGTGATCAGCAGAAATATATTCCTGAATTTGATTTCTTCTGGATGGAAGAACTTCTCGACTTCTATTTACTGGTAGATGAAGTTCATTTTAAAAATTATGAAGATCACCATACAGACTTAGGTAACCGTTTAAAAAGGCACGGATTTTTGGAACAGAATACTCTGAGTTTCTTTAATAATAAAAATACAAATCAGATTCTCAATTCAAGTATAGGTAAACTTCAGGGAATACAGGATATCGTGGATTTTGAATCTTCCGTACTTAAAGATGATCTGAGAATGGTTATCCTAACTGATTTTATAAAAAAAGAATATCTGAATAACGGAACCCAGAATACCCTCACCCTTGATAAAATAGGAGCCGTTCCCATCTTTGAAAAACTGAGGCGGGAAAACTTCCAGCAGAAAAAAATAGGGATTCTTACAGGGAGTCTGGTGATTATTCCGGTAAATGCTAAAAGTGTATTTGAGGAACTCTGTATAAAAAGAGCAGTTTTTGGGATACGGCTTTCACCATTGAGCTATGATCCGGATTATCTCATGATCAACCTTACGGAACAAATAAAGCGTGATATTGTACACATTATTACGGAAATCTTTCAGCGTGGAGGTATTCATGTTTTGATCGGAACCAAATCATTGCTGGGAGAAGGGTGGGATGCTCCAAAAATGAATACTTTAATTCTGGCAAGCTTTATAAGTTCCTTTGTACTGTCCAATCAGATGAGGGGAAGAGTTATAAGAACAGATAAAGATATTCCTCATAAGACAGGCAATATATGGCATCTTGTCTGCTTTGATCCTAATGATGAAACTGGCGGGCAGGATCTGAATATTATGAAGCGGCGGTTTAAAACCTCTGTCGGGATTTCCAATAAAGATATTCCTACTATTGAAAACAATTTTGAAAGGCTTAATGTTAAAACCATAGAAACTAAGAGCAGAATTTCAGAAATTAATCAGTCGTTTTTTGTTCTGGCCCAGGACAGAAAGAATCTTATCAGCCGTTGGGGAAAAGCACTTGATCTTGGAAATATTTTAGTAGAAGAAATACAGGTTCCCTCCATCAATATGGCAGCGATGAAGGACGTGAAGATGGACTATGTCGGAAAAATGTCAGGAAATATAGTGAAGGTAATGGCATCTTCCGTATTATTATTCTGGCAGAATCTTTTATTCGGTATTCTCAGAAATATACAGGCGATTGATTCTGTAAAAACCTTTTCATTGATTGTATCCTTATTTGGATTAGCAGGTTTCATCGTATATGGGCGAAAATTATATATATCAGTAAAGCAATACTGGAGATACCAGGATATTGGGAAACAGCTTGGAGCACTTGCAGAAGTAGTCTTACACGGGCTGATTCATGAAAGAGTGATAAGAACCTCTTTTGAACAGTTGAATATTATAAGTTCATCCAATAGCAGCGAAGGAGCATTCTGCTACCTGAAAGGAGGGAGTCAATATGAAAGCACGCAGTTTATTCAGACTTTACAGGAAATGGTCTCTCCGGTAGATAATCCACGATATATTTTGAAACAGAAAAAGAATTTTTTCTTTCTGAAAAAAGAACAGTATTTTCCGGTACCTGAAATTTTTGCAAAAAATAAAAAAAGTGCAGAATTTTTTACTAAAACCTGGAATAAAACCGTTGGAGCATCAGAACTTATTTTTACAAGAACCATTGACGGCCGCAATATCTTGCTAAAACTGAGGTTTGAAGCCCTTTTAAAAAGAAATGGGAGAATAGAACACCTTCATAAATGGACAAGATAAAAAAACAATCCCCTTAATATAATCAAGGGGTGTTGTTCATGAATTAGAATCTTTGTGGGAACAAGATCGGATATGAGACTTGTAAATATTAATTTTTAATAACCTTAGTAGATTCAGTGGCTGTTTTAATAAAGTAAACTCCTTTCGGTAATTCTGAAATGCTGATTTCATTAGAACCTTTCTGAATCTGAAAAGTTTTTAGGATTCTGCCATCCGTACTGTAAATTTTGGCCTCCGAATTTTTTTCTGAATTAATAGAAATAGGACCATAAGTTGGATTAGGATAAAGAGTCAAGTTTTTTTGAGTGCTTTTGGCTTCTGAGGTTCCTAACACAATGTTACTGTCTTTTACCCACGTAAAAGCATCAAGAGCTACATACCTAAACTCTCCGTTTGCCGTGATACGAAGTTCATCAATAATAATGTTTGAGTAATTTTGCCCATTTAGGTTAGTCAGGTCAATTAAAGTATATCCGTTGGTGCTACCTAAACTTGTTGCAAACCCATTTGTTTTTGTTTGGGTAAATTTTGTGACACCACTCAACCTTCCGGTTATCGTAATGGAACCTGCTACATTAAGTTCAAGATTCAATGCCGAGAGATACATCCAGAATTTGTTCACCTTAAATAAATTAGAAGTGGTTTTAATACTAAATGATGGCGGAGAATCCGGATTATTAGAATTATCAATGTAACGGTTATCATTGGCCGTTCCATTCCAGCCTGTTCCCGGAAAGTTAGCCTGGATATCAAAAACACTCACGTGAGAAATGACATTAAAAATCACTCCATTGTCAGTGAAGCTTGTGCTTCCGTTTGATTCTGTCTCAAATTGCTCTGTACTGGTCTGCCCAAATGAGAAAATTGAAATGAGCAGACTACAAATTGTAAAAATAGTAGTGCTTTTCATGATCTTTGTTTTAAATATTAGGTTATGATATATTAATCTCGTGGAGGATAGATACCTGCAATGCAGATGATATAATTCAATCCCAGGTAAGGCTGCATATTATTCACCGGTAAATTTTGTCCTATAAAAGAAATACTCTGGCTATTAAGAGCCGTATCGGGATTTGCATTATTTACAAAACTTGTAACAGGATTAAAGTCTCTTCCTACCTGTGTTCCAGTAATAGCAATAGCTGTTGCAGCAGTAGGGGTAGAAGTATTGGCATTTTTGTTTGCCACTTTAAATTGAAAGCCAGCTCCAATGCTTGGAAGATTAGACTGTAAAAGAGTGTTTTGTGTAGTTCCTGACATTACACCGAGTGGATAATATTCGTTGGCATTTACATTTCCAGACCCAATAGCAGTACGCCCTTTTAGGTTGGGTAAAGCAAACGTGGTGATTCCGTCTCCACCATAAGTGGTTCCCAGAATGGAAAACAGTGCTGAATTGCTTGAGATTCTTAGTAAACTTCCGTCACAGAACATCCAGCCTTTAGGTGCAAAGTTTCCTGCAAATAACTTAACGATTCCAATGTATTCGTCCATGGTCAATATTTTTTAGCCTTTAATAGTCTTACTCTGTTGATGGCTTTTCAGATTCCGCCGTTTATTTCTAATCCAAAGGAACAACTAATATAAAAGCTGCAGTAGAGTAGAAAATACCAAATTGAAGACTCCGTATTTCTACGTAAAGAGATATTCTTCTACTCTTAAAAACAGAATTATATATTTAAAATAAAAACTAATAGTAGATATTTGCTCAATACTAACTTCTGACTTCTCTCTTCCTGCTTCCAACCTTAAAAATAGCATGAAATTATTCTCTCTAAGTTTCTCCGAAAGCACTGTATTTAGTATTTTTGTAAGAATCCAATAAAAATTAAAATGAACGAATTCGTAGCATCAGAAATCAAAAATAATATTGCCGAAATTACTTTCGGAACCCCTAAAAGTAATTCCCTTCCGGGAGCTATTTTAGAAAAACTGGCTCAGACTATTTTAGAAGAAGGAGCTAAAGATGAGGTAAAGGCTATTTTAGTAAAAAGTGAAGGTGAAAAAGCATTCTGTGCAGGAGCAAGTTTTGATGAGCTTCTGGCCATTGAAGAGCTGGATGCTTCCACTAAGTTCTTCGGTGGCTTTGCTAAAGTTCTGAATGCAATGAGAAACTGTGGAAAGATTGTGGTAGTAAGAGTGCAGGGAAAAACAACCGGAGGTGGAGTAGGAATTGCCTGTGGTGCTGATTACTGCTTTGCAACAAAAGACTCAGCATTAGCACTTACAGAAATCAATTTAGGAATCGGACCTTTCGTAATCGGACCCTATGTAGAAAGAAAAATCGGAAAATCACAGTTCTCAGCAATGGCTATTGATGCAGACTTCAGATCGGCTGAGTGGGCAGAACAGCATAATGTATATCATTCCGTTTCAGAAAACATCCAGGAGATGGATGAAAAACTTGAGAAGTTTTTACAGACGTTAGCATCAAGAAGCAGTGATGCCCTGGCATTAATTAAAAAAGTATCATGGGAAGGAACAGAGCACTTTAATGAATTGATGCCGGCAAGAATTCATATGAGTGCCAGTCTTATTTTAGAAGATTCTGCAAAGAAGAATATTGAATCTATTAAAGAAAGATTGAGAGCGAAATAATTCATTCCATTCAAAAATAATAAGCCGTTGACCACTTCAGCGGCTTTTTTTAATCTTTACTCTCAAAATAGTCAAGAGAAATAACTTCCTGACTGTATTTGAAATAATTTACCACTACTTTTGCTCCCATCTCATATTGATCATAATCTGTTTTCTCAACAGGAAGCCTTATCTTTTTTCCTTTGTGACATCCCGCAAAAGTAATAATGTACTCATCACCTTCCGTTTTATGCTTGGAAATAATTATACTTTCCAACCTGTTTTTACCATTTTTAATATCCTTTTTCCATCTCCCTTTGAAATATTGACAGAGAAGCCAATGCATTAGCAAGAAAAATAGATAGAGTGCTACTGCAACACCAATAAATAAAAGGTAATGGTAATATTTAAAATTCTTAAACTCGTTTTTCAAAAAATAACCGGCCATAATCATGACAATCATAATAACGGCAATTACAACCCCTGAAAAATCCTTATAAAAATCTCTTTTGTGGATGGCTATCCTATTGAGCTCTTCCTCGTTTAAAGGAATATTTTCCTGTAAGTGTATTTGAGAATAATCAATTAAAACTTTTGTCATCATAAAATAATTAAAATTGGACGTTATTCTTCTGTTTACTTTCCCGGATGAATAGTGATCAGTTCAATGGTGCTATATTTTTGATCATCTTAAAGTTAAAAATTATAAGGCTGGCTTGATAAAAAAATCAGTATAAGTTTTAAAAAAAATATTTTGCAGATTAAAAATAAATTATAACTTTGTAATTCAAAGTTCTTTTTATGGATTCAAAAAACTATCACGAAGATTTGTCCCATATCCGTTCCATGATGGAACGGTCTTCCAGATTTATTTCTTTGAGCGGGCTCTCGGGAGTTGTGGCTGGTGTAGTAGCACTTTTAGGTGCTGGGTATGCCTATTTTGCCATGGAAAGTAAAAAAATGGAATACATTAACGGAGGTAGATTTCATTTTACCTCTGAATTGGTTCAGGAATTGGTCATCACCGGATTAGTAGTTCTGATAGCAGCTGTTTTCAGTGGGTATATTTTTACAGCCAATAAAAGTAAAAAGAACGGATTAAAGATCTGGGATGCCACTACCAAAAGACTTTTAGTCACCTTTTCAGTCCCATTAGCGGCAGGAGGAATCTTTTGTGCAGCTCTTATTGAGCATCATTTAGTAGTATGGATTGCTCCTACAACTTTGATTTTCTATGGATTGGGCCTTATAAGTGCTGAAAGATACACTCTTCCGGATGTTAAATATCTGGGATATTGTGAGGTTGTTCTTGGATTATTGTCTCTGTTTTTTCTGGGTTGGGGATTGTTTTTCTGGGCAGTAGGTTTCGGTATTCTGCATATTGTCTACGGGCTTATTATGCATAGGAAATATAAGTAATGGGAATTGGTTTTGTAATATTTATTCACCTTTTCATTATAGCTGTTTTCAGTTTTATTTGTGCTGTAATAGGATGTATACTTACTTATTTCATCAGCAGAAAGGAAAGAAGAAGACGAAAAATGATACTGACATTTATAGCTCCTTTTGTAGCGCTTTATACTTTCTATATCGTTGGAGTTATTGGTTTTTCGATTGTATCAGAAAATAAAAAAGTAGATATCGGAATTGGTGATGCATGGTATATTCCTTTGAAAAACAATTATGAACTGTTATTTATTGATATTCCGGAACAGGCAAACATTAATAAAGCAACCGGAGAGAATCTGATTTCAAGAGTAATAAAAATAGAAGAGTCCGGGAATCAGATTTTTGGAAAAACTTTTGATAATGAGTACTTTTTGGTAGATACAAAAACAGATGATGTAAAAACTTTTGATGCTGAGAAGGATTTGATTGCTTTACATTCTGATAAGAAACTTAATCTGGTAGATGCAACTGAATTTTATTCAGAAAGAAAAAATGACATTATGGGACATTGGCCCTTATTGATAGGAATTTTATCTTTCATTATCAGTATTGGAGCTGTATATATATGGAAGTTAATATTGATTTTTTAATAATAAAAAACCTTATACATATCATAAAGAAGGCTTTGTGGGAAGAAGAAAATTTTTAATCCTTATTTTTGCACCGTTTTTGAAACGAATAAAGTTATAAAGAGAGTAGTTGCCTAGGATTAAAGAAAATGAAAATAGTCAGATTATGGCCGTTTCAGAACAAATAAGATAAAGAAAATGATCAAAATAAGTCAACTCAATAAAGAATTTGAAAGCCGTGTAAGATTGGGTATTATGTCCGTTCTTATGGTGAACGACTGGGTTGATTTCTCTGAAATGAAAGCTTTGTTGGAGATCACAGACGGAAATCTTGCCAGCCATAGCAACGCATTGGAGAAAGTAGGATATATTGAGGTTAAAAAGGAGTTTGTAGGGAAGAAGCCTAAAACCTCTTACCGTGTTACACAAAGTGGCAGACAGGCTTTTACAGATCATCTGGATGCCCTTGAAAAACTATTGGGACGGTAGTCCTATATTTTTTTGAATTTTAACTTTGTAATTCAAAGTTCTTTGTTTTAAAATAGATATGATGGATAGAAAAACATTTTTAAAAAAGATCCTACAGATTTCAGTTTTGGGTGTTTCCCCTGGATTGTATTCTTGGCAGGTAGAACCTTTTTGGATAGAATTTGTTCAAAGAAAGCTTCCTGTGAAAAATTTACCTCAGGCATTAGAAGGAAAGATACTGATGCAGATTTCCGATTTGCATGTAGGGGCTTATTTCGATTGGCATTTTCTCATTGAATCTTTTCAGAAAGCCCAACAATATAAACCCGATTTTGTAGTGTACACCGGAGATTTTGTAAATACAGGAATCCTTCAGGAACAGAGAGATCTGAAAAAAGTAATGGAAAACTGTGTTCTGGGGACTTTAGCAACTTTTGGAATCTTAGGAAACCATGATTATGGAAAAAACTGGGAGGATATAGAATGTTCAGAGAAAATATGTGATACACTTAGTAATTCAGGGATCACGATGCTCAGGAACACTCAGGAGGAAAGTTATGGTTTGAATTTTATAGGGTTCGAAGATTTATGGTCATCCCGCTTTCAACCTGTAGAAGCGATGGCAAAATATGATCCATCAAAAGCCAATATTGTACTTTGTCACAACCCTGATGCCTGTGATTTGGATATATGGAATGGGTATCAAGGCTGGATTTTGAGCGGACACACCCATGGAGGGCAATGTAGAATTCCAGGAATCATTACCCCCATACTTCCGGTAAAGAATAAAGAGTATATCTCCGGGGAGATTGATCTGAAAGATGGGAGAAAGCTGTATATCAATCGTGCCCTTGGGCATTCTTTTCAGATAAGATTTATGGTACGTCCCGAAATCACTGTTTTTACATTAACCCAAGCTTAAATAATTACATTAATGGAAGATAAAGATATAATCAATTTAAGTAAATCAATATTCGGTGCGTGTCTTGCCCTGGGAACAATTTGTCTTTTAGGAGGCGTATTTAAACTGGAGCCGTTCGTCGCGGCCGGTTATATGCTGCTCATTATTGCTACTCCCGTTAACTTATTCCTGATACTCGCTTTTTTAATCCATGGACTTGTGAATCGATCCAGTTTAAAAACTTGTATAAAAGCAATTGGTATACTTTCTATCAATATTCCCATTGCAATTCTGTATGCTGTCATCGGGATTTGTTTAATTTCTGATGGCCATTGGTAATCTTTAAATCATAATAGTTCTCATTCTTTTTTTAATACATACACTATGAAAAAAATACGCGTTCAGTTTCTGCTTTTTGTGTACGATAAAACTCAAAAGCTCTACAGAAAATACTTTAAAAAGAAAAAAAGACAATGGCAGTTCAATGAAAGGCAGCTGCTGGAGTTTCAGGAAGATTCACTGGGAAGAAAACTAGGAGAATTCTACCATAAACATGGGTTTTCAATGATTCCCAAAATGGAAAATCATGATGTTCACCATCTGATCACTGGCTGCGGGACCAACTTTGAGGATGAAATTGCCATGCAATATCTTTTGCTTGGAAACGGAAAGCTCAATGCCCATTTGCTGGCAGCTATTGTATTGGGAACCCTTATTCTTCCGGAATACATGAAAATTTACTTTAATGCCTATCGAAAAGGACAGACGATGAGAGCCTTCTACGAATGGGATTTCGAAGGTTTACTCTGGCAGAATTTTGATCATCTGAAAGACTTTATCCAACAGAAAGATCCGGTTGTTTTACATTAAAATGCAAATGACGTGGAAAATATAAAGTTCAGTTCTAACGGGAGATATACTTTTCTTATTTCTTTCGGTCTTGGTACATTCTTGTTTTTATTATTTTTTATCACCAGAAATGAAGACTTGTTGATTTGTGGGGTGATCTATGTAATTTTTGCAATACCTGTGAACATGACAGTGCTTTTATATGAGTTGCTTCATTTCCTGATGGATATTTCCGAAAGAAAAGATTCGGGAAACTCTGTTCTCCTTTTGTTGGCAAATATTCCAATCGCAGCAATATACCTTCTTATTATTTTCAATTTTTCATAATCTAATTTTTAAATATTTATTATCATGAAAACACATCACTATATATTTCTAACAACAGCCCTATTTGTCATTCTATTTTATGATCAGGACATGGGGCTGAATTTTGGAATCCTTGGAATTTTATATGCAATTCTGAATTTCTTTAAGACACCCGGAAAAAATAAAACCAGAACATTTTACATTCTTACAGGAACAAGTATACTTTCCGGGATTGCATTTGCTTGGTATGGAGACTTTCCGTCATTTCTGGCGGTGGCAAGTTCACTGCTTCTATTAGCTTATAAATCAAGAAACAAAAAAATGAAGGTTCTTTTTTTAATTCCTGTTTTTATAACCAATGGCTGTACTTCAATCTGCAGAATTTTTATGCTTGATAAATGGCTGCCTCAAAAGAGCATTCCGGGAATGTGGCAGAAGATCTTGGCCTTTGTACTCATTCCTTTAGTCCTTATTTCCGTTTTCTTTGGAGTTTATGCCGCAGGAAGTGATCATTTTGCAGCTCTTTTCACAGATTATGAACTGGATATCAATCTTTGGCAGGTCTTCTGTCTTTCCGTTTTAGGATTTTTTATTGCTTTTAATTTCTGGAACTTTGCTGTGGAAAGGCTGATCTATAAAAATCATCATTTTTTGGATAATGACTTTCAGGAAAACGCCAAGGAACCTAAGTCAACCTATTCGTTTCTTGATCTGGACGCAGAAAGAACGAGTGGTGTAATATCTTTCTTTTGTCTGAATATTTTGTTGATATTCTTCATCATCACTTATAATTATGAGCAGTTCTATGAAGTTTCAAAAACACCGGTTCAGCTTTCAGAAGAGACACATGAGCGTGTCAATGCTGTGATTATGTCTATTGTGATGGCTATTCTGGTGATCATGTTCTACTTTAAATCAGGTTTCAATTTTGATTCCAAAGCAAAGCTGCTGAAAATTTTAGCTAAAGTCTGGATTATTTTGAATGCCATACTCATTCTGTCTGCAGCAGCCAAAAACTATGAATATATCGTTAATTATGCCTTTACGTATAAGAGACTGGGCGTTTTTGCTTTCCTTCTCTTATCTCTGGTGGGACTTGGTTTAACTTTTATGAAAATCCAAAAACAAAAAAGAAACGCCTTCCTCTTTAATACCATGGCGTGGTATCTTTATGGAACCATTTTGATTTGCAGCTATATCAACTGGGGTGGTATTATTACTTCACAGAATATATCCCGTAAAAACTTTGATTTGAATTATCATGCAACCTCTGTTAATTTCAACCAAGAAAGTCTCATGAAATATGCAGATGAAAAGAACAACTGGAAATTAAAAAAGAGCCTTCAGGATAAGATCAGATCTGAAAAATCCAAAACCTTCCTTTCCCAAATATTGTATTATCAAACCCTTAAATAAAGCCACACGATGAAAAAATTAATTGAATCTCCAAGATTTAAAATGAATATATTGTTGGTATTAATGACCTTATTCTGTTTCAGTCTTTCCCTTTTCAGATATTATATCAGCGAAACAAAAGTGTTTTTCTTCCTGAACTGGAACCTGTTTCTGGCATGGATTCCTTTATTTCTGAGTACAGTGATATTGGCATTCAATACCAAAAGTAAAATATCTGTCGTCTTGATTATTGTGGTCTGGATCTTGTTTTTTCCGAACTCACCCTATATTCTGACCGATCTTTTTCATTTAAAGGTAAGAAATACCATTCCTATCTGGTACGATCTGATCGTTATCCTCTCCTATGCCTGGACAGGATTAATATGTGGTTTTATAAGTCTCAACGATATTGAAAAACTTCTTTCCGGTTATACCAAAGAGAGAATCATTAACGGTATTGTAGTCCTTTTTCTTTTCATGAGCAGTTTTGGAGTGTATCTGGGAAGATTTCTGAGATGGAACAGTTGGGATATTCTCAATAATCCTTTCGGGTTATTCAATGATATTGTAGTACGTTTTATCTATCCGCTGGAATATACAAAGACCTGGGGTGTTACCCTTTTAATGGGCATTATGCTCAATTTTATGTATTTCACTTTTAAGCTCATTAGAAACAGTAACGAAAAGCTTTTGCAGCCTGAAAATATAGACCGTTAAGAGAGTTGGAACAATTTTAGCATTTAAAAAGACCTGATTAACCAGGATTGAATTGTAAAATGGAAAATGATGGCACATCTCAAAATATGTAAGTATTGATAATATTCAATCAAATATAACTTCGGAAGTATGGAAAACTACAATAACTTCCATCTCCCGGCCTCCATCTTCCATCTTCTTCAAGCCTTAAAATTAATTATTATGAAAAAAAGCTTATTGTTAATTCCATTGATTATTATTTCCTGTAAAAAAGATCCTGCTGTAATAGATGTATCTCATAAAGATTCTACCATTGTAACGGAAATGCCGGATTCTGTTCATAAGGCAGATTCAGTAGCATTAAGAAAGAAAGATTCAATTATTAACAATGCTCCTGCTACCAGAGAAGTATTACGTAAAGGCGTAATGAGAAATGAAAAAGAAGGTCAGATTGTGAGAACAGCAGATGCTTCTCAGCTTCCTTTTACCTTGGGAGAAGAATTTAAAAATGATGATCAGGAGCTTATTTTAAAGCTTACCAATTTTGAGCAGTCTAATATCAAAGCAAAGATTTCGACGAAAGAGAAAGATTTTAATATCAGATTCAATCAGATAAAACTTCCCAATGGAAATTATGATGGGCCTTTCGGAAGAGAAATCACCTATGATATTCCTGAAAAAGGAGAAGTATGGCTGATCATAGGAAAAAGTAATATGGCTTCTGGAAACACTAAAGGACATTTTACAGTGAGCATTGAGTAGCATCAGTCAATTTGGTACAGTTTCTGCAAATTAACATCATGAAGTTTAAATTTTAAAATTATGAAAAATATAGTTCTAACAGCAATGGCCGCCTCAGCTGTACTTGTAAGTTGTGGAACCGTACAGTCGCTGGTTCAGAATACATTTCCCTATACAGCAAATGTTTTAGTTTCCACAGGAGTGCCTGCTGATAAAGAAGTCTCTTCAACCGCAACCGCTACCAATGTACAAACCTGGTTTGGAGGAAATAATAATGCACAGATTAAGGATGTAAGAATCTCTGATGCTAAAATATCCGTAGTATCTCCTTCAGGAGGAAATTTAAGCGCATTTAAAACTATTAAAGTATACGTTTCATCCAGTGGAACAGGAGAAAAACTGATCGCATCCCGCTCAAATATCTCTACCAATTCATCCAGTATGAGTCTGGATCTTAATGACACAGGATTCCTGGATAGCATAGTAAAAAGTTCAGGACTTACGGTAAGAACAGTTTATGAACTGAAGAACCAAACCTCTTCAGACATGAATATTAAAGTAGCCCTTAATTTCAGCAGCGTCCCTGCGAAATAATTGTTATAAAAGTTAAGACAAAAAACTCCTTTCAATCGCTGAAAGGAGTTTTTTACTTTGAATAAGAAGGAATAGAAGATGACAGTTATCAAAGTCATTCAGAATAACTACTGTCCCTTTTTACTTTTACAAAGATCGCTTTATTATATCTTTAGTAATACTAGGGCTAGTATTAACCTCCAGCTTCAATCTTCCCGCTTCCTAACTATAGTTTAGTAAACTTTTCCACAACCCGTCTTGATCCTTCATTGATATTAATGATATACTGGCCTACAGGAAGCTGAGAAACATTAATCTTTTCACCGGAAGAAACCGTGTTTTTTATCACTGACCTTCCATGCATATTGATGATTTCTATGCTCAGTCTTTTATCTTCAGTACTTTGAATAGCTATATAGCTGCTGGAGGGATTGGGATAAATTTTCACCTCCAAAGCAGGCAAAGCCTTAGCAGAAACCGTAGACTTGCTTTCCAGTTGTAAAATAGCATTTTTCACATTAGGAAGAGGGCCAATTTTTTTATTAACATCTGTACCTCCCTGTGGAATTCCGGTAGAAACTAAAAGATTTTTCATAGCGGTAGGGCTTAAATACTGCCCCGTACTCTGACGATAATAAGACTGAAGAAGTACAGCTGCAGAAGCCACAGTAGGGGTAGCAGAACTGGTTCCGCTGAAATAGTTATATGTTCTGTTGTTATCGTTATCATACTTTGCATACGATCCGTATCCGGCTGCCAGAACACTGCTTCCCCAACCCTGTACATCCACTCTGCTTCCATAAGTACTGAAGCTTTGTTTAGAATGAGTGGTATTGGGAGTTCCTGCTCCTACAATGATCGCGCCGCTGTTTCCTCTTGCTCTGTATGCAGCATAAAAAGGATCATCAAGATCCTGATTTCCATTTCCGGCTGCTGCAATGATAATAATTCCTGAATCTGTAGCCGCTTTTGTAAGATCCCAGATCACACTGTCGTACTCTGCAGGACAATATTGGCCATCTTTTCCACCAGTCTGCATTTCATACAGGATGATATCCCCGGCCTGAGAAGCATTGATCGATCTGCTTACCGCTGAAGCTCTGTTATATCCAACAGTAGTCCATTCCATATATCCTTTTATTTCTGATGCATTATAAACCGCACCTGTAAGCCCGATATTATCTTTTACAGATCCCAAAATGCTTACCACAGCTGTTCCGTGATCACGATAGTTATTGTTGGCTAATCCTGAATTGGGAGAATAGCCGGGTTCTAATTGAATTGAATTCTGGTTGGAGAGCATTTCGTGTGTTTTGTAAAAACCATATTCCACATCACGGATACGTACATTCTGTCCCGTAATTCCCTTAGACCATGCATATTTTGCATTGATTCCCGGATTGTCATTCAGGTAAGTCTGAAGGTTTTCCAGATCCGGAGTGGCAACAAACATATTAACAAATGGGGGCTCAATAGGAGAGCCACTCATCACAGATACATATTCTATTTCCGGGAATTTTTCAAGAATATGAATCAGATTTTTAGAAGATCCGTCCTTTTGAACAGGAAGATCAGCTTTAAATATCCTTTTGAGTTTTTGAACAGATTCACCGGTATTTCCATTCACTTTACTGCTTTCTGTCATTTCATTGATCTTTGCATCACTGAATCCCAGATCATATGTAAATGAAACTCCATTTTCCCTGGCAAACCTTCCCAGCTCAGGATTTCTGGTAAATGCAGCCTTTTCCGAATGGATGCCCTTTGAAAAGCATACGTATATCTGATCGTTTTGATCATCATTGCGCGTTGATTGAGATTGCCCAAAGGAAAAGGAGAAACAGAATACAGATAATGTAAGAAGTTTGATTTTTGTTTTCATGTTATTTTTATTAAATGGTTGTGAATTGGTTTGGATAATATCAAAAATAATAATAAAATGAAAACAAATCACGTTTTTGTGAATTTATTTTTCAATGAGCCGGTTTGTCCTTTGTGCAAAGGATTTATCATATTTTTCTAAAAAAAATACCTTTCAGTAAAACTGAAAGGTATTTCTTTATTGGTATGCAGTGAAGGATCAATGCGGTTAATCTTCAAATTGATTTTCGTAGATTCTGTGATAAAAAATCTGCTTTTTATTCATGATCTGGTATTCAACGCCGATGCTGTCTTTGTTTGCATTTACGAATCTGGCTTCCTGAATTCCTTCCTGTCTCTCATCACTTGAAATGTCAATCGAAGAACGTTGTAAAACTCTTTCCAAAACATCAATATAGGGCACTTTGCTGATATTTTTTTCCAGAATACCTTTCTGCCTGTAAATAGCTATATGCGGTTTAGATAGTGCTCCGGGACGATATCTCTCAATTCGGTAGTCATTATTAAGCTGAATTCTCTGGTAGTTGTCAAAAGTTGAGAAATAACCGAGAATAGCAAAAAAAGGAATCATCATGGGTAGGATACTCAAAATAATTCCTGCAATCAAAAGTCCAAAATAAGCCTTTATTGCTTTTTTCTTCCAAAGCCTGATAATGATAAAAACAGTCATTGCAAGCCAGAGCCAGCCTATAATTTTATCCGTGTAATATCCGGCATAACTGTATTTATTAAAATTTAAAACAATTTCACTCAGGAAAATCAATGTCAATACAAGATAAGCGATGATAATATTCTTGTTCTTCATATACTTACTTCTGTAATCAGCTTTTGGTTATTGAGTCCATAACGATGGTTACAGGCCCGTCATTAATCAGTGAAACTTTCATATCTGCCCCGAAAATACCGCTCTCTGTCTTTAATCCGGATTTTGCCATCTCTTCTTTAAAATAATCAAATAGAGGAACGGCTTTATCAGGTTTGGCTGCTTTAATGAAAGAAGGACGGTTTCCTTTTTTATAATCTGCAATCAGGGTAAACTGGCTGATGCAGAGGATCTCCCCGGAAATATCCTTTACAGAAAGATTAAGCTTGTTATCTTCATCACCAAAGATTCTCAGATTGAGTATTTTCTGTACCAGCCAATCTGCATCTGCTTTTTCATCATTCTCATCAATACCCACCAACAGCATTAATCCCTTTTCTATTTCGCCAACGGTTTTTCCGTCTACTTTTACATTGGCTTCAGAAACTCTTTGTATAACGATCTTCATTTTATTATTCTAAAAGTAAATATTTAAAGTTTTACTAACCTCGTCATAATTGTAAGGATATGTTTTGGGTGGTAATGAAGTTTTAGAGCCGGCTTCAGGTTGACCTGTCCTTAAAATCCATTTTGTATTATCTTTCGGACATATAATAGCGATATTGTCTTTAACCTCAAGTGTTGTATCATTATCCGGACATAGATGAGGAGCGTTACGATCATATATTTTAAATACATTTCCCGTACGTACAATGATCAATCCTCTGGTTCCGGATTGCTGTTCGTTGATGTAAGCCCAGCCATTGTCATAATTCAAAGCATTATACTTAGGCATGGTATTTAGATTAATGGTTACATTGATAGGAACATTGGGAAAGCAGCTTACTGTATCTTCTCTGCTCCCACATGAGTTTATGGATAAATTACTGAAAATCAATATGATGAAAATAGATAGTATCGAAAAAGTTTTTTTCATTTCAATTTAAATTTTTATATATTTGTAAAAATTAAACGATTATAACACGTAAAACATTGTCCGGCAAATGTCGGATTATTTTTTTATACTAAAACTAAATTTTGAAAATTATGGCAAGCTATGTAACAAAGGAGGGCCTTGAGAAAATGAAAGCTGAGCTGGAACAGTTGGAAACTGTGGAAAGACCAAAAATTACTCAGCAGATCGCAGAAGCTAGAGACAAAGGTGATTTGTCTGAAAATGCAGAATATGATGCGGCTAAAGAGGCTCAGGGAATGCTTGAAATGAGAATTTCCAAGCTGAAAGATGTTATCTCAACTTCTAAAATTATAGACGAAAGCCAATTAGATACTTCAAAAGTTTCTATCTTAACTACAGTGAAGCTTAAGAATAATGCAACGAAGCAGGAGCAGGTATTTACATTGGTGCCGGATAACGAAAGCGACCTTAAGACAGGAAGAATTTCTGTAAACACTCCAATTGCTAAAGGTTTATTAGGTAAAGTTAAAGGTGAAACGGCTGAAATTACTTTACCAAACGGAAATAAACTTTCTTTTGAAGTATTAGACATTTCTCTATAGTCTGATACACCCTTTCATTTCTAAACTTCCAGTATTTAATCTCTAACTTATAAAAAATGAGCACTATCTTCACAAAAATCATCAACGGCGAAATTCCCTCTTATAAAATTGCTGAGAACGAAAACTTTATTGCGTTCCTCGATGCAATGCCTTTGGTGAAAGGACATACTTTAGTAGTTCCGAAAAAAGAAGTGGATTTGATTTTTGATCTTGAAAGTGAAGAATACAAAAACCTTTGGGGATTTGCCCAAGAGGTTGCCAAGAAGATCAAAACTGCAATTCCATGTGTAAGAGTAGGAGTAGCGGTTGTAGGACTTGAAGTTCCTCATGCCCACATTCATCTTATTCCTTTAAACAAGATGGAAGACATGAACTTCAGAAATGAAAGACTAAAATTAACGAACGAAGAATATACAGAGATCCAAAACTCAATTATTAATTCTTAAAACACAGGAAATCGTAAAAAAGTAATTTTTTACGATTTTCTTTAACATATACATATATTATATAATATGAATCCAAACCAATGTTCTTTCTGTGGAAGAAAAAGAAATGAAGTACAGATGTTGATTTCTGGGCAGGACGGTTTTATTTGTGAAAATTGTATAGAGCAGGCACATGTAATTGTAAAAGACAGTGCCTCGAAATCAGGGCATTCACCAGCAGACAATATGGAAGATCTTAAAAAACCAAAAGAAATTAAAGTATTTCTTGATCAGTATGTAATAGGACAGGATCAGGCAAAAAAACAACTTTCCATTGCCGTGTACAATCATTATAAGAGATTGCTTCATGCTCAGGATGAAAACAGAGAGGTAGAGCTGGAGAAGTCCAATATCATTATGATAGGAGAGACCGGTACAGGAAAAACCCTATTGGCTAAAACGATTGCAAGAGAGCTTAATGTTCCTTTCTGTATCGTGGATGCAACAATTCTGACAGAAGCAGGATATGTAGGGGAAGATGTTGAAAGTATCCTTTCGAGACTATTGATGGTGGCAGACTATGATGTGGAAAAAGCTGAAAGAGGAATTGTCTTTATTGATGAGATCGATAAGATTGCAAGAAAATCAGACAACCCGAGTATTACAAGAGATGTATCAGGAGAAGGAGTACAGCAGGGATTGCTGAAACTGTTGGAAGGAAGTATTGTAAACGTTCCGCCACAGGGAGGAAGAAAACATCCTGACCAAAAGTATATTCAGGTGAATACTCAGAATATCCTGTTTATTGCCGGAGGAGCTTTTGACGGTATTAAGGAGATCATCGAAAGAAGAATGAACAAGCAGGCCATTGGTTTCAGTTCAGAAAAAATCAATAAAACGGATGAAGATGAATATGTATTAACAAATATTAATGCGATTGATTTACGTTCTTTCGGATTAATTCCCGAACTTTTAGGAAGGTTTCCAATCATCACTTACCTTGATAAACTCACAAAAGAGACACTGGTAAGAATTATGAAAGAACCTAAAAATTCGATCGTGAATCAATTTGTGGAGCTTTTTAAGATGGATGGCACAGATTTGGTAATTACAGACGGGGCAATCGAGAAAATTGTGGAGGAAACTATTGATAAAGGATTAGGAGCAAGAGGTCTGAGAGGTACCACAGAAAAGGTCCTAGAAGACTATATGTTTTCAATCGGAGAAGAAAAAAAGATTGTCTTAACAGAAGATAATATTTTGATTAATAGATAAAATGTTTTTTTTTTAAAGAAAAAAATAATACCTTTGCGGGTGAAGATTGTATTAACACACAAATAATTTATACAATGAGAAAAAGTTTATTTGCTATAGGTCTTTTAGCAATCAGTTATTCTGTTCAGGCGCAGATATTATGTCACGTAGACACTGATGCTAAAATGTATGTGAGCGAAGGCACCCTAGTTTATAGCGGTGGCGGTGTCCAAACAAAAGACACAGGCGTTCTGGATGTACGTGGAAATGTAATGATTGTAGGATCAGGTACAGATGCTTTAAAAACAATTGATGCATTAGGTGCGGATAAAACCACCAATGGAGATAATATTGTTTTAAGGCTGAATACCCCTGGTACTTATGCTTCTTCTACGTACGGTCAATTGTACATTGATGGGCTAACTCAGTCCAACATTACAGGTATTGTAACTAAAGAATACCTGACAGACAAACAAGGTGACGGCAATTATTTCCAACAAATTGCACTTCCTTTCTTCGGTAAAGCTTACAGTTCATTATCAACCGAATTAGGAAAAACATTCGGTACTGTAAGAAATATTCAGAATCCTGGTAATGTAAACAATGATCTTATTTTGCAATGGAATAATGCCCAGGCTAAATCTGATCATGTTACTGATTTGTCAAGTACAACCAGTAATGGTCCGGCATATTATATGTTAGGTTCTAGAAATAACAACCTAAATCTTAATACGCCTGTATCAGGTTCCGTGAATAAGATAAGCGGTAGACCATATGCTACCTTTGCTCCTGTGAATTTACAAAATGGAGGAAATGTATATTTCGGTCCTGGCGGTAACGGAGCAAACAGTTATGGTGAAGCTTATAACTCTTACCTTCAGGATCAGTTTGATCTTCCTAACGGAGAGTGGAATGTAACTTATGGTAAAAATATTTACCAGTTTGGTAACCCGTTCCTTACAAATCTGGACCTTTCTAAGATTGGTTATATTGAAGGCGGAGCAATTACAGACGGTAATAATGTTGCTAATATCATGGGTATTGAGTATACATCAGGTTCAGTGGTAACACAGGCTAATGGGTATACTTTTACTACAGGCGCATTAAAGCAGACATTTAATTTAAATGGAACTCCTGTTGGAGATATTGGATTAATTATTAAACCAATGCAGCCATTTATTATTAAGCTTAGAGACAATAGTGCTCAAAATTTGAATTTCAGTACCCTTAGACGATTTAAGGATGTAGTGAGAGTTGATGGAACAGACTATAATGTAAATGCTGCTAAAATGGCTGGTAAAGCTAATAAATCTGCTGGAGCAAGTATTAAGCAATTAGGAGTTATCGGTCTTGATGCTAATGGTAATGAGCTTGGAAGAGCTTATTATGTAGTTTCTGCTACAGCTACTACCGGTCACCAGACTTCTATTGCAACTACAGTACAGGCTGCCGCTAGCAGCAGTAATCTTATCGGTACTTTTGAGGAAGCACCAAATGGAGGTTATGATCCAAACTATAATGCAAAATATTGGTTATATATCAACGAAGCTAATGAAAAAGATTTCTTAGGAAAAGATTTATTACTATGGAATTTTGATTTTAGTAAACCGGATAAAAAAATAGTTTCTTATAAATTTGAAATCAGAGAGAATGCAGAAATGCTTCCTGCCGGAACACACCAGTTGTCTTCAGGAACAGGATTCTACTATAAAGCATCTAATGGATCTGTACAACAAGCAAAACAAGGAGATGTAGTTCCTGTAAGCTCTAAATCTTATAATTTATATTATGGAGAGCCTAATAAAGGAACTCTTGCAGCTAAGGAAACTGCTACACTTTCCAGAACAACAGTTGTATACAATCCTGCAATCAGTAATTATATCGTTAGATTTGACCCAGATTGGAAAAAAGCAGATATTGAAGTTTATGATATGAGTGGTAAACTTATCATCTCTAAGAAAACTGTTGATACATCTAAGGATTTCGTAATTGAACTTGATGGTTCAGTGAAGAGTTCTTACGTTGTAAAAGTTGTTTCGGATAAAGGAGTAATAGTTAACACCAAAATCTTAAAATAAAAATTAATATGAAAACCATAAATAAACTAGTATTTGCATTGTTTTTCTTTACCACAATATTGGTAAGTGCGGATCCTGATGATATGCCAGTTCCCGGAGGAGGAGGAACCGGTGGTCACGGTACAGGTGGAGCACCATCAGCACCAATTGATATGTATGTGTATTTACTTGCTGTAGTAGCTGTTGCATTCATTGCATTCTACACAAAGAAATATAAAAGCATTAAAGCATAAAATTTTATTAAAATAATACTAAACTCTCTGATTAATCAGAGAGTTTTTTTATTTTTACTTTATGAAAAAGATTTATACACTATCTGCAGTTTTAGCTACATTTGCACTGCAGGCTCAGTTTACAGTTACAGTTCAGACACCGGCAGATTTTACAGATAAAGATGCTATTCTATATACATTAAACGGTTCAAAAGATATTATTGTTACCAAAGAACAGAGTAAAAATAATACGTGGACGTTTAAATATCCAAATCACTATATGGGAATGATGAAACTCTATTTCCCTTCAACCAACAATACAATCAGCTTTATTTCTGAAAATAAAAATGTAAATATCAAATTGGATATTCAGAATAATAAAGTGAAAGATGTTATTTATCTGGATGAAGCTAATGAGATCATGAGTAAACAACAGGAAGGTTCACAAAAGAAAGAACTTATTCTTCCTGCTTTAGCCCAGATTAAAGAATATTATAAGGATAATACAGACTTTGGAAAAGCTCTGAAAACTGAAATCGATAGACTTTCCGGTACATCGAGCTCCGTTGATGCAGCAAAACATCCATTTGTAGCTTATTATAATACCAACTACAGCAAATTTATTGGAAATCCGGCAGATAATAAAAAGGTTAATCAGGATGATATTATTAATTTCCTGGATAAGTCTAACGATATGCTTGAAAGCTCATCATTACTAAGACCCGTATTGGTAGCTTACCTGAATTCAGGAGGAAATACTAATGTCGGAGGTTCTGTAGATAAACTTTTAGACCGCTTAAAGGTTGAAACCCCAAGAGGGCAGACTGTATTATCTGAACTTATCGATATTTTTGATGTTTATCAGATGGATGAATTTAAGAACAAATATCTTGGTTTAGCTAAAAATCTTAAATGTACCATCAACGATAGGTTAGCTTCTACATTAAAATCTAATGCTAATGTAGAAACGGGGGCTGTCTTTCCTAATTATAAGTTCCAGTCAGCAACCAATACCACTGCTAAATCAATTCATGATGTAAAGGCTGATAAAAAGGTTATTATATTCTGGTCATCTACATGCTCACACTGTGAAAGTGAACTTCCAAAGCTATTGGAAAAATACAATGAACTGAAATCAAAAAATATTCAGGTGATTGCTCTGTCTTTAGATGTGGATAAAAATTCTTATTCTACAAAGATTGCTGCATTCCCATGGATCAATGACTCAGAATTGAGAGGCTGGAATAGTACTTACGTAGATACTTACAATGTTCATGCTACTCCGACCTATTTTATTTTAGATTCTAACAGTAAGATAATCAGTAAGCCAGATCATGTAGGAGATGTTTTGGAATATTTTAAGGTAAAATAATTTTGGAGGTAAAGAATATTTTTCTATATTTGCACCACCAAAACGGCGAGGTAGCTCAGTTGGTTAGAGCGCAGGATTCATAACCCTGAGGTCACGGGTTCAATTCCCGTCTTCGCTACAAAAACCGCAATCATTAATTAATGGTTGCGGTTTTAATTTTTATATGAAAGCTGTTATTTTTTTGCATTACTTTCTCCTATTATGGATCAGTACCAAAAGTTGTGGATTACGCAAAAAGTTTGGTTAATCTAAAAAGAAAAAAAGATTTATCTTTTACTCCTCTGAGCTGTAATCTAAAGTTTTTGATTTT
>NZ_QNVT01000024.1 GCF_003385515.1 Chryseobacterium pennae | reverse complement strand
TGCACCACTTAAAACAAAGGACATTCCTCCTTAGCTCAGTTGGTTAGAGCATCTGACTGTTAATCAGAGGGTCGCTGGTTCGAGCCCAGCAGGAGGAGCTACTGAAAATCAAACACTTGCATTAATTTGTGAGTGTTTTTTTTGATTTTTATTTTTCTAAGTACAACATTAGTACAACAACTAACAGTCTCAAATATAAGAATATTTAAACTGATTTTCAGATATTTGTTATATTTTTAGTTTAAAATCTATAAAAGATGGAAAAATATATTTTTGAATTCCACAAAGTGATAGCTGACCTTCATAAAACAATTAAAGTAAAGTACAATCGTTTTCTGGAGTCAAAAATTTTTTGGTTTATAGCTTTACTTATTATTCCTTCTTTCTTATTACAATACAATTTATTCTTTTTCAGGGAAAGCCTTTATTTTTTTGTAATCTATCTTTTATTGACTTTTGTTATTCTTGGTTTGCTGATGCCTCCTATAATCTATAAAATTAAAGGTCTGGATTTTTTTGTGCTTAAAAAGAAATATTTTCAAAAAGAAAAGATCAAATCTACTAATGAAGAATCGATAGTAGATTCATTGAGCGAAGAGCTGACCGAATATCTTTATTACATTATGCATGATGAATGCCGTATTTTGGATACTACCCTTGTTTCAGATAAATCAGATAGTCTCCAAAATCTACCCGCCCTGTTCTCAAAAAATTATATTGTGAATTCCGTAAATAACCTGAAGATGTATAAACATACTGATACCTGTATTTATATGACCTGTGACCAAAAAGTAGCAGGATACATTATTCACGAAATATTCAGGCCGCTTTTGAAAATTGAAACAAAACAGTTATGCAATTATTTTTATTATTATAAAAACAATGAATTCCGTAAAGTGAATTATGGCTCAATTAATTCCACTTCTAAAAGGAGGGAATTGAATAAAGTTAAACCCAAAATTCAGGAGCTCTTGTCGAAAAGTTCTGTTTAAGAAAAATAAAGTTCTACTGCATAACTTTTACCCTTTTCATCTATCTATACCCATCTATTTTCGTGTCAAATTTTAGAATATGACACCGATTCAGCTACAGCAAGAACTTAATGAGATTAAGAAACTTGTCCATCAAAATTACATTAACAATAAGGAAGTTTTTAATAGTACGGAACTTATTTCGTATTTAAAAATTTCTGAAAGTTTACTTTATAAGCTTACCTCACGCAAGCTTATACCTCATTGTAAACCAACCAATGGAGTACTCCTATTTTTTAAGGAAGAAATACACGATTGGATTAAACAACATCGCATCTATACTGTTGAAGATGCCGAACGTATGATAAGGAACCACAAAAGAAACAGGAATAATTAATCACTTTTTCTATGATGATTTATCATTTAATCCAAAAATGTTGTACTAAAGTTATACTAGAATAATAGAGCAATGTCATTTCATGAAACTGAACTAAAAGTTATCCGCAAGGCATTTGAGAATACAAAGCTTCAACAACAGATAAGGCTTGGTAACCATTTTGTAGATGACTTCATATTTGAAGATCAAAAAGCAGCTGATATTCCAATAAATGCATTACGTGTAATTTTTAACATTATTTCCATTCTTAGTAATGAGCAGTTCCGTCCTGAAGACCGCCCGAAACAATTGTCATTATTTGATGTGGAATTTGAGACCCAAAATAATGTCTTTGCTTCCATGAAAATCAGAAACAATAAGATTTCTCCAAGCGGATCGACCAGACAGGTTATTGAAGCCTATGAGTATTTGGCAAAATTCAAAATGGGCTGGTATAAATCTGTTAATTCCAAAGGAAAGGAAATTAGAACTTTTGGCGGACTGATTTCAACTCCGAGCTATGATCAAAGAGGATATACTTCTTTTCTTATCAGCAGCTATTGGTTGAAAAAACTTATTGTTATTCCGGAATATAATTATGTCCTATTTAACCTAGTGTATAACATCAAGAATAATAAACATATTATTTTTGCAATCTGGCTTTCCAAACTGCCTGAAAATGGAACGGTTTTAAAACTAATTACTTTCAATGAAAAGTTTGGATTAAACTATAAAAATGCCAATGATTTTTGTTTCAAATTTCTAAAGCCCGTAAGAGCTAATCTTGACCGATTTAGCAATATATCCTTTAATTACAAATATCTCTCAGATAATATTTTTATCCATCCGTACCTGACAAAAAATATTGCAGGAAAAACCACATCTACTACTGATACAAATTTAAAAATTACTTATCGTTTAGGATATTTTAAAAAGAAGTATAAGCTGAATGAACAGGAAATGCTAAGATTTTCCTATCAATACAAAAACATTCCGCAGACAAGAGAACTTATTGAAAAAGCTTACTGCTGTTTTATAAGAAGTAACAGGCAAAAGAAACTAAAATCATCATATTTCCTGAGAAAGTTATTTTTAGAAGAAATCCAGAAAATAATTATTGAATTGTACAAGGAAACAAAAATGGGAAAACTGCTTCCTAACGGATATCCCATAATTTTATGAATTCGGAAAAGCGCTCATGTCATTTCGGAAAGGCGCTCATGTTAAATTCGGAAAAGCGCTCGCAGAAGTTAATGAATTGTTAAAAATCAAAGATTATTGTTTCCTGATTTCGGAAAAGCGCTCGTTCGCAGAGTAGAAATTAAGGAATTGTGGATAAGTTTTCGATGAAACAGGCACTATTTCGGAAAAGCACTCATTCCTGAATAATTGTTTTTTCGGAAAAGCACTCATTTAACTTTCGGAATTGCGCTCATGCCTGATTCGGAAAAGCGCTCATGTTAAAACTTATCCAAAGCCCTTGATAGAAGTTGTTTGCCGGAATTAGTAAAAGTATATTTAAAAGTAATTAAAAGTCTTTTTTTATTTAAAAGGAAAACTGAGTAAAGAATTGCATTAAAAAAAGAAAAAAAATGAATTGTGAAGAAATTAAAAAGAATATTGGAATCAGAACAGTCTTAGAATCTTTTAATCTGTTTCCAGTGAAAGAAAATTTACGGACTGCTTTCTATTTTGCATTGGACCGGGAAGAAAAAATCCCCAGCCTTTCAGTAGATTTTATAAAAAATAAGGCATTCGACTTCGGAACAGGAAGGAGTTACGATGTGATCTCAATTGTCCAAACCATCAATAAGTGTTCGATTTCCGATGCACTAAAATACCTTGGAAAGCTTGACTTTTCACATGAAAGAACTGAAAAAAACAGTAAAGAAGGTTGGCAAACGCGGTCTTATGAAGTTTCAAAAATACATGAAATTACCCATCCCGCTTTAGTCAGGTATCTGAAAGAAAGAAAAGTTTACGAACAAAGTCACCTAGTGAAAGAAATTCACTTCCGTTTAAAATTGAAAAATTATTTCGCAGTAGGATTTCTCAATGATTCCGGAGGCATGGAAATCAGAAATCAATATTTTAAAATCTGCTTGGGGGACAAAGATGTAACTCTGGTTAAAAACGGCTCAAATGAGATTGCTATATTTGAAGGTTTCTTTGATTTCCTGACCTACATGAATATAGAGAATAAACAAGACAATTCATCTGATTATCTCGTTTTAAATTCTACAGCAATGCTTTATAAAATTGAAAAAAAGTTAAGTGAGTACAGTAAAATCTCTCTTTTTCTGGACAATGACCCCAATGGAAGACAAACCGTAAAACAAATGAAGATGAAATATGCAAATGCAGAGGATTGTTCTCTAATTTACACGGGTTTTAAGGATCTTAATGAGTGGTTCTGTCAAAGGACATAATGAGCTGCTGAATTGTAAAATGTCCCCATAATACCTATCCAAATAAAAAAAGCTCCCCAAAAAAATTAGGGAGCTTTGACTATTTCTTGCCTTCTTCAACAGAAACTTTTCTAAAATCTTTTAGAAGCTTGCTTAGTTCCAAAGCCGCTTTTCTTGCTCTTGTTCCAGCTGCTTTATTTCCTTTTTCTAGCTGAAGATCTGAGTCGGTTTTAAAAGTTTCGAATTCTGCGTTAATTTTTTCTAGTAGTTCTTTCATAAAAAATAGTTTATGTTTTAAAGTTGCAAATATAGAATAATCCTTTTATTAATCAATATTTCCATTAAACAAGCTGGAAGGATTGATTATGTGATATGTATAATTGTTAGAATAAAAAAACAAAATTATCTCAACTTTCTTTTTAGATGATAATACCTGAATAATAACCTATCATACCATAGGGCAAATAATAGGAAAGCAGCAGGGAGAAGAAGTGTTTTCAGTTGAAATTGCCGATAGGTAAATCCCCCAATAATCCCACCTAAAAAGAAACAGCTGATGATCATTAGCTTTAAAAAAATACTTTTATTTAATTGTATTTTTTTCCCTTTTTGCTGATGAAAAAATAGCTGAGATAGTTCAATTCCCAGATCGGTAAACAGCCCTGTGAGATGGGTGGTTCTTACCACAGACTGGGAAACCCGGGTAACAAGAGCATTTTGAAGTCCCATGGCAAAAAGTAATGCCGAAGAAATAATCAGCGAGACAGAAGAGTTTTTAGGTAGTATATCAGGTGAAAATGCTATGAAAAGCATAATTATAATTTCAATGGATAAAGGAATGATATAAGAGGAATGAGACTTTTGCTTTGTAGCCCATTCTGTGATAACCCCGGAAACAAAGGCTCCCAGCAAGAAGAACAGGATATATAACAGATAAAAAAGTGCCATTTTATAATTCTTTGTAAACAGTTCTTCAGAAAAATAGGCGAAATGCCCCGTTACATTGGTAGTCAGGGTACTTACGGAAAGTACCCCGGTGATATTCACCAGTCCTGCAACACAGGAGAGAATAGATGCCAGCTTTAAATTATGGGAATATGTTCGTCCTTTCCCCTTATGTCTAAACATATGTCATTTCTTTAAGCAATGAGCACTAGAAATAATATAGAAGAGCAATAGCTCTCAGTATAAAATTATTCCCGAACCATTATGAATCAAAAAAAACCTCAAAATATCCAAAGATATTATCACCCTCTGTTAAAGATTAGCGATACGTGTCAGTCTTTCTATATCTTTCAGCTCTATTTTTCTTCCTTCCATCACAATAAGCTGCTCGTCCCTAAAATCATGAAGGATACGGGCTAATGTTTCCCTTGCTGTCCCTACCATATTGGCTAAGTCAACGCGGGATAAGGTAATCAATACAGTTTCTGCTTTATTGCTTGATCTGTATTTATTATGAAGGATTAATAAACTGAGGGCTGCACGTTCCCTGACTGTCCGTTGGGATAAAACCGTCATCAGGTTAGCCATTACACTAAACTCATGGCTCAGGCTTTTGAGAAGAAATTTAGAAAAAACTTTTGATTGTTCAAGAATATGCAAAAAATCTTCTTTTGGGATAAAAGCAACAACAGAGCTTTCTATGGCCTGAGTGGTATCCCCATAAGAGTAATCGCTTAAGATCGCTGAATATCCAAAAAACTCCCCGGCATTATAGATATAAATAATATGCTCCCTTCCGTCATTATCAACCTTGTATTTTTTTACCTTTCCTTCTTTCAAATAAAAGATACCATTAGGAATAGTCCCTTCAGTGAATATGGCTTCGTTTTTACGGTAATTTTTAACCTGCATCACTTTTTGAAGCATTTCCTTATCATATGTCGAAAGCTCCTCAAAAAGATATTGATTATTAAAAATAAATTTTGAAATCATGATTTACTAATTTACACATTTTTACCCTAACTTAAATTTGACTTAAATCACGATAATAAAAGATTTACGTCCTTCCTGTTTCCTCATAAAGTATCTATTTTTACAACCATAAGCAAATCTGAACTCATCTATGGAATATTTAGAATCTCTAAAAAATATTGGAATTATACCCGGAAAGGAAGTCTATTATAATTTATCTGTGCCCCAGCTGATTTCACAAACCTTAAAACAAAATCAGGGAATTATCACGAGTTCAGGAGCTTTGGCTTGTGATACAGGTGAATTTACAGGCCGTTCACCAAAGGATAAGTATATTGTCCTGGATGATACAACCAAGGACTCTATCTGGTGGGGAGAGGTTAACCATCCTTTTATGCCGGAAGATTTTGAGAGATTGTATGATGATGTTATCACCCATCTTTCTGACAGAGATATTTATGTCAGAGATGCCTATGCCTGCGCCAAACCTGAATATAGATTGAATATAAAGGTTATTACTGAAACGCCATGGGCTAATTTATTTGTTAATAACCTGTTTTTAAGACCTGAAGCAAAGGAATTGGAAACCTTTCAGCATGAATGGTTGATTCTTAATGCTCCGGACTTCAAAGCTGTTCCTGAAAACCATAAAACCCGTCAGCATAATTTTACGATCATCAATTTTACCAAGAAAGTCATTCTTATTGGCGGAAGCGCTTACACCGGAGAAATCAAAAAAGGGATTTTTACAGTCCTAAACTATATCCTTCCTTTTGAGAAGAATGTACTTTCCATGCACTGTTCTGCTAATATTGGAGTAAACAGTGATACATCTGTATTTTTCAGACTTTCCGGAACAGGAAAAACTACTCTGTCTGCAGATTCTTCCAGACAGCTCATAGGGGACGATGAACATGGATGGGATCATGAAAGTGTATTTAACTTTGAAGGGGGATGCTATGCTAAATGTGTTAACCTGAGTGAGGAAAAAGAGCCACAGATATTTTCTGCCATTCGGTCCGGGACTTTGCTTGAAAACGTGCGTTTTTTTGAAGGAACCGATATTGTAGATTATGATAATGTTTCTGCAACAGAAAACACAAGAGCGGCTTATCCTATCGACTTTATTGAGAATGCAATACATCCTTCCATAGGGAAAACACCCAATAATATTTTCTTTTTAACCTGCGATGCTTTTGGAGTTCTTCCTCCGATATCAAAACTATCAGTAGGACAGGCGATGTATCATTTTATTTCCGGATATACTGCTAAGGTGGCAGGAACTGAAGCTGGAATTACGGAACCCCAGACGACATTTTCGGCGTGTTTTGGAAAACCTTTTTTACCGCTTCATCCTACAAAATATGCAGAACTGTTAGGAAAAAAGTTAAAAGATAACAACATTAATGTATGGCTTATTAATACCGGATGGTCCGCTGGTGCTTATGGTACCGGGGAACGTATCAAACTAGCTTATACCAGAGCTATGATATCAGCAGTACTTGAAAATAAGCTGGAAAATGTGGATTTTATGCAGGACGCTGTATTTGGACTACAGATGCCTGTAGAGTGTGAAGGTGTTCCTTCCGGGATTCTAAACCCTAAAAATACCTGGGATGACCAGTTGGCATATGATGAAAAAGCATTACACCTTGCTACGCAGTTTGCAGAAAACTTTAAGTCTTTTGAGTCTTTCGCCGATGAAGAGACAATAGCAGGAGGTCCCTTAGTCTAAAATGACATTAACTCATTGAATAAGTATATAAATAAAAAAAAGAACTGTAAGAATGAATATTCCAGAAAACCTCCTGTACACTGAAGATCACGAGTGGGTTCGATTAGAAAACGATATGGCTTATATCGGAATTACCGATTTTGCCCAAAGCGAATTAGGAGATATTGTCTATGTTGAAATCGAAACATTAGGAGAAAAATTAAAAAACCACGAAGTATTCGGAACAGTTGAAGCTGTGAAAACAGTATCAGACCTGTTTTTGCCTCTTGCCGGAGAAATACTGGAAATCAATCCGAAATTGGAAGCCAGTCCTGAATTAGTCAACTCAGACCCTTACGGGGAAGGCTGGATGATTAAAATTAAGGTGGAAAATCTTTTTGATGCAGAGGGACTCCTAAGATCCGAGTCATACGCATCCCTAATAGGCTTATCATAAATGGGAACTGTAAAACTAAAGAAAACGGCATTCAATGCCATCCATCATGCTCTTGGAGGAAAAATGGTAGAATTTGCAGGCTATGAAATGCCTGTTCAATACAAAGGCGTAACGCATGAACATGAAGTGGTTAGAAATAATGTCGGGGTTTTTGATGTGTCCCATATGGGAGAGATCTCAATACAAGGGAAAGGCTCTTTGGAGCTTATTCAAAAAATCACTACCAATGATGTCTCAAAACTTTATCCCGGAAAAGTACAGTACAGCTGTATGCCCAATGATACCGGAGGTATAGTTGATGATCTCTTGGTTTATAAAATAAGTAAAAATGATTACCTATTGGTAGTTAATGCTTCCAACATCCAAAAAGATCTGGAATGGATCATAAAGAATAACTCTTTTGGAGCAGAGGTAACCAATATTTCGGATTCAGTTTCTTTATTGGCTGTTCAGGGACCCAAATCGATAGACATTTTACAGAAGCTGACGGATATCAATTTGAAGGATATGGAATATTACACCTTCACCATAGGTGAACTGGCACATATTCCCAATGCTTTGGTTTCTGCAACAGGATATACGGGAGAATCCGGGTTTGAAATTTATGTAGAGAACAAATATGCGGCTCACTTATGGGAAGCCATATTTGAAGCTGGAAAAGATGAAGGTGTCGAACCTATCGGGCTGGCGGCAAGGGATACCCTGCGTTTGGAAATGGGGTATTGCCTTTATGGAAATGACATTGATGATACAACTTCTCCATTGGAAGCAGGATTAGGCTGGATCACAAAATTTACCAAAGATTTTGTGTATAGCGGATTTTTAAGCATTCAAAAAGAAAAGGGAGTCCCTAAAAAATTGGTAGGTTTTGAAATAGAAGATAAAGGAATTCCCCGCCATGGCTATGAAATTTTGGATAGTAACCGTCAAATTATCGGTGCGGTAACCTCAGGAACTCTTTCTCCTACACTAAAAAAAGGAATAGGGATAGGTTACGTTGCGGCTAATAGCTCTAAGATTGGAAATGAAATCTTTATCAATATCAGAAATAAGGCGGTTAAAGCTGTTATTGTTAAAACTCCATTTATTAAAAAATAGATCCTTATACAAATCAATCAGATAAATAATCATATGCTTGTTCCTAAAAACCTTTATTATACAGAAAATCATTTGTGGCTGAGAAAAATCGGATTATACGATTTTTGTGTTGGAATCACAGATTTCGCTCAAAAGGAAATAGGAGAAATTCATCTTGTTGAATTTAATTTGCAGAAAAAAAACTTAAAAAAAGGAATTCCCTTTGGTACTGTATATGGAATCAATAAGACTTTTCAGTTGGTTGCGCCCTGTGACTCAAAAATTATGGAAGTCAATCAAAATATAGCTGTAAAGCCTTCCCATATCAATACAGATCCTTATAACTGCTGGTTTTTAATTCTTTCCACCCATATCTCTGCAAATGAACTTTTAACTTATGAGGACTATATACAACAAATAGAAACATGATTTTTAAACAGCTTAGGGAGAATATGGATGTAAAGGATGCCGTTTTTAATGAACTTTATCCTCCCAATATAAAAGCGGTCGCAGAAATACACTGGACTCCTGTTTCCATCGCTAAAATGGCAGCAGAATATCTGGTAGAAGAACCGGGAAAAAAAGTGCTTGATATCGGGGCAGGAGTAGGAAAGTTTTGCCTGGTGGGTGCTGCTTCTACCAAAGGTTTTTTCTATGGTGTAGAGCAAAGAGCTTCGCTTACTAAAATATCAAGGAAAATAGCAGGCAGACATAATATTACCAATGTGGAATTTATCAACTCCAATATCAATGAAATTGATTTTTCCAATTTTGAAGCCTTACTTTTTCAATTCTTTTTTTGAAAATATAGATACTTCAAATCCGATTGATGATTCAATACTTCCTGATAGGAATTTATATGATACTTATTCAGGTTATGTAAAAGAGCAATTAGAAAAAACTCCTGTTGGAACCCGTTTGGTTACGTATTGGAGTAAGTGGGACGAAATTCCGAGAAACTTTGAACTGGTAGATTCAGCCTGTAACGGATTTTTAAGTTTTTGGAAAAAAATATCTTAGCTTAATTTAGGAAAGAAAAGATAAATCCATAGATTTATTTTCCTTAAAAAAATGGTAATAAACCATCTAAAACCATGAGTTTAAAATAACAATAATAATATTTTTCAAGAGATGAATATATTAGATAAAATAAAAAACCGTCTTGGTCCTTTGGGAGATCATGCCCATTATGCTCATGGCTATTATGCCTATCCAAAACTTGAAGGAGAGATTGGCAATACTATGTTTTTTAATGGAAAGAAAAAGTTGGTATGGAGTCTGAATAATTACCTGGGTCTTGCGAATCATCCTGAAATCAGAAAGGCAGATATTGAAGGAACCAAGCAGTATGGTCTGGCTTATCCGATGGGAGCAAGGATGATGAGTGGAAATACAAGATTGCATGAAGAATTTGAAGCTAAGGTTGCTGATTATGTTCAGAAAGAAGATGCTTTTTTACTAAACTATGGTTACCAGGGAATGGTATCAATCATAGATAGTTTGGTAGACCGAAAGGATGTAATCGTTTATGATGCTGAATCTCATGCCTGCATTATCGACGGAATACGTTTGCACCTGGGGAAACATTTTGTTTTTAAGCATAATGATATAGAAGATTGTGAAAAACAATTGGACAGAGCAAAGAAAATTGTAAATGTAACGAAAGGAGCCATATTGGTGATAACTGAAGGAGTCTTTGGAATGCGTGGCGATCAGGGAAAACTAAAGGAAATTGTTGCCCTGAAGAAAAAGTTTAATTTTTCCTTACTGATAGATGATGCTCACGGTATTGGCTGTTTGGGAAAAACAGGTGCCGGAACAGGAGAAGAGCAGGAAGTGCAGGATGGCATCGATTTTTATTTTGGAACCTTTGCAAAATCATTTGCAGGGATTGGCGCTTTTATAGCCAGTACCAAAGAAGCCATCTTATTTTTAAAGTATAATATGCGTTCCCAGATATTTGCTAAAGCACTGCCCATGCCGATGGTATTTGGAGCTTTAAAGCGACTGGAATTAATGCGTACAAAACCTGAACTTAGAGAAAAGCTCTGGGAAATAACCCACCATTTACAAAAAGGATTAACTGAAGCAGGTTTTGATATTGGTAATACCAACTCTCCGGTAACTCCCGTTTATCTCAATGGGACTATAGATGAAGCTACAGCTCTGGTAAGGGATTTACGTGAAACTCATCAGCTGTTTTGTTCTATGGTGGTTTATCCCGTTGTACCGAAAGGAATGATTATATTACGATTGATTCCTACCGCGGTACATACTTTGGAAGATGTAGAAATGACCATTGCTGTGTTCAAAGAAATCAGGATAAATTTAAATTCCGGTTATTATAAAGAGAAATCTGGAAATAGTAGTATTTTAGTAGAAAAAACGAATTAAGTTGACTTTACAAAGGTTCAAAAATAAGATATTATTATGGGTAAGAATATTGAAAGGGTAATTTCTCATTAGTAAACAAAAGCCAAAAATTAACTGTAATAAACAAAACATGAAGAAAGTAACAGGCATCGGTGGGATATTTTTCAAGTGTAAAGACCCTAAAGTTTTGAAAGAATGGTATAAAAAACATCTTGGGATTGATATAAATGAATATGGGGCAACTTTCAACTGGAAAGATGCAGCTGATGCAAACCCAAAAGGTTCTTTGACTTGGAGCCCCTCTCCTGAAACTACCAATTATTTTGAACCTTCAGCAAGAGAATTTATGATCAATTATACGGTTGATGATCTGGAAGCTTTGGTTGAGCAGCTCAGGAAAGAAGGGGTTACGATTCTTGATGATATTGAAACATATGACTTTGGAAAATTTATTCATATTCTTGATATTGAAGAGAATAAGGTAGAACTTTGGGAGCCTAAATAATGATGAACCTGGATTCATATTTTAATAAGGTTAGATTTATTTTTTTATAAACAGAAATACATAGGTCTGAATATTATGTATATTTTTTTTGGTATTACTGCAATTTGTAGTAATACCTTTTTTAATTGATTTGTTGAGAATTACTAAATTTGAAATGAAAACTTTCCAACTATCATCATTTTTTGAGTCTCCTTGTATAAGGAGGCTTTTTATTTGCTTTTTAAGGTGATTAAAAAGATTTTTTAGAATATACTCACTTACATATATATGCAGGGCTTTGTCAGACTTTATGAGTTTTCTTTTCTCTGAATATTGTTGGTGAATTGTAATAGCCTAATAGGATTAAGGATGTAGTAATGGAATTATGCTACGGAAGTATAATTTGGTCTTATCTTTAGCATTAGAATTGGTTCTCCCAAAATTGTTGTAAAGAAAATCTCCAAACCTTATAAAGTTTAATCGGAGTAAGAGGGATAAAAGTACAATGAAATAAGATATTGAAATTAAGCTTCAGGCGGAGGAGAGAATATAGCAAGTAAAGGAGACAGATGAAAAGAGTCATCTATCAGCACAAAAGATTTGCCTTCAGGGTAAGGCTCAAAAAACTTAAGGTAGTCAAAGACTTCTAAAGTTTTTGGAAGTATCTTTTCGTAAACAATAAGAGAAGTTGGGTTAGAATGCTGTTCTTCCTCATTTACTATAACATTTGTCCTTAGAATTTTCCAGCCTGCAATTGCTGCAATGCTTGGCAGCGCAGTAAAGTTTAGGAAAAACAATAATGTAATAATACTCCAGGATTTCATTTTACATTCTTTAAAAATCTACTTTTTTCTGCTCATCATCCAATCTGATTCAGTAAGATTATAAATTTTCTGGATGTCTTTTAATACTTTTTTAAAATCGATCTCTAAATCAATAATTTTACCGGTTCTAAGATCAAACACCCAGCCATGTACAACAGGATACTCCTCTAATATGTATCTTTCCTGTACGCAGGCCATTTTGGTAACGTTAATACATTGCTCCAGAACATTAAGCTCTACAAGCCTGTCATAACGTTTGTCTTCATTGCTGATAGCATCTAATTCAGTTTGATGTAGCCTATACACATCCCGGATATTTCTTAGCCAGGGATTCAGTAAACCAAAGTCCTGAGGTGCCATTGCTGCTTTTACACCATCACAATGATAGTGACCGCATACAATAATGTGTTTTACTTTGAGATGTTCTACCGCATATTGAATGACTGCTGTAGAATTCATATCTAAAGTATTGACCACATTGGCAATGCTTCTATGGACAAAAACTTCGCCCGGCCTGGCTCCCATTATTTCTTCTGCTGTCACTCTGCTGTCTGCACTCCCAATATATAAATATTCAGGGGTTTGCGCTTTAGTAAGTTTCTTAAAGAAATCTGCATCCTGAGAAAGTTTAGACTCTACCCATTTTCTGTTGTTCTCGAAAATAACTTCGTACGATTGTGTCATAATTATATTGTTAAAAGATTATAATTACTTATTTCGTTTGAATTATTTTCAAATTCGATAGATTGAATCAATCGGATTACAAAGCTATGACTTTTAGTTTAATGATGGATGTTTTTTAATACATTTTATTGTTAAGATAAGTAACAAGATTCAACTCAAATTTGTAAGATTTCTTACTGTTTTTTCTTCCGTGTATGAAAAAGATGTAAAGCATAATTTTATCATGCTCCCTTGGTTAATTCCCTGAACCTGTCATTTATGAAGAAACAATTCTAATATTCTTTTTTTCATCCGTTTCTTAGATAAGAATAGTACCTGTGAAATTAATTCATAGCTGAAGCCCTGCTTTTTACGATTGCAAATGTAGTACAGCATCATACACTCAAAAAAATCTTTTTGGGTTTCTAAAAAAATTCTTTCCACTTCATTCCAACAATTTTTTCAGACACTCCTAAATCCTACGGACAAAAAGATTTCGGAGCCCTTAACATTAATCATTTTTTCAAATGCTGGGATTGGGTTTTAAGTGCCTGATCCTGAACTATGCTCATTGGCAAAGAAAAAGCCGGAACCTCAGTTAGACGAATCAATTAGATCACAGACATTCTTTGACATCAACGGAAAAACAAAAGAAAAATAAGCACTAATACTGCCTTTTTCAAAAAACAAGTATAAAAAAGAAATAAGCCGAGTGTCCTCGATACCAAATCAAATCACTCGGAATTTTACAATTAGCAAAAAACAATTATTAACAATTAAAACAAAATATTATGAACACAATTATCGGTAGAATTACCAAAAACGCAGAAATCAACACATTGAAAAACGACAGACAGGTCGTGAATTTTTCAGTAGCCATCAATGACAGCTACAAAACCAAGCAGGGAGAACGCAAAGAACTAACCTCCTATTACAATTGTTCGTACTGGATAAGCCCAAATGTTGCCAAAATCCTTACCAAAGGAACTTTAGTAGAATTGTCAGGAAGAATAAGTTCAAGTGCATGGATCGGAAAGGATGGGGAAATCCATTCAGGACTGAATTTTCATACTTCAGATATTAAACTTCATAGTAGCGGAAAAAACTCTGAAAGCGAAACGAAACAAAATGCAAAGGAGGAAACAAAAAATCCCTTTGCAGGTGATACGGATGATGATTTACCATTTTAATAGTTAACCAAAAATTATCTTAAAAAAACCTATGGAATCACAATATAACTTTCAGATGAAATCCCGAAATGACCGGACAGAATGGGAACAGGTAGCAATATACCTCAAAATCCATAGTGACAGGACAACAGCAATACACTATGCAAGAAGCCTGTCATTGAAATTTGGAGTGGAAGTCCGATTGACTGAGGGTGCATACCCTTTCAAAACAAGTGGAACATACATCTTTGAAAATCCCTGACCATGAAAACACCATCAAAAACCGAAGCTAAGAAACTGGCAAAAGCCTACAGCCATAACAAAGAATACGAAGATGTTCCTGTATACATAATTTACTGTAACCGATCAGAAAAGTATTATATAGATACCAACAACCTGATGCGTCTTTGGGAAACACTTATTGGCTACTATATCAATGGAGTTTTTATCTCCGAAAAGAATAATTCATAATAATTTAAAATTAAAAAAATGAAACGATCTGATATACCAACACCCTATTTAATGATAAAAGCAAACACCAACAGCGAATGGGATTGTTGTGACTTCGCCATCATTTCTCTTTCAGAGGACTGGAAAAAAGAACAGCAGAAACGGATTGAAAATATTAAGCCTTTTTCTGATGATTACATGCTTCTTTCCATGATGTACAGTGATGCATCCATTACATTCTATAAAGATGATAATGAGATATGTCCCGATTCCACAGATTTATTGGAGGATAGAATATGGTCTTTTGTGGAACTGGATGAAGAAACATTGGAAAAATTATCTATACCTGAAAACAGGTTGACTTCCCATACCCTCCATGTATTTAAAAGTGGCTATGCTTTGTATCAGACTTACGGTAAGCATACAGGAGAAGACTTCTGGACAGAAGATTTTCCTTTAGAAGAATTTATAAAAAATGACACTAACCTTACAAATTAACAAATTATGCAAACCAATTTTTTCAATCAGATAGCCAAAATGGATATTAACAGTAAGTTGATACTAACCATTGCCAAAGCAAGTGAAAGTCATATAGTGGCTTCCATATTGGTACAAAATGATGGATGTGGAGATAAAGCAAAAAATATCATTCCTCCACTTAATCTTAAAGGAACGGCAGACGAGCTTGATGCCGAATTTTTTGAACACATTAAAGCCCCATTAAAAACCGCTTCGGGACTGATGGTCGGTATGGAAAGCTTTATGAAGCAATTAGAGGAAGCCAAAAAGCAGTCGGCAATGGAAAAAGAAAAATCCGATAAGGAAAAGAAGGAAAAAGAAGCCAAAGAGAAAAAGTATAAGGATGCTTTTCAAAAAGCCGAAGAACTCGAAAAAGATGGCAACTACAAAGGTGCATGGTCAGCACTTCCAAAGGTTTCAGAATGTCCCGACTATGCGGAAACTATCCGAAAAAAACAGGATGAGTACGAAAGACACTTTGCCCCAAGCCTGTTTAATACCGAAAGTGTAGAAAATATCGAACAAAAACAGGAACAAGAGCATGAAGCGGAACAAGAACAGGAACAAAATTTTCAACCTTAAAAATCAACAATTATGTTACTTGCAACCCAATTAGAAAGAGTTTTTATCCTGAAAGATAGCGGACAGGAAATTCGATTGACAGATCCAGAACCGAAATGGAGTGTTGAAGCTGTGATAAATTTTTACGCCAATACTTATCCAATATTAACCACTGCAAAAGTGTCTACACCACAAATCAAAAATGACACAGTAGAATACCATTTTGAAAGTGTAATGGGCACGAAGGGTTGATCAATTATTGTGGTTGGGTTTTCAGCAAATCAGTTGTAAATCCAACCACTCTTTACCAAATATCAATCATTAAATTATGATGAATGCAACGAAAAATAATATCGGGAAAAATACAGCTTCCCGAACAGCAAAGACAAAGGCAACTACACAAACAGTTGGGCGAATTTGTCCATTGGATGCAAAGACCAAAGGATGCAGGCGAAATACAGAAAGACAAAATGAAAGCAGTACCGATAGCCATGCTACCCATGCTTTTCTAAAATATTCATTTCTGCCTAAATTGAAAGGCGAAGCAACCATACAGGATGCGACGAAAACAGACCTGCACCTTCAAAGCATTTAGGTTTTCCTTACAATATTGCCTTTGCTTTAGAAGATATCAAAAAGCAGTTGAAAATTAAAGTAAAAAATTGGGAGAAAAACCGTTTGATACAGGATAAAAAGAAAACGTATTTATTGAGTGAAGAAAGATATAATACCGGAGCTACTCTGTATTATATTCCGATAATCCCACTGTATCGACTATCTAAAAATCCCAATTATAAAAAAGCGACACAACTTTTGCAGTCCGTTTGTTCGTACCTGTATCACATCGCAGATGTTCCCTATTACAGACAGCAGGAAAGCTATTTGTGTTGGATGTACGAAATGATTTCGGAGTGGCTCATTGATTATGAAACCGAAGATACTCCTGAATACTTATGTGAAATAAAACAAAGTGAGTGGATTGGTGACTATATGGAACAAAAAATATTCAATCATCAGAATTTAATCCGATTTAAAGAGAGAATCAATCGTTTTGAAAATAGGGATTCCTTTGAAACCGATTGTCTTTTATTAGCGTGTGATACCCTTGCCCTCTATGAAATGTTTCCTGATGCTACTATTTACAGAAATATCAGGCAGGACAAAAGAAATACAGATAGTGATGATTATGACGAGGACTATCATGAAAGAACTATCACAATGGAAAAATACGTTTCGTTCTGCGCAGATGATAAAGGAATATTATTTCAGACTTTATTTGATTCTGTTAATGCTGAATTTCAGGAATGTACGGAAATAGAAGAACCAAGCACCCAAAAAAGATTTGACGGAACAAATGTCAGCAATAATAACCTTGATTTTGAAAATTGCATTTTTCCCCTGATTGAAAGATTAATTGACATTTTAAACAACATTTAAAGTAGAATACCATTTAAAATATAACCCCATGAACGATATAATCCATCATTTCGGAACACTGTATCATCCAGTTTCAGCACTGGTTATTTATCAGGCTAACTATGATGATAATCGGGACACCTATGTGGAGCATTTTGATATGGATAAAGATGGAAATCCCATTAATGCCCATCCTTTGAGTGAAAGGGAAGCTAAAATATTGGCAAAGTCCTTTAATACAGAGAAAGAAAAAAGTAAAGCATTTCTGAAACCTGAAAGTATTCTGCCAACCCATATTCTATTTATCAATCCAACCGAGAAAGGTTCAGTAATATGGTATACCAAAGCAAGAAAAGCAAAACTTTTCTTCACGGAATCACTTGGAATTCCCAATGGTATAGCAAATGTTCCTGCTATGCTGTGGGTGGCATCAAAGCAACATCTTACCGTATTTGCTCTCAATTCCGACAAAAGACCCACAGAAAAAACAGCTTTATATCATGCTCCTTTTTTTAATGTATATGAAAACGGAAACGTCTGTATGGGAACAGTCAATGTAGACATTAAAAAATCGGCTTCGGTTGAAGAATTTATTCGCGCTTGGGAACACTATTTTTTTAACAGTAAGTTCAGCCATTTAAACAATCACAACCCTACCAATGGCAACTGTGTAAATATGTGGAAAGAACTTATGGATACAGAAAAACTGTTTCCGAAAGAAATATTGAAAAAGACCAATAAAATCCTTAAAAATATACTGCCATGACAAGTGAAAAAACAAAAGTCCATTTTACAGACAATTACCTGATTAATCCTACCAACCCTGTAACCATTAACCTAATTGGTGCAGGAGGAACAGGCTCAAAAGTATTGACTGCATTAATGGAAATGAACCACAGCCTAATTCAGTTGGGACATGCAGGACTATTTGTACGACTTTGGGATGATGATCTCATTACCGAAGCTAATTTAGGGAGACAGCGCTTTGCAGAATCAGAAACAGGATTATACAAGTCTGTTGCCTTAATTAATCGTGCTAACCGTTGGATGGGGACAAACTGGAAAGCAGAAACACAAAAATTTAAACTTAGTGAATCAGAAAAATTTTCTGAAAATATAACAGCAAATATTTACATATCCTGCGTAGATAGTGTAAAATCAAGATTTGAAATTGCGGATATATTAAAAAGGCTGAATACAGGCAGATATTATGCTAACCGTCTGTTATATTCCTTAGATTTTGGAAACAGCAAAAGAACAGGGCAGGTTATATTAGCTACCATAGGGACGATCAGACAACCCAATTCCGAGAAATATGAAACAGTGGATCACTTACCTTCTATCACCGATGAATTTGGAGATTTGTTAAAACAATCCGAAGAGTCCGATGATACACCAAGTTGTTCATTGGCAGAAGCACTGGAAAAGCAGGATTTATTTATCAACTCAACACTGGCACAGATGGGAAGCTCTCTGCTTTGGAATCTGTTCCGTAACGGATTAACCAAAAACAGGGGATTTTTCCTTAACCTGAAAAATTTCCATTCCCAACCCATAAAAATCACGTAATTTTTGCCGCCTGAGAAAAAATCGGGCGGCAAAAATGCATTTCCTCCCTTTGGTCGGAAACGCATTTTTGCGGAAAGTGGTGCAACCCCATTTCTAAAACATTGCCATTTTTAGCAGAGTATGTTTTTTGAAAAAAGGTTGCGAGCTGAGTATTTGAGAATTGGATATAAAAATTTATTTAAAGATTTAATCCCAATTCTTATTCTTGTTTTACAATTTTAGTAGATTTGCTGGTAACTGATAATAGTACTACATATGATTTACAGTGTACCAACCAAAAATAGTGTAAATTATAAATAGTGGAGCAAAACTGAAAAGTTCAATGATAGCATTCTTTTGAACTTTTGTGAAAAATTGAAGATTTGTTCTTTGATTGTCCCATCATTGCAAAGACCTAAAACTTCAATAATTTTTATAAGTAAATCTCGCAAAATGATAAAAAAATGAAAGGAACCGAAATTTATTTATCCGATTCCTTTGTAATTTACTTCTTTGTCTCAATCTCAATTGAGAATCCTTTTAGGAAATTGAAATTAAAAGATCCTTTAAACCTTTTGTTCAAAATCATTCCTGAAAAGAATAAGACGACGGTATTTATTATGACCGCTGTAAATAATTCCATAATATTAATTATTTAATGTTAATAAAACTTTCAACCTTTGAAAGTTCTTCTATTATAAATATGTTGTTTTTTACCAAAAACTCATTTTTGGTGATTTATTTTTACAAATTTTATTAGAATTTTTAAATTTTCAACTATCTATTTTGACATTAATTATCCTATATTTCTTTGATATAGCACCATTTTACGAACAGCATTTTAAGAAGGGTTATTATCTTACCCCTCTTTTCCTTTTTCTTCTTCTTTTGTTCCTACTCCTATTCTAATTTCTTATTAAAGAATTTCCAATTTTGTGGAATTCCTACCTATTTAATATAAGCACGTACCGGACATTTTTCCAGAGCTTAAAAACTTTTCAAAAAGTTCTGAATAATTATTGAAACTGCTGATGGGCTTCAGTACGGGAGTATATGCTACAAGGGACTGGGAAGAAAACTATAAATACTTTTGCTCTTATGAAGATTTGAAAACTATTGAAGGATTCCAACAGTATATAGAATTTATGTGTAGAGACCTTAATACAAGAAATAATGGGCGGATTGAGCCTAACATAAAAAAATTGAAGTTGAACCGAAATCTGGAATAACAGATCATTTAGATGAAGGAAAATACTTTTTCTTAAATTCATAGAACTCATCAAACTGATCTTCTATATTCTCGAATTCTATAAATTGGATAAATTCTGTGATGCATTTTGTTTTGAACCCTCTGTATTTTAAATAATCCCTGATTGGAATTGAACAAAGGTCTTCCATAGTTTCCAGTTCCATTGTCTCTAAAATACTCCACAATCTGCCACTAAAAGGGAAACAACTATTGCTGATTTTCTTGCTTAACATGCTCACCTCCAGGCATTGAATATTTTTTTTCGAAAGTTTTTTGTACTCGGAAGCATATTTTTTTCTTAATTGATTTCTTTTTGCTTTTAGACGGGTAATTTCCTGAAGTAATCCTGAAATGATTTTTACTTTATGAAGAGTATTTCTATAGATTTGCCTTATTCGGTCAATTCCTACTTCATATTTTTGAGAAAGCTCTTCTAAAGGACATTTTTCGATCAAAATTTTCTCCATGATTTCAAATTCTCTTTCTGAAAGAATATTCTTCGATATTTCCAAATAAAATTGGTTGGTCATATCAATTATTTTTTGGTCTGAAGCATTTGGATTTGAGTATTTCCTGCCAGTAATACGGCCAGACTTATTAGAATTTTGTTGGATGTTGGTGCTCATAATTTGATGTTTATTATTATTTATGGAGTACCCTAACAAAAACGGCGTAGGACACCACACTTAACGATACTGAGGCACTGGTATACCTGGCTACGAATAAGCGAGCGCCTACACCTATAGCATAGGCGTTCTTACTTATTGTCTTGTAGCCTTAAAAATTACCAGTTTTCAGTACCAAGACTTAAAGCAAAAACACTTTAAGATTAAAATTTATCTCACAAAGATAAAAAAGCTCCAAGTCATTCACAATGGGCAAAATATGACAAATCGATGTTTCATCGTAATATTTCAAAATAGCACCCTCCTTATTAAAGCTTTTATCCGGTTCCCTGTCCGCCAGGTTACTTTATTTCTATGACTGAGCCGTTTTCATATTGCAAAAGTATAAATCCGGTTTCTTCTCAAAAAAATCTTTTTGGGTTTCTAAAAAAATTCTTTTCGCCCTGCTACAACAATTTTTCCAGACACTCCTAAATCCTTGCGGACAAAAAGATTTCGGAGCCTCTACTCTATTTTTTCATTCCGGTTTTGTGCTGAAATCTGATTTCTATCGTCAGTGGGCAAAGAAAAACGACGCGTCAATCACAGAAACAAAGCAAAGCGTTCATTGACATTTCCGATAAACAATTTAAGAAAAGAAAATTATTAACAATCTAAAATGTAAAATATGAAAACAGAATTTGAAAACTTACAATTTATCAGTGAATATTTCAAGAAAGTTCTTCAAGAACTTATGAAAAATGGCTTCACACTAATAATCCCTGAGCCTACAAAAACATTCAGAAAAACCAATTATGCATATTTCTCAGATGGTGACAAGATCGCCTATCTGCAACAAGAAAGCAAATATCGTGAAATCAGTATATCAAGTGTTCATAAACCTTCAAAGGAGGTTGGAACAGGATTCAGACTATCAGACGAATACAGCCTTGAAATGGCAAAACAAGCATTAGTAATAATTTGTCCGACATGGGCTATAAACAGTAGAAATCATGTTATAAAATATGAAAATCTCAAAGAGTTTATGAAATCCGGCACTCAAAGCTGGCATCAATTAAATATTTACCCTGAAGAGTAAAATAAACAATTACAAAACATTAAAAAGCTTATGAAAAATATATCAGCTATAATGGCAGCCAAAGATTTCAATATAAATGAAACCTATTTGGAAAGTGATTATTATCTCTGTAAATGCGTAAGAAAAGGAAAAGTTTTTACTGCTGATTTTGGAACAGAATATCAGGAAATCCATTTTGAAGTATCAACAAGAACAGGCAGGTATATTGGAATTGAAATAAAGAAAATATCAACAATAAAATAATAAAGATATGCCACGAGTAAAAATAATAAATAAAGAGGAAGCTCCAGAAAACTTAAGCAGTTTTCCAAACTTTCACAGGTCAGGCAGCATAGCCGGTATGAAAAAGCTTTACTACGGAAAAGATGCTCTTTTAGTAAGATGTGGGGATTACATCTACAATGTTACTTCCGAACCTAAGATTTACCACAATGCAGAGAAACTCATTACCTACTGTATCATATCCACAACTGATAATCCTCACCTTGAAATTCTGAATGAATATTATCCGAAAGTTAAAAATGGAGCTTTTGCAGAAGTAACAAATAATTCAGGAGTCAAAAAGAAATTCCTTTTTGAAAATAACCAATGGAATCTGATTGAGGCAAAATTAACACACTAAAAAAATTATATGAAAAATATAAACAACAATCGAAAAATGAATAGTAGAAAACCTGAACAAATAGAATTCTTCAGTTTAGGAAATGGAATCTCGGTATGTGATACCAACAGGGAAGTGAACGGGGACTATAAAAGAATAGCCCATATATCGAAATATCGGGAAGTAGAATTTTTTGGTAAAATTTCGGATGAATCCAAAAATGAAATTTTACAGTATGCTAAAATGGCAAATCCTATGAGTTCTGCGGTTCAGAATGATCCAGTATTCATCAAAAAAACTTTCAAATATATTGTCCATTTTAAGGAAAAAACAAGGATCTGTTATGCCTATAATTTAGAACATGCATTTACAGAAGCCGAGCTATTTGCAAGAAGATACGGTTTATTTCAAGACTTTATCATCAAAGAAACAGAAGAATTTATTGATAATCCACCCTATTTCGGCATAAGAGAAACTCTTTAATATTTAGAAAATGAAAAAATTAGCAATTAAAACCCAAAATAAAGCTGGAAACGAGCCTAAATACAAAGAAAATTTAGGCTTGGTTTCAATCTTTATAAACTCCGAAGCATGGATTTCCATAGACCTGTTTGAAGGATTCGGCGATTCCTACAAGCAAAGAGAAATAGAGGAAATTGTTATTTCCGACAATGGAAACATTGTATTTAAAGGAAGTTTCGGAGAATTAATCCAAATTTTAAAACCTATATTATGACAAACAAGCAAATATTAGAACAGTATTTTAAGAGCATTTCTTTAAGCAATCTATTTTGGGATTTTTCTTACAATGGAAAGAATTACACCATTTCAGATTATATCCTGTCAAATGTTTTATTAAATACCTCTCATAAAAGCTGGGAGTTTGAAATTTTAGCACGTTCAAAAGTTGTTGAATGTATTTACCTCATTAGAAGTTATGATATGATAGGTTCCAGTTTTAAAACGTTTGAGAAACTAAATTTTGATAAAGTGGAAAAGATTAATGATGTTTTCATCTGTGAAAAGAATAATAAAACTGAAACTTGGAGCAGTGGAAGATATTATACTGTTTCAGAAGTACCGGAAGGTGAGAATTATAATAAAGCCTTTCTTCCTTATTTCGCAGATGTCAGAGAAGACACGAATATTCCGAAAGAATTGAAAAGAAAAGGATTAAAACCAAAGACGTATAAGAACTGTCAATTAATGACAAAAAAGAACGGTGGTTATTATTCTTTCTACAGCCACACTCAAAAGAAAGAACTATTAATCGCATTGAATTCCCACATTTATGATCCAATAAACAAGTAATAATATCTTATTATGGCGACAAGAACATATAAAACAGAAACTCTATTAAAAAGATTAGAAAATTACGATCAAAAATATTATGAAGCCATATGCAAACCGTCAAACATTGGCTTTGGTTATGGGATGCGGGCTTATCACGCTTTAAAAGTACAAAATCCACCGGAATGGAAAATTCGCAGTAAGGCGGAAGCGGTAGCAGAAGAACTTCGAAAAAGAGGAGTAAAATTTACTACTCTTTTTCTAAAGCTGTCAAATTAACGGTTAAGTCAATTGCTGTCGTAGCAATATTTGAATTGATATATAGTCCTATTAAAATTACAATTTTCGCACTCTGAAACTGATAATCTGCAAATGGTACATCTGTCCTACTTTGCTTTGGATATGAAAAAATCCAAATCTTTACTTTTCTCTGGCCATGAGCTGTTTTCATATTGCAAAAGTATAAATCAGGCTTCTGCTCAAAAAAATCTTTTTGGGTTTCTCGAAAAATTCTTTTTCGCTCTGCTCCGATAATTTTCCCAGACACTCCTTAAAATCCTCCGGACAAAAAGATTTCGGAGCCTCCATTCTATTCTATCATTCCGGTTTTGTGCTGAAACCGGATTTCTATCGTCAGTGGGCAAAGAAAAAACAGCACACCGGCTAGATGAAAAAAGCATTGCGTTCTTTGACATTTCCACAACTAAAATACAAGCCGATGTCTACCAAAAATGAATATTAACAATTTAAAATTTCAGATTATGAAAAACCCAAACATTTCAGCCAATGAATACTACAATCATTTTACAGGTACAGAATCCTACTACTCTTACCTTTTAGGCTTATTATTAACTGATGGCGTCAAAACCATTGCAGATGAAGAACAATGTTATTGGTTCTTAGACTGTATTGCCTCTTACCAATTTGAAGAAAAATTTAAACAAGAAGAATTCCAGGTGTGGAAAATCAAAAGAATTCAAGATACCAAATTCAAACTTACCGCAACTGACGGGAACAATAATGTCCTCACTTCACAAGATATCCCATTTTCAGATTTCTTCTTTGATGAATTAACCATTTGGAAAGAAACGAATGTCTTACTGCTCCCAAGCGAACATTAGTCTCAAAAATACCTCACGATGTATAGGCAATCGTATTTTTTAATCCTAAATAATAACAATATGAATAAAGCAACATTTGAATGGAAAATAGAAATAGAATTTTGGTTTGTCTATCATGAGGACTTAGATAAACTGTCTATTGAGGAAAGAGAACTACTGGAAAAACAGGCAAAGGAAAGCATTTTTCATTTTATCGCAAAAGACGGCTATACTGCCGGAGAACTCTGCGAAAGTATAGATGACAGAGAATTTTACGGATGGTGGAAATACAGAATTACAAACAAATAATCACATTATCATGGGAACTTACACTATTATTTATCTCAAAAAACAGGATCAGGCCAAAGAGATCAACGAATTTCTAAAGGAAAAATATAAACTCAACTATGAAAGCTATAATGAAGTCGATTACGGTGTTTTCTTTACTCAGGAAATGTTCGACGAAGATCTTAGGTTTATGAATGAAGATCAGGAAGGAATGGCTAATCTTCCACATTATCAACGCCCTATTTCCAGAGAAACATACTATTTGCTACTATTTGGAGCCAACAACTGTTTCGGAGATATCGGCACAGCATGTATTAAAATCTCCTGCATTGCTGAAAAAGATGTAGAAACTATTAAAACCTTACAGGAATTTTCCAAAACTTCTGAGTTTAAGAGATATATCAATTTCAGAAAGTCAAAAAATCTTCAACGGTTACTGCATACCAGATTATAATTTTCTTTTTTTAAAGCAATTGGAGTCTATCTGATTGCTTTTTTGTTCTGGCTGTTTCCTGTTTTCTGTTAGCAAAATTAGAAATCTGCACTTCAGAAAAAAAATCTTTTTGGGTTTCTAAAAAAATTCTTTTCGCTCTGCTCCAATAATTTTCCCAGACACTCCTGAATTCTACGAACAAAAAGATTTCAGAGCCTTCATTCCATTTCTTTCATTTTGGTTTTGTCTGAATGCAGTTTCCTTTAGCCATAAAGCAAAAGAAAACAACAAGAAACAGTCAGAACAATTTAAAATCAAACATTATGAAAGCTTTAACTAAAAAAACAAATTCAAAAACACAGGTTTCTACGTCTAAAGAAGACAAATTTATTTCCAAGATCCTTGAAAACCTTGATAAGGTAAATGCCAAAGATTGGGAACAGTATGCTAATGTACCCTTTCAGCATCCTAAAAATCTCTTTACCAAAAAAGAATATCAGGGTTTCAATACCTTCGCATTATATATAGATATGCTTGTTAACAAATTCAAAACATCCTGCTATGCGACATTCAGATCCATATCTAAAGCTGGTGGAAAGTTGAAAAAAGGAGCAAAAGGAACTGTCATTGAATTTTTCAGCTATGTTTTTAAACATAAGGAAACAGGACAAATTTTCACCTCTGAACAGTTTTCCACAATGTCTTCAGCTGAAAGAGAAAACCTTACCAAAATTATCTGCATACGGAACTATACCGTTTTTAATTCTGAATTAATCGAAAATTTGGAAGAAATCAACATCAATATTGATCCTGAAGATGAAAATCATGAATTGGATTTCCAGGAGCAAATCAATTGTGAGAATTTCATCACAAAATTAATTACATCCGGAAATCTGAAACTTACCCATGCAAGGCTAAACGTAGCGTGCTATGCGCCCATACAGGATTATATTGCTATTCCTGAAAAGAAATTCTTTATCTCAGAAGACAGATATTATGCTACCTTATTTCATGAAATCATTCACTGGACAGGCCACGAAAGCCGACTGAACAGAAATTTGAAAGGACATTATGATGTTACACGTTATTCCTTTGAAGAACTGATAGCCGAAATGGGAAGTATGCTAATCTGCTTACAATTTGGAATCACTTCGGAATTTATTAATTCTGTGCGTTATTTAAAAAGCTGGTCTGTAAATAATTCAGAGAACAGGACTGAAAATATCAAAAAAGCCTTTGTCTTATCCAAAAAAGCAAAGAAATATCTGGAACAATTTTGATTCCGAATAATAAAAAATCGAGGCTGCCTTTCGGCAGCCTCTGTATTATCGTCCAAAATTTTTTTAATTAAATATCTTCCTTACAAACCTCTTTAAAGGAGCTTTGAAAATATTCCAGCCAACGACGATAACAAGTAGGGCAAGAGAAATCTTTCTTGCGTCATTATTGTCAGAAATTGTTCCTATGAAAGAAAACAAAAATATATAAAATGCGATAGCACCATAAATCACAAATTTTATGATCCTTTTCATAATCATATTGTTATTAGAGATTTGGATGATAAAGATAAATAATTTTTTTATTAGTTGTTATAGTATTTTTAATTGTTTTAATAGGTAAAAAATATTATTTTTGCTTTTATTCACTAAATTAATCTTATATAAATATGGAAGAAAGTAAAAATGGCAATATGATTACTGACATCATAAGACGAAACCATTATGTAGAACAATTTTTCAAATACAATGATATTCATGTAAATCTTCTTGGAGATATCAATAATCCTCTCATTGTAACTGAATATAATATTGTATTGAGCTGTTTTGTCAGTAATTTTAACCTGATTTTTAAGGATAATTCGTTTGAGGGCAAAGAAATATTTACCATCAAACTAAAAAAGGAAGCCCTAAATATTCAAGATCGGCTGGATATGTGGATAAAATCTGCTACCCACAGAAAAATCTACTTGTTTACCTCCGAAGACGGGCTATACTATTGCAAATATATAAAAGTATACAATCACATATTTCCGTTATTGAGTCCTGCCAAAGAGTTGGCTTACTATGTATTTCAGAGACAAAAAGCCATAGAGGTGGTACAGAAACTGAAAAAAAGCAATATAGACCTTTCTATTGTCTATTGATCTAAAAAACATTTAAATGCACTTTTGCATTCATGTTTTTACTCTACTTTTGTGAATAATATTTTGTTGCCGTTTGGGCAAGTTGGCTAATTAAAATAAGTAGTGATGTGCGCAAAAAAAGCAGTCAAGAAAACTAAAAACCTGTTAATTAAAACGGATAAAATCTTAATTGATAATTTTAAAGTATATAGCTTTACCTATTATAAAGATAATGGGCTCTTATCATTATTCTCTTTCCGCCATTATTTAGCACTGGCTCTTTTGAATATTGAGCAGGATTTTAAGGATAGATATGGAAGTATATCTTTTCCCAACGAACAGTATCTGATCTTCTATAAAAAAAGGGGAACCAAGATAACCCAGGTCAAGGAAGAAAGAACTTTGGAAAGTATCAATTTTTTACTTCCGGTCGAATTTTCTGAATTGTATTATAGTCTGATGCATACCTATTATATTAATGAGAAATCCGATTCATCAAGTTATTCCATTTCCTTATTTTTTGAATTTATTGTCTCTTTCGTAAGCAATAATAAAATGAACTTTCTGCCTGTCGAATTATAATATAATTCAACATTTGTACTTTTCGTATTTATAGTATAGGTTTAAATAATTCCATATTTATATAATACAGTATTTATACAAACATATTTGTGAGTAATAATATTTTGCAATAAAAATATAAACCTGTGAATATATGATTACAGCATTAATGAAATATATACTGATTTAATTCTGTAATTCAATAATTACGCATTTATATAATTACACTATTGAACTATTATATAACTGTATAATTTCAATAAATCAAACAGTAATTGCATAATTATACAATTAATTCAAATTTGTTTACTATTGTTTGTGTTTTTTTGAAGGTGCAAGATGTCCTTTTGGACGTCCATTTTTATGAAAAATGACCGTAAAAGAGTATCCTGCCTTTTTACAAAAGGATTTGAATCACTCGGAACTCATGATTTAACTGAGCAAGATTTTAGATTGTGCAGGAAAAGCATTCTTTGGAATTGACCAGATAATGAATACAAATATATTTTCAGGCAGACTTTATACTAGCCTGAGATTTTAGGCTAGCCTGCAATTCTGCTTTTCTCTTTCTTATAAAATCGGTAGGGCGTATTCCATTAATTTCATAAAAAAGGCTTGAAAAATTTTGCCTCGAAGCAATTCCACATTCTTCAGAAAGGCTTTCTATTTTGTAATCGAGATATTTTTTTTCATCAAAAAGGAGCTGCGTTATATATTCAATCCTCAGTTCGCTCAAATATTTAGTAAAGTTCTTTCCTTTGTATTCGTTAATAACATAAGAAAGATATTTATCATTGGTATTAAACTGCTGAGCTAATTTGTAAATAGTAAGCCCTTTTTGAGTGAATCTCTTTTTATCTTCAAATGCTTGAAGCTTGTGTAAAAGTTCTTCTATTTTATCTTTAGCGATCTCGTATTTTTTACCATCTTCGATCCTTACATTAATAACTGGTTTTGAAGTCTCTTTTTTTATTGTCATGAGTTTATTTTCCAATGCTACGTACTGCCGACGGATTTTCTTTTCTCGCCTATAACGAATACTTAAGGCAATAACAAGGCTGGAGGCGAGGACCATTAATCCACTATTGATAAGGTTTCCTTTGGAATTTGCTTTTTCAAGTTTCATTTTTGCCTCCTGTAAAGTACGGGTATCAAATTCTTTATGAATTTTATCTATGAGATAAACATAATCTTCACCAAGGATTTCATCTATTTTCAATAACTGGCTCATGTAATAGAGCTGTTGCTTTTCTTTATTTTGTTGTTGATAATATTTGATTAATAATTCATAATTTTCCCGGAGTTCAGGTAAAATAAAATGGTAATTTTGGAAAATTGAATCTACCTTACGAAAATTATCTATTGCTTCCTTAGTCTTACCCTGTGCTAAAAAGGATTTTCCCATATAAAAATAAATGATGGGTTCCCAGCTGATATCTGAATTTTTTCTGATTTCAGGAAGTGACAGGCTAAGTTCTATTAGAGCCTGCGCATAATTTTTCTTTCGATAACTTGCAATCCCTTTACACTTCAGGAAATAACTGTGTTCCAGTAATAAATCATTATCAATAGAAGTATGCCTCAATCCCATTTCGGTCAAAGAATCTGATATTTTATAATTTTTTAAATTCCTGTGGCAGACGGCCATTTGATGAAGAGTGTTATAATAGCCTTTGGTAATATTATATATTTCATTAGGGTGCATTTCTGCCCCGAGTTTAGATTTAAAAAAAATCCGGCATTTTTCAAATAGAGTTAAAGCATTCTCATAATAACCTAAATAGCTTTTCACAACACCTATATGGTACAAGATTTTATGTTTAAAGTATTCATCCTTAGAGTGCTTAGAATATTCAAAAGCCATCATATATTCATCCAATGCCTTTTTAAACTTCTTATAATTATAGTAATAAACAACACCTTTACCTAGATGGGCAACACTTATCAGATCATTATTCCCTGAAGATTTAGCAGCAAAAATAGTACTGTCCGCATACATCAGTTTCTGTTCTTTTGTAACGGAATACATTACTGCATCTTTATAACCCTGGAATAGTCTCTGATAATTCTTTTCCCGTTTAGCTTTTGCTATATATAAATTAATATGAGGCAGCGCTCTTATGTCACTATCCAGATAGTTTTCATACTTCTTACGAAGTTGCACATATTCATTGAAGTCACTTTTTTGAGAAAAAACAACTGCAAAACACAAAAATAAGATAACAAAGTAAACTTTTTTGTCCATTAACGTTGATGTGAGGTGGGTGAAAGACTGTCAAAATTACATAAAATATATCATTTCTTTTTTATGGAAACCAATTTGAAACACTTAAACCTTAATTACTTGCATTCTAGTAATATATATCTATTTATTGATGTTATTTTTCCCGAATTAGCACGTCGCGTTTCCCGAAAGGCGCCCATAAATTCTTTTTCCATCGAAGAAGACCTTATAATTTCGAAAACAGAATTCTAATAAATATTTCAATCCGGCCGGAGATAACTTTTAAATAACAAAATTAATGAAAGAGTTAATCTCAATTTTAACGATTATTCTGTTGCTTATCTCCGCTCAATCATGTAGAGGAGAAGATATTACAGATGAACCATTTTATCCTGAAACAAAAAACAAAACAAGAAGCACTTCACAAAGTAAGAAAATGGACAGTATTACAATTCCAAAAAGTACGGAACAAGACCCTTCACTCGATAATGGTGAAAACGAACCTCCTCCCAAAGACGGGATCAGGTGGAGAGTAAAACAATAATATAAGCTTACAAAATTATAACGATAAGAAATTAATTTTTCAAAATGGAACTTATACACTCTAATCAATCATTTTAGCCAACATAAAGTAACCTGAAAATGCTATTCGGGTTACTTTTATTTTTTTCTTGATGTAAAAACGACTTACAGAATATAAGCGCAACAGCTCGTATTGTTACATTTTGAAATCAGTTCTTTTAACCTAATATTCATGTATACCTAACAAAATGCATATCTATCAGCTTGCCATCATTGATCAAAAACTAAAAGAAGCAATGGCTAAATTTTCATTGCTTCCGGCTCATACTTCTATTTTTGATGCCGCTCTTTTTGAACAGCTTTTGGATGATAGCAGGGTTCTAATAAAAACATATATTTCGTTACTGAAATCATTACAAATTTTACCTAAAGAAAATCACTACTATAAAGGACATTCTCTAATAAAGCATACTGTCAACGGAGCTGAAGCTGATGGGACTATTGATCCGGATTATCTCACAGTGATCCAAAATCTTGTTTTGCCGCATTTGGTTGGCAATTCCTCTGATAAAAAACAAATATTTCCAATCCATATTCACTTCACAACAAGTACAGAAGTTTATTTATTTTCGGGCATTGGCCTATATAAGCAGGATGAATCAAGAGTATACAGCTTATTGCATGAAATGTCAATGCCTGTGAATTATATAAGTTATGCTTCCCATGCAAAATGCAATTACCTTTTGTCAATATTTTATACAGAGGAGTATAATGAAAGACAAAGCATTCATACCTTATATCCCCGGTATAACATAAGCTACCTACAGTTTAGGAAGGATTGCAAAATCTGCCTGGGAACCACCTTCTACAATTTTTATATGAAAATGAAAATGCTGGATGTACTTGATGATATTATGCTGACCAATCTATCACTAAAGGAAATTGCTCATAAAAATAATTTTTCCAGCTACATCGCAATGCACCAGTTATTTAAAAGAAAATACAATTTCCCATTATACATAATTCCAAGAATATTAAATGGATCAAACTGACAATTTTTCGATAAGTGTCATTTTTTACTATGTTTTTGTCATTTTTTATTATGTTTTTTACAAATTATACAATAGTATAATTATATAATTTACAGAACTTTACACCATTAACTAATCACCATAAAATTAACATGAAGAAAAAGTTCTCTTATCATTTCCCTGGTATTGTAGCCTATTTTTTTGTATTGCTTTTTGTATATGCAGCATTAAGCAAGCTGTTAGATTTTGAGGCTTTTCAGGTACAGTTAGCACAATCTCCTTTATTAAGCGCATATGCCGGATTTATATCTTATGCAGTTATTATTGTTGAGCTCATCATAGCAGCATTATTATGCATTAACAGTACACGGTTACCAGGGCTCTATGCATCATTCGGACTGATGGTGAGCTTTACCGTATATATTTACCTGATACTGAATTTTAGTGATTTTGTACCCTGTTCATGTGGGGGAATCCTGGAAAAGCTGGGATGGACGGAACATATGATCTTTAATGTAGCTTGTATTGCGCTTGCCTTGGGAGCTATTATTATTTTGGAAAGGCAAAGAGGTACGAATCGGCAACGTTATCTTATTCTCTCCGGAACCATTGGAGTGATAAGCTGCGGACTGGTGATTTTTTTGTTCATCAGCTCGGAACATATCATGAAGACAGAGAATAATTTTACCCGGCGTTTTCTTCAGTATCCAATGGAAGAGGATAAAAAAATGGATCTTGGAGCGAATTCTTATTATTTCGCAGGAGCCGCTGATGATAAGATCTATTTGGGAAATTATACAACACCCCTCATTTTAACAACAATTGATACAGCCTTGGTAACAAGAACATCATTCACCTCAGTAATAGACAGCCATAACCATTCATTCCGGTCAATACAAATGCAGGTTCAAAAGCCTTACTATTATATTTATGATGGCAATGTCCCTGTTATCTACAGAGGTGAACTCGGCAAACAAAATGCTAAAACGATCAGCTATAAGGATGCCTACTTCAACCAGATCATTCCTTTGGATTCTGCACGTTTTGCCATCAGGACACAAAGTAGCGAAACACAAAATCGTGTATTGGGTATTTTGGATCTTCAGCGAAAATCAAAGGTGAAGCTGTATTCAGAAGTGCTGGAAAAACAAAAGGACGGGATTTTCGATTCAGATGGCAAAATGATCCGTGACCCTGCAACTGGTAAAATTTTGTATACCTATTTCTATCGCAACCAGTTCATGGAAATGGATCATGAACTGACTGTACTGAGAAAGCTTCATACGATTGACACCGTTACCAGGGCACAAATACAGGTAACGCAACTGAAAGACGGACAGCACAAAATGAGTGCGCCGCCATTAACAGTGAATAAAGATATGGTCGCATATCGCAAGCTCTTGTTTAACGAATCTAATCTAATGGGAAAGCATGAATCCCGAAAAGCCTGGAAGCAAGCAGCTATTGTAGATGTGTACCGTACCGACCAGCAGGAATATGTGGGAAGTTTTTATGTCTTCAACCGCGGGAAGGATAAAATGTCCCAGATGCTGGTGACTGATAAGTATTTCTATATCCTTATCGGCAATGAAATTGTCAGGTATCGGTTATATCCGTCCCTTACCCGGCATTTCAGCACAGGGAAAGCCGAAAACCTGTAAAAAGAGTAGGCATAACATCAAAATCTTTTTATATGAAAAAGTTTATTTTGCCTGTAGTTGTTTTTCTAACAGGCGCAGGAGGAGCATTTGCATCCACCGTATCTAAAACCGCAGATTCAACAATGGTTCCTGGCCACAGGTTTGATCCATCTGCATCGGAAGTGAAATGTATCGAAGTTGCCCAGTGCAGCACCATCGAAGGTGCAGAATGTACCTGGAACTCCGAAGTACTGAAAGAAAAGATCAATGACACTGCGTGCGGAGCACCATTGTACCGAGTTAACTAAAAATCTGAAGGGTGTCATAAGCACCCTTCTTTTATTTATTGCTAATCCAAGTCACATTTTTACTATCTTTCAGATAAAAACCAAACCAATCCAGTATTTTAGAAGTAAGGTCAGTCTTAGAAGCCTCTTGCCACATAGCATGCCCATCATCAGGATAAAACAGCGCCACCACCTTTTTTTTACTCCTTTTTAAAGCATTGTAAAATGTCCGGGTTTCTTCCCAGTTTACATTCTTATCCTGCATACCGCACCATAAAAGTATGGGTGAAGTCACCCAATCGGCATGATACAGTGGATTATTCCTGAAATAAAGGTTCTTATCCTGTGAAAAGGATTTTCCCATCCTATACTGCCCGGATTCATACCGCCAGAATTCCGGCATATGGTAACTTTCACTAAAAGTATGATAAACATGTACGATGTCAGCATTGGCTGTTCCGGAAACATAGGCTTTGAACAGAGTTGAATGGGTAGCAATAAAATTGGTCTGATACCCTCCAAATGACTGCCCCATAAGTCCAACTTTTAAGGAATCAATAGAAGTGTTTTTCAGTACCGCTTTCATGGCTGCTTCTACAGATTGTAGCGCAGAAATTCCCGGGCCTTCCGAACCATAAGCGATATCCGGCAGAAAGACAAAATATCCCTTTTCCTGTAATAACCTTACATTAAAGCCTAAGCTGTTTTTATAAGTTGGCCGCCAGTAACGGGAGCTCAGATAGTGCTGAGCCTCATAAATATGCACCACCATCGGATATATTACCGAAGGATTATAATCTATTGGGTAATACAGCAGCCCCTTCAGGGGAATACTTCCCGGTCCGGTATAGTCAATAATGTCCATCCTTGCTTTTGAAATCTTAGTATCTTGCGTATTGCTTTGATAGATCACATCATTTTTTCCATTTTTAGCAACAACAATCTGAGGGGGCATATTGTAGTTTTCCCGTATATAAGCAAAGGTGCTGCAAGAGGGATTATACAAAAGGGAACTGGCTCTGCCATCGGTAAGAGAAATGGCGGTATAGTTTTTATTCCCATACAATCTCTGATACCCGAACTGATTATTCATTACATTCCGGTATTCTACCATGAACGGACGGTTATCATCAATCACCGAGCGGTAAAAATTGTAATTGGATAAGAGCGATTCCCTTTCTCCGCCCATGACATGGTATTGGAATCCTTTGGTCGTTGTGGTTAATGGTTTATAGCTTCCTTTCTGTATATTGTAATACCAGAGAGCATCATTCCCACCAAAAACAATTCCTTTACCATCACGGGTAAAGTAAGGTTGCTCTACTCCATTTTTTGAGATAAGGATTGTTTTTCCATCAGAAATCCTATATAATTTCCATTGGTTATTTTTGGGGTAGAAAAGATATTCTCCCTTTGCAGAGACGTATAATTCAGTACCCACGGTATCTACCTTTACGGAAGTATTGCTTATCCGGTCGTATACAGAAATCAGCAGAGGAGATGTTTTTCGAGTATAATCTTTAAGCTCCCGGGGATTAAAAGCCAGGAAATACCGCTCGTTATGTAGGGGAATGATTTTTTGAAATCCACTGCTGTCATTCAGGTTTTCAAGCTGCCCCGATTCAGGTTCCCAGAGATAATACGTTTCCTGAAATTGTGGTAAAAATTTCTCTTCAAGATTTTTATCATCACCGTACCAAATCTCGGGTGACGATTTCTTTGTCTCTGTCCTATTTTTGATAGCGTTAAGAAAAAATAATTTTTCCTTCCCAATTCCTTTTATCGTAACATGATAGAACAAAAGGCTATCGTCTAAAGGATAGCTTTTAAAGTCCTTAAGGCTTATAGATACCATTTTCATATATCCGGTCGTAAGGTCTTTTTCAAGGCTGATCAGACTTTCTCCATCAGATGCAGTGTAAATACTCTCAATTAGCCTGTTAGTCTGATAGAACAACCGTTTAGCAGAACCAGAAAACTTGAAAATACTGTACTCTTTGTCTTTTTTATCTCCGTTTGTTTCCTTCTGCACCGCATAGAGCTCGGAATTCCTATCTATTAGGTAAGTCGTAACACCTTCCAAAACCCGTAAAAGGTTTCCCTCTGCTGTATACCATGCCAGGGAATTCTTTTGCGAGGAATCAGACCATAACAAAAATTCTTTGCCGTTTTTAAGAACTTCAATTTTTTTTATTTGATTAAAAACTTTACCATTAGCAAAAATATTACCTTCACTATCTTTCTCCTGTGCTTTTCCCTTTTTCTGCACTCCTAAGCTCAGATTTTCTGCCTTGCCTTGTTTATCCAACAGCAATACCCTATTATCAATAAGAAACTGTAGTTCCGAAACGTGGGTTCTTTTAAAGACAATGGATTCGGGGACATCTGTTCTTAAGATCATCAAAGTGTCTTGCCCAGAGTCCATGATTTTTTTTACAGCCAACCATTTTCCGTCTGCTGATATTTTGAGCAACTGGATTTCATAGGATTCTGAGGAGAGCTTCTGAAGATGGCTAGCATCCTTTATTTTGAGATCCTGCGCTGGGAATAAGGGCAGCGGTACAGGCATCCACCTGAACCCGTACAACAAAAGCAGCGTTATAAGCATCATGAGCAAACGATAGGCTGTTTTCATCAGTATCCTTGGTTTTGTGGGTTAAGGTTAGCATTCAGCAGCAGCTCTTTTTGTGGAAGAGGCCATGCTGTATGGTAGCTTTTCCAGTTAGGCTTTATAGTAGCCAAATCACCAAGGCGGTCAAACCGTTTTAAGGCCATGAACCTTTGTCCCATTTCTGCAAAAAACTCTCTTCTGACCTCTAGTAGTAATTCCTGAAGAAAAGCATCTTTGGACCAGGTTCCGGTAAGTGGTGCCGTTCCGGCTCTTTGCCTGATAGCATTGAGGTATGAAAGTGCTTCTGTTACCCTGTTTTGCCGGGCTAAAGCCTCCGCCATGATGAAATAAGCTTCTTCAAGCCTGAAAATAATGGAATACTCATCAGTATTCCCTGAAAGGTTTTTGTATTTAGCAGCTCGATACCATGTATTCTGAGAAACGGTAACAGGAGTCATCCATGCCTGCTTTCTCAGGTCAGAACCACTGAAACTATTGATCAGGCTTGTGCTAAGCGCATAAGCATTGGGAGCTGCCCCTGAGAAGTAATAAAGGGAAGCCTCTTTGGTGGAATCCCCGGAGTTGAGCGGTTTTAGCTGCCACAGAATATGCTTTCCTCCTTTCTTAAAAACTTTTGTAATATCCTGTTCTAATTGATAAAGAGGATTTTGGATGATATTTCCGGCTAACTGCTCTGCCAGTACCCATTTCTGCTCCAGAAGATATACTTTGGCCAGCAACAGTTCAGCTACCTTTTTATTGGGATAAATCCTCTCTGCATTACGGTAGGTATCCGAAAGCAGGCTGATGGCAAGATTCAGGTCTGCCTCTAATTTTTGTAATAATGCCTCTCCGGAAAGCTTTGACAAATGACTGTTGATTTGATAGTCAGTTGTTTCCGTATAAGGGATTTCCTGATAGATCTGCTGCAAATACAAATAAATAAGGCTTCGTACCAGAAGGGCTTCCCCTTTAATCCTGTTTTTATCTTCTGCTGCCAGCGATAAAGAATTGCTTACTCCTATTATAATGGAATTGGCAGCATAAATTTGCTGATATGCTGTATTCCATGTTTTTTCGATCATGGGGTTGGTTGGGATCTGCTGGTTCTGATACAGTTCCAGTGCCCCGCTGTTATTATTTACATAGTAGCAGTCCAGATCATCTGTATAGGTTCCCAAAAGAGCTCCTGTTCCATCACTCCCACCGGAAATAAGCGAAGAGGTGAATAATCCCGAATATAGTCCCGATAAAGCGGCATTGGCACTTTGCAGGTCTTCAAATACCTGCTCAGTCCCGATCTGGCTATCCGGATCATCTGCTTCCACCAACTTTTCGCACGAAACTGCTGTGAGCAAAAGGAAAAGAAGGATGAAAGGTATTTTTATAGCAGAAAAAGGTATCAGGAGCCTATCTATACCCTCAATATTGATAACAGATCGGACAATAGGTATAGTACGGAGATTGATATTATATTTTTTCATTTTCTTAGTTTTTAAAAGTTAAGCTGGATTCCAAAAGAATAGGTTTTGAGCGGGGGTAAGAATCCGCTAAGGACAAATTCGGGGTCAAGCCCAAAATATTTGGTCCATGTCAGCAGATTTTGTCCCTGGAAATAAATCAGAGCATCCTTTACGATCCCGCTTTCAGGCTTAAGCCTGTAGCTTAGCTGAATATTTTTTAGCCGGATATACGAAGCATCCCCAATGGCCGCCGTACTGTTTTTGAAAAAGGTTTGCAGGGTGTTTTTCTGAGTATTGGCTCCTGAAGTGTAAGGCATATATGCTCCGCCCGGGTTATCAGGAGACCATACATTCAACACCTCTACAGGCTGGTTATTCATCGTTCCGGGAGTTGGCATATAGTTATGGTAATTCCAGTTCCTTTGTTTAACAAACTGTAATGAAAAAGAGAATGTCCAGTTCTTATACAGAAGCTGGTTCTGTAATCCTCCGTAATACCGGACACCTATTTTTTCAATAACCTGATTATCATCCGGAGAGGTGATTTTACCATCACCGTTAAAATCCTTAAACCTGTAGAGCCCGGTAGCCGGGTCTATCCCTTCATACTGGTAGACTTTGACAATAGAAACGGGATATCCCAAAACATATTGATTAGAATAAGTAGAGCCTTCCAGCCCGGGAAATGATACGAGCTTGCTTGTCGGAATGCTGATATTAAAGCTGGTATTCCATTTGAAAAAAGAAGATTTTATCGGGAAAGCACTGAGATCAAATTCAAACCCACTGTTTTCTACCGTTGCCGGAAGATTGGCCTGGATAGAACTGAAGCCTGTTGTTCCTGGCAGGGGAATCCCTACCAGCTGGTTGGAAGAGCGGTTCCGGTACCATGCTGCCGAAAGGTTGATACAGTCTTTCAAAAAGCCTAATTCCACTGCGGCTTCCAGCTTCACTGTTTTCTCCCAGCTGAAAAGAGGGTTATACAATCTCGAAGGATTCAGGGCAGTGACACCACCATAGCCCGTTCCGGAAATGGTATAGGTATCCAGATACTGGTAATCGCCAATCTTATCACTGCCGGTAGTCCCAATGCTCCCTCTGAGCTTTCCGAAGCTTAACCATTTACTTTCCTTTAGAAAATTTTCATGAGAAAATAACCAGGCAGCCCCAATAGCTCCGAAATTAGCAAACCGTTTTTGTGGTCCGAATCGGCTGGAACCATCCCTCCTTCCGGTAATATTAAGAATATACCTGTGCTTATATTGATAGTTGATGCGCCCGAATAATGCGGCATACCTATATTCATTACCTGCTTCAGTAATAATTTTGGTTTTTGCAGCACCTATATTGTGAATCAGCGCATTACTTTCAAATCCATATCCCTGGTTTTGGGACTGGTAGCCGGAATCCTGCTGGAAGGTTCCCCCGGCAAGCACATCAACCTGATGGTCTCCAAAAGCTTGTTTCCAGTTTATTTGCGGTTCAATAATATACGAGAAATATTGCCGCCTGTTCCTTAAGGCTGAAGAAGTAGCGCTGGTTAAACCGTAAGATGGATTGTACATGGTATGGGGTAGCAACGAATATTCTTCAAAAGCCCGGTAATTAATCCCGCCATTGAGCTTAACTGATATTCCTTTGTATACTTCATAGCTCATATTGATATTGGAAGTGAACTGCTTGCTATCATTGGAATACGTGCTTACAAACGGGGCAATAGGGTTGTCAAACGTATTGTTTTCCCAGTTGATATTGCCGCCAGATGTATATAATACCGGGGCATTCGGGCTTAGAAATAATGATTTGTTGGTGATCTCCTGATTGAGCATATTATTGGTCTGGAAGGAAATCAGGTTGGAAAGGTTAGCAGTAAATTTCCGGTCTTTGGATTGATAGGAAATGCTGGAAGTAATATTGTTGGTTTTGTAACGGAAAGAAGCAGGAAACACGGTGGTCTGCTCATTGTGGCTGCCACTTACTAAAAAAGAAGTCCCTTCATTTCCTCCACTGACAGAAAATTGTGTGCTTATAGTTTCAGCAGTGTTGCCGATGAGTGTTTTTTGCCAGTTGGTGTATCGTGTCTGGTCCCACTTTCCATTGATATCATAGGCGGTGGCTGGATAAGTGGTAATCCCGTCGTTAGCATAAGCCTGTTTACGCATACGAATATATTCTTCCGTATTCATCATTTTCATATTGGAAGCGGCACGGCTTAAAGCATAGCTGGTGTTAATGCTAAGCTGTGTCTTTCCCTTCTTTCCTTTTTTGGTGGTGATAAGGACCACACCATTCGCTCCCCGGGAACCGTAGATAGCCGTAGCATCGGCGTCTTTCAGTATTTCGATGTTTTCAATATCATTGGGATTGATACTGTTTAACGGGCTAATAGAAGAGTAAGGCATAATGCTGCTGGAATACCGGGATGGGTTTTCCGAGCTGATCACCACTCCATCGACAATATACATCGGGGCATTTCCCTCTCTTCTAAGGCTGTTCTTACCTCGGATCTGGATATCAAATCCACCACCGGGAACACCGGAGTTCTGGGTGATATTGACCCCGGAGATTCTGCCCTGTACAGCGGAAAGTACATTAGCTACAGGCTGGTTTTCGATATCCTTTGCCGATACTTTGGCTATGCTTCCAGTGCGCTCCTTATCTTTGACTTTATAATAACCTGCATTAAGCACTACTTCTTCAATGCTGCTTACTTTTCCAGATGAAGGAGGTAAAGTGTCAGCCTTTTTCCTGAGTACGGTAGCTTCGGTGGTATTGTTTCCGGAAATCGTATCTGAATTTTTCCACTCCTGTGCCTGAAATGAGTAGCCTGCTACCGTTAGCATAAGGACACATGAAATGCTCCCTATGCTGGTATAGGATTTTTTCATAAATTTGAAAAGTTTAATTTAATTAAGCAATTAAGCTCTTTCCTGCCCAAGCGGTCAACTTTTGCGGAAGGGGCTTTTTTATTTCCTAGCGTTCTGTAACAAAAAGATGACTAAGTATCATTATAATAGGTGCTACCTGTTTTCATTTGATGGTCTTTTATGGTTACATTGTGTTTTTAAACATTGTCTAGGAGGAAGTTTTGGGAGATTACAAAACCTCCAGCCTAAACACATCATAAAGAATTAATATGAATGAAATTAACCTCGAGTGTGAACTGTAAAGCTCCAATGGTTGCGCTGCCATTGTATCCTATCTAATCTTTATAGTAAAAGCAGCTTAGAGAAATGTAGAGAGGCGGACATCATAGGAAAAAAACAGCGTGGAACTCTACCTACCGTATCAGAGGTACTGGCATACCCTTTACCACGAATAAGAGAGCCCACGCCTAGAACGTGAGCAATCTGCTTATTGTCTTGTGGTAAAATGAAAAGTGCCAGTTTTCTGATACAAGATTCTAAGCGAATAGCTTCTAATATTTTTTGAAGTTTCGCAAAATTACAATTAAGTAACTTCTTTTACAAAGATAAGAAAAAATATTTTGGTATACAAAACTATACCAAAATATTTTTCATTATGTGCTTAATTGCATTTATGATTAAAGAAAGTGAAAAAATTATAATTATAAAAACTGCGATTACTTTGCGTAAAATGCTTAGTAACAATAAGAGTTCCTCAGCGAAATCGGATGGTAGTGTGGACATAGTCAATAGTTATGATAAAATAGCTGCAAACTCTAATTCAGAACTGACCAAAGCCACAGTAAATGGTGCTTTTAGCGGAAAGAAAAGGTCAACGATGGCAACAATTGTTCTTATTGTCGAGTCAATGGGTTACACAATGATAGACTTTGGTGAACAATACTGTAAGATAACAGATGAACACATCTTAGACTTTAAAAAAAATATTTTATATAAAGGGAGCTAGCTTTATACAATTAGAATATTTATAGGCAATCTTCTAAAAAATCCCAATCAATTTGATGCGTATAAAAAATCAGACCCCTTTAGGGGCAGTCCAATGTATGTTTTTTCTATCGCTACGAACGAAACGCTCGCACGAGCAGTGGTTTTTGTCTACTTACAAGAATGTTTTGATTCAGCCTTCCATTCGTTCGTATAAGGATCAAAAGGACATTTGTTTATTTTTTTCCAAGAAGAACCGTCAAATTCAATATCTGAATTGTTAAAACAGATATACCTGAATTGACAATCTTTGCAGACTTCTATATTGTCATTGCTGATAAACCACTTTCTTGTAAATTCACTATCTTGTATTAATTCGGCAATCCTTTTATTTCTAAAATTACCATGGGTGCTTTTGTGCGCCAGAAAATTCTTAAAGTTTCCATCATTATCAATACAAACTTTTCTGTTTAAAGCAACATTGTACTGTTGAGCTTCGGTAAAAAATTCCATGTTGATAATAAAATTCTCTTTCTTTATATTATCAACGGTTGAGCTGTTGATGGCTTTTGATGTAAAAATTAATTTTTTGTCTATGTAATACTTAGAATTTTCATGCAAATCTTTAGTTAATACTTCATCCTTAACACTATGGATTACAAATGTTTTAATCCTGTTTTCTATATCATCAAGATACTTCAAATAATTCTCATCATATAACGATTCAGGAAGGAAAATTTCAACATTCCTGATTCTTGATTTTCGTGTTGCATCGAGTATGCCTGATATTATATTATCAACATCCGAATTATTAATTCTTATTTGAATACTGAAACAGGCTAAGGAGCTTAATTCTTTAATTGCAGCATTGAAGTCATATTTGCAATCTTCATTAATTTCTAAGATTGCACTGTTAACTTTAAATGGGGAGTGCCACTCTAAATTCAGCTCCGGGAAACTTTCAACATTTTCTAAAAAGAAGCCGTAATCAATATCTACCAGATAATTAAAATAGTTATCTATACCTTCGTTCAAATCATTATTAAAAAAATTTTTGATTTCACTTACTGTATGAGTACGTGTTTTTTTCAGAACTTCAAGCAATAGATTAGGCACATTTACATGCTCTGTATTTTGTAGATCTACAATAATACTTTCTTCACTTCCCTTTACAGGAATACAATTTGAATATAAGTTAAAAAATCTATTCATTATAGAATAATTATTGGCTTGTAATTATGAAAGATGTCATACATAGTAGTCTGGTGAAAGTTACTGTGAGCGGTGTAATGTAAATTAAAACGTTTGACTTCTTCCTTAGTGTAGTAAACATTTCTTATTAAATGAAAATTTATAGGGAGTAATTTATAGCTTTCTTCTTTAAAAAGAGAAATAAATTCGTGCTTTTCCATGATTTATTGTATTAGGTATTCGGCTATTTTTTTGTGCAGGTGATAATTACAGGCTCCGGTTAGAAAACCAAACTGACCTACAGGATTAACTTCTAAAAAGACATATCTATCCTTTGTTTTTACGATATCTAAAGAACCACAATTTAAATTTAATTTTTGCATTAACAAACGAATATTATCTTCTATTGAAGATGGCAGTTTATAAGTAACGCGCCTATTCATGCTATCTCTATTATATCTTCTAAAATCAACACTGGTTTGTTCATTTTTTTGAGAAAACATTGCCATTGAAAATATTTCTCCATCTAAATAGAAGCTTCTTATTTCGTATTCTTTCTCTAATTTTTCCTGAAAATGTGCGATAAAAAAATACTCAGGTAAATTATTTATGAAGCTCATTTCTATTTTTTCCGTATAAGTTGCATAGGTGGAGTGCGTCTCCTCTATATCACAAAGCAACATATCATGCATTTTAGAGATTACTTCTCCATTACAGTCATTATAAAAATCAATAAGCTTAGATTTACTATTTGTTAGAATAGATTTAGGAATATCTATTCCTATATTTTTAGCAATTCTTAAAACCTGAAATTTATTGACTTCATATCTTAGAGAACCTCCCAAGATATTTTCAGCCTTGTATTTATTTGCCAGATCGTGCGCATTAATATTTTCAATTTCTTTATTAGCTGAATGCATTAATAATACATCTAATTTTTTATTAACTAATTTTTCAGTTAATAAGTCTTCGGGAATTTTTCTGATTGGGAAAGGCCTTCTTCCGGGTCTTCTGTACCAAATAGCTTTTACATCTATACTTTCAGCTATATCAAGGAAAAACTCGCGCTGTGTTGGTATTTGAAAGAAATCGGTATTTATTCTTTTTACTTCTCCTTTATATAAGAAAGAAAGCCAATCCATAACAAGGTTAGTAGTAATATCTTTGTCTTCCGTGTAAATTACTATCATTATATTTTACTTTCAATTACGTATATTATTTGAAGAATCAACCTTTTTCAAGTAATCTTCCAAAGAAATTAAGTTCATCGATTTCCTTCTGGTATTCACATTGGTAGAATCCTGAAGGTTTTCAATAAATGCCTTACCGTTGGCTCTAAAAGAAAGTTGTGTTCCATAAATTTGCTTTCTATTATTTAACAACTCAACTCTATCAATCAAATATGCAACCTGTTTTTTATCGGCATTCCCATTTTCAGAAGCTTTTTTGATAATAGGTAAATATTTTTCCATTGTTTCCAACTTGTCAGCATGCTGAATTGCTAAAAACAAAGCTAAATTTGCGTCATGTCCGATCTTGTTTTCACCGAGCCACCCTAAACTATCAATGATTTTAGTAACAATTTTAGAGTTCTTTCTATCAAGGGGAGCTTGCTTGGCCAGGTCTAAAACTGGCGTTCTAAATTTTTGATCATCTACTAATACTTGTTCCAAAGTTCTTCTAACTTCAGAATAGTTTTCTGCTTTCTTGCATCCAAAAAAAGAAAGGATGAGAATTAGTAATGAATATTTAAGTTTTGTAATCATTTATAAAATTAAAAAAAGGATAAAAAAATTATCCTTTCTTACATTGTTCTTAAAATTCGACAAATTATAGTGTCCCATCGTAATAGGAATCCGGAGCAGAAATACTGTTGTCGTGGTTACCATCAGATGTTAAACCAGTTTGTGTATCTGTTCCGGCAGTTGGAACAAGTTTTCCTCCGTTGATAGTGTCGAGTTTAGTTCTATCAATTCTTGAATTTTGGAACTTACTTAATAAGCTGTCTTTTTTTTGAAAATTTTTTTTCATAATAAATATTTTTGTTTTTCCTACTCTTTAAGCCTTTCGGATTTTGCTATTATAATTACTAACTAAAATAAATAATAAATTAATACAACATAGGTTTTTAACAAATTTTAACTAAGCCGAAATTTACAACTGACTAGCAACTATAGAAATATCAATAAGATTTATGTGGATCTACATGTATGTATATCTGCGAAAGATCAAAACTTACCTTTTAGTAAAGTGCGATAGCAATACTGAGAATCCAAATTAATTCGTTTCATATCCAATACATCAAAATTTTTTTATATTCTATGTTTTCAGAACTGAAAAATAGCATTAGGTTAGATAACAAATTATTATTACTATGATCAATAATCTTTTTTCTATCTAGTATATTACCAGTAATTTTATCGGAATTACAAAAGAAATTAATCTCTTTAAGGTTCTTGAGTTTCCTATATTCGTTCATAAAATCAGGAAGCTTCTCTTTAATCATAGTTCCGTCCTCATAAAATTCAACAACTCCTTCCTTGCTGGTGCTTATGATATCAAATTTTTCTAATTTTTCTAATTCTTCTAATTTTCTAAAATCATTTTTTGCAGATATATTATTGACGACAGCAATGGGAAAGATTGCATCTTCGCCTGTATAATTAACAGTAAACGGATTTTTTAATGTTATTACTTCGAAAAGAATTGTGTATTCTTTCAGATCTTTACTAAATAAGTGATGAAGTTGGTTATAAAAAACATCCGTCGCTAGGGCTCCAATATAATGATTAAAATTGTTCTTTGAACAAATATAATAGCTATCTTTATATTTGTACAGCACGCCTAAAGCTCCATCTAATTTATCTGTGGTATGTAATGGTTCAGAAAGTAGATCCAATACTTCAGGATAAATTTCATTTCTCTCGAAAAATTTTTTAAAGGGACGCGCAATAATTTTCCCTGAATCATCTAATATCAAACCTCTACAAGACAATGTTGTATAATTCCAAATTTTATGCAACTTACATTTTTTTGTGATATTATAAAGCCATATTGGGTATACTGGATGTTTTACTTTATAAATATAACCTAATTTTATAAAGAGTTCTAACTCATTAATGCAAAAAGAGTCTGGCTTAATAAAGTTTAATACGGATTGCTGCTTCCAATAGATTTTTTTTCTAGCTTCTCTTGCCGAGAAAAAGGCAATTGTCTCAATTTCAGATGAGTCGAAATCGCTTGAGATTCTATATTGATTAAATTCTTTATCCGAAATCTCAACTACAAAATAAAAAATAATCTTTGATAAAATACCATTCGAGTCGACATAACTTATTAGCGATCTTTTAGAAAAATCAACTTTGTCTTTGGGAATCAGAATGCCCGTTTCTTCGTATGTCTCTCTTATAGCAGTTTCAACAATGTTTCCATCAGCTTCTATGTCAATAATTCCTTTCGGTATAGACCAATTACTATCAGAAGCCATATGCCTAGGTTTTACTAGCAAAACCTTACTATTTTTAATAATAAGTAGCCCGGCGCTCTTAGTCATAATATTTATCTAAATATCTGCTTTTCCATTTCCATATTCTATCATCAGGGGTATTGCCGTATTCCAAACTTTGATTGAACAATTCGCTTACGGACTTATTTGTTTCCTCATGGTTATTCCACTGCCGACAAACCCATTTTATTGCTCCTCTATCGATCTGGTCTATATTTAATTCGTTGACAAAATCCTCCTGTTTTTTTCCATTTTTTATGGCTTCCATTATCAGAGTTGTCGAAAGTGGATTTTCCTTATAGCCATAATACTTCCTAAGCTTGTTTATACTTTCAATCATCTGATATTCGGCATTTATGACACTCTGTAACTCCTTATGAATTTCCTTGTACCATGGAAATTTAATTTTAATTCGTAATGAATTGTTATATTCTAAAACAACACCCTCCAAATTATTTATGTTTGCTTCTTCAATTTCATTGAAGTTTGTGAAATTTTTAAACTCGTCAGTTAAATCCTTCTTAGTTCTGAAACCTAATTCAGAAATGTTTTGTACGCTCATACCCGTTTCTTTATCAATTACTCCGATCAAGACTAGATCCTCTTCCTCTCCATAATTGACTACGAGGCTGGCTTCAGGGTAAATTACCTCAAAAATGTAAGAAAACTGACGGTCCAATTTTAATGTTTCCTGTAGATATTTCCTTTGTATTATCTCACTCGCTTTTATTGCTTTTAAACTAGAAAATGATCTCTGAGTAGCTATATATGGAATATCCTTAACCCAATATAGTACTCCCATTGTACCATCTAATTTTTCATAAATTTTAGGTGCAGAATCTGGTAATTTTACAATTCTATTTTCACTTAAAGAAATCAAATTACCCGTGATGTGATTTCTGAATGTCCAAAATTTATCAAATGCTCTTTCTATAATTTCTCCTTCACTATTTAAAATTAAGCCTCTGCACATAATGGAATATTCATTCCAGATACTTTTCGTTTTAGAAAGAGGATGTTTAAAATAGCCATATATGAACAGATCCTCTGTAGGATGCTTTTCAATTGTAATATTTGAATCCTTAATAGATTCCCTTAGTCTAATTAAATTCAGTTTCATTACTTAATCTATTAATTATATAAGTTATGTAGATTTTTGATTCTGTTTCCAGCCCCATAAGCCCAAAAAACTTAAACAAAAAGCCCTCTAAAAACGCATATTTAGTGTTATCACTAAAACTAGAAAGTATTGCATTAGAAATAAACATATTTTCTTTTTTCTGTAAAAAATTATCCATACTTTCAGCAATAACATTAATTTCCTCTAAAAAGGAATCAGAAGGTATCCAATTATCTATTTTACTACAGAAATTTTCATTTAGTGAGCTTTCATTAACTAAATAAAGCCGCTCAAACTTTTGATACATTTCTGAAATAGTTGCATATTCATTTGAAATCAATTCCTGATCTGACAATAGAAATAATTGCCATTTCTGCGACAAATATTTATTGAAATCTAAAAAGTTTCTCTTACTAAAATTTAATCTTATAATACAGTTTACATATAGCTCAATACAGTACGAAATTGCTATGTTTTGATTCCAGATTAGGCTCTCATTGCTTTTTAATTCTAACACATATTCACATAATCTATTTAAGCCCAAATAGTAGTCGTCCTGGAAAAGATCATAAACCATAGAAATATCACTTATTTCTTTTACATGTACATTAGAATTTAATTTAATTTCTATCTCAGGGAGTATTTCTCGTTCAATTAATTCTTTATTTGCGTTTAAATAGAGAGTAAAAAATCCTTCAATATTCTTTTCCCAATAAAAGCTATTCAATCTGTAGTTAACATTTCTAGTTATTGTAAAAAATTTAAAGAATATATTTTCAAGAAATGAATCAAGATCTAAATCAGAATATTTAAAAACTAAAATAACCTCATTAGAATAGAATGAATTTTTTGAATCTATACTATTTACAAACCCACCGTATTGGTTTAACACCTCAATCATTCTTTGTTCAAAATCTAAGGATGCTAAATGATTATTCATAATCTCTTTTACATAAGGATGTGAGTGATGATATGAAAAAAGAACAGGTAAAGTAGATAATGATATAAAGTCATTCGGTGTAAAATAATTGTAAAGATTAATTAATCCTTCATAGATTTTATATCTCAAATAGTCAGAGTCATAATCTTTTATACCAGCAATATAGTTAGAGATAATCCACCGTAATTCATCTATTTCTCTTTTATTGATAATGCTTTTGTGCTTTTCTGTAAAGAAAATAATAGAAGATTTTAAATTAACCAAAAACCTATTTTCGTCCCTAATAATAGTCGAATGTGGAAACTGATTAAAAAGGTAACCCTTTTTTGTGTTTAAATTTTTTAAAATACTAATTTTAGGTATGTAATCAATAACTACTTTAGTTCCTTCTATATCTTTATTTTCTTTTAAAATACGTGAGGAGTAATATTCGTAAACGACCGTTAGTTTAAGAAAATATTTACCAGGCGTTAGCTGAAAACATTCATCTACTAAAATATGTTTATATTCATTCAACTCTATTTTTATAAATTCTTTCAGAATTTGAGCAACTTCATTATTTATTTTTCTCATTCTCTTTTTTTTCTTTATCTGTACTCTGCTCTTTTTCAGGCGCCTTTCTGTCGAATGCTTTTATTATTTTATCAAATATTTTATGAATTAGCCTTTTCTTTTCAACAATAATCTCAGCCTGGCCTTCCATATTTTTACCAAATGATAAGTTTTTATCAGAATCGCTTTGAAGTCCCTTCGGTATTTCTACAATGACCAGATATTGCGATTCATTAGGTATTAAGGAGATATTCTTTACAGTTCCTGTCAGCTTTCCAAACTCTTGGTAAGGAAATGCATTTAACTTGATAAAAACTGTTTGGCCAACTTTAACCTTACCGGCCCCTTCACTAGGCATTAATACTTGTCCAATAATTTTGTTATTATTAGGTAAAACACTAAAAAGCATTGAACCTTGGGTAACAAACTGGTTGGAAGAGATAAAGTTAACATAGTCTACTTGACCGTCAACAGGTACTTTTATTAAATATTTTTTCTCCCAGTTATTGACGCTGAGTGCCAATTGCTGAAAACTTTCTAACAGTTTTAATTCTACATTTGAAAGCTTAAGCTTCTTTTGAAGTAAAAACAAATTTAGATTTCCCTTAGCATCGGCAATATTGAGTTGGTTCCTAAGATTTTCAATATCTATATTTTTTAGATTCTCCTTTTCTTTCAAAAAATTAAGGGCTGAATTTTCAAAATCATTTACAATAGCCATTTTCTTTGATACTAAGATAGAATCATCTCTATACTTCTGAGATAAGATATTAATTTCCTTGGACTTGAATTTTTTCAAATTGCTTCTTTGAGCAATTAATGAGTGATATTGTTCAATTTGCTGTTTCAGCATTGCTACCTGCAAGTCATACTCATTATCGTTTCGATTGTTATTTACTTCGTGTAAAGCAGTAATAAATTTAAAATACGGCTCCTGAACTTCTCCTAAATTGTCTGCTTGAGCGAAATCAAAAGATCTCAGATTTAAGGTGTATAATGAAGATTGGTATTTAACGAGAGAATCTTTAAGTCTTAAGATTTTGTCTTCTTCACCTAGATTTTCTATCACACCAATAACACTACCTTTTTTAAATTGTTTCTGAGGGGTAAATTCCAAGATCTTTATCTTACCATTACTTTCAGAAACGATGGTAATAGGTGGCTTTTCCGCTGTAACCTTTACATTTGCGAGAATCATCTCTGGTGATTGGATAAACCATCCGAGTAAACCACAAATTATCATTATTATCAGTAATGAAAATGCCAAAATAGAGTTAAACTTTCTGGGAAATTTGCTTATCACATCCCTGAATTCTTCTGAATGGTGGACTTCAACTTTTTTCATATGATGCTATTAAGTGTCATTTGATTAGTAAATAACTTGGAGTAGTGTCCCTTATTTTTAATTAGCTCGTCGTGCTTTCCAACCTCTACAATCTTTCCACTATGCATTACAATAATCTGATCCGCATCCTTTATAGTAGATAGTCGATGTGCTACAATTACTGCTGTCTTTCCTTCATATTCTTTAACTAAGTTTTTTACCACTTTTGACTCATTAATTGAATCTAATGCATTTGTAGCCTCATCAAAAAACAGATATTCCGGATTTTTGTACAGTGCTCTTGCAATCATAATCCTTTGCTTTTGCCCTTGACTTAAGCCTCTACCGTTTTCACCCATTACCGTATTAAATCCTTTAGGAAGCTTTTCGATATCGCCTAAAATATTTGAATTTACTACTGCTTTGTGAAATAATTCGTTATCAAGCTCTCTCCCAAGAATAATATTGTTTTTTATACTGTCTTTGAAGACATCTCCTTCCTGATTTACAACTCCAATTTTATCTCTCCATAGTTTTAAACTTACATTACTCACATTCGTTTCTCCGATATAAAACTCTCCTAAAGAAGGGTTATACAACCTCATTAATATTTTTAATAGGGTAGACTTTCCACTTCCACTTTCTCCTACTATTGCCGTAACTTTTCCCTCGGGAATTATTAGTGAAACATTATTTAACACAAATGGCGAACTATTAGAATACCGGAACGAAACACTTTTTAAAATCAAAGATTTATGGCTTGGGAAAATTATATTATTAAGGACATCATTGTCTTGCTCTTCCGGAACCTGGTTGACTTCATTCATTCTTATAAAACTAATGTAAGCAACCTGGTAGGATTTTATAAAGTTTATCACCTCTGCTAATGGGCTTCTCAATTGTCCCAATATATATTGAATTGCTATTAAGACACCAATAGTAATTTCACCCTGAATTACAAGATAGGCAGAAAAGAAAGTTAATGATACATCTTTAAGAGTATTTAATAGATTACTTCCCAATTGCTCAGCTTGGTTTACATTCAACAATTTAATTCCAACTTCGTAAAGCTTTACTTGGAGTTTTTCCCATTTCCATCTTTTTCCTTTTTCGTAGTTATTATTTTTGATTTCATTAATATTGGTCAAAATTTCGATCCAATGGCTATTATTCTTGGCCTGAAGAGTAAAGTATTGTATATCCATTTTCTTTCTCACATTCCAAAACAGGAAAGTCCAAAGCACATATAAAATTGAGCCAAATAAGAATATCAAGAATATTGAAGAATTGTATATAAATAGAATAATACCAAAAACTAAAATGTTTAACGAAGCTAAAATAATAGCAAAAGCTGAGTTCATAATAAAATTCTGTAATCTTTCATAATCCAATGATCTTTGTAGAATATCCCCGACCAATTTATTCTCGAAAAAATTAACCGGAAGTTTTAATAGTTTCGATATATAATTTGATAATAATGATACCTTGACTCTTGACGCAATATGAGCATTGATAGATTGTCGTATCCAATTACCAATACTCGTACTGACAACCAAAACAACATTAGCAACCAAAAGGATAAGTATAAAGTTCATATCCTTTGCAGAGATACCCACGTCCACAATCGACTGAGTTATTATCGGAAATGCGATTTGTAAAAGAGTGATCACAATCATTGTCAAAATTAACTGAATTGATTGTGATTTATAGGGCCTTAGATGCGATAACAAATAATTCGCAATATAAACGAAAGAAGGAGATTGTCCTGAAGGCTTTATTTCATTAAAAACATCCGTAGGCTCAAGTGCAATTGCAATACCTTTTCTAAATTTTTTTTCGGAAGTTCTTTCTAACCAACCACTGAGAAACTCCCTTCTATCATATGTAATCAAACCAAGCGCGGGATCTGATACGAAAACTTTATTATCCTTTACTTTATAAATAACAATGAAGTGGGTATTACGCCAGTGAGCAATGCAGGGTAATGGAATTTCATTCTTTAACTTTAAAAAATCAACTTTAACTGGTAGAGCTTTTAAACCAATTGTTTCCGCCGACTCACATAAATCATAAACAGATATACCTTCTTTAGTGACTCCGCAAATATCTCTCAGTTCATCTAAATTAAAAAATTTACCATAATATTTCGAGACAATTTGCAAACAAGCCGCACCACAATCTCTTGCTTCAAGCTGAGTAAAATGAGGGAATTTATTAAACATTTGTAAAATGATTATTTCTTAATGAATCGACAATTTCAAATTTTTCCTTATCCTTTAAAATAAACATTGAAAGTATTCTATCAATAATTTGAAGTAAAAAAAACTTAGGTACTGGTTGTAAAGCAGCAAAGTCAAATCTCAGATCAAAAAGATCTGTATCTGCACTTAATATAGTTTTATCTTTTGTGTTTTTGTAGGTCATCTTGTATTTTTTTTCCTTATCTGCTATTTCTTTAAAAGTTAAGTTATGAAAATTATTAATAGTTTTGTAAAAATAATAAGAACTAAGTTCTTCAAAGGTTAAATTAATTTGTTTGATAATAGTATTTATGAATTTTGCTGTTTTTTCTACATCGGCTTCAATACTATTAATTATAGGTTGAATTTCTATGAAAAGTTCCTCCAACAATGAATAAAAAGCTCCGAATTTTATCTCATTATTAAAAGAAAAATTGTAAGGAAAAAACATTCTTCTTTCTCCCAAATATTCTTTTAAACTATTTCTAAGTGATGCTATTTTATTTTCAATCTTACAACTCACAAAAATATATATTCCTGCCTCCTCGATGTTGTTTGTATCAATATAAAAAATATAATATATCAAATTATGTTGGTTAAGAATTTCCTTAATTCTTTTGATTTCTTTAGGATCAGCATTGGGAATATAAAAAATTAGAGGATCTGATTCAGAAAGATGTTCATCCAGGAAATCATTATTATATTTAAATTCTCTTGGGATAGCCAATAACTTCATTAACTCCTCTATTCGAAATAATGTGATTCTTTTATTTTTTATAACTTCTACTATTCCGGCTACCTTAACAGCATACTGAGGATGATATTTATATAGATATCTAGTTTTATGCTTTGTAGATTTAAAATGAATTTTTCCATCCAGTAAAATGATGAAATCAATAATGTAATTTATACAATCACTTAAATTTAGATATGATTCAATTAGAGGTGTTGCGCCCTTCAAGCTATTGAAACATTGATTAATTTTGAAAATTGTGCTATTAATATTAAAACGTATAATTGTACAATTATCGGGATAGTCTTTACAAATGTATTGCTTTACATTTTTTAAAATTTTTAATTCATCTTTAATAATAAATCCCGTCTCAAATATGTGCTTATATATTCCATTTTTGAAATCGTGCGCCAAGATATTAAAGATGTCATTAAGAGGAATTTTGATTATCCCAAACTGCTGTCGGTCATAGTAAAAATTTTCCTTAGCAACATACGAAAACTTCTCATCAATGATTAGTAAATCAATATCCTCAAAATTCTGTTGTGAAAGAGATGCGCTTCCAAACAATAATACACCATTAACATTTGGAAAATAGTCATATAGGAATTTATTAATTTTTTGTAGTGTGTCTTTTTTTTTCATCAATTTATTACTTTTGCCAAATGAAAAATTTTGCAAATTTAATTTTTATTATAATACCAACCCTATTTTATTGTCAATATAATAATGATTCGCTAAGCATTGATGAGGTAATCAACTTAGTGGTAACAAATACTGAAAAAGCAAAGAATATTGAATCCGCTTACCAGATAAGAAATATTGATTTTGAAAATTATAAAAAATCATTTCTTCCTCAAATTTTTATGACGGCTAATCTACCATATCAAAGATCTATACAGGAAGTCATACAGTTTAATGGCAGCACTTCTTTAGTAGAGAGAAATTTCTTGAGCCCGACAATTAATTTCACCACCAAACAAATAGTGCCGTTCACAGGAGGCGAGATTTCGTTAACTAATTCAATTGCTATGAATAATGACTTACAAAATAAAATTACCAATTATTCCAGCAACTGGGTTAGTTTAACATACTCTCAAACAATTAATGGCTTCAACCAATATAAATGGGATAAACGGAAGTACTTTTATACAAGGAAGCTAGATGAGATAAATCATAAGAAGGATGTCGCAAAGTTAAAAACTGAAGCTGCACAACTATTTTTTGACGGATATATTTTGCAAAAGAAAATTGAATTAACAAAAAACAATATACTAAAAACTCAGTCCTTACTTGCCCAATTTGAAGAAAAAGAGAAACTAGGTAGAGCATTAGAAATTGATGTTAACCAAGTTTCTATAACAATTAACCAACTTAGCCAAAAAATGGAGAGTGATAGTTTTGATTTAAGCATGTTAATTAGTAAATTAAAAAATTTATTAAATCTTAATGAAAGAAAAGAATTATACTTTAAAACAGTAGATGATTTTGATTTAATTATTGATAAAGAAGCGCTTATATCTTCTTTCTTGGAAAAAAGTTATGAGAATGAAGCAAAACTTCAATTGCTGATAGCTGATGAAAAAATAGATAAAACAAAAAAAGATGGAGCTGTTAATTTTTTTGTTCAATTAGGCATTGGCTTGAATAGTTCTGCAGCTGAGCTCGAAAATCTCTATAATAAACCAATACAAAAGCAAGCTCTTTCAGTAGGAGCATATATTCCTCTTTTAAATTGGGGAATTCTAGAGAATAAAAAGAAAATGGCTGAGCTGGAAAAAAGTATTTTAGAGAGAGAATTAAAGCAAACAAAATTTGATGTTACTCAACAGGCAGAAAATTTGTATTATTATATTGAAAACCTCAATGACCAAATAAACTTATCAAAAAAGGAATACGAATTACAAACAGCAGCAAACGAATTACTATTTAATTTATTGACTTACGGAAAAAAAACCGTGTACGAATACAAAAATCAATTATTTGAGTATGAAAAAAGTTTTCTTAATTATAATGAACTATTGACAAGTAAGTATATTTTAAAAATGAAATTTAATGAAATATTCTTGGAATAGATTTGTTAATTTTGATTATTTTCATATTTTCGTATTAATAATTCAAACACAAATGAAATGATTTACTTCAAATTCACACTGATAAACTAGCTTATCCAAATTCTTTTTTATATGTCAAGTTTCAAGGTAATATGAAGCTTGACTAAGACACCGTAAGCCTAGTTATAAAAATTAAAAATAAACATTATGAAACAGAAAAGAAAATTAAACTTGAAAGAATTAGAACTTCAACTTCCTCCAATTTCATTGAATGAGACTAAAATTATCCTTGGGGGTAATGATTATGATGGAGGTCCAGATATTAACCCAAATGATCCATCATGGAGTGACGGTCAGCCAATGGATTATGACCCAAATGAACACTTTATCCTTGTTGGAAGTGGAAATAATGGTGACAACGATCAAGATCAGGGGGATTTTGATTATTATTATGATAATGACTACGATGACGGATACCCAGATGGAGGGGGTAATGGTATAGATTTCTCTAACGGTATTCCTCCTTCTTCATCATTTAATCCCTCTCCAGCATTACATGATGGTTTAAATAGTCAAGTTTTACAAAATATTGATTTTTCTCAAATTGGAAACAGCAACTCTGTAGGAGATATCCAAGCGTTATTAATGTCAAATAGTGAATTAGGCACACTGCTAACGCAAGCTATGAATAATGGCATCACAGTTTCTTTTGATACTAAACCGATGGATTTCGGAAGCCAATATAACACAGATAATAATCCAAATAATTATGTTTGGGGACAAACAAATTATGCACCTGGAAATAATCACATAACTATTAGTCTAAATTCTTTCGCATTTGATGCTAATGGACATTGGAATGCTGATATTGCTGGTATTTCAGGCCCACTAAATAGCTCTGATGGTGTTGATACAACAGGATTCAATACTCTACAGGATTTTACATACACAATAGCACATGAAGTTGTACATACGGTGATAAGTAGTATGTTTGAAAAAGCATGGAGTAACGATCATACGATCCAAGGCACTCATGATTACATGGTTCAGAACAATTACCCAGCAGACTTCATAAGTATTTATATTGTTGATAACGGAGATGGGACATATTCATGGAGAAATGCTGACCAAGCTGCTGCTTTAGAACACGCATATATGATTGAACATTATTCAGATACAATCAACAATATTGTTAATGAATTTACTCAGGACATGCATGATCTGCAACATACAGTTGACAATTTAAGACAGACTGCTGATTTTGCATGGCAAGAAGCTCATTCTACCGATCCAAATGTACCTGATAGCTGGCCTACACAAAGTGAATGGATGGCATATTATAATGATTTGCAACATCAATTGAGTGATATTATGGGCACTTGGGGAGCATTTATCGATAAAGGGTTTTAGTAATGCGCATTCTTAAAATCTTAACAATAACAATTATATGCGGAGTATTTTTTACATTTTGTAAGAATAAACCCGTTCGTTATGAGGTTGAAGCGACTATAAATAATTCTGTATTAGACTTATCTAATTCGAATTTGATTCAGATACCAGACCTTCGGCATACTAAATATGAAGAAGTTAATTTATCTAAAAATCGGATTGACAAATTAGATTTTTCAAAATTACCTTACACAATTAAAAAGTTAATCCTTTCTCATAATAAGCTAAAAGGGAATATTTCACTGAGAGATAAAGCATATAAGCTAAATTTTCTAGATCTATCATATAACGAAATCAATCATTTTGATTCGAACTACCCTTTAGATACTTTAAAGCTTAATAATAATAAATTGAAAGGTATCTCATGCTATGTTGACAACATGAAGTTTCTTGATATTTCTGAAAATAGAGATTTGAGTAATGAACTTGATATACCAATTGATAAAATTAAATACATAAAACGCGACAACATAAGAAATGATCTCCCATTAAAATTTAAGTTAAACGAAATTTTTAAGAATAGACACAACAACTAAAAATACAAATAGTGAAACAAAAAGGAAAATTAAATTTAAAAGAACTTGAACTGAAACTCCCTCCTATTCAGCTAAATGAAACTAAAATAATTCTCGGTGGAAATGATTATGATGGTGGGCCGGATATTAATCCCAATGATCCATCATGGAGTGACGGTCAACCGATGGATTACGATCCTAATCAACACTTTATTCTAGTGGGAGGTGGTAGTAATGGAGACAATGATCAAGACCAAGGAGATTTTGATTATTACTATGATAATGACTATGATGACGGATATGCTGATGCTGACGGGCGACATGATGGGGTTCATACTGATACACCTGATGGGCATCATAATTATGTATTACAAGAACTTCCTGATATGGATGTTCAATCTGCATTAGATTGTTGGTTAGAAGCAGCAGAGTTTTTATATAAATTTTTTGACAATCAATATGACAATACAGAAATTGACCAGTTCAATAATCAATGTATGCAGTTTGTCCAAAATGAATTGAATCTTCAGCAATTACATGAGACTCTTCTGCATGGCCTTCCTTCTGGCCAACCAACCGAAAACTTTGTAAATGAATTTTTTGAAAATCAAAAATTATCCGATGTCAACGGTCTTATCGATGCTTTAAGTGAGGGCCATCCGGTGTTCGCAGGAGTAGATTCGATTCATGATGACCCTAACAATAATAACTATAACCATCAGGTTGTAATTGTAGGGTATGAATATGATGCAAATAATAATTTCGTTTTCATTTGTGCAGATAGCGCAACAGGACAAATAGAATATTATCCTTACGATCATATTAACTTCAATGACTTATATGCTATCCTAGGATTAAAATGATAAATATATTCAGATTAATATTTTTTCTATCTTTTACTTTGTACAGATCTCAAGTATATGATTTGAATCTGTACAAAGTGACAAAGGATTCGTTGAGCACGAAGATAGAAAATAACTTTATTAGAATTTCAAAAGAAAAAAAGCTACTTCAGTACATTAAGGATAATAAAGTTAAAAGTTATTCTACATCAAAAAGAACAATCAATGACAAGATAAAAATTATTGATAGTATCAGATTAAAAGATCAAGGAGCTGACATAGCACTTATTGATTTAAGCTTGATCTATCCTATTTCTGACTTTGACAAATACTTCATTTTTTTGCCAAAAAAAAATATTTTACTTGACAATAAAAATATTAGATATTCATTAGTGGATGCATTATCAGCTATGTATGGTAGTATTGATAACTTAAATGAGGAAATATCCAAGTACAAGGTCGTAGAATCTAAGGATATATTCAATGAAGCGAAAGAATTTCTTAGATCTGACTATATTACTTACCAAGTACTATCTCCCCAGGATTCTATTAAAACGGCAGATATGTTCTTAGAGGACTTGTCAAAAGCCATTCATGTAAATAAATTTCAAAGAGCTCTTATATTAACAAATGATTGGAAGGATATAAAACAATTCCCACAAGTAATATCAAGAGACAAATATCATATCTATTTGTATAATATAGATATTACTAATTTTCTATTATCAATTTTTACAGATGAACAAATATTTAAGTATATCAACTATACTATACCTTATGATATAAAACGTGAAATGTACAGAGATTATTTTTACGAATGTTATCTCAAAGAAAATAAAGACGGAAAAAAGTTTAATGACTATTTAATAAAAATTTTATACAATTGATTTTAGGATATTCTGTTGTTGTTTTAATATGCATTTTCTGGATCATTTGCACCATACTAAAACAAATTAATAAAGATAGATTTAAAAGAGATATAGATCCATTTGCATTAATTCCAATTTGGACTTTGTTTTCCCCAAGACCAATGAAGAATAATTATTTACTGGGATATAGAAACTTGTATGGAGACAATAGCGCATCCGAAATAATCCTTATTAACAACTTTACACCCAAATGGTTTTATACTTTTTGGTATGGACAGCGCAGAGACATCAAATTCATTCTTGGATTAAGAAAACAAATGCTTAGATCTAATCCGAATCTATTTTCCTATTCGCCCTCTCTTTTATTGATTCGAAATCACATATGGTCAGAAAATGAGGCTATAAATAAGGAAATTGTAATGAAACAAATTATATATTTTAGAAGAAGTGGTTGGACACTCAATAAAAGGGACAAAATAATATTCACTATGAACATTAAGCGACAATGAAACTTTATTACCTCAGCTTGTGTCTAATTTCTATAGGAATTTTGTTTGATACTTTACATTCACTTTTTTACTATCAAAAATACTATTCAAAATCCGGAATTTTCAACGTAAATATTTTAGTAAACAATAAGCAGGATAAGAGTGTATCGAAGCTTCTGAAAGTATTATTCCCCATAGTAAATGAAAAAGGATTCTATTATATTTTATTGCTAAGATTAGCCTTATCCCTACTAATCTTATTTATGCCACATAAATTCTACAATTTAATATTTCTAGTTTTTTTAACGCAGCTAGTTTTTAATCTAAGAAATACTTTGGCTCTCTCTGGCGCAGATCAAATGAGAACAATTATATTATTTGGACTATCAATTATTTCGCTTATGGGGCATTTTTTAATGATCGGGAGTCTTTTTATAGTTTGTCAATTATATATTTCATACTTTTTTACTGGCTATAACAAAATAAGGTCGCCGATATGGAGGCAAGGGAAAGCTATGGTATATGTATTAAATAGTGAATTATTTGGCAATAGGGCCATCCAGAACTTTGTAATTAACTTAGGGCGTGGAAACAAAATTTTATGTTGGGGAATAATACTATTTCAGTTAACCTTTCCATTATTTGCCAGTATCCAATTCACAAACATCTACTTTCTTGTTGTTGGGATTATTTTTCACCTGATTTTAGCTATAATATCAAATTTAAATGATTTTTTCTGGACATTTATTTCTGCTTACCCAATTGTTTATTATGTTGTTTTCCACTTATAACCTTTTAATTATTTTTTTCTCCTTACTATTTCTCTTGAATGTAATAATTCAGGTTTCCAAAAAATGTCACTTTATATTAGACTACGATTATTTTGGACTTCTAATGATTTGGTCATTATTCGCGCCCCGACCTATTTCTTTTGATTATAAATTATTTTACAGAGATCTAGACTACAATGACATGACGTCAGAACTTGAAGAAATTATTTTCGACAATAACGACTATCTGCGTATCTTTAATTTCAATGATAAAATTTACACTTCAATATCAAAATCAGTTTTTTATATTGCTCAAATGAAACGAAAAGGCATAATCGATCGGGTTATTTTGAGTAGCTATTATTATGAGATTATTGAGAACCTGGTGAAAAATTATAAAAATAGCCCAAATATAAAAACAAGACAATTAATAATTTCAAAGGTCGGTTTAATTGATGGTGAATATAAGTTCAAAAATATAATTGTATCTAACATTGATTTTAATAAATAAAATAGCTATAATTTCGACATACTTGATCTATTTATATGTTATAATAGATTCAATTACCTTGTTGAGAAATTCCGTTTATTTTACAAAGGGAATGCCTTTCTCATTTGATATTTTATCTAAAAACTATAGGATAAATAGGATAAAAAGCAGATATATTACTAAATTATTCGTAGATTCTATTTTTAAATTCTCAATTTATTTACGGATTTTAGTTGTTTTATTTTTGCTTTCAAGCGGCTCCATGAAAATATTTTTCTTGCTTTTTATTTTACAAATTTATAGTTACTACAGGAATTTTATTTTAATGAATGCTGCTGATAAATTTTCAATAACAATATTTTTATCATTATCCATTTTTTGGATCACTAATGATCTAAATATTAAAAGTGTTGCACTTTTATACACTGGAGTTATCTCTACTTTTTCCTACGTTTTTGCTGCGTATCATAAAATAATTTCTCCAATGTGGAGAAATGGTAAAGGACTAAGTGGATTATTTAAAACAGAATATTATGGAAGTTCTACCTTATTAAAACTATCAAATAACATTTTTTATTGCCAGTTATTATCGTGGGGGACAATTATATTTCAATTTTCGGCAGTGATTGCTCTTCTATCAACAACCTATTGTTTGGTATTTGGAGTTTTATCATCACTATTTCATATATTTAATAGTGTTGCCCTAAAAATTAGAGGGTTTTTTCTGGTGTTTTCTGCAACATTACCTTGTATTTATTATGCATCAACTGTTATTGTGGATTTTATCAATATATCTAAATAAAATTTCCTGCATAAAACTTTTCAAGTCTTTATCAATAAGGTCTAAATTAATCAAGCAGACCACAACAAGCTCCTCTTTGGGATAAATATACATTAGACTCAACCCTCCCACGTATCTTCCCTCATGTCCGTAATAATAATTTCCATAATAATCAGTTGAAGAAAAAAATCCTACCCCGTAATTCGTTTTATCGCCATTTTTTAAATGTTGCGATTTTATTAATTGTTTTAAAGTTTCCCTGTTTAATATTCTATTAGAATATAAATAGCTATTCCCTAAAGTTATCAGATCTTCGCTTGTCGATAAATAACATCCTTCAGCATATTTAAAAGAACATTTTGCAGGTGGACTGATAGCAACCTGCTTGTTACATATGGAATGAAATTTTGTAGTACTGCTATCGTAAATACCTCTATCAGGTAAAGTATTTTTTATGCCTAGTTTATCTATTACATATTTCTTTTGACATTCAACAATTGACATTTCACATTTTTCCTCCACAATCAGACCTAACAGTTTATAGCCATAGTTACTATATTGGATTTTAGTTGAAGGTTCAAATTCAAGTTCATCCAAACTAAAGACACGATAAAAATCTTTGCGAGAATAGCTGCTATTAAATTTCTCTTCGCTCGGATCTCTGATCATTCCCGAAACATGTCCTCCTAATTGTCTAATCGTAAAATCGTATTTCTTTTTAGGTAAACTGTCTAAATAAAAGTTTGCCGTCTTATCAAAATCAATTGAATCTAATTCTACAAGTTTCCCTAGCGTCGCTGCTGTAATCGTTTTTGTAATACTTGCAATTCTAAATTTGGTTTTAGAAGGATCAACTTTAGTTTTATTAATGAGATCCGTATATCCAAATCCTTCAGAAAAAATAATACTTCCTTTATGTGAAATTGTTACCGCCATACCAGGCACGTTGTTTTGTTTTAGAAATTGTTCAAGTTTATTTCTTGTCTTACTATTTTCTTTATCAAAAGATAATTTTTGACTATATAATTTATATGGACTGGAAATAACAAAAATCAAAATAAATAAAATGCTTCTCATAAATGCTGTTTTCAAAAGTAAGAACTTAATTCTAAAAATAGAAAATAATTTATTCTGAAAAGCTCATCAGACAGTCCAATTAAAAATCAAATTATAAAAATGTATTTTTAATACGTCACCTTTTGGCGTAGTCAAGATTTAGCTTTGCTTTTAGAAACATTAAAATAAAATATTAATTGCTAAAACAAAGCTTATGGAAGAATTTGATGACGAATTTGGTGATTTATCCCAGTTCAAAATACTTTCCTTTGAAGAGGTAAATCAAGGATTTACTGGAAACAATACTTTTGCGAACACCATTATCAACAAAGATAATTCTCCTGATTACAGAAGCCCCTTCCATGATTACAGAAATACTCCCTTAGGTTATTCTTATCTTACTGATAATCCTGTATCTATCTTTTCTTCAACAGGAATCAATGAGAAAGGAGAAAAGGGATATGAATATTATGCAGAAGTTCTTCCTTGTGAAACAGGCTCACAGGTATATGGAAGCTATCAGGCTAATGCAAGAAAGAAACAGGCTTTATTTCTGTTCTATGAAAAACCTAATCCTAACAAATCTAATTTCTCAGGTGATTTTTATAATACCAAAAAACATATGTCTCAGAAAATATTAATGCCTATAAGCTTATTTTAACTTTTGAGACAAAAGAAAATACTACATTACTAAGGCTTGCAACCAGGATTATAAATGGTAATCTAAAGCATAAATCATTTGGACAATGGGAAAACTGGGAAGGAATTATTACCTTTAATCCATATGGTAGTGAAACCACCTGGTATATGTATGAAGATGAGGGAAAAATAACATGCTTTTCTATTGATTCCTATATAACAGATATAGACAAACTGGAAATGATTACTTTTAATCAAACTAAGAACGACGAAAGATAGAAGCATTGTTTAAGGATTCCAAAGCCTGTGTAAAAAGATTCAAAGGATCTCTACTTTTTATAATTATTTTTGAAGGAATCTACCATAGAACGTAGGGATAGCTTTGACAGGTCTATCTCCCATAGCCGCTGATTTTCACTAACAACCCGCAGCGTTCTGTTATTCAGATCAAATTCTTCGACAAAACAATAGTAAAGCAGCCGTAAAAGCCTTTTGGGATTTATATCTTCCTTCTTATGAAGATAAAAATAAAGAAAAGGGGATTCAGATTTCTTTAAGTTGAGAGAGATAATCTGCTCCTCTTTATAAAAATGATTACCTACTCCCCATCCACTCAATCGTTTTACTCTTCCTTTATTGGAGATAACATATTTACCGTAAAAGCCGGGTAATGGTTTCCAATTCTCGTCGGGTAAGTCTCTTAGGGATAAATCGAAAATGGCAGGTGGATTCTTCTTATTAATCCGGGGTTTACCTAACTTTTCCCATAGAGAGTCGTTGAATACTTTTTTTGAATTAAGAATTGTCCTCACTTTGGTGGCATACTGTTTATTTCTTTCCTTAAGTATATCATTAGCAGACTGTAAGGTTAATTTCGAAATATCGATATCCCACTGTGGATTACTTTCGTTTACAATCACCAGATTTTTATCTTTAAGGTCAAATTTTTCTATAAAACAATAATAAAGCAGTCGGGTAATTGCTATAGGATAACTTCTTCCATTATAGCTTACTTTAGTATAAAAATAACTGGTTTTACTATGGGGCCTTAATACAAAGATTGAAATAATATGCTCTTTCCAGAAAGTTTTGTTTCTATTCTGTGTCCAACTGTTTAACCGTTTTATCCTCCCTTTATTAGAGATGGCAAAATATTTTTCAAAATCAGGAATCGGTTCCCATCTTTCACCAGGAAGATCTTTTAACGACAAATTCATACAAGCCGGCGGATTACTCTCATCAATTATGGGCTGTCCAAGCGTCTTCCAAAGGCTTGTATTGAGTACCTTTTCCGGTTTACTTTTAGTTTCCGGTATAAAATCCTCCTCAGTGGGCGTATAATCTTTTGCAAACCATCGATACTTCCCTGCGGTAGTCTTTTTTTTATTGATGACAGGTAGAATATAGGTGGGGTGAATCCCCAAAGTTTCACTTGCAGCATAAATACTTTCATAGCTGGCCACAAAATCACCATCAACCGTGTATTGGCTCACTGCCTGCTGATAATTCCCCTTCTTGCCTCTACCCGTATTCAGCGCTTTACTGCGAACCTCATGAGCAGTTAGCTTCTCCAGATTGCTGAAATGTACATTAAATTGATTTTCATCTTTAAAAGATATACGAAATGAAAGATCGTCCATATCAAATTTTTCAACAAAATGATAGTAGACCAAACGGGCCACTGATTTTCCATATGTCCTACCTTCAATAGAGAGGTTACATCTCACATTATAAAAATGAGCCTTTAGATGTTTATTAAAATACCTGAAGGCTTGCGGTTTCATAATTCTGTCCAATATTTTTTGATCTCCTCCGACAGGAAGCGGAACCCAACGTTCCAGGCTTTTCACCCGTCCATAATTTGAAATAGCATAATTTTCAAACCCTTCTATCAGCTTCCATTCTTCACCCGGAAGATTTTCTAAGGAAAGATTGGAAAGGACTTTATTTACATATTCATCTCCTAATTCAGTAGGTAGTCTCATAAGCCGAAAATTTCTATTGTAAATTACTTGTTATAATTCAATATCTAATTTAACACGAAATTTTATAAGATCAAATATATCTCCCATTTTGGCTCAGATTATACCGTTTAACTTAAAATTTTTTGTGGTATTAATTCCCGAAACAGGACGTCTTTATTCCTGAAAAGTACCAATAACAGTTTTCATTCCAATGTTCATGATCCTAAATTGCACCTCGGAATCGCAGTACAATTTCCGATAAAAACACATTGATTATCAATCTTATAAAAAGAACCAAAATAAACCTAAAATAAATTTACGTCATGATTGATAATTCAATTAAAAAAAAGGTCTAAAAATAGACCTTGCTACCGGTTTTATTACCCTTAATCAAATTAGAAAAGGAAAAATCTTTTATCTCCTATTAAGAGAAAAAAGCAGGAAATCTTCTGAGAGATTCCTGTTTTCATTTGCCTTATTGACAAAGAAAAAAAAACATAAGACAGTCAAAATTAAAGTTAATGCTCCATTTATAAGGGGAGAGGTAATTTTAATCAATGGTTCCTTTCTCTTTGGGAGTAAAACTATCCATTTTGATCTATTTGTACAGGACGATGCAAAATATTTACTAATAAATGACCAGCTTTTTAATCTGACTGTAGGGGAAATTATTATGATTAAACCTTTTGATAAAATTCTGAAAATACAACAACATAATTTTCAAAGCTTTTTGACCATATTGCTTACATATTAGTAAAAAATAAAAAATCCCAGGCTTCATAGTCTGGGATTTATAAATAAGTAAAATTAATCGCAAAATTTTGAAAATCGAAACATGATAAATAAAGGCTGTTGTAAACATAAGCCTTTCATATTGAAGGGCTCTTAAAACCGGCTTTAATTGCCATTTGAAATGAATTTATGAACAATCCAAAGCCGTATGTCAGAGATTATTTTTCATTTTGCCTAGGATTTAAGTACATGTGATCGATAGCATAATTATATTCAAAAATTTCTTCTGCTTCTTTATCCAGATGTTTTCTTGGCAATAATACCACGGTAGTGAACAGATCCCTTTTCTTGTCATAGCTGTCAATCCGTTCCAATCTGCCTCCGTAATCCTGATCCGCAATGGGATTAAGGGAATAAGGAAGAATCGTATCGGTTTTGGTAATATAGAAAATACTATAATTTTCCGGAGTAAAGACTTGAAACCTTTTGAACTGCTTTTTACCATAAAGTATGGTATCAGTCAGATTTTTTCTCTTATCATAACCATAGATTGGAATATTCACCCAAATAGCTCCATGTTTTTTTTGATATAGATTTTTCGGCATCTCGTGAACCTCCCTTTCCTTAAAGATGAGTGTTTTGGCCTGTGTCCGACTTCCTGCATTAAAATATATTGAATCCCTGATATAAAATATACTGTCGATAATTTCCGGTATATTGATATTGGGAACCAGCTCAATAATATTGCGATCCCAATAATTAATTTTGGAAATAACAATCTGCTGATGGTCATCCAGCCCTTTAGAAGCATTATAATAAATATTGGTAACTACATCAATACCTCCCTTTTCACTCCGGATTCTTGTGTTTTTATTGCACGAAACAAAAAGGGAAAGTATTACTATTAAAAAGTAATTTTTCATAATTCCCGCTACATTTTACGCGAATAATTCTGCTGGTTTTTTACTTCCTTTGTCTCAGAATTATCCTTTTGAAAAGCTTGTTCATTAGAATTGACCCGCTTCATTTTGTTATCGTACAAATTGAGCATTTTGTACTGGGGATTCAGAATTGCTTTTCCCTCTGTCACTTTATTATTCTGATCCGAGAACTTTACTGAGACAATATTTCCCTTTTCCAACGATTTTTGGGTAATCTCTTTATGCTTTTCATCATCAAAAACCAATTTGGATTTAGCCATGATTTTTTCCACATCAATACCGTAATTCTTATTGAATACCTGGAGCTTAAAATTACCCTTTTCATTTTTTTCTTCACTCAGCAGAAGTTTTATAAATGCTTCTTCCTTTTCATCGGAATGCTTGCTATTAATTTCCGTTTTTACCGATCTTCCTTCCAGAAGATTAATCGCTTCTTTGGCTGTAATTCTGCCATTTGCAGAAAATGTGTGGGTTAGCTCTATATTCTTTTCTTCGTTCTTAAGAGCAGCCTGAAAAGTATTAAGGTACACTTTATTGTTTGCAGAAGATTTTTGAAAATTAAGCGTAAATTCTACCTTATTATTTTTAAAAGAAGCTTTATCTGAAGTGATTACCATAGAAAATTCTTTGACTCCTGAACCTGTCTTTTTTGCCAGCTCTTTATGCATGGCAGGATCTTCACCCATTCCCAGATATTTGATCTGGTCTTTCAGGTATCCAAAGTTTGTTTTTTCTTTCTGTTTAGCAGGAGCTTCATTCTGTTGGGATTCAGTCCGCTTAGCCTCTTCATCATCGGTTGTTTCTTTTGCCTGGGTATTATCTTTCTGTACTTTTTCATATTCCGATTGAACAGTCTCCAGAATGTTTCCTTTTTCCGTTTTTTCTTTCGGAATTTCAAAGGAAGCCCCGTTGATACTTATGCTAAGGCTTTCTTTTTCTTCGAGCTTTTGTCCTGCTTTTTGAATCTGAGTGACCAGATTATTAGGCGTAGACATTTTATCGAAGAAAGGTTTTTCCTGCCCAGGTAATTCAATTTTCACCTGTAAATCTGCTTTTTTGCTTTCGAATAGGTTGTTTTCCATAATTTTTAATTGTTTATTGTTTTGATTATCATTAATTAAACTATCCTCATTGGGAGGAAAAGAAAGAGTTTCCCGTACCTGAAAAAGAAAACTTTCGATGTCTTCGATTGATATCTCATTATCTTCAAAATCATAATGAAGCAGAGTTTCTAGTGACTCTAAATAGTCTTCTTTTTGGTTATCAGAAAGTAAGGAATAGAGTTTTGAAGCTTCCCTGATAGCACTGAGATCAGTATTCTCTGCATTCCGTATCTGCTGAAGGTACAGATCAGAAATCTCACTAAAAGTTTCGTCTAAGTCTTGGTTTGCAATTTTTTCAATAGAAAAATTTTTGTCATTTCTTTCTGCAAGCTGAACAGATTGTAATTGAGAAACCAATTCCATTCTTTCCTTATCGTTTATAATGTTTACACTAAAGCTTTCATCCGATGAGCGAAAGGGTTCTAGAATAATTGGAATTCCTTCAAACATTCCTTTCCTGTTTTGAAGATTTTCAATCAAAGAATGAAAAGAGTTAATTTCAGTGTAAAGGGAACCTCTTAGTCCTTCTATTAGCCAAATGCTTTTATCTCCATTTTTATAATAATCAGATAATACCTTGGCTTCAAATTCAAAATCTGTATGTACATCCATAATTTCATGCTTTTAAGATTATTTATTTACCACGAAAGGCTCCGGTTTCCTATGTATTGTGATATTAAGTGGTTGCGGATACTGTATTTCCGGTCATTAATTCCCAGCAAAAAACAAATCCTGGATTTACTGATTTGCTTAAAACTGATCTGAATTTGTATGGATTTGTACCATATTTTCAGAAAATTTTCTTCATTGGACTTTATTGTTCTGTAAATAATTTTTTTGTCCAGGAGCTCAAGGTATAGTGCGGCCATCTCAAAATTTCCTTCGGAATGAAAAAAATGGAGCTTGGGAATCTTCTGATCATTTTGAACATAATTCTTAATCAGATAGGTTATAACAAATTGATTACTGCCCAGCCCTGAAATGATAATAAGGGCATTCCTGAAATAATCTCCTTTCTTAACCTGAAAAAACAGTATTGCTTCCTGAATATACCGGAAGCAATACATATTGTAAATCAGTATATCCCCGAAAGGACTGATAATCTTATAAAAATTCTCTGTTTCTACACTAGTAAAATCACGATAAACGATACACCATGAATTTTCATTACTTCCTGAAAAATACAGATTGCCACCCTCACTTATCTTCCCCTCGAATAATTGAAGGGTCTCTAAATCCAGCTGCATTACTATAAGCTTACTATTATCTTCCTCTGGAAAAAGATTGTGATTTACGAGTGTCCTCTTCATTCCTCTTTTCCTCTTCTTTCTTCTGATTAGCATCTTCAAACAGGTCAGGATCACCTACCTTTAAGCTTACTGTGTCTTTATTCTTTTCTTGATTTTCAGAAACCCTGGTCTGGACATTGGAAATTTCTTTTCCCACAATATTCAAATCGGTAATGATTTTCTTATTGTCTGGATATTGCTCTGCTTTGGACTGAAGAAAACCTTTGAGTTTTTGAAGCTCTGCAAGGTATTTTTGGCTTTCCTGCTGTTTTTGATTCTCTTCCTGCATTTTTGCTAATTTCTGAATTCCTTTAAGGATCAGAAATGTCAGTCCACCATCAATTGTAATGGAAGTAATAAGCAGCATTTTCACGGAAGCAGAAAGCCCTTTTTCATTATCCGCTTTCGGGCTTAGCTGAATGGTGGTTTCATTATCGAGCTTCACTTCTTTTCCTTTTCGGAGCAGCTGAAGCTGCTTTTCCGACAGGGTATGTCCGTTTACCGTTTGCAGCTCATATTTGGTGGTATCAATATCTTTGATGGTCTTATCCTTGTTATCCAGTTCAAAAAGCCTGGATTGGAACTGCCTGTTTTTTTCGTCCAAAGGACGAATGATAAAGAGATTGTCATATCTGGTCATCTCCTTTACTTCCCTTTCTATATTGGCATGCAGGGTAGCTTTCTCAATTCCGGTCTGGTTAATTTGAACCTTATCCCCGATTTTAAAGCCCGCAAGGCCTTCTTCCAGCTTGTTTCCAAAAAACCTTGTTTTTCCTCTTTCATTTTCAACTTCCACAAAAAGTGTGATCTCATTTTCAGGGTTATTGTTGAAATGGTTTTTCCCGATGTGGGTTATGGTGCCATAATCAGCCATCACTTTATAAAGATTGGCATTTTTGGATGTGATTTCGAGTAATTCCGCTGAAGACAAATCCTGATGGCTTATCCAATCTTTGGTGTAGGCATTGACATTGAGCTTGTCGTCCGCTATTTTAAAAGTCAGCCTGTTTTGGTCGTTTTCGGCAATAAGGACTCCTCCTTTGAGGAAGTTATAAACTTCCTGTTGCGAAAGCTTTTGGGAGAACTGATTGTCTTCGGTCATGATTCCGAATTTCTTTAAATCGTCTGTAAGGAATGTTGTGTTATTTTCCATTGTTATAATCTGCTAAAGCGTTATTGGTTTGTATTAATTCATTTAAAAATTGAATGGGATTGATATATCTCCCGTTTTCTTTGACGGCAAAATGTAAATGTGGAGCAGTACTTTTTCCGGTATTACCGCTCAGGGCAATAATATCCCCGGCATAGATAATATCTCCTTCAGAAAACAAAGTCCTGGAAAGGTGCATATAGACCGTTTCAAAATCACCGTGCCGTATTTTGATGTAGTTTCCGGCACCACCACTGTAACCTGCATCTGTTACAATGCCGTCCAATACAGCAAATACATAATCACCATTGGCACGTAGATCCACTCCTGCATGGAATTTCTCTACCTTATCTACCGGATGGAAACGGTTTCCATAATTTGAGGTAACGATCATTTTTTTGAGAGGCATAAAAACCATCTGTTCTTCCGGAAAATCATAATTGCCCTCAGTAATAAGGTCCAACTTTTTATACCGCAGCTTTTTTCTGGATATTTCATCAGGATCTTCTTCTAACGGATGATCTTCTTCCAGATCATCTGCTTCCTTTTTCTCAGTTTCAGGGGTTTGTTCCCGGAAGAAAGATTTTGATTGGGTTTTCTGCTTTTTTGAGGACCCTTTTGTTTCAGCGGCTTCTGAAACTTTTCTTTTATCAGGCTCCTTTATTTCTTTTAGCTTTTTTCCGGTTCTGCCTTCAATGTGGTAGGAGAGGAAATTTCCTTCAAAACGATTTTCTGAAAGAGGGGCAACCGCAATACTGTTGAGCCTGCCACTGTATGAAACCGTATTGAATTGTGAAAAGAATTTTGAAAAAAGAAACAAAGGAATTAGGATTACTATTTTTTTCATTTACTTTTTTTAGGTATTATTAAAATTATCTCATGCACTGCGTGAGAATTCCTCGACGATGAGTTCAACTTCCCTGTTAATACGGAGAAAATTGGACATCAGGATTTTGTTTTTGTTGTCGTTTCCGGATTCATCCGTAAAACTGTAGTATACCGGCAGGTCAATATAATTCTGCTCTTCCGTTTTAATCGCTTCCATATCCAGGTTAATCTTTCCGTGAATAGCAGAAGTTGTATATTCCTGCGTTTCATTCTGTTCGTCTTTGGCTACAATGCCAACCATTTCCCCTGTTCTAAGCCCGGCTATCTTTCCTGCCGGAATAAGGTTATCCATTTTCTCCTGAATGGAAATCGTGGTCTGGTTGTTATTAACCGACATCGACTGTGATTTTTGCTTCACTTTGCCAAATACCTTTTCAAGCCAGTCGAGTGTGCTTTTATCCCTAGCACTTCCACTGAGAATATTACCGATAATGGCGGTAATGGTATCGGCAACCTCTTTTTTGTAAAATTGTTTAAACTGCGGAATTTCCTGCAATCCTAATAAAACAGCTACTTTGTTACTGCGCGCCGTGGCGATCAGATTGTCGATTTTGTGGATATAGATGGTAGGCAGCTCATCGGCAATAATTCCGCTGGGAAGGTTCCCTTTAGAATTGATCTGCTTTAATAACCTGTTCAGCACCGTAGAGTACAAAGCCGAATTGATATCCTGGGTATTAGGGTCGGATGCCAGAACGATAATGGTCGGATGCTTAGAATCTGAAATCTTTAAATTAATCTCATCTCCGGAGAACACCCAGAAGCTTTCTTTGGTTGCCAGTCTTGACAGGAAGATTTTAAGTGTTCCTATCTGTCCTTCCAGCTGGTCAAAAGCTTTATTATCGTAGGCTGACTTAAAGGTCGAAAGCAAAGAGTGAAGTTCAATATTGGTAAATAGTGTATTAAATATTTCCTCGTAACTGCGGTTCATAAAAGCCAGCAAATGCGGAAGAGTGGAAAATTTTCCGTTCTCGTATTTTGCTAGAAACGCAATGCAGGACGACAGGAAATTAATGGCAGACTGGGTAAAAAACTGATCACTGCCACCTGTGGAACCACCCCCTTTCTGTAGCGAAGAGACCATCGCCTCTGCCATTTCCTGTGCTTCAGCCAGTGTGGACAGGTATTCTTTCCTTAAGGGATTGACACGCCTTGATTTCTCCACTTCATTGAGGTTAATCACAGCAAAATCATAATTATAGTCCTTTTCATGCTGCTTTTTCAGCCTATAATGGTAATAAGCAATCTTTCCCAAATCCGGGTGTTTATAGTCATAAATACAAAGGCAAAAATTTTTCCGGATCAATTGGCGGATCGCAGGTGCTATAATTCCAAAAGATTTTCCACTTCCCGGAACTCCGATCACGATCGTGCCTTTAAAAGGATTGATATTGATCCAGCCTTTGTTCATCCGCTTGTTATAATAGAACAGGTACGGAATATTAATCGAGAAATCAGTATTAATCAGTTCTTTATTCTGGTCAAAGCTCTCTTCTTCAATATTCCAGCGATCTTTCCCTAATTTATGCTTCATGATCTTGCCGATATTATCAGCTCCCAATAAAGTAATCAGTACTCCCAAAAATGAGAGAAGAGTATAAGCCGCCTGATAGATATTGAAATGTGGAGCTAAAAATATCGCATCTTTCCTGAAAGTATCATCAATAAACATCAGCGAGCCAAACATCATCAGTAATCCACAAATAATGGGAACAATAATAGATTTTGTAATATCTATGTTTTGATTCTTTTTCGGCTTTGTCCCGATAGCAATCAAAATAATCAGTACAATTTCTGCAAACTTCGCATGAAGCGGAGGAAAAAGAAACGGCATTTTGCCCAATGATTTCAATAGTTTTGCAAGTATCGGAATTTGAGCTCCGCCAAAAAACAATATACCGCATTCCATCAATACCAGCATATACACCGCCTTCTGAAAAAAATCGTAAATTTTCTGTTGTTCTTTACTTTCCTGCATAATCTTTAGTAAGGATATAAAAAACAGACAGCCGGAAAATTCCGGAACTGCCTGCTAAGGTTAATATAAATAGGTTTGTCAGAAAGTATCTGCCTGTAAAATATCGGAATATTTGATTTCCAGGTTAATGGTTCGCCCGCTGATCTGGTTTTCAATCAGCCTTATCGTCAACACCTTGTTATTAGGATAGGTGAATTTTTTGAACACAAAAATATTACGGTAAGATTTTTTGAATGACTTTACATCATATAATCTAAAAACTGGGTCAACTTCTATGGACTGTACATTGGTTGCCTTATAAATTTTCTTGTCATCAATGGAAAATTTCAGCTTGTCAATATCATAAGCAAGATTGGTTTTGTTTTTAAAGCTTACATCGAGAAAGACATAATCACCGAAAGTATAGACGTTATTCAATTGTGACCTCATCCCCAAATTCGTATTCTTTCTGAGTATTTTATTTTCTTTTTTTTCTATCAGCTGCATTGAATATTTTCTCAATTCGGCATTGGACATCTGATATTCAGGATATTCCAAAGGCTGCATATCCTGAGGTGAAATTTCAATGTTGGTGATGATATCATAAGAATTATCTTCCTTAAAGATAAGTTTGTATTGAGCCATAAATGATTGCCCGACAATGGTAATAATACCTAATTCCTGATTATTGGAATATGCTATAGGAATCTCTACTGTCTTTTTCAGGCTGTCATTCACAAAATGTTTTTCCTCTTCGCTTTGCTGAATTTTAATCCTGACCACATTTTCAGCGGGAAGGTCGCCAATGAGGCGGTTGGTGCTTAAATCAACAAACTGCACCGGTTCGGGACTCCTAAAATGCAGGTTAACATCCCGGGTAATATTAATTTCGGGAAGCCCGCTTTTATACACTTTGGAAAGAGCCTGATTTTGTGCAAAAGTGTAGGTTGAAATCAGCATCAGGGTGAGGGTAAATAATAGGTTCTTCATAGGTTAAGGATTGGTATTGGTTTTATAAATATTTTTTTTCTTATTCTCCAGCTCTTTGTTATCAATGAGGTATACAAAGGAATTGTACTTGATCTTGGCTTTGTTCTTCCTGATCACATCTGCAATGGTTTTGGAGGTGGATTGGTAGACGGAGGTAAGGGTTGTGGTAAAGAAATCCGCGCTTCCGGTAGAGAGGTTTTGCCCCTGTACGATATTTTCGCCCATAGAACGTGTCATCTCCCTAAATGCAGAACCCGGTACATATAAGCCTTCCATTCCGTCAATATCATAGATATTAAGGTTAATGGGAAGGATTTCGTTCTGGTGCATAACCGACACGATATGCAGGTTTACCCTTTGAAGTGAAAATCCGCTGATCAAGGCATACAAGGGGGTTCCTTTCGATATTTTAGCATTGCCGACATAGACATCTTCCAACAGGCGGATACGAATCCTGCTTCCCATAAAGCCTTTGATGTTTTCATCAATTACAGCTTTAATAAAAGAGCTTTCCTTTTGCCTGTAAATGGAGTTGAAATCAGCACTTTTGGCGGCTTTGGTAACTTTAAGGGTGGAGTTCAAAAAGAAATCTTTTTCTTTTTCATTTTTCTTAAGCTTCTCCGCCAGCTTGGCCTGCTGCTTCAGCTCAGGATTGTTGGCTTTTTCAATGCTGTCCATAAGCATCATTTGCTCACGCATGAGCGTCATCTGCTCTTTCTTCCAATCCTCCGCTTCGTTCTTTTGTTCCCGGGAATTTCCGGAACCTTGTTGCTGGCTGTCCCCGTTTAGCATCTTAAGCATCTTCATGCTTCGTTCATACTGCTCATCTTCACGCTGTTTGCTTTGCCTTCCGTCCATTGCATTGTAATAGGACTGCTGTCTTGCCTGCCTGGAAAGATTGTTAAGCCTTTCCTTTTCCCGGGCATAATTCAGGCTGTCAATATGCCTTTTTTGACGGTCAGAAAGGTTATCATCGAATGTTTCAAGGTTTTCCTGTTCATCTCCGAAGCCGTCAATCATAGTCCGTCCGTCCATCCGCCTGTCAAAAAAATCGGCATAGGCATCAGCTTTGCCTTTGATCTCCGAACGTTCTCCGACTTTCCCGAAGTAGGTAGAAATATCCTTGCTTTCAGCAAGCTTATTCTTATCTTTTCCCGAACCTTCTGCAAACCGGGTATAAAAATACCCTATCATCAGGACGAATGGCAGGGCAATGAGCGGAAGGATATATTTGGGTTGTTTTACATTAAGTTTCTTCATCGCTTATTCTTTATTTGGTATTTATCCAGCAGGTATTTTATCCTGACACTGTCTGAAGCGCTCAGGACTGTTTTTCTGCGGTAATAATCGAGCTCTTTCAGGGCCTGCCGTATATCCATAATTTTTTCTGTTTCCCTGACGCCCGCCCCAAAGGAGGCTGTCGCATCTGTAAGGATATTTTGCTTCTTCATCTTTTCATACTGGGGAACGGAAACTTTCTGGACATAAATAAGGTTCCCGATGCTAAAAAGGACGGAAAAGAAAATAAGCCCAAACATGATATAAAATGTTCTTTGGGGATACTTTTCTGCGAAATGCTCCGCCCTTTTCCAGAGCGAAATTCTGTCATTACTTATTATTTTTTGTGATTTTTCCATTATCTGAATTTTTCTTTAACGGATATATCCGAGTTATCTAAGGTTTTCCATTTTTCAATGAGCACACCGTGGGGATTGTTGGGGGAACGTGGAATATCCTTTACAAACCCTTCAGTAACCAGCTTCCTTACAATAAGCTGTGTTTTCCGGTTGATGGTCTGTGTCCCATAATAGATGAATTTTAAATTCTGCTCATCAAGCCTAATGCTGTCGGCCTTTACCGTCATGACACTGTTCGAGGAAATAATCTGATTATAAAAGCCTTTCTCTTTCAGGTTCATATATTCTTTCATCCCACTGTCATCAATGAGATACAACGCCTTTTTGGTCTGTTCACGGATATAATCGTCATCAGCGGATAAGGTGAAAAACAGGGAATGAAAGAGATCGATCTGCGCTTTATACTCCACAGGGCGGTTCATAAGCAAATCAGTTTGCTTTACCAGAACCGGAACACCGTTATCAAGCACATAGATGGATTTTCTGGCATCCTGAATCTGCTTGTAGGAAAACACAAACCCTGCAATAACCACGATCACAGACAAAACGAGGCAGCCAATAGAGGTTACCCGATTGATTTTTATTTTCTGTTCGATATTTTTTACGAGTCCCATAATTATCCTTTTAATAATGATGCACCTTTAGTGGCTACCGCCATTCCTGCACGTTTCATCTTAGACATTGCCCCTGTGTTACTGCCTCCTGATGGTATAATATAGTTGGCAAGAGTGGGTACGCATAAGATTCCTACTGCTGTAATTAAAAAGCAGACAATTACAAGCCCGAAAGACATGATTCCGCTGCTTGAATAAGTGAGCAGCAGATCCATATTTTTGATACTTCCGTCATTATTAATGATCTGGTCATAGCGTTCAATTTCAGCTTCAAAGGCAAAAAGCTGGAGCAGTGTCCCTATTTTCAAAATAATGAATGCTACAAATCCGTACAGATTCACATTGATAAATCTTGCAACCCATTGTGAAAGAAAATTGGAAAATGCCGGAAATACCGATAAGCCTACAGGAATAGGGCCGACAATGATTAAAATAGTTGAAAATATGAGCTGAATGAAGAATATACCATACACACAGACTCGCAGTATCCATAATCCGATAAGCTCTAATGCGCTGGAAATCGCCAGCTGCAATCCCACCTGTAAACGCAGGTAGAGTTCATACACCGGGCTCATCAAGTTGGTTAAGCCGTCTCCCATCATATCCAGCCCTTGTTCAATCAATGACTGGTCTCCGGCTTCCTGCTGCTGAATTTCTGCCTGTGCTTTTGCCTGCTCTTCAACAATCCTGTCCACCACCTGCTGCTGTTTCTTGAACCGTACCCAGCGTAAAGAATTGAGTTCCTGCTGGCTTTCCACAAAGCTTCCCTCTGATACATCCTGTAATTTCATTAAGGGTGTCCTGAGAAGCCCTACAAAAGATACCCAGTTCATAATCACAAGACCGATGGCAAAGGGTTTTAGCATCGGAACGATTTCCCATTCCCGGTCTCCACTGATCATCTGCCATCCGATATTTCCGAGATACAGCAAGGCTCCTACTCCTGCAACCGCTTGTCCGAACAGAATGAATTTTCCATACTCTGCCGTCATAAAGCTATCATATAAAGGCAGGAATTTTTCGGTAAACCATCCTTCCAGTACGCCTTCACCCTGTAAAAAGTCCATTGCCTTCTGATAGTACTCATCGCTATGGGTATCCTGAGAGAAGACAAGACAGGGGATAAAGAGAAGCATTAACAGTGCAATGCTTCTTACTATCTTTTTTTGTTTCATAAATTGTTTGGTATTGATTAGTATAAATGCCCCGTCAGCACATCCATAAATATTTCAGCGTCACGCCGCTCTTTGGTGATCTTTCCGGGATTTTTAGTTTTATAGCTTTCCAGCCTGGCTTCGGCTTTCAGCCTGTTTTCAGCCTGCGTATTGAGGTAAGCAAGGTATTTCTGCATCTTACGCCACTCTATAAGGCAGTCGTGATAAGCAAGAATCCGTTTGCCCCTTGGCATATCTACCGTTTTGGCGATCCGGTATTTATCCTGCATCACATCGATCTTCCTTTTACATTCTCCGATAATTCCGTAATTGTTAAAACGCTCCCAAGCTTTATAGGAACTAAATCCCCACTGATACGGAACCGGAGAAGTGGTATCAAAATTGTCAAGGCTTTTGAGCATGTCTTTATAGTACAGCAGGTACAGGGGGTCTGCCGATGAAGTTGCATTGGTATAGTGGTAAAATTCTTTGAGATTTTCTTCGTATGTATTTTTTGCTTCTTCCTGAATTTCTTCCGTTTTATCCTGCTGTACAAGGGTAGTGGCGTATCGCTGGTTTTGAAGTCCCCACGGACCAAGCGGGCGGATATCACTGCCGCCTTTGTAATTACGGTTCCGGCTCGGGGCAAGCCAGCCCCATACCATAGCGTAAGCATAATTGGTCTGAATACCCAGAAAATATTTGGGTTTGGGCTGCCAGTCCCCCCACTCATAGAATACCTGCCGTTTTTCCTGCCCTACGATATGCTTGTCTTTTATCCTTTTGATGGTTTGCCCTTTCCCTTCAGCGAGGGGGAGCAATAGTATTATAAATGTCATGATTAAAATATTTCTCATCGCTTAAAAATTTTTACCCCCCGTTAAGGTTATACTGATAATTGTTAATAATATTTTGAATCATTGCCCTGTCCTGTATATACCAGCTGTTAAGTACACCAATGTGCCGGAAATAAGGTTTTTTGTCTGCATTCCGGAGGTAATTGATAATATGTACTGTCCATCCGTTCATGATCTTGATCTCATGCTGTATCTTGGAAAGGATCTTCTGCCTGTCGTAGCTATCCATCAGGTAATCATTTTCCTCATTCATCACACAGCTGCTGATATTCTCATAAGAGTTCATAGCATGGAGGTACAGCTTGGAATAATAATTGGTAATCAAAACCGCATACTGGGGTTTTTGACCGGACAATTCCAGCATTTTTTGCATATTTCCCACCAGTTTTGAAAAATCATAGTAGATGGCTTCAAGCTGTTTTCCCTGCTTTAAGGCGGAATTGACATTGCGGAGCTGATTATAAATATGGTTTTTAATCACCACCACCTGTGTGGCTTTTTCTTTAATATCATCATAAGCCTTTCGTTGCTTTTCATAGGAATTCTGATAGAGCTTTTCCGACACAACTCTTGCCGCCTGGTTGGCAGTCACCTGCGCCTGTAATTCCAGGTTATAATAGAGCTGGTAATAATACTGGGCACTGCCTTTGATAAAAAACAGCAAAGGCAGTATCATAAATAGTTTTCTCATTTTAGTAAAGATTTGCGTTGTTAATGATATCCTGGATAATCTTCTTATCACGGTTAACCCAATTTTGCAAAAGATTGTTACGCAGCTTCATTTTCCGTTTGGCATTGACAATTTTTTGCAGGGTAGAATAAGATTGCTGCCGGAGCCCTTTAATTTCCGACCCAGCATAATCCAGCAGTATTTTACGTTCTGCTTTTTCCATTTCGTTGATGGTTCCGTATGACAGGACAATACCTGCCATCAGCCTGATATCCATCTGTAAGCTGTTAATGAATTCATATTGCCCGCTTAAGGCAAGAGGAATCCATAACGGGGCATCTGCCAGCTCATCATAAATTTTGGACTGTATCTCGTAAATCTTTTCAATTTCCTTTACTATACTTACGGATGTAGGGATAGCCTGGACAGCAAATGAAAGGTTATTGAGCCTGCCCCTGATTTTCTCAGTGACCTCCCTGTATTTATTCCACTCTTCTTTGTTGGCGGATTCCAGTCCTAAATTCGTCAGCTGCTTATTTCTCATCTCTTTTTGCTTTTCATTTTCCTGCATCGTTTTCTGAATTTCGGAATTGATCAGGTAATAGCAGATGTAATTGCCTCCGGTAAACTGTCCCCGTAATGATGAAGAATATATAATTACCAGGAGAAACAAAAAATGTCTTAAAAACGATTTCATAATCCTAAAGTTCCTGCGTTATTTAAAATCTGCTGAAAGATCTGCTTGTCAGTGTTCACATACGTCTGAAACGGATTAATGGATTTCCAGAAGCCTTTTTTCTTGGCTCTTTTGATTGCCCACCGCACATTGACCAGATATACATTCATCAGGCGGGTGTTGTTCTCAATATTAAACAGCAGCCGTCTCCTGTCTCCGGAAGTAGCCAGGTTCAGCTCACCGCTGGTCAGAAGGTCAGCGACATCGGTATAAATGTCGGTAGCTTTATTCGTGATCAGTTGAACAGACTTGTAGGCAAAAACACTGTATTCCGGTGCATCCTGAACTTCGTCATAGATTCCGTTGACATTAGTAATAATCTTGCTTAGGTTATTGTAAATATTCTGAACCTGAATCCCATTCTTAAGGGTTCCATTAACTTCTTTCAGCCCTTTATAAACCTTATTCTGAAGGTCATTGGCAATAACCATCTGGGAAGAAACAAATGCCTGCGCCTGCTGAAGCTTATTCATTTCATCCACCGTTTTCTCCTGCTCATTTTTGATCTGGCTGGCATAGAGTGCCATTGCAGGAGCGGTCAACACGTCGATATATGGAGTCTGTGCTTTAAGCAAACTCACGACAAAGACAAAGAAGAGTATGCTATATTTTTTCATAGGTTGTTGGTTGGGTTTTAATAAATTCCTGTAAATTCATATCATGGTCAAGCAGCTCTCTTTTCATCGCTTTGAAAAAATCCCTGCCTTTATTCCGGTTCTTGAAATAATGGTAATAGTCGATAAGGGGTCTGTCAATTGGTTTCTGATACAAGTTGACCAAGGCTACCAGATTAGGCAGGCCATCCCTTAAATTTTCTATATCCTGAACAAAATGCTCCAGTGTCTCCTGATAATTTCCGAAGGCATTAACATAGTATTCCAAGGCTGATTTCTCCGGCTTTTCAGTGGTATAGGTCAAATATTGGTAAACAGACACTTCGTTGCCATAGACTTCGCCTTTGCTGCCACGTTTGAGATAAAATTCCTTAAAACGGCTTCTGCCGCCTTTGTTATTCAGGTTGTTAATCGTAAAAATTTTGCTTTGCTCCACTTCATTGAGGGAAAGTAATGCTGCTATACGGTCAAAATTATCGATGAACTTGGTCTGATCCAGCAGTATAAACGTATCCGAATTGTTGATGATGCTGTCCTTGACGACCGTATTTCCAATGATATCATCCAGTTCCTGTGTAACGACAATGGCTTCACCCCAGAATTTTCTTACGGTCTTATATAAATATAAAATATACCCGCCCATCAGCTTACTGGCAATAGCTTTCCATGCTTCTTCCAGGATTATAGCCTTCCGGCGGTCTTTTCTAAGACGCATTTTCTGAATGAATGTATCCATGATAATGAGCGTTACAATAGGGAAAAGTTTGGGATTATCCTTCACATTGTCAATCTCATAGACAATAAATGGCTCTTCAAATAAAGAATTATCCGTACTTTCATTGAGTGCAGTACCGTATCTTCCGCCTTTGTAAAAATCTGCCAGCACATAGAGAAAAGTCCTTAAGTTGAATTCATTTTCGGCAATCCTGAACTTTTTGTTGGATAAATAGATCGGCAGGAATTTTTCAGCGTATTCATAAAAGCTGTTGAAGGACAGCTCCGCTACATGCAGTTTCTCTTCAAGCTCAGTCACTTTTTTGATGAGTGCCCTTCGGAAAGCCTCTTCCCATTCTGTGGTATTGACCTGTGGTTTTTTAATAATCTCTCTGTTGGCAAGAACGAGCAGCGTTTCATCATAGGCCTTTCTTTTTTCTTCATTGGAAAGCGTTTCGTAGGCTTCATGGATTCTGTCGAACTGGCTGTCATCATAATCTTCATTGTTGAAATTTTTATCCGGATGGTATTGAATCGCTAGTTTCCTGAAAGCTTTTTTGATCTCATCCTTTTCCGCCGCCATAGGAATACCCAAAATATGGTAATAGCTCTCATTTTCCCTGAACTGATTTTCGAAATCGGCATACAGTTCCTCCTCATAAATGTTATACTTGTTTAGGTACAGGATGAGCTCCCGTGATGTTTTATGGGAATACCAATTTGTTCCGCCGTTGAAATACTGATGGTAATAGGCAAGCAAAAGATTGTCAAGGATGGATTTTTGCGTAGTGGTCATTGAAGCATCAGGACCTTGCCAGATTAAAAAAATTAAGTTCCCTAAAAATTCTATCTTTTCAATATTGAATTCTGCCTTATCCATCACAAACGGATTCATCGTAATGGGCTTTTCTTCCGTATACTGGATATATTTTCCGTTTTTATATTTGGCTGTTCCGCTGTAACTATCCCCGACATCTACGATGACCACATCATAATTATAGGTGAGGTACTGCTCGATAATACTGTTCATCAGGAAAGACTTTCCACTGCCGGAGGGTCCTAATACAAACTTGTTACGGTTATTGATCCTTCCGGTCTGCATCGGCAGATCGGAAGTGTCAATTTTAAGCGGAACGCCCTGCCTGTCGGTAAACCTGAGATAAAAACCGGACTGTTCATCTATGGGATAACTTTCCTTAAAAAAAAAACACAACGAGGCTTCGCTCGTGGTGGTAAACAGATCGTAGTCTTTCAGCTCATTGGCGTTACCGGGCAAAGAAGCGCGAAACAGCTCGAGCTGATTGTAGCTGCTTTTACTGGTAATAATTCCTTTCTGAAACAGCCGGTTTTCAATCATAGACTGCGTTTTCTCCATATCTTCCCGTGTTTCACAGCTAATGATCAGGCTGTAATGGGCATCTGCAATAAGCTGTCCGTCTTTGGCAATATTATCCAGAAGTATTCCGATTTCTTCTGCACAGATACGATTTAACGGTTCATTCTGAAATCCTTCATGACGGTTTTTTTTATTGGATAAAAATTTGACCCTTTCCACCTGGTCGGGAATGACAATAACCTGATTGTAGATGATCGTATTATATTGCTCCAGATCATTCAGAAAGGAAAAATTATCAACCGCCGTATTTTTCGTTGCTCCATTTCCGCCTAATGTAGTATAGGGATACATCTCATTGGGGAGTTCAATATTTTCAACATCAACCAGCGAAATTGCCTTTACAAAAGAATTCCCGATTTTTATGTTGTTGTCCAGCGAACGGATATTATCGAGTGCTTTAGTCGCTTTTCCAAAGTTCATAGAAAGGATGGAAGAGACATAATATTCAAAATCCTTTTCAAAGAAGAAACGAGGCTCAAAGCCATTATCTCTCAGGAGCATGAAAATTTTTTCTGCTTTATCCCGAAGTTCCTTATATTTTTTTTCAGAATATTTATAGGGATTTTTCTTTTTGCTTTGATCGATTCGATGGGTAAACACCAATATACTGTCAATGGTTTTAAAGATCCTGCCTTCGAAATGCTCTGAATATTTCTGCTGTAAATATTCTTCGTGAGCCTGAGCGTGGTAAATCTTCTTATCAAAAATATCCAGCTTCTGGACAATATGCCCTTCACCAATGATACTGATGATATTCAGTAAAACAGAATGGTATTTTAAGTACAGCTCCCGATCTGCTGAATACTGGGTAACGATATTTTTGATTTGAATGGCGATAATGGGATTTCCGTATTCACCGATCAGAACGTCATAGCCACTGCCAAACTCTGCACCATAATCGTAGCCGATAAAAGGAAAGCTAAAGGTTTTCTTTTTCATTTCACTAATTTTTTACGTGGATTTGTACTTCTGTTTCAGCCTGATTCTGACGGGAAGCATATGAATTTCATCACGATTGGCAGTCTTGTTATACAGACCCCTGGTTTTCTGAAGCCGGAATACATTCCAGATCAGCCCACCGCCAATACCGAAAGCGAGCGCGATTCCGATAAAGAAACCGATGACTTTGCTTAGGATGATCCCTAAAATCATAGTTCCCGCAAATGAACCCCCTGCATAATAGATATATTTCCCTTTAAGGCCTTTGAATACAAGAGGCTTTTTAAGCCCCTTGTAAAGAAAAAAACTCTTCTCTTCCATCTTTTAAATTCCAAAGAATGCCTGGATAACGGTAGGTACAAGCAAAAGGAAAATACAGGCGCCTCCCCAGCCGATAAGCTCTTTATTGACGTCATTATCACCATTATTCCACTTGTTGTAAATGCGGACCCCGCCTACAATTCCGACAACAGCTCCAATCATTTGAACAAGATTGGACACAGGCTCTACATATTCTTCAATATCCGATGTGGCGGAAGAAATAGCGCCTGCGCCCCCTGACTGCGCTAATACAAGGTTAGAAACGAGCAGTAACGCAACTGCCGATAACTTTAAGGTGATGTTAAATTTTCTAAATGATTGCTTAATATATTTTTTCATTTTGATCTTTAAATTTTTAGTTGAACTCTGTTTTCAAAAAGCCTTTGGCTCTAAAAAAAAATTCCAAAGCACACATATAGTGTATACTTTGGAATCGAAACGCTATGCGGCTTATCCTGCCGCTGCTATTTAACTGTTAAAAAACTAAACTTGATTTATAAAAATTCTGGCCACTTTCACTGCTGACTACAATATGATGAGAAGCCTTTTCCAAGAAGTTCCGGAATACCTCATCCGAGATAACACTCGGAAGAACTTCGGTTTCTTTGGATAGTACATCCTCTTCTTTAAGACTAAGACCCGAACTTATTCTGGAAAGAAAAGATGTTTGATTGTTCTTCTCTTCAGTGGTGGGCTCAGGCTCTTCATTGTAATTGTCAATCATTTTTTCTTCTTCGTATCGGGCTTGATGTATTCCCGACTCATCATCATTCTCAGCAAATAATGCTTCATCATCAGAAAAGGTATAAGAGCCGGGCATATTAAGATTCTCTGTTTCCTGCTCACTGACATTCACAATGTCAGCAGGCATGTCTTCTGTAATGCTTCCGAGGCTTATCAATTCTCCTTCATTTTCATTTCTGACGATGACAGCTGTTTTTATAAATAAGTCGTACACTATATTTCCGGCATAGTACAAGAGGTACAGTATGCCGGTAACTATAAAGACTTTTCCCATTGAATTGTTATTGTTTTAGATGGTTCATGATGGTATCATAATCCTTCGACTCCAGGGTGAGATGTACTGCAAAGCTGATGAACCTGCTCACCGAAATTCCATCAGCACGCAGGCTGACAAGTTTCCGGTACTGAGTGTCCTGGACCCTGATCATTCTGCTTGTCTTATCGCTTTCTTTGTAGGTTTGGACAAATTCATTGATAACTGATAACAAGTCATTATCAGTGAGACGTTTCGATTCCGTTACTTTTGTAGTTCTGTTTTTCCCTGAAGCTTCGGATTTTTTGTTAGTTGTATTTACCTTTGGGGCTTTCTCTTCTACAGGCAATTTCAGATTTCTTGCCAGCTCATCTTTATCTTCGTCTGTGGCATAACGGTCTAAAATTCCCATACATGATAGATTAATTCATCGAATGTTTCTTTTACAGCCAGCCTTTGCTCATAGGTTAATCCTTTAGTACCTATGTTAAGCAGGCATTTCCTGGTAAATACCGGACTGCCGATTACCTTCCCGATTACATCGAACTCAGCGTCCATCACAGGTTTTAACTCATAGCTGTCATCTTTCCGCATATTGCTCCTGATAAAATACAATGTTGCATTGACCTTAATCAGCTTCAATAAATTAAGAAAAAGGACGGTAGACATCATTGTTACATTGGAATATTCAAATGGGATAATGATGATATCACTATATTGTAATACCTGTGTATAATTGTTTTGAATATTGCCTGCCGTATCAAAAAGAAAAACTTCTTCGCTTCCTTTGAGCTGCTGTAAAATTTTTTCGTTTTGGGTAAGGTGAATATTTTCTTCGGAGATTTTTTCCACTTCATACAAATATTCTCCCTTTACATCTTTGTCTTCTGACCACCTTCTGTAAAATGAACGCTGAAAATCAAAATCAATTACATTGACTTTTTTATCGGTAAACAGGGAAAGATAATTGGCAAATGCAATGGCGAGAGTGGTTTTGCCCACGCCGCCTTTTTGATTGGCAAAAGTGATAATCATCTCTTTTTTTTCTTTTTTCTTCGATTATTTTCATGTTCTTCGCCTGTCGGCTGTGAAGGCCCCGGAAGATCAAACAGGGAAGAACGCCGGAGCATTGCTTCAAAATCTGCTGACACCGGAACCTGCCTGCCACTTACAATAGGATGCTGTTCGAAATTTTGCGGGGTAAGAAGCCGGGATAAATAAAGATTTTGATTGTGCTCTGTGACCAATTCTTTTAGGATAAATATCGCACTGTCGTTACGGTTAATAACGTACAATTCATTTGCGAAGCTGAGTATCTTAATCTTATCTTCCGGGCTGCTTACTTTTCCAAAATTCCGGATTTGATCCATTGTTGAATTTCGTGTTTCTTTCCAGGTATTATACGATGTCTTTTTTGAATCTTTCAAAAAAATCATATAATCCCGGATCTCGCATTTGTACTCGTCTTCCAAATGCTTTTTATAAGCTTCCTTCGTTTCGATTGTTATATTTGAATTGGCCAGAATTTCAAAGAGCTTTTTATCTAATACTTCGGAGGTCATCTTGAAAAGGTCACCCATTTTCATGATTTCACTTCCTTTATATATTGCTTTTGTTTTGTGGTCGATGATGGTATAGCCGAAGGGCTGTTTATCATCCTTGAATGAAAGAACAACATCAATCCCAAATTTCTTCTTAAGCTGGTATTGAAGTTCTGATTGGTAGGAGATGTATTTTCCTTTTTCGTCTGCGACTTTAAACACAGAATTTGAAAATACCCCTTTGTATTTTTTGAATATCGCAAATATCTGTTTTTTTCTGATATCTTCAATATTCTTTTCTGAAAATTTTAAATCTTCTGTATTAATTGACTTTAAATGCAACCCATTGCAAAGGATATGAGTCGTATTTTCTTTTTCATACACAGAGTAACCGGAACTTTCCAGCAGTTTTTGTAGTTGGCTTGTATTAGTATAGGAATACCCTAAAAGATTATCCAGCTTTTTATGGACATCTGTTCCGTATAGTTCTTTTAAAGTTTCCTGAAGGGCAGTCTGGCTTTTATATTTTTCAAAATCCCGTTCTATCCGTTTTCCGGAATGTTTATCAACCCTGGAACTGACGATATGGACATGATTATTGGAAGTATCATTATGAAAAACCACAATGTACGGCTGCTGTCCATAGCCCATCTTATCCATAAATTTTTCAGCGGTTAGTGCCAGTTGTTCCTTTGAATGTGATCTGCCCTTAGCAGAGATCGTACAATGGAATTGGGGATTTTGAATTCGTTTGTTGCTATTAGAGATTGCCTTAAAATAATTTTTGACTTCCTGTCTGTTTGAAGAAGTATTGATATAGGCAGGAAAGTTCTTCATGACCAGAAGCTCTCCTTTTCCTTTGTCAATCTTCTTATCATTATAAGTAACCCCATTGAATTCTTTAGAGGTTTTATTTAAAATTTTTACGATCATTTGGCAAGTTCGGTGTAAATTTTCCTGATGATTTTATTTTGCTCGGTTTTCAGGCTGTTAAGCTCCTGAAGTTTGGAATTGTACTCTTGTAATAGCTCTTTCGGTATCGATTTTTCGGTATTGACATACCGCGCAATCTGGTTGATATTGTTCTCTATCTTAGCGAAAATATTTCCCTGTTTTTCAATAAAGGACATGATTTCTTTACGGTCATTTTCAAGCATTCTGCCTTCGACCGTATTCACAATGAAATCAGAGAGGTAAATATTAGATTTCCGGCAGTGCAATAACCATTTATCTTTGATTGTTTGGTCCAAGCGTAGGGTGATCCTTGCATTTTTAGTGCGGGTCGGTAGATGGTCTTTTTTCATTTATCTATTCTTTAGGTTAATGACCTGATTTTATACTTTTTGTTAAGTGTTCAGGCAAATTGTTGTTACAAGATTAGCAAACGAGAAAAGTGTTTTCTCCTGATTAGAAATAATATTGCTAAAATAATATTTTTTATTAAAGCCTTAGAGGATAAGATTCCTCCTCAGAAACTAAACCCATATATTGATCGGTCTAAAATACGGTATCCCGTAATCTTTCTGAGGTTTTTATTATTTAATTTTGTAATTGTAATAAAGCATTGAAGGGCAAAACAGATCAAATAAGTTATATAGAAGTACTTTCTAATTCTGTTTACAGTATCTCTTTTTTGTTTTTTAATAAAACTAAGCAAACTATTTTTTTTGATTCAAAATTATATTTAAAATATCACTATATTTGGCTATTTGGAGTTTTTTTCTTATTCTAGATAAAAGGCTCTTTGTGTAAGAATTATATTTACATTATAAAATGAGTAAGAGAATTAAATATATAATTGATGAAATAGCTGACCAATACTCTATTGATGATAGCAAAAGACCGTGGATTATAGGCTTTAGTGGTGGTAAAGATTCGACAGTATTATTAACACTCACATGGTTGGCTTTATTGAAGATAAAGAATGAAAAAGGTAGTTCTTTTTTAAGTAGAGAGGTTCACGTAGTTTGTAATGATACTTTAGTAGAAAATCCAATAATTACAAATTATGTAAATAAAGTTTTGGAGAAGATTAAAGAAGCGTCTTTAAAACATTCTTTACCAATATTTGTTCAGAAAACAATACCTAGACTTGAAGATTCTTTTTTTGTAAACCTCATAGGAAAGGGTTATCCTGCACCTAATAATAGTTTTAGATGGTGTACTGAAAGATTAAAAATAAAACCTACAGCAAAATTTGTCACCGACATAGTTAAAAGTGAAGATAATGACCATCATGAGGCAATTATTCTTGTAGGAACACGAAAAAGTGAAAGTTCTTCAAGAGCTAAGTCAATTAAAAAACACGAAATAAAGGGAAAACGTTTAACAAAGCATCCTCTTCAAAATAATGTGTTTGTCTATTCTCCTATAAAGGAACTACAATTAGAGGAGATTTGGTATATTATCAATACGTTTCAATCACCTTGGGGAGCAAATAACAAAGAGTTGTTTGATATTTATATGGATGCAAGTGCAGATGATTATGAGTGTCCTACAATGGTTTCAGACAAAGAACATAAATCTTGTGGGCAAAGTCGTTTTGGTTGTTGGACTTGTACCGTTGTGAAACAAGATAAGTCTATTTCGGCTCAAATAGAAAATGGGCAAGAGTGGTTAATTCCATTGCGAGATTTGCGTAATTGGATTCAAGAAGAAAGAAATAAACCAGAAAATCGCTCCCATTTAAGAAGAAATGGAGTTGAAGCAACAATACCACATGGTGGAGTTGTCGAGCTAAAACATAGAGCTGAGATTCTTGAAAAAATTTTTGAAGCACAAAAACAAATTAATGATTTGGGATATGAGGTTGAATTGATAAACAAACAGGAATTGATTGCAATTCAGGTTATATGGTATCGTGATTTGTATTTCCAATATACAGTTTCCGACATCTACAATAAAGTATTTAATAAACATCTTGATATGAAACAGCACAATGAACTTGTAAAAAAGGAAGAAGAATTATTATTGTCTGCTTGCGAAAAAGATAAAAAACAATTCACTTTAATTCAAGACTTACTAAAACTAGAAAAGTCGAAAACTATTATGATGAAACGAAGGGGATTGATTGAAGATATTGAAAAGCGTTATAAACAGTATATTACGGCATAATGACAATTAAACAAATTGAACTTAATAACTTTAGAATATACAAAGGTTATAACAAAATAAATCTATCCGTTAAAGATGATGAAAATATTGTCATTGTTAGTGGTAAAAATGGTTATGGAAAGACTACTTTCCTAATGTCTCTTGTTTGGTGTATGTATGGACGACAAATGAGTGATGTCGACGAAATTTACAAACGAGAAATTGAAAGTAATGGAAATTACAAAAAATATATCAAGAATAGTTTGAACAGGCAAGCAGAATATGAGGGGAAGACCACATTTTCTGTTTCTGTAACATTTGCAAATGTTACTACTATACCTGATATTACTTGTGATGAATTAAAAATTACAAGAACTTATCATACAGAAGGCTCAAAAGAAGAAGAATTGGAAATTCTAATAGATGGAATGGAAAGTGAGCTAGCTGAAGAAGTAGGTAAAGAAATATTTATTCGTGATTTCATTATGCCAAAAGAAATTGCAAAATTTTTCTTTTTTGATGCTGAAAAAATTGTTTCACTTGCTGAAATCCACACAGCAGAACAAAGAAAAGATTTAAGTCAAGCATATATAGAAGTTTTAGGTATTAAACATTATCAAGATTTAAAGGAAGATTTAGAAAAATATCTGAATGATTTAAAGGAAAAAACAGCAAGTACAAAAGATAAATCAAATTTAGAGCGAATTAAAAGAGAGTCTTTGGATATAGAAGAAGAAAATGTTGAGTTTCAAAGCCAAATTGACAATCTTAATGAAGATGCTTCTGCATTAAAATTTGATATTTCTAAATTACAAGAAAAATTAATAAAAAATGGTAGTGTAATTACTGTTGATGAATTAAATGAACTCCGTGATAGAAAGGAAGATTTAGAAAAACACGTTGGTCAAATTCAAACAGAATTAAAATCTTATTTTGAGATAATTCCTTTTGCGATTGCAGGAAAATTGTTAACACAAGTATTTGAACAAATTGTTGATGAAAGAAACTTTATTAATAGAAACTTTGATAAAAATAAAGTAGATGATATTTCAACAAAAATTATCAATGATTTAATCAACCTACCACGCCCTAAAGACATTCAAATTACGCACGAAGTACAAGAATATTATATTCAAAACTTTAAAGAATTAGTAAAGAAACATCTTGGAGAAGAAGAAACTCAAAATTCCGAAGATGTTGAATTACTGCATAATTATTCAGAGTCTGAAAAAGCAGAATTAGAACAATTTATAAACAATATTAGATTATCATTCAAGGAAAAATTCAGCAGAATTAATACTGATTTCATACGTTCAAAAAATGAATTGAATGACATTAATAAGAAAATAAAACTTGCAGAAGAAAAATCGGAGGATGCTTTAGTTGTTGCCGACAGGAAAAAGAAAAGTGAACTTGAACAACAATACGAAGGAATTCAACAAAGAATTGGTGTATTAAAACAAAAAATTGAGGAAAATGAGAATACACTTATTCAGCACAGAAAGGAAATTAATAGAATTACAGAAAGGCTTGATTTAGGAAAAGAAAATATAGAAATCGGAAAAGAAGTTGAAAATACAATTAAGACTTTGAAACGATTTATTATAGATTTCAAAAACGAAAAATCAAAATCGCTTTCTGAACGTATTAAAGGCGGACTTAATACATTGCTTCATAAAAAATCGTTCATTAATGATGTAAATGTTGAAATTATTGGGGAAGATATTGATATTCATTTAATTGATTCAAGAGGTAATATTATCAATAAAGATTCTCTTTCCAAAGGAGAACAACAGATGTATGCGACAGCCTTACTCAAAGGTTTGGTTGATGAATCAAATATCAGTTTCCCTGTATTTATAGACTCTCCAATGCAGAAATTTGATGTAGACCATTCTAATAGTATTGTTAAACATTTCTATCCAAAAGTTTCAGACCAAGTTATTATTTTCCCATTACTTAAAAAAGAAATGAGCGAAGATGAATTTACTATTTTATTACCAAATATTAGCAAGACTTATTTGATTAAGAATGTTGATAATGAACAATCTTCATTTGAAGAAGTAGAGAATAAAGAAGATTTGTTTAGAATATTTGAAAAGGATTATCAAGATGCAATTTAATATAAAAACATCATCAGAGCTTGTAAAAAAGCTTACCAATAAAATGGGTTTGGGAGAAGAAAACCATATTGCCCGAATTTCATTGGCGTATTCATTGGCTAAAGGTGCTATCTACAACTCAGAAAGCCTCTATAGTTCAGCGGATAAACAAAAAGAATACAAAGACAATACTTTATTTGGAAGTTATAAGGATTATTATGTTTCGCTTATTTGTCAAAAATATCAAATCCATAAAGATGATACAGATGTAAGAAAATATCTGAAATGGCATATTGACAATGGTTTAGAAATGATAAATCTGTATTTTGAAGAAAATAAAAATGTATCGGGTATAGAATTTTTATTAGACCATATAGAAATCGGAATTGATGCCATTAACGAAAATGAAACCAATTTTGACTTTGTCAAAAACAAAAATAATTCTTTAAAAGAAAAAGAAAGTTATTTAGCACCGATTAAAGTTTTAATTGGAGAATACAAAGGGAAAGATATTTATTTTACCCCAAACAACACATCAATGTATGGGAACTGCCATATTGCCATTGCAGGACAATCAGGAGCAGGTAAATCTTATTTTGCGAGAAAATTTTTAGAAAGAATTATAACAGAGTCAAAAGGCCAGGTCAATTATCTTTATTTAGATTTTAAAGGAATGACTGAAAGTGATAAATCAAATAAAGATTTTAAAGATTTTTTCAACAATACAAATGCTAAATTAATTGACACACCTACGGACTCCTTTCCAGTTAACCCATTATCATTCATTAATAATGTAAATGAAAGGGATAAAATTGTTGGAATAGGTCGCTTTGTGGATATAATTGTTAAATATGCTAATTTAGGAAATGTTCAAAAACAACATTTAAAAGACGCCACAAGAAAAGCGTTTGAAGATAAAAAAGATGGTAGTTATCCAACATTATCAGATGTTTTAGAGAATGTTTATGAGATTGCAGGGGATAAACCTACTTCATTAACTCAAATATTGATTGGCTTAACTGAAATTGAATTGTTTGATAATAAAAAATTAGGAGATTTTATTAATGAAAATTACTATTTAAGTCTTTCAGGAGATTTAAGCAAAGAGGTGCGTTTTACAGCTACATTTTTAGTAATTTATTATCTGTATAATACATTTATGAATATGGATAAAGTGCCTATTGAGGAAAATTACAGCGGTCTTCGATATGTGTTACTTATTGATGAAGCTCATAATGTATTTAAAGAAAAGAAATCACAAGAAATTTTAGAAAAATTATTGCGTGAAGTCCGTTCACAAGGAGTTTCTGTAATGTTAGTTTCACAAGGTATTGAAGAATTTAACCAACCAACATTTGATTTTTCTGAAATGTGCCAATCTGCATTTTTAATGCAAATAAAAGACGGTAACAATTGGAAATCCGTTAGCAAATTTTTAGGAGCAGGAGAAAAGCAAAGAGGTAAAATAAACCGTTCAATGGAAGCTATTAATCCAAGACAGGCAATTTCAAATATTAAAGAATTTGAGTTTGGAGAAATTTTTAATACAAAATAGATATGGAATTATTTAATTTCAAATCCTTAAAAACAAAATATTTTTGGATTGCAATTGTTTTTATAGGGACAGTTGGAATTTGGTTACCCGTTATTTTAGCATTGGCATTGTCAGAAGAGATTGTTACAGAAGAGATTCCTATAAATCTTACAACTTTTTATATTGCTATATATTTTGCAGGTTGTGTTGATTCAATTTTTAGGCATATAGATATATTGGATAATAAGTATGAACTAAAATCAAGGATTTTTACAATAATTATATTAATTCTTCTCTTAATTTTTTTAATTATATCAACGGTTTGGTTAAAAATTAAAGGCCAAGTTAACGTAGCTTTATTTTTATCCTTAATTGGTTCTTTCATTGGTTTAAGTTTTTGGTGGTATAACAATAAAGATACTCCTACTTTTAGTGATAAGATAATTAACGAAAGTAATGAAACTCATGGAAACAACTGGTAAAATAGAAGCGATTGCTGTTAGGCAAAATAAACAGGATTTTTTAATTGGAGTATATTCTATTCAAGAAATTTTAAAATTCACAAAATATACAAGACGCCTTATTGTTAGTTATGATGAAGATGGTGAACCAATTTATAATGAGCAAATTCAAAGAAATATTGAAAATCCAAGAGTTCAAAAAATTGCAGATTTTTTAATTAATGACCCTGATGCTACCTTTCCAACAAATATAGTGCTTCATATTCCTATTGAAGTAATTGATGAATATTTAGTTGATGAAAAAAATAGAGTCAGTATTACACTCAACCCAAAGGTATTTTCTGAATTAAAAAAAGAAGATGGCAATATATTTATCTCTATAATAGATGGACAACATAGAGTTAAAGGAATCGAAATTGCAATACAGAGATTGAGAAACGAAATTGATTTTCTTATTAAAAACCTAAGAATCAATATGAGTAATTCTCTTGAAAATAAACTAATGTTTTTCCAAGATAGATTAAATGATTTATTAAACATACAATTAGTTGTTACTTTTTTTATCGACAAAACTTTAGAGTATCAAGCAATGATATTCTCTACAATAAATAGAACCCAAAAAAGGGTGTCACAAAGTTTGGTTTATAGTTTATTCGGTTTAGATACTGATGATACTCCTCAAAAAACAGCACTTGAAATTGTTTTAAGACTAAATGGACATAAAAAATCTCCTTTTTATAAAAGAATTAAATTATATGGTGCCTCTTATAGTAAAAATGACACTCCTCCTTTGTCTCAAGCAACGATGGTAAAATCAATTGTAAATTTAATTTCGGAAAATTTAAGAGAATCAGAAAATGATAGATACAAAAAAAGAAAAGAGTTATTAAATCGCAATTCAAGTTCAAATAGATTTCTTCCTTTTAGAAAATATTATGCTAGCGACAGAGATAGTTTAATTTCAGATATAATGTTTTTCTATTTTTATGAAATCAAAAATATCTTTGAAGGATTGTGGGATTTTGAAGGAAATAATATGCCAACAAATATTTTACATACTACTATTGGATATGAATCACTATTAAAAATCTTGGTGGATATCCTAAAAGAAGAAAAAAATATAGAACAACTAAATTATGAAATTTCTAAAACAATATTTCGAGATAAATATTTGAAATATATTCAAGATATTGATATTTCTAATGTCAACCGTTATTCTTTTAATCAGCGAGGAAAAAAATATTTTTATTTGGATATGAGTTTAAAAATTTTCCCTCCCGAAGATTTAGCGGACCTTAGATTAAAAGAACTTAGAACGCTAGAATAAATAAAAATAGAATTACGCGAATAAAATTATCTTAAAGAGACTGTTTCAAAGATGAACTAATGCTTGAATGTAAATTCCAGTGATATTGACCACCCAATTCCAATTATTGTACTGAAATTACACCTTAAATGCTCCTTCCATTAATTCCTGCTCCGATCTGGAGATTCCTATTTCAGCAGCAATTTCTTTCCATTTACATACACTTGAATAAACTTCTGAAATAATCTGCTCCATCTGTACAGGATTTAAACGTAAGTATTCTCCAACACTTTTGGCAAGGTCTATATCAAGATCATTATGCTCAAGATCAATATTGAGGGCAAGCCCGTCTTTATCAACAGAAGGATTAAGGTCATAAGCAGGCGAAAGAGACCAGCCTTTCTCCGTCAGTATAAAGCCATGATTTCTTAAATGATCATCCGTATTCGAAATAGTAATGTTAAATACCATCCTCCTCCATAGCTGGTGCAGGTTTTCTTCAATATTAACCCCATAATTACTGATGAATTCTGCAATATCCAGGTAGCTTGCCGAATTGTCTCTGATCGTCTCTTCATTATTTCCGGTCATCGTCATTGCTGAAGCAAAATGAATGCGTTCTGTATTTTCCCTGTCAAAACGTTTTGTAAAAAAAGTATGATGCTTTCCTGTTATTTTCTCTATTTTAGACGGTGCCATTTCTATTCCGGCATTCACCGCTAATCGATAAGCAAGAAATTCCCACGCTGCTTTATCAATCACATCATTCTTAGAGGGAAACTTTGCAATCCATAGATCACCATTCTCATCCAAAATATTAGCTTTTGGCCTGGCTCCGCCTAAAGAAGAACCTGGAGCCATAAGTACTGCAAGCCATTTCTGAATATCATGATTATCTTTATCATCTTCCATTATTTTCGCCGCAAACTGCAATTCTCTGATATGCGACCAGGGAGGTGTGGGCATTAATGAATTATGATCTAAAAAAGGACCGTCTAATTCAACTTTAAAACGCAAAGCTCCCATCCTACTTTCATCATATACTCCTAAAAGATAATCTATGTCATATAGCACCGAGGGTTTAATCAATCCTTTTTCCTTTGCTTCTTTAGCTGCTCTCCTTTTCATCAAAGTACGCCCCCATGTATCGGGCATACTGTCTGTAAATATTCCAAAATTTTCTTTTCCGGATGGAAATTGAGTTCCTGGAAAAAACTGAATGTCCGGATCAAGAAGATATCGTTCTGATGTATTAAGCCAGCTCTTATCATATTGAAAGCTAAAAGCTTTTCTTCCTTTAGCAGAATGTGCTGAAAGAATACCAATAATTTGCGGCTCTGCCATTCCCTTCCAATGTGCGAATACGTATATGTCTTTTTTTGTCGGTGCCATTTTTTATGTTAATAAATCCAAATCTTGTAATTTTCGTCCTAATTCATCGTCAGAAGCCAGTTTCAAAATATCTTTTTCCAAACCTAAGACCCTTAATACATTAAAATAGGCTCCAAAAGCAACAGATGGATTACCTTTTTCAATTTTTGAAAGTGTCGCACGGGTAATATCTGCTCGCTCCGCAACTTGCATTGTTGTGAGTTTCCTGCGCTTGCGGGCAAGCTTGATATTTTCTCCCATCTGTTCCAGAATACTATTGTATTTTGGAAAAATGGTTTGCTTTCTTGTTAAAGACATTATATTGTATATTATTATTTACAAATATACAAAATTTGACTAAAATAATATACAAAATATAATTATGAAAATTACTATAGCTTTTTATAATTTGTTTTCAAGAATCAAAAAATGTTCTCAATAACCAAATCCACTTCATTAGTTGAAAAATCTTCGAGATAACTTTCTGTTGTGCTAAGTTTCTTATGTCCCAAAGACTGTTTGATAATATTGATGTTTACATCTTTTCTCAAAGCTGTTGTCGCAAAAGTATGCCGGGCTGTATAAAATGTAATGTGCTTATCAATTTCACATAATTTAAGGAGATATTTCAATTGCTTATTGTAGTATTTTCTTACTGAATATTTTCTATCATATAATTCTTGAGCAGAATATTCTTCCTTATTCATTTTCAATATCGGAAATATATAAGGAGTGTCATAAATCCTATATTTTTTATAGAAATTTAAGATTTCTCCTATGATTTCATTTTTTGGTAATTTCACGTTGATATGTGCTTTCGTTTTTATCCTGCTATAACTAAATTTTAAATCTTCCAGATGTGACCATTCTAATTCTGCCAGATCTGTAAAGTTCATCCCTCTTGCGTAATAACTGAAAATATAAAGATACCTTGCATGTCTGACAGATGGAGCTTTCTCCACATCAAAATCAATAATCTTTTCGAATTCTTGTTCAGACAAAGCCTTTTTCTTCTTTTGACTTTTTAATTTCGATATTTTGTATCCTTCTTTTGAAAAAGGATAATGAATTTTGGAGACAACTTTTGCTTTAATTGCTTTGTTATAAACCATTCTAATATTCCTCATATATACGGCAATCCCGCCATCATCTGCATTTTTACGGAGATGTCTCTCGAAGCCGTTTAAAAAAGGTTCATCAATATCTTCAAACCTGTACTTATCTATATTTCTTTTAAATTTTCCGAGGGCTCTTATTGTTGTTTCCAGCGAAATTTTATAGCTGATTTGTCCGTTTTCTTCCATCAATTTAATCTCTTTTTCAAAAAACTCTTTAAGTAAAATTCCGGAATTTCCACGAAGACGATAATGGTTGTCAAATTGTATTAAAGTAACTATTCCCTGCTCTTTTTGGATTTGTTCGATAATATCGGTTGCCTCATCTTTTAAGGTTCTCAAGGATGAATTAAAAGAAAGATGATTTCTAAACTTAGAATTGAACTCACCTGTTTTAGAATTCCATTCAATTAGTTTACATTTGTATGGAGTAGAGTAAAATTTTGACTTCCTATTTATTGTAACTCTCAAATAAATAGGAAATAGCCCATCTTGTAATGGATTCTTTTTGCAAATGGTTTTAATACTTGGTTTCATATGTTTAATTTTTGAGTACAACATCAGTACAACATGTTGTACTTGGTACTCAAAATAGATGAAACCAAAAGTAGACATTCAATATCATAACCCATTGTAAATCAGCATATTTGAAGCTAAATGCAAATAGATGAAACCCTATGGTTTTCATCTGTTAATCAGAGGGTCGCTGGTTCGAGCCCAGCAGGAGGAGCAAAAAAGACTTACAGAAATGTAGGTCTTTTTTTATTTCCATTCATTACAAGATAAAAACAATCAGCAATCTTATAGGATCTGATTTACAATTTGGATAAAATTATTTTTTCATTCAGATTACAGCTCTGCACATTGCATAACTTGGATCAGTACCAAAAGTTGTGGATTACGCAAAAAGTTTGGTTAATCTAAAAAGAAAAAAAGATTTATCTTTTACTCCTCTGAGCTGTAATCTAAAGTTTTTGATTTT
>NZ_QNVT01000023.1 GCF_003385515.1 Chryseobacterium pennae | reverse complement strand
CCAAGATTCAAAAACAACTTATTATATCTACAGAGCGGATGGAACAAAGGTTAAAAAATCAGGAACGGCTGGCTTAGCTACAGATTATCTGGATGGTTTCCAATATACAGAATCGAATTTGAAATTTGTTCCTACTTCAGAAAGTTATTTTAATTTTGAAAATAATAAGTACATTTACAATTACGCAGACCATTTGGGAAATGTACGATTGAGTTATTTCAAAAATGGAACGGGAATAGAAGTTCTTGAGGAGAATAATTATTATCCTTTTGGGTTGAAACATAAAGGGTATAATATATTAGGAAGTAATCCAAGCTATAATTATAAGTACAATGGTAAGGAGCTCCAAGAGACGGGGATGTATGATTATGGAGCAAGGATGTATATGCCGGATCTGGAAAGATGGGGTGTGGTTGATCCTCTGGCGGAGAAAATGAGAAGATGGAGTCCATATAATTATGCTTTTGATAACCCAATGAGGTTTATTGATCCGGATGGACGAGCTCCTAAGACTGATTTCACCTTTAATATAAAAACAGGTGATGTAAAACAAGTTGGAGAAACGAATAATCTTCCTGATAGAATTGTTAAAACAGATAAAAATGGAAATGTAGCATATAATAAAAAAGGAGAAGCTAAAATAGAAGTAGATAATATTGCGAAAGGAATTTTAAAGGATGGGCAAAACTTTAAAACTAGTGACAATATTATTGATGTTGGAGAGAAAGGACAACCTACCTTAAAGCAGTTAGAAGACTTTGCAGTTAAGCTATTTGATTATGTAGGAGTTGAGTTATCTGGAGCCTATTTATCTAATGAAGATTCGAAAGATGCCAAAATTAATAGCGTTTATATGGATGATTATGGAGGTAATTCTTATTCAAGCTCTATTACAACTATTAATCGAAATGACTTAAAGAGACGTGGATTATATACAAATACTAGTTTTCATACGCATCCTACATTGGGGTATAGTAGAAGTGCTAGTACATCTGCTTCACAAGCTGATAGAGATTTTAGGGATAGCTGGAAGGAATACAAATTAGTTCATAATTTTATAATATTAACAAGACCTGAAACTGGACCTGGTGTTGAAAAAGTAGATTATACAAATGATTAAATACTATGAAAATGAAGATATTTTTATGTCTAATAATTTTACAATTATCATTATCTTGTACAGCACAAAATAATACAGCTTCTGTTTCAGATAGTTATAATACCTCTGTAAAGAAAGCTATAGATGACTTTTATAAAACTTCATCATTACTAAAATATGATAAAATTTTTTCGGTTTCTTACAAAAATATAGATCATAATATTATCCAAGTGAATATTATTGGTAATGCAAATAAATTTTATATAGAAAATGATAAGCCTTTAAATAGGTTGCCTACAAAATATGTAGAATATAATGGTAAAATATTTTATTGGAATGATAATAGTCAAGATAAATTAGATTCTTCAGTAATTAATAAATTAGGACAATATGGATTGATTGAATATAATACAGATGTTATTGAATACAATATAGATGATAAGAAGAAAGGAGTTAGTTATTTTTTTTGTATGAAAGATTTAACTAGATATAAAAAAATTACATCAAATATTTCTATAACTCAACCTCCTAAAATAAATTGTAAATAACCCAAGCTGCCACACAAAAGGATTTGTGTGGTATTTTTATTATCAATTAGCTATATTTACCAATACAAGGATCACCTTGGAAATACAAGGATAAGTTTTGGAAGAAATAGCAAAGGCGCTCTTGAGATTACTGATGCCAATGACTATTATCCATTTGGAATGAACCATCTGAAGACCGGGAATGCATTCTTTGGGAAGGGGAGTTATAAAAACTATAAGTACCAAGAACAAGAATTACAGGAAACTGGCTTTTACTCCTTCAAATGGAGGAATTATATGCCGGACTTAGGGAGATTCATTACTATAGACCCGCTTGCAGAAAAATATGTTTATAATAGTCCTTATGCATTTGCAGAAAACAGAGTTATTGATGGTAGGGAATTAGAGGGATTGGAATGGGTAGCGAGTAGAAACTTGGAAAATAAAACTGTCAACTTACATCTTACATACAAACCTGTAAATAATACGGTAGGAGCTCTTTCGAATGTACAAATGTCTACACTGCTTCGAGAACGTGAGGCTCAAATTGTATCTTCTTTCGGAGGAAAAGACTCTGCTGGAAATCAGGTTAATATTACTTTTAGCCAAAGTGATAAATCAACTATGGTATGGGATTATAATATAGGTTATGACGCTAATAATGTTGATGACTTTAAAGGTAAAAGTCAAGAATTTATTGATAATGCTGTAGTTCGTACTGATGGAATGACTGATACTAATAACAATACACAGACAAATAGAACTCAAATTAATGTTTATACCACAACCGGACTTGGTTCTGATGAGGCTGGATATGTAAAATTTGATAATAAAGGTAGGTCTGATGTGGCTAAAACAGGTGCTCACGAAACTGGTCACACGTTAGGAATTAAACATGATGATAAAGCAACTTTAAAATCATCTCCAGATAATTTAATGCGAAGCGGAAGTCCGGGTACAAAAATAACTCCAGAACAGAGAACTAATGCTATAAACCTAGTAGAACAACAACAACAACAACAACAACAACAACAACAACAACAACCAAAAACTAGATAATGAAAACTTTTAATAGAATAGTAATTTGTTTTTCATTTGTTTTTATAAGCTGCTCTGCTTTAAAGACAACTGAAATATATGGTACAGAGATGGAGATTGTTGATAATGTACGATCAAGAGTTATGATTAAAAAATTTAATGCTCAGGATAAAAATAAATCGTTTTTAGATTTTACATCGCAGTTTGATAATCTTATTACAGTCAAAAATGGGGATAGTATAGTTCTCAATGAAAAAAGCAAAACATTGCCAATGTTAGGATATGCAAACTCTTGTTTAATTTTTAATAATAAAGAAGTTACAATCATTATTGATAATGAGCAGACAATAAAATTAAATAAAGAACAATTGCCTAAATACAAGTTTATATATGTTGAAAGAGATAAAAATCATTATAAAATTGAATATACAAACAATGCAAAATCTTTTCAATAAATAATGTTAATAACAAATCCCCCCTCGAAATTGCGAGGGGGATTATCAGTATAAGTACAATGGTAAGGAGTTGCAAGAGACCGGTGCATACGACTTTGGAGCTCGCCAATATATGCCAGACATTGGGAGATGGAGCGTGATTGATCCTTTAGCAGAGAAAATGCGTCGTCATAGCCCTTACAACTATGCGTTTAACAATCCAATTAGGTTTATTGATCCGGATGGAATGCAAAATGAGGACTGGAGAGATAAAAATGGAAAAGAACTATCTTCAGATCAATTAAAAAATGTAAAAGTTTATATTTTTTATAATCCGAGTGCTGCAGATGGATTTAGTGATCAAACGATGAAACAATATGCTGAGTATGAAAAGAAATTTGGGAAAGGGAGCGTTGCTCTTAGTGATGCAATGACAGAAAAAGATTTTGCACAAGATTGGGGTGATATGGAAGGTAAGCCTTCTGAAATTGTCATGAATCATCATGGAAGCAATCAACAGTTACATTTAAATATAGACCCTGATAATAATCTTGAAACTAAGGATGGGGAATATATTGTGTCTACTAATAACGGAAAAACTAACAGTTCACAAACCCCAGGAAAGGAAATATCAGATTTACCTGACCCTAAAGCTGATATTTCAAATGCTACATTATTTTTAAATACATGTAATTCTAATAATCCAGACGCTGCACCAATGACTGCAGGGACAACGTTAGCAAAAGGATTTAGTAGAGATACCGGAGTTGGACAAGTTAGAGGAACAAATAAAAAGGTTAATTTTAATGGTTCTGGTCAAGCAACTACTCAATGGTATTATGGTGGAGTTTGGCAATATTTTAAAAACGGTCAGCAACCATCACAAACAATGAGCCTTCCATCCGGAAACTTTAGAGTCTACCCTTAAAAACCTTACTCATGAATAAAAAAATAATTTTAGGAATATCTATATTATCAATAATACTTTTTCTCATTTATTTTGTTAATAGAGAAAAGAGAGTTGATACTGAATTTATGGGCGAATATAATTTCAAAATTTTTAATGATTCTCTTTTTAAAAGTTCGTATTTTCATGAAAGTTTTGGATATATAATATCGGATTATGATTTAAAAAACATTGGTATTAGTATTTTATCAAATACTAAACTTAGTAAGACAGATGAATACATCTTCGTTATTAATCATCCAATTAAAAAAGTTGTAGAATATGATGACGGAATTGATTACGTAAAAAAAACTCCGATAAAAGTTGAGATTGATTCAACAAAGACTACAAACAAAATATATGTTTATCGATTAAAGAATCAAAATAAATATAGACTTATATTGCCATAGTTTTGTTTTCTTCGTTATCGTACGAATCCTTTAATGTGGAAGATCAAGATAAAACCTCGCAGTTTGCGAGGTTTTTGTGTTTTATGTTGTTCTGTTTTGTATTAGAAAACAGAACAAGAAAAATAAATCTTCAGGATAATACTTAGGAATAGAACGATCTGTCTGACCTGTCGTACCGAATCTGCTTTTGAAGAACAGGCTTACGGAAATCTCGGAACAACCTTTCCTAATATAGGAGATCCCCTAGCATGGAAACTGGATTTTGTACCCACTTCAGAAGGCTTTTACAGTTTCACAGAAAGCTGTTATTTTCACCAGTATAAAGATAAAGATATGATAATATATTGCGCTACGGATATTAATGTAGTAATACCATTTGAACATTTAAATGGTATCTCATTAGAAAATTTAAATCTTCATAGAGCAAATCTAGAAGATGCCGATTTGACAGGTTCAAGTTTTAAAAACTCTAATCTTAGAGGGGCAATTTTATTCAATGCAAAAATGAACGGGTGTAATTTAGAATCAGCTAACTTAATTGTTGCTGATTTAAGAAATACGGATTTATCAAATGCAGTATTAAAGAATAGTACATCAATTTCCACTTTATTTGAAAATGCAAATCTTCAAAATGCAAATTTTGAGGGAGCAAATATTGAAGGAGCAAATTTTCGAAATGCAAATTTAAAAGGAGCAAATTTTGAATATGTTTTAGGAATTGAAAATGCAATATTTGAAAAAGCTGTATTTGATACTAAAACGAAATGGCCTGAATATTTTAATGTTAAAAATTCTAGCGATGAACAAAAGTAGTTATAGCCCCACAGATATCGTGGACTTGAAGTCCGCGATTGATAGTAAAAATAAACCTATCACAATTGCAGTGGATTTTATGTTATAAAGTACCGGCATTTTTAGCGAAAATTGGTAAGCATTTTCTATCCGAGTCTGAAAATGGTTTGCTTATCTTTCTTTTCGGGCTGCTCTATGAAACGAATCTGTTCAGGTTCAGTTTTATTTGCCAAAATTATTTCTTTAGGAATAGAACCGCAGTAATTAATAATCTGATCAATCGATATGTCAAAAGTTGTATCATTTTCTATAGCACTATGCAGATAATAAACTGAATTTTGGGCATAATTCTGAGTCCTGGGCAACAGCTATAACAAGCACTTAAATGGCTTGTCGGATCATTTAAAAAGAAAATTTACTCACAAGAGTAAAAGTATCATATTTTCAATAATAACAAAAAAAACATTACGGGCTTTTCTATATTAACTAGAAGAAATCACCATATTACAAAAAACTGCTATATTTACCCCCAATTAATAATACTTTTAACCAAATGAATGAATTTTCCGGATATGAGAAAATGCCTGATACCTTAAAGAAGATTGGGCTTAATGAGAATGAACTATCAAAATTAGATAAATTAAAATGGGTAGTGACCGAAAAAGTTCATGGTGCTAATTTTAGTTTTTCCTATCAAGATCATAAGCTTCAATATGCCAAAAGAAGGGAATATCTTAATTGGGGAGATGATTTTTTTGGATTTCAGCTTGTTGTTAATCAGTTAGAAAGTACGATAATCAGCTTATTTGAGCACTTGAGTGCTGTAATTCTGGGGAGCAGGTATATTATCTACGGAGAATTGTTTGGAGGGAAATATCCTCACCTTGATGTTCAGGATGTTGAACATGTACAGGCGATCCAAACAGGAGTCTATTACGCTCCGGATATCCATTTTTGTGCTTTTGATATAGGAATCGTCAATGAACAGGGGACAAAGTATTATCTTGATTATGAAACTGCAGTCTCTTATTTTGAGCAATTTGGTGTTCCTTACGTAAAACCTTTATTAATAGGGAAGTTTAATGAAGTTCTGAACTTTAACACCAGGATAAATTCTCCTATTCCCACCCAACAGTTTAACCTTCCGGAATTGGAGCAAAACCTCATAGAAGGAGTTGTGATCAAACCTTATAATTTGAAAAATATCGAATTATTATCCAATCGGCCGATTATCAAATTGAAAAATCCTGAATTTGATGAAGAAGAGAAGTTCCATAAAGCTGAGAAATGGTCATTTATTCCTGATATTTCTTCGAAAGCTGAAAATCTTTCCTTTATTATTGATGAATTAAGAACGTATGTGTCACAAAATCGGCTGGAGAGTGTGCTGTCTAAAGTAGGGGCCTTGGATATCAATAATATGCTTCGTATCTCTGAAATTAAATCTGAATTTTTACAGGATATTATTACTGATTTTAATGAAAATAATGGTGATCTGCTCAAAGAACTGGATCTCGAAGATCAGAGATGGATTACTGAAAGACTTCATTCTGAAATTCAGAAAATAATTTCAATAGCGGCAGAATAAAAATAATGTAATACAGATAAATAAAAAACAGAGCAAATTGCTCTGTTTTTTTTATTAATAGGTTATCTCTCAATCATAATATTTTTAACGAACGTCTGTTCCCCAACTTTTAAAATCCCTACATAAACACCTCTTTCCAAGGTAGAAACATTAATTTTAGTTTCATTATTCACTTTCAATAAAGTTCTTCCTGATATATTTGTTATTTCAAAGCTGAAATTTGCTGTTTTATCAGGCAATTCAATATTAAGAATATTGCTGGCAGGGTTAGGGTAGAGCTTTATATTTTCCAATGAGTTTTGTGGAGCTGTTTTATTTGCGCCTAAGGTTGTGGAAGCTGTTGCAAAATGCTGTAAAGCACCCACAGTAGCCTTTCCAATATTATAAACATAAACAGGATCTACATTCGCAAAAGTATCCTTGGTAGTATGAGGATAGCTGCTTCTTATTCTTTCAAAAAAACCGGTGATCACTTCACCCTTTCGTTCAAAAGGAATATAATCGGTGTCTTCAGCAGGATCTACAGCAGTCTGAAGCGGAGAATAGAGTGCTGTACAGTTTCTGAGCTGTTGGGTTACTGCAGCAGATGCGGCATTATTACTTGAAACACCACCCTGGTCTTCATCACAGTATACGGTATTGTTGTTATTTCCTTTTACACCACCTACCTGATCCAGGTTGAAAACAAGTTTTATATCCAGTTTACGGACACCGCCCTGGTAAGCAACATTATTAACATAATGACTGCTGCCTATCAATCCTTGTTCTTCTCCGGAAAAATGAATAAACTTAATAGAATACTCTGTAGGAACATTTTTCAATATTCTGGCAGCTTCCAGAATGATAGACGTTCCACTGCCATTATCATTTACTCCAGGTCCATAAATTGTATCGAAATGCCCACAGATAATTACATACTTGTTTGGATAAAGCGTTCCTGTTTTAGTAATGATTAAATTCTTTGAATTCGTTGAACCATAGGTAAAAGGACTTTCCTCAATCTGACTGGCAGTATATCCGTAAGACAGATATTTGTTTTTGATCCAGGTTAAAGTATTTGCATTGGCTACAGATCCTGTCTTTTTTATACCCAGATTGCCGAACTCCTGAAGATTTGTAGTAATATTAGTTTGAGTAACCATATCAGCCCGGTCTTTATAAGCCTGAATAAAAGTTTGAGCACTCATAGCTTGCATAATCAGTGAAGTGCATAAAAATGTGGTAATTCTTTTCATATAAATTTATTTATTTGGTACCACGAATGTAGTAAATAAATCACAATAAAGTGTGTAATATTTTATGAATGCCATAGTATTTTATTTGGAATATATAAAATAGAGTAGTGATTCTGTAGAATGCTTATAAATATGGTTAATTGAAAACTAAACCCTTTGAAGGGTTTCAAAGGGTTTAATGTATTTAAAATGAAAATTGTTAAGGTTGAAAAATTACTTGGCAATAATAACTTTTCTTACCACAGTCTGATCTCCAGCTTTTATAACACCAACATAAGCACCATTTTCAAGACTGGAGACATCAATTCTTTTTTTATTGGAAGTTTTAAGGAGTGAGTGTCCCTGAAAATCTGTAACTTCAAAACTGAAATTTTTAATATTAGAATCAGGAAATTCAATACTGATAAAATTTTTAGTAGGATTTGGGTAAAGCTTTATGTTTTCCAATGTGTTTTTTGGACGAACTTCATCCGTTCCTAATGTTCCTGAAGCAACAGCAAAATGTTGTAAAGCACCAACAGCCGCTTTTCCTATATTATAAATATATACGGGATCTGTATTGGCAAAAGTGTCGTTGCCTGTATGCGGAAAGTTACTTCTGTTCCATTCAAAGAAACCTGTAATGGTTTCTCCTTTGTTTTCAAAAGGGATGTAATCTGTATTTTCAGCAGGGTCTACATCTGTCTGAAGTGTAGAATAGAGTGTGGTACAGTTTCTGAGCTGTTGAGTTACTGCAGCAGAAGCTGCATTATTACTGGAAACACCACCTTTATCTTCATCACAGAATACGGTATTATTATTATTTCCTTTTACACCACCTACCTGATCCAGGTTAAAAACAAGTTTAATGTCAAGAACACGGTTATTTCCCTGGTAAACAACATTATTCACATAATGGAAACTTCCCAGAAGTCCCTGTTCTTCTCCAGAGAAATGAATGAATTTAATAGAATATTCAGTAGGTATTGTTCTTAAAATTCTTGCTGCTTCTAAAATAATGGAAGTACCGCTGCCATTGTCATTCACTCCGGGGCCATTGATGGTATCAAAATGTCCACAAATGATAACGAATTTATCAGGATACACTGTTCCTGTTTTCGTAATGATTAAATTTTTGGAACTGCCTCCCCCAAAAGTAAAGGGATCTTCTTCCATTTGGCTGGCAGTATATCCATAAGAAAGATATTTGTTTTTAAGCCAGTTTAATGCATTGGCATTGGCTTGAGAACCTGTTGTTTTAATTCCCCAACCCGCAAACTCCTGAAGATTGGTAATAATATCCGTTTGGGAAACAGCATCAGCCCTGTTTTTATAGGCCTGGATAAAACTTTGGGCTTCTATAGTATAGGTTGCTATGGCAGTTAATAAAAAAGCAGTAATTTTTTTCATCATACAATCTTTATTAGAATTATTATTACACTTCAAGGGAACAACTGATTCATTATTGAAGGCTGATTATTTATCAATGATTACCTTCTTAATGATATGATTTTGACCTGTTTTTACAGATACCATATAAACTCCTTTATTTAATGAGGTAGTGTCTATGTTCCGCTGGTTTTCTGTACGGAGTAATACATTCCCTGTCATGTCAGAAAGTTCAATATTGAAAGGTAGATTACTTTGAGGGAGCTCAACCGTTAGCAGATTCTTTGCAGGATTAGGATAAATGTTGACTGTCTCCAAATCCTTTTGTGCAGCAGTTTCGTGAGTTCCCAGAATGTCATTAGATGTAGAGGCAACGGCAAAATGTTGTAATGCACCTACAGCCGCTTTTCCTACATTAAACACATATACAGGATCGATATTGGCCAAAGTATCATCCGCAGAATGCTCATTATTACTTTTGATACGCTCATAAAACCCGGTAATTGTATATCCTTTCTCCTCAAAAGGGATATAGTCTGAGCTATAGGCATTGGAAATATAAGTCTGAAGAGGAGAGTAGAGGCCGGTACATACTGCCAGTTCCTGCGTTGCAGCAGCAGATGCCGCATTGTTAGCAGATTGCCCGCTAATATCTTTTTCACAGGTAATGGTATTGTTGTTATTTCCCAATTGACCACCTACCTGATCAATATTAAAGACAAGTTTAATATCCTGTTTCCGTACATTTCCCTGATAAGCAATATTATCAGCATAATGATAGCTGCCTATCAGACCCTGTTCTTCTCCGGAAAAATGAATAAATTTAATAGAGTATTCTGTAGGAATATTTCTTAATATTCTAGCTGCCTCCAAAAGAATAGAAGTGCCACTTCCATTGTCACTTACTCCTGGTCCTACTATAGTATCATAATGTCCGCAGATAATGATATACTTATCAGGATACACCGTACCTGTTTTAGTAATCACTAAATTTTTGGAATCGCCTCCCCAGAAGGTAAACGGATCTTCCTGTATCTGGTTTGCGGCATATCCATAAGAAAGATATTTATTTTTAAGCCAGTTAAATGCATTGGTATTTTCTGATGATCCGGTCGTTTTTACCCCAAGATTAGAAAACTCAAGAAGGTTGTTATTAATATTTGCCTGAGAAACCATATCCGCTCTGGTCTTATAAGACGGTATTAGATTTTGTGCTCCAATATGGTGTAATGCTAAGGATGTAAATAAAAAAACAGCTATTTTTTTCATTTATTCAATTGAATTATTTTTCAATTGCTAATATATGAATTAATCATTATTTATTTCGCTTAATTAGCTTTATTAATCGCTATTTAATTGATTTTTCAATAATGATTTATCTTGTTGTATTATTGATCTTAAAACTAATTTAATTTTCATCAGATTACCTAATTATCATATTATTTTTTATACCATGGAGCCATTAAGCTATATAAACAAAAAATCCCGGAAAAATCCGGGACTTATATTGATAACAAAAATAGTATTCTACATTATTTTACTTGATCTACAACAGCTTTGAAAGCTTCAGGGTGATTCATTGCTAAATCTGCTAAAACTTTTCTGTTAAGCTCAATGTTGTTCTTTTTAAGAGCTCCCATAAATTGAGAGTAAGACATTCCGTGCTCTCTAGTTCCCGCGTTGATACGAGTGATCCAAAGTGCTCTGAAGTTTCTTTTCTTCTCTTTTCTACCACGGTAAGCATATTGCATTGCTTTTTCTACCGCGTTTTTAGCTACAGTCCAAACGTTCTTTCTTCTACCGAAAAAACCTTTAGCTTGCTTAAAAATTTTCTTTCTGCGAGCTCTTGAAGCTACTGCATTTACTGATCTTGGCATAATTTAAATTGTTTTTTTTGAAAAGGGCGGTAACAAATGTTACTCTTAATTGGCACCGTTTCAGGGTTAAAATTTTGAATTTGTTTTTGAATTCTTATAAACCGAATATAGATTTATAAAAACTACTTAATTGCTAATTGACGTTGAACGCTTTTCTCATCCACTTTAGCTACGTAAGAAGTAGTAGTAAGATTTCTCTTCTGCTTAGTTTCTTTCTTAGTTAAGATGTGGCTTTTGTAAGCGTTTTTTCTTTTGATCTTACCTGTTCCAGTAAGAGCAAAACGTTTCTTAGCACCTGATTTCGTTTTTAATTTTGGCATTGTTTTGCTTTTTTATTGTTTTTGTTATCAATATCTGTTTTGGCTACTCCTAAAGACGTTAGGAATAATAGTGTGCAAAAGTACGAAAAAAAAGTGATACCTGAAAGGAATTTTTAAGTTTCAGAGGAAGTCTCTTATATTGATACCCTGAATGCATGAATAAAAGAAATTTATGCATTCAGGGTACTATAAATTTTTCTGTCTGAAATTTGTCGTTACAGGTGAGTTGTGAATGAATTAAATAATGATCATTAATAAATCCATCATATTCATAACGCGGATAAGTTCCAGCTGCTTGATCTATTTCTTTGAAGAAATCAGTAAGGCTTCAGAAAAACTATCATCAGAATAGCACACAGTGTATTTTTAAGATTTAATAAACTCCAAAAGATCTCTGTTGATCGTTTCTGCTTCTGTAGTAGGCATTCCATGAGGGAAACCTGGATAAGAAATCAGCTTTCCGTTTTTAAGTAAGGTAGCAGCCACTTTTCCCGTGGTTTCAAAAGGGACGATCTGATCATCTTCGCCATGCATTACCAGTACAGGTATTTCCACACTTTTAAGGTTTTCTGTAAAATCTGTTTCAGAAAAAGCTTTTACACAATCGTAATGCGCCTTAATAGAACCGCTCATTCCCTGTCTCCACCAGTTTCGCTGGATTCCTTCAGACACTTTTGCCCCTTCTCTGTTATACCCGTAAAAAGGGAAAGTTATATCAATAAAGAACTGCTGTCTGTGGTTGGCTGTATTGTTTCGGATATCATCAAAAACAGCAATGGGAACTCCATTAGGATTATTCTCATTCTGAACCATAATGGGCGTTACCGCACTTACCAAAACTGCTTTGGAAGCCCTTCCTTTTCCATATTTGGCAACATATCGGATCACTTCACCACCACCAGTGGAATGGCCAATGTGGATAACGTCTTTCAGATCCAATGCCTCTACAATTTCTGCCACATCTGAAGCATAGGTGTCCATATCATGGCCATAAGGAGTTTGTTCAGATCTTCCATGTCCTCTTCTGTCATGGGCAATAACCCTGTAACCCTGCTCCAGAAAGAAAAACATCTGTGCATCCCAATCATCACTGGATAATGGCCAGCCATGATGAAAAAATAAGGTTTCGCCTTTTCCCCAGTCTTTGTAATAGATTTCTGTTCCGTCTTTTAGTTTTAGTGTGCTCATTGTTTTTATTTTTAGATTAGTTTATTCAACTTTTTATATTCACAAATGTAGATAGGAAATCTTCAGAATACATTGATGTAAGATAATAATTGATCGGAATAAAAAAAACGGGTAAACCTATCATTAACGTTAATTTAACACCCTGAGATCAGGAAGACTATTAAAAAACGAAGTATGAAACAGAAACCGTTTTACCTGTTATAAAATATAGCTGATAATCGGGATTGTATTATGTTTTACACCTCTTTAATATTGATGAATATTTCGGAGTATGAAAACAATAGTATGTAGTATCTTTTTTATGTTGACCTCGGTTATGGCCTGTACACAGGAAAAAACAAACAAATCTTTACCAGATCCTTCAAAAATGAAGAACATAAATAGTGTCCCATTTTTAACCAGGCAGAAACTTTTTATGTACGTAGATAAAACAAGTCTGAAACCTGTCATCAATCAAAAATTCAAAAGCGCATCCGTATTTACTTCTACAGGTTTTGCTGTTGTTGTAAATGAAAAAAATGAATATGCTGCCATCGATGAAAATGGAAAGATCGTATTAGGCTTTTCAGCTGAGGAAATCAATTTGAATGTGATCAACGGGCTTACATTTTATAAAAAAGATATTGAATATGAGAAGAAAATGCCGGTCTGGAAATGGGATTGGAATATTATGGGAAGTGGCATTAAAAAAGAACAGACCTATCACAAAATAGAAATTGGAGTAGTAGAAAGTCAGCAAGTGCTACTCAGTGAAGATGTTCCATATTTAGAAGATAATTATTATCTCAACTTCATTTCTGTGGACGAGACCCATGTATTTTGGAACGGAACTCTTTATGAAGTTAAAAAGAACCGCTTACATAAAATTGAAAACAATATTGCAGAGCTGTTAGAAAATAAACGGTGGCTCAAAGGCTCAGATGCAGAATTTTCAATGTATGGATTAAGTCAGAAAAAAGCAATTCACAGCGGATTAAAAGGCTCTGAAACCCTTTCAGTACAGTTTGAAAAAGAAATCATAACACTGAATGAAGTCAATAAAGAACGGTATGCACCGGAAGTACCTAAGCTTTTAGCAGATAACAAAACCAATGATGTTTATATTTTCCCACAATATGAAAAGGTATTTCCCAGGAAAATTACAAAAGCAACATCTTCGCAGATTGAGTTTATTAGAAAAACTTCTCTAGTGTATTCGATCACCAATTCCCCATATTTTTTATTGGGTGTTTTTAATTATGATCATGACATTTGGGCTTATAGCTGGCTTTATATCGATACCGAAGGGAATATTACGGATTCCATTGGTAGCTATGATTTTAAAGTCTTGGACCGGGTCGGAAATTTGGTGTGGCCAGATAGAAAAATGATTTTGCCCGATGAGTTCATTAACAAAGACTGGAAATTCGGAAAAATAAAATACTATAGTGGAATGGATGACTGCTACCTTATCGCAATTGAAGATGAAAAGCAACTGAGAACCATTGGATTGTGGAACAGCCGTGAAAAGATCTGGGAAATAAAACCTCAATACTATGATATTTCAGTTTTGGATACCAAGAAACAAATCTATGCACTTCAAAAAGAACAAGACGGATTGTATACACTTTTGGACAATAAGACTAAGAAGAGTATCGGATCAAAAGCTTATAAGTCTATTAATTCAGAAGGGATGGTGAGTATTAAAAATACTTTAGGAGAAACTGTGTATTATTATATTGATGTGTATTCCGGAAAAGAATATAAAGAATGATAAATATTGCCAGAAGCTGGAAGAAGGAGGCTGGAAGTTACCTTCTGTCATAATTGGCAATGATCATTTCGTAATTAAATTACTTTAAAAGATCAACAATTATTCTTTATGTTCATCATGACTTCCTTCTTCCTTCTTCCGGCTCCCGGCTTCCAACTATTGCATTCTAACCCATTAAAAACCACCGTTATCAGGGATATTTTGAGCCAACATCTTTGATTACCTTTAATTCGAAGATTTATTAAAGAGAAGAGGGTGAAACATTTCGTGATTTTAACTTCATTTTTTGCATTGCTAGGGTGTAAAAGCAATGCTCAGAAATTGCAGGTGACTCCCATCTACACAGAACCGCAACGGGTTACCAAAGAGATTCCTGAAACAGGGAGAATCCAAACATATACAACTCTTAAGGCGGTTGTAGAGCGCCTTAACCCAATGATTTTCATGCTTTCAAAAAATGCTGAAACGCTACAGTTGCGAATACAGGGAAATATCAGTTCCGGTGGACATTCTGTTCATCAGGTGAGAAAAATTGGTTTTGAAAAAGGAGAACGAAATGGCAATACCATTACACTACGATATTACGTAGAGATCAAAAAGATTCCTGGTAAAGAAAGTGCTGATGTGAGTGGATATAATTATACAAAAGATGAAATCTACAAAATACCGGATGATGTTAAGATCATAAGAATTGAATTGTACGAAGATAAGATCAATACTCCATCAGATAGAAATCCACAGCTTGTTGCTCATCAAACCTTTAATTTCTTTGCAAAAATCTAATGACACTATATAATAGGTTCAGTCTATCTCCGGATTTTATGACAAATACGCCGAATATAAATCTCAAAAAAAAGGTTATGCTTGAAGAATTTATTAAACTGATTAAAAAAGCAGAAATACTGGATGAAGATCCTAAATTTTATGGATCCAATTCCGAAGAAAATATCAGCAGAGTAGAGAATGCTTTAAAAATAAAATTTGATGATTTTCTGAAAGCTTACCTGCTTGAATACGGCGGCGGCGGAATTCCTGACCTGTTGCATACCAATGGAATTTTACCTGAAAATCCATTGAGTGATAATCAGTACACATTTTATGGAGCCACTGTTTATGCACGGCAGGAGTTTCAGTTACCAGATCATTTTTTAGTTATAAATTCCAATTTTCCGTCCGATGTTTTGGTTTTAGATAGCCATTCCGGAACAATTTACAATTATGAGATGTACTCCCAAAACAGAAGCTCAACATTGTATCCTAATTTTGAAAATTATCTTTTAACAGAATGGGAAGCCCTTATTGAAGAATATTGAATCAAACATTAGATTATTATGATGAAAAAAAAGTTGGCAAATCCACCATCAGATAAGCGTGATCGTGAACTGTGGATGCAGCATGGAGTAGGTTATATTGTTTTTGAAAATATCCGGAAATATGCAATTGGTAACATACCGTCAGAGATAGATGAAACCCTTCGTGAAGCTCATTTGAAAGCTATTGATAATACTATTTATGGAATGATGATGCAAATGGACGGAATTTTTAATCCTTTAGAAAATGAAAACTACCACTTAGCACTACAAACCAATATTGTTTTATATAAAGATGGAAAAGTGATTGAAGAACTCAACACTCTTGATGGTGATGGAATGTGCATGGGATTTCATGGGTGGATTGATGATGATTTTGGAAATAACGAAATTGTAATTCCAATCCCTGAAAAATGAATTCTGATTAAAAGAATAGCTACAGTAGCCAATCACTAAAAAAAAGATGTAATGATAAATCTTACCTCAGAACAACAAAATTTTATCAACGATAACTTCTACGAAGGCATTCTACAAAATGAGTTGAAAGAGTCAAAATTCAAACAATTAACAACGTCTGAAGAATTGCATTATCTTGCTACTCAACATAACTGGGATGATGGGGTGAAAGTTTTACAATGGATTGCAGAAAGCCCTGTTTGCTCTGAAGCAACTGCCTTGGAGTTATTTTGGTTGGCACAGCCGCAGGATTTCCAACAGTATGCATTAGATCACACACTCAAGAATGAATCTCAAAATGAGGTATTTACCCTTTTGAAAATACTTCTGAAAAATTATCCCAATCATTTTTATCAAAAAACAGCGATTGAGTTTGATCCTACATCATTTTGTGACAGTGAATTTATGATTCCTGACTGGATTTTTCAAAAAACAAATGGCGAAGAAAGTTATATATATTATGAAGAAAGCGATGTAGAAGTATGGTTTGACAGAGAGTGGGAAAACAATATCAGATGGGCTAAATCTACAATTGAACTATTCAACATTGCTTATTTTATAGAGGAACCTGAGTATGCAGCATTGGTATTACAGAATCGGTTCTGTGACAAAGGAACTGCAGTGCTGGTATTCTGGCGATTGTATACCGAGTGTTCTCTTTATACCTATACAAACACAATGCTGCAGGGAATTATTAATAAGATTGAAAACAACCATTATCCCGAAATATTGAGCTATAACCCTCAAACTGATGAGAAAGTTGATTACAAAAAGAAAAAAATAGCTTGGGAACTCCCTGAGATTTTTAGAAAACCTGTTTAAAACATATCTATGAACACTTTACAAGACTTAGAAAAAGAATATAATTTTACCTATCCCGAACTCTACAAGCAATTGTATACTGATAAAATGCTCGATTGGGGGGCAGAAGGAAACGGCTGGTATACCAATGTTTTTCCAATGCTCAAAGAAAATCCACCTTTGCTTTTATTTGGAAATGATATTGAGATCTGGGATCCTATTGCTTATCGTCACGGAATCAGAGAAATTATCAAGCATGAAGTGTATGATATTAACCCTAAATACAGGATGGTTCCCTTCGCTAAAAATGGGGCAGGGGATTTGTATGTTTTTCAGTTTGATATGGAGGTCAGTGGTGAAGTTCCCATTACGTTTTTTGGTCATGATTCAGATGCTGAAATTTTAGCTAAAAACCTTCAGGATTTTATTTTCAGACAACTTTTAGAATCTTTGACAGAAATGGATGAATATTCTATGTTTGAAGGAGATTCTGAAGAAGAAATCAAGATTAATCTGCAAAACCAATTAAACACACACCGGAAATATTTAACTCCAAAACAAGTTGAAATTTTAGAAGATATTTATAAACGTGATATGTTTGAATACACCTATAAGACTTCTAATGGTGGTGAATTTGAAGCTAAAGGCATGTTGACTTTTGATGAACTGGAAAAAATTGTTAATAAAGAAATTGCTTTTGAAAAACTGAACCAAAGATTCGATTACTTTGAATAAGTAACTATAAAGAATGATGACAATGAAAAATATTTTTGTTTTCCCATTTCTGTTTGCGGTGTTGATTACAGTATTCAGCTGCAAAGAACCTGAACGGGAAAAAACAAACTTCCCGAATTATCTGAAAAATACCGAATGGATTGTAAATGAAGGCGGACTTATCACTCCGGATGGAGTGAAAACCTATTATATGTCTCCAAGAGATACGGCATTGATTTTCAATTTTCATGCAGTACACTTTTTAGATGCAGAAAAATTCAAAAGCTATGATGCCTGGCAGTGTGGAAATGATTGCTTTACAGAAATACATGGAAGGTATTATTTCACAGAAAAGAATCAAATACAAATGGAAATCGACAGTATGAGTAAGTCTGAGTTCTGTGATGCACCAACACAGATTTTCAAACCATCAAAAAATATGACTTTTGATCTTACAAAAGAAGGGAAACAGTTAAAGCTAACAAGAAAATAAAATGACAGATTTAATAAAAATTTTTCCGGAATATGAAGATGTATTTCATGATGATATTGAAAATCATAAAAAATATTTTCTTCCGATTTGTTCAATTAACCTGAAAATTATCAATCCATCGGAAGATCAGTGGCTGCATATTATTTCTGTAAAAGAAATTTACGATGGCTGCGTTGGAGAAAATAAACCGGAATATCATACAGAATATACCAAAGCAGATATGTTTGGCTTTGATGTCATTGATGGCAAATATAAATTTGATGCAGACTGGAATTATTTCTCAGTACATACCGAGATTTCTCCGGAAGATTATGGAAATAAATATTCAGATCTAGAGATTGAATACAATATGAATGAGGCAATGTATCAATTGAAAAAAGAATATTATCAAAAACAGAATAAGCTTTATGATAAAGACAATGATCGACCGGGCTTAATGGTGGATGATATCCGTCGTTTAGAACGTTTACGTCAACTTACAGTTGAAAATCTGGAGAAAGATAATTATTCAGAATATCTGGAAGAGCGTCTTCAGAAGAAGGTTTTTGGAATTTTTGATGAGCTGAATACGGCAGCTCTTCCGTTAGAAGAAACTCACTTCGGTGGAGATAACCTGATTGAGAAGCCATATAAAAAAGATAATAAAGTAATGGATTATATTGGATGTTTAGAAGGCTATGATTTTCAAAATGCATCAGCTGATCTATTGTATTTATTTTATGACAAAGAACTTAAAAAAGCGGTTATTTGTTTAGAATACACATAATCTGAAAGAACTGACAATTGAAAATTACCAGGTAAAAGTATAAAGAATGGAATTATGGCATAAGCAAAATCTTGATCAACTAATAGGTAGAATAGTTGATCAGTTTTTGTACTTGTATAAAAAATGCACAGAAAATAATGATAAAATATATGGAATGACCATTCACTGCAATTCATTTTGTATAACCTCATATCTGGCTGTTGCATCACATAGTCAATTAAAAGAAGAATATGATGAGTTAAAGTGGCAACTTGATGAATGGGTAATTACAGTTGATGATGGTGTTTATGCTGATGATTTTTTAGATCAATTTAATAAAGATATTAGAGACTATTTTGGAGAAATAATGCTGCCAAAACTTCAAAATGGAGCTGATGAAAAAGAAGAAACTGAAAAAAACATACAGTTTTATATATTAGGAATGAAAAAAGCTAAAAAGTCATTATTTAATATTTTAGGTTTAGAGATTGAGAATATTGTATTCATTTTATCGGTAAATGAGCATCCTGATGTAGCACTACGTTCGGCATTAGAGATAAATTCATACTCTGATTCCTTACAAGAATTTGTTGAATATAAAAATCAGAACAGCTAAACTATTAGGTTTTTTACATAAGTAATTTTCTTTTGCAGGTTTGAATTCTTAGATTGATTAGGCATAAAAGAAAGCTGAAAAAAGCCATTAATTACTCTTAATAGCTTCGCAGGTATTTTACTTATATTTACGTTCTTTACCACAATAAAAATTAATAGAGATAAGGTTTTGATGTACAGGTTATTATTGATGTTGACTTTATGCATTTGTCCGTTTTTTGCTTATGCACAAGATGTTTTAAGCAAATTAGAGAAGGAATATAATAATGCTTCAGACAAAACAACAGAGCAGTTGAGCCTGGCTCCTAAATATGCTACGGCCTTATTTTTCCATAAATTTAAACCGGAATCCTATCAGATTTTAGCCCATAACATTTCCATTGCAACAAAACAGAATGACGGGAAATATGCTACCATTTTGTATGCTGTGCAGGCAATGAATTACAGACTTGACAATAAACAAGCAGAATCTTCAAAAAGTCTGGACATGGCCAGGATCTATAGCCTAAAAACCAATAGTAATGAAGCTAAAGGCTATATGGAATATGCTAAAGGCTGGATTCTCACCCGTAATAATAAAACGACAGAAGCTGTTACTGCTTACCTGAAAGCAATTAATTATTATGAAAATTCACCAACGACTTCTACATTGTACGGAAGATTCGGGAATGTAGCCAAAGAATTATCCACTATTTATTCTAACCTGAATGAATATCAGCTGGAAGAAAAATACAGCAAACAGTTTCTATTGCTAGCTTCCAAACAAAACGATCCCAATCTTATTTTCGATGCCTATATGCGAATGGGCTATATGTACGAACAGAAATATGCTCAAAATCCCTCAGATATACAGTTGAGAAACAAAACAGAACAGTATTATCTGCAGGCTATTGCTACTTTCAACAAAAATAAAGGATCTATGCTCAATAAGAGCAATCTTTCTTATGCAGCCATTAATTTAGCCAATTTATATATCGAGTTTAACCCTGATAAAGCCATGCAATATGCTCAACTGGCCAACAAAATAAGTCTGGAGACCGGTGATCCTATTCATATTGCTTCTTCATTTGGGATTTTGGCAGAGCTGGCCATTCAGGATAAAAATTACGATTTGGCAAAATCTTATTTCCTGAAAGCCTCTATGGAAATTGGGAAAAGCCCTGTCAGAGACCACAATATAGAATTATCTATTCTTGAATCTTTATCGCGAATCAGCGAAGAACAGGGTGATTACAAAGATGCATTGACTTATTATAAAAGGTATGTAGATCAATACAAAAGTGTTTATGATCAGGAAAAACTGGATATTACCAAAAGATTAGAGTCACAGTTTGAAAAAGAACGACAGGAACAAAAATATATAAAGCTGCAGCTTGAAAGTGATAAAAAAGCACAACAAATTAAACTGATCAACATTCTGCGTGCACAGCGCGAACAGGTATACAATAACTTAAAACTGGTAGAGGAAAATCAAAGGGAACGCCTAAAGTTTTCAGAACTTGAATCAGAGAAAAAAGAACAGCAGCTTCGTCTGGCAAAACTGGAAACCCAGCAAAAGAACAACGATATCAACAGTTATAAAAAGCTGTTGGCCTTCAAAGAAAAAATTAACACCTACTATATTGTTTTTATTTTCATCTTCATCATCCTGATTTTCCTATTGCTTTACGCCTATAAACAACGGGTAAAATCAATTAAGCAAAGAGACGAATTACATGCCTTAGCCATGGAAAAAGAAAAACAAAACTCCAAGATCTCTACGCTTACTGCATTGCTGGAAGGGCAGGAGCAGGAGCGTGGCCGCCTGGCGCGGGATCTTCATGACGGATTAGGAGGTTTACTTTCAGGAACGAAACTTCAGTTGTCTATTTTGAATCCTAATCAATCTGAAAACATAGAAGAAGGGATTTCAAAATCAATTAATCAGATTGATGGTGCAGTAGAAGAACTGAGAAGGGTAGCCCATAATTTAATGCCTGATTTACTCATGAAATACGGTCTGGTAGCTGCTATTCAGGAATTTGCTTCCCGAATGTCTAACAGCGCATTAAATATTCATACCGAATTTATCAATTACCAAAATTCTTTATCAGAAGAAAAACAGCTGCTTATTTACAGGGTCATTCAGGAATTGGTTAACAACGCCATAAAACATGCTAAAGCCACTGAAATTATTATTCAGATCAGTGAAGAAGAAAATATATTGCATCTTACTGTAGAAGATGACGGTAAAGGATTTAACCTCTCCGACTTAGACTTTAGAAAAACTGCAGGTTTTCATAATATAGAATCAAGAATACAATTTTTAAAAGGAACAATGAATATCAATTCCCAATTAAATATTGGGACCAGTATAGAACTTCAAATTCCTACCCAATAAACATGATAAAAGTAGCCATAACAGACGATCATCCGCTTCTATTGGAAGGGTTGAAAAATATTTTAGGAAATAACGAAAATATAGACGTTGTAGATTGCTTCAAAAACGCTTCAGAGATGAATGCCGGTTTGAAAAAACAGACAGTCGATATTTTACTCTTAGACATCAATTTAGCAGATATCAACAGCATAGAACTCATAAAACCATTAAAGAAAAAATATGAGAACCTTCAGGTTATTATGCTTAGCGTTCACAATGAATTGCCTGTCATCAACAGTACTTTAGCTGAGGGGGCATTAGGCTATATTCAGAAAAATGCTTCAGTTTCCGAAATCCTGGAAGGGATTAATACCGTATATGCCGGTAACCGGTTTTTATGTTCACAAACCCGTTCTGTTTTGGAGAAAAAATCATCAGACGGCTTAAGTCAGGTACCTAAATTAACGCGAAGAGAAAAGGAAATTCTGGCTGAAGCAGCAAAAGGATTGACTACCAATCAAATGGCCGAAAAGCTTTTTATAAGCCCGCATACCGTAGAAAGTCACCGAAAAAATCTTATTGAAAAATTCCAGACCTCTAATCTGAGCTCAGCCATTAAACTGGCTATAGAATATGGTTTGATTATCGAATAATCTATTGATAAGGAAGCGCAATCTGTGGGAGCTTAAACATAGGTTCTCACAGATTGTACAAATTTCACAGATGATATTGAAAACATTCTGGATAATTACTTCAAAATCTATGTCTTTATATGGTTAAATACCTTTAACGCATCAAAAACTATCGCTTCATCAGAATCGATAAAATCGATTCAATTCTTAGCTTTAGCCATTGTCTTACCTTACCTTACCTTTTCCTCTTAAAAATCTTAATGGTTTAATATATTTCAAAACTTTAGCCATATTCAAACAACAAAAAGGCCTGCTTACATCGTAAAAGCAGACCTTTTCTATATATAATCAAATAATTAGGTGTGTAATCTTTAGTCTTTGAATCTCAACGCAGCCTGGAATAGGTTTTTCTTTCCTGTCAAATCATATTCTTTATTATATTCAGGCTGATACATCAATAGATAAACTCTTCCGTCAAAATCTTTTAAATTGATAGTTTGATCTACCATCACATCATAAAACCTTGTAATGGTTCGCGTAGCTGTCCATTGTTTTAAGTTGCCTTTAGGGTTTTTATCAAACCTGTGATCTTTTACATCTGTATAATACCAGTATGATGGTGCAGAATCCATTAATAATAGTTCTTTATCCTTGTTATAAAGTTCCTCTGCCATTCCTGTACTCTGAAACCATGGAACCTCCGTATTGAAAATACCTAAAGCCCCTGCATAGATATCCTTATCCGTTGTAGCTCCTACTAAAAAGCCTTCAAGATTAGTAGCCGTAAACTCAAATACAAAAGGTGATTTTTTCAGATCATAAACATCATTTACAGGTTCAATTACTTTTCCGTCCTGCTTAATAACTACTTTTAAAGCTTGTGCAAAAGTCATAAAACTTAATAGACAGAAAAGGAATGTCAAACTTATTTTTCTCATGGTATATCTTTAAATAACTGCTGCAAAGATATTGGACTTTACTCCCATAAACACTGGCTGATTTCAGGGGTTTTTATTTGATTGCAGGCTCAAATACAGTTTTCTTAAAACAGATTATCCTTCAGCTGAATTTTTATAAAAGCAGTTTTTTGCTTTTTACCAGGTGCCGCTGCTGAATTAATAGGATACACTTCAGCATAAAAAGTTTTATCATCCTTCCAGAAAGCCTTCGTTTCGTTAGCAATTTTAAAATTGGTAAAGTTTACATACAAGAGGTTTTCTTGATTATGGGTTTGCTCCAGATATTTATTGATCTCAAAATTGCTTCCTACATCACTATTTGAAGAGATTGAAGAAATCCAGTTTTTTCCGGGAAGAATCTGAGGATATCCTCCTGTAAACAAAGCAAAATCAGCTGTTGATTTTACATTATAAAAAGAATAGTATGTATCTATGGTCTCTACTGAATTTTCTTTGAAAACCTCCAGATGCAGGTAAGGAGACTGTCCAATATATTCATTGGATAAAGTTCCGTCTTCTGTAGATACATTTTCATGTTGTGTAATCACGGTTTCTTTTGAGGTATCTGTATAGATCCAATTTTCGCCTTTTAATTTAATCTGAGGATTCTTTACTAACACTTCATCAATTCTATTTTTAGAAGCTGTTATAAATTCCTGTTCCGAAATTTCGTTGATTGTACCATATTTACTGAATGATTTATTTTTTAAGTCCTGAGACTTCTTCAAGGTACTGCTTCTGATCTGATAAAGATCTACACCTTTTAAAGTAAGGTCAAATGAAGCCGTGAATTCTGATTTCAAAACAAAAGCTTCAATACTGTTTGAAATAGTATTATTAATGCTATAGTGAATAGAGTAGAAGTCATCAAACTCTTCAAATCCATAATAATTATCGAACTTATTATAAGCTATTTTCAGATGGACAGCGTTTTTATTCGGAGATACAAAAAACTGTACAGAATCCAACTTGGTAGAGAGTTCAAAAGGGACCTCCTGCACATTGTCTACTCCTTTTATCTTTTTAAAATCAGCAAATGTTATTATCTTCTGGCTAACTTCAGTTTTTACATTATGTGTTTCTGATGTTTTATTTTGTGGGTTACATCCCATCAGAACCACTGTAGATGATATGAAGAATTGATATAAGGGTTTCATTTTTTATTTTTTGACAAATGTATCGGTATTCAGATGAGTGGGCAACAAAACCCCTGAATATGGGCAATAAATGGCTGAAAACAGGGATATATTGAATGATGAATTTTAGGCATTTTTGCAAATGATAAAACTAAGTATTGATTGCAGATGAAAAACGTAATAACCAGCTTTTCAGTTGCGGTCGCTTTATTGGCTTCCTGTTCACCTTCTACAGAGAAAAAAGGGAACAGAGCAGATGCTGCGGTTGCAAAAATAGATACCGTTTCCAAACCTACCCCTAAAAAGGATACTGTTTCAGCAATAGAAGAGATACCGGAAGATTTCTCGGCATTGGTTCCTATTGATGTATTGAATACAAAAAGTACAGATGTATATGAGAAATATGGTATAGAGTTCTCTGGAAACTGTTATTCGTGTGATTTGGCAAGTCTGTCCATAACAAAGAATAAAATTGAATGGACCAATGTCTGTGATGAAAAGGATACTTTTGAAATTAATGATTTTTCATTTTCCGGCGAAGGAAATAAGATGATTGTAAAAACACCAGAGAGAATCTATATTTTAACTCAGATCGATAAGGCACCCGTTTATGAGCTGGCCGTAGAAGGACAGAAACTCGAATTAAAAAATAAAAGAGTAGCAAAATATTTTACGACCCGAAAAGCTTTACCGCTTTTTAAAGAGCATAACTGTGGTGATTTTGAAGGATAAAAACTAAGACTAACCTGTAGAAATGGGGGGCAATACAAATGATGACTACATAGCCCCTCTTTCTATTTCTGATGAAACGATACCATGAAAATTTAAAATAAAAAAACCTCAAAATAATTTGAGGTTTTTTTATATGTAAAATAATGACTTAATTATTTTGCTGGTTTTTTAGGACTCATCATCATAATCATTCTCTTTCCTTCAAGCTTAGGAAGCTGATCTACTTTACCCACATGCTCCAGTTCCTGAGCAAGTTTTAAAAGCAAGATTTCTCCCTGATCTTTAAAGATAATCGAACGTCCTTTAAAAAATACGTAGGTCTTCAATTTAGAACCTTCTTCAAGGAATTTTTCAGCATGCTTCTTCTTGAATTCGTAATCATGGTCATCTGTCTGAGGTCCGAAACGGATCTCTTTCACCACCACTTTTACTTGTTTAGCTTTAAGTTCCTTCTGTTTTTTCTTTTGCTCATATAAGAATTTTTTATATTCTAATATTCTTGCAATAAAAGGTTCTGCTTTATCAGAAATTACTACTAGATCCAATTCCTGTTCCGCAGCAATCTGTCTTGCTTTGTCAATTGGATAAATTCCTGGCTCTACGTTATCGCCCACCAAACGAAGCTCTCTCACACGAATTTTATCGTTGATCAAGTGTAAGTCCTCCTGTACAGGACGTCTTTGTGGGCCCCTGTTGTTAAATCTTTGTGCTATTGTATTATAATTTTATTGGTTAACTACTTATTGATATTAAAAGATTGAGAGATTTTGAAATTAATAATCTCTCAATACCTTATTTTAATTTATTAAATGGCAGCTTCCTTTTTGAAGTAAGCTACGAAATCTTCCATATTCATTACTCCAAGGTCTCCTTCACCACGTCTTCTTACAGAAATTGTACCATCCTTTTCTTCATTTTCTCCTACTACAAGCATGAAAGGAATCTTCTTCAATTCAGCATCACGGATTTTTTTACCTGTTTTCTCGTTTCTGTCATCAATCTGACCGCTAATATCGTGATTTTCCAAAAATTGTGAAACTTTTTTTGCATAATCTACATACTTTTCACTGATTGGTAGAATAATAAACTGATCCGGGCTCAGCCATAATGGGAAATCTCCGGCAGTATTCTCCAATAAGATTGCGATAAAACGCTCCATAGAACCGAAAGGAGCTCTGTGGATCATTACCGGTCTGTGCTTCTCATTATCATTTCCGATATAGTGAAGATCAAATCTTTCCGGTAAGTTATAATCTACCTGGATTGTTCCAAGCTGCCATTTTCTTCCCAATGCATCTTTCACCATGAAGTCAAGCTTAGGACCGTAGAATGCAGCTTCACCGTATTCAACAACTGTTTTTAAGCCTTTCTTCTGAGCAGCATTGATGATCGCGCTCTCTGCCTTTTCCCAGTTCTCATCAGAACCGATATATTTTTCTCTGTTTTCAGGATCCCTTAAAGAAACCTGAGTCACAAAATCTTCAAAACCTAAAGATTTGAAAACATAAAGTGTGAGATCAATTACTTTTTCAAATTCTTCAGAAAGCTGATCCGGAGTACAGAAAAGGTGAGCATCATCCTGAGTAAATCCACGAACTCTTGTTAATCCGTGAAGCTCTCCACTTTGCTCATATCTGTATACAGTACCGAATTCCGCATATCTTTTCGGAAGATCTCTGTAGCTCCATTGTGAAGTCTTGTAGATCTCACAGTGGTGCGGACAGTTCATAGGCTTCAGCAGGAATTCTTCTCCTTCATTCGGAGTTTTAATCGGCTGGAAGCTGTCTGCTCCATATTTATCCCAGTGTCCGGAAGTTACATACAATTCTTTGGCTCCAATGTGTGGAGACATTACGAATTCATATCCTCCTTTTTTCTGGGCATCAGAAAGAAAATTTTCTAATTTTCTTCTTAAAGCTGTTCCTTTTGGTAACCAAAGAGGTAGACCGGCACCTACTTTTTCAGAAAATGCGAAAATACCAAGTTCTTTACCCAGTTTTCGGTGGTCTCTTCTTTTAGCTTCCTCTAATCTTTCAAGGTATTCCGTAAGTTCTTTCTGTTTAGGGAAAGAAATACCATACACTCTTGTTAATTGAGGGTTCTTTTCATTTCCTCTCCAATAAGCTCCTGCAGCATTTAAGATCTTTACAGCCTTTACAATTCCTGTATTCGGAATGTGGCCTCCACGACATAAATCTGTGAAGTTATCGTGTGTTACAAAAGTGATTTCTCCATCGTTCAGATTAGAGATCAGTTCCACTTTGTAAGGGTTGTCAGCATATGTTTTTAAAGCATCTTCCTTTGAAACAGGATATAATGAGAATGTAGATCCTTTTTTTGCATTTTCAAGGACCTTTTTTTCAATCTTTTCAAAATCTTTTTCAGATAAACTTTCATCCCCGAAATCTACATCATAATAAAATCCGTTTTCAATTGCCGGACCAATAGTCAGTTTAGCGTTAGGATAAAATTCCAGGATAGCCTGCGCCAAAAGGTGAGCAGAAGAATGCCAGAAAGCTTTCTTTCCAAGATCATCATTCCAGGTCAAAAGTTGTATCGTAGAATCCGTGGTTATAGGTGTGGTTACTTCTACTTGTTTATCATTAACAATTGCGGAAATGGTATTTCTAGCCAATCCCTCGCTTATAGATTTTGCCACATCTAGAGGAGTAACTGCTCCCTCGAATTCTTTGACACTATTGTCTGGAAGTGTAATTTTTATCATTGTTTACTAAAAAATTTTAAGATGCAAAAATACGCATTTTTTACATAAAATACTATATTAGCCCTATTAATATTTAATAATGAAAAAGATCTTCTTCGTTTTTGTCTCACTGACTTCTACATTAAGTTTTTCCCAGAAAAAAAGCCCTAAATTTTCTGTTGCCTACAACAAGAATATTGAAACATACTTCCTCGCAGAAATACTTTCAGCAGACCACCGTAAACATAATAAGGATTTTGAACTCTATAAAATAAAAGAATGTTATGATTATCAGCCTGTTGTAAAAAATGCATTAAAGAAATATGAACAATTGAAGAACTCTGATATTGCGGTTGCAACGGCAAGGATCAATGATCTTTTGCTGGAAAAATACGGTTCAGGGAATGATATTCTGATGAAACCTTTACTGTACCATAAAGAATTTCCTTCCACGGAATGGATCAATGAATACCGGTATGACAGCAATAATCTGACAAAGGAACAGAATGAAGAAGTTACCCGATTAATTAAAAATTATTTTTCTGAGCTGTCAAAATTCTACAATAAGGAAAATATTGAACAGTTTTTTGCCGAAAACAAGTCTTTTTATGATGGGGGAATAAAAGAATACAGCCAGCAGATACCGTCCGGCTTTACCAATGCAATGGAAGGCTTGTATGGTGAAGCATTTAACTCTTATACTGTTCTTATTTCACCCATGATGATGTGGCCTATTGAAGATAATGAAGGCAGAGGTATTGGGACAGATGTTATTTTAAAATCAGGAGCTCAAAATATCTATGAAATAGCAAGTCCTTTTGTGAAGGTACAGAAAGAGGGACAATTTGGGTATGACAATCAGTTTCAGGCAAGATTTCTCAGTGTTCATGAGTTTGGGCATTCTTTTGTAAATAAGGAAGTGTATCAATATAAAGATAAGCTTGAAAAGTTTAAAGATTTGTTTGAAAAATCAAACTTAAAGGAAACAATGATCAAAACAGGAGGTTATGGTGACTATCAAACCTGTGTTGCTGAGCATTTGGTGAGATTGGGAGAAATTGAGACGGCAAAAATCCAGAAAGATTTTGAAAGAGCCGAAAAACTGAAAGAATATCATTTAAAGAATAACTTCATTTTTATTCCTTTATTAGAAGAAAAATTGAAAGATTATAATTCCAACAGAAAAAAATACAAGAAATTCGGGGATTTTGTCCCGCAATTGCTGGAGATTTTTGAAAATACAAACATTGAATTTATCAATAATGCTTTAACTCAAAACAAGAAATAAAAGCTATAAATTGCATCCTACTATGAATACAATAAACATTGATCTGCACTGTGACCTGTTATATTATTTACTGAGGTCAAATTCAACTATTGACGACAAAGAACTGGGATGTTCACTGCCTTATCTACAGGAAGGAAATGTAAAACTTCAGGTAATGGCCATGTATGCCGGAACCGGTGAAGGAAGTACAGCTTACGGATTGCAGCAAAGCCAATTGTTTTCTGAACTGATCAAAAATGAAAACTTTTTCCTGTTTGAAAATGAAAACTATAAAAACCCGGAGAATGAAAACCGGGTAGGAGTGATTGCATCCATTGAAAATGCATCTGCTTTCTGTGACGAAAATGAAAGCCTGGAATCAGGATTTAAGAATCTGGAAGCCATTATCGAAAATACTCAGAAAGTACTTTATATCGGAATTACCCATCATTCAGAAAACCGTTTTGGAGGCGGAAATAATGCTACTGTCGGACTAAAGGAAGACGGAAAAGTTTTGATTGATTATATTGCTGACCGGAAAATTGCCATAGATCTTGCGCATACAAGCGATCAGCTGGCTTATGATATTTTCAGTTATATCAATCAGAGAAATTATTCAATTCCTATTCTGGCAAGCCATTCCAATTACAGAACCATTTATAAGAACAACCGGAATCTTCCTGATGAACTGGCAAAAGAAGTGATCAACAGAAATGGACTGATTGGCCTGAACTTCATTAAGGATTATGTAGACCTGGAGGATCCTGAAAGACTTTATGAACACATCCAATACGGACTTGACCTGGGGGGAGAAGACAACATCGCCTATGGAGCAGATTATTTCTATTGGAAAGATCATCTGGATACCTCACGTCATCCGTTTTTCTTTGAAGAACATTCTAATGCATCGGTTTATCCATCTATTAATAAAGAAATTGAACAGAGATTCTCTGCTGAGCTTGTAAAAAAGATAAGTCATCAAAATGCCTTAAATTTTATAAAAAACATTTATAAATAGTAGAATTAGGTTTAAAAATGAATAAAAAATGTTTCGGCGGGCTCAAAGAGCCCGCCGAAACATTTTCACCCCCTTCATCAGGTAAGTTCACCTGCTCACTCTTAGCTCCATAAAAATATACAGCCATCATCATAAAGCTTTACGTATAAATAAAAAACCTCACGCAGATCAAGCAATATCGCGTACTATAATCCCAATGATCTGCTTAATCTCCGAAATCAGAGAGAAAAATTCGTTAGCCTTTCCTCTTGTATCTCACTTTCTGCTTAATAATCTCGATTACATCTACATTCTGAACCTTAGATTTTATCCACCCATGGATATCAATATAAAATAATGATCGTCTATAGTATTCATTGTGAGAAAAATCTTCTAACTTCTTATCAAAAATCTCAAAAGCCTTCTGTCTTTGATCCGGTAACTGATTATTCACATTTTTAAAAAACTGAATGCTTTCAAAGTGAAATTCCTCAGGCTTTTTCATCTTTCGGGCAAATTTCAGAGTAGAAGCAATGAACTCATCATAATCTTCATCATTTCCGGATTCATACTTGGACATCAGAATCAGAATTCGAGTGTGAAACAACAGGTCTTCCTGTACATTTCCCTTCGATTCTATAACTCTCATAGAGTATTCAATCGACTTTTTGTACATCTTGCTTCCAAAGAACATGGCAGCCATTTTAAGATAAAGGATCATAAAATGGTGCTCATCAATTCGTTCTCTAAGTTTTTCCATTTTCAACTCGATTTCAGGAATAAGCTTGGTTCCTGTAAAAAACTCACCTTTAACAAAATGAATGTTCATCAGCGTATTGTAATGCGTAAGGAAAATAAGGGACTGAAGATTCTCATTCTGGGAAAAATTTTCAGCATTAACTCTTATATTAAATTCCTTAAAATTCTCTTCCAGAATATCAATATTTCCGTACAGAAACAGGATTTTCAACAGATAAGTATTTCCTTTAATATACCAAACCGGATGGCTGAAGATCATTTCCGGACTTTTATGAAACAAATCCACCCATTGATAAGCATATTTCAAGGTGTATTTATAATCCTGTAACAACTGATTTTTCCAGACATGCGCTTTAAAATACCATAGTTTCTCTGTAAAATTCAGCTTGTCGAACCTGATATTTTTAATATGAGAATTGAAAATATCCAGAATTTCTTCACGATCTGTATCATTTTTTACATAACCATGAGTCAGCATTTCACTGTATAACTTCAGAGAAAGGTTGGATAATTTTGTAGTATAACGGTTTTGTTTGCTTAATTCCTGGGACTGTCTTATTAGCTCCTCCGCACGCCCTTCAATACTTCTGGTAATGAATTGGGATTCAATTACTTTTTCAAGGTCTATAACTTCGGAGGCGATACTTTTCTCATCCAACTCCAAAGCCGTCTGTTTGGTTTTGTCAAGGATCTTTAAAGCCTGTTTGTAAAGCCCTTTCTGGTACAGAATATTGGCAAAATCCAACTGCTCCCGGAGCTGAATTCTATAATTCTGATGACTGGGGTTCATGCGGAGGCTTACAAGAATTTGTTTATAAAGATGTGCTTTAAGATTAGAAAGCTGTTGTTTCGTAGATATTTTCTTCTCGATAATTATACTTTCATCATACTCTTTCATCTTATCCATTTCAGCAAATAAAAGCAGAAATTTAGCATCTACATTAATTCCGAGACGGTTCACATATAACTTAAACTGTCGCTTTTCGGAAGTCGTCAATGACTTTACCAATACAAACAAAAAATCTTTCTGCAATTCTGCCATTGTAAATTTTTAAAATTTAAATAATTAATTATCAATAAGATAAAACTAATTCTTCAACTGTTGAATATTGTAATTTTCTGGAAAACTGAAAATGAAAAAATATTGCAAGCTGTAGTTTTGAATCAAAATTAAGTAAAAAACTTCATTTATGAATTCCGAAAAAATTGAAATTTTTGATACCACACTACGAGATGGGGAGCAGGTTCCTGGTTGTAAACTGAATACAAAACAGAAACTGATTATTGCTGAAAGGCTTGATGAATTGGGCGTTGATATCATTGAAGCAGGGTTTCCTATTTCCAGTCCTGGAGATTTTGAATCCGTTTCTGAAATTTCAAAACTCGTACGAAATGCAAAAGTATGCGGATTGACAAGGGCAAATAAAAAAGATATTGATACTGCTGCTGAAGCTCTAAGGTTTGCAAAGAAACCAAGAATACATACAGGAATCGGTACTTCCGATTCACATATCAGATATAAATTCAACTCAACAAGAGAAAATATTATAGAACGTGCAGCTGAAGCAGTAAGATATGCCAAAAACTACGTAGAAGATGTAGAATTTTACGCTGAAGATGCGGGAAGAACAGATAATGCTTACCTGGCACAGGTTTGTGAAGCTGTAATTAAGGCTGGTGCTACCGTTCTGAACATCCCTGATACTACAGGATACTGTTTACCGGAAGAATATGGCCAGAAAATAAAATACCTGAGAGAAAATGTAAAAGGAATTGAAAAAGCAGTTCTGTCATGCCACTGTCATAATGATTTAGGCTTAGCTACTGCAAATTCTATTTCCGGAGCCATCAACGGAGCCCGCCAGATCGAATGTACGATTAATGGATTGGGGGAAAGAGCAGGAAATACAGCCTTAGAAGAGGTCGTCATGATTCTGAAGCAACACAAACAGTTGAATCTCCATACAGACATCAATTCCAGAATGTTGAATGAACTGAGCACTATGGTTTCAGATCTAATGGGAATGTCTGTACAGCCTAATAAGGCCATTGTAGGAGCCAATGCGTTTGCCCACAGCTCAGGAATTCATCAGGATGGTGTGATCAAAAATAGAGAAACTTATGAAATTATTGATCCGGCTGAAGTGGGTGTAAATGCTTCTTCCATCATTCTTACAGCCAGAAGTGGACGTTCAGCATTAGCTTACCGTTTTAAACATATTGGTCATGATGTCACCAAAGATGAATTGGATTACCTGTATCAGGAATTCTTAAAAATAGCAGATCTTAAAAAGGAAATCGGTAATGAAGATCTGGCATTGATCATGGAAACATGCAGCAGAAAAATAGGATAGGGTTTGATTTAATTCAAGATAAAGTAAAAATGAACGAAAATAGAAAGACACTTTTTGATAAAGTTTGGGATGCTCATGTAGTAGATACGGTTCCTGACGGGCCACAGGTCATCTATATTGATAAACATCTGATCCATGAAGTAACCAGTCCACAGGCATTTGCAGAGCTTGAATCCAGAAATCTGGAAATATTCAGACCGGAGCAGATCGTGGCTACTGCAGATCACAATGTACCAACACTTCATCAGGAAGAACCAATACGTGATGAATTGTCCAGAAATCAGGTTCAGCAGTTAACTGAAAATTGTCAGAAAAATAATATCGAATTATTCGGATTGGGACATCAGTATCAGGGAATTGTCCATATTATCGCTCCTGAACTAGGGATTACACAGCCGGGAATGAGTATTGTATGTGGAGACAGTCATACTTCAACGCATGGAGCATTTGGAAGCATTGCCTTTGGAATCGGAACCAGTCAGGTAGCTCAGGTATTTGCAAGTCAGTGCCTGTTACTTAACAAGCCTAAATCAATGAGAATTACTGTAAACGGTAAGCTTAATGATAATGTTCAGGCTAAAGATGTTATCCTTTACATTATTTCAAAAACAGGAACTGATGGCGGCACAGGATATTTTTGTGAATATGCCGGAAATGTTTTCGAAGAAATGTCGATGGAAGGAAGGATGACGGTGTGTAATATGAGTATTGAAATGGGAGCCAGAGGAGGAATGATCGCTCCGGATGAAACCACTTTTGAATACGTTAAAGGAAGAAAATTTGCTCCACAAGGAGAAGAATGGGAAGAAAAAATAGCGTATTGGAATACATTAAAGACTGACGAAGGAGCTGTTTTTGATCAGGAACTTACCTTCGATGCATCAGATATTTATCCAATGATTACCTATGGAACGAATCCAGGAATGGGGATTTCTATCCATGAAACTATTCCTGTCCCTCAAAACGAATCTGAAGCAAAAGCTTTACAGTATATGGGACTGGAAGCCGGACAGACTCCATCCAGTATAAAAATTAATTATGTATTTATAGGAAGCTGTACGAATGCAAGGATTGAAGATTTTAGATCCGCAGCTCAATATATCAAAGGGAAAAGCAAATCTGATGCTGTAAAAGCATTAATTGTTCCCGGTTCTCAGCAGGTTGTAAAACAGATCTATGAGGAAGGACTTGACAAAATCTTTAATGATGCGGGATTCCAGATCCGCCAGCCCGGATGCTCTGCTTGCCTGGCCATGAACGATGATAAAATTCCGGAGGGAGAGTATTGTGTCTCTACTTCAAACAGAAATTTTGAAGGAAGACAGGGGCAAGGTTCCAGAACAATTCTGGCAAGTCCGCTTACTGCAGCGAAAGCCGCAATAGAAGGTAGAATTTCAGCTTTTGAAAGTTTAAATTAAAAATTACATGCAAAAATTAGTTATTATAAAATCCAGTGCAGTTCCATTGCCGGCAGAAAACATAGATACAGATCAGATTATCCCTGCAAGATTCCTAAAAAGTATTGACAGAAAAGGTTTTGGAGAAAATCTGTTCAGAGATTGGAGATACAATATTCACACCCATGAGCCTAATCCTGATTTTGTACTGAACAATCCAAAATTCAGTGGCAAGATTTTAGTAGCAGGAAATAATTTCGGATGTGGAAGCAGTCGGGAGCATGCCGCATGGGCATTAACGGATTATGGATTCAAGGTTATTATTTCCAGTTATTTTGCTGACATTTTTAAAGGAAATGCTTTAAATAACGGCCTTCTTCCGGTAAAAGTTTCTGAAGAATTCTTAAAGGAAATTTTAGAAGGAATCAATGAAAATCCGGATAATGAAATTGCTATTGATGTAGAATTGCAATCTATCAGTTTCAAAGATACCACAGAAACTTTTGAACTTGATTCTTATAAAAAAATATGCCTTATGAATGGCTATGACGATATTGATTTTTTAATCAGCAAAAAAAAGGCGATCGCAGAATTTGAACTAAAGACACAGAAAAAAAATGAGCAACAATTATTTTAAAATCGCAGTACTTCCCGGAGACGGAATTGGCCCTGAAATCATCAGTGAAAGCATCAAGATTTTGGATGTGATTGCTGAAGCTTTCCAATATAAATTCCACTTTGATTACGGGTTGATAGGAGCAGAGGCTATTTTTAAAACAGGAGATCCCTTACCGGAAGAAACCCTTAAGATCTGTAAGGAATCTGATGCTGTGCTTTTCGGAGCGATAGGAGATCCTGTATTTGACAATAATCCTGATTCCAAGATAAGACCGGAGCAGGGGCTATTGAGACTTCGTAAGGAATTAGGATTATTTGCCAACATCCGTCCTTTAAAAACATATGCTTCTCTGATTGAAAAAAGTCCGCTTAAAAGAGAGATCATTGAAGGTGCGGATATTCAGATTTTCAGAGAACTTGTAAGCGGGATTTACTTCGGAGAAAAATTTACTGATCCGGAAGGAGCATATGCTTATGATATATGCAGGTACAGCAGAGAAGATATTCTTCCTATTGCCCATATGGCATTTCAGGAAGCACAGAAAAGAAATAAAAAACTGACTTTAATAGATAAAGCTAATGTTTTAGATACTTCCAGATTATGGAGAAAGATCTGCCAGGAAATTGCTTCTGAATATCCGGATGTACAGTTAGATTATATGTTTGTAGATAATGCAGCCATGCAGTTGATCCTTAATCCAAAGCAGTTTGATGTTATTTTAACGGAGAATATGTTTGGGGATATTATTTCTGATGAAGCCAGTGTGATTGGAGGGTCTATCGGATTGCTTCCGTCGGCATCAGTAGGAGAGAATAATGCATTGTTTGAGCCTATTCACGGTTCTTATCCACAGGCAAAAGGAAAAGGAATTGCCAACCCTATTGCTTCTATTTTAAGTGTGGCAATGATGCTGGATCATCTTGGATTACAGTCTGCCGCCAACAAACTGAGGCAGTCTGTAGAGTATGCGATCGAAAATAAATATGTGACGATAGATCTTAATACCAAACAATATTATTCTACCAGTGAAGTGGGAAGCTTTATTGCGGATCATATCAGGTATTCGGAGAAGTCCTATTATAATTTTGAAAATGTAAAAATTGGAAAATCTACCATTGTGTAGTTATATGTGAAGGTTCACTTAGATAGATAGTTAGAAGAAAGGATCTGCCTCTTATGAGACAGATCCTTTCGTTTTATTTCTGAAATATTTAAACCTTAACAGTTTTTTTACTCTTATGTATTATCCGTTTTTCCTGATTTGTTTTTGGAAGCTTTTTGAATGTCTTCCTTGTCGATATCAGGGGGATTAACCTTTTTCGATGAAGCAGGAATATTCTGGAAATCCTGATTTTGCTTTTGGGTTTCTGCGGTATTGGCAGATTCCTTTTTCTTGTTATTTCCTTTTGAGTCCATTGCTGAATTATTTTTAGAGTCCAAGAATACCGATCTTTCCGGTCTTATCTTCTATAGTATAATTCAAAGCCTTTGCCAAAACAAAAATATTATCAAGATTTTCCATCAATTGCTTTCGTCCTTCAGTTCTCAACTGGTTCTGATCAATAGATTTAGTTGCTGTTTCCTTAGCTTTTGCCGTTACATTTTTAATATCCTTCTCAGAAATTCTATTAAAAAAGGAATCATCCAGGGATTGAATTTCAACACTGGGTGTAATCCTGATGTCTGCATCAGGAAGTTCAGTGATGACCAGCTTCTTGTTGATGGAGTCTACTTCAATCTTCATTTTATTCAGATCATAAGAAACCTGTGCATTGGTTTTTGTAAAGGTAATAATACTGTTACTGGAAACCTCTTTACCCATGAATTCATAGCCCATTTTGGTTTTCTGCATGCTGGAATTGTTCTGTTCTATCACCACCATCTTATTCATTTTGGAGATCTGGTTGGTCAGGATATAATAATCTGACTTTTCCGTTTTCTTACCAAGATTAAGACAGGATTTAAGCCCAAAAAACAGAAGAACCATAACACCGGCCCCCGCTGCAAACGATAAAATTGGTTTATAATTTCTCAAATCTATTTAAAAATTTCTTTAATTATAGAGGAGTCATTCTTTTTCAGAATTTCAGCTAAATCTCTTTCAATATATCCACTGGTAGGCATTTCTACAATTCTACCTACTTCTTTTCCATATCTTTTCAGGATAATGGTAGGAACTTTCTGGATGTTATAAAGAGATTCGTCTCCACTAGGAGATTCTTTTTTACGGTTAACAGCGATAATGGTCAGCTTGCTTTCAGGATAGCTTATATCTTCCAGAATTTTCATCAGTCTTGGAAAATCTCTGTGACTGTCTTCACACCAGGTTCCCATGAAAACTATGATATCATAAGATCCCAGCCTTTCCTTTCTCAGTTCACTGACTGCCTTCTGGTCCAAAGCATATTCATCATGCTCTTTTACATACCAGTCAGCATAAGGAGCTTTCAAAAACTGTCCCTTCAACTGATGTCCCAGAAGCATTTTGCCATCTTTTTCGGTGGTGACTTCGCGGTTAACCACTACTTTCTGAGCACTAAGCTCTTGGGTAGCTAAAAATAAACTTGAAGCGGCAACAATATTTGTAATAAATTTTTTCATATTTTATTTCTCAATAATTGACTTTAGATCAGCAGGAGAGTAGTATTTGTTTTTTAATACTTTATGATCTGCTTTTCTGTACACATTGAACTTTTCACCAGATTTCTCATAAAAAGATTCTACGTCCTTTTCTTTATAGAATTCAACGGTTTCATTAGCCTGTTCCTCATTATCACATGCTTTAGACATATTAGAACGCTGAACTTCGTTGAATAGCTCTACAAATTTGTTGCCAAGTCCGAATTCCAGTACAGCACCACTTAAAACATACTGTAAATCACAAAGAGCATCTGCAATTTCTACAATATTATTGTCGGCAATCGCTTGTTTCAGTTCATTAAGTTCTTCCTGTAGAAGTTCTACTCTAAGATTGCATCTTTCCGGAGAAGGAATTTGTGGGGTGTCTAGAATAGGGGCTTTGAAAGTAGTATGGAATTCTGCTACTTGGTTCAAACTATCAATTTTATCCATGAAATTTTTTATTTACCACAAAGATAAAAAACGAATTGTAAACTCATAAAGTAAACTTTCACAAAATATCATGAATGAAGGGAAAATAGAAGAAATGCTGGGTTGAAATAGGTTTCTAGACCACAGATGACGTAGATTTTCACAGATGTTTATGTTTTTAAATGGTTTTGGAAAATTTTAAGTGTCAGTAATTTTTAATACGATACAAAAAACCACAACTCTAAAGCTGTGGTCCTTATTTAAAATCTATTGGTGGTATTCAATTTTAATTATTCCAATTCCTGATATTCCCAAATTCCGGAGATATTTAATATTTCTAAACCTGGCTGTTTTTCTCCATAGCTAAATATACAAATATAGTTTGTGCTGCAGGATGTGCAGGAGGTTCCGAAGTATAATGTAGGCAGATCATTTACTGTTAATTCTCCATAATGTTGCATTCTCTGTGAAGTTTCGGTAACCATTCCCATTTTTAACAGTTCTGATTTTGATGCTACCAGATCTTCATGGTAGATTTTCATGATCGGAAAACCTGACTGATAGGGAGTGATTTCAATTGAATTTTCATGACTACATTCACAGCAGGCAAACTGGGTTATGGCTGCCGGAATTACTTCGTCATTAATGAACCTGTCTTTCTTGAGCAGGGCTTTTTTACCAATTCTTATTTTTTTTGATATTGAATACATCTGAGCTTAATTGTTTACTGGATCACAGTCCCTTCCAGGTTAGGGTATTTTCCACTTGGGCTTTTTTTAATGGTAATTTTAATATATCCTTCTTCTGCTAATTTATTCCAAGTTTTCGGAAATCCGGTATTAATGTCAATGGGAATTTTCCACATGGTCTGTTTTCCGTTTCCGGTTTGATTAAACCAGGGAATAATATCTGCCGTTTGAGATCTAAAAGGTAATGCATTAAGGACATCTATTTGATAATAGAAATCATATTTGTTTTCAGGCTGGTTTAAAGCCCTTTCTGTGAAAGTATATACATATCCATTGATGATTGGGCTGGTAAAATTCCCGCCTAACGTTGGATTTCCGGTTCCGTTATAGCTTCCAACGGCACCACTATATCTGTCATATTTTTGTCCGGCCTGTATTGCAACATCATCTACAATATTGTAACCGCCGTTTGCCGGTGGCCAGCCGCTATTCAGGTTATTAGTCTGAAATAGTTTTTCAAGCTCTTTCCAGTTTCCCTGTTTATACAGGTCAAATGCCCGCATCCTGATTGTTTGGTTTACTTTATTGTCCGGATCATAAGTGGTCGCAAAATCATCAGCATTTTTGAAAAACATGATTTTTACCGGGCTTGGCTGGATAATAATTTCTTCTTCTCTGTCATCAGAGCTACAGGCCATAGAAAAAGATGCCATGGCCAGAAATAAAATGTACTTAAATAAATGTTTCATATATATATAAATTAAATTATGTAAAAATTTAAATAGGTATTATCAGGGATGCAGGCCAACAGCAATGCTTATATAGAATAGATTATCTTTTACAAGTGTACAGGTGTTTTCTTTATCAAAGAATATTTGATTTAATATAATGAACCTTGTCTTCTAAAATGAAGGAAAAAGGAATCAAAAGAATAGAATGATCCATCATAAGAAAAGCTATGGAAAGCCTCCTTTAAATACAAACTGGTAACGGTACTGGTCTTGAGCGATAAATTTAAGTTAAAAAAATGAATTTATAGTATATTTTTAATATATAAGATTTATATTACGAATTATGTGATGTTTTTTGGAACTATAGAACTGTTTTTATTAAACATAAATAATTATGAACAGTTTTTTTATTTAAAAATTACTCATACACACCAACAAAAATATTATGAAAGAAAATCAAATCTTATTTAATGGATTAAGATCACAAATGTACAAACAGGCTCTTAACGATTATCCCGACGCAAGAGAAAGTGATATATATGTAATGAAAAAATATCTTGCTCCCCAATCTCATGAAGTTATTCTGGAAGCAGGTGCAGGAAGTGGATTCTTTTCAGGAATATTGGCGGATATGTTGCCTGCAGGGAAACTTATTGTTTCTGACCCGTCAGACGATCAGCTTAATGGAGTTAAAGGATTAAAGAAAGAAAATATTGAGGTTTTACAAGAGGGAGCAGATCATATTTCGCTTCCAGAAGAAAAAGTTGATGCTGTTTGGAGCTTTGGTGCACTACATCATTGTTTTGATAAAACAAAAGCCTTTGGTAATTTTTCCCGTATTCTGAAAAAAAATGGCAGGTTGGTAATTGGTGATGTATGGTCATCTACTAAATTAGCTGATTATTTTGACAGACATGTTGCTAAACATTGTGTGACAGGTCATGAAGTCGCATTTTGGAGTGATGGCTTTACAGAAACACTTTGTGCAATAAGTGGATTCTCAAATCCTGAAATATATGATCTGCCGTTACAATGGAAGTTTAAAAAAGAGGAAGAGATCGGTGATTTTATATACAAGTTCCACGCAATGATTTCAACAACTCCTGAAGATTGCCTGAATGCAGCACATGAATTATTGGGAGTTCAAAAACAAGAAGATGGGACATTTAATCTTAATTGGCCAATGAAAATCTTTGTTGCCACAAAATTGTAATTTTTAATAACCTGATATAAAAATAAGCTACTTCAAAAAATGAGGTAGCTTATTTTATAATAATGTGTTCTTAATATGTTATTTTTTAATGAACATCTTGGAGAATTTCTCAATTTGAATAACATAATTTCCTTTGATCAGACTGCTTACATTGATTGTTCCGTTCTGAAGAGCACCTTCCATGATCAGTTTTCCGGACATATCATAGATTTTATATCTTTCTGACCTTGTATTGGAAAGGGTTAGGATATCCGTCACTGGGTTTGGATACAGCTTAATTTCTACAGAATCTTTCAGTTGAGTCTCTGCGGTAGACAACTCGCCGGCAGTTACAGAAATATCAGCGTTATTGATATCAAAAAAGATATGATTGCTTCCTTTTACCATGAATCTCCCCGAATTGGTTGCAACATTAGGGATTACTACTGGTTCAGAACCGTCATTCGGTGTTCCTGTCAATAAAGTAGTCCAGGTTTCTCCATTATCAGTAGACCAAAGGATATCTACATTGGCAGCATTGATATTATTAGAGGTTGTGCCTGCCACATTCCAGGTTATTGTTTGTGAAGTTCCTCCTACATAAGATACTGCAGCATTCTGTGATGTGATAATAAAAGGACCCGCAACAGCGTTCACTCTGATTTTTGCATCATCAGAATTGTTTCCTGCTCCTCCTAATCTGTTGTCTCTTACGGTTAATCTGAAATTCAGATCTCTTGAAACAGAAGATAAAGCCTCCACTCTTATTTCTGATCCCATTGTTTCTGTTGCTCCTGTTAAAATAGTAGTCATTTTAGGGAAATATCTTACAGGTGAAGCAGAGGGCACCCATGATCTGAATGTTGGCCCATTTGTTTTTGTTGATGTGGCCGCAGAGTTACTTCCTGTTTGAGAAGAAGTTCCCTTATCCATCTGTTCCCAGATATAGGTAAGTAAATCTCCATCTGTATCAGTTCCTGAGCCTGTAAGTACAAATGGTGTACTTTTAGGAATAGTGTAATCTGCTCCTGCATTGGCTGTAGGAACTGAATTACCTGTAGGTGTATTTACAGAACAGGTTTTAGATTTAATAGTATTGGTGATCTGTTGAATGCTTATGGCATGGAAAAATGTATCAGAGTGAGGCTGAACATCATAACTTGTAATTCCGGCATATCCCATAATTGTAGATCCGGAGCCCGGTTCAACAGATTGTAAATCGCTTTGTGTAGAGTAGGACCATGTATGGTTTCCTCCGAATTGATGTCCCATTTCATGAGCTACAAAATCAATGTCGAAAGTATCACCTTTAGGACCTCCACTGGAAGGAGATGTATAGCCACTTCCTTTATAATTGATAGGAGTATTAACGCCCTGACTTACAACAACAGACATGTCATTACTGCAAATACATCCTATACACCCTGCATCACCACCACCTCCTGTAGCTCCAAATAAATGTCCGATGTCAAAATTTTCATTACCTATTTTTGAATTCAGATCATTCATAAGCTCGAAGTTCCATTTGTACATTTCTATGGATAGAGAGTAAGGATCATTGTTTGCATTAGTATAAATAATTGTGTCATTATTAGGGATCAGAACCATTCTTGCAGCAAAATCATTTTCAAAAATACCATTGACACGGGTCATGGTATTATTCATGGCTGCTAAAGCATCGGCTTTGGTTCCTCCAAAATAATTTGCATATTCCCCGGTACAGGATAATGCCAGTCGGAATGTTCTTAATACAGCATCATCAGCATTTTTGGCTGTGATCACGTTGGATGTTCCCTTTTGTGCAGATTCCAGAACTTTGCATTCAAAATTATTCAGGTCATTTTTTCTGTCTGATCTTTTGTAAACAGCATAAGTGGAAAGATCTTTGGCATAAGGTTCAATAAAAACAGCTGATTTATCACCATAAATTTCCATAGAAGACAATCCTAAAGAAGAAATACTGAAATAAACCGTAGAAGTTTTATCTTCTATTCCCTGGCCAATATAAGATTTAATATCCGGATATTTGGCTGCTAATTCAGGATCGAAATTTGAATTTTCTGTTACCCTGAAACGCTCCATCTTTCCTGTTGAATTAGGAAGAGAAATAATAACTGAAGATTTTTCTGTTGCTCTTTTTGGTGTTCTTGTAAGTGCGCTTTTTAATCCATTAATATCCAAATGGAAAATTCTCGGATTGTCAATATTTTTCATATTTTCAAAAACGGGTGAAGAATTTTCCTGGGACCTTTTAGACCATAAACGGTCTGTTTGCGCAAAAGAAATGCCTGATAACACTAGCATCCCCATCATTAATAATTGTCTTTTCATGTTGCCGTGATTTTTTAGATCATTCAAAACTAAGAAATTTTTATTAAAATATTATTTTTCTTTAGAATAATTTAAAATAATAATTTGATAAAATAGATAACTAACTGAATATAAACAAATAAAAAACTGCTCTGTAATAGAGCAGTTTCACATCTTTTAATTTTTTATATTAAGGCAATTAATCCTTAATGAATCGTTTTGTTGTTTCTCCTATCTGAATCATATAGGCTCCTTTTATTAGGCTGCTTACATTGGCTGTGCCTCTTTGAAGTTTTCCTGAGTGTACCAGTTTTCCGGACATATCAAAGATTTTATATTCTTCAGTATTTGTATTTGAAATCGTTAGAACATCTTTCACAGGATTTGGATATAGTTTCATATCTGCTGATGTTTCTCTTGATACTTCTTTATCTACAAGTTTTATAGCCTTAGGAGTTACTGAGATATTGGCATTATTCACATCAAAGAAAATATGATTGGTTCCTTTTACCATAATTCTTCCAGATGTAGTAGCAGCATTGGGGATTGTTACAGCCTGCGAACCATCATTTGGGGTTGCTGCCAGTAGAGTAGTCCAGCTGCTTCCATTATTAGTCGACCAAAGGATGTCTACATTGGCCGTGTTTACACCATTTGAAGTAGTTCCTGCCACATTCCAGGTAATGGTTTGTGTACTTCCTCCAGCATAAGAAACCGCACTATTCTGTGAAGTAATATTGAAAGGACCTGCAGTGGCATTTACTGTAATCTTTGTATCATCAGAATTATTTCCAGATCCTCCAGCTCTGTTATCACGAACAGTAAGTCTGAAGTTTAATGTTCTTGCTACTGAAGAAAGCGCTTCAACAGTAATTTCTGAACCTGCTGTAGTGGTTGCTCCGGTTAATATGGAAGCCATTCTTGGAAAGTATCTTATAGGTGAGGTAGTAGGCGTCCATGATCTGAAATTAGGGCCTGATTTTTTTGTAGCACTGGCTGCAGAGCTAGTCCCTTTTTGAGTAGATGAAGCATTATCTATTTGTTCCCAAATATAGGTAAGGGAATCGCCATTTGCATCGGTGCCCGATCCGGTCAGCATAAAAGGTGTACTTTTAGGAATGGTATAATCTAATCCTGCATTGGCTGTAGGAATTGAATTTCCTGTAGATGTATCTACAGAACATGTTTTCGTTTTAATATTATTGGTAATCTGCTGAATGCTTATAGCATGGAAAAATGCATCAGAATTAGGCTGAATATCCTGATCTGTAATTCCTGCATACCCCATGATGGTAGAACCTGATCCGGGCTCCATATTGACTCCAGTGCCTTCATTGTCAAAAGAAAAGGTGTGATTGCCGCCGAACTGATGTCCCATTTCATGAGCTACATAATCGACATCAAAAGCATCACCTGAAGGGATAGCATTTGCTGGAGAGGTATAACCGCTTCCTTTATTCTTATCTAAAGTAGATGATGTATCATCTACACAAATGCAACCAATACATCCGGCATTGCCTCCGCCTCCTGTGGCTCCGAACAAATGTCCAATGTCATAGGCGTTATTTCCTATAACATCAGTCAGCGTATTTTGTAATTGCAAACTCCAGCCTTTGGTGTTATTAGCATTGATTTTAGCAGTTCCTACGTTTGCGTCTGAATAAGGGTCTGTAGAGGCGTTGGTATAAATTAATTGATCATTATTAGCAATAATAACCATTCTTGCTGAAAAATCTTTTTCAAAAATACCGTTTACACGGGTCATAGTATTGTTCATCGCTGCTAACGCCAGTGCTTTCGTTCCACCGAAATACGTTGTGTATTCTCCTGTACAGGAAAGAGCTAATTTAAATGTCCTCAGTGTTGAATCATTGGCATTTCTGGCAGCAATTTTTGAAGAAGTTCCTTTTTGGGCTGACTCTAGTACGGTACATTCAAACTTACTTAAGTTATCTTTTCTATCAGATTTCTTATAAATCACATAAGAAGATAAATCTTTAGTATAAGGTTCAATAAAAGTGGCCGATTTATCCCCATAAATTTCCATAAAAGAAAGCCCTAAAGGGGAAATACTAAAGTAAACTGTTGCGTCAGGATTTTCTATACCTTCTCCAATGTAAGACTTAATGTCCGGGTACTTTGATGCCAGTTCGGGCTGGAAATTTGAATTTTCTGTCACCTTAAACTTTTCCATCTTACCTTCCGCATTGGGGAAAGAAATGATAATTTGAGATTTTTCACCAGCAGTCAGTCTTTTAGGAGCACTTGCCAATGAATTTTTCAACCCATTGATATTTAATTGGAGAATTTTCGGGCTTCTTATATTAAGCATGTTTTCAAAAACGGGTGAAGAATTTCTTTCCACCCCTTGAGTCCATAGATGATCTGTCTGTGCGAAGGAAAAACCTGATAGTACAAGCATTCCCATCATCAATAATTGTTTTTTCATATAAAAGTGTAATTTTATTTATCTTGTTTAAAACTATGAAAAAAGGATTATTTAAAATTTAAAATTATCATAGGAAATTTCAATTATTAGCAATAGATTCTATGATTAAATGAAAAATAACAATTAAAACAGCGATAAAAAGAAAGACTGTTCCATGTAGAACAGTCTTTTGTGTTATTTTAATTTTAATAGTTATTAATTTATAATAAATCGTTTTGATACTTCACCGATCTGAATGGTATAAGCTCCTTTAATCAGGTTGCTTACATTCACAGATCCTCTCTGAAGTTTTCCTGAGTTAACTACTTTTCCTCCCATATCAAAGATTTTATATTCTTCAGATGTTGTATTGGAGATATACATAATATCTTTTACAGGGTTAGGGTATAGTTTGATATCTGTAATCAGATTATTTGTATTCGAAAGTTCTCCTCTTCCTGAAGAAACAATGTTAACAGTGTAATCTTCAACTTGTCCGTAGGTATAAGCTTCACAAGATGAAGTAGGAATAGAGCTGTATTTCATCATCACTCTCATTCTTGTTGAACCAAGAGTTGCTGTTGATGGAATAGTAACTGATCCTGTAACAGGCGTTGTTGTAGAACCTGCTTTTGACCATACAAGTTCACCACTGTCTGTAAAGTCTCCATCTCCGTTATAATCAATATACACAGCATAAGCCTCATTGTACTTCGTAGAAGTCCAAACCGGAGTGATAGAAAGTGTATAAGCAGTTCCTTTCGTTACGTTAGTAGAAACGGTTGTAAAGTTTTCATATCCTGCTGTTCCTGTTGAAGTATTATTGATAGTCCCGAATTTCACATTTCCTATTCTTTCATCAGCAGTATTGGATGCTGAAGCTGAACAGTAAGTAACAGTTCCGCCACCGGCAAGTGTTGTAACATTCACTGTATTACTTGAAGAGGAAGCATTACCTGCTGCATCTTTTGCTTTTACAGAGAAGCTATAGGTAGTGGACGGAGTTAAGCTTGTTACGGTATAGGTAGTAGATGCTGTAGAACCGATTAATGAAGCTCCCATGTAGACATCATATCCTGTAACGCCTACATTATCTGTAGCACCTGACCAGGAAAGGTTTGTACTTGTAGAAGTAGTTCCTGAAGCTGCAAGGGTAGGTGCTGTAGGAGCAACCGTATCAGGGGTTCCTGATCCTGCATTTACAGAAATATTGGCATTATTTACATCAAAGAAAATATGATTAGAACCTTTTACCATAAGTCTTCCTGTAGTGGTAGAAGCATTAGGAATTGTTACAGCTTGTGAACCATCGTTAGGAGTTGCTGATAATAGAGTAGTCCATGTATTCCCGCTGTCTGTAGACCAAAGAATATCTACATTAGCCGTATTTACACCATTAGCTGTAGTTCCTGCCACATCCCATGTTACGGTTTGTGAACTTCCGCCGGTATAAGTTGTTGCTGAGTTTTGAGACGTCACAGCAAAAGGCCCTGCAGTACTGTTTACTGTAATTACAGCATCATCTGAATTGTTTCCTGAACCTCCAGTCTTGTTGTCACGGGTGGTAAGTCTGAAATTTAATGTTCTTGCTACTGAAGAAAGGGCTTCTACAGTAATTTCCGAACCGGCTGTTGTGGTTGCTCCAGCTAAGATAGAAGCCATTCTTGGGAAATATCTTGTAGGAACAGTTGTTGGTGCCCATGATCTGAAGTTGGGGCCTGAAGCTTTTGTTGCGCTTGCAGCAGAGCTTGCTCCGGTTTGAGAAGAAGAAGCATTATCCATCTGTTCCCAGATATAGGTTAATGAATCTCCGTCTGCATCTGTTCCGGTTCCGGTTAATACGAATGGTGTTCCTTTTGGAATTGTATAGTCCGAGCCTGCATTTGCTGTTGGAATAGAATTTCCTGTATTCGTATTGACTGAACAGGTTTTAGCTTTAATATTATTGGTGATTTGTTGGATACTTACAGCATGGAAAAATGCATCGGAGTGAGGTTGAACATCCTGGCTGGTAATTCCTGCATATCCCATAATGGTTGATCCTGAACCCGGTTCCATATTCACACCTGTGCCTTCATTTCCATGAGAAAAGGTATGATTTCCACCGAATTGATGGCCCATTTCATGAGCTACATAATCGATATCAAAATTATCTCCTGAAGGAATTGAATCTGCAGGGGAAGTATAGCCACTTCCTTTTGAGCCATTGGTACAGATACAGCCAATACATCCTGCGTTTCCTCCACCTCCGGAAGCACCGAATAAGTGTCCGATATCGTAATTCGCTTCTCCAATAACAGAAGTAAGTGTACTTTGTAACTGAGAATTCCAGCTGCTCATTCCGGATGAAGCAGAATAAGGATCCGTAGAAGCATTCGTATAAATTACAGCATCATTATTAGCAATAAGAACCATTCTTGCCGCGAAATCTTTTTCAAAAACACCGTTCACACGGGTCATTGTGTTGTTCATTGCTGCCAGTGCCTGAGCTTTTGTTCCTCCAAAATAAGTAGTATATTCACCTGTACAGGATAATGCCAGTCTGAATGTTCTTAATTTAGCGTCATCGGCGTTAGGTCTTGCTGCAATACTGGTATTAGATACTCCTTTTTTAGCTACATCTATTACAGTACATTCAAATTTACTAAGATCATCATTTTTATCAGATTTTTTGTAAACAACATACGTAGAAAGATCTTTTGAATAAGGTTCAATAAAAACAGCTGATTTATCACCATAGATCTCCATAGACGACAGTCCTAGTGGAGAAATACTGAAATACACTGTTGAATTAGGATCTTCAAGCCCTTGGCCAACATAAGATTTAATGTCTGGATATTTGGCTGCCAATTCGGGAGTGAAGTTGGAATTTTCTTTTACTTTGAAATTTTCCATTTTACCATCAGAGTTCGGAAAGGAAATGATGACTTCTGATTTTTCGCCGACTGCCAGTCTCTTTGGTGCTTTAGCAAGGGCATTCTTCAATCCATCGATATTCAGGTTGAATAATTTGGGATTTCGAATGCTGGTTTTGTTTTCAAAAGGCTGTGAATCTGTTCTTGAAACTTCCTGAGACCAAAGGCGGTCAGTCTGTGCGAAGGCAACTCCGGTAATAAGAAGCATCCCAAGCAGGGTTAATTGTCTTTTCATATTAAATATTTGTTTTTATTATGGTAAATCGAAATTAATAAAAATTATATTACGAAAAACAAAAATTTTTAAGAATTTTTTTGACTGTTCATTTAACATATTATGTAATACATTGAATATCCTTAAAATGACAATGTCCCAAAATGAAAAAATGACATGCGTAATTTACGCATGTCATTCATTATCAATTAAAATAATTTTTAGTTACATTTTATCATCAGCAGTAGGGCCGTAAAGACCGGGAACTTTATTTCCGGTTGATCTTAAATAAACAACCAGCTCACCTCTGTGATGGTACAAATGATTGTAAAGAAAACCTCTTACAACCTGGATTCTTGGAGAAGCAGGGAATATAGCATTCCCATTCATTTCCATCTTCCATTCGTTGAAATAAGTGCTTTCATCGGAATCTTCCAGGACTTTCTGTGCTCTAGCTACATTTTCTTCAAATTTCGCTACAATATTTTCAGCTTTGGAAATATCACCTTTATCGTACTGATAGTTACCCATGTCAAAAACATCCTGGTTAAAGGTAGGGTCGTACCAGTTGTAAACTTCTGCAATATGAGAGGCTAGCTGACCGGTAGTCCAGTTTTTTTCAGACGGTTTCCAGTCTAAAGCGCTGTCAGGGATTGCTTTTAAAATTTTTCTGGTGTTTTCCGCTTCATGCAGAAATTCACCTAAAAGTGCCTGTTTGATCATTTGTATGAAGAGATTAAAATTATTTTGTAATATCTCTTCCGATCACCAGTCTCTGGATCTCAGAAGTTCCTTCACCAATAGTGCAAAGCTTAGAATCTCTGTAGAATTTCTCAGCTGGGAAGTCTTTTGTATATCCGTAACCTCCGAAGATCTGAACAGCATTGTTGGAAATTCTTACACAAGCTTCAGAAGCATATAATTTTGCCATTGCTCCTTCTTTTGTCATTTTTTGTTTCGCATTTTTCAATGTTGCTGCTCTTTGAATCAAAAGTTCTGAAGCATCAATTTCTGTAGCCATATCAGCCAGCATAAAGTTGATTGCCTGGAATTCAGAGATTGATTTTCCGAATTGGTGTCTTTCTTTAGCATATTTTAAAGCCGCTTTGTAAGCTCCTCTTGCAGTACCTAAACTTAATGCAGCGATAGAAATTCTACCTCCGTCAAGGATTTTCATAGCTTGCTTGAAACCTTCACCTACTTCACCTAAACGGTGAGAATCTGGTACGCGTACATTATCAAAAATTAATTCTGCCGTTTCAGAAGCACGCATTCCTAATTTATTTTCTTTTTTTCCTGAAGTAAATCCAGGCATTCCTTTTTCTAAAACAAAAGCCGTAGAGTTATTTTTAGCTCCTATTTCACCTGTTCTGGTCATTACTACCGCAATATCTCCTGAAATAGCATGGGTGATAAAGTTTTTAGCTCCGCTGATGATCCATTCATCACCATCTTTCACGGCAGTGGTAGACATACCTCCTGAATCTGAACCGGTGTTGTGCTCCGTTAACCCCCAAGCTCCGATTACTTTTCCGGAAGCCAACTGAGGAAGCCATTTATGTCTCTGTTCTTCATTTCCAAACTCATAAATATGATTTGTACAAAGAGAGTTGTGCGCGGCTACAGAAAGGCCAATAGACGGGTCTACCTGAGAAATTTCATCCAGGATAGTAACATATTCGTGATAACCTAAACCGGAACCTCCGTACTGCTCAGGAACTACGATTCCCATAAAACCCATTTCTCCCAGTTGGTGAAATAAATCTTTTGGAAAAGTCTGGCTTTCATCCCACTCCATAATATTCGGTCGGATATTCTTCTCTGCAAATTCTCTAGCTGTCTCCGCTATCATTTTGATGTTGTCAATTGTCTCTGTATTCATATTGATAATAGTTAGTTCCCAAAGATAACCAAATTGACGGAATGCTAAAAAAAATTATTACATCCATAATAGGATCGTACCCAATATTTTAATTTCCAATTTTTTATATTTCAATATTTAATGTTTTCTTAATAAAATATTCAAACTTTTGCGTATTTTATTTTACTAATTTAGCCTCCCAATTTTTAAGGCATGAAAAAAATTCTACTTCCTATTATTTTGATTTCTTCTTATATTTCTGCGCAGGCTCCTGCCGGATATTATAATGGTACAGCCGGATTAACTGGTTATGCCCTGAAATCTAAACTTCATGATATTATTTCAGAAAAAACTGTCAATTGGCATTATGATGATCTTCCTGGACTTTACAGCCAGACGGATCTAGATAAATATTATGATCATAATGCTTCTAATACGGAATATCTTCTGGATATCTATTCCGAAATCCCATCAGGACAAGATGCTTATGAATACAAAATAGATCAATTGGTTTCAGGTGCAAGTGCTGAAGGAATGGGGTATAACAGAGAGCACATGATGCCTCAAAGTACATTCAGCACAAGCTCTAAGATTAGTGATTATCCCATGTATTCTGATCTGAATTTTATTGTTCCGGCAGACGCCAGAATCAATCAGCTAAGAAATAACTATCCTTATGGAATAGCAGGTACTACTAATTATTATACTTTCACCAACACTTCGAAGATATCCAAGGCTGCAATTCCTAATTATCCTTATGCAGGAAGGGTGTACGAGCCTATTGATGAATTCAAAGGAGATGTTGCGAGAACTTTACTGTATTTCGCTGTGAGATATGAAGGTAAATTAGGCTCGTTTAATACGGCATACAGCACATCTGCAACAATAACACCCGCTACAGATCAATGCCCGCTTGACGGGACAGAAGAAAGAGCAATTGATATTCCTTATGTTGCTATGCTTAAGCAATGGAGTGCAATGGATCCTGTTTCACAGAGAGAAATCGATAGAAATAATGCAATATATACCATACAGAAAAATAGAAATCCGTTCATTGACCATCCCGAATGGATTGGCATGATCTGGTCTGAAACCCCGGATAATATTGCTCCTGCAGCTCCCGGATCTCTGGTTTCAACGCAACAAAATGCTTATTTTGTCAACCTGAATTGGGCTGCATCACCTGATACAGATATTTTAGGATACAGGGTGTATATGAATGACTCAGTAACCCCTGTTGCCGTTACCAAAGGAACTTCTATAACTATAGATCACCTGAACCCGTCTACGACCTATACATTTACAGTAAAGGCTTTTGATAAAGGATATCTGGAGTCTCCGTTCAGTAATGCTGTTACAGCTGCCACTATTGCTTCAGACTCATATGCTGCTGATCTTATGATCACAAAGTATATCTCAGGAACCAATAATATAACCAATACTATTAAGAATAATGCATTGGAAATTGTAAATAAGACGGGGCATGAAGTTAATTTAAATAATTATAGGGTTAATATTCAGCTTAAGAATAATGTTTCAGGAGCTATTTATAATGCAGATACTTATGAATTGGAAGGTAAAATAGGCAATAATGAAATTTTTGTAATCCTGAATCCCAAAGCTACTTTATCGTGTTATTCTAATAATCAGGCTAAATTTGTCACGGCTTCTGATCCCATGACTTTCAAAGGCGAAAGTTATGTAGAACTCGCTTATAATAAAACAATTACTGTAGACGCGATTGGTACAAAATACGTATCCAACAACAACGGTAATGTTTCATTATATAGAAAGAGCTCAGTCAATCAGCCCAATAGTACATTTTAGTATCGGAGAATGGGACTCTTATCCATCCAATTACTGTCAAAACCTTGGAACACTGTCCACAACAGAACTTATTGCATCCAAAGATAAAAAATTAGGAATATATCCAAACCCAGTATATGATCGCCTTTTTGTAAACGGGGAAATTGAAAAAATAAAAACAGCTCAGATCATTGATTTTTCAGGAAAAGTGATTCTCACAGAGAAAGATCCGTTCAGAAACAAGAAAGATATTTCTGTACAAGGAATTCCTACAGGAACCTATATTTTAAGACTGGATGATCACACCCAGCAGTTTATTAAGAAATAGAGCAAGAGTATATACTTCATACCAACCTAACAGGTTTTATTTTTTAGAGATAATTTAACCTTGCCGGGGTTTGAAACCCTGACAAGGTTATTTAGCCCTGATAGTAGCGGTTACCCCACAGCATACGGCAGGAAAAGCCGGGCGCGAGGAGTATGAGCGGATAGCAGGAAGCAGCTTCTCGAATAAAAAAATATAAAAAAAGTTGAGTTAATATTCCGCTCATCATGAAAACCTTTCATTTTATTTTACTTTTTTGTAATTTTAAAATTCATCTAAATCCTTAAAAACCTTACGGTTACTATATAATCGATATAAGCATATTCACTAATAATCAATATCTATAAGTGTTTCTGCTTATATTTTTTATTTATAAGTAATTATGCTTATATTTGCAGTATGATAGCGGTCATTACTGGTGATATTATAAATTCACAGCATGCAGACACTGAAGTTTGGATTACCAAGCTTAAAAATCTTCTCGAAACCTGGGGAAGTGCTCCTTATACATGGGAAATCTACAGGGGAGATGAATTTCAGTTTAAATGCAGTATTGACTCTGTTTTCTGGCGTTTTCTAGCCATAAAATCCCTTATTAAAAGTCAGGAAAACCTGGATGTAAGAATGGCCATAGGTATTGGTGAAGAAAGTTTTTCTTCTGAAAAGATCACTGAATCTAATGGTACTGCTTATGTGAATTCCGGGAGACTTCTGGACGATTTGAAGAGTGATGGGCACACCGTAGCAATTAAAACTTCAAACGATTCTGTAGACAGGGATCTTAATATTTTATTGAAATGGTCATCTAAGGATTTTGATAACTGGACTATGGCTACTTCAGAGATTATTCATGAAATGATCATGAATCAGGATATTACCCAGGAGGATCTTGCCAAAAGATTTGCTATTTCACAGTCTTCTATAAGCCAGAGACTGAAACGAGCCAACTATGAGCTCATCGTGGAAACCAATCAGTATTTCAGAAAGAAAATATCAGAACTATAAGCATGATCTTTATCAAACTCATATTGGCACATCTACTCGGAGATTTTATACTTCAGCCAAATTCATGGGTTGCTGATAAGGAGAACAATAAACTGAAAAGTAAGTTTTTATACTTTCATATTCTGATTCATATCGCTTTAAGTCTTATTTTTCTTTGGGATCTTCAACTTTGGTGGGTTGCTGTATTAATTGGCATTACGCACTTCATTATTGATGCTGCTAAGCTTAGTTTCCAGAAGGCAAAAACGAAAAAAAGATGGTTTTTCATAGATCAACTGCTTCATGTTTTAGTGATTGCAGGGGTGTCCTTTTATTTTGGTGAATTTAACTTCAGTTTTTTACAGAATCAGGAGTTTTTAAAAATACTTATGGCAGCCTTGTTTCTTACAACACCGGCTTCCATCTTTATCAAAATACTATTGTCATCCTGGACACCCGCTCCGGATGGACCCAACACTATTCAAACCGAATCTTTAACAAGTGCCGGAAAATATATCGGAATTTTAGAACGTCTGCTGGTATTCACTTTTATTATGGTGAATCACTGGGAAGGGGTAGGTTTCATGGTGGCTGCCAAATCTGTATTCAGGTTTAGCGACCTTGCACAGGCAAAACAGAGAAAGCTTACGGAATATGTATTAATTGGTACATTGTTAAGTTTTGGACTGGCGGTCTTAACAGGAATTATAATAAAATAAATCAATAAATCTAACTACAATTTAGAAAGTAAAATTATGAGTCAAAAGAAAGAAATGTTGTACGAGGGGAAAGCAAAACAGGTATTTGCTACCGATAATCCTGATGAAGTAGTAGTACGTTTCAAAGACGATGCTACAGCATTTAACGCTCAAAAGAAAGGCCAGGTTGACCTGAAAGGAGAGATGAACAACGCGATCACAACCCTTATTTTTGAATATTTAAATGAAAAAGGAATCAAAACTCATTTCATCAAACAATTGGACGAAAGAGAGCAGTTGGTAAAAAAAGTATCCATTATTCCTTTGGAAATGGTGGTAAGAAACTACTCTGCAGGAAGTATGGCACAAAGATTAGGAGTAGAGGAAGGAATCAAGTCTCCGGTAACAATCTTTGATATCTGCTATAAAAAAGACGAATTGGGAGATCCGCTTATCAACGATCACCATGCCGTATTTTTAGGAGCTGCTACTTATGAGGAACTTGATGAAATGTATGAATTAACATCAGACATTAATGAGATCCTTATCGATCTGTTCGATAAGATGAACATCATCCTTGTAGACTTCAAAATCGAATTAGGAAAAACTTCAGATGGCGAGATCATCCTTGCAGACGAGATTTCTCCTGATACATGCAGACTTTGGGATAAGGATACGATGAAGAAATTAGATAAAGATAGATTCAGAAGAGATTTAGGAGAAGTTACTGAGGCTTATGTAGAAATTTACAACCGTCTTAAAAATCTTTTACAGAAATAAGATTTCAGACATCAGATTTCACATATCAGACATTGGTGCTGAAAATACTTTGTTAGTTAAAACAAAATTAAAATTTGAAGTTAGCTTTTAGTCTGAGATCTGAAATCTGACTTCTAAGATCTACAATTAGAAAAAATAGAAATGAAAAGTTTAGACATTCATAAAAGTGAATATTTAAAACAGTTTGAAAACCAGGTTTACGGAAGGAATCTTTTCAGAACTCAGGAAGAGGAAAGATTAGATGCTCCTAATGAAGAATGTGGGATCTTCGGACTCTATTCAGATGAAGACCTGGATACTTTTTCTCTTTCACAGTTCGGGCTTTTTGCATTACAGCACAGAGGTCAGGAAGCATGTGGTATTTCCGTTTTAAAGGACGGTAGAATTACCAATATGAAAGATGAAGGACTGGTTTTAGATGTTTATAAAGACATTCAGGAACCTGAAACTTTTATGGGAAATTCTGCAATCGGACACACTCGTTATACGACTGCAGGAGATAAAAAGAAATATAACTTCCAGCCATTCTTCGCGAAAAACGAATATGACCAGATTATACTTTCTATAGCACACAACGGTAACCTTACCAATGCGAAAGAATTAAAAACAGAATTAGAAGCTGAAGGCGTAGTTTTCAGGGCGACTTCCGATTCTGAGGTGATCTTAAGGTTAATTCAGAAAAACCTAGATCTTGGACTTCGTGGAGCTATTAAAGCTACTATGGAGAAAATTAAAGGTGCTTATTCAGTAGTAGGAATGACAAGAAATAAATTCTTTGCTTTCAGAGACTTCAATGGTATTCGCCCATTAGTTTTAGGAGCTATTAATGAACATTCTTATGTAGTGGCTTCCGAATCTGTAGCATTAGATGCTGTAGGAGCTCAGTATGTACGTGATATTCTTCCCGGAGAGATCATTTATACCAATGAAAATGAGCCTGGAAAACTTCATTCTTATATGATGGATGAAGCCAAAGGAAAACAGAGAATCTGTTCTTTTGAATACATCTACTTTGCAAGACCTGACTCTACTTTAGAAAACATTAATGTTTATGAAATCAGAGAAAAATCCGGTGAAAAGATCTGGGAACAGGCTCCTGTAGATGCTGATTTGGTCATCGGGGTTCCTGATTCCGGAGTTCCTGCTGCTATTGGATTCTCAAAAGCTTCAGGAATACCTTTCCGTCCTGTTTTGATTAAAAACAGATACATCGGAAGAAGTTTCATTGTTCCTACACAGGAGATGAGAGAAAGGGTAGTGAACCTTAAGCTGAACCCGATTATTTCAGAGATGAAAGATAAAAGGGTAGTAATCATTGATGACTCTATTGTTCGTGGAACGACCTCTAAAAGACTGGTTAAGATTCTGAAAGATGCAGGCGTAAAAGAGATCCACTTCAGGAGTGTTTCTCCACCGATTATTGCTCCATGTTATCTGGGTATTGATACCCCGTCAAAAGATGATCTGATCTCAGCGAATATGTCTACAGAAGAACTTAGAAAGTATTTAGGAGTAGATTCTTTAGAGTTTTTAAGCATAGATAATTTAAAAGAAATTTTAGGATCTTCTAACCACTGTTTTGGATGCTTCACAGAAGAATATCCGGTAGGAAAAGGAGAGGAGGTAGAATTATTTAATTAATATTTCTTACATAGAATAGAGAGAGCCAGGTAGTAAATGCCTGGCTCTTTTTTTAATTATACATTATACTATGTCATTCCAGGGAATCTCAGAACTCTTTTTCATATTGCTTAAAACTATATTCAGAAAGACTTTATTTCATTCAAAAAAACGATGAAATGTAGCATAACCTTAATATTCCGGTATTATATAGTACACAGGTAAGTTTTAATTTTATACGATTAAAATTTAAGGATATGAAGAATGCATTTTTATCAGGCTTATTTCTTATTGCCACTCAATTATACTCGGCACAGTCTTTCGATAACCAGGCACATCGTGGCGGAAAATCTTTATATCCGGAGAATACGATCCCGGCTATGAAAAATGCCTTAAAAATGAATACTACCACCCTTGAAATGGATCTTGCTATTACAAAAGATAAAAAAGTGATCCTTTCTCACGATTCATTTCTATCCCCAGAGTTAGTTACAAAGCCAGATGGAACATATATTCCGAAAGATTCAGGGTTTTATTATAAGATTTACGAAATGACTTACGCAAAAATTAAGACATTTGATGTAGGCTTAAAGAAGCTCGACAATTATCCCGATCAAAAGAAAATAAAGGTTCAGAAACCCCTTTTTTCTGACGTAATAGATGCTGTTGAAAACTATGCCCGTGAATTGAAAAGGCCATTGCCTTATTATAATATAGAAACAAAAACACGTCCATTCTCTGATCATATTTTTCATCCGGAACCTAAAGAATTTGTAGACTTAATGATGAAAATTATTCTTGAAAAAGGAATTCAGGATAGAGCTATTATTCAGTCTTTCGACCCCAGAACACTTGAAATTATTCATAAAGAATATCCTAAAATAATGACAGCTCTACTTGTAGAAAAGGTTGATGATAAGAAATTAGCCCAACAGCAGTATTATTTTAAAAATATTCCCTTAGAGAAATTTAAGCTCTATCCAAATCATCTGAATGGAGTATCAGGAGATATGAAATTTTTAAGCTTTACACCAACCATCTATAGTCCGGACCACAGATTGGTTACCCCTGAACTTATACAGGAATGCCATTCATTAGGGATGAAGGTAATTCCATGGACTGTTAATACCAAAGAAAGGTTACAGGAATTAAAAAATATAGGAATTGATGGGGTGATTAGCGATGATCCCAGGATATTTGAATAATAGTTTAATGAAGAAAGGGTGAAAGTGTCAAATTTATAGTTTCATTTCTGAACTGCATCAAATATATCAGTTTCCAGATTCTAATGAGCCAAAATATAAATAGCCGGAAGAAATTCTTCCGGCTATTTTATGCGATGCATTTGCATGCATCTGGAGTTAAAAAATTGGTTAGTATTGATTAAAACTTATAGTTTAGACCTAATTGGAAAACTCTATTGTTATTGTATGCAGCTGTACTCATTTTATCAATCTTTGTTAAGCTGTTGGTATATCTTGCGTTGATTCCGATATTATTAGTAATATCATATCCTAAACCTAGAGCTAAACCAAAGTTAAATTTATTGATCTCATCTTTGTTAATGTCCTCAGAGTGAGACTGGGTAACAGTAGTGGTAGTACCTCCTACAGTATTTTTAGTAGTTACATCACCTTTCATTTTTCCGTTAATGAAATAACTGAATTCAGGTCCTGCTTCCACATAAAATTTATCCATTGGTCTCATCTGAACCATTAAAGGAACTGAAATATAATTCATTGTTACTTTATCCTGAACTGTTGTAGTTTTATCATAAACTGTTTCAGAAGAGATCACATCTCTTGCTCCCATTTGGTTATATAAAACTTCCGGCTGTAAGCTGAATTGTTTAGAGATTGGAATGTTCACAAAAGCTCCTGCATGGAAACCTAATTTCTGGCTGTTCATACCAAATTTCTGAGCACTGAAATACGCTGAGTTTCCTCCGGCTTTAATACCAAACCTTACAGGTTGAACATCTTTTTTAAGAGGTGATGTATTTACAGTTGTTGATTCCTGAGCGAAAGCTAATGTTCCAGCAGTTAATGCCAGTCCTAAAAATAACTTCTTCATAATTTTATTTTTTAATTTTACTATTTACTACTTGTTATGATCTTTCAATCATTCGCGGTTTATTTTGCAAAATGCTTGCCAAACTCAAAAAACATAGACATAGAGCTGCTCTCAAAAGGTTTTAAGATTTAAAAAAGATTCATAATATTATATTTTGTATAAAATATTTCAACATATATGGAATATTTGTAATAAATTTTATGTTAAATCTATGTCATATACCAAATATCTCTTAATCGGAAAAAAATGTTTTTTTTGAAATCGGGAAATCGGTTTTTGCTGGTGTTTTTTCTTGTAAATAAAAATACCGGGTGCTGAAAACACCCGGCATACATCGAAAAATAATAAATATCTATTTGAATTTATAGGCTACACCTACCTGAAAGGCATTGTTTCTTACCTTGTAATCATTATCAATATCCATAACATTAGTAAGTCCCGCAGTAAACCTTGCCGTTACCCCAAAGTTTTGAGTAAAATAATATCCTGCACCAATACCTATTCCGAAATTGAATCTGTTGTAAAAGTCCATATTTATTTTGTTAGAAAAACTGCTTCTATCAATGCTAGTTGAATTTCCTTGTCTTATTACAGTATTCTCATCTCCTTTATTCTTTCCTCCTAGTAATAATCCAAATTCAGGACCTGCCTCTACATAAAGCTGAGGAAGAATATTATACTGAACCATAATGGGAAGAACAAGATAATTTAAATTTGTTGTGTATTCTGTGTCCTGCCTTAAATGAGCATTACCATCAATAATATACCTGTATTTTTCTTCTGTTTTTGAACCTAATTGGCTAAAAAGAAGCTCAGGCTGAACACTGAATTTCTCTGCTACCGGAATATTAACAAAAACTCCTGCATTAAAACCTGGTTTCATTTTTTCATTACTGTCATACTCATCGTAAGTATAGCTATCATGACTACGGGAAAGAGTAGTAGCATTGAATCCTGCTTTCACTCCAAAAGTAATTGGAGAAGTTGATTTGGTTTTTTCCTGTGCATTAATTAAAAGACTTCCTGCAAATGCCAATCCTAGGAATAATTTTTTCATGATTATAAAAATTTAATTTTCTCACACTGTATCAAAATTCCAGCCAAAGAGGGGGAAATTGATAAAAGTCATATAAAAGCGAAAAAGTCAGATTTAACAAGTAAACCTGACTTTTTCTATTGAAATCAAAATGTATTTTATCTGTCTGGGAAATAATATTTCTCCCTTTATCTACGTCTCAGTTGTATATCCATATGTTTTTGGTTTTTCAACACTATCATAATCTGTAAAATCATAAAGTGAGATCTATAAATTAAAGATACTTTTGAAATGGATACAATCAATACATCATACGCAAATTCCTTGCCAAAAATATTAAATTCAGACATAAAAAAACCGGATTAAATTCATAATCCGGTTTTTCTTTAGTATAAGTTTATTATTAAACCTAAGTATAACTTAGAATTTATAAGCTAAACCAACTTGGAACGCTCCATTTTTAGAAGTATCAGCACCGCTAGGTCTGTTTTTAGCAATATCAGTTAATCCCGCAACATATCTTACGTTAACACCGATATTTGGAGTGAAATAATATCCTGCACCAAGTCCAAGAGCAAAATCAAAACCTTTAGTATAATCTTTCATATCAAAAGAGTTGTTGCTATCTTTCAATTTTGAATTGATCAGGAAGCTGAATTGAGGACCTGCTTCGAAGTAAAGGTTAGGAAGTGCATTATATTGGAACATTACTGGGATAGCGATATAATCCAAGTTCAGTTTTGTGTTGCTATCATAATCGTCTTTTGCTCCCATACCACTGTATAAAACTTCAGGCTGAACGCTGAAATCCTGAGCTACAGGGATATTTGCAAATACACCACCATAGAATCCAGCTTTAGATTTCATTCCGTCACCAGAAAGAGTAGAAACGTTAAGACCTGCTTTTAGTCCAAATCTAACTGGAGAAGAAGAAGCTGTATTTGATGAAGTTTTTTGTGCGAAAGAGAAAGTGCCTGCTACTAATGCAAGACCAAAAAGAATCTTTTTCATAAGTTTTTATTTAATAGTTTTTTTAGTTTTGTTTAACATTTTCTTTATAATCAAATTGTGTGCCAAAAAAAGCAAAAACGACGTCATTGATCTTTATAATAGAGTATAGAGGTTTTTTTCTACATTTTTAATATAAATAATTCATTAACATATTTTAACCTAAATTGGATTTAAGAATATTAACAGTAAAAAACTAAAGAGTAAAGGATTACAAATTCAGAGAAGTGGAGGTACAATCATTTTTTATTTTCAGATTAGCTCCTGTCCCTAAGCCTGAAACTGGTTTAATAAAATTCCTTTAAAAAGATTAGAATCATTCTTTCTGATCTTGATTCCATTTTTCTGTCTTATCTTTAAACTTTACTCTGAATCCATATGTATATGAGACCTTATACAAAAAAGACCAGGCTAAAAATAACCTGATCTTTCTATTGAATATAAAATTTGTTACTGAATGTTAGTAAGCTTATTTGAATTTATAAGCTAATCCTACCTGGAATACGTTGTTTCTTACTGCATCCGATCCACTAGGTCTGTCTTTTGCAATATCCGTTAAACCTGCAACATATCTTGCTGTGATTCCTAAGTTTGGTGTGAAGTAATATCCTGCACCAAGACCAATACCAAAGTTAAATGTACTCAGGTTGTCTTTGTAGTTATCTGTAGTAGATGACTGTCCTGTAGATTCATTTTTAAACTTGTTCTTAGCACTCACCATGAATCCGAACTCTGGTCCCGCTTCTAAATAAAGGTTAGGTAAGGCGTTGTACTGGAACATTACAGGTACTGTAATATAATCTAACTTAGTAGAAGCTGAATATTTAGTTCCTCCTAAAGTATAATCTGACTTATTACCATATTGTGAATACAATACCTCTGGCTGGATGCTGAATGAAGTAGCCACCGGAATGTTGGCAAATACACCTGCATTGAATCCTATTTTAGATTTCTGATCATCCAGGCCACTATCCTTTGAAAGTGAAGAAACGTTCATGCCTCCTTTTACCCCAAATGTTACCGGATTAGAAGAAGTTGTCTGTTGAGCGAACGCTAACGTGCTTGCAGTTACTGCTAATCCTAAAATTAACTTTTTCATAACTTTAATTTTTAAATTTTACTCTTTCTTAATTTTAAATTTTACTACTTGTTCACATTTCTGTGGAACGCTGGAAATCTTTCAAATTGCTTGCCAAAAAAATATTTTTGGGGAGAAAATCAGTGAAAAACACATAGTCAAGTACATGGGATTAAATTCAATTAGTTGATTTACAATATGTTATTTTATTAAATAAACATTTGTTTAGAAATTGTCTAAATTGACAATTTTGTCAAAAATAAGAGATGAATCAGGTAATATTCTTACTGTTTATTGTAAAATGAATCGCTTTAAAAGTGTCTTTTCGATTTGCGAATGGCCTTTATTATATAACCCGGATTTCTTTAAACAGCACAACTAAACCCAGTCTATCTCATTTTGCTTTATTAATTTTGTAGATCTTATAAAATGATAACCTGATACTCTTACAAAACAGATCATCGGATTTTGTAAGGATTTCCTAATCTCTAAAATATGAAAAAGTGCACATTGCTGCTGTTATTTCTTTTCTTTGAAAATACTTTTCAGGCCCAAATTGGTATTAATACCATAATGCCCAATCCTTCTTCCGTACTTGAGGTTGCAGGTTCTGACAAAGGAATCTTAATTCCCCGAATTGCATTGACTGGAAGTTCGGATACCATAACAATACCGTCTCCTGCTCATTCTTTAATGATTTATAATACATCTTCTGCAAATGGAATGGCTTCAGGATATTATTACTGGAGTACACCTGCCGGACGATGGACAAAGGTATTGGATGATTTAACCCCTATCGTGATGACAGGATGGAGCCTTACTGGCAACTCAGGTATGGTAAACGGAGTTAACTTTATAGGGACTTCTGATAATATAGATGTTATTTTTAAAAGAAATAATATAGTATCCGGTGTATTAAATACGACCAATACTATATTTGGAGTAAATAGCCTGACGGCCAATACTACGGGTCTTAATAATACTGCGGTAGGTGTCAATAACTTAATTTCAAATACCATAGGCAGTATGAATACAGCTATAGGTGCAGAAGTATTGAGCAGCAATAAATCCGGAATACAGAATACCGGTTACGGATACCGGGCTCTCTATTCGAATCTGGATGGAAATAATAATGTTGCCAATGGTTATTTTTCCCTTTTTTCCGCTAAAAGTACTATAGCTAATGTAGGTATTGGGGCAAGTTCGCTTAGGGAACTGATCTCCGGCGATTATAACATTGGAATAGGAGGAGATGCTTTACGGATGATTCCCGGGGGAAGAGGAAATACTGCAATTGGCGGATCTGCAGGATCTAATTTAAATACAGCTAATAATTATAACACATTTATCGGTTTCCGGGCAGGTACAGGGCTTGTTTCGGGAAAATCGAATACCATTATCGGAGCGAATGTAAGTGGATTGCCGGCTTCTCTTTCAAATAACATTATTATTGCCGATGGGGATGGAAACAGAAGAATTAATATTGATCAGAACGGAAATATCGGTATTGGAACAGATACCCCAAAATTCCCGTTGGATATTCGCTTAAAGACAGCTTCATGGCCTTTGGCTGCATCAAGTCTTACCTATTATGGAATAAGCCCAGATTCGGGATCTCCTGACGGGATATTAACTACCTATCCGAATTACACCAATGATATAGGAACTTTCAATAGTAATACTTCTATTTATGCAGATGGAAATATTATATCGGTAGGAAAACTGAGTGTGGCACAAACTTCTCTTTTTTCAGATATAAGAATCAAAAATATCCTAGGAAAGTCAGACTCTGCAAAGGATTTAACGATCTTAAAAGAGCTGAATATTACCGATTATCTTATGAAAGATGAGGCTGTATATGGGAAACAAGAATTTAAAAAAGTGATTGCTCAGGAAGTAGAAACTGTATATCCGCAGGCAGTTAGTAAGAATAGTGTGAAAACTTTTATTCCTAATATTTATCAGCCGGCCCAACAAAATAAAGAGGTTTTTACCTTTGATAAACCTGTTGTTATTTCTAAAGATGATAAATTTCTTAAAGTATATGATGAAACCGGAGAAATTGTTTTGGAAATAAAAGATAGTACCCCTAACAGTATTACAGTTTATTTGAAAGATAAAAAAATTAAAGGAAAGCTATTTGTTTATGGTACAGAAGTATCTGATCTGAGAACAGTGGATTATGACGCACTATCTATGCTGAATATTTCTGCAACTCAGGAACTGGCAAAAAAAATAGAAACGTTAGAAAATGAAAATAAAGCATTAAAAAAATCGACTATGGACATGCAGCAAAAACAGATCATTTTGGAAGAACGTTTAAAACGGCTGGAATCATCTTTTGCAAAATAGAAACATTCTAAAAATTAATAAAATAAATAGTAAACCCTGCTGAATAAATAGCAGGGTTTTAATTTAATATGATGTCCAGATAATGCTATATAAAATGATTATGCATTATTCAGGTTTCTGTAGAAAGATAATGATTCAAGGATATTTTTTTGACTGCATTGGTGATCATAATTGCAGGCACCTATTTCTGTAAGCAGAGAGAAATTAATCTTACTGTCCACATTCTTTTTATCGTTTAATAATAAAGCGGTAATATCTTCATCTTTAAAATCACTGATATCTAAGTAAGGGTAGTATCTCTGGATGTTTTCAATGATCATTTTTGCATCTTCTTCTGAAATAAGGTTTTCCAGGTATGCCAAATGAGCTTCACTGATCATTCCCATAGCAACAGCTTCTCCGTGGAGGATAGGATTCCCCTGCTGTAAACAAAGGCTTTCAACTGCATGCCCAATAGTGTGTCCGAAGTTCAGGGTTTTTCTGATATTACTTTCATGGAAATCTTTTTCGACAACGTTCTGTTTGATATCCATAGATGTCTGAATATGTGGAGTTACCGCTTCCACATCAATTTTACTAATCTGGGTAAGCTGGTTCCAATGTGCCTTATCAGCTATCAGTCCATGTTTAAGCATTTCAGCGAATCCGCTTCTTAATTCTTTAAAAGGTAATGTTCCTAAAAATTTAGGATAAATAAAAATTTGCTCCGGGAATGCAAATGTTCCGACCATATTTTTATAATGAATCAGGTCTATTCCTGTTTTCCCGCCAATAGAAGCATCACACATGGATAAAAGGGTAGTAGGAATGTTGATAAACTGTATTCCTCTTTTATACGTAGACGCTACAAAACCGCCCATATCTGTAATCACGCCACCACCAAGATTGATAATCAATGCTTTCCTGTCTGCCTGCATTTCCGTAAGAATTTCCCAAAGCTGATTGGCTGTCTGGATATTTTTCATTTCTTCTCCTGCTTCAATCTCCAGAATTTCAAACCCAAGATCCCTTTCCATATTGCCTAGAAGAACAGGAAGGCAGTATTCATGAGTGTTTTCATCCACCAAAATAAAAATTTTACTGAATGTTTTCCTGTGAAGGAAATCGTTGAGTTGAGAAAAATTATCGTTTAATATTGTTATCATCTTCGAAAATATGTAAGGTTAAAATGTAAACTATTCTGCAAAGTTATGATTCTTAATTTTTAACTCGTAACTAAATTACTATCTTTGCAGAAATTTTTAGAATGAGCAGAGATAATAATAATTCAGACAGACCAAAGAGACCAAGAATTTCAACCAAGAAAAGTTCTGATGATTCTCGTGCTTCCAGATCTGGAAATTCTTCAGGATCAAAACCTTTTAAAAAACCGTTCTCTAAAGACGGAGGAAGAAAAGGACCCGAACATTCAGGATCCAACTCAAGATTTGAAAAGAAACCGTTTAAGAAAAATACTGAGAGTTTTAATAACTCAAGTGATGATTCTGAATCAAAATCGGAAAGCAGAGCTTATATCACGAATAAAAGTGAGAGCTATGAAAGAAAATCTTTTGGAAAACCTAAGAGAGGTGGAAAAAGCTTTGATACAAGAGACAAGTATGAAAGAGGCAGTCTGAAATATGGTAGAAGACCTTCTGCTAATGGAGAGGACAGAAATGATGACAAAACAAGATCTTTTGTACAGAAAAGAAGGCTGAACAAGATTGATAAAGACATTCATAAAGACACCATCCGTCTTAATAAGTATATTGCTAATTCCGGAATCTGTAGCAGGAGAGAGGCTGATGAGCTTATCACTCAAGGTCTTGTAGAGGTAAACGGAAAAGCAGTAACTGAAATGGGATATCAGGTACAGAAAACCGACAGAGTTGTTTTTGACGGACAAAACATTACACCGGAAAAACCTGTGTATGTACTTCTGAACAAACCAAAAGGGTATATTTCTACTACTAAGGATGATAAAGCAAGAAAAACAGTAATGGATCTTGTAGCGAATGCTTCTCCTTACAGACTTTTTCCGGTGGGAAGATTAGACCGTTCTACTACAGGGGTTATCTTATTAACTAATGACGGACACATGACTAAAAAACTGACGCATCCATCTTTCGATGCTAAGAAGATTTATCATGTAACGTTGGATAAGAAACTGACTGCTGAAGATTTACGTCTTATTGCAGAAGGAATCCGTCTTGATGAAGGAGTAGCAGTAGTGGATCAGATTTCTTATATTGAAGGTAAGCCTAAAAATGAGATCGGAATTGAAATCCACATCGGATGGAACCGTGTTATCAGAAGAATTTTCCAAAGATTAGGATACGAAGTAGAATCTTTAGACCGAGTAATGTTTGCCGGATTAACGAAGAAGAACATTAAAAGAGGGCACTGGAGAATCCTTTCAGAACTGGAAGTAAACAACCTTAAAATGCTTTAAAATAATGATGAGCTTTGAATTTTCAGATTCAGGCCTTGATTGAAATCATTATTGCTAAACAGTAATTTTAAGCGTAAAGAATAAAAAAGCGCGGAAACCAGTTTCCGCGCTTTTTTGTATTAATAATTTAACCTAAAGCTGTCTCATCTATTTTAAAAGTATATTATTTAAAAATAAATGTCACATTTTTGAGACATTTGTCGTAATTTTGGGACAATAAAAAATGTATGAATACTCAGCAAAAAATTATTGATGCGGCGATATCAGTTTTAAATGAGAATTTTTCGGCAACATTGGAGGATATTGCAGTAAGCTGTGGTATTAACAGAAGGACACTTCACCGATATTTTAAAAGCCGAAATGAACTGTTGGAAGCATCTCATAAGAATATGGTGGAGGCATGGGAGCAGGCAGCTATTAAAGCTTGTGACAGCTCAGAAGATCCTTTAGTACAGCTTGAACATTTATTATATGCAGGAATTGACAGTGGAACAAAGTATGCTTTTCTCATTAAACTGAATGGCTATGGTAAATCCTCTTCAACAGCTTATGAAAGTAAACAGAGTGCTGCCTATTTAAAAAAAAGAAATCAATTATTTAACACCCTTCAGGAATTACAAAAACAGCAGATGATAGATGACCAGTTTCCATTACCCTGGATAAGAATTCTTTTCACCAGTGTGATCACGGCAACGATTGCTGCGTTAAGGTCCGGAGATATTGCTCAAAATGAAGTAAAAAGACTGGCCTGGTATTCATTCAGTAGAAGTATTGGTATACAATTAAATAAAATATGATACATTCATTTTTAATGATAGGTCAGTCAAATATGGCTGGCCGGGGATATAGTAAAGAAGTCCTGCCTATCTATGATGAACATATTAAAATGCAGAGAAACGGACTATGGCAAATCATGTCCGAACCTATTAATTTCGACCGTCCCAGTGCTGGTATAGGGCTTGCAGCTTCATTTGCAGCGTCCTGGAGGCTGGATAACCAGCAGGATGAGATAGGATTAATTCCATGTGCTGACGGAGGAACCAGCCTTGATGATTGGGCCGTAGATGGTGCTTTGTTTGAAAATGCAATTTCACAAGCCAAACTTGCCCAACGAACAAGCCGGATTGCTGGCATCCTGTGGCATCAGGGCGAAAACGACTGTTCGCCTGAAAAAGCTGAGAGATACGTTGAAAAATTTTCTGTGATAATAGAAAGGTTACGTCAGGAATTAAATATTCCGGAAGTTCCTCTTATAATAGGTGGTTTAGGAGACTTTCTATCCAATGGGATCTTTGGGCAGTATTTTGCTTCATATCCTTTAATTAATCACACATTGGAAGAATTTGCGACAACTCATGCAAACTGTTATTTTGTTACTGCAAAAGGACTTACAGCCAATGTTGACAGCATCCATTTTAATGCTTTGTCACAAAGGTTATTGGGTATCAGATATTATAATGCTTTTCGGGATTTAAAACATCTTCCTGATCCTCATCATGATGAAGAAAGTATATTGGCAACAATCTATAATCGTCCTTATACCAGAACCGAAAAAATTAAACTGCTGGAACATGAATTTGCAGTTGGAAATATGGACCCTAAAGATTTTCTGTCAGAATTAACCCTATTGAATCGGGCGTAATATTAATATCCAAAAAAATAAAACAGCATCACCATTGATGCTGTTTTATTTTTTTGATACATTTTGGTATATCATTATTATTTTATCCCAGTATGGTTACTCCTTTCTCAATCATTTCATAAATAGCGTCTCTTCCATTATCCGGCTTTACATTTACAGCTTTGGTTCCGTTAAAGTGAAGACAAGTGATATATCCATTTGTTACAGCATCCTGAGCTGTGAATTTCACACAATAATCCATTGCTAATCCTACGATTTCCACTAACTGAATATCATGGTATTTCAGGAAATCATCCAATCCGGTTTTCATGAAGTGATTATTATCCTGGAAGCCACTATAACTGTCAATTTCAATATTCTTTCCTTTCTGTATAATATGAGTAACTTTACTTTGGTTTAGATCTTTATGGAATTCTGCCCCGAAAGTTCCCTGTACACAGTGATCCGGCCACATAAACTGAGGAACACTATTAAGAATAATACTTTCTCCTACTTCACGTCCGTTGCTGCTTGCAAAACTTTTATGTCCTGCAGGATGCCAGTCCTGAGTTAAAATGATCTGGTCATATTCATTTTCTTCCATCAGAAGATTGATATAAGGAATAATTTCATTAGCTCCCGGTACGGCCAATGCTCCGCCTTCACAAAAGTCATTCTGTACATCGACGATTATTAATGCTTTTTTCATATTTTGATTTCTCGAATTTTTGATAAATTTACAAAACTACCCCGCAAAAACTTGTCCAAAAATTAATTATCGGACAAATCGGCAAAAAAAATAAAGGAGGGAAGCTGGAACTTACTTTTAGTGTTCCAACTACTAGCTGTCACTATAAAATAGCTTTTAATAGAGGAACTTTATTTTTTTACGATCATTATTACTTCCTTTTTCTGTCACTCATCATCCAGCCTTTTAGCGTATCTTTGCAGCAAATAAATAGTTTTTATGTCATTTGAATCGTTAGGATTATCACACAATATTATTCGTTCTGTCAAAAAGTTAGGATACTTAAAACCTTTTCCTATTCAGGAACAGGCGGTACCTGTTATTCTGGAAGGGAAAGATCTGATGGGAATTGCACAGACAGGTTCCGGGAAAACAGCTTGTTTTGTAATGCCTATTTTAGAAAAATTACAGAACACAGAAGCTAAAAAAGATCGTAATGTTCAGGTTTTAGTATTGGTTCCTACGCGTGAATTAGCGATTCAGATTGATGATGTTTTCAGGGCTTTTACAGAAAATCTGAAGCGTGAAATACGTACCATGGCCGTTTATGGTGGTGTTTCTATCAATCCACAGATGAAAGGAATGTTTGGTGTGGAAGTTCTTATCGCAACACCAGGACGTTTATTGGATTTAATAGATCATAATGCTTTGAGTATTTCAGGAATTCAACATTTGGTAATTGATGAAGCAGATAAAATGTTTCAGTTAGGTTTTGGTGAAGAAATGAATAAGCTTTTTGCTTTAATGCCTGTAGTGAAACAAACTACTTTATTTTCGGCGACTTTAAATGATAAAGTGGCTGAAATGAAAGAACGTTTATCTATTAATCCTACGATTATTGAAATTAAAAAAGAGGAAGTTGAAATTGATAATATCGAGCAATTCGCTTATCATGTTTCTCCAGAAAACAAAGGACCTTTTTTAAGATATTTAATTAAAGAAAAGAAAGTTGAGAAAGCATTGATATTTGTTTCGTCTACGAGAGCTGCTGATAATTTGGTGGAAAAGCTTAAGAAGAATAAAATCAAAGCTGTAGCTATTCACAGTCAGAAATCTCAAGGTGCCCGAAGAAATAATCTGGAGGAATTTAAATCTAATGGAGCGCAAATCCTGGTGGCTACAGACTTAATTGGCCGTGGAATTCATATCGATTATCTGCCTTGTGTTATTAATTATGAATTACCACGTTCGCCTTTGGATTACATTCACCGTATCGGTAGAACAGGGCGTGCCAACGAAAAAGGAACTGCTATTAATATTCTGACAGATGATGAACTGCAGCACTTCAGGGTCATTCAAAAGAAAATGGGTAAAAAAGTAACCTTAGAAAGAACAGAGGGAATTGATCTTCATGGTTACTAAACAATAAATTAAAATAAGAAGCTCCAATGATATAAATTTGGAGCTTTTTTATTTTTCATAAATAATCATTACAATTAACATTTTTTTCATATTCAGGTTTCTTGAATTTTAATAAATTTACAGAACCAGATAAAGTTTTGTCCAAAACCAAATTAAGGGCAATTCAACAATAATTAAAAGTTAAAAACCTGAACAATGAGTGAGCTTGAGAACAAAAAATTTCCAATAGGACCGTTTGAAGCACCGGAAAACATCTGTGATACTACTTTAGATACCTATATTAAAGCCATTAAAGACTTTCCCGGAAAATTGAAGAACCTCATTGAACATTTTACAGACGAACAATTTGATACGCCTTACAGAGAAGGAGGGTGGACTGTAAGACAGCTTGTTAATCATATTGCTGACAGCCACGCCAACAGTTTTATCCGTTTTAAGCTAGCTCTTACTGAAGATAATCCAACCATAAAACCTTATGATGAAGCTAAATGGGCTGAACTTCAGGACAGCATTCATATGCCTGTAAAACCGGCAATGAGAATGATAAAAGGAACACACCAACGATGGACGACACTCCTTAAAAGTCTTACCAATAAACAGTTTGAAAGAACTTTTCACCATCCTGAACATAACAGGAATTACAATTTAAGAGATAATCTTGCATTGTACGTCTGGCATTGTAACCATCATTTTACGCATATTGAAAATCTGAAGAAAGAAAAAGGTTGGTAAAAAAATACCTGAACAATCCAATATACTTTAAGGAAATTACAGACAGAATTTCCAGATTATCTGCCGACAGCCAAAGAAGATGGGGAAAAATGGATGTCTGCCAGATGCTAACGCACTGTGACCTAGTTCTTCAGGTTGCCTTGCGGAAAATTGAACTTCCCCGCATTAATCTTCTGTTTGAGACAATAGGAACCGTTACAAAACTGGAAATGTATGTTTTCAATAACGGAATTCCCAGAAACATGCCTACTTTTCAAAAACTAATCGTTAATTTTGAGTGTGATTTTGATGAATCAAAAACCAATCTGCTGAAAACACTGGAGGAATTCCGGGAATTCTGTGACAACAGAAAACTGCCGGACAGCCACAGATTATTCGGGAAAATGACTGAAAAAGATTGGGAATTTTTAGAGTATAAACATCTTAATCATCACTTAAAACAATTTAATGTATGAGTTTTTTTGACAAAATATTCGGTGGAAATAATCAAGCCTCTGATCAAAAATCTTTCTGGAAAAATATAAAGTCTGAAGAAGACCTGGAAAAAGCCATTGAAAGTTCTTATCAACATAGAATAGCGATATTCAAACATTCAACAAGCTGCTTTATCAGCAAGACTGTATTGAAGAATTTTGAAAAGGAGATTGAAAATGCAGATCAGGAGGTAGAAGTCTATTACCTTGATCTATTGGCTCACCGACCTCTTTCCAATAAAATAGCTGAGGATTTCGAAATAAGACATGAGAGTCCGCAGCTGATTGTTATTGAAAACGGAAAGCCCGTTAACAGCGCTTCGCACCAGGACATTTCTTTAAGCCAGATCGTATAATGAAGAATATTAATAATTATTTAGCCAAAGTTTTAAATGTTCCTCTTCAAAGTGTGAACACCTGCAGCCTGCATTATGAAGTGAAGAAGATTCCTAAGAACCAGTTTCTTCTTCAGTATGGCGAAATATGCAGACATATATTCTTTGTAGAGAAAGGATTGTTGAAAATGTATTCCATTGATAAGAACGGAAAAGAACACATTATACAGTTTGCCCCTGAAAGCTGGCTGATCTCTGACCGAAGCAGCCTTTATTTCAATGAAAAATCCAATTATTATATTGAAGCGGTAGAAGATTCAGAAGTTTTGTTTCTGCATCCTGATTTCTTCAACAAATTAGTAGAACAATTCCCGAACAGTATTGAACGCAGTGATTTTCTGCTTCAGAAGCATATCAGAAGTCTTCAAAACAGAATCAATTCGTTATTAGGGGAGACTGCAGAAGAAAGATATATGAAATTCATTAAAATGTATCCGGATTTACTTCTCAGAGTTCCTCAATGGATGATTGCTTCTTATCTTGGTATTACTCCCGAAAGTTTAAGCCGTGTAAGGAAAGAGTTGGCAAGGAAAAACTTCGTTCCGGATAATAAATAAAAAAAGGCTGGAAGCTGGAAGAGGGAGGTTGGAAGTTATATTGAACATAAAATGACTTTAACAGCTATTGTTGTAGCATTTTATAATTAACAATAAGAATACCTTCACGCTTCAATAACTTCCATCTTCCAGCCTCCTTCTTCCTTACTTCAAATAAATCCTTTTGGCTAATTGCCCAACCTGTCTGAGTTTAGCTTGCGTATCTTCTGACCATGGAAGTCCAAAGCAAAGCCTCATACAGTTTTCAAACTGCTCCTGAAAGGTAAACATTCGGCCAGGTGCTATGCTTATATTCTGCTTAATGGCAAGATCATAAAGTTCTGTAGTCCGAATTTTCTTATCGAATTCTACCCATAAAGATAAACCTCCCTGTGGACGGCTGGTTTTGGTTCCTTCCGGAAAAGATTCCGCTATGGTTTGTACATAATTCTGATAATTACTCTGCAGCGTTTTTCTCAGCTGTTGCAGATGCTTTTCATACCTGCCGGATTTCATGAAATTAGCCACCGCTTCATTGACTATCGAAATAGAGGAGGTGGAATGTAAAAGTTTAAGCTTTAAGATCTTGTCCTTGTATTTTCCGGGAGCAATCCAGCCTACACGGTATCCGGGAGCCAATGTTTTTGAAATGGAGTTGCAGTAGAGTACATTTCCATCCTTATCAAAGGATTTACAGCATTTTGGACGACTGGATCCAAAATAAAGATCTCCATACACATCATCCTCAATTAACGGGATGTTATTTTCTGACAGAATTTTTACAATCTCTTTTTTATTTTCATCAGGCATACAGCTTCCCAGGGGAGAATTGAAATTAGGAATCAACAGGCAGAGATCAATTTTCGGAATTGATTTCTTTAAAGCATCAATTTCTATACCTGTAGTGGGGTGAGTGGGAAGTTCCAGAACTTTTAGCCCTAGTCCGTTAGCCAACTGCAAAATTCCTGGATAACACGGACTTTCAATCGCAATGGTGTCACCGGGTTTTCCCAATGCCATTAAACAGAAGGACAAGGCATTCATCCCGCCATTGGTCGTCACTATATCATTTTCATTAAGATTTCCGCCCCATTGCAGGGAACGGACAGCAATCATTCTTCTGAGTTTCAGATTTCCCTGAAGTTCTTCATACTCCGTTCCGCCTTCTTTTAATTCTCTGATGGCATGTACAATTTCTTTTTTCAGTTTAGCCTGCGGGAGAAGATCTCCGGATGGAATTCCAATGGAAAAGAACGTGATATCCTTTTTTCCCATATTTTCATAGACTTTACTGATCAGTTCATCAGGTTCGTCATTATTGGCAATTAAAGAAGGACGGCTCACTTCAGGTAATGGAAGCTTCGCAGACAATAGTTGACTTACAAAATAACCGGATTGTGGCTTAGATTCTACCAGAGACAGAGATTCCAGCTCAAGGAAAACACGTTTTGCCGTATTCATGCTCACCTGATGCTCACTGCATAACATTCTTACGGAAGGAAGTTTGTCACCCGCCTTTAATACACCGTTTCTGATCTGAGAAGCAATGCCATCTGCAATTTCTGTATATAAAAATTCTTTACTCATCTTTTTTCAACTGTACTCATGCAAATATACAAAACTGATACTGTGTTTGTTTAATTATCCTATTTAATTTTGCCTAATAATTAAAACTTTTCAAAATGATGACAGATACAATTTCAAAAGACCAGGCTGTAAGTGGCTGGATTAATGGTTTTATAGGAGTATTGCTTTTTAGCGGCTCTATGCCGGCGACCAAGCTCGCAGTGATGGAAATGAGTCCTATATTTGCTACTATTGCACGTGCTGTAATTGCCGGAGTTCTGGCTCTTTCAGTATTGCTGATATATAAAGAAAAACGTCCTGCAAAAAATCAGTTATTTTCTCTGGCTCTTGTAGCTATAGGCTGTGTAATAGGATTTCCGTTGCTTTCTTCACTGGCATTGCAATATCTTACCTCTGCCCATTCTATTGTATTTTTAGGAATGCTTCCTTTAGCTACTGCTATTTTTGGGGTGTTCCGGGGTGGAGAAAAACCACATCCGGTATTCTGGATTTTTTCTGTAATCGGAAGCCTTTTAGTGGTTGGATATGCTTTTTCTCAGGGAATCTCAGCTTCTCCAATTGGAGATGTCCTGATGCTTCTGGCTATCATCCTTTGTGGAATGGGATATGCAGAAGGGGCTAAGCTTTCTAAAACACTGGGCGGATGGCAGGTGATTTCTTGGGCACTCGTTTTATCTTTACCGGTTATGCTTCCTTTATTCTTTATTTATTTTCCCTCTAATATTGAAACGATAAGTTTCAAAGGATGGTTTGGACTGGGCTATATTTCCCTGTTCAGCATGTTCATTGGGTTTATATTCTGGTATAAAGGATTAGCTCAGGGTGGAATTACTACGGTAGGACAACTTCAGTTATTACAACCGTTTTTCGGGCTTGCTTTGGCAGCTTATCTTCTTCACGAGCAGGTAAGTATCGGAATGTTGGGAATTACTGTAGGAGTAATCTTATGTGTGGTAGGAACTAAAAAGTTTGCGAAATAATTAAAAATAAAATACATTATCGATATAAACAGCTGTTTCAAAACAGTCTATGTTAATCCATAACATTACAATATATAGAGTTAAAACCCCATTTTCACCTTTATGAAAATGGGGTTTTAAATTCATAAAAATACACATATTGTAATTTAATAAAAAAAACACCAATTAATATAAATAGGATAATTAATAAAAGGTATTATTTAAATATTGATTAATATATTTAACTTTGTTTAACATTAATAACAATAATTAAGGTTTGATTTTTGCATTTATTTGTCATCAATTCCTAATGATATTTTTACTAAGACTGAAAGAAGGAGAAAGCAATATTTAAAAAAGTAATTATGGTTATTGACGAAAGCATTTTACAATCAGCGGGAGCTGAAATAAGAGAATATAAGTCTACGGAAAATATTTTCTGTGAAGGAGATACTCCCAATTATTATTATCAGATCATTAGTGGAGAAGTAAAGCTCAACAATTATAATGAAGAGGGAAAAGAATTTATACAGAATTTTTTATCAGAGGGACAAAGTTGTGGAGAATCTATTCTTTTTATAGAGAAACCTTACCCTATGAATGCGGAAGCAGTTACAGACTGTAGCATTTTGCGGCTTCATAAATCTGCATTTTTTAGTCTATTGAATCAGTCTCCCAAGCTATGTATGGAAGTAAGCAGTTTTTTATCACAACGGCTTTATTATAAATTTGTTATGATGCTCAATATCTCTTCTCAAAATCCAGCCATCAGACTGAAAGGATTAATGGATTACCTTAAGAGTTTTCAGGATGATGAAAGTCCCTATTCTTTTATGATTCCATTAACGAGGCAGCAGATGGCCAGCCTTACAGGTCTTTGCGTAGAAACTGCTATTAGAACAATCAAACACATGGAAAAGGCTAAGATAGTCAGAATTGAGAATCGTAAAATATTGTATTAATGATATAGCTTTTCGCAATTTTCCACTAAAATTTATATGACAATATGAAAACAATAAGCTGCATGAATATTGATGAAGATCTTCTTTATTCTTTTGGAGGAGAAGACAGAGTCTATAAAAAAAAGGAAATGATTTTTAAAGAAGGAGATCATGCACAGTATTACTTCCAGATCGTTAAAGGGAAAGTAAAGCTTAATAATTATAATGAAGACGGAAAGGAATTCATTCATAATATTTTAGGAAAAAATCAAAGTTTCGGAGATCCACTTCTCTTTTTGGATCAGACGTATCCTTATCCCATGAATGCTGTATGTCTGGAAGGTTCTGAAATTATAAGATTGCCCAAAGATCATTTTATAGAAATGATAAAGAAACACCCTAATCTTTCTCTTGAAATGAATGCCTGTTTTTCACAGCAGGTTTATTTTAAACTCATTATGATGCAAAGTATGTCTGCTCAAAATCCGATACAGCGTCTGAAAGGACTTTTGAATTACCTAAAAAGCTATCATGACGGTGACTGCACTCATTGTTTTACTATAGAGTTTACGAGGCAGCAGCTTGCCAATCTTACAGGGTTGCGTGTAGAAACAGTGATCCGTACCTTAAAAAAAATGGAACAGGGTGGGGATATCCTCTTTAAAGACAGAAAAATTCTATATTAATATTCCATAACATGATTCAAGTCATAAAAAAGTGAGTTATTCGGACGTACATTTGATTGATCAGTTTTCTAAAGCTCCTACGAACAAAGGCATCCTAAAACTCAGAAACAATAACCAATTCTAACAACTAATAACTTTTTATATATGGTATTTGAAAATGACACTTTACAGCATTCTGAACTGAATGATAAAAATAATGCGATTGAAAATGAGTCTTTATTTCCGAGTATTATCAATTCATATGGAGTGACAGCCTTTCTGATTAAGTCTTTAGAAAAGGTGAAAAAAAATGCAAAATGTGAAATATTAAAAAATACTATTGATAACTATATAAAAGAATATATTCTGCATATCCGTGAATTTCATATTAGAAATGTAATAGTTATTTCTGATATGGATACTGAAATAAGAATTGACAATCCATCCTTTACTTTATATGCCAAAACTGCTTATTATAAAGTATTGAAAGAAGAAGAATCTATTAATAAACTGCTTAATATGCTGGAACATGGTAAGAAATAAACAGTGTTTCTTTTAATTACCTATAAAAACACCTTCACACCAATCCTCTTCAATATATTTATTATAAAAGAGCACTTTTTACCTTTATAGATCCTGAAATTGTTGATGGTAGCTAGCCAAAAGTAATTTTTATCTCCATGACCTTTAAAAATAAATGTGCAGAAACCCTAATCAAATTTTTTAAATAATAATGTTATGGAATTTCAAAAAAATCTTCTCGACTATATAAGCCATTGCTTGATGACGGCAGATGAAACCATTTCTGTCGCTGAAAGTGTAACATCAGGATGTTTACAACTGGCTTTTTCACAAATGCCTAATGCTTCTTTACTATACAAAGGTGGAATGACTACCTATACTTTACCAGAAAAAGTAAGATTATTAAAAGTAAACAAGAAAGAGGCTGAGGAATGCGAATGCGTTTCGGAAAATGTTGCAAAAACCATGGCATTACAGGTAGCTAATCTTTTTGAATCTGACTGGTCTATTTCTACAACGGGCTATTGTACCCCAATCCGCAACTCATCCTATAAAATCTTTGCCTATTTCTCATTTTCCTATAAAGGAGAGATCATTCTTACTAAAAAGCTGGAACTACATCCCAAAACTCAAGCTCTGAATGCCCAGCTTTATTATACAGAGTTTATTTTAGGATGCTTTAAAAGTGAGCTCAACAGGCTTTTAATTTTAAAATAAATTTTTCTTTTAAAAACTGAAGCAGAATCAGCAATATAAAACCTTTAGCTTTTTGGCACTTTAGGCTTTGCTTTCATCACAGCAAAATACGATGAGGTAAATGCAGAAAGACTTTGATAGCCTACTTTATATGCTACTTCACTTAAAGTAAACTGTTGCGTATCAATTAACTCAATACTTTTTAAAATCCGGGTCAGCTGAAGGTATTTTTGCAGGGTAATTCCTGTTTCATTCTTAAAAATTCTCTGCAGACTTCGAACTGACATCTGAGCCTTAGCCGCGAGAGCATCAATATCCAGGTTATATTTAAAATTGGAATTGATATCATTACATACAGGAATCAGTCTGGTGTCTTTGGGTATAGGAATTTCCAAACCATTACTTTCTTTACAAAAGTTAGGAAGACTTCTCAGAATTGCTTTAAAGAAAACATCCTGCTCTTCATTTTCAACCAATGATTGGTTCCATTTTGAAGCATAAAGCAACATTTCTTTTAAAACAAGAGGAACCGCAAATACGTGGACATTCTGATAGAACTCTTCTTCGAACACCGATTTAAATAAAAAAGCCATTAGATTAACCGTTTTTGCTTCGGAAGTAATTTTATGAGCTCTTCCGGAAGGAATCCAGATTACATGATGCTGTGGAACAAGGTAGATTTTCTGATCAATATGAAAATACTGATAGCCATCTTCCACAAAAGTTAACTGAGCACGATTGTGAACATGCTCATAATCATCATGTTTCCAGTCTTTTTCACACCAAACATATGCTTCTTTTCCAATGGTGTCTACAAACTGGCTCTCTGTTTTTTCAATCAGGCCGCATTTCATACTGTCGTTTTGTATATATTTTTTGGCAAATTTAATAAAAACGCCATTATTAATTTTGTATTATTAATTTATATACTCTTCAGAATGAAAAAAATATGTTCTTTTTTTATTTTAATTTTACTATTTAACACCACACAGATTATGGCACAGAATAAAGCTAAAATATTGGTTCTTATCCATTCAGATAACGGTGGAACTTATGAACTTGCAAAGGAAATCGCCAAGGGCATTGAGAGTGAGAACAACGCAACTTCTTATATCAAACTGGTAAAGCCATCACAGAATCCAAGCTTAAAGAGCCTTCCTGTTGCAACCATAGATGAACTTCCTAACTATGATGGAATTGCTTTCGGATCACCAGTTTATTTCGGAAATATCAGTACTGGCATGAGTGAGTTTTTATCTAAAACCGTTCCGCTTTGGACCAATCATGCTTTAGAAGGAGTTCCTGCAAGCGTTTTTATGTCTGCAGGAAGCGGGGCAGGAAAAGAATTGGCTCTTCAGGCCTTCTGGAACAGCCTTGCCGTGCATGGAATGATTTTAGTTTCTAATGGTATCCGCGGAACTGAAGAGCTTAATAAAGCTATTCCACAAGGAAATTCAGTATTGGGAATTACCACAATGGCTTCTCTGAAAGATGTTGAACGCCCTACCAAAGGAGAGAGAACTCTGGCTGAACTTCAGGGGAGAAATTTTGCAAAAGTATCATTGGCGTTGAAAGATACCCGTCCGAAAAAAACAACTTCCATCGTTGAAAATCACCAGAGTTTTAATGAAATTTTAAAACAAAAGAATATTGTTCTTCCACAAGTTCCCAAACCTGCAGGAAGCTACCAGCCCTTTGTACGTTCCGGAAACCTTGTTTTCATCAATCAGGTTGCTTTAAAAGACGGAAAGATCTTAAATCCAGGAAAGTTAGGGGTAGATGTTACCGAACAACAGGTAAAAGAAGCTACCAAAGCTACTATGCTGAATGTTCTGTCTGTTCTTAACGAAGCTGTAGGCGGTGATCTGGGTAGAGTAAAACAATGTGTACAGCTTACCGGCATCTTCAATACAAAAGATGATTATACCCAACATGCGGATCTGATGAACATAGCTTCTAACCTTACAGCTGAGGTTTTTGGTGATAAAGGAAAGCACGCGAGAGCAACATTTGGAGCTTCTTCTATTCCTGTGAATTCTTCGGTGGAGATTCAGGCTGTTTTTGAAGTAGAGTAGTTATTTTCCCGCAGATTTCATGGATTTCACAGATGATGTGAATAAAAATATAGCAAAGTTTATAGCGCAGATTTATGTATTTGCGCTATTTGTTTTTTATCTCGCAGATCTTGTTGATTTCTAAGTTTTTTTCCACAGATTTCACAGATGATTATGGAGAAAATCATCATGAAATTATAAAGCAGGAGAATAAGATCCGTATTATTTGCAGGATCTGCGAGAACTTCTATTAAGAAAACTGTTTAAAGATTTCAGCTATAATCGGTATGCTTTGTTCCAGCTGTTCTTCTGAGACTGAACCATAGCTTAATCTGAACCCATTGATATAATTCCTGCTGTATTGTTTTGGATGAATGATCTTGATGTTTTTTTCCAATAGCAATGCCGTCACTTTATCCCAATCTAATGTTTCTTTTGGAATAATCCAAAATGCCAATCCGCCTTCAGGTAGAGTAAAATGGGCAACCACTTTCATATATTTAGTTAAAAGACCATATACAAAATCTCTTTTATTTTTATAGTGAGCTGTTGCTTTTCTGATGTGTTTCTTTACCGCTCCTTCTTTGATGAGCTGCAAAACGGCCTGTTCCATGATAACATCTCCATGTACATCAATAATTTTTCTTAAGCTTCCTATTTTTTGCAGTAAATCCAGGTTCTTAGTTGCCAGATAGCCAATCCTTAATGCCGGAGCTACCACCTTACTTAAGGTTCCTACATAGACATAATTATTGAGTTCAGGAAAGCTTGAAATAGGCAGGATAGGGCGATATCCGAAATGAAATTCATTATCATAATCATCTTCGATAATGGTAATATTATGTTGATTAGCAAGCTCAATCAGTTTTAGTCGTCTTGATAAGCTTAAAGTAACCATTGTAGGATACTGCCTGTGAGGAGTGATATAAATGGCTTTGATATTCTTATGCTGGGTTAAAAGCTTTTCTATAACCTCTACATGAATACCGTTTTCATCTACAGGCACAGGCAGAAGCTTTGCTCCTGCGTACTCAAAAGCCTGCCATGCCGGCTGATAACCCGGATCTTCTACAATAACGCAGCCCCCGGCAGTTAAAAGACTCTGAGCTGTCAGAAACATTGCCATCTGGCTTCCTCTTGTAATGGATATTTCATGTTCATTAATCTGCATGCCCCGTCGATGGTTCAGCATCTGGGAAATCATTTTTCTGAATTCTATCTCTCCATGCTCATCTCCGTATCCCATCATCTGCCATTTGGCTTTGATTCCGAAGATCTGTCGATAAGCTCTTGCCAGTTCGGTAACAGGAGCTATTTTGCTGTCTGGATGACCATCATCGAAATTAATCATAACACCTTGAACAGTTGTGGGATGATCCAAAGCATCAGAAGCTCTTCGTATCCTTTTTTCATGCAAAGCAGGAAGCTGTTCTGAAACAAAGATGCCTTTTCTTTCTTTAGAAATTACCCATTCTTCATTGAGTAAAACCTGATAAGCTTCCACTACCGTATTTCTATTAATTTTCAGCATCATTGCCAGATTTCTGCTGCCTGGAAGGGCATCACCGGGCTTCAGCCTTCCTGAACGGATATCTCCAATAAGGGTATCTGCAATTTGTAAATAAACTGCTTTATCAAGCTTTTTATCAATTTCAAATTCTAATTTCCAAGGTCGTAGCATCTGGACTATCTATTTATGTAAAAACTGAATCATTTAAACAGTCCAAATATAGAATAATTTTGTCATGCAATAAAGCACAGAACTTTAAAATTTTAAAATTATGGACAAAAAAGAGTTCAGTTCAAAAGACTTTCACGAAACATATGCAAGACCAAAGTATGTAAAGCCTGGCCATTTAATTCATAAAAATGTAGAAAATGCAGGAGAGCATAATCAGTTTTCAACAGAAAGAAAACATCCGGTTTTCTTTGTAGATCTTCCAAGTAAAAATGTAAGTATGACAATAGGTGGCTTAATTCCCGGACAGCAAACGAACAGACACCGACATACGTATGAAACTGTTCTATTCGTCATTGAAGGAAAGGGCTGGACAGAAGTGGAAGATGAAAAAGTACATTGGGAAGCCGGAGATGCCGTTTATATTCCCTCATGGGCATGGCATAAGCACCAAAACCTGAGCGATACGGAACCTGCAAAATATATTGCCTGTGAGAATGCCCCTCAACTGCAAAACTTAGGAGTTGCGCTGAGAGAAGAAGAAGGCAGGGATCTTTAACCCCCAATGATTTAAACCATTAAGAGACCATCTTTGCCGATTTTACTGACCACGGATATGATTTTTTTTCAAAGTGAAATTTTACCTAGACTTAAACCTCTCTTAATGGTTAATTATTTTTAATTTTTAAACAAACAAAACATGAAAAATGTGCCATTTAAAGGGATTATAGCTTATCCCATAACACCTTTTGATGAAAATGAAAAAGTAGATATTCCTCTTTTCAAACGCTTGGTAGAAAGACTGATTACTTCAGGAAGCCACGGTATTGCTCCATTGGGAAGTACAGGGGTAATGCCCTATCTGTCTGATGAAGAAAAGGAAGAGGTTACAGAAGCGACGTTACAACAGGTAAAAGGAAGAATCCCGACTCTTGTAGGGGTTTCCAATCTTACCACAGAGAAAACGGTTCATCATGCTCAATTTGCGGAGAATGCAGGAGCTGATGCAGTGATGATTATTCCTATGAGTTACTGGAAACTTACAGATGATGAAATTGTAACACATTATGATGCTGTTGCCCGTAAGATTTCTATCCCGATTATGGCTTACAATAATCCGGCAACAAGTGGAGTAGACATGTCTCCATCTCTTTTGAAAAGACTGCTTGAAATTCCTAATGTAACCATGATTAAAGAAAGTACGGGAGATATTCAGAGAATGCATTATCTGAGAAGAGAACTGGGAGAGGACGTGGCTTTTTATAACGGTTCAAACCCTTTGGCTTTGGCTGCATTTTCTGCTGGTGCAAGAGGCTGGTGTACTGCCGCACCCAATCTTATTCCAGAGCTTACTATCAGTCTTTATAATGCGGTTGAAGAGGGTAATCTTGAGAAAGCAAAAACTATTTTCTATCAACAGTTCGATCTTTTAAAATTTATTGTCAGCAAAGGATTGCCAAGAGCTGTGAAATCTGGTCTGAATATTCTGGGCGAAGATGGCGGGAATTTGAGAAGTCCTTTAAAACCTTTACATGAAAAGGAAACAGAAGAATTAAAAAATATTATGAAAACCCTTATTAATTAATACAATCTTATGAAAAAATCCATTTTTTATCATGCAGGATGTCCTGTATGTATCAGTGTAGAACATGATATTATCAGCCTTATAGGGTTAGAAAATGTTGAAATTATCCACTTGGGTAATGAAAAAAATAAAATTGAAGAGGCCGAAAAAGCAGGGGTGAAGTCTGTACCTGCTTTGGTAACACCTGGCGGAAACGTTCTTCATATTAATTTTGGAGCCTCTATAGAAGATGTGAAAAATTAGCATTATTAATATTGTATAAACGGCCCAATTTACTGGGCCGTTTTTTATGGTATTAAATTATAGCATTTCCTTCTACACCATCAGCATTATTAGTTTTATGGCCTGTTATTGCTGAAGCCACAAAACTAAAGAGGCTTACCAGTTTTCCAGCTTTGGTATCCCAGTAATAGGTTTCTTTAGGTTCTACACGGATAATGGTAACATTAGGGTCATCTTTTCCGTCAAACCAGGCTTTTGCAAGAGGTGACCATTTTTCTTCTATTGTTTGTTTATCTTTATAAACAGAAGCCTTTCCATATACTGAAAGATACTGAGCGTCTTTATTGTTCATGAAAAACAACTGTACTCTCCGGTCTTCTTTTATTTCAAAATTCTTATTGCTGGTTCCACTGCTGATAAACCAGAGGTTTCCGCTGTCATCTGTCTCCTGCAAGGTCATAGGTCGGGAATTGACAGGTACCGTTTCCAGTTCTGTACAGAACATGCATATTTTAGCATTTTCTGACAGTTCTTTGATCTTTTTAATCGCTTCGAGATGGGTTAAATTGTGTGTTGACATCGTATTATATTTTAAGTGATTGGTTGAATAGTAAAGAGTTCTATAGAAAATAGAATCATATCTGTTAAAACATTCAAATACCCGACCAAATGGGATAAAAATGTGGTACCTGTGCTTAAGTTTAACATATACTTACAACTTTTTTGTAATTGTTGGAAAACGCAAGGTCGCAAAGATTTTAAACAATATGCCTATTTTAAGGCGCAAGAAAATCAAAGATTCTCAGCAAGAGTTCCGCAGACTTTTATTAATGCTGTATCCTGTAAACTTATATACAGAATATTTGCTGTGATAAAAAGAGATGAATCTTTTGTAAATTTAACAAGATATAATTTACATACATCTTAGAATACATTATGATTTTATTCATGTATCCGTGGCTAAAAAAATCTTATGAATCCTTGACAATAATACATTCTAATTTGTTTCATTTTCTTCCATATTATCAGCATTCTGTGGCAAAAATTTTACGTACATTTGAATATGCAGATTTCACCTCCAAAATATCTGGCACCCTTCATCCGGCATTATCTCTTTTTGGAAAGCAATGAAAAGGATATCAAGAACGTCAGGTTATTTACTGATGGCAGTACCGGATTGATTTTATCTGCTAATATGCATCTGTATTCTCATCTTTCCGGAGACCAAATGCCCCTTTCATTTTTTTACGGAAGTTTGAACAACTATAAAGATTTTTATTCAAAAGGTACATTTTCATTCATAGCCGTCGTTTTTCAACCTTACTTTTTAAATATTCTCCTGAAAACTTCTGCAAAAGAGGTCAGAAACCAAATTATTTCTGTTGAAGATGTATTGAAAGATAAGTTCCAGCCTTTTCAGGAAAAACTTTTTTATAAAACAGATCCTTTGACCCTTATTGCTGATCTGAATGCCTTCTTTATGAAATTTTTATTTGAGGAAGTTGGCCCCGATTACCATTTAATAGCTGCTGTTCAGCAATATATCCTTCAGCATAAAGGTGTTGTTCCCTCAAAAGATCTGGAAAAATTCACTGGATACTCTGAACGTCATCTGGAACGGAAATTTGAAGATTCTATGGGACTATCTCCTAAAAAATACAGTAATATTATCCGGCTTCATTATTTCCTAAGTCTTATAAATCAAGGAATGACTAATGAAAATATGACTTTGCTTTCTTATTATGCAGGGTATTCCGACCAGTCCCATCTGATCCGAGAATTTAAAAAAAATGTGGGATTAACTCCGGGGCAATATGCTAAAACAAAAAATAAAATGGCGGTCAACTTTATTGAATTATAATTCACATGTCGGTTTTATACAATTTTTCTTTGGCAGACTGAAATAGATTTGCTGAAAAAAAACAATGAATATTAAAATTTCAACGGCACAGTTTGAAAACAAAAGTGGAGATAAGGAATATAACTTATCTGTTATTGAAAAACTAGCTCAAAAAGCTTCTTACGAGGGCTCTGATGTAATTGTTTTTCACGAATGTTCCATCACAGGATATACTTTTGCCCGAAAACTTTCCAAAGATCAGCTTCTGGATATTGCTGAGTTTATTCCTGATGGTGAAAGTATTCAAAGGCTACAGCAGATCGCGAATCAATATAATATCACAATTCTGGTGGGACTTTTTGAAAAGGATGAAAATAACAATCTTTTCAAAGCGTATGTATGCGTAGATAAAACAGGATTGAAGGCAAAATACAGAAAATTACATCCCTTTATCAATCCTCATCTTAGTCCGGGTAATGAATATTGTGTATTTGAAATTCTGGGATGGAAATGCGGTATTCTGATCTGCTATGATAATAATATTATTGAAAATGTAAGAGCGACCAGACTTCTGGGTGCTGATATTATTTTCATGCCTCATGTAACCATGTGTACGCCTTCCACAAGACCGGGAGCTGGTTTTGTAGATCCCCAGCTTTGGGAGAACAGGGTAGACGATCCTACGTCTTTACGTCTGGAGTTTAATGGAATGAAAGGGAGAGACTGGCTGATGAAATGGCTTCCCGCCAGGGCTTATGACAATGGAGCTTATATTGTTTTTTCAAATCCTATTGGGATGGATGATGACCAGCTTAAAAATGGATGTTCAATGATTATTGATCCTTTTGGTGATGTTATTGCAGAATGTTGTTCGTTTGAGGATAGTTTTGAATCGGCTGTTTTGACTCCTGAAAAACTTACTCAGGCAGGAGGATACAGATATCTGAATGCAAGAAGACCGGAACTTTACAGAGAAATTATAGGGCAGGAACATTCATCTGTACAGAAAGTAGTATGGCTGAATGAGGAAGAAAGTTAAACAATCATTTTATGATAGAAAAATAAAGATATAATAAAGGAATCAGGGCAGATCGAAGATCTGCCCTGATTTATTTTAACTTGACGCAAAGTTTATATTATTATGCTGCTTTATTTTAAAGGCAGTAAAGTCATAGGAATCAATAAGTTGATTTTGACTAAGTTAATGATATAATCTTACAATCTTGGTCTGTCTGGTTTTGTTGGATCAATGGTCTCGTCTGGATTATCAGGTTTGATGGGTTCTGCCCCCTTAGAAGTAGATAATTTTATTTTAGTGGAATCTATTTTTACCCCTTGTTTACTTAAATTCGCATCAATTTTCATGGCCGCATCTTTCGGAGTAACATTTTCATCTCGTTCAGAAGAGCAGGAGTGAAGTGCAAATACGATAGCAGTACTTGCTGCTAAAATAACTAGTTTTTTCATGGTAATTGTTTTACATTGAGTGGTAAATATACAAATTAATAGGATATTAGAACATTACCAAGGTTTGTCTGATTTTGTTGGATCAATGACCTCATTTATATTTGTAGCCTTGTTTTTTAATTTTTGTTTTGTATCAATTTTCGTGACTGTCTCCTGCAAAATAATATTTCCTGTCCGCTCAGAAGAGTAGAAATGAAACGAAAATACAATAGCAGTACTTAAAGTAACTAATTTTTTCATAGTAATTGTTTTACAATAGGTTGTGAAAATACTATTAATCTATAATATTTCACTATGTATTTTATGCATTTATTAATTCACAATATAACAGATAACTCTTAAATGAAATTTCTTTTAAACCTATCATAAATAAAGATTTACGATAAACCGTGAAATTGTAAATAACTTATATTTCTATATTTGTGGAAAAATTAATACATGAAAAGACTTTATGCGTTTCCAATTTTGTTTTTCAGCATTATTGTGTTTTCTCAGGAATTAAAATTTGAGGAAGTCATTCAAACGGATTCAAGTTTAACAAAAGAAGAACTTTTTAGCAGAGCAAGAACTTGGGCAGGGCAGAATTTCAAATCAGGCAAAAATTCAATAACAACTGAAGATGCGCAATTAGGAGAGGTTAGTGGAGTAGGAGAATTTGATTATAGAGCTGATAAAAAATACATGGGATACTCATGTATTGAGGGACCTTTGTCTTATAAGTTTAGTATTTATTTTAAAGATGGAAAATATAAATATTCATTTAACTCCCTCATTCATAATGGATCAAGAGGTTCTGGATGTAAACGATTGGATTATGGGCAATTAACCTTATCTGAAAAAGCGCCAGTAAAAGGAAAGATGATTGCAGATGATTATGCATGGTTTGATGTAAAAGAAAAGACTGGAGCGAAAATTAAATTATTAATAGCTCAATTAATAGATGTAATGAAGAAATCAAATGAAACTAATAACGATTGGTAAGATGAAAAATATATTAATGATTGGAGTGCTACTTTTTGGAACCTTACTAAGTGGGCAGGAGTTAAAATATGAAGAAGTAGTTACTGTAGATTCTACAGCAACGAAAGATGAATTATACAACCGCGCACGAAATTGGATTGGTAGTAATTTTAATAAAAAAACAAGTTCGGTTGAAGTTGATGATAAAGTTCTTGGAGAAATTAGTGCCAGTGGAATAATAGAATATAGGAATAAGAAAAGTTATTTTGGATCTGGATGTGTTGAAGGACCTATTAGGCTAACATTAAGTATTTACCTGAAAGATGGGAAGTATAAATATTCGTTTCACACATTTGATCATCAAGGCTCTGGAGGCTATGGATGCAGGAAAACGGACTATGGCATTATAACTAGTGCTGAAAAAGCGCCAAAGCCCACTTGGGGAGAGCCAAATGAAAAGGCATGGAACGATTTAAAGGATGTAATTGACATGAATGTGCAGCTGAATATAAAAGATCTAAAGGAAGCAATGAACAAAAAACACGAAACAAGTAACGACTGGTAATATAAAAAGGAGATCTTAAATCTCCTTTTATTTTTTTATAATCACTGATCAGAATTGTAACTTATCAAATTATAGTAGGTATTTAGAAATTAAACTCTTTCATTTAAAAAATCAAACTTCATAAATCTCAGCATCTGTAAACACAAAAAACCTGCTGTTTTTAGGAAGATTTTTCGTGTCCAAACCTGTAAATTCACTGAATGCGGGAAGTAACAGCTGGTTTTTACTAATCGCAAAACAGGGAAGTCTGATTCTTTTTACAGCAGAATTTAAAACAACTCCAGGGTGAATATGACCGGTGATCTGAAACCCGGATCTTGCCTTATCAAAATCATGAATCAACGTAAACATCCCCAATTCTAATAATGAGGCTTTAAAATCCAGACAGAGCTTTTTCTCCAAGGCTTCTGAAATACGGTCATGATTTCCCTCAATAAGATAAAACTGTAAATCAGGATACTGATTTCTCCATTTACAAAATTCATCCACATCAGAATTGTCACCGGCATGAAGTAGATCGCCAACAACGATACATTTTTCAGGCTGAAAATACTCAATCAATGCGGATAATCTCTGCAGATCACTTTTCATAATATGATTGGCTACAGCAATACCGTTTTTACGGAAATGAGCCGTTTTACCTATATGGAGATCAGAAAGAATCAGAGCTTTTTCTTTTTTCCAAAATACAGCACGCTGATTGGTAAGGGTAAGAGCTTCATTTTGAATGGTAATTTCTTTAAGGGTTATAAACACGGTGGATCAGTTCAGGGTTTTGGGATTAAAGTGTAGCGTTTCGTACTCAAGGTTCTTTTAATAATAATTATTCTTCTCTTCTGCTTACATGAAAATTTTCATCAAAAATATAAGTGATCGGAATTCCGGTTGCAATTTCTCTTTCCAGAATTTCGTCAGGAGACAGGTGCTCCAGATACATGATGAGTGCACGAAGGCTATTTCCATGAGCAACAATCAGTACATTTTCATTTTTTTTCAGGAGAGGGGCAATTTCCTTTTCGAAATAAGGAATCACCCTGTTATAAGTATCTTTAAGGCTCTCTCCACCCGGTGGAACCACATCATAAGAGCGGCGCCAGGTATAAACCTGTTCATCTCCGTATTTCAATGCTGTTTCGGCTTTATTAAGACCTTCAAGATTTCCGTAAGAGCGTTCATTCAAAGCTTTATCCATCACAATAGGAATATTGGGTTTTCCTATTTCATCAAGAATGATGGAAAGGGTATGTTTTGCTCTGAGTAATACAGAAGTAAAGGCAATGTCTATTTTTTCTTTTTTTAAGGCAATTCCTGCATTTTTTGCTTCTTCAATTCCTGTTTCTGTAATATCGATATCCTGCCATCCCGTGAATCTGTTTTCAAGATTCCAGAGCGACTGTCCGTGACGGACTAAAAACAATTTTGCCATTATTTGAATTTTTTACTCTTCTAAGAAGATACTCTAAGTTACGAAATTATTGAAATTTTATCGCTATAAAAAGAAACATTTTTTAACTCCTTTAAAGCTGATAATGATCATCAGTAAAGGGGTTTCAAAGTTTAAGCATTCTTTTAATTCTTGCATCCAGCCCTTCACTGGAAAGGGTCTGTCTAAGGCTGTCTACTTTGATTGGGAAACTTAAAGGAGTAAAAGAACGGGAATGTTTTAAAATAACCGTAGATTTTTCAATTCTTTTAAAAGCTTCCACAAGCCGTTGTTCCTGGAGCTGTATGTTAAAAACTTCGGTGTAGGATTGTCTGATTAAAAAATGCCCAGAATCATAGTCTTCCAGTACTTTAAAGATCAATCCGGCTGAACTCTGTAATGATTTATTGGATCGTTGTTTCCCTGCATAATTTTGAATCACCATCCCGGAAATCACTGCAATATCTCTGAATCTTCTTCTTGCCATTTCAGCAGAATTGATACTGGCAATCACATCATTCATCAGGTTATCTCTGGTTAATATCTGCTGTAAATTTTCTTCATTCAGCGGTATTTCCTTATCACTGAACAATTCAAATCCGTAATCGTTCATTGCCATTGAAAAGGAAATAGGAGCTAATTTTGAGATACGGTAAGCAATTAATGCAGCCATCACTTCGTGTACCAGACGGCCTTCAAAAGGATACATAAACAGATGATAGCCTTCACGGTTTTTAATCATCTCCACCAAAAATTCATTTTCTTTAGGAATATGAGAGTTTTCTTCCTGATTGATTAAGAGCGGATGCAGGAACTTCAATTCTTTTTCTGAAGTCTTCGGGTTTAAAGCATGTGAAAGCTTTTCTCTTAAAAAATGTCCAAGATCAGAACTTAAAGGCAGCCTTCCGCCAAGATAACTTGGAACCAGGGCTTTTCCTTTTGCCGATCTTACATAAACGGTCATATCTTTAATCATCGCTACCTCCAGAGTTCGGCCTGCCAGAATAAACCTTTCTTCTTTTTTCAGCTTGGAAATAAAATATTCTTCAATCATTCCTACATAACCGCCCGAAATAAACTTGACCTTCAACATGGCATCACTAACAATGACTCCCATATTCATACGGTGGAGCATGGCTATTTTTCGGGAAGTTACCTTGTACAAACCATCTTCCATAATCACAACTTTATGGAACTCTTCATAGCTTTTTAAAACACTGCCGCCAATGGTGAGAAATTCAAGGATGCTTTTCCATTCTTCTTCCATGATTTCCTGAAAAGCATATACTTTTTTAATTCTTTCGTAGGTTTCATCGGGATAAAAACCGTTTCCAACAGCTAAAGTCATCAGGAACTGAACCAAAACATCAAAACACAGAACCACAGGCTCTCTGGGTTCCACTACTTTTTGTTTTACAGCTTCTTTTAAGGCGGATACTTCAATCAATTCTAAAGAATGGGTAGGAACACAATAGATCTTAGAGGTTTCAAAAGGGGAGTGCCCGCTGCGTCCGGCCCGCTGAAGAAATCTGGCTACTCCTTTTGCTGATCCGATCTGAATCACTGTATCAACAGGTTTAAAATCTATTCCAAGATCTAATGATGAAGTGGAAACAACAGCTTTTAATTTTCCTGAGCTAAGGTTTTCTTCGATCCAGATTCTCAAATGAGCATCAATGGAACTGTGATGGATTGCAATCTGTCCTGCAAAATCAGGATAGGCACCCAATAATAGCTGATACCACATTTCACTCTGACTTCTTGTATTGGTAAAAACAATGGTAGATTTTGAGTCTAAAATAATAGGAACTACTTTATCTGCGAGTTTATGCCCAAGGTGTCCGGCCCATGGTAATATTTCAACTTCATCCGGAAAGACAGGGATAATATCTATTTTTTTATGTTCTTTGGCTGTGATTTTCGTTTTCTTAATATCATATGGAATCAGAATATCCATTGCTTCATCCAGGTTTCCAATGGTAGCCGTAATTCCCCAGATTTTTATTTTGGGAACATATTTCCTAAGCTGTGATATTCCCAGTTCTATCATGACACCTCGTTTTGAACCTAATAATTCATGCCATTCATCCACTACAACACATTTCATATCCCTGAAAAAATTCTCATGGTTTTTCTGAGCGAGCAGAAGGTGGAGACTTTCAGGAGTTACCACAAGGATTTCAGGCATCTTTTTTACCTGCTGCCGCCGGACTTTAGGATCCGTATCGCCATTTCTTACACCTACCACCCAATCTAACCCGATTTCGTCCATGGCTTCCTGCATGGCTTTGGCTATATCTTTGGATAAAGACCGAAGTGGTGTAATCCAGACCATTTTAAGCCCTTTTTTATAACTTTCAGGATGGTTGAGGAAATCAGTGACCAATGCTAAAAAAACAGAAAAGGTCTTCCCAAATCCTGTAGGCGCAACAACCATACCGCTGTATCCGCTTCCGAATTTCCGCCATGTATCGGTCTGAAATTTAAATGGGGACATATCCTTATCCTTCATCCACTGCTGAATGATAGTAAATCCATCGGTATTTTCAAAAGCTGCCACTTTATTGTATTAATTTTTTGATTTCTTCGAGGGTATCAATTTCATCTACAGTTTTATCTTTCCGCCATCTTACAATTCTTGGAAACCGAAGTGCTACACCGCTTTTATGACGGTTGCTGAATCCGATTCCTTCAAAAGCAATTTCAAAGACAAGCTCTGCTTTTACGGTTCGTACGGGTCCGAATTTCTCAACCGCATTTTTAGTCACAAATTTACTGACCTCCATTATCTCTTTATCAGTCAATCCTGAATAAGCTTTCGCAATGGTCACCAATTTATCTTCGTTTTTCACAGCAAAAGTATAATCAGTGTAATAGGCACTTCGCCTGCCACTTCCTTTTTGGGCATAGATCAGTACCGCATCAATGGTAAAAGGATTGATTTTCCATTTCCACCAGTCGCCCTTTTTTCTTCCTGCATGGTAAGGTGAGCTTTTTTGTTTTAGCATTAAGCCTTCACTGTTTATCGCTCTTGAGTTCTCCCGGATCTCGTTCAGCTCTTCCCATTCTTCAAAATCAATACGCTGCGAAAGCTTTATATTTTCTGTATTTTCATTCAATAATAATTCTTCCAGCAGGGCCCTTCTTGCTACAATGGGTTTGTCTCTCAAATCATTGTTCTCCAGTTCCAACAGATCGTAGGTAAATACTTCTATCGGGATTTCAGTAAGCATTTTTCTGGTTAAAGTTTTTCTGTTTAACCTTTTCTGTAATTCATTGAAATTTAAAATCTTACCATCCTTTACTGCAAGTATTTCTCCATCTAATACAAAGTTTCCTTTCATCATCTTTACAGCTTCTGCAATCTCAGGAAACTGGTCTGTGACAAGTTCTTCGCCTCTGGACCAGATAAAAACTTCATCATTTCTGCGGATGATCTGTCCGCGAATGCCATCCCATTTATATTCTACCTGCCATTCATCGGGCTGTCCCAATTCCTCAAGATTCTTTTCAAGAGGGTAGGCCAGACAGAAAGGATAGGGTTTGGAATTATCAGGATTGATATTTTCAGCTGAAATTAATTCTTTAAAAGATGTTTCATCAGGCAGCCATTTTCCCATTAAACTGTGCATCAGTGTACTGGATTCCTGCCCGGAGAATTTTGTCAACGAATTGATCAATGTTTTGTCTGACACTCCAATTCTAAAACTCCCACCAATTAGTTTATTGAAAATTAAGCGTTCTGTATAATCCAATCCGTTCCATGAATGGAGTACGAATTCTTTTTTATCTGTTTCTTTTTTATCTTTTAAATCAATAATATCCTTCATCCACTGAGAAAGACTGCGTTCAATTTTTTTCTGTGGCGGCGGAAGGATCAGTGAAAGAGTTTCTCCAAGGTCCCCAACAGAGGAATAGCTTTCCTGAAAAAGCCACAAAGGAAGTCCTGTGATTTCCAATGCCCATTCTTTCATAAGATTGGTATTAACATTTCTTTTGGGCCTTTTTCCTGTGAACAGTGCAATAAACCATACTTTATCTTCATCCGGAGCACGCTCCAGATAATCAATGATAGCATCTATTTTAGCATTGGTTTTATTGGTGGTTTCCAAGGCGTTGATAAGATCTGCAAAATGTCTCATGATTCAGAATTTTCAATGGTTTCTTTTTCTGATACTTCTTCATCTTCACCAAACAGCGTTTCTACAACATCTGCTTTAATCCCAGTTTCATTCAGGTATTTTGAAAATACCTCTGTCTGCCCGTGGGTCACATGTACAAGCTCTGCTTCTGTAGCTTTTACTGTCCGCAGTAGGCCTTTCCAATCGGCATGATCGCTCATGGCAAATCCGGCATCTGCACTGCGCCATCTTCTGGCCCCGCGAACCTGCATCCACCCTGAACATATTGCCGTAGCAGGATCAGGAATTTTTTTGATCACATTACTGTCTAGCAAAGCCGGGGGAACAATAACAATTTCATGCTCCATCTCTTTCGGACGTTCTCTGAAATCGCCAATAGTATATTCAGGAAGATTGATTCCTACCGCTTCAAAGGCTTCATTAAGTTTTCCAATAGAGTAGTGAACATAGAGTTTACCCAGTCCTTCTACAGCTTTCATAATACGCTGGGCTTTTCCCAGAGAATATCCAATGAACACTGAGGTTTTGCTGTTTTCCTGGTTTTTCAATACCCAGTTCTGAAGCTTATTATTAAGATCATCTACTTCCAGCCAGTTATAAATAGGTAGCCCGAAAGTACTTTCTGTAACAAATTCATTACACTTCACCAGTTCAAAAGGAGTGCTCAGACCATCTTCCTGAACTTTATAGTCTCCGGAAATGACAGTCACAAATCCTTTGTATTCTAATCTTATCTGTGCAGAACCAATAATATGTCCGGCAGGATGAAGCGAGACATTTACACCATTAATATTGGTCTTCTCACCATATTCAACGCTCTGGCATTCAATATCCTTTCCAATTCTTTGGTATAAAATAGGTTTGGTAAAATGGTGACAAAGATATTTCTTCATTCCCCAGCGGGCATGATCGGCATGTCCGTGAGTAATAATTGCCATATCTACAGGCCTCCAGGGGTCTATATAGAATTTTCCCTGAGGACAGTAAATTCCTTTTTTGGTAAATGTGATTAGTTTCAATGGTGTGATTGGTTTGTATAAAATGCTTCAAAAACTTAACCAATTTACAATAAACTGTTTATTTTTTTATAGTTCAAAGCTAAATATAATCGATGTTTTGATTGAAAATATGTAATTGGAAAACGAAGTCGTGCGGGTTTTTCAGTAGATTCTGTTTCTAAACGCATAAGGATTTTATCTGCGATAAAATTGTAGACGGCTGATGATTGCCACTAATTCACGAATATTTTTGTTTGTTAATAACGCAATATGTCATTCCGTAGGAATCTAAACTATGTGTTAAATTCCCAATGTAAAAAGCAAAAATTTTATGAATCATACTATTTATTAAGTTTTGGCTAAAGCCAATGGAATTTGGGTTATTTAAATAAATGAGTTAAAGTCTGTTTCTATTGAATTCTCATTTAGAGAACTCTGAATCATATAGAGAAAAAAATAAGCTGCTTCATCTTGAAACAGCTTGTTTTGTTATTTTGCATTTAACACTTCATTTACATACTCAATCCATTGATGTTCCGGAATGGTTGTATCTATAAAATAATCCGGTTGAATTCCTTTTCCGTCTATGGCCATGTCCGGAATACGGAAGCTTTTTGAGAGGCTGTACCCGAATTTGATATCATTGCATGGAGAAGTAACGTAATACATATTTGAAATATCCAGCACTCCAGCAGTTGTTGTTCCAAAAAGTTTAACCTTTTTACTTTGTTTTGCTGCGAGTAAAAATTCTTCAGCAGTACTTCCGTTTCCTTTATTGATAATGATTCCTACGTTTTTCGGATAAGGATAAATGGTATCAAGTTTATCAATGCCTACTGTGTTGTCATCCTCCTGTAAAGAAACAAACTGTCCTAATTTTGCATTTAATTTATCGTAAGATTTTTTCAGAAACTCTCTGTCTTCTTTTGATATTCCATATTTTTCATAGTTCTCATAAAGAAACATCATTCTTTGATTATTCAGTTTGGTAGAATAAAATTGTGTTCTGACAGTTCTGATAGGGTTGGTATAAAGATAGGGGGTGATATTCTTGTAACTGGAATCATTTCCGCCACCGTTGTTCCGGATATCAATAATCAGATTTTCAGTGCTCTCAATTTTGGTTTTATTAGCTGCAATTACACTGTCAATATTTTTTTTCAAGGCTCCGCTAAAAGAGGAAATTCTCAAAAGAAGGGTCGTCTTATTCAGCTCTTTTAAAAAAGGTTTCTGGGCCATAGCTGCTTCATAATAGGTTTCAACTCCTTTTTCACGTTCAAACTTCGGAGAAATTCTTTTTAAGGTAAAATCTCCGATTTCCAGATAATTTTTGCCCACAAAATGAATATTATTCACCTCCTGTTTGGTTTTATCTCTTACATAAAAAACACCTGTTGTTTTATCAGCATTGATGATCAGCTTTACTTCATTAGGTTTCCAATTTTCAGCACCTGACTTGATAATAAAGCCTTTGTAAGTATCTCCAAACTTTTTAATTCCTATAGTATAAGGATCAGTCTCCCAAATTCCTTCCAGGTCAGACTCTTTTTTAGATTCAATTTCTTTTTTAAACTTTTCAAGATCTACCTTTACAAGATCAGATTTTATTGTTTCCTTAGCCTGAGGTTGAGGCTCTGCCTGCTCTTTATTACTTTCTATTTTTGAAATTGAAAAATGGCCGGATCTGAAAAACTTGAGCCAATCATAAATTGTCTGGTTACATTCTGTATCTGATTTTACATTTCGTATTTTGTTAAGAAATTCATTATTGTGAGCCTGATAAGCCGGAACTCCTTTTTTATCAATGACATACTGAAAACCTGCATCATTTTCCTCGAATGTTTTTTTCACCCACTGATAATTACTTTCACATGTACAATTCTGGGCAAAGGTCCAGGCAGAAGATGTGACAAGAATTAAAACGAGTGTTTTAATTTTAATCATAAATTAGTTTTTATTTTTTGAAAGATACGAATCTCAACAATAATTCCAATTGCTCTATTATCTTATTTCACTTCTAAAAGGGAGCTTTTGAACAATAAAACAATGAGCTTTTGATATGGGATACTTAATTCAAATGAGGGAGTATCAAGAACTCTGAAGGAAAGATATTGGGTGCTATTACGTCTTCGGGCAGAACTCCAGAAAAGGATAAAGAAATTGCAGGTGCAATGGGTTAAATTTCAGATATTTGTAAGATGGAAAAGACTTCTGAGATCATATTTGATAAACTTGTGTATTCATGTGCTTTTGAGTCTTATAAAGGACATGAAGAATTTATTCCTGATCATTTTTTAGGATTTCAACTGTCGGGAGAAACGCATGCCTTCCATGAACAGGGCAAAACTGTAATTAAGGAAAATACAGTAGTTCTGGTAAGGAAAAATCAACTTATCAGGACGATGAAATATCCTTCAAAGAATGAAAAGTATCAGTTTCTTTCCATTACACTGGATACAGATACCCTCAGACAGTATTCTGCAGAAAATAAAATAATGGCAGATCTCCCATTTTCTGATCAGCAAAAACTGTTTTTTGAACCGGATGCTTTTTTTAAGACCTATTTTATGTCACTTATCCCTTATGTTGATAAAACAAAAGACATCCCGCCAAGATTGGCTGCATTAAAAGTAAAAGAAGCTATAGAACTTCTTCTGCAGAGTAATCCTGATGTAAAAAACCTCTTATTTGATTTCTCAGAACCTCATAAAATTGATCTGAAGGAATTTATGAATAAGAATTTTATGTTTAACGTATCTCTAGAATCTTTTGCCAAGCTTACAGGACGTAGTCTTTCCGGATTTAAGCGTGATTTTAATAAGCTCTTCAACATGAGTCCAAAACAATGGCTGAAAGAAAGAAGATTAAAGGAAGCCTATTATTTAATTAAAAATAAGGAAAAACGGCCGTCAGATATTTATCTGGACCTGGGGTTTGAAAATCTGTCTCATTTTTATTTTTCATTCAAACAGAAATTTGGAGTTACAACCACTGAAGTATAAGGTGAAAACACAATGAATATAGGCTACACCAGCTGCTGAAAATAAAAATATCAAATTTTATAATAGGCTGAAAAGACAAAAAGACACAGAGGTTTTACTTACCTTGTGAATAGTTTTAAGACATAAGAATATTCCGCTCAATATGGGATTTTCAGCAAACTTACACCTTATTTTTAGCCACGAATGCACGAATAAAAATCATTCGTGTATTCTAAGACATATGCAAATTATATCTTGTTAAATTTACAAAAGGTTCCTCTCTTTTTACCACAGCAAATATTCTATAGATCAGTTTGCAACATA
>NZ_QNVT01000022.1 GCF_003385515.1 Chryseobacterium pennae | reverse complement strand
CTGATCTATAGAATATTTGCTGTGGTAAAAAGAGAGGAACCTTTTGTAAATTTAACAAGATATAATTTGCATATGTCTTAGAATACACGAATAATTTTAATTATGTATAAATTCTATGTAAAATCTGTGTGATTTAAATAAAAATTTGATTTTTACAATATAGACACAAAAGGTTTTTAGAAATGGTTTTAAAAAGCTAAATATTTTTAAAAATTAATCAACACATTTTTACAGTATTCATCAAATAGAATCCAAAAACAAAAAGGAATGTAGATATTATGGTAAAGAATAATGCCCAGAATCCTACCATTTTTTTTTTAAGTTTTAAACTCCAGATTGACAGAACCCAATTTATGATTAACAGTGGCATTGCACTATACAAACAGAACCCTACCAATATAGAGGTTACAGACTCTTTTATATTATCAAAAAGAAAATAAGTGATAAGAATTAAAACAGGGTATGCAACTGTAATTCCAATCACCCATTCTGCCAATATTTGTGCTTTAGTTTTCAATATAATCAAATTTCTAAAAAATAGAACTTTCCAAATTTAAAGTTTTTTACGATATCCCTTGATATTTAAATTTGATTTCATTACAAAACATGAAAGAATCAAAAAATAAAGAATGTTGAAAGTAAGAAAGAGGTTCTAAAATATTTCAGGTTATTTTAAAACATATCTTTCCAAAAGTATCAAATATTAGATATTAAATCACCTAAAAATCTTAAATTTGCATCTTATCAAAATTTGATATTAAAAAAAGCAAAAGCAATACTATGACATCACAAGAGATACGTCAAAAATTTTTAGACTATTTTAAAAGTAAGGAGCACCTTATCGTTCCTTCAGCTCCTATTGTGCTGAAAGACGACCCTACCCTTATGTTTTCCAACTCAGGAATGACGCAGTTCAAGGATTTTTTCCTTGGCTACAAAACCCCTACGGCCCCAAGAATTGCCGATACACAGAAGTGTTTAAGAGTTTCAGGAAAACACAATGATTTGGATGATGTAGGTAGAGATACTTACCACCACACCATGTTTGAAATGTTGGGGAACTGGTCTTTCGGGGATTACTTCAAAAAGGAGGCTATTGCTTTTGCCTGGGAATTACTGACTGAAGTATACGGAATACCAAAAGAGAATTTATATGTAACGGTTTTTGAAGGAGATGCATCCGAAAGCCTTAACAGAGACCAGGATGCTTATGATTTCTGGAAATCTCACATTGCAGAGGATAGAATCATCAACGGAAATAAGAAAGACAACTTCTGGGAAATGGGTGCAAGCGGACCTTGTGGACCTTGTTCGGAAATCCATATCGATTTAAGAACTCCGGAAGAAAAAGCTAAAGTTTCTGGTTTGGAACTGGTGAACAACGATCACCCTCAAGTGGTGGAAGTCTGGAATCTCGTTTTCATGGAATTTAACAGAAAAGCAGATGGTTCTCTGGAAAAATTACCTGCTCAACATGTAGATACAGGAATGGGCTTTGAGCGTCTTTGTATGGCGCTTCAAGGGAAATCTTCCAACTATGACACTGATGTTTTCACTCCGCTCATTGCGAAGGTTGAAGAACTTTCAGGAAAAAAATATACAGGAATTTTAGAAGATGAAAAGGATATTGCAATTCGTGTAGTTGTTGATCACATCAGAGCTGTCTCTTTTGCGATTGCAGACGGACAATTGCCTTCAAACGGAGGAGCTGGCTATGTTATCAGAAGAATTTTGAGAAGAGGAATTTCTTATTCTTATCGATTCTTAGATATGAAAGAACCTTTCCTTTACAAATTGGTTGCTGTTCTTCAGGAACAAATGGGGGCTTTCTTCCCTGAGCTTGAAAAGCAAGGAACTTTGGTAACAGAAGTTATCAAAAGTGAAGAAGATTCATTCTTAAAAACTATTGAAAATGGTCTGATCAGAGTTGATAAACTAATTCAACAAACGCTTGCTAATAATCTAAAAGTATTACCAAGCGAAGAGGTTTTCGAATTATATGATACTTACGGTTTCCCTGATGACTTAACAAGAATTATTGCTGAAGAAAAAGGATTAACCATTGATGAAAAAGGATTCGAAGCTGAAATGGAGAAACAAAAGCTTCGTTCAAAAGCGGATTCTGCTCAGAAAGTGTATGACTGGGTTACTTTAGAAGAAAGAGATGAAAATTTTGTTGGGTACGACCAGATTGAATCTGAAACATATATAACAAGATACAGAAAGGTAGAAAATAAGGACGGAGAATTTTATCAGGTGGTATTAAGCAGCTCTCCATTCTATCCTGAAGGAGGTGGACAGGTTGGAGATAAAGGTGTTCTAGAGAACGCAACTGAAAGCTTCGAAGTACTGGAAACTAAAAAAGAAAATGGTCTGATCGTTTCTTTAATCAACGGTCTTCCAAAAGATGCAGGTGCTGTTTTCTACGCCAAAGTAAATGCAACAGATAGAAAGAACTCTCAGGGTAACCACTCTGTAACTCACCTTTTACATGAGGCATTAAGAGATGTTCTGGGAACTCATGTAGAGCAAAAAGGTTCTTACGTAGGTCCTGACTATCTTCGTTTCGACTTCTCTCACTTTAATAAAATGACTGAAGAAGAAATCGCTTTAATTGAAGAAAAAGTAAACCACAAAATCAAAGAAAGTATTGCATTACAGGAATTCAGGAGCATCCCGATTAAGGAAGCTTTGGAAAAAGGAGCAATGGCTTTGTTTGGCGAAAAATATGGTGACAGTGTGAGAATGATCCAATTCGGAAGTTCTAAGGAACTTTGCGGTGGGACTCACGTAAAAAATACCAGCGAAATCGGTCACTTCAAAATTACTTCTGAAGGTTCTGCAGCAGCAGGGATCAGAAGAATTGAAGCAATTTCAGGAGACAAATCAGAAGAATATTTCAAAAGTCTCGAAAAACAGATTATTGAGCTTTCTCAATTACTTAAGTCTAAAGATGTTGTAAGATCTATCGAAAAATTAATCGAGGAAAACACTTCATTAAAAGCTGAAGTAGAAGCTTTTAAAAAGGAAAAAGCAAAAGGAGAAATTGGTGATTGGAAAAATGCCTATGAGCAGAAAGGGAACAAGCAGTTATTAGTGAAAAAGACTTCTTTGGATGCCGGTTCTGTTAAAGATATCGTATTCCAGTTGAAAAAAGAGATTCCAAGTTCGGTAACGATCATTCTTTCTGATGCGGATGGTAAACCAATGATCACGGTAGGAGTTTCTGATGATCTGGCAGCAGATTATCAGGCAGGAGCTATTGTAAAAGATCTTGCGAAAGAAATCCAAGGTGGTGGAGGTGGAAATCCTGGCTTCGCAACAGCTGGAGGTAAAAACCTTGATGGATTGGAAAATGCTTATCAGAAAGCTTTGAATATTTAAAAAATATTTCAACATATTGAAAACTCCTGAATTGCTTAATTCAGGAGTTTTTTATTTATAACCGTTCTAATTATTGACCATTCCTTAACAAACTGTCACCTAATCTTAAACTAATTGTTTTCTCCCCGTAAAATCTAATTAACACTATGTACTTAGTTTTGTCATAATCGAAATTCAAAAAAATCAATTATGAAAATTAATAGAACTATTGGAACCCTAGTCTTTGCAGCACTTGTTTTTCAAGGCTGTAATGATGATAACAACGGGGATCAAAACAACCCTGTCAATGACAAGGTCAAGATTGAAAATTTTTCTAAAGAGTCCGCTTTTGTTTATGGGATGACGGGTTTTGAAAACTTAAATATTACTACACTTATTTCCAGTTCTGATGTTCTTTCAGGTTCTCCTGATTTTGTTTTCGGAGGACAGCCTGATGGAATGGGAATCATGAAAGATCCTAACTCAGACGGTTACCTGATGATTACCAACCATGAGATCAAGCAGTCTGTATCAAGAGTATATCTGGATAAAACTTTCAGACCTGTAAAAGGAGAATATATTTTAAATGGATCCGGAGGAATGACAAGATTATGTTCTGCGACCCTAGCGACCCCTGAAATTCATGGCTTCAGTGCATTCCTTACTGCCGGAGAATCTGGTGAAGAAAGTATGGTTCATGCTCTGAATCCATTGGCACCAGCATCTCAGGCATCGGATAAAACCAGAGTAAAACCGGCTTTAGGAAAAGCTTCTATGGAAAATGCCGTTCCACTTCCTAAGGATGTTTCCAATGGAAAATCTTATATTCTGATTGGCGAAGACCAGTCTTATTCTTCTTCTCACCAGTCTGCAGGACAGCTGATCATGTATGTTGCCAATACTCAGGGAGATCTGGATAACGGTAAACTGTATGCTCTTAAAAGAACCAACAATAATTATACTGAAACGGATATGACGAAAGGAAACAACTATGACGTAGAGTTTGTTGAGATTCCTAACGCTAAAAACCTTACCGGAGCTCAGATCAATCAGAAAAACATTGACAATAACGCGATCCGTTTTTCAAGAGTAGAAGATGTGGACTATAGAAAAGGAGCAGGAAAAGGAAGAGAGATCTACTTTACAGCTACCGGAGAATCTTCTGATGGTATAAATCCAAAACCGGGATTAACGATGTGGGGAAGAGTTTATAAGCTTGTTCTTAACTCCAGCAATATGTTGACAGGAAAACTGGAAGTAGTTGCGGAAGGAGATTCTAACCCTGGAAATAACCTGATCAATCCTGATAATTTATGTGTAACTGAAAACTATGTTTACATTCAGGAAGATGGAGATTCCTATTACAAAGCAGCGAACCATGATTCACATATCTGGCAGTTGAATATCGCTACAAAACAATATAAGCCATGGCTGAATATGAAACATGGCAGAGGTAACGAGGCATGGAATAAAGCCTACAACCAATCCGGAGACCTTCAGAAATATGGTTCATGGGAATATGGAGCAATGGTTGATATTTCCGATATCATCGGAGTTCCTAATACATTTGCTGTGAATATCCACTCTCACACATGGCAGTTGGATAAATTTAAAAACCCTGACGGTTCTGGAGTTAACACCAACAAAGAAGGTGGACAGATTGTAATTATCAGAAATGTAGAAAAATAGTTTTAATTACTCCTATTAATCAAAGTATCAACAGAAAATCACTGTTGATACTTTTTCATACTTATGAAGAAACTTTCAAAATATCCGATACTTCTTCTTTTATATTCTGCAACAGCTCTTTTTGTCCTTTCATATTGTAAAAGAGAAAAGCAGCAGCCGGTATATGAAGATCTGGGTTCTGTAAAAAACAGGATCACAACCATCAATACTGATTTTGAAAAACAGATCAATGAACTGAAAAACCTGGTTTCCAAAGACTCTGATGAAAAACTTCTCCAGAAGAAGTTTGAGAGTATCAGAAAGACCTACAAAAAAATGGAATGGGCCATAGAATACCTTCTTCCCCACTCTGCCAGATTTATTAACGGGCCGGCGCTTCCTGAAATAGAAATGGATGAACACACAGAAATAGAACCTGAAGGACTGCAGGTTCTGGAAGAAATGCTGTATCCGTATCAGAAAGAAAATAAAGATGAGATAAACAGGATGCTCAGCAAACTCATCAATAAAAGCAATACCATAAAAACCAATTTCCAGGTTATCACCGTCAGTAAAGATCAGGTTTTTGATGCTTTGAGACAGGAAGCTTTCAGAATTTCCAGTCTGGGAATTTCAGGTTTTGACACCCCCATTTCCGGAATATTTTTAAAGGAAATTCCTTCTTCCCTGGAAGGTATTAAAGAAACGTTGGAGCAGATATCAACTGACAGATCAAAAGACAAAGCTCTAAAAAGTATTATAACGGAAATCAATGCTGCCACCGAAGTCCTGAAAAAAAATACAGACAAGAATACATTCGATTACATAAGTTTTATACCGGATCATCTCAATAAAATCACCGATCTGATGCTTGATTTTAAAAATCAGGAAAAAATCCCTGATGTAGAAGTTACGACTGCCTTAAACAAAAATGCAGCTACGTTTTTCTCTAAAAATGCCTTCAACCCTAATGCTTTCACTCCAGGAAAAGAATATGCTTTTTCCGAAGAAAAAGCAACTCTCGGACATCAGCTTTTTAATGACCCTATTTTATCAAATAACAACAACCGCAGCTGTGCAACCTGTCACATTCCTGAAAAAGCATTTACTGATGGCCTTGCGAAATCCATGTCACTTGAAAATTCAGAACTTGCAAGGAATGCTCCTTCTCTCAACTATGCCGGATTTCAGCATGGTCAGTTTTGGGATATGAGAAAAGATGATCTGGAAGGGCAAAGCTCAGATGTTATCTCTAATAAAGAAGAAATGCACGGTGATTTAAATGTTATTCTTGCCAAAATTAACCAGGATAGAAATTATCAGGCTGCATTTAAAAAGATTTATCATTCACAAAAAACTGAGGTGTGGCAGCTTCAGAATGTATTGGCTAGTTATATACGTTCTTTAGCAAAATTCAATTCCAATTTTGATGAATACATGCGGGGAAATAAATCGGCCATGAGTGAAAACCAGAAACGAGGGTTTAATCTTTTTGTAGGAAAAGCTCAATGTGCAATATGCCATTTCATTCCTTTGTTCAATGGTACCGTTCCCCCTACTTTCAAAAAAACAGAACAGGAAGTGTTGGGAACAGCTACGAATGGAGAAAATAAAACATTTGACAATGACCTGGGAAGAGGAAAATTTCATGAAACGGTGGCTTCACTACAGCATTCTTTCAAAACTCCTACCCTCAGAAACATTAATAAAACAGCACCTTACATGCACAATGGAGGTTATAAAACTTTGAAAGAAGTCATGAACTTTTATAATAAAGGCGGTGGAAAAGGTTTTGGATTTAAAGTAGAAAACCAGACCCTTTCTGATGCTCCGCTGCAACTGACCGAACCTGAAATAAATAATATTATTGAATTTATGAGGGCTTTAGATGATCGGTAAACAATCCAACCTCCAAAAAACGATAAAAACTCCTGAGCAGATAGAATTCGGGAGTTTTTTTATTGGAAATTCTCGAAAAATACAGAAACACCATCTGAAGTCAGAATTTTAATCAGCTGTTTTAGGAAAACATCCATCCTTATATTAGATTAAATCAATGTTATACTGTGTTAAAAACTTTTCTACCACAATAAATATCATTATTTTTGACATAGTTTTTTTACATGAAAAGGGGTTTACAGTTATTATTTTTCCTGATATGCTTTCTGGGGTATTCACAGCTGAAAATTAAAGTTGTTGACGGCTCCACTCAAAAGCCAGTCTCCAATGCCAAGGTTTTCTGTGGTACTACCATTCTTGGCTATACCAATACTCTGGGAGTCTTGGAGTTTAAAACAGCATGCCAGAATATTGAGGTTGAAGCTGAATCTTTCCAAAAAGAAACCACAACTGTAGAAAGCAGTATGGAGGTTTCTCTAAATAAAAAATCTTCAAAGACCACCAATATTGAAATGGTAGTGATTGAAGATAAAAGTGATCCGAGAGCTTTGGAAATCCTGAAAAAGGTCAACAAACTATTCAACGAGAATTCTCCTAAAAGCTTAGGCTCCTATGCTTATAAATCGTACGAAAAGATCTCTCTGGACATTGATGAAGACAGTCTTTCTCAATTTAACCAGTATTTTAACGATTTAAATTTCTTCAAGAAAAAGAGGGAAAAAGACTCACTGAATAACATCAATGCAAGGAAAATATTTGCGAAAAGCAAACTCTTTCTCTGGGAAAGAGCACAGGAGTTTTTATACTCTAAAAAATATGGTGAAAAGATCAATATTCTAGATAACAGGATTTCAGGACTGAAACAGCCGGTCTATGAAATGATTGCCCTTCAGCAAAGCAACAGGGATATTGTCCCTGAACAGGTAAAACCTGAAAACAGGGGGCTTTACAGGTACTTCCTTTCTGATACCATCGAACTTGACGGAAGAAAAAACTTTGTGATCCGCTTCCGTGAGGTCAATTATAAAAATCCTGACAAAAAAAGAAAATATACCGGAGCCATCTACATAGATACTGAAACCTACGGGATCAAAAAAATTGAAAACTTCAGTAAAAACAAGAATGACGGAATTATTACCAGCACCTGGATTTTCTACAACAACAAATGGTTTCTTGCCCATGAAAAGACCAAACTTAAAATGGGTAAAATGGCCATGGACGATAAGGAACATGCAGACAAAAAGGACAAAAAAAGCTTTGGAACTTATGCTTTTCTTACCTCAAAATATTTTGATTTTCAATCTCCCATTGAAGAAAAAGCCAAGGACTTCAAAGGATATACTTTTGATGTAAAAAGCATTGACGGGCATTCTCTTGACCGATACAGAACCGAGCCTCTTACTGAAAGGGAGAATAATACCTATAAAACGGTTGACAGTTTAGGTAAAAAATATAAAATTGACAGCAAAGCGCAGATCATTTCCGGGCTGCTTAACGGGCAGATCAGAGTAGGTGTCGTAGATTTTGCCGTAGATGAAATTGCAAACTTTAACTCGTACGAAGGATTCAGATTGGGATTAAAAGCTAAGATCAATGAAAACTTCAACCCTTATTTCTCTCCGGATTATTATTTTGCATATGGTGTAAAAGACCGAAGATGGAAATACGGAATGGGAATAGATATTAAAACAACTTTGGAAAAGAACTCCTTTTTCAGATTTGATTTTTATGATGATGTCACCGCTTCAGGTGAGTTCTACAGAAGACTCTGGAACTTTAAGATGAGAATGATGAATTTTGGAAATAATCTTAATAATGATAAGTATTTCCACTTCAAAGGAGCATCATTATCTTATCTGAATGACGTAACCAATGGCCTCACCCTTGCCTTAGCCGTAAGAAGAAACATTGAAGAAGCTCAGTTTGATTACCAGTTCAGGGATAGCGGAGCTTCCTTTAAGAATTTCAACACGTTGTTTACCTTAAAATATTCACCTAATTCAACCAATATTATGACCCCTCAGGGAAAATCCCTGATCGATCAGAAATATCCGGAGCTGTATTTTAACTATGAACAAAGCTACAAAATGGCAGGCGGAAGCTTCAATTACTCCCGTTTTGATGCGCTTTTTGTACATAATTTCAAGACCGCCATCGGAACAACAGGTTTCAGACTGTACGGAGGAGTGGTTTTGGGAGAAGCTCCGATCTGGAAGAATTTCACAATGAACGGACTGGCATCACCTGGCAAAGATTTTAATTTTAACCTTACTTCATTCCTTGGATTTGCTACATTGGAGGGGGGGAAATACTATAATGATAAATTTGTCGCGTATTATTTCACGCACAAACTGCCTTTCTATTTCAAGAGTTTCGGACATAATGTTTCCAGTTTTGATTTTGTACTTCGCGGAACGATTGGAGATATGAAACACCCGGAATACCATCAGTTCAGGTTTAAAGAATTAGATCACCTGTATCAGGAAGTAGGATTGGAATGGAATAACTTCCTCTCCAGCTACTTCAACCTGGGATTATTCTACAGAGTAGGTTATTATGCTACTCCACAATTCAAACAGAATTTTGCCATTCAGTTTAAATTAAAATTCCTGGAATTTTAAGCAAAAATAAATTACACATATCATTAACATGCAAAGAATAGAAATAAAAGCGGAAGCCTTTTTTGAATTATTAAAATTAAAAGACACTTCCATGTGGGTTATTTTCTCACAGATGATTGACGGAAATGAAAAAGAAATTATATTTTTAGACAGCGAGGACAAGATTCTTTTCAACTATATTTTACCTACAGATGCAGAGAAACTGGAAGAGGACAGAAAAGAATTCTCAAAACAGTTTGCCGACAAACTTGACAGTTTAAATTAAAAGCTGATGAATAAGAACTATATTTTTTCATTACTGGGGCTTCTTGTCTTCAGTATCGGAAACGCCCAGAGCTACAAAAAGCCACTGGTATCAGCTATTAAAGAAACGGATCTCAGAAAGGATATGTATGAAATGGCCGCCGATCAGTTCTGGGGTCGTGAAGCAGGAACACTGGATGAGTTGAAAGTATCTATGTGGCTGGCTGACAAAGCTAAAGAAACCGGAATGAAACCTGCAGGAGACAACAGTACTTTTTTCCAGTTTTTTGAGATGTACAGACATCAGACGACTCCGCAAAGCACCCTGAAAATCGGAGATACCTCGCTACAATTGTGGAAAGATTACCTTGTTGCAGAACCTGTAAATGCTTCGTTAGATGCAGAAATTGTATACGCCGGGAATACAGAACCCGAAGATCTTTCTAAGCTAAACCTTAAAGGAAAAGTTCTTGCTATCAATGCTTCTGATAAAAACATTGATAAGGAGATGACTCTTTTTGTAAGAAGATATCCCGGATTTGTAAGAACAAAATATTACAATAAAGCGAATGAACTGGGAGCAAAAGCTATCATTTTCATTACGGATGATATTTCTGAAAAAAGCTGGGTGGAAGTACTTCCTCAAATGACCAGAGGCAGCTATGGTGTAGAAGGATTAAGAGAGAAAATCACCAATAACATCCCTGTTCTCTGGATCAAGAGAGAGAATGCCAGCTGGGTAAAAAACAATCCTAAAGTTTCTCTTAACCTGATGACTGAAACGTACAAATATCCTTCAGTAAATATCATTGGGAAAATTGAAGGGACAGACCCTGTCCTTAAAAACGAATATGTTCTGCTGAGCGGGCATCAGGATCACGACGGAATCAGACATCCTGTAAAAAACGATACTATTTATAACGGTGCTGACGATAATGCAAGTACCTGTGTTGCAATGCTGGCCATGGCAAGAGCTTATAAAAAGCAGCCGGGAAAAAGAAGTATTCTGTTTGTCTTCCATGGTGCTGAAGAAAGAGGTTTATTAGGTTCGAGATGGCATGCTGCCCATCCTGTAGTTCCGAAAGAGAAAATTGTAGCCGTACTGAACGGCGATATGATCGGAAGAAATGATAATAATGAGGCTGCTTTATTAGGAGGAAACGCTCCTCACAAAAACTCTGAAGAGCTTGTAAAAATGGCTGAAGATGCCAATAATGAAAGTACAAAGTTCAAGTATTTAAAAGATTGGGACTCTCCGAATCATGCTGAATATTTTTATTTCAGAAGTGATCATCTTCCGTATGCTAAAATTGGGATTCCGGCAGTATTTTTCACCAGTGTACTGCATGACCAATACCACACTCCGCAGGATGAATCTGAAAACATCAACTACAAAAAGCTGTATAAAATGACGGAATGGATGTACAGAACATCCTGGAAAGTAGCTAATGAGGCTGAACGTCCGAAAGTGATTTCGAATTTTACGCTTGAAAGATAAAATGACCAAATCCGGTTCACGAATGTGAACCGGATTTTTCTTGTTTTAATGCCACGAATAAAATCATTAGTGCATTCATGACTAATAAAAATATGGTGAGATTTTAGACTCATCTTTATAACAATTAAATCAGCAGATTCATCAAAGACGGATCGTTATTAAGATAGTTCACAAAAAAATCCTGCTTTTTCATCTTGTCCATGAGTGGAGTGAAATCTTCTTTTTGTTTTAATGCAATTCCTACCACAGCGATCCCCTTTTCTTTTGAATTTTTCTGAGTATATTCAAAAAAAGTAATATCATCATTAGGTCCGAGCACATCCATAACAAAGGCCTTCAAAGCTCCGGGACGCTGAGGAAACCTCACAAGAAAATAATGCTTTAAGTTGGAATACAGCAAAGCTTTTTCCTTAATTTCTTCCATTCTGGTGATATCATTATTGCTTCCACTGATAATACATACTACATTTTTACCCTGTATCTGATCTTTATATTTTTCTAATGCAGCCACAGAAAGGGCACCTGCCGGTTCCGCAACGATAGCATCTTTGTTATATAAGGAAAGGATCGTTTCACACACAAGCCCCTCTTCTACTGTCACCATATCATGCAATGTATTTTTGCACAGTTCAAAAGTGAGATTGCCTACCTGCTGTACTGCGGCACCATCTACAAAACGGCTGATTTTTTCAAGGTGTACAGGTTTTCCGGCTTCAAGGGCTTTTTTCATGCTTGCCGCAGCTGAAGGTTCTACCCCGATAATTTTGGTTTGGGGAGACAGTTCCTTAAATACGGAACAAACACCTGCTGCCAAGCCACCACCACCAATGGGAACAAAAAGATAATCAATAGGGGCTTCTGCCTGATCCAGAATTTCCAGTGCCGTTGTAGCCTGCCCTTCAATGATCGCAGGATCATCAAAGGGATGAATGAATATTCCATCCTGTTCATTACAAAACCTCATCGCAGCTTCTTTTGCTTCATCAAAGGTATCTCCATACAGGATAATTTCAATATCATCATCACCAAACATCCTGACCTGCTCCAATTTTTGTCCGGGAGTGGGTAAAGGCATAAAAATAGTTCCTTTCACTTTCATCATATGACATGCAAAAGCAACCCCCTGAGCGTGATTTCCGGCACTGGCACAAACAATTCCTCTGGAAAGCTCTTCCTGGGACATCGTTGTCATTTTATTGTAAGCACCTCGAATTTTATAAGATCTTACCCGTTGAAGATCTTCTCTTTTAAAGTATATTTTTGCATTATAAGCCCCTGACAAATTATTATTAACAGCCAAAGGGGTTTTGATACACACATTTTTAAGTCTTTCTGCTGCTTTATAAACAGTATCCAACATGGATAAATCAGTTTCTCCCGTCCTCATTTTTCTTTATGTATTAATTATTCTCTGGTCTCAGGCTGCGTACAGTTTTTCCTGCCCTCCACATTTCACTTTCTCTCAGCTCTGTTAATTCAACCTCCAGTTTTTCTCTGTAATCAGGCTTGCTGTTACTGTCGATTGATCTTTGGGCTTCATTTCCCGCGGCAACATTATCATACAATTCCTCAAATAAAGGAGAAGTGGCATCTCTGAAACGCTTCCACCAATCCAAAGCACCTCTTTGTGCGGTTGTACTGCAATTGGCATACATCCAGTCCATTCCGTTTTCTGCTACTAACGGCATAAGGGATTGGGTAAGTTCTTCCACAGTTTCATTAAATGCTTCTGAAGGACTGTGTCCCTTTTTCCTTAATACATCGTATTGTGCCGCAAATATTCCCTGTACTGCTCCCATCAATGTTCCTCTTTCTCCGGCAAGATCGCTGTATACTTCTTTTTTAAAATCTGTTTCAAATAAATATCCGCTTCCTATCGCAATTCCCAGAGCGGTTACTCTCTCTCTGGCTTTTCCTGTGGCGTCCTGATAAACGGCAAAACTACTGTTCAGACCTCTGTCCTGAAGGAACATTCTTCTTAATGAAGTTCCTGATCCCTTGGGAGCTACCAGAAAAACATCTACATCTGCCGGAGGAACAATTCCGGTACGTTCACTAAAGGTAATTCCAAAGCCATGTGAGAAGTACAATGCTTTTCCGGGTGTAAGATGTTGCTTTACTTTGGGCCAATATTCAATTTGTGCAGCATCACTCAGAAGGTAACAGATAATTGTTCCTTTCTCTAAAGCTTCTTCTATTTCAAATAATGTTTCACCCGGTACAAACCCGTCTGCCACTGCTTTATCCCAGGATTTCGAATTCTTTCTCTGCCCTACGATTACATTAACGCCATTATCTTTCTGATTAAGCGCCTGCCCTGGTCCCTGTACTCCGTAACCAATGACAGCTACTACTTCATCTTTTAATACTTCCTGAGCTTTTTTTAATGGAAATTCTTCTCTTGTTACTACATTTTCTTCTACTCCTCCGAAATTTAATTTTGCCATTTTCTATAATTTAATTTTGTTATTTATAATTTTAATTTTCTACTTAACTAGCATGTTCTATTGCTGTGAAATATGGATTCCTGTGATAATGAACCTCCAATATATCTACCTGTTTTTCCATTTGCCTGGTGATCTTCTGAACAGATTCCTCTGTTTCCCTGATGGTGATCACAAACTTTCTTATATTCTCTGTTTCAACAGGGCCCATATTGAAATTCACCATGGAAATCCTTCTTCTTGAGAAAATAGCATTGATCCTGCTGATCAGCCCCAAACAATCCTCTGTATAGGCTGTTATCGTATACTCTTTATGTTCTTTTTTCATATTTTTCTGTTTACTTTACTGTTGATTATTCAATACAATTTCTGAAACACTCTTTCCCTGTGGAATCATCGGAAATACATTATGTTTTTTTCCTGTCATAACCTCCAGCAGGAACGCCCCTTTATGAGTAAGCATTTCTCTAAGTGCTTCTTTAAGATCTTCTCTTTGTGTAATTTTTCTTCCGGAAATATGATATCCGCCTGCCACCTGTACAAACTCCGGACTCTGGATATCTACAGAAGAATAGCGCTCTTCATGGAACAGCTCCTGCCACTGCCTTACCATTCCCAGATAACTGTTATTCAGAATTAAAATTTTAACCTCCGGACGATACTGCATGATGGTTCCCAACTCCTGAATATTCATTTGGGCACCTCCATCTCCCATCACTGCGATCACCGGAAGCTCACGTTCTCCATAAGCAGCTCCTATTGCAGCAGGAAGGCAGAATCCCATCGTTCCCAATCCTCCGCTGGTCACATTAGTTCTTGGAAATTTAAATTCTGAATACCGGCAGGTTACCATCTGGTGTTGTCCCACATCTGTTACAATAACAGCCTTTCCCATCGTCATTTCATTAAGATACCGAATCACCTCTCCCATTGTAATTTCTTCTTCTGTAGGAAACAGTTCATCATTAATCAGATTAATACTTTCCGTCTCAAGACAATCTTTAAATTTTTGATGCCATTCCGGATGTTCTCTTTTTTGAATCACCGTTGTAAGAAGAGGCAAAGTTTCTTTACAGTTTCCAAGAACCGGAACATCCACTTTTACATTTTTATTGATCTCTGCTTTATCAATATCCAGATGAATGATCTTTGCCTGTTTCGCATACTGATCCAGCCTTCCGGTCACTCGATCATCAAAGCGCATTCCTATTGCAATCAGGACATCACATTGGTTGGTAAGGATATTAGGTCCGTAATTCCCATGCATTCCTACCATCCCTACAGCTTGAGGGTGATCTGTAGGAAGAACACCCATTCCTAAAACAGTCCATGCTACCGGAATTCCGGATTTTTCTGCAAATTTCAAAAATTCCTTTTCTGCCTTCCCCAGCGTAATTCCCTGTCCTGCAATAATGAACGGACGTTCTGCCTGGTTAATGAGTTCCCCTGCCTGTTCAATATTTTCCAACGATGGAATCGGGTCAGGTGTATAACTTCTTAAAGAATCGCAGGGAGTATATTCTTTGTATGATACTTTCTGTAACTGAGCATTTTTTGTCACATCAATGAGTACCGGCCCCGGGCGTCCTGATCTGGCGATATAAAATGCTTTAGCCAGAACTTCCGGAAGCTCATTGGCATCAGTCACCTGATAATTCCATTTGGTAACCGGGCTGGTGATATTCATAACATCTATTTCCTGAAAAGCATCTGTTCCTAAAAGATGTTCAAAAACCTGTCCCGTGATACATACAAGCGGAGTATTATCCAGTAAAGCATCTGCTAATCCTGTCACGAGGTTTGTGGCTCCCGGGCCGCTGGTTGCCATTACCACTCCTACTTTTCCGGATACTCTTGCCAATCCCTGTGCTGCATGTACTGCTGCCTGCTCGTGGCGGACAAGAATATGCTCCAGCTGATCTTTATAATCATAAAGCGCATCATAAATGGGAATAATAGCACCTCCGGGATACCCAAAAACAGTCTTTACACCTTCCTCAAGAAATGCCTCAAGAATAATCCGGCTTCCGCTCAGTTCTGTTTCTGTTGATCGATTTAAATTCTTCATGATGTTTGATTTTAAATTTCATCCGTTACACAGCCTTCAGCTGCAGATGATACCGTTAATGCATATTTATAGAGCAATCCTTTTTTAACTTTCAGAGCAGGCTTTTGCCAGCCTTGTTTTCTTTTTTCAATTTCTTCTTCTGAAACTTTAAGCTGTATGGTGTTATGTACAGCATCTATTTCAATAAGGTCATTATCTTCTACAAAGGCAATCAGCCCGCCTTCATGAGCTTCGGGAGTGATATGCCCCACAACAAAACCATGAGTTCCGCCACTGAATCTACCATCTGTAATTAAAGCTACGCTGCTTCCCAACCCTGCACCGATTAAAGCACTGGTAGGTTTCAGCATCTCAGGCATTCCGGGAGCTCCTTTTGGCCCTTCATTACGGATTACAATGACATCACCCTTTTGTACGGTTCCATTTTCTATTCCTTTGATGAGGTTTTTCTCCCCATCAAACACACGGGCTTTCCCTACAAAGCGCTCTCCTTCTTTACCTGTTATTTTGGCAACACTTCCTTTTTCTGCAAGATTTCCGTACAGAATTCTCAAATGTCCGGTAGGCTTTATGGGGTTTGATAATGGTCTTATAATTTTCTGAGTATTAAAATCCAGTGTTGGGACATGTTCTAAGTTTTCGGCTAATGTTTTCCCGGTAACAGTAAGGCAATCTCCATGTAACAAACCTTCTTCCAACAAATATTTCATTACGGCAGGTATTCCGCCATGCTCATGTAAATCCTGCATCAGATATTTCCCACTTGGTTTAAGATCTGCCAGCATTGGCGTGCAGTCACTCATCGTTTGAAAATCATCCTGAGTAAGAGCTACTTCTACACTTTTGGCCATTGCTATAAAATGAAGAACGGCATTGGTACTGCCTCCTAAAACAACGATTACACGAAGTGCATTTTCAAAAGCCTTTCTCGTCATAATGTCTGAAGGTTTAATATCTTTTTCCAAAAGCGTCTTCAGATATTTTCCTGCCTGCATACATTCTTCCTGTTTTTCTTTGCTTAAAGCCGGATTAGAAGATGAATACGGAAGACTCATTCCCAACGCTTCTATTGCAGAAGCCATCGTATTCGCGGTATACATTCCTCCACATGCGCCTGCACCTGGACAGGAATTTCTGACTACCCCATCAAAATCTTCTTCTGAGATTTCACCTGCTATCTTTTTCCCTAAAGCCTCAAAAGCTGAAACAATATTCAATGTTTCTCCTTTATAGCATCCAGGGGCTATGGTTCCACCATATACCATCAGTGAGGGTCTATTTAGCCTTCCCATCGCTATGATTGTTCCCGGCATATTTTTATCACAGCCAGGTAGCGCAATAAGCCCGTCGTAATATTGTGCTCCGCAGATCGCTTCAATACTGTCTGCAATGACATCTCTGCTTACAAGTGAGTAACGCATTCCATCTGTACCATTACTCATCCCGTCACTTACTCCAATTGTATTAAAAATTAATCCCGCTAATCCATGGTCCCAGGTTCCTTTTTTCACTACCCTGGCCAGATCGTTGAGGTGCATATTGCAGGTGTTTCCGTCATATCCCATACTGGCAATTCCGACTTGTGCCTTATGCATATCCTCTTCTGTAAAGCCTATCCCATACAGCATTGCTTTTGCAGCGGGCTGTTCGCTATTCTGCGTGAATGTTTTTGAATATTTATTTAACATATTATCCTGCATTTTCTACTCTTATTATCTCTTAAAATGACATTTATTTACTTAATTCTGATTCAAAACTACAGCTTGTAATATTTTCTTCATTTCTGATTTTCATGAAAACTACAATATCCAACTGTTTACAAAAAAGACTCAACCATCTAAAAATCAATTGTTTATATTTTTAAAATTTACAATGACAGAACTCTTACTAATTTCAAATAAGCCTGCTGTACTTTTTCACTTGCTGTATCTTCCCATCTCCTGGTAAAAGGAATATCATCCATTGAATCCAGGGCTACAATTTCAGCGGCAGTACCGCAGAAAAAAGCTGCATCAGCACCTCTCATTTCTTCAGGTTTAAAAAGGGTTTCTTTAACGGGAATATCCAATTCATTACATATTTCAAAAACTGTCTGACGTGTAATTCCCGGAAGAATACTGCCTTTTGCCGGAGTAAATAATGTTCCCTCTTTTTCATAAAAGACATTGGCTCCCGAGCTTTCTGCTACATTCCCGTTCTCATCCAATACCAAAGCTTCATCATAACCTTTGTCTTTCGCATCCTGACAGGCCAGAATAGAATTCACGTAATGTCCGCCGACTTTGGCTTCTACTTTAAAAGCTTTTGGATTGGGGCGCTGAAACTCTGATGTCATGATCTTCATTTTATCTGCCAGATAACCGTTATTCCACTCCCAGGCTAATAAGGACAGATAGGATTCTTTACCTTTTGAAAGGGACATATTGGGAGAACAGGTCACCAAAGGACGGATATAAGCGTCTGAGAAACCGTTTTTTTCCAGCAGTTCATAAGTAAGATCTGTAAGCTGATCTACTGAATAATTGAAGGGAATATGCATCAGTTCTGCGGATCTTTTCAATCTTTCATAATGTTCTTTTGCTTTAAAAATCTTTGTTCCGTGGGCTGTACTGTAAGATTTGATTCCTTCAAAAACAGAATATCCATAGTGAAGAGATTGCCCGTAAAGATTGGTTCCTGCGTCTTTGGCTTTCATGAAGTTTCCATCAAAATAGATGACCGTGTCGTCGTTGTAATACATGTTATAGTGGGGGTTAAAAATTTAAGAAATGGGAATAAAAAAAGCCCTCTCACAGTGTGAGAGGGCTCAATATATGTACAGTCATACATCTTCCGTCTCACACACGTAAGGGAATAATAATGACGATAATAATTACTGCGAAAAACTGATACATACCTGTACTTTAAAAATTAAAATAAAAAAAGCCGCTTCAAAATGAAACGGCTTATATATAATTTAAATAAAAATCTATTTTAAAATGCCGTTTCCTTACTGTTGTAAATGACAACAGCTGCAATAGAAATGACAATAATATTTTTCTGATTCGTAAAATTCATACTGCAAATGTATAAACTTTTTAAAAACCCACAAGTTTTTTTATCACTTTTTATTTTTTCTGTAAAAAATGACTGATTGTTTCTTTTGCTTCAGCCACATCATGAACTCTTATAATTTTGGCTCCCTGCTCCAGAACTTTCATGTGTAATTTCTGTGTTTCCTCATTGATATCAAGTGGAGATTTCCCAAGCGGTTTATAGATAAATGATTTCCTTGAAATACCGATCAGTAAAGGAAATTTCCCAAACCCAAAATATTCAACCTCGTTGATCATTTTCATCTGATCTTCTACTGTTTTTCCAAAGCCGAAACCGGGGTCTAAAATGATATCTTTTACTCCTTTTTGTAGCAATTCATTCGTTTTTTCAGAAAAATATCTGTTAACCTCCAATGTTATATCTTCAAACTTAACTTTATCATGCATAGTTTTATAAGACGGATTGATATGCATCAAAATGTACGGAAGCTTGGTTTCTGCTGCTGTATCAAACATTTTTTCATCATACTGCCCACCAGAAATATCATTAATCATATCTATACCTTCATTGAAGCCGAACCTTACTGTTTCTGCGTAAAATGTATCCAAAGAAATCAATGCTTCCGGAAATTCTTTTTTGATATTAGAAATCACATTTCCAATCCTGTTAATTTCCTGTTCACTGTTCAGAAATTCAGCGTTTGGGCGGGTGGATTGCGGGCCAATATCAAGAATTTCTGCTCCATCATTTAACAGTTTCTCTGCATGTTTTAATGCCAGTTTTTCATCATTAAACTTTCCTCCATCTGAGAATGAATCCGGAGTCAAATTCAGGATTCCCATGATCTTTGGAGTGTCTAATTGTACTAGCCTGCCATTACAGTTGACAGAGTAAGTTTGAGGGTTTGAGGGTTCGAGCGCTTTGGAGTTTGAAAACATAAGAAGTCTATAAATGATTTTATGTACTGCAAAATTAGTAATTTGCACTTGAAATAGGAGGCTAATAGCCAGAAATCAGATCATCTCAATTACTTATTTTTCACTCGATACTTTCACACTCTCTTACACTCCTACCCTAAAACCCTACAACTCTCAAACATGATTCCCCTCAGACCCGTTTCATAAACAAAACCGAATTCGTATATTTGGAAGATTAAGAAATTTTATGTCAAAAACATCAGTACAGTTCGAGAAAATTATCAGTCAGTGTCGTGATCTTTTCAGTAAAAAGTTACAGGATTACGGACCGGCGTGGAGGGTTTTAAGACCGAGTTCCATTACGGATCAGATTTATATTAAAGTCAACAGAATCCGTACGCTGCAAATGACTGATGTAAAAATGGTGGATGAAAGTGAGGAAGATGAATTTATCGCGATTGTCAATTACTCTATCATTGGGCTTATTCAGCTTGAAAAAGGACTTTCCAATGATTTTAATGAAAATAAGGAAGAAATTTTAAGTCTGTATGACAAATATTCCCAGGAAGCTCAGGCTTTAATGGAAAGAAAAAACCACGATTACGGGGAAGCATGGAGAGATATGAGAATCTCTTCTATTACAGATTTGATTTATCAGAAAGTATTAAGAACTAAACAGATTGAAGACAATCAGGGAAAAACCATCGTATCTGAGGGCCTTGATGCCAACTATTTCGATATGCTGAATTATGCTGTTTTCTGCCTGATTAAATTCTCAGAACAAAAAAACCAATTCGAACCCAAAACTATTTAACATGATCAAAGGTTTATTACGCTTTATTATCGCTGTCATTTTTATCCTTTCCGGCTTTGTAAAAGCTGTGGATCTGGTAGGATTCTCTTTCAAAATGGAGGAATATTTTTCACCTGCAGTCTTCAATATGCCGTTTTTTGAAAAATTTGCCCTGCTGTTTTCAATTATCGTTGTTGTACTGGAGCTTTTCCTCGGATTTATGCTGCTGCTGAAAATGAAGCTTAAATTTACCTTATCAGCTTTAATTGCTCTTTGTGTGTTCTTTGGCTTCCTTACCTTCTATTCCGCTTATTTCAATGTGGTTACAGATTGTGGATGTTTCGGAGATGCTATTAAATTTACGCCTTGGCAGAGTTTCTTTAAAGATGTGGCTCTTCTTATAGGGCTTATCATTCTGTTTGCCCTTTACAAAAAAGATTTCCGTAAAACGGATGAGTACGGAAGCAACAAAAAAGAATCTACAGGAAAGTTCAAATATTATATTTTCGCGGCATTTTCTCTGGTAATGATCTACATTATGGCTCAGGGAATTATGCATGAACCGATGATCGATTTCCGTGATTATAAAATCGGGACAGATATCAAAGGGGAAAAAGAAAAGATCAATAAAAATCCATCCGAATACAAAACTTTTTATTCTCTTAAAAATCAGAAAACAAATGAAGTTTTAAAGGTGAATCAGGATGAGTACATCAAGGAAACAAAATACTGGGCAGAAGGTTCTCCATGGAAAATTGAAGAAGGAAAAAATGAATCTGTACTTGTAAAAGAAGGTTATAAATCTGAGATTGTAAAATTCAAGATTGAAGATCCTACAGGAATGGAACTTACTGACGAGATCATTAAAGCTCCAAAAGCTATTCTTGTATTTTCTTACCATCCGAAAGAGGTTTCTGCAGATCTTCTTCAAAAGGTAGAAGCTAAAGTAAATGCTCAGAAAGGGACACTTATCTATGGTGTTTCAACGGATCAGAATACTTTTAAAACGATTAAAAATGCCATGATGGACGGCACTGCTATTAAAACCATTGCAAGGAGCAACCCGTTTGTACTGGTTCTTCAAAATGGAAAAATTATTGATAAACAGCCTGCAAAGGACTATGTAAAATAAATGGGAATAGTCAGTTTTGCTTCACAAGTGAATGGTCAATTTCAAAAGATAAAGACTAAAACTTATAAAGACCAGACTATACCTTTAAACACTAAACTTAATTTTAAAACTTATGCAAAAATCAAATAAATCTATCGCCGGTTACCACTTATTAATGATCCTTTCTTCTGTAGACGGAGAGTTTGCTCCTGAAGAAGGAATGTTGGTACAGCAATATCTGGCTGATGAATTCCCATTCAGAATGAACCTTGACAATGAGCTTGAAACATTGGCTCTTTTACAGCCTGAAGAATGGAAAGATCACTTTGAATTTCATGGAAGATGTTTCCTGGATGATTCTACAAAAGATGAACGTGTAAAATTTGCTCAGTTTGCCAAGTCTCTGATTAAAGCAGACAACAAGGTCACTGAAGAAGAACACACCTTCTACGTTTTGCTGAAAAACTTATGGGGATTGTAATTCTTCCTCAAAATAAAAAATTTCATCAAAGATCTTTCGTTGGTGTATACTTACAACTTTAAATTAGATAAAATTAATAAGTGACACCTAAAAAAGTTTAAATTTGTTTCTAAACTTTTTAAACAAATAATTATAAATAAATGATTACTAATATTAAAATTAATGGGTTTAAATCTTTTCATAATTTTGAAATGTCATTTACACCTTTTACAGTAATAGCAGGAACAAATGCTTCTGGTAAAAGTAATCTATTTGATGCTTTATCTTTATTATCTAAGCTTGCAGATAGTGACAATATAAAAAGGTCATTAAGTGAACAAAGAGGAGAGTTCATAGAATTATTTACAAAGTACGATCAATTACATCATTCAAATTTAATTGAATTTGAAGTAGAAATGCTAGTAAATAAAACAGTAAGAGATGCATGGGGAAATGAAGCAGATTTAAAGTACACAAGATTACAATATCAATTAAAAATAAGAAGATATACCAATAATTCTGGATTAGAAGATATTGAACTAGTATACGAAAGATTAGTTAATCTGAAACATCAAGATGATAAATGGATTGATAATATTCCTAAAAATTTAAGAGAAGTCTGGAGGCCTAAAGTACCAACTGGAAAAAGAGGTGTCCCTTATATTGATACAGAATTAAAAGATGGGATAAATACGGTAATTGTTCCACAAGATTTGAAAGGTGGCAATAAAAGAAGATTTCCTTTAAATAGTGCAAATAGAACAGTATTAAGTAGCTTTGATAGTATTGATTTCCCTCATGTTTTAGCAGCAAAAGAGGAAATGAAATCTTGGAAATTTTTACAACTAAATCCTGATGACCTAAGAGAACCAACTAATAAAAATAATGGAGAGGATGAAATATCCCAAACAGGGAAAAATTTAGCAGCTTCACTATATAGAATTTCACAAAATAATCCATTTGCTCTAGGTGAAATTTCTAGAAAACTTAATCAGTTTTTACCAAATTTCATAGAGGTAAAAGCCTTTGATGACAAAGAAAATCGACAGTATATAATAAAACTAATAGATACAGACAAAAAAGAATACACATCTAGAGTATTATCAGAAGGAACACTTAGAATTCTTACACTATGCATACTAGAATTTGATGAAAAATTCTCTGGTCTTCTATGCTTTGAAGAGCCTGAAAATGGAGTAAACCCTTCTCGAGTGTCAACAATGTTAGACTTGTTAGTTAACTTATCATCTAATTTTTCAGATAAAAATGCTCCTTTAAGACAAGTTATAGTTAATACACATTCTCCTGTTTTAGTAGGTAATTTAATGACAAATTTTAAAAATGATAATTTAAAAATCCTGTGGTTCAGTGAAATGAGAATGATGATAATTAATGTTGATAATAAAAAGTATAAAATAGAAGCTACAAAAATTCTTTTAGCCGAAAAGTCTCAACAATTAAAGTTATTTAGGGATAGAATTACACTAGCAGATGTACAAGAGTATTTAAATAAAGGAAAATTTGATATTACAGAATGAGTTATCAATTATTTTTAGCTTACACCACTGAGGGATCAACCGATATTAGATTTCTATCTAAAATATTTGAAAGAACAATTTCTGACATCTTGTTTCTATATGGAAATAAAGATACTGAAATTGTATTAAAATCTTATCAAAAAGAAGGTCACAATTTTGTAGATCAGATGATTCATGTTTTCAAAAATTGTTTTATAGAAAACTCTTCTGAAATCCTATTTATTCATGCAGATGCAGATGATATCTCGCCAAACAATACTCTTGAATTTAAATTCATGCCATTAAGAAACAAACTAGATACAGATGAAAAACTTAAGGCATTTAATTTTGTTGAAGTTATACCTGTTCACATGACTGAAGCATGGATGCTTGCTGACTTCGTTCTCTTCAAAGATGAAATAAAAACGGATAAATCTAAATCACAATTAAACCTTTCTGGGAACCCTGAAACATTTAAAGATCCTAAGAAAAAGATTGTAGATGCTTTAAATATTATAAACTCAGAATTACCAAAAAAAAGAAGAAATGATTTAAAAATTGGAGACTTATATCAAATTATTGGTCAGAAATTAGATATACAACAATTATTAAAATTAGAATCTTATAAAGTCTTTTATAAAAAGACTTTTGAGATTCTAAAAAAAATAAATTTAATAAATTATAATGAAGTTTTAAATATTAACTTATGAGAAGAAAAATAGTTGCAGGCAACTGGAAAATGAACAAAAATGTAATTGATGCACAACAATTAATGATTCAATTGCTAAGCTATAAAAACAATAATGCTACGAACTGTGAGGTTTGGATCGCTCCTCCATCTTTATACTTAATGATGGCTAAAGATATCTTTGAAAAGGATGAAATTGGAGTATTCTCTCAGGACATGAGCGAGCACGAAAGTGGTGCTTATACAGGAGAAATCTCTGCTGATATGCTGGAATCTATCGATGCTACAGGTTCATTGATCGGACACTCTGAAAGAAGACAATACCACGGAGAAACAGATTCTCACTGCAACAGAAAAGTAAAATTAGCTTTAGATAAAGGTCTTACCCCAATCTATTGTAACGGGGAAACACTTGAGCAAAGAAAAGCGGGTCAACACCTTGAAGTGGTTAAAAATCAAACTGAAGTAGCTCTTTTTACCCTTTCAGCAGAAGAGATCAAAAAGGTAGTTATCGCTTACGAACCGGTTTGGGCGATCGGAACAGGGGAAACAGCAAGCCCGGAACAGGCTCAGGAAATCCACGCACACATCAGAAATACGATTGCTGCTAAATACGGACAGGAAGTAGCAGATGAGGTTTCTATCCTTTACGGAGGTTCTGTGAAACCGGATAATGCTAAAGAAATCTTCTCTCAGCCTGATATTGATGGAGGTCTGATTGGAGGTGCTGCTTTGAAATTAGAGGATTTCTCTAAAATTATTGAGGGTTTCAATTAAAAGATGTAACATAAAAAAAGGCGGTCTCTAAAAGATAACATAGTACTCCAGGAATCTACTAAATGGCAAAAGCTATCAGCCGGATGACTACGAGAAACATTATTTTTTTGAGACCGCTTTTTTATTATAAAAACCTATATTTACATTTGTTTTGATTTTTAGAAAAAATTAGTTGGGGCCAAGGATAGGAAGTGAAGAAATTCTGAAGATTTTTATTTTTTTATACATCACTTAAAACTACTTAAATGGATTTTTTAAAAACGATCGCTATCATATCTGTTTTTATATTATTCCTTCTTATTTTCTTTTTATTGACCATAAAATCTACTAAAAAGCTTTCCAATCAACTTTTTGCAGGATATCTTTTTCTGACCGCTATTGATGTTGCCGGAGTTTTCATTGTTGAACCTATCATTAGCATTTATCCAAATTTAGAGATTTTCAGGTGGACTGTCATATTATTGAACATTCCCCTATTCTACTTGTATGTTTTATCACTTTGCTATAATGATTTTCAATTAAAAAGTAAATTTCTGTTACATACAATTCCTTTTATTGTTATCAACCTTTTGTTGGCTTCAGGAATTTATGGAGCTGATGATATTGAAAAAAAGTATTTCTTCAAACATCATCATCAAACCTTTGAAATGATTATTTTCCAATATTTGATAGAAATCCAGTATTTAGTTTATACTATTTTCATTTTCATGATTTTGAGAAGAACCCGAAATCTCTATCTCCAAAATCAATCTTATTCTGCCAATTTAGTATTTAAATGGTTGTTTCAAATAACCTTACTTTTTACAGCTGTTCATTATTTTGCAACCTTTAAAAATATATTGAGATATACCGATGATCATCAACTTCTGATTTTCATTAATGGATTTCTGGATATCATTGCATTAATTGTCACCAGCTGGTTTGTTTTAAAAGCATTAAAATATCCTGAATTTTTTAGAGGAGTTGATACTCAGTTACAGATCATAAACGACTTAAAAGGTGAAATACCTCCGAAGATCAAATCAGAAGACCAACAAAAGATCAACGATAACAGGATCAACTTCCAAATCGAATTACTGAACAGATATATGGTAGAAGAAAAGCCATATTTAGATCCAGCTCTTACAGTTCAAAACCTTGCAGCGCAAATGAATATGCCCACCCGGGAATTGTCCGTTTTAATTAACTCAAATATGAACCAGCATTTTTTTGATTTTGTGAATACATACCGCATCGAAAATGCAATGGAATTATTAAAAAATCACTCTAAAAAAGATTGCACTGTTTTAGAAATCTTATACCAGGTTGGCTTTAATTCAAAATCATCATTTAATACTGCATTTAAAAAATATACTACTTTAACCCCTACAGAGTACAGAAATACCTTTTATAAAGCAAATTGATCAACCCCTTTTTATTTGGTTCGACTTTTTAAAATCGGTCGCTTTTCGGAAGATAATAATTCAAATTTGTCTGCTATAAAACAGAGACTATTCTGTCTCACATAACAAACAAAAGAATTATGAAAACAAAGAAAGCTTTTTTCAACTTATTATTTTTAGGAATAAGCATTTGGGGATTTGGACAAGACACTATAAGGCTAAAACCTTATATTGAAAACATGAAAACTGTAGAGGTAATTATTGAAGGGGAAAAGTATAATTTCCTTTTTGATACCGGGGGAGGTGGGACTCTTATTTCTCCAGAGATCGCAAAGCATTTTAATAAAAAAATATATGGAAGTGCTACAGGTTTTAGAATGAGCGGAGAAATTATTAAAGTTCAAAAGTCAGATCATATCTCAATGACTATTGGTTCTCAAAAAATCGACCATCCAACAGTAGGTGTTCTAGATATTATGACTATTCTGCCAAAAGAATTTCCCAAAATAGATGGTGTTATTTCTTTAAAATCATTTACTGATCATATTCTTACGCTCAATCTTGCTAAAAATACTATTATTATCGAGAGTCATTCTTCATCAAAAAAGGCAATACATAGGAAACATCTAGTTTCCAGCAGATTTGCCAATGGTCTGGAAGCTACTGAACTTAATATTTTTTTAAATATTCCAAAAGCCAATCAGTCATACTGGTTTCTTCTTGATTCCGGAAACAGCGGGCCTTTACTTTTATCTACAGAAACTGCTGCAACTTGGAAACTATCAAAAGACAAGGATCAAATGAATTCTGAGACTCCATTTATTATTGGAAAAAAATCATTTACCTCAAAGTCATTTACAAGAGATATTATTTATGATGGCGTGCTCAATTTTGAGGCCATGTGCAGCTATATTTTTACAATTGATTTTAAAAATAACAGAGTTTGGATTGAATAGGCTGAACAAACACCACCTTTCTTCCAAATATCTTTCATTTTCTAAACTAATTATCAAGGTCAATAATAATAAAAAGCGGCGGAATAAATCCGCCGCTTTCCGTTAAAAAAATCTAATTATTGAATATCGACTATAAACATAGTTCCTTTGTCTACCTTCCCTGTTTTAGGAAGTATTTTTGCTTTAGGATTTCCGTTTCCATCATCTACTACCCCAAAGTCATCATCATTGAAAACAGCCAGTTTATTGTTTCCTAAATAAACAATTCCCTCAAATTTATCGTGCTCATATCCTAGTTTAGCAACCAGGTCTACCGCTAGTTTTTTAGAAACAGGTTTAATTCCTGCGTTGGCAAGTTCATCCCAGGTACACTGTTCCAGCGCTTTTCCGTTTACTTTCATTCCGTCTACAGCTGCAAGGTCAGTTCCGGTAACATCCGTTGCATCACTTAAGTTGATTCTGTATACCTTTTTAATTCCGCCCTGTGTCCCGAAATTACCATCTCTTTCAATCACTAGGAATTCATTATTCCCTAATGCCGTAATGTCACAAACAGAATCCGAAGCTCCACCATCCTGCTTATACAGATATTGTTTCGTTTTTCCAGTACTGATATCGAAAGTTACGATTCTCGTTAAGGTTGTGTTCGTTGCCAAAGCTTTTGAAGGCACCAACATCATGGACTGTATTGTCCCCACCAATGTTTTCCCGTCCGGAGTTATACAAAGACCTTCCATGCCTCTGTTGGCTCTTCTTTTAGCTAAAACGGCAGGTAATTTTCTACTTCCTGTATTTACCCCAATCGGGCTTATTCTTTCCAGCTCTACTCCATCAGCACTATAATGAACAATGTGCGGTCCGTATTCATCAGAAACCCAGAATGTACCATCTGATGCAGCTACAATACTTTCACTGTCTAAGCCATATTTATCCGTTCCCAGAACATTTCCTGATGCATCATAAGCTACTTCACCTGTACTTCCCATTCCTACTGGGTTTGGAAGTCCTGTAATAGGCTGTCCGGATGGATTTTTAAGTTTAATATATTTGATTACTTCTACATTCCCTTCAGCATTAATTTTAAAATGCATAATGGTGGGAGTAAAATTGGGAGTTAAAAATTTTTTACCATTCTGATAATCTGTATTCGGACCACGGTCTGTAATCACATAAAACTCCCCTTTTCTTGTAGGGTGAGCAGCAGCTCCAGAGCCAAATCCACCATTAATCACAGCTACTCCGTTTATTGTTGCCAAAGTAGAAAATGGAAATTCCTGCGGAAGTTTAGAATAATTAATATCCTGGTTATTTACATTATTGTCATCATCTTTACATGACCATAATACAGTCATCATCAAAGCAGATAATAGTAATTTTTTCATATTAACTTTTATGGCGCGAAAGTATAACTTGATTATAAACTGATCTTGAATGCAATGATAATTGTATTTTAACAATAGAACCTAAAGATGAATTCAGTATAAACAACAAAAATTCATATTTAACTTAAAAATCCGAACACATAAACCCAATCCATTACCAATCAACAAATTCAAATTCAGAAAATACAATTAACCTTTAATAAAAGGTTAAAACAGGTATGTAATTCACAAAATAGGCATCAAAAATTTATATGATATATTTGCGGTCTTTAAGGTTGAACACTGTTCATAATAGGGAATTAAGTGAGAATATTATTCAAATCTTGAGCTGTACCCGCAACTGTAAGCTGTTTTACCTGTAGCTGTATGATACCACTGGACCAAAATCCGGGAAGGTTAGCTATAGGATGCGAGCCAGGAGACCTGCCTTGAATAAACTTTTAATTTTAGAATCAGACTATACCAGTCTCTTCCTATTAATAAGTTTCGGGAATAAAACTTTAATTTAATTATATTATGAGAAAAATCTATTTTTTTTTCTTACTGCTTTGTACGCAGTTTTTCTTCGCTCAATTCACAGAAAATGACATTAAGTTTTGGGTGGGAACCGGTTCTAAAAAGGCCTATTTCATTGCTGATTTTAATGACAACAACACGCCTAATTCTTATGTTTGGGGTTATCGTTTTGATGATGATAATTTAATGGCGGAAGATATGGTTAATGCTATTGTAGAAGCAGAGCCTAAAATAGAGGCTGACATTCCTTCAGGGTTCCTGTACAGCTTCACATACAATCATCATACTCCAAGTACAGATGATTACTGGATTACCTGGTCGGGACCTAATGCAGGGAATATGTCCAATCAAAATAATGGTGTAGGATATACTGCTTTAACAGACGGACTATGGTTTGGAATAACCTATGGAATGGATGAAATCGATACCCCACCATCAACTCCAGTTCCCGCTTACAGTTCCCAATGGTATACTTCATCACAAATTACCCATTGGATTGGAACAGGAGCCAATAAAAGTCTTGTTGTGGTAGATTTTGGAACTAATAATTCTAATGATCAAGCCAATTCATTTGTTTTTGGAATTCAATATAATGGCAGTATAACAGCGGAACAGGCTTTGCAGCTTATCCAGTCACAAGCTTCCTATTTCAATTTCACTTCCAGCAATAACCAAATTTCCAATCTATCACTCAATACCTTCACAGGAAATAACTCCGGAACAGAAAACTGGAAATTATACACCGGAGAAGACCTTTCTAGCTGGCAGAAAAAAACTGATCTCAGCCAGATACAATTGAGCAACAATACATGGTTAGGATTAAGTTTCGGACAAAGAAGACCTTTCACACCAACTGAGGCACATAACGCTACATTATCGGTGGCTTCAGCAAACAAGAAAGCATTATTCAATATTTATCCAAATCCAACAAGTGATTTTATTCAGATTGAAACTCCTGAAAATATCAAAGAAGTCAATATTTATTCTTCTTTAGGGCAGAAAGTGATGACTACTCAGACATCTAAGATTAATGTTACATCTTTAAATACCGGTGTATACTGGGTTGAGGTTAAGACTAAGAGTGATTCTACTGTACATAAGATAGTGAAGAAGTAGAGAGGGAGATGGGTAAACCACCCCGTCAAAAATTCTTTGAATTTTCGACACCCCTCCATCGGAGGGGAATATCGCGTCTTCAATTTTGATATTTCTTCGTTATAGTAATCTGCTATGAAACGTACAATAAAAATTCGTGTATTCGTCGCAAACAAAAAAACGCATCCAACTTGGATGCGTTTTTCATTATGATTATACAATCAATTATTTTTTCTCTGTAGATCTTTGAAGAACCTCATCTACCATACCGTAGCTTTTAGCTTCTTCAGAAGTCATCCAGTAATCTCTGTCGGAAGATTTCTCTACCCACTCGTAAGTCTGTCCTGAATGATGAGCAATAATGTCATAAAGCTCCTGCTTCAATTTCAACATCTCTCTTAAGTTGATCTCCATATCGGAAGCTACTCCCTGAGCACCTCCTGAAGGCTGGTGAATCATTACTCTTGAATGTTTAAGCGCAGAACGCTTTCCTTTTTCTCCTGCAACCAATAATACTGCTCCCATAGAAGCAGCCATTCCTGTACAGATTGTCGCTACATCCGGCTTAATAATCTGCATGGTGTCATAAATACCTAAACCGGCATATACACTTCCACCAGGAGAGTTGATATAGATCTGAATATCTTTAGACGGATCTGCACTTTCCAGGAATAAAAGCTGAGCAGTAACGATATTCGCTACCTGATCGTCAATTCCAGTTCCCAGGAAGATAATTCTATCCATCATCAGACGGGAAAAAACGTCCATCTGAGCAACGTTTAATCTTCTTTCTTCCATGATGTACGGAGTTAAATTCGTTGGGCCATACATTCCCATATACTGATCGGTAGCCAGACCGTTGTTTCCTAAATGTTTTACAGAGAAATCTCTGAATTCCTTTTTAATGTCCATATTGATATTATGTATTATTTTAAAATATTTCCGAAGTTTAAATTACAATATTTATTCCTAAAATTTTATAGGACTTTTTGTCATAGAATCTGTAATTATTCTGTCTTTAAACTATCTTTTCCTATCCACATATATCCCTTTAATCGGGGAATATTCAATGATATTGCTAAGTCTGATGGAAGCTTGTTTTAACAAAGTAATTTTTTTTATCAGCTCATAATATTTTACTTCATCCGTACTGCTGTGTTGATCCAGTTCTTTCGCGGTTTCAGTAATCAGATAATCAATATATCTGTATTTATGCAGCAAAACATCACCCTGGATCTGATCTGCAACTTTATCTCCGTAATTCGGCGGATAAATATTTCTGGACGCCCAGTTTTCCAGCTCATCCAAAGGAATCAGCGCATCTACAACCTTTGTCGTAATTTCTTCATCCATAAAAGATACAAAAAAGTTTCCACTTCTCAACTCGTCTTTCTGAATTCCTTCTTTGACCTGATTGATAATAATCTCATTTCCTTTAACTAAAAATGTATACTGTTCCTCTTCAAAGTGATGAATAATTTCTTCAATAACTGTTATCTGATATTCTTCATTATTTTCATTTTTCCTTTTAAGAACAATATCTCCAAATGCTAACATATGCTCAACAAGTTTGTTCTCCATAAACAATACTTCAAACAAAAAAGGGTCTTCTTTTTCTTTATCCGGAGGAACAATCTCCAGCTTTGGAGCCGCTTTTTCCTTGTGTTGCTGCTGCTGGACATGATGGGTCTGATTCTGCGTAATCTGCTTCTGAACATCCAGCTCATTGAAAAGACTCTGTTCAGAAAGTCCAAATTTATTGGAAACCTCCTTCAGATATACTTCCCTTTTCAGTGCGTTCTGTACAAAGGAAACTGATTTTACGATATCACGAATTGCTTCCGCCTTTTTGATAGGATCATTTCCAACATCCCGCAACAGAATTTCCGCCTTAAAATCGATGAAATCCATCGCTTCATTTTCAATGTATTTTTCTACATATTCCTGCGGATGTTTTCTGGCAAAGGAATCCGGGTCATCACCATCAGGGAACAGCAAAACACGGATGTTCATCCCTTCTGTCAGCAACATGTCAATGCTTCTGAAGCTGGCTTTAATCCCTGCATTATCTCCATCAAAAAGAATCGTTACGTTTTCCGTAAGTCTCTTAATCAACTTAATCTGCTCAGTGGTAAGGGAAGTTCCGGAACTTGCTACAACGTTTTCAATTCCGGACATATGAAGTGAAATCACATCCATATATCCTTCCACCAAAAGACAGCCATTCTTTCTTGAAATGGCCTGCTTACTTTGGTTTAACCCGTAAAGAACATTGGATTTATGATAGATCTCCGTTTCCGGCGAGTTGAGATACTTTGCTGTTTTTACATTATTCTTAAGGATTCTCGCTCCAAAGCCCAAAACCCTTCCTGAGAAACTATGGATCGGGAAAATTACCCTTTCACGGAATCTATCAACACCTGCCGGAGTATTTTCAGGAAAAATAGAAAGCCCTGATTTTTCAAGAATCTCTTTAGTATAGCCTTTCTCTAAAGCATAAGCGGTAAATGCATTCTTTTGTTCTGGAGAATATCCAAGTTGGAACTTATTAATAATATCATCTTTAAGTTCTCTTTCTTTAAAGTAGGATAATCCTATACTTCTCCCCTCTTTGTTATCCCAAAGGATTTCCTGAAAATAAGTATTAGCTACTTCATGAATTTTAAACAACAGATCTTTTTCTGTCTGTGCATGTTTTGCTTCTTCAGAAATTTCACGCAGATCTTCTTCGATTTCAATTCCGTATTTTTTTGCGGCATGACGGAGAGCTTCGGGATAAGTGAAGTTTTCAATTTCCATTAAAAAGGATATCGCGGTTCCTCCTTTTCCAGTAGAGAAATCCTTCCAGATCTGCTTACTTGGCGAAACAACAAAACTGGGAGACTTTTCTTCATGAAAAGGACTGAGGCCTTTAAAGTTAGACCCCGCTCTTTTCAACTGCACATATTCACCTACAATCTCTTCCACCCTGATTGTGGAGAATATTTTATCTATGGTCTGCTTAGAAATCATGATGTAAAAATATGACATTTCTCTTCCTCTAACAAAAAAAGAAAGCCTTACAAAAGTTTTCTATAGAGTAATTTATTACCCTAAAATCCTCTAACCCCTTGATACACATACTTCAATAAAAAAGCCGGGAAACTCCCGGCTTAAAAGTATTTATAAACAAAATTATTTTTTTATGAATTTCAGACTCTCTTTTGTAGTACCATATTCTATATTAACAATATAGATACCCTTTTCCAAACCATTAGTATATTTACCAAAGTCTAAGCTATTTTCACCATTTACTTTTACAGTATATTGATTCAACAATTTAGAGGAGTAGTTATAAATTTTAACATTTACCTCTCCTGTAAGCACACCACTACTTATTAGTTTTGTATTATCACCAATAGGATTATCACCAATGGTAAATTGAGTTCTATTTTGAATATTTGCGGCTTTAGATTGAGTAACATTTCCGTTATTTGAAACAACAAAACCATTTATAATATTTCTTTTGATTCCATTCCCAAGATTAGCGGTTAGCTTTATAGAATAGACCCCATTCTGTTCACGATTTACATCTGCTACAAATTTATTGTTACGAAGCTCAAATTTCAAGTTCACTGGCTTTTCTTCAGATGTCATATTCATTCCTTTTAAATCCGATATCCAATAGGCTTCATTTTTAATTGAAACTTTTTGAAGTTCTTCAGAACTAAGGTTAGGAAAAGATATTTCCAGATAAGTTTTCTCATTATCTTTTTTAATTTTATACTCCATCGGACTGTCAATTCCATCATCAACCACAGCTATAAATTTAGAATTACTGTTTAGTTTAAGCTCTTTATTTCTTAAATTGAAGCCGTATGACAATAAATGGCTTTCAAAACCTCCACTCTTATCTAGAGTCCTATTACTTTTTACTTGGCTCAACATTTTTCCAGTAGCAGAATCTATAATATCTACAGAAGCATTTGCATCTTTGGTAATAATTTCAAAACGAACATTATTGACATTTTTTCCAAACTGTAAATTTTCCAGATCGTTATTTGAAATCAATTGATAGTTACTTACCACTTTAAATTCAGCCCTTTCCGGTTGTGATATTCTATTTGCCACACCATTATTGATAACTTGTCCATCCAAAACAGGTTTTATAGCATTATTCCAAACATAGACTCCTTCCATTATATCTATATGATTAATATATCCTCTAGGGTCAGTGTCAGTCATTAATTGCTTAGAACCCGGTCTTGTTGAGCTATAAAATGGTGTAACCCCGTCATTTTTCCCTCCTCCTAAAGCAAGAATTGCATTTCCTGCCGGAATAATTACGGGAGAAAGCAATCCTGTTACTCTGGTATATCCCCAAGCCCCCAGACTATAATATTTCTTAGGTTGGTTAAGTGAATGGTTATCCATGTAAGGTCTGAAATAAGTATCACAGTAAGAGGTAGTGGACAGTTGTGAACCTTGTCCCAATTGCAAAGCCTGCGTTATCCAGGTAAGTACCGGATAGTTAACAAAATCTGCAAGTTGAGTTCCTCTGTGGGGAGTACCTAAAGTAATCACTTTATCTACTTTATTTATTTTTTTATATTCCAATAGGGCAACATCTGAAGCCTTTCCCCCATTACTATGAGCTATAATAGTAATTGTATTGGCTCCAAAATAAGTCTCTACCTGATCAATTGCTCTGGACAATATTTTTCCGTTCTCCCAGTCTCCCAAAAACCTGCTGGTTGCTACAAAAGCCGTTTTATATCCGCCATTAAAAGCTTCTTTATACATTGAGTTTCCAATAAGTAAAGATTCAGTAGACCCTATAAAACCGTGGGTAAAAAGGATTGTTTTCCCGTTATAATTAGGCGGCGTAGTCCCATACAAAATATTTTTTTCCAGAAGACTATTAAGATAGTTTAAAGATAAAGCATTAGGCTTTGGTAAAATAGCAGAAGAAAGCTGCTGAGTAAAAAATTTACTAGAGAAAATAACCAGAAATAGTAACAAAATTTTTTTCATAGGATGTAATTTTTAATTATGTTTTTACTAAAATAACAAATCACTAAAACAATTAGATGAATCTATATAATCCTAATTCTTTAGAACGCAAAAGGTATTAAGCAAGACCAACACATCACTATAAAGTGATTTATAAATATCCGACCAAATTTAAAATAGCAATAATAAAATAACAAATAAAATTGACGAAAAATAAATTAAACACAATAAATCATACAAATAATTAAATTACCAATAAAAATATTCAACAAAAAGAATCTTATTCAGAATTATATAAAAAAAAAGCTATTCACTAACACCAATTTTGTTTATCATTTAGTATAAAACTCATCTTTTTTGAAACCTTCTGTTATTATCATAACCTGAGTTCGGGATAAGAAAGCAATAATAGCAACCTTGTAAGTTGTTAATAATGAATAATATATTATTCAATCATTAGTGTTTTATATCTTTATTCTATGAAATTTTATAAAAAATGAATTTAATATTTCTATTCTCGTCCATTTTCTATCCTGAAAACTAAGTGAATGGGCTAAAAAACAAGATAATTAAATATAAATATTTGATTTACTGTTATTTATACAAACTCCTTACCCCGAACTCAGGTTATCATATTAAAATCAGCTTATTTTTGACAGCTGTTTTACTTGGGATGAGTGTAATTAATTCTTAATTATCAATCTATCAAAGGGTTTTTAGGATTCAAAGATTTCTTCAAATGCAAAATTATTACGTGTAAATTTTACTATTTTTGTAACAAATCAGCCTATGCAATTCACTATACATACAATCGAAGACTGGCAGGAAGTTGTTGACACCATTCTTCCTCATTTAAAACATAATATTCTTTTGCTTAAAGGAAATTTAGGAGCAGGAAAAACTACTTTCACTCAGTTCTTACTAAAAAATCTGGGAAGTGAGGATGAAGTAAACTCTCCTACCTATTCTATCGTTAATGAATACAATACTTCAAAAGGGAAAGTTTTCCATTTCGATCTTTACCGCTTAAAAAACATTGAGGAAGTATATGATATTGGGATTGAAGAATATCTTGATAACTCTTTCCTATGCATTATTGAGTGGCCGGAAGTGTATGAAGAAGAGCTTTACGGGCTCAACTATCACACAATGAGTATTGTGAACACGGGTGAAAACAGAGAAGTTTCATTCGAGTAAATATTATGTATCTTTGCTTATTAATTCAGTATTAAAATAACAATCTGTAAGACATAATTTAATTTAAGGATGAGCACAAATATTTTTACTCCTTTCACAGAAGAAGAATTGATGCCGAAAGAGGAAAAATTGGAGGTTATAAAGAAGGGAAAACAGTTCAGCATTGGGATTCCCAAAGAAACCTGTCTCAACGAAAGGAGAACCTGCATTACTCCTGACGCCGTACAGGTGTTGGTAGAACATGGCCATGAGATCATTGTAGAATCAGGAGCCGGACAAGGTTCATTTTTTACAGATTTACAATATTCCGAATCCGGGGCAAAGATTACCAATGATCCGAAAGAAGCATTCGGTCAGGATCTGATCCTGAAAATCAATCCTCCTACTCTGGATGAAATTGACTTTATGAAACCTAATACGTATATGGTTTCAGCACTTCAGATCAACCTTAGAGATAAGGAGTATTTCCTTAAGCTTGCAGAGAAAAAAATAAATGCGATTGCCTTTGAATTTATCGTAGATGAATACAAACAGCTGGCGTTGGTAAGATTAATCGGTGAAATTGCAGGAACCGTTTCTATTTTATATGCTTCAGAATTATTAGCCCTATCCAATGGTTTAATGCTTGGAGGAATTACGGGAGTAAGACCTGCTGAAGTAGTTATTCTTGGAGCTGGGATTGTAGGTGAATTTGCTACAAAGGCAGCCATCGGCTTAGGAGCAAGTGTAAAAGTCTTCGACAACTCTTTATCAAAATTAAGAAGGCTTCACACCATGGTAGACAGCCGTGTTCCGACTTCCGTTATCGATCCTAAAGAGCTCAGCAAAAGCTTAAGACGTGCTGATGTAGTGATCGGAGCCCTTCCAAGATTAAATATGACGCCCATTGTGACTGAAGATATGGTCATGAAAATGAAAAAAGGCAGTGTCATCATCGATATTACCATAGACAACGGTAAGGTTATTGAAACGTCAGAGCTTACTACCATGGAAGATCCTTATGTGATCAAACATGGGGTAATCCATTGCGGGCTTCCGAACCTTACATCAAGAATGCCGAGAACCACTACCAAGGCTATCTCCAATTTCTTCCTTTCCTATATTTTAAATTATGACGAAGAGGGCGGCTTTGAAAACATGCTGATCCGAAAAAATGAAATGAAGCAGAGCTTATATATGTACAAAGGAAGACATACCAAAAAGATCATCTGTGACCGTTTCGGACTTACGTACCACGATATCAATCTTTTAATTTTCTAAATGAAAAAACTTAAATTTTATGCAATAGGCTTCCTTCCGGGGCTAGTTATCGTATTTTTTATATTAAACAAAAAAGGCGCAAGCTGCAGCGGTTATTTACCTAACAGCCGCGTAATTGCCGAAACACTTTCTAAAGAATTTCAATATTCAGAAGAATTTCATAATGAAATGATTTTAAATAATATTGATGAAAAGTTTTTAAAAGACAGCATCATTACTAACGGAAAAGTAGATTTTGATCGCAGCCATGCACAAAAGAAACCTTGCCCGGATTATCTTATCACCTATCCTGAAAAAAATCCGAGGTTCGAAATTCATTTCGATAAATGTGAAGATCACGCAGGTTTTATTAGTTTAAAAAAACTTAAATAGTTTTCAAAAACAAGCTATGGAAGGCAATTACTACATGATTCATGATTATCTGATATTCATCGGAGTTTTTGCCATTTTTCTTTTTCTGGCAGCCAGTATCTATCTCTTCAGCCAAAATCAAAAGCTGAAACAGCGAAATACCAAGCTTTCAGAATCCAATAAAATTATTGAGCAAAGGCTGAATGAGGTTCGTTTGGAGCATATCGGAACAAAGCTGAATCCACATCTGTTTAAAAACATTCTGAATTCTGTTCAGTCTCACGCTTACCAGACCTATATGTCTCTGGATAAGCTGGCTAATGTACTGGATTATATTTTATACGAAAGCAACAATAAATATGTAAGTCCAAAAGAAGAGTTAAACTTCGCTTTAAGCCTTATTGAGATCAATAAAATTAAAGTGAATCCTCTCTTCGACTTTAGAATAAAATTCAAGATCAATAAATCGGATTCTCTATATGAGGAGAAGGTTTTTGCCCCTCTTATCTCCGTTGATCTTATCGAAAACGCTTTTAAACATACAGATTTTCTGGCTCAGGATTCTTTTATTTCTATTTTCATGGAACTTGAAAACCGGACATTCACCATGAAAGTGAGCAATAAAGCTTCCTTAAAGAATAATCTGGAAAAGGAAAAAAGTGGTTTTGGAAGCCAGTCTTTAGATCAGCGATTAAAAATGATCTATAATACCCACTATCAGGTTGAAAAAAGTTCAAAAAACGGTATCTTCACTGCAGAATTAAAAATCAATTTAGGAGAATTCTATGATAAAATGCGTTATTCTGGATGATGAATTATTAGCCATCAGCTATTTAAAACTTTTATGTGAACAGATTGATGACGTAGAAGTTGTAAAGGCTTTCAATGATCCTAAAACCTTCCTGAACGAGATTAATTCCCTTGACTGCAACCTTTGTATTCTGGATATTGAGATGCCTGGAATGACAGGACTTCAAGTGGCAGAAATCATCTCCGGTTCCAAAAAAATCATCTTCACCACAGCCTATAAAGAATACGCAGCTGAAGCTTTTGACCTCAACGTAGTAGATTATGTAAGAAAGCCGATCAAAAAAGAACGATTGGTGCAGGCTTTTGAAAAAGCAAAAGAACAAATCAGCACAATTCAGAAGAAAACCTTTATCGAATGGAATAGCAATATTGGTAAAACCGTTATTTTAACGGAACAAATCGCTTACATTAAAACATCTGAAATAGACAGCCGCGATAAGGATATTATGCTCAATGACGGAACTACCATTGTTTTAAAGAATCTTAATTTTAAAAGCCTTCTGGAAATGTTGCCCACTAAGGATTTTGCACAGGTTAATAAAAAAGAGATCATTGCATTATCTTTCATTAAAGTATTAGGAACCAACGAAATTATCACCACTATTTCTACCGAAGATGATCATTTTCTTAAGCTTCAGATTGGTGATGCTTACAAAAATTCACTAATGGAGCTGTTTACAAAATAATACAGATAATTTCCCCTGTTTCCTACAATCAGTAATATCTGCTACCCAATTATTTATATATGTTCTTCTGTCTTGAAACAAAAGAACAAAAATTCAAGACCTGGAACCTTCCGCTAAAAATTAAATCTGTTCTCTAAAAACTCTGAACCCGTACGCTAGCAATCTATTTTATTATCAATAAGTAATCCTAGACAGTTTTCTTAACGTTCACAGACTTCATTTTCTTAACGCTCAAGTTTCCTAAGCCAAATTCAGGAAGACATTTCAATATCAGGATTTTTATTACATTTTTTACTGTATTCATTACATTTAAAAAACAAACTATTTTAATCTCAGTTTATTCTTATCAACTTTGCATCAAAATAATAGGAATCATGAATTTGGGGAAATATAAAAATATTATATTTTACATCAGTACAATTGCATTTTTTTCATGCCTAATGTATTGGTTTTTTGTAGAGGGTAAAACTCTGGAAGTTGGGGAGAATATTACTCCCAGCAAAGCTACAGGTTCTACGATGTGGGAAAATTTTGTTGATTCATTTCTGATAAACCTTCATCATCCGCTAGCTCTTCTTCTTGCACAGATCGTCACCATTATTTTAGTTGCCAAACTTTTCGGATGGATCTGCATAAAGCTGAAACAGCCCTCTGTAATTGGTGAAATGATTGCTGGTATTGTTTTGGGACCATCACTTTTCGGATTATATTTCCCTGAGCTTTCGGCATTTATTTTCCCTAAAGAATCGTTGCCTAACTTACAGTTTTTAAGCCAGATCGGACTTATCCTGTTTATGTATATTGTTGGAATGGAACTGGATCTGAGTGTTTTACGAAAAAAAGCACATGATGCCGTTGTTATAAGCCATGCCAGCATTATCATTCCATTTGCATTAGGTGTAGGGCTTTCTTATTTCATTTATAAAGAATTTGCACCGGAAGGAATTCAGTTCAGTTCATTCGCCTTATTTATAGCCATTGCCATGAGTATTACAGCATTTCCTGTATTGGCAAGGATTGTTCAGGAACGAAATCTTCACAAAACGAAAATAGGCACCGTCGTGATTACCTGTGCTGCAGCTGATGATATTACAGCCTGGTGTATTTTAGCTGCTGTGATTGCGATTGTAAAGGCTGGATCTTTTTCAGGATCGGTATTTGTTATTCTGATGGCTATCCTGTATGTTTATATCATGATCAAAGCTGTAAGACCTTTCTTAAACAGAATCGCTGAGTCTCAAAAGGGAAAAGGCTTTATCAATAAAGGATTGGTTGCTATATTCTTTCTTGTATTGATTATTTCATCATATGCAACCGAAGTTATTGGGATTCATGCGCTTTTCGGGGCGTTTATGGCAGGAGCTATTATGCCTGAGAATGTAAAATTCCGAAACCTTTTTATAGAGAAAGTAGAAGATGTTGCATTAGTTCTGTTACTTCCTCTTTTCTTTGTATTTACAGGATTGAGAACCCAAATTGGGCTCCTCAACGATCCTCACCTTTGGAAAATCGGGGGCCTTATCATACTTACCGCGGTCACCGGAAAATTTGTAGGAAGTGCACTCACCGCAAAATTCCTGAATATAAGCTGGAAAGACAGTCTCACGATAGGAGCACTTATGAATACGAGAGGGCTTACAGAACTTATTGTACTTAATATCGGATACGATCTTGGAGTATTAGGCCCGGAATTATTTGCATTGCTTGTAATTATGGCTTTATTTACCACTTTTATGACAGGTCCATGTCTGGATTTTATTAATTATCTTTTCAAAGGGAAAGAGTCCATGATTGAAGAAGAGCCTGAAGATGATGATACCAAATACAGGGTTCTTCTATCTTTTGAAACGGCAAAATCAGGAAGTAAACTTCTTAGACTGGCCGATAATTTCACTCATAAAATGAATGGAAACAAAAGTGTAACCGCTATGAATATTGCTCCTGTTGATGAACTACATGCTTTTGATATCGAAAATTTTGAGAAAGAACAGTTTAAAAATGTAATAGAAACTTCCCAGGAACTTAAACTGGAAGTCACTACCCTCTTTAAAGCTTCTACAGATGTAGAAAGTGATCTGACGAATATTACCAATAAAGGAAATTATGACCTTCTTCTGATTATGCTTGGAAAATCTATGTATGAAGGCAGTTTATTAGGCCGATTATTAGGGTTTACTACCAAAATCATCAATCCTGAAAAATTATTAAACACGGTAAAAGGCAAAGGAAATATTTTTAACAACTCTCCTTTTGATGACCTTACGCTGCAGGTTTTGGACAAGGCTACCATTCCGGTGGGTGTTCTTGTAGAAAAAGACTTTACTACTGCTGACAGGGTATTTGTTCCGATTTTCAACCTGAGCGATTTTTACCTTCTGGAATACGCAAAAAGGCTGATTAACAATAATAATTCTCAAATCATTATTCTGGATGCTGCAGGACAGATCCGTAACAATATTGAGGTAAAAGAACTGATCCGAAGCATTGAACAGGTAGCTCCTAATCATATCACCTTATATAACGAGAAAAGAATTGAAAAAGAGTTCCTGAATTCCCAGGATCTGATGCTCATCAGCAGCAAAAGCTGGAAAAACCTGATCGATACGAAGAGTCTTTGGCTCTCCGATATTCCTTCAACATTAATCATATCAAATCCGTAACACCGATATTTTCTATTTCTATAAGAAGCTGTAAATATTATTCGTTGTCTGTAAAGAAAAAACGGGTATATTTATGGCTTCATTTTTTTTGAATATGCTGGTTAACAATGAAAACGGAACGTTGGAACTGAAGGATTTCGGTACACAACTGTACAAGGGGATGCTGCTGGATCAGCTGAAACAAACTGATTTTTATAAGGAGAAATATCACAATAGGTGGGATGTGAAAACCGGATATTTTTGGTATTATTTTAAAGAGGTGGAAATAGAAGGTCATGAGCTTTCTCTCAGCCTCTGCTTTTGGGGAGATCGGCTGCACAGCATTCACATGAATACATGGAAAAGCACTGATGCGAAAGACTGGAATGAATGGACCGAGGAAAGGGAGATGCAGGTATTTTACCGAAATAATAAATTTTTGACTTTAATTTTGGGAATGCCTCCAACCCGGAAAAAGAAAACACCCTATCCAAGCTGTACTTTCACTTTTTCATGGGGAAAGGTATGGTCAGTTTATGATCCTCGAAGTGCCAGCAGTTTTATGGGAATCAGTTATGACGAGAAGACATAATGAATAACTAAAAAACAACATTAGCCACTGGTAAACAACTGATTAAAATTAATCAGAATAAAAAAACATATAAAAACCCACACTTTTTATTGCATTTATTATATAAGTTTAAAAATTTTATTATATATTTAAAAAAAACTTAATAACCTTAATGATTACTATATCCAAAAAGACTTTTGAGGGTAAACATTGGGACTATTTTATTCTGATATGCAGAGTTTTGCTTGCATGGCAATTCTTGTCTTTTGGATATGCTAAATTTTTCGATGACGGACAATTTGGTATTTCTCCTGAGGAATTAAATAAGCCCATCAAAGATCTCAGCCTTTTCAAGGTGATGTGGTATCTTTTTGACCACAATCCGTTTAAAACAATCATTGGAATTTGTCAGGTACTATGTGGAGCGCTTCTTCTTTATAAGAAAACCGTTATCATAGGAGCTCTTTTTTTCCTGCCCATTGCCTTTAATATTTTAATCATGGATATTACTTTTATGGATTCATCTATGGTTAATGGTTTTGCATCAAGACTTAGCTATTATATTATTCTTGATTTTCTCATCCTTTTATATTACAGAGACAGAATGCTTATTGTTTTTAAAGCAATTACAAGCAATATGACTAATAAATTCAGTCATCCTTTCGGAATGTATCTGATTTCTCCGGTATTAGCTGTTCTTTTAAGCTTAGTACCTGTCATTCCTGTCGTTCTGTTTTATCTTGTAGCCGAACCGGATGAAATGATACACTCTCTCGGCCATGCCTGGAAAGGGCTCACTAAAGCAACTCAACATTTTTTAAAATAAAATTACTATGAAAAATTCAAACAAAAAATTGACAATCTCAAAAAAGAATGTACAAAACTTAAGCAAAAACAACCTTTTTGAAATAAAAGGAGGTAAAGCCATCGACATGGATGGGAATGTAGGATTGTTTACTGCTGGATGTTCAGACGGTTGTATGTCTAAATTTATGCATACTCACCTGCTAAACTGTTCAAAAGCAAACTGTACTGCAGATTGTGGTAACTGCTAATTAAACAATTGATCTCTTTTGTCATCTCCAATTTAAAAATATTATGTCCTCAAAGCAATATACTCCATTTCATTACACAATATTGAGAACTCCCGTTCTTTCACCTGATGATTTAAACAGCTTTTATGCAACATCAGATGTCATTGAAAATATTTCCTGTAATGAGACAGTAATGGATGCTATTAAGCTGTCGTCATTAAATTTTTATCATGAGATGACAAAAGAGTTTTCAAAAAAAAATGCTGAGCAAAAAGAAAAACTTGAAATTTCATTATATAAATATCTTTCACGATATACTACAAGACCCACTCCTTTCGGTCTGTTTTCCGGTTTAGGTTCCCTTAAAAATTCATCGGAATCTTCTGCAACAAAAATAACATGGAACCATTCCTATCCGGTATTGAGATTTGACTCGGAATACCTTTACAAAATAGTAAATTCACTGGAAAAACATGATACCTATCTCACCAATAATACATGGTATGAAATTTTTGATGAGTACAAATTCCTTCAGTGTTACACAGGAATTATCGGAAGAGATTATCGCTTAATAACGATAGAAAAAGATGAATCTATAGGTTCTATTACAAGATTTTGTAAACATGAAAGAACTCCCGAAGAAATCATCAGTTTTATTCAAACTGAAAATGACGTTACACAGGAAGAAGCAGAAGAATTTTTCCATGAACTTACGGACGAACAAATACTCAATCCGTCTCAGTCTTATTCCGGAAGTGAAACACAACATATCATCAATTTCCTCGATAAAAATATTGAGAATTCAGAATTTCATGAACTAAAAAAGTATATCGACCGATGTAATACACAAAAAAAAGTAGCTGAAATTCTTTCAATTCCTGAACATAAAAAAGTTCCTTTACATATTGACCTTTTTTTTGAGACCTCAGATACCATGCCTAAAAGGTTTTTGGAGGACATTCAAAAAAGTGATTCTATTTTTGAAAGATTCAGTACTCTGGAAAATCAGACTCCTTACAGAATCGTCAGTTTTAAGAAGAGTTTTATTAAAAAATATGACCAGCAGGAAGTAAGTTTATTACACGCTTTGGACATTGAATTTGGTGTAGGATACGGAAAATTTGCTAACTCCGAAAATGTAGATGCTGGCAATCTGATTCTGGCATGGCCAAAAGAAAATATGCAGGAGGAAAATATCACCCTCAATCAAAAAGAGGTTCAATATTCTTACCCTATTCTGAACTGTCTTAAAAATAAAAAAACAAGCATTGACCTTAATGAGCTGGGACAAAATTACGAAATTTTTCTCCCGGAAAAGGTCAGTGAATTCTTCCCTTTCAAATCTTATAAAGCATCTATATTTCTAGATCAAAATACAGGTAACCCTGTTTATTTTATTGACTATATTTCATTTCATTCACCAAGAAAAATTCTGGGGCGTTTTTCCAACCAGAAAGACATTGCCCACACAATGGATGAAATTGATGAGCAGGAAAAAAAATATTATGATGAAGATACCATCATTGCTGAAATTGTACATCTTCCGTCTGAAAAAATCGGAAATGTAATAGAAAGAAAAATCAATACAGAATATTATATCGGATATATTGACGAAATCAGCGGCAAAAAGAAAATAGAACTAAGCGATCTGTATGTTTCTGTTGTGAACGATCAGGTGGTTCTGCGGTCAAAATCCCTGGGTAAAAAAGTACTTCCTGTATTTTCCAATGCCTATAATATTATGCATCCTACGAACAGTCCTGTTTTTGAATTCCTTCTCGATTTTCAGGCTCAGTATAACAGCAGTCTATTAATTAATGAGGATTCATTATTAAATCTTTTTAAATTTTTCCCGAGATTACAAAAAGGAAATTTCATTGTCAAGAAAGCAACCTGGCAGATCGAATATCATGACTTCTTTGAAAATAAAAAGACAAGTATTTCAGAGGCTCTTACCCATTTTGATAAAAACCTTGATACGCTTAATATACAGGGCAACTTTTTCATTTCAGAAGGAGACAATGAATTATATATCCTTTTAAATCAGGAAATATCAAGAAAAACTTTCTTAACACAGCTCAAGAAGAAGCAAAAATTAAAAATAACGGAATCTCTTTCGGATCAATTTACTCCTGTAACCTTTAATACAGAAGGAAAAATGATCAATAACGAATTTTTATTGTTTTTTAAAAACGAAAAATTTGAACAGAAATATGAAATCAAACGTGCGCAGGTAGAACATTCTGCGGTTTCAAGATCTTTGTTTCCCGAGGTTGATGACTGTATTTATTTAAAAATTTACACCGGGAAAGTATTTTCCGATCTTTTGATCTGTGAAATGGTAGGAATTCTTGGTTTTCTGCAATCCAATAAACTCATAGAGCACTTTTTCTATATAAAGTACTATGATCCCGATTTCCACTTGAGATTCAGGATTTTTGCTCCTTTAAGCAACCATATGGAAATCAAATCTCACCTCAATGCTTTGCTTAAAAAGTATCTGGGTGAAAAAATACACAAAATTTCATATGATACTTATGAAAGAGAAATTGAGCGATATGATGGTGATAAAACTCCGGTTTTTGAAAAAATATTCTTTTATGACTCATTGATTTCTGCTTCCATTATCGAAAAAAATATTGAAGAGGCCAATACAGATATTTTATGGATGTATCCTATACAGCATATCTTTTTTTACTTCAGTCTGTTCAATCTCAGTACGGAAAATCAGCTACAATTTGTAAGCGGAGTAAAAAACAGTCTTGCACGCGAATTTAATATGTCGCCATTAAAAACTTCATTTATAAATGCGAAATATAAAGCTTTTTCTGATGAAATAGAACGGATCATCAATGAGACAGATGGAATACTTTCTCCTGTTCATATAAAATTCCGTAATGATATTCAGAAAGACCTTCCGGCAATAACGGATGAGAATACACTCGGAAATCTTGCCAATATCATCCATATGCATATCATACGGGTTGTGAGAAGCGACAACAGACTGCACGAGTATTTAATCTACTGCCTCATTGAAAAAATATTAAAAAAACAATTTTTCAGCTTAAAAAACAATGTCAATACTTCATCACATATATAAAAACATATTAAACTACGAACACCAGCATATAGGGCTTATGAACGGAGCCTGTTCAGAGTTGATATTTCTTCATCATTATTTTAGCGCTTATCCTGAGTTATACGATCAGGCTGCCGAACAAAAAATAGCTGGATATCGAGATCTTATTTTCAATGATATTGAAAATGAAAGAATTGATCTTTCCTATGCTTCAGGATTGGCAGGAGTACTCTCCTGTTCATACTATCTGGAAAACTCTCAATGGTGTGCTCTTGATTTTCTGGATTTTGAAGATATCGGTAATGTAATGCTGGAACAGGCTATAGAAGAATTTGAAAACGACAACTTTGATTTTTTTTATGGAGGAAATGGTCTCCTGATGCCCTTTCTAAATAATCGATTGGATATCCGAGAACTTGATAAAGATCTTTTGCATATCCTTAAGGAAACCATCGTTCGTAAAAAGACAGATCTATTCTGGCAAAGTCCTAAAAATAAGGAAGACAACATTTCAAATTTTGGTATTTCCCATGGCTTTCTGCCCAACCTTTTTCTTTTGGCCTGCATAGCAGATTCCGACAAGGATATTTCTTTTATCAAAAAAACGGCATCAGAGTTCTTAGCTTATGCATCAGAGGAAAATACTGAATCTGTGTTTCCTTCTGTCATTGAAGGCAGTAAAGAAAATTCAAAGTACGCATCACGCCTTGCCTGGTGCTATGGAGACCTTGGCATAGCCTGTATTCTTTATAAAATAGGTGAATTGATTAAGGATAAAAGTCTACAGGATAAAGCACTGGAAATACTTTTAAAAACTACCCTGAGAAAGCATGACGATTCCAGTAAGGTAACCGATGCTTCGGTTTGCCACGGGAGTGCCGGCATTTCTTCGATATACCATTCATTTTATGACCAAACCGGAAATATTCTGTTTAAAGAAGCCGGTGATTACTGGCAAGAAATTACAAAATCTTATTATTCTCCCAAAGATCAACAATGCTGTTTTCTATATAAATCAGCGGATGAATATGTCTATAATATAGGGCTTTTAGAAGGCCTTTCCGGCATAGGATTATCTCTTTTGCCTAATAAAGACTGGTCTTCTTTATTTTTAATCCGATAAAAAAAATAAATCTTCCTTAATTAATAATTAGTTCATTAAAAACTCATGAAAATTTATATTTTTACAACAATATAAACAATATCCTAACGATTAAATAAAAAATACAATGTGCCGATATGCCATGATGGTTTATAAAGGTCATTATGCCTGTTTCAACTGTCAGAAAACCTTCAAACGTCGTGTTTTAAAAGATGTAGACAGAGATGCTCAGATCTCCGTGGAAGCCAAGTGCCCCGAATGTGGGAACCTTATGGCTAATATGGGACTGGACTTTGAATCACCGGCGAAAAATGACCATAAACAGTGGGCACATATTCGTAATCTATATACGGTAGGAATTACTTTTCATTCCTGTGGATGTTCCGGGCCGGGATATATTCCCCAAGATCGCAAAGCCATTATCACTTATTTTGAAAAAATACGTGCAGAATATATGCGCTCTCTTGTTTATTGGAGATACCGCATAGAACCGGAAACCAAAAGAGAACGTGAAATTGAGTATCAGCAAAATGGTTCTAAACTATGGCCTGTAAGTCGCGATGCTTTTAAGAAAACGGTTACTAATCAGGAAGGAATCAATTACTGGATCAATAAAATTAAAGAGGTAGAAGAACGTCTTAATCTCATTAAAGAAACCAAATAACTTATTTTTTCAAATACAAAAAGATGGAAGTTGGAAGAAGGAAACTGGAAGTTACTTTTAGTTGTTGTATCAATTAAAGTCATAATCTATCAATTCATTTCTATAATATAAATATCATCTATGTGCCTGTATGGAAAAATAAAATATTACTTTGCTTTCTCCAGCTTCAGAAGTCTTTTAAAATCATCTTTTATGCTTTTATCCTCTTCTCTCATATAATCTCCACTGAAAGGAGCTCCACAGTCCTGGCTGTTTACAATATGCATCAGAGATCCGCCTTCAAAATAATTCCGGGTTTCAACAATCTCTGATTTCTCAAAATCAAAGGCCTCGGTATCATTATTTTCCTTCATGGCTTTTGCATCGTAGAAAAGCGGACGATTGTACTTATAGTCCTTTTCAAACACAAAAGACAACTTACTGTTCAGCAAATAATACTCAATCAAAACCTGCCCCATTTCCCCATAATGCCTGGCCATAATTTTTTCCAAACGGTTATTTTTATAATAATAGGTAGCTTCCCCACCTTCTGCAGACTCGCCTTCAATATTTTTCTTTTTGATGCTGGTCCATTGAGTGATTGAATTGATTCGCTTAAAATTGGACTGAATGGGCTTTAACCGGTCTTTAAGGTATTCATTGGCTTCAATATCTTCTTCATAAAGGCTTTCCTTAATTCTTATGGTATCTTCTTTTTTTAAAGAAGAATCCAGCGATGTATGAAGAAAACCTTCCGCATATCCCAAATGGAAAGTTAGCAGAAGCATCAGAAAGCTTTGTAAATATTTATTTTTCATATTATTATGTTGAGAGGTTATGGTTTCTGTCCGGCATCATTGGATCTATCTTTCACAAAATTACTAAATCTCTCTATAGATTGGGACCCAAATGTGAGGTAATCTTTTGTCGTAGTTTTACTACAATTTTTAAAATTTAACCTTAAAAATGAATTTCAAATTTAGTTTTTTAATAGTTTTATGGTATAATTCACTTACGATGGAAATTGGTTTTTTAGAATATAAGGTTCGTAACGGAGATTCCCTGAGCTCCATTGCTTCCCGGTTGGGTATTACCGGAGAAGAGCTTAAGCTTTTTCATAATTCCCATTGTCAAAGAATGGATAGAATCTGGTTTGAGAATCTTAATGAGGTGAAAAGTGTTTTCGTCCCTGTACAATTGCGAACAGGAAAAGAAAAAGAGCAAAAAAGAAAAAATGCACTTCCCTCTTCGCAGGCGTCAGATTCATTTTTTGCCAAAACTTATAAGGTCTCTGAGACGTTTGAAAACCCATTTGAACCTTCATTAACTATAGATTATAGTATAGATCTTGATGTTCATAAATACAAAAATAAGAACCTTCATATCGTTTCTTACCGTCAGGGGAATTTTAAAACCAATAGCAAAACTCCTGAGGATAAGATGAGTGAACTTTCCATTGCCTGTATGAAAAGTATTATGCCTATTGATTTTACCCTAAGTGAATCAGGCAAAATTACAGGATTTTCAGATCATAAAAAGATTGTCAATACTTACTCAGCCCAACGGAAAGATCTTGACTTTTTCGCCGGAGAGATTTCTGAGCGTTATATGAATACATTTGAAAAGAATATTTCGGATGAGAAGTTTTTTCTTCAACAGTTTCAAAGTACGCTGCTCTTTCAGACTTTATTCCCGAAAATGGATTGGTTTCACAAGAAAACAGATTGGACAGAAGCTTTTTATTTTTTACAAAATTCCTTTCCTGTGGAATGCATTATGGGCAGTGAGCAGGAGAATGAAGATCAGGAGCATATTACAACCCTTCTGACAGGCAACAGTGCAGAATTCTACAGTTTACAGGAATTAAAAACGGGAACAAAATATAATGAACCTGCTGATGATCCCGTTTCAGGAGAATTTATCATTCAATACACCACCCATAGGAAAAATAAAACCCTTCTTCAGGCCTCGGCTACTGTAAGCCTATGGCGTGGAGAAGAATCAATTCAAAAACACACCATTACGATAACACAAGGATAATATGAAAAATCATGTCATACAGCAGGGTGACACCTTCAGCTCTCTGGCTCAGCAATTTAAGCTGAAAAATGAAGGTATCTTAAAGACCTATCACAACCTCCATTGTTCAGAAGAGGATATTATGCAGGAACCTATTCCCGGGAAGAAAATTCTTATTCCGGAAGATCCACAGCTTATGGCTGAGGAATCCGGTTCTCAATATCCTTCTAATCCATCTTCTGAGGAAGAAGCTACAGATGAAGCAACCAACGAGGGAGCTTCTTCGGAGCAGTCATCCAGTGAAGCCCAATCAACTGACAAATCAGATAAAAACCAAGAGAAAAAAGAAGAAAAGAAAGATAAAGGTGGAGATAGTGGTTCCAATCCCCATGATGGAAAATATTTTGTGATCCAGAAAGGAACGGTACAGTGTAATCAGGGCTTCAAGTTTCCTAAATTTAAAGTAACGAGTCACCAGAAGCATTATTGGAATGATAAAGAAGGACAGGCAGATTATCTTGCCGCAACAGAAGATGATCTGCAATTCGATCCTCCTGCACAACCTTTTGGGCAATGTAAGCTTAAACCCACTTCGGGAGGATATCTTCCCTGCGCTTATGCCGCTGCCGGAAAATGGCAAAAATCCTATGAAAAAGTAAAGGTTATGGGAAAGAGCTGCCTGACAGAAATATCTGAACTGATGTGTACCACAGGTGGTAAAATAACGATCTTAAAACATGGCCAGCAAAGCGAAGCAGGCAAAAACCAGGTCAATAAAGCAGATACAAAGGAGCAACAGGTTTATAATCCTGTTGTCAATTTTGACCAATTCAAAGCAGAAACAGATGAACAGGAGGCAGAAGCGTGGTAACTAAAAAACTAAAGATCATGGCAAAAAAAGGCGTTTTAAGAATTACAGGAAATACATCTCCCAAAACCGGAGTCAAAACATTTTATAAAGTAACGGAATGGTATCCCGATACTCCACTTAGTGAACGTAAAGAATCACTTGTTACCTGGGAGTTATTCAGAAAAAGAGAGAATGGTAAGTTTACCACAACTACAATAAAAAAGGAAGGAATAAACCACTTTACTTTTGGTAAAGATGCCTGGAAATATACCTTTAGGGTTGAAGGATATATTCATAGCCCGGAAGGAAAAGAACCCATGTCTATTATTGTAAAACCTCAAAAGAATGAACAGCAGACGACCCCTAAAGAAAAAGAGATTCTCGGAGTAAAACTTACCTATCAGGATGGAACTCCGGTTAATAAAAAATTAAGCTATAAGGATCGGTTATGGGCTACTGCCAAATGCCAGGGAATGGAGGGAGAATATATTACATTCTCTCTTTGGGAAGATGATGAAATAGGGGAAGGTCATCATAAAAAAAATCAATTTATATTGAAATCTTCTCCTGTACAGGTAGATAGCAAAGGGTATTCCCGTTGGAATTTTGCATTACTTAATACTTATATCGCTATTGCTAATAAACGAGAGGATGATAAAAAGAAACATGAATATTATGTTATAGCAGAATACAAAGGAAAGCTGAAAGCATCAGATAATGCTAATGTTAATAATCCTGAATATAAAGCACCTATTCCCCCACCTAAAAAACCTACCGGAAGTAATAATAGCGAAAAACCACAGTCGAAACCAAAACCTGCTCCTCCAAAGCCAAACCAAGATTCTCCAAAAGGATCTACCAGACCTAATTCTCCTAATAATCAACCGGATAAAAAAGGAGTCATCAAGCAGATAAAACTAACGGATCAAAATGGAAAAGAATTCACTAAAAATCCTAAATTTGGGGAAACCATAAGGGTATCTATAGATTCTTATAACCTTGTAGGTAAAAAGTATACGCTTAAAATCTGGGAACATGACCTTATAGGAGATGATCTGCTCTACAGTAAAGAGCATACATTTCTAACCAACCATGTAGACGTTCTTATTCCTCTCACAAAGGAAATGCAGAAAACAGGAGAAATAGGAAGTAATCCTAAAAACCCTGATAAGGGAGAATATTGGCAAGGAGGTCAACAGGAAATCTTTGCGGAAGTTATTATTTTGGACATCTCATCTAAATCAAAAATAATTGATGTGGATATTATGGAAGAGCCCAAACCTCTAAATAATGGGACAACACCTACTAAAAAAGAAAAAACGAATATATCAGTACCTAATACAACGTGTTTATGTAAACAATATGACTTAATTTTAGGAAATAAAGTTAATTGTGCCTTTAGAAAAAAAGTTGTTGAAATATCAAAATCGCTTTGGGGGGAAGCAAAAAAAATAGAAATGGCAAATAATCTTATGGTTATTATGTATTTTGAAACAGCCAAAACATTTAGCCCCTCAAAGCAGAATAGCAGAGGTTTTACAGGATTAATTCAATTTGGAACAGATTCATCTTCTGACCTTGGTACAACTACAGATAAATTAAAAAAAATGTCTGCTATTGAACAATTAGATTATGTAAAGAAATATTTTGAACAAACAGTTTTCAAAGGGAAAATAAACAATTTGCTTGACATGTATTTGGCAATTAATTATCCAGCAATGATAAAAAACAACAAAACTGGTGGAAACAACATTTTATACTCTGCACCTTCTATTCAATATCACACTAATTATTCTTTTATGAAAGAAAGTGGAGAACATGATAATATTGTTGGAGAAGAAATAATTAATGGCAAAAAAATCATAAAAAGAGGGTTCAAAGATGGACATACCTATGTATGGGAAGTAGATAAAGTTATGAAAGAATGGTATGAAAAATACGAATCTGAAAAATGGAATGAAAAATGTGAAGACATACCAGCTATAGAAGAAAAAATATCTACGGGTGGTTGTTTTCAAAATGTAGTTAAAGATGGTTATCTGATTGATTCTAAAATTGAAATCTACAAAAAGGGAACAACACCAGCAATTGATAAGGACATAAAAATAATTGTTTTACACAGGACTCATTATAATTTAAAAAATAATGTAAAAAACTTAATTACAAATAATAAATATCCTGTCCATTTCTGGGTTAATGGAGATGGTAAAATTTATCAACAAACAAGTTTAAATAATAGATCTCATCATATAGGAGTTGCACAGAAAGCTCATACTAAAGCTAATAAATGGGGAAACAACAATTCCATATCTATAGAAGTTAATGGGGAATATCTTGATAAAAATGGTAAGAGAGCTGACAGAGAAATAGCTGGAGGCTATTGGGAAGATGTAACCAAAGAGCAAGCACAATCAGTTGCTTGTCTAGTATCATTTTTACTGGAACATTATTCACTTTCAGTTAAAGATGTTCAAGTACATGAAGAGCTATGTGCTAAAACAACTGGGGAAGGAAAAACTGTGTATAATGCTATGCTTCCTTTACTAAACAAGAAATAATTTAATATAAAAATATGCAACTAATCTCTCATTTATTAATTATAACTGTCCTGTTTAATTATTCTTGTACAAAGGCTAAAATTGAACAACAAAACATAGAAAGAAATAATATTCTACCAAAAACATCTTTGGAAAGAAATAATGAATATACTTTCAGACTACCCGATTTAGAGAAATTAACAGATAAATCTCCTATACTAACAACAGAAGGATTTGGAAATGAAAATGAAGAATCTAGATTTATTGTTGGAGATATTATTATTCTATCTGCAAACGAAAAGCTTTCTTATCTAAATTTACTCCCTAAAACAACAGAGGATGACAGTTACACCATCCACTTAATAATTCAAGACTTAAAGGATAACTCATTTAAAATTGCAAAACAATGGGTCATTGATTTAGATAATTCCGATAGTAATATCCTAACAGATTTTTATAAAAAAAATAAAGTAGAAATAGCTAAAATTTTCAAAAATGAAAACCTCTCTTTTTTAAGTGACAAGATTTCATTTAATTCTTATGATGCAATTAAAAACATCCAATTGAAATATAATTATGAAAATACTGAACAAAAAGAAATAACAGAAATAACTATTCTTAATAAAAAACAAAAAATATCAAATATTCAAATCTCAAAAAAAACATTATGTCCAGAATGTGATTCTTTAGTGATATATAAAGGAGATTATTTAGGAAGTATTTCCTTAGCAAACAATAACAAGTTGCTAATTTTAGGCTTGTTAGAACAAGTATCACTTTCTCCGAGTGCTCTACATATAAGATTTGTTAGGTTATAAACTAAAATGGTTTATCAGAAAATGTAGCAAGTATCAATTTAATTGAAAACTTAACACCTCAAACGATATAAAATAATGATTAAATGTACTATACCAGTCTTAATAAGTTTAGCAATTATTGTTTTTCTTTCTTGCAAAGAAAATACTAAAACTTTTTCTATACCCAGCGAAGATGTATCAAGTTTCGTGACAGATACTTTAAATCAAAACAAATGGATTGGAAACTATGATATTAATTTACAAGGCAAAGGAGAACGTGAAGGAAATGAATATAAAATAAATCTAAAAATTTCAAAAGATTCTGTTATTTATTATGCAGAAGGCTATCAACTCTATCAAAGATTTTTATTAAGTGCTGTTGAAGAAAATAGTATTCTTACTTTAAAATATAAAGAATCCTTAGATGGAACAAATTCTTGGGCTTTAAAAAATACTCAGGACTTTGGAAAAATATATTTAAGAAATGGAAAATATTTTTGGGAAAGCCCTTTTTTAAATATTAGCTTTACTAATAATCAAAAAATGATATACAATTTAAAGGATAACAAATAATATAAAATAATACCTCAATGAGGTTTATAAAAGTTGAATAAACAATTAATTAAATGATGAAAAATATTTCTTTAATTTTCATTTTAACTTTATTTTCTTGCAATAAACAAGAAAGTAAAATGGAGAGTAGAAAAGAAAACTCTATAAATCATAATTCTTTAAAAATCCAAGATACTTTGATAGCCCGTAAAGCTGTTAATAATATTACAGAAAGACCCAATACACCTCATAAAATATCTAAAAATGAGTTTTTTTCAATTAATTCCGATAATGATGGTGTAATTGAAGTAACACTTAATAGAATAAATAAAAGATTTACTAATACAAAAGTGTTAGAAGGCAATTCAAATTGTCCAGACATTAGTCTTGATAGCATTGCATTAAAAAATAACTATTTTACTATCGAAAAGTACAATTGTACGGATAAATTTTACCTGAAAGAATACATCACATTCAAATTTGATAAAGACCTTCTTCTGCATAAATATAGTATAGAATTTACTGACAGGCATGATCCGGATAAAAGTATAACCAATAAAAATTATACTTCTAAAGATTTCGGAAATGTTAAGTTTGAAAATGTTGATCGTGAATTTTTAATAAACTTATTAAACAAATAGTGTTAAACATTAACAAATCTAAGTCAGAAAAAAGAATCAAAAATTGAAAAATATATTTTTTGTTGAGAATTAAGATTTTTACAGCCCCACATCAAGAGTTAATCAACAGAATGAAAAATAACCTAATTTTCTTATCATTATCTCTATTTATTGTAGGCTGCAAAAAAAATGGTAACTCACAAGATAATAATACCCAATTAGCACAAAACAAACCTGATACAGCTTTTCAATTTAAACCGATAGGTTTAGAGACTATAAAAGATTATTCCTTTCCAAAAGAATGGAAAGTTAATACATATGGTGAAGAAAATGTATCACTTAACAATGATGACATTAACTATCAGAGTAAACTTGAAAAAATAGATTATTTTAATAGAATCAAGGGAGGAATAAATGAATATTCGAATCCAGATTATTCTAATTTTGTTAAGCAAGATAGCCTACTAAAGCTTTCAAAAATAGATTCTTTATTTATTACTGATTCTATGAAATTAAATGATGGCAGAAAGATTTTAGCATTTAAAACTGTAGCAACATTAGATAGTAATGAATATGAATTCCCTGTAAAGATTTATAAAGTAGACATCGCTATTTTTGAAGGTAATAATACCATCCAAAGTGAAAATATTTTTTCTGAAATTGATTATCCATATACAACTAAACAAAATATATGTTATTTAGATAAAAATGGAAACTTAGATTGCAAAAAATTTACAATTGATGAAGACAAAGTTTATTTTGACGGAACTTATAAAAAAAATATTTAATATCAAATGACAACTATAAAAAAAATATACAGCTATTTCGCTTTGTTATTCACAATTTTGATCAGTATTTGCTGTAAACAAGCTGTGGAGTCTTCATCAAAAAATGTGACTTACAATAAAGATTATTTTGTTGGAGATACTATTCTTGCCAGCCCAAATTACTTCAATTCTCTGAAGAACAAAAAAGGAGATTTGGTCTTACAACAACAAAATGAAGAATATCTAAAAAAATACACACTATCAGAAAACAATGAATCCTATTTTCCTTTAAAAGATAATGTTTCCATTAAACTTGTAAAAGAAAAACAAACTGATAGAAGTATCATAAAAGTAAACCTCTTTACTTATGTCAACAATAAAAAAACAGATTCAATACAATTTTACAGAAATATTTCAGGAGAAGGTTTTGGAAACTACAACTGTCTGTCTTATTTTAATGCAAAGACAAATAAAATCTGGCAAATAAAGTATTTTCCCTTAAATCCTTTAAGAGGAAATTCAGCAGGCATCGTTTCTTACACAGAAAGCAGCATAAGTCCTGATGGTACAATCAAATCTGATTCTCTACATTATCTGGATGAGTCTTTAGATGTTGAAATGGAGAAAAATAATCTTTATTATTAAGTGTAATAAGAAGCATATATCAAGTATACTTTCATCGAGAGTCAATTAAAAGATATGTCCGGAGTAACAAAAGAGTTAAAGACAGAATGAAGTAAAAACCAAAATACAAATGAGAAACTTTTTAATCCTACTAATATTTATTCTAATTTCATGTTCTGGCAAAAACAAAAAAGAACAAGAAGAGGTTATCAAACCTACGAATACAGTTATACAACAAGATATTAGTACTAACCAAGTCAAGGATATTCTTGATAAGCAAGCCTATTTGGAAAATGATGAAACAGAAGATAAATATACATTATCAAAAATAGATTTAGATATAGTTTCAGATTTAATTAGTAAAGGCTTAAAAAACAAAGGTTATAAAGAACCATCTAGCGAGAATTTTTCAAAAAAAACAAACTCTATTTTTCGTTTGGATATCAAATGTATTCAACATGGAAAAATTGATACAAGGTATCTTGTATATCATGGTAATCTTCTGGATGCATCACAAAGTACGTTAGAAGATAATTTATTTGAGTCATATGCTGAAACAGGAAATATTTTTTTTGATCAGAAAAATAAATTACTGACTCCCTTTGTCTTATTAAAAAATATAGTCACAATTAAAGGACAAAACTACTCTACTCATATTCCTGAAAACATTATTGCAAGAAATAAATATTTATTTAATGATAGCAAAGCTGATCTTGCATGGTTAAAATTTAATGACAAAGCATTTCTTGAAATACTGGTTAGAGATTTTGGCTATGTAAGAGATAAAGATCTTTTAGAATGGTATATAAAAGGAAATGGGATTGAAAAATATCGTAATGATAAAGAGACATATTTGAAAGTATTTTATGCTAAAAATTGTGATAAAAGTTTTGTTGTTCACTCCGAAACTTTTTCATTCATGGATTCTGATTCTGAAAAATATTCAAAAGAAATCTTATCTGTTTTAGAAGATATTAGGACTGATAGAATCAAATTAGAAAATTTGGATTTTCATGAGAAATCTAAACTTATAGCTTACCTATTATATTTTGGAGAAAAACACAAGGAGAAAACAGGTTTGACATTTTCATTTATGGGAACATTTTATGAGCATTCACAAGAGGATTTACAAAAGAAATATGATGATGAATTTAAAAAACAAAAATATTATGGGTTACCTTCTTTTGAGAAATATTGGAATGATGCAAAGATTGAAGGAGATGGAATTGGATTAGATATGTAATAATATTTATAAAAAATGATGAAAACCCTTTCCTTATTTTTCGCCTTCATTTTACTTTCTTGCAATGGAAAAGAAGGTAAAGATCAGCTACGGAATGACAAAGAAATGAACTCTTTAAAAAACGCTCCATACAATATAACAGATGAAGGAGATGGAACAAAATCAAACTATGACGATCTATCTCCTGAATTTACAAAAACTACAATAAAGATAAATGCTAATTGGAATGGGGTATATTATTATAAACCACAAAGTAGCTCAGATTCCATAGGGAGTTATTATATTGATATAGATCAAGCTAATTCAGATTTTGGATTCAGCGGGAAAAATTCCTTTAAGTTTAAAGTAGAACCTAAACAGGAAAAAGATTCATTATTACTTTATAATATAAAAAATAAAGAGTTGATAGGAAAAATTTATAAAAAAAACAATCAATTTTGGATAAAAAGTGACTTAATAAAAACCAAGGAAAAAAATAAAACAAATAATGTTTTTCTCTTACAATACGCCAAATCAGCTGATGATTTAGATTAATTTCAATAATATGGAATGAGTAAAACGAGAGATTTATTTATAGACTCTGGTACTTATAAAAATATAGCACTAAAAAAGTGATTTTTTAATTAATAAGACTACAAAATGATGAAAACCCTTCCCTTACTTTTCGCCTTCATTTTACTTTCTTGCAATGGACAAGAAAGTAAAATGAAGATGAGAAAAAAAAACAAAAGTTCTGAATTAAAAAAAAATGAAGAAATAAAATCATCTATAATTGAAAAAGATAATAATTATTCTATTGTTACTCAAAAAGAAGCTGATATTAACCAGGATGGAAAACCTGACAAAGTAACAGTTTATAGTACTGAATGGAATAAAGAAATTAAACCCAATGATTTTAAGCTTTTCAAAGTAATTGTTAAATTAAGTAATAACGAAAATAAGTTTACAATATTAACCAATGATAACATTATTGAGCCTTACTATCCTGACAATGTAGCATCCGGATTCTCTGATGTCAAAATTAAAGATAATTTCTTTACCATAGAACAGGCTAATGGAGGTGGTGGCGTCATTGACAGGAGCTTTATAACTTTTAAATATGATAAGTTTAAAAAAGGAATTTATTTACATAGATACTCTGTATTAACTACTGAAATGTCTTCCGGAGATGAAAAAGAGTATAAAACAGAACTGACTACAAAAGATTTCGGATCTATCCCATTCGGGAATTTCAATATTAAAGCGATTAACTCTAAATAACAGATTTTTAGAATCATTAAAGGGAGATCAGTATATTATATTTTTAATTTTTGCAATGGGAAAACACCCGTAATAAAATAGCTTAAAATAGAAGTTACAGATGAAAAATATATTATCTATATTTATTTTCGTAATCAGCATTACCTGCGCTTCTCAGCATAAAGAAAGTTCTGAGAAAAACAAGATCAGCCTCAGACAGCTTTCAAATGAAACCAAAAGAAGTTCATTTAAAACTTATGTTAATAATGAAGATTACTTCATAAAGACCATTGATGTTAACAAAGATGGCATCACTGATAAAATTGTAAGCCACAAGCCTTATCAAGGGGAGGATTTGTTTATATTTTTAGGAAATCAGCAGGGAAAATATACACTAGCACTGGAAACAAGGAACTTTTCTGAGGATGGCGGCAATATTATTGGTAATATCATTCCTATTTTTAATGAAAAAGGATTTACTGTAAAAACATATTTCCCTGACCGCGGATACTATGAAAAAGAATATAATGTCATTATGCAAAATAATACATGGCTTCTTCGGAATATTATCTATAAAACAATGTCAGATATTTCTCAGGATGCCGTAATGTACATTTGTGATATTCCTCAAAATATTAATATACAAAAATCCGGATGGACTGACAGAATAACTCCTATTCCGGAAGAAAAAGTAAGGGCTAAAAAGTGCAGAACGGAAAAAATTCAGAATACAGCTTATTTTATTCAGGATCCTGATGGCTATACCAATCTGAGAAAAGACAAAAGCATTACCTCTCAAGTGCTGCAGAAGATTAAATCAGGAGAACAGATTGAAGTGACTGACCAGAATGGCGACTGGTGGTTCGTTACATCACAGGAAGGAAAGAAAGGATATGTCCATAAAAGCAGGATACAATCCAAATAGAAGATTTATATATTTAAGACCTCATGAAAAAAATACTTCCTACCCTTACTTTAATAAGTCTGTGTATATTTTCCTGTCAGGATAAAAAGACAACAAAGCCTTTCAAGCCTGATTCCAATAAAGAAAAATCCGTGACTTCTCCTGCAGAAAAGAAAGACGAAAAAGAAGATAAAGGTTTTATCGTCTTAAAAAACACTTACCAGCAAAAGGATTGGATCAAACTTTATAATAAAGATCATTCAGAATGGAAATCGTTTCAAATGAACGATACTTTCAATGATGATGATGTTACCCCTTACATGATAAAGCCTGAATACACCCTTTTGGTTTTCAAATTCTTAGGCAATGAAAATGGATTTTATAAAGTATTGGTGAATGAAAATACCATAAAATATATAAAAGAATCAGATCCACTGTTTTTATATCAGACCACTCAGGAGCATATTTTATCTGTCTTCTCTGTGGGGTTCAATGAAAAAGAAAACCCTTTAAGAACAATGCCTGATAGTAAAGCCCCATCACAACCACTGGATGATGACAGCTTTTATTATCCTATTAAAATTACCGGAAGTTGGTTAATGGTAAAAGATGATCATGAACAAAGCTTATGGATAAAATGGTGTGACGAAAAAGGACACTTGATACTGGAACTTTACTATGATGCCTAAATGGTAAAAATCCCCATAAACAGTGAAAACTTTAAGTACAAAAAGAGTTATCTTCATCCCATGAAAAAGATGATTCCATTTTGTTTTTTATTGCTGCTAGCGGGATGTAAAAACGATTCAAAACAGACTGTAAATGAAACTGAGCCTATAAAGAAAGACAGTCCTGTTGTACAAGCTCCTGTGGCGGAAAAACCTGTTGAAGAAAGCAAAATAATCCCTACTTTAAAAGAATGTACAGAAAAAACAGCTGACTACGAAACTGAGCTGGAGTGCATTTTCCCTAACAGTACAATGGAAGTTGTATATCAAAAAACCATCAAAGAGAAAGAAGTGGAAAAAGCAGAACTTCTTCTTACGACATTACCCAAACAAAGTAGTGAAAAGGAAATTCATCAGGATGGTCTGGAAACTATTAGCTACAAAGTATCCTCCAATAAAGTTGAAATCGAATTCTTATTTGCCGGCGGAGTTACCACTCTTGAATTGGAACAGAAAGGTGAAAACGTAAAAAGAACCATTATTCACAGTGCTGATTAAGACATCTTTAGCATTATGAAAAAAATATTTTTAATACTTTCACTCCTCAGCATAATTTCCTGTAAAAGCCTGCCGGAAGGATCTTCAAAAGATTCCGAAACGTCCATTCATACCCAGTGGAAAGGAGACTATTCTATCTCTCATGATTTTGGAAAACTGGATGAAAACTCAGAAATGACATTGGATTATGGTCTCACCATTACCAAAGACAGCTGTACTTTTTGGGGGCTTGGCTACAAAACCTTTTTTACAGATGTCTGCAGTATCACCGGAAATGAAAAACAGATCATAGTAAAATACATCAAACAGATTGAAGGCAGTCCAATGAGTAACCATCCTCCCACCGATACTCTGGCTGTTGTATTCAGGAAAGATAGAAAATATTATCTTCAAAGCAATATAGTTCCCAATAAGGACTGGCAGTACAATACTCCGATCCGGCTCAAAAAGAAATCATAAAAAGTTCTCAACTTTAAAAAATATTTTATAATTTCGCTTTGTGAATTTTAACAACGGAACATATTATTATAGAATTTTTAACTCAGATCTGGGATAGGGATTCTTATGAACATAACTTAAAACCTCGTCCTTGACGAGGTTTTTTTATTTAAAAAAAAATTAAAAAGATGAAAATAAGTATTATTGGAGTAGGATTAATCGGAGGTTCAATGGCCTTGAAATTAAGAGAAAAAAACGTTGCCAGCTTCATCTACGGAATCGATAACAGCAAGCAGCACATCACCGAAGCATTAGATTTGAAAATAATTGACGCAGAAGCAGATCTGGAAAAGGGAATTAAAGATTCAGATCTTATCATCCTTGCCATTCCGGTGGATGCGGCCAGAAAATTACTACCTGCCGTTCTTGATCTTGTATCAGATCGTCAGACAGTTATGGATGCAGGTTCTACCAAGGCTGGAATCGTAGGTGCAGTAAAAAACCATCCGAAACGTTCGAGATTCGTTGCCTTTCACCCGATGTGGGGTACAGAAAACAATGGACCTAAATCTGCTATTGCAGAGAGTTTCTCAGGTAAAGCCGGTGTGATCTGCAATAAAGAAGAATCCGCAGATGATGCTCTGAATATCGTTGAAGGGATTGTAAATGCCCTTGAAATGCACACCATCTATATGAATGCTGAAGATCACGACATTCATACTGCTTATATTTCCCATATCTCCCACATCACTTCATACGCTCTGGCCAATACCGTTCTGGAAAAAGAACGCGAAGAAGAAACCATCTTCCAGCTTGCCAGTTCCGGTTTTTCAAGTACCGTGCGTCTGGCCAAATCCCATCCGGAAATGTGGGTTCCGATCTTTAAACAAAACAAAGAAAATGTTCTGGACGTTCTCAATGAACACATTACTCAGCTCAGAAAATTCAAATCTGCTTTAGAAAAAGAAAACTATGAATACCTTGAAGAACTGATTACAAATGCCAACAGAATCAGAGAAATCCTAAGATAAACCACTGAAAATCAATACAAAAAAAATATTTAATTAACCACAAAATAACTTTTTTTGTGGTTATTTTTTTGTTCCTATTTAAAATTAATTTTAATAAAATTAAAAAATATTTTAACTTTATTAAAAAAAATATTACTTTCGTAAAAAATAAATTCAATGAAGTTACCGATAGTCTGTCCAAGTTGTGACAATACTCTTAATGTAAGTCAAATGAAATGCCCTGCCTGTAAAACTGAGGTAAGTGGTGACTATGAACTTCCGGTTCTTCTTAAACTGAATCGTGAGGAACAGGATTTTGTCCTTAATTTTTTCCTGTCCAGCGGGAGCATTAAAGAAATGGCCAAACAGGCCGGCCTATCCTATCCCACCATGAGAAATAAAATGGATGACCTGATCACAAAGGTTGAACAACTGAAAAATAATCTGTAAACGCATACTAACCTGTAAACTCATTCATGATGAACTGGAAAACTATTTTCAATCCGTTTGAAAGATTTGATGAAAAACTTCTTCTTCTTGCCGGAACCCTTGCTGTCATTCTGTCAATTATTGCAGGATATTGGACAGATACTGCCTTTACCAGTATATACAGAATCAGTTCTATAGAAAATGCTTCACTTGGAACGATAACGGTTTGTACTCTGTTAAGCTTTTCTGCTGCAATTGTCATTCTTTTTATTTTAGGCAAAATCCTGAACGGAAAAACAAGGATCATTGATATCGTCAATACTGTTCTAATCTCCCAACTCTTTCTGATCCTGTTACAATTCACAGGAAAAATATCATCCCTTAAACTCGCAGGAAAAAGTGTTGCCAACTACGAAGCTAACCCCTCAGGAACATTTCCTTTTGTGGATTTCCTGATTATGATTTCTATGACCATTATATCCATTACCACTCTTATTTATAGCGTTACCCTTTTTTATAATGGATTTAAAACAGCGACCAACATTAAAAAATGGCAGCATATTGTACTTTTTTGTGCCGTAACAATGATCAGTTCTCTGATCTGCCAGATTATCATCAATAAAATTATTTAAATACTATGAAAATCAAATTATTATTTGTGCTGGCATGTCTGGCACAGTTTTGTCACGCCCAGATTGAAGGAACCTGGAATGGTGAAGTGGACATCCAAACCATGAAACTGCCCGTCATTTTTAAAATATCAAAGAAATCACAAGGCTATACCACCACTCTTATAAGTCCCAAGCAGAGCGCTAAAGAAATTCCTACAGATAAAACAGATTTCAGTAATAACGAACTCAGTCTTGAAATAGGAAGTATAAATGCCGGCTATAAAGGAATCTACAAAACAGATCATTTTGAAGGAAACCTGATCCAGAATGGTAAAACAATGACTTTAAACCTTTACAGGGATATTATTAAACCGGAAAGTTCCGAAGTTTCCTACCTTAATGGAAAAGCAATAAACACACAGAAGATTGATGAATTCTTAGATTATATGGTGAAGAATAATCAGGAAATCGGAAGTATAGCCATCTTCAGAGATGGAAAACCTGTTTATAAGAGAAACTTTGGTCAGAATCTTCTTCCTGGAAATACAGCTTATGACCAAAATACCGGATACCGGATAGGATCTATCAGTAAACTTATGACAGCGGTAATGCTTCTTCAGCTTATAGAAAAAGGAAAACTGAACCTTACCGATCCACTTTCAAAATTCTATCCTGAAATTCCCAACGCTGAAAAGATCACCATCCAAACGATGCTGAATCATACCAGTGGATTAGGAGATTATGTAGGAGAATCTATTGAAAACAATTGGCTATTTGGAAAAGCAGTAGGAGATAAAGCCATTATTGAAGCCATCAAAAAAAATGAGGTAAGTGCTAAACCCGGAGAAAAGTTTAAATACTCCAACTCCGCTTATTTCCTCCTGAGCAGAATATTGGAAAAGATCTATAAGAAGCCTTATAACGAGATTTTAAAGGAAAACATTCTGAACAAAGCACCAATGCCCCATACTTTTTCTGTACTTGACAATCCAAAAAATATTTTTAAATCCTATGAATTAAAAAATGGCAGCTGGAAAGAAGTAAAGGATTTTGATTTTCACAATTGCATCGGATTAGGAGACATCACCTCCACTCCGGAAGACCTGAATATCTTTATCAATGCCCTATTCAATGGTACATTTATCAAAAAAGAAACCCTTGACATGATGATTTCCAATAAAAAAGAGAAAGTATTTGGATCAGGAATTATGAAAATACCATTTTACAACATCATATCCTATGGACACGGAGGTACTACAGCAGGAAGCCACTCTATAGTATCCTTTGAACCTACAGATCAGTTATCCTATGCTGTAACCATCAACGGTAAGAATTTCCCTCAAAACAGCTTCTATATCGGCATCATGAATCTGGTATATGGCAGAGATTATCAATATCCAGCATTTAATAACACTAAAACACCTGCTGCTGACCTTGAAAAATATGTAGGAGATTATACCTCAAAAGATATTGCTTTGGGTTTAAAGATATTGATTAAAGATGACACATTATATGCCCAGGGCACCAATCAGCCGGAATTTCCACTCACTGCTCTAGAAAAAGATCAGTTTACCTTTGAAAAAGCTGGTCTAAAACTCTCTTTCACCCCTGAAAATAAACAGCTCCACCTCACACAAGGTGGGAAAACTTATCTATTCAATAAAAAAAGTCCCGGCAAATAGCTTCATACTAATATTGCAGTTGAAGACATAATCATTCCCTCCCTTGGAGGGTGTCAAAATTTCTTTGAATTTCTGATGGGTGGTTCTACTACGCAACAAAATAACATTCACAAAAAAAATCCTTAGATGTTTTTCTAAGGATTTTATATTTAAATAATGGAGTTTATATAACCCTCCGGAATAATATTCTAAACTAGCATTCCGGAACATTCACTGCAATGGCCAATCCTCCTTCAGAAGTTTCCTTAAAGCGGTCGCTCATAGAAAGAGCTGTTTCCCACATCGTCTGGATCACCTCATCCAAAGTTACTTTTGCTTTGGCAGGATCACTTTCCAGTGCGATATTAGCTGCTGTAATTGCTTTCATTGCCCCCATTGTATTTCTTTCAATACATGGAATCTGTACCAGTCCTCTGATAGGGTCACAGGTTAATCCAAGGTGATGTTCCATCGCAATTTCTGCGGCCATCAATACCTGTCCTACACTTCCGCCTAAGATTTCTGTAAGTCCGGCTGCTGCCATTGCTGATGAAACTCCGATTTCTGCCTGACATCCTCCCATCGCTGCAGAGATGGTTGCATTTTTCTTAAATAAAGTCCCTATTTCTCCTGCTACCAATAAGAAACGGACAATATCATCATCGCTGATAGAATCTGTAAACGCTTGAGAGTACATCAAAACAGCAGGAATAACGCCACTTGCCCCATTTGTAGGTGCTGTAATAATTCTTCCGAAGCTGGCATTTTCTTCATTTACTGCCAGTGCAAAACAGGCAATCCATTTATTGATATTGGTGAAGTTTTCTTCGGCATCCACAACCTGCTGAAACCATTCATCCTTATTTTTATAGATTTTATCACCCAATAATTTTCTGTTGATTCCTGCTGCTCTTCTCGAAACATTCAATCCACCGGGAAGAATTCCTTCCTTATTTACGCCCTTGTAAATACACTCTTTGATCTGCTGCCAGATGTAAAGCGCCTCTTCTCTTGTCTCTTCCTGAGTTCTCCAGCTTTCTTCATTAATGAAAATCAGATCGGAAATCTTTTTAAGTCCCAGTTTCTCACAATATTTTGCAATGTCTGAAGCCTTATGACAAGGATATATTGTACGTACACACTGCTTTTCTATTGAGTTTTTTTCCTGACTGGCAATAAAGCCACCTCCTACAGAATAAAAATCCTGAACAAGTTCGGTTCCATCTTCAAAAACAGCTCTGAAAATCATTCCATTCGGGTGAAAATCAAGTGATTTCTTCATATTTAAAATCAAGTGATGGCCATAAATAAACGGAATAACCTTCTCACCACCAAGATTAATGGTTTGGGTACTCTTTATATAGTCTATTTTTTCGTCAATTTTTGTAGTATTGATCGTCTTGTAATCTTCACCATTCAGACCAAGCATTCCGGCAATATCCGTTCCGTGGCCTATCCCCGTTTTGGCAAGTGAGCCGAAGAATTCAAGAAAAACTTCTTTAACGTCTTCTATTGATCTTTCTCTTTTTATAATCCTAATAAATGCAGATGCTGCATTCCACGGTCCCATTGTATGTGAACTGGAAGGACCTATCCCTACTTTAATAATCTCAAAAACCGATATTGATTCCATAAATGATTCTTCATTTTCCTCAAAAGCAAAGATACATGATAAATCTTATAATATGCATAGTAAAACTTCACAATTAGCAGCCTTATATCATGTATTTTTTACCTGTTTCAAATCTATTCTCCAATTTTCTTTAAATGAGCTTGAAAGGAAATCGTAAGTAAGAATATTACACTTAATTAAAGTGCTCCTGATGCTGGGAAAGATCAAGTCCCATAGTCTCAGATTCCTCCGAAACCCTTAAGGTAATAATCGCATTGGTTACTTTATACAGCAGTAAAGATCCTAAAAAAGTAAATGCAGACACCAGAAACAAGGCAGTCAGATGATGAAGGAATACTTCAACTCCACCATGAAGAAGACTGGCTTTTTCACCATGAGCAAAAATAGCTGTTAAAATCATTCCCATAATACCTCCTACTCCATGACAGGCAAAAACATCCAGGGTATCATCTATCTTCTTTAAAGCTTTCCAGTTGACCATCAGGTTAGAAACAATTGCTGAAATAAATCCTATGAAAAGACTTTCCTGAATACTGACAAATCCACAACCGGGTGTAATCGCTACAAGACCTACCACAGCACCAATACAGGCACCCAAAGCAGAAACACTTCTCCCGTTAATCCTGTCAAAAAATATCCAGGTCATCATAGCGGAAGCAGAAGCAATAGTAGTCGTTCCAAAAGCTGTTGCTGCAGATGCGGAAGCACTCAGGGCAGATCCTGCATTAAAACCAAACCATCCAAACCATAACATCCCTGTCCCCAGGAGTACATAAGGAATATTGGAAGGTTCATGATGTGGATTCTTCCGTTTTCCCAATACCAAAGCTCCGGCAAGTGCTGCAAAGCCTGCACTCATGTGTACAACTGTGCCACCTGCAAAATCTTTCACTCCAAAATATTTGTTGAGAAGACCATCAGGATGCCATACCATATGACAAAGCGGAGTATAAATACAGATGCTGAAAAGCACAATGAATAAAAGATAAGAAATGAAACGGACCCTCTCTGCAAAAGATCCGGTAATGATCGCAGGAGTAATAACGGCAAATTTCATCTGAAACAATGCAAAAAGAATAAAAGGTATAGTGGGAGCCATCATACTATGGGGAAGCCCCCCTACTCCATTAAAAAAAGGATAACTTAATGGATTTCCAATAATTCCATAATGCTTACCCGCAATGGTAACTCCCAAAGATTCACCAAAGGATAATGAAAAACCAACGACCACCCAAACGATAGAGACTACTCCTAAAGCAATAAAACTCTGCAGCATTGTAGAAATTATATTTTTCCGACCTACCATTCCTCCATAAAAAAATGATAATCCGGGTGTCATTAGCAGTACAAGCCCTGCTGCTGCCAAAATCCAGGCTACGTCAGCCCCTACAATTTTATCTTCAGTTAAAAATACTCCTTTATCAGAAATATCTGTACCCGGAGTCCAGAATAACCCTCCAATAGCAACCAATGCAATAAGAGAGAATGAAACGATCCACTTTAACCCTATTTTCATAAAATTTATATTTAACCCTATCAAAATTACATATAAATACCATGAAAAAGTTATTTATTTGACAAACACCCCTAAAAAAAACTATTCACTTAATAACATCACCGTTTTTTCACTGAATATTTCATTTAAGATTTTAGAAACTTCCTTAGCTTTGGTGGCCGGAAACAAATGGGTTCCTCCTTTAATCACATAATCCGGTTTTGAATTCTTGATGGGAAATACAATATCCTTATCTCCCAAAATCTGGATGACCTCTGGGTTTTCTTCAAATTTCCATTCGGATACTTTTTCTACAGACCATTTCAGATAATAAGGGTCCCTTACTCTGAAATACTGAAGAAGTCTCGGATTTTTAGGATCAAAAAGCTTTCTGAGTACAGCATATACGTTGGCTGCTTTCACATTGAATAGTCCTACAGGCAGGATACGGGGAATCTTGGTTACCTCTCCTGTTTTTATGAATCTGGATTTTTCTTTATCAGATTTAATACTTCCCAGAATCACTACTTTTTCAGCAGGCTTCAGCCGATTGATCTCCTGGATCATAATTCCACCAAAAGAATATCCCAACAGGCAGAAAGGTTCAGAAGGATCTACTTTTTCGGCCATCCGCTCAACATAAGTATGAAAAGGTTCATTTTCTTCCGGGATGAGCCAGTCTATAAAAATCAGTTCACAATGCTTGGGAAACTCTAATCTTTCAAGTACCTTAAAGTCTGCCCCAAGACCGCTTACAATATAAATTTTCATACTACTAATTTATGAAAAATGCGGAAAAGCTACGATTCAGATTAAAAAAACTTGAACAGCAGAGCTTTAATCGTCTTAAAAGCTCTTTTTGAAAATAAAATCTATATAAAAACCAATGTTTACCATATCGGGATCCATTCTGAATGACAAAATAATTTTACCTATACCTTCTACAGAGATCCCTACACAAAAAAAACAGCTCCTAAGAGCTGCTCTTTTTATCAACATTACATTTAATTTTATTTCTTCTTTGCAGGAACTCTGTTGTCATTATCCAGCTTTTCAGTAGACACCTTAAACTGAATATCCATTTCGTTCTTAATGAAGTAATCTTTCAGTGAAGACTGGTAGAATACCTTGAAATCTCTTCTGTTCAGAGAGAACTTCGCAGATTCAATAGAAGTTGTAAACTGAGTAACATACACATTTGCGGGGAAAGAAATTGTTTTTCTCACTCCTTTAAGTGTAAGATCTCCGTATACGGTAGAATTATACTCACTGTTTGCTAAAGGAATAACTTTAGTCAAATGGAATTTCGCAACCGGAAATTTCTTCACTTCAAAGAAGTTGGTACTTTTCAGGTCATTGGTAAGTTTGATCTGATCTTCATCAGAAACATCACCAGCCATCATACTTCTCATATCTATGATGAATTCACCATCTACCAGTACAGTATGGTCAAAGTTGAATTTTCCACTTTTTAATTTTATCGTTCCTGAATGGGAGGAAGCCTCAGTTTTCACAACCTTATATCCCCACCATCTGATCTCTGATGAAGTCACTTTCGAAACCTTATCAAATTTCCTTTGGGCAGAAACAAATGATATGCTTGCGCACACCATAGCAAACAATAGTAATCTTTTCATTCTTTTTTATTTACAATTCAACAAAAATAAAAAAAAGTGTAGAACTTCTACACTTTTAATAATCTTTTTTTGATTAATTTATTGAGCAGTTACCTTTACTACCATATCAATATCATCTTTCACAAAAACGTCCTGCATTGTAGATTTGTAAGCAACATCAAATTTCTGTCTGTCGAAAGAGAACTTATTTGAAACCAGGCTTACTACTCCTTTGCTGTAAGAAATTTTAGCAGGGAAAGTAATTGGGCTTGTTTTTCCTTTCAGAGTAAGAGTTCCTGTTACTAAAGAATTGTAGATTTTATCACTGTTTTTCTTTACTCCTGTAATTTTAAAAGTAGCAGTAGGGAATTTTTCAACTTCAAAGAAGTCACCATTCTTAAGGTGTCCGTTTAATTTCTGTTGGTATTCTCCCGTAAGGTCAGTCGCGTTGATAGAAGTCATATCCAACACGAAGTTCCCTCCTACAAGTTGATTTCCTTTCATTACCATATCTCCTGATTTCACTTTCACAGTTCCGTCGTGAGAACTAGCTTCAGATTTAGCTACTTTATATCCCCACCAGTGAACATCAGATGCTACTACTTTTTTAGACTGTCCGAAAGCTAAACCACCAGCTAATACTGCTAATAAAAATATTTTTTTCATTGTTTAGAATTATTTTAATTAAGTTTAGCACAAAGGTAGCCATCTTATTCAATAGATTTCGTTGATGTATATCAAGAAAGTTAATTATTTTTATGAATAATATCATCCCATAAAAAAACTCCGAATTTCTTCGGAGCTTTCTTTTATTCTTGATAGTAGGCTGTATATAATGCCATCCCTTTTAATGCAGTATGATTTTGCTTGACCAGATAGATCGGAATGTTTCTAAGCATTCCTTCCATTTTATCACTGATCTTGAATTTTTCGTAAAACTTGGCTTTATCGATATATTCTCTTACCATCTGAGGAATATCTCCGGCAATCAGCAATCCGCCAGTAGCTTTTACCTTTAAGGTTAAGTTATTGGCTTCTCTTGCCAAAAACTCAAGGAAAGTATCCAGAGCAATTTTACATATCAGTACGTTATCTTCTACTGCTGCTTTATAAAGCTCTTCAACAAAATTACCATTGGCAAGACGATCTCCTAACCATTCAGGTTCCGGATGTCTTTTTACATCTCTCAGAAAACGATAGATATTGAATAATCCTGATTTGGATAATACATTTTCCCAGCTTACAATCCCATAGATATTATTAAGGAACTGGTAAAACTCAACCTCTACATTGGTTCTTGGTGAAAATTCAGAATGCCCTCCTTCTGTTGCAAAAGGTCTTAAATTTTTCCCGTCAAAGAAATATCCAGCTTCACCCAATCCGTTTCCCGGAGCAAGGATCGCCACATTTCCTTTTTCAAGATGACCGCTGGTATAAATGGCTTCAAGATCATCATCTTCAAGAAGAGCCATTCCGTAAGCAGAAGCTTCCAGGTCGTTCAGCATATCTACCTTTTCAAAACCGAAATCTCTTTTATATTCTTCAACATCTAAGTTCCAGCCTAATCTTACGGGGTTGCTTTTTCCGTCAATGACAGGTCCCGGTACAGCCATTCCCAAGCGTTTTACGTTAGCTAACTCATTATCATGGATAAACTTTTTTAAGATGTCATTAAAAGAAGCATATTCCTTAGTAGAATATGTATTTTGTGCTTTAATCTCAAGACCTCCGTTACCGGAAACAAAATAGCCTAAGATGGTCATATCTTCACGGAGACTTGCTCCGATGATAGAAACATTATCATTATTACTGTTCTCTACTCCTGGTAAATAAAGTGGAAATTTTGGATTCAGAATCATAACCTCAAATTTTACCAAATATAATAATTGTTTTCGTAAATCCTGCACAGAACAAAAAAACCTTTCCACTTTCGTGAAAAGGTTTTGGTTAATAATTGTTTATATATTAAATCTAACTACTTTCCTAATGGAATATTATAACCGAATCCTACTCCGATATTCCCCACATTATAATCCTGACCAGCTAAATCTCCTTTAGTTCCTACAAAAACCTTTTGGTATTGTACGAAGAAGTTCCAGTCTCTGTTGTGGTATCCGATTTCAGGTTTGATATAGAAACCTCCGCTTGCTCTTTCTACATTCGTGTTAGAAGCTACTGTTTTGTCTCCAACTAAGAATCCATATCCTAAGTCAGTTCCGAAATAGAAACCGGTTTGTTTTGGATAAATTCTTACTAAAGCAGCTACAGGAACTACTCCTACATCATTATTTTTATACCCGTTGTTATCTTTACCAAAATAGTGAGTATATCCTGATGCAATACCTAATCCAAATCCTGGAGTAATAAGGTTCTGATAAGCTACATCTACACCAACTGCTGCGGAAAGGTTATCTGCGGGAACTGCTAAACCAACATTTGCGCCTACTTTGATCATATTATTCATTTGTGAACTCTGTGCGCTTGCTATACCTGCTGTTAAAATTCCGGCAATTAAAATTGCTTGTTTAAACATTTTCATAACTCTAATTTTTAAATTTTACTAAACAAGAGGATGTAAAAATCGTGCCAAGCAAAGCTTTCTGCTGTTTTTTAACACGCATTAAAACCGTAACAAAATGAATATCAATCATTTATTTTATGTTAAATTTTAAATGATTGTTTAACAATTTTTATAAAAAACAGGACCTGAAATGTGAAATATATTTAAAAAGTTAAAAAATAGAAACAGGATAAGTCAACTTATTGATATAAAAGGAATTCAAACATTGGAAAACGCTAAGGCGCAAAATTTTTATTAGTATTACGTATATTTTAAGGCACAAGAAGATCAAAGATCTTCAGCAAGGATGCTATTTATTTTTTGCCACGGCACCAATAACATTATTCTATGCACTATGGGGCTATATCTTTTTAAACCTCATAAATTTCACGAATAAATAAAATAATTGCATTAGTTGAGATGAAAAAGCAGCGAGAGAATCTAACCATAAACAATTTTATCGAAGATAAAATCCTCGCGCCTTCCAATATACAGCGTACAAAATCTTAGTACCTGAGCGTTTTCCAACAGTCCTATTGTGCACACATTATAATATTAACAAACCTTAACCCGTTATTATTTTAACCTTTTTTCTTCAGAAACATCAAAAAAATAAATGCTCTCATCATGGCTGACACCTTATTAAAAAATAAACATCTTCTCTGGCGTGCAGGCTTTGGTCCCGGAATTAATCAAATCGATGATTTGAAAAATAAAAACATCAAGACGCTGATTAATGAATTATTTAAAGAAGAAAGCTTTACAGAGATTATTTATGATACGCCTGATATCGAACCTGCTGCAGATTATATGAACAGTACAGCTCCTGCTGAAAAGAAGAAGGAAATGCAACGGATTTATAGAACACAGAACGAAGAACTGAATCTTAACTTTCTGGATAAAATGGTGAACAGTAAGGAACAAATGCGAGAAAAGATGGCTTTTTTCTGGCATGGACATTTTGCTTCAAGAGTCCTTAATCCAAAGTTCAATAAGCAACTTTTAAATACAATCCGGAAGAATGCATTGGGAAGCTTCAAAGATTTACTTTTTGAAGTCAGTCAAGCTCCGGCTATGCTTAACTTCCTGAATAACCAGCAAAATAAGAAAGACCACCCCAATGAGAATTTTGCCCGTGAGGTCATGGAGCTTTTCACTATGGGCAGAGGAAATTATACGGAAAAAGATGTGAGAGAAGGAGCCAGAGCATTTACAGGATGGAGTTACGATAAAGAAGGAAATTTTAAAGAAAGGAAAAATCAGCATGATGAAGAAACCAAAACTTTTCTGGGGAAAACAGGTAATTTTAACGGATCAGATGCTCTAAATATTATTCTGGAGCAAAAAGCAACCGCAAAATTTATCACAGCCAAAGTCTATAAGTTTTTCGTTAATGAAAATATAGATCAGAATATTGTAAATACACTCAGTACCAGCTTCTACAATTCCGGTTACGATATTAAGAAACTGATGACGGAGATCTTTTCAAGCTCATGGTTTTACGAACAGAAAAATATCGGAAACAGGATAAAATCGCCCATAGAACTTATGGCCGGAATGATGCGGATCCTTCCGATGAATATTCAGAATCCTGAAAACCTCATCGTGTATCAAAAGCTATTAGGACAAATGTTGCTTTATCCACCGAATGTTGCAGGGTGGCCCAATGGAAGATCCTGGATTGACAGCTCTACTCTGATGCTGAGACTTCAGGTACCGCAGATATGGTCCGGCCTTCGCCCGCTGGAATACAGTCCACGACAAGATGACGATATTGATATGGGAATGAAATCTAAGGAAACAGCTTTGAATAAAAGCTTTAAAAATCCCAATATAACAATAGACTGGAACCGGGTAGATCAGATTTTTGACCATAAAAACTGTGAGGATTATCTGATTCAGAAACCACAAAGCCTAGATATGAATACAGTCAATAACTTCTCTGATAAAAGCACGAAAATGACCATTATCAACCTTATGTCAACCCCTGAATATCAATTAATGTAAAGGGGGCACTTATATCTATCACCAAAATCCAACATTATGTTAATCAAAAGAAGAGAATTCCTCAAAATAAGTTCACTGGCCACAGCATCACTTCTACTTCCTAACTTTCTAAAAGCTATAACGTTGGAAGAGGCACTGAATCCCAATCAGAATATTCTCGTAGTTCTTCAGTTTACTGGTGGAAATGATGGCTTGAACACGGTTATTCCTACAAAAAATGACATCTATTTCAGAGAAAGGAAAACGCTTGCTGTTCAGGATTCTTTATCCCTTACAGATGAAGCCGGAATCAATCCTTCCCTCTCCTATTTTAAAGAGCTTTTTGATAATGGAGAGCTTTCTGTGATGAACAATGTGGGTTATCCCAATCCGGATAAATCTCATTTCCGCAGCATGGATATCTGGCAATCGGCAAGCAGAAGTGATGAATTTCTGGAAACAGGCTGGTTAGGCCGCTTTCTGGATGAAGAATGTTACCGTTGTGAGCATCCCACACAGGCACTGGAAGTTGATGATATGCTAAGCCTGGCTTTGAAAGGAGAAAATAATAAAGCATTTGCTTTTAAAGATCCTAAAAGGTTATATCAGACCAGTCAGGAGAAATATTTCAAATCTCTTTATGATCACCATCATGATGACGAAACGGTGTCTTACCTTTATCAGACTTTAGGTTCTACGATTAACAATGCAGGCTATATTTTTGATAAGAGCAAAGCAAAAAAAACGGAACAGACTTATCCTAATTCGCAACTGGGAAAGGACTTTAAGACAGTGGCCTCTTTAATCAAATCAGATATCAATACCCAGGTTTACTATCTTTCCATTGGAAGCTTTGATACCCATGTGAACCAAAATGACAGACAGAAAAAACTGTTCAGTGATATTAATGAAGCTGTGAAGTCCTTTGTGGCTGATATGAAAAGCAATGGCTTATTCAATAATATTCTTTTGATGACCTTTTCTGAGTTTGGGCGTCGAGTGGCCCAAAATGCAAGCAATGGGACAGATCACGGAACGGCTAACCAGATGTTCTTTATCAGTGGAAACCTTAAAAAGAAAGGCCTTCTGAACAGTCTTCCGGATTTACAGAATCTGAATGAAGGTGACCTGATCTACACAGAAGATTTCAGAAAAGTATATGCTACAGTTCTGAAAAACTGGCTAAAAGCGGATTCCTCCAAAGTTTTGGGCTGGAAAAATGGAGTTTATGACTTTATATAAATCGACTGAGCTCTATTTAGCCATAAAAGTTTTATAACACTTAAGTTATTTTTAAGTGATAAATTTTATGTATGAAAAGTACACTTAAGTTTTGAAATCTCCGATTTCCAGGAATATTATAATGAATACTTCAGTTGAAAGAGTGAACATTCCCCTCCACCGGAAGGCCCTCAAAAATTCTTTGAATTTTTGACGGGGTCATCATCACCTCCCCTTCTCCTATCACCACAAAAAAAGAGACCATCCATAATGACAGTCTCTTTTCGATAATTTTAAATTTTAACTACTTTTAAGCAGTAATCTGCTTCGGTTCTTTCTCTTTCTGATCTTCTTTCTTATCAAGTTTCTCAGATATTTTTTTAACGATATACTCTATCGCTATAGGTGCTATAATGGCAATAAGTGCTTTAAATATTCTTGATTTCATATGGTGATTTTGTACTTGAGTACTACAATTTCCAAGCCAAGATAAAAATCAGAGGTCAATTTCAATTAAAATATTCCTGAGTCTCAATTACTATCCTGTTCTTTTTTACTTAATAATTCTGAAATACTAGTTTTCTTCCGGAATGATCAGGTCCTGATAATTCTTACTTCCGGCTTTAAATTTCTCTTCCATTCTCAATCTTAGCTTTTTCGGTCGATGAACAATCAGCGAATCTCCAAAGCCCAGCAACAGTCTTTCTAATTCAAAATTGATCTGCACACAAATTTTAAAAAGAGTACCTCCTTCAACCTCATTAATGATCTCCTGACTTTTATGTAATGGTTTTGTTTTGATATAAGGAGCATTGGCCGTATCAACAAAAAAAATGACATTTTTAGGAGCCATGGATTCTGAAACGGTAACTCCTACAATGTTCTTAAAGTATTCATCTCCGTCCAGATCCTTATCAATGTAAGGAAGGGCTTCATCTGTTTCAATACTTTCCATTCTGTCCAGCGCCAGATTATACATTTTCTGTTTGTAAAGACAGATGAGGAACCAGCGGTTGTTAAATTCTTTCAACAGTTGCGGATGAACGGTGAAAATATTGGATTCTCTTGCAGTAAAGCTCTTGTATAAGATTTTCAGTACCTTTTTATTGAGAATACCTTCATACAGAATATCAATATGCTCCAACCCCTTTAACTGTTCATTTTTATCCAAATGAATGATTGACTTCTGGTTAGTAGAATGAATAGAATCCTCCAGTTTCTGGATGACACCGTTCATTTCTTTGAACATAGAGAAATCTTTGAATTGCTTCAGGATCTGAACTGCATTATTCATCGCTTTCAGATCACTTTCATTTACAGAAATATTATGGATACTGTAGTCCGGATCGCTGTAACGGTAATATTTTCTTTCATATACTTCAATAGGAGCTTCATACCCGAATTTCTCACTCCGCATATTCTGAAGATCCAGCTGAATAGTCCTTCTGCTTACATAAGATTCTTTTCCCTCAAATTCAAATAATACTTCGGAACATTCATCAATAAGATCTTCCAAAGTATATTTACGGTATTTGTTTTTGAGGCACTTGTCTAATGTTTTATAGCGGATCAGTGCGTTTTTATTGGATGACATGATTATTCTTTTTTATCTGAAAACCTATTTCTCTCTCAGCGGATTGCCTTCAAAGATCAATCCTTCCCATCCGAATTCCATAAAGTTTCTGATGTTCTGGTGATCTGTTCCATCAGGGTTTTTAAGTACATCTTCCCTATAAAAATCTCCGAAAAGCGGAAGTGTCTCCTCTTTTGTCAATCCGTGATAAGATGCAAAACCGAATATTTTACATGATCCGTTATTCTGGTCTTCTTCATTTCTTGTATTTCCGTTTTTGAATGCGGTAGGGGTAAAATGGTAATTTGCATCTATATAAGCAATCACATCGCTGAATTGAACGGTTTCAGGAAAATGTTTTAATTGTTCTAATAATATCATAGTTGTAAGTTTAATTTTTTTTACATAATGCTAATAAGCGAATTTGCATACCAGCGAATTTGTCTTTTTTATAATTTTTGTAAAAATAATCAAAAATTTATTATCTACGCAAAACTATTGCGCAATAAAGAAGTTACTTTGCATTATCAAAATAACAAAACAATGGAATTTAATGGAAATCACTTAATCGAATTGGGATATAGACCCGCTAAATGGTTTAAAGATGCCATTACCTATATCAACGAAAATCATCTGGATGAAATTCAGATTAAAGAATATCTGGAACAGTTCAAACAACCTGAACATATTCCGCTTCATGAAACTGCTCCTGAGTTTATCATCAACATCAGAGCGGAACATGAAAATGAGAGTGATAATGTAGAAAAAGTAATCAAAACGATGAAAGTTCTGATGAAAACACCTACGCTCACTGCCGGAGCTTTAATGCCGGATGCCTGTCCTACAGGTCCCGAAGGTCATATTCCTGTGGGAGGTGTGGTGGTTGCAAAAAATGCCATCCACCCGGGATTTCATAGCGCAGATATCTGTTGTTCTGTGATGCTGACAGATTTTGGAAAGGTTAACCCTAAAGATATTCTGGATGCCGCTCATTCTGTAACACATTTCGGATATGGAGGAAGACCAAGAGGCGAACAGATGCCGATGTCCCAGGAACTGATGGATGCGTTCAGAGAAAATGAATTCTTAAATGATGAAAAATTAATCAGCATTGCCCGTTCTCATATGGGAACTCAGGGAGACGGAAATCATTTCCTATTCGTTGGAATTTCCAAAAACACAGGAAATACAATGATGGTAACCCATCACGGATCCAGAGCTCCGGGTGCTGCATTATATGATAAAGGAATGAAAGTTGCCAACCGTTTCAGACAGGATATTTCTCCTGAAACATTAAAAGAAAATGCATGGATTCCTTATGATACTGAAGAAGGAAAATCTTATTGGGAAGCGCTGCAATTGATAAGAACATGGACGAAGGAAAACCATACCAATATTCACGATGCTGTTTTAAATAAACTGAAAATAGAGAAAGAAAACAGATATTGGAATGAACATAATTTTGTTTTCAAGGATGGTAACCTCTTCTATCATGCAAAGGGAGCGACTCCATTGAATGATAAGTTCATGCCTGATATCACGGGACCAAGATTGATTCCATTGAATATGGCAGAACCGGTATTGATTGTTCAGGGAAAGACCAATGAAAGAAACCTTGGTTTTGCTCCACATGGAGCGGGAAGAAATTTCAGCAGAAGTCAGCATAAAAGATCTTTAGCCCATAAAACGACTGAGGAGATCTTCAATGAAGAAACAGCAGGATTGGATATCAGATTCTATTCCAATGAAATTGATATTTCCGAACTACCCACTGCTTATAAAAGTGCAGCGAATGTAAGAGCACAGATTGAAGAATATGGACTTTGTGAAGTACTGGATGAAGTGATGCCTTACGGATGTATTATGGCGGGTGATGTTCAGAAAAATGCACCGTGGAAGAAAAAATATAGAAAGGCATAATTCTTTATTTAATATCACTCAATATAAACCTGATAGGTTTCCAAAAAAACTAATAACCAACCTTATAGGTGTCAAAGCCTGTAGGGTTCATGAAAACTTATCATAATGGCAGGGGCAGTAGCTCAGATGGTTAGAGCAACAAAAAATTACTTTTCGCTACGGGCAAATAAAGTTCCTATAAACTACCAGGTTTGTGGGTCACAGGTTCGAGTCCTGTCTGCTCCTCAATACAGTGAAAATGCTTATATTCATATATCTGTCATTTCATACGTAAAAAAAATGTAAGGCAAAGAAAGTTCCTATATTTTAGAATTACTTTCCGCCTTTTTACAAATTATAAGGCAAAGGGAGTTCCTATATTTTTCGGATAAATTACTCCCCGCTTTTTATAAACTATAGGTAAAAGGAGTTCCTATACACTTCACTTTTAATGAACTTACTCCTCACTTATTTTTTAAACTTAAAACAATGAAAACATTACAATTATTCAATGCTGTATTGGCTAAAAAATCAGATAAAATGCCATTTATTTCCAATGAAGGTTTTATTATTGAAACTGATGCACTTTGGGCTAAAAAAGAGATCATCTCTTATTATGCAAAGGAAAAATTAAATGGAAATGACCTGAATAAATCCTTTCATAAATCCTGGGAGAAAATAAAAAACACATCCAGAATTGAATTATTTTTTGAACAGATTCAACATTATATTTCAACCTATGGAAGTAATTTCCAGAGTGAAATCTATATTCCTAAGGAAATCCTGAATGTTCCTGATGTGAAGATGATTTTTAAAGTAATCAAAGCTTATACTGTAGAAGAAATGCAGGAAAAATGTCTTTCTCTGCTGAGATCCGGGATTGCTTTAAAAGAAGAAACAATCAATGATCTTTTATATATCCTTACAGAAGAGCTTGATTACGATTTTACAGGAAAAGAAAATATCAGAAATAAAGAAGCGATTATAAAAATAGCCGATTTATATGAGATCTATCCAGAAAACCCTGTTGAATTTTTCCGTTATGTGATTTATAAAACCACTCAAACAACGCTTTTAATTAAAAACGATGAATTGATTGGCTTAATTAAACAAAGCAAATTTAATCCAACCTATCTGTTTGAAAGCTTTGGAATGGAAAAAATGGCTGAAATTTTCAATAGATTTAAACCGTTATTTCTTGCTTATAAAAACAGAGCTCCGAAAGCGATTAACAAAATTTCGAAGCTGTCTAAAGTACACCATAAGCCATTAATTTCGAATCCGTTAAATGATGCAACTCATATATTATTGGAAACCAGCGATTGGCATTGGTTAGAAAATGCAACACCGTTTGCCCTATTCAAAGCATTATCAGCATGCCATTCCAGAATGTATGGTCAGGACACTTTTGTCTATAGAGTCAGAAATGGAAAATCGTGGGTTAAAAAAGGTAAGGAAACTTATGTGAATCTGTTAAACTATGATTTTATTTTAGATTTTCTGAAGCTGAAATACGAAAGTTTTTCCGGAAAGAAATTCTATTTCCCGGAGAATGTAGAATTTGCGCTGCCAACTTCTGAAAAAATGTTTGTTGGAAATATTCCTACCGGAACCCGTTTTTATGGAGATAGACTGGCTGTTGGTATTTATTGGGAAGATAGATGGGGAGCCCGGGACCTTGACCTTTCAGGATTGAATATTGAAGGAAAAATAGGTTGGAATGCAGCTTATAATTATGGTGAAGGACAATTGATGTATTCCGGAGATATGACTTCTGCTCCCAACGGTGCTGTAGAATACCTTTACGCCAATAAAGGATTAAGTACCTCTACTCTTGTTATGAATAATGTGTTCAGCGGAGATGCAAATTGTGGATATAAAATCGTTATCGGAAAAGGAGATCAAATTTCCTACGACTATATGATGAATCCGAATAACCTCTTTGCTGAAGCAAGATGTAACTCGGTTCAGAAACAAACGATTCTGGGAATCCTGTTACCAAAAGTGGGAAAACAATGTTTTGTACTGTTGAATTTCGGAGCTGGACATTCTCACGTTTCCGGAAATAATGAGGTATCCATGATGGCTACCAGTGCATTATATCAGCAGTGGTCTGAAGCTATGTCATTCAATGAGCTTATAAAAGAGCTTGGAGCAGAGACTACCACAAAAAAATCCGAAGCTGATTTTGATTTTTCAATGGAAACTTTGGAAAAGGATAGTTTTATCAGAATTTTTAAATAAAATATGCTGTTCAATAGATTTGAACGGCATTTTTCTTTTAACTAGCAATTTTATTTAATCTCTCGCTGATTTTGCAGATAAAGCAGATTTATTTTTAGATATTTATGTTTATTATCCATTTACTTTTTTGATGGAAAAATAATCATCTTTAGCTTCAATAATCACTTTCTTCCCATAATCAATCTGAATGTTGAACATATTTTCTAGGGGAAACTGCAGCACTGATTGTAGAATTAAACGGATTACTCCGGCATGAGTAATAATCAGAACTTTTTCAACTTCTTTTTTAGTAACCAATTCGTTCCAAAAACAGAGTACACGGCTTTGCATTTCAAGGAGATTTTCTCCACCTGATGCTTTTACATGGATAAAATCTTTATACCAGGGATTGATCTCTTCTTCCGGAATATCAGTCCATTTTTTCAGCTCCCAGTCTCCAAAATTCATTTCCCGAAGTCTTTCATCGGTTGAATAATTAAACTTAAAATGTTCTGCCATAAGACGGCATCGCTTTGCCGGGCTTGAAATCACTAACTCAAAATCATTATCCAGATGCAAACTTTCAAAATCTTCTGAATAATCTTTACGTAAGGGCATTTCGGCAAATCCATAACACAGATTTTCCGGATTATCTACAGCAGTATGACGAATCAGATGAATTTCCATACAATCATCGTTCCTAAGTAAAATAAAACTTCAGTTACCTGCTGCACAGCTCCCAGACAATCTCCGGTATACCCTCCGATATGTTTTTTAAAATACCATCCCATACAGATCTTCCCTAAATAAGCCAGTGCAAAAGCCAGTATCAGGCGCCAGTCTGGTATTAGGGCAAAGGAAAGTAAGACTCCCATAAAACTTACCAAAAGAGCCATACCATCCAAGGGCTTATTCGCCAGAGGCTTTGATTTGCTTACATCAATATCTGTCACATACTGATGGGTATAAATCATCGTTCCTGAAATAAAACGGCTTGAAGTATGTGCCAGAATAACAATTCCCAGGGTCTTTATCAGATCAACTGTTCCCAAAGCCTGAATACTGAAGAATTTCAAAGCAAACAATAAAATAATCCCAATCGTTCCATAGGCTCCTACCCTGCTGTCTTTCATAATGGTAAGAATTTTTTCTTTTCCATATCCGCCTCCGAAACTGTCACACATATCCGTAAAACCATCCTCATGGAAAGCTCCGGTTAGAAGGACGCTGCCAATCATCATCAGAACAATTCCTATTTCAAGATTAAAAAGCTGAGAAGAAAGGTATAAAATCCCTGCATTAATCACCCCTACCAACAATCCGATCCATGCGAAATATTTCTGGGATTTATTCATGATCTCACCGGAATACGGAATAGTGAACGGAACGGGAATTCTGGTGAAGAACATCAGTGCCGTTGCAAAATAGATCAGTTCATTCTTTAAAGTCTTCATTTATTCTTTATTTGAAACGTGAGCATCTTCAAAACTGGACATTTCATTCAGGAAATTGACTGCACTTTTAATAAGCGGATACGCCAATGCACAGCCTGTACCTTCACCCAAACGTAAATTAAGGTTCAATAAAGCTTTCTGGCCTAGTAAATCAAGAAGCTGAAGGTGGGCATTCTCATCACTTACATGACAGAATATACAGTTTTTCAGAATCTCAGGATTCTTTTTCCATGCCGTGGCCACTGCAATGGTAGCAATAAATCCGTCTACCATGATCAGCATATTCTGACGGAAGGCCTCTTCCATCGCACCCATCATCTGCACAATTTCCAGCCCGCCAAAAGTCCGGGCAATTTCGTCCGGGGTTTTAACACCAGGATATTGCTCTATGGCAGCTGATAAAATACTGATCTTATTCTGCAGCTGATCATCATTCAATCCTGTTCCACGGCCAATACAGCTAGCAATGGGAATATCAAATAGTTTACTCATCATCAGAGAAGAAGCGGAAGTATTCCCAATTCCCATTTCACCAAAACCGATGATATTACAGCCTGTTTCAGCAATCTCTGCCACTACCGAGTTTCCATTCTGCAAAGCCTTTTGATATTCTTCTGAAGTCATCGCTGGTTCCTCCAAAATATTACGGCTGGATTTTCTGATTTTTTTATCGATTAGCTCCAACCCTTCCGGAAAATCAAAGTTGACTCCGGCATCTACAATCTTAATTTCAATATTATGCTGTCTGCAAAATACATTAATAGCCGCTCCACCACCCAGAAAATTCATCACCATCTGATAGGTTACCTCCTGCGGATAGGCGCTTACTCCTGCTGTTGCAATCCCATGATCGGCGGCAAAGACCACCAGATGAGGATTCGATAATTGGGGTGAAGTAGTATTTTGAACCATCCCAATTCTGTGGGCAAGATGTTCCAGATGTCCTAATGCGCCTAAAGGTTTTGTCTTGAAATCAATTTTATGCTGTAGTTCGGTTGTCAACATGGGTATAAAGTAGTTATGTTAAATAGAGAAAGTGCAATATTAGTGAAATAAGGGGTATTCCGGGTAATGGATGAAGGATGTATTAAGGAGAAAATAGATAATAGACGAAGAGATGAGAGACAAGAACCGCGAAAAGGAAGCTGAGAACTATATTTTAGATTTGAGACTGTTGAAAAACCTTGACAACATTTAAACCTTTAGGCTTGGAGTGTTTGAGCGTAAGATTCTTTTATATTGTAATAAAAATATTATACCCCCTCCATTCTCAAACTCAAAACAACTACGTAAGAACATTGCGCACAATCATCATTACTTTGCAATATAAAATTGAAAACAATGACACCAAAAATAAAAGAAAAAATAAAAGAAGTGGAGGTAACACGAGGCGTAGAAGTCCTTCTTGCCGTTGAATCCGGAAGCAGAGCGTGGGGTTTTGCCTCTCCTGACAGTGATTATGACATACGTTTTATATACCGCCATGAAAAAGACTGGTATCTTTCGCCTTGGGATAAGGATGAAACGATAGAATTTATGACCGAAGATGACCTGGATGGTTCCGGATGGGATCTCAGAAAGACTTTTCACCTTTTGCTTAAATCGAATGCCGCTTTACTGAGTTGGTTCTACTCGCCTATCATTTATACAGAAAACGCAAAGTTTGTGGAGCTTTTCAAACCATTGGCTGATGCTTGCTTTTCTCCGGTAGCGGTTTCCTATCATTATTTAAGCATGAGCAAAAAATACCTGGAAGCCTGCAGAAGTGATGAAGTAAAATTAAAAAGTTATTTTTATTGTCTGCGAACTGCCTTAACCGGAAAGTGGATCATAGAAAAAGGAACAGTTCCACCTGTATTGTTCAGTGAACTGCTTGTTTTAGTAGACAATGAAACCAGAACAAAAATAGAAAATCTCGTAGCCCTAAAAGCAACGAAGGGAGAAGCTTATTATCACCCGAATGATTGGGAATTGTTTGAGTTTTTGGAGAAAACGATCACTTATAATGAGGAAAAGTCAAAGGGTTTGAGAGGTGGAAATGCTGACAAGAAGGAGATGGAGAGGGTTTTTAGGGAGATATTAAAACTTTAAAGAAAGACAAATGAAAATATTTAATTTTTTTAGAAAGAAGGACATCCAAATTTCCCTCAAAAAAACTGAAAAAGCAGCTCCTCAAGAGAAAGAAAAAATACATGAATTTATTGAAAGAGCTCAGCTCTTAAAAGAAGAAATAGGACTTGAAGTCCCTCTATCAGTGATTGAAACTTTCAAAAAATATAACCTTCCTAAAAACAATTATTTTTATAGTATTTTTTGGTATGTAGATGATGATAGCTTTATCATTTTCTATACAGAAGCCTTTATTGAACTGGTTGTTACCAGATACAAAGAAATTCATGGACAGGATGTGGATTTGACTGAATTATCAGAGCAGCTTGATGATGCAGTCTATGAATTCCGTATCAAAGAAAATTGTTTTGACAGAACAAATCCTTCTTTTAATTTTATCAACAGTTGTTATGAAGAGTTCACAAAATCCGGAGATGAATTGATCATCACCATGGACCTTGGAGATTATGATCACCTGATTATCAACAAAGAAGAAAAAGGAAATATAGCAATTAGCATCTCATCTCCCATAACAACAGCAGGAATAAAACACAAAATTCTTACTCAGTTTAGACCTTTAGCAGAGGTTATTAGAGAATCTTTGGACAGGCAGTCAAAACACTATTAATCTTATTAAATAACATCAAATGAAAAATATAATCGCACTCTCTCCTATGTATACGGAAGACAGCAATAATCTTAAAAAAGCATCGCTCAATTCATCATATGAACTGAGCCGTTTCAACGCAAAATGGAACGTCCCTGAAGAGTTTCGTTCAGATGTAATTGCTGTTTATGGTGAAGATATCTACTCCGAAATTGTTGCTGAACAATGTAATCTGACCTTAACAAAACCAAAGGATAACTGGCTTGCTGAAATTTCAGAAGAATTTACCCATCGTAAAATTACCTATGGGCAATTAGGAGACTTTCTGCAAGAACGAGATATATTCATTAAATGTTCTGACTTTAAAAGTTTTAAAGCAGGAGTTTATCATAACTTGACAGACATCAAAGGTTTTGATACTGTAGATTTGAACTCGAACGTTTTCACCTCAGAAATAGTAGAATGGGAACTTGAAGTAAGATGCTTTGTATTTAATAATGAAATAAAAACATATTCTTCTTATTGGAGAAACAATAGCTTTGATACAAATCCATTATCTGAAACTGAAGAGCATGATATGTTTGAGTTTTTCAACCGCTTTATCCAGAAATATTCTTCAACATTACCCAATGCTATTGTATTAGATTTTGGAATCATCAAAGGAAAAGGCTGGGCATTAATTGAAGCTAATCCGGCATGGTGCTCAGGATTATATGCCTGTGATGCAGAAAAAGCACTGGAAGTTGTTGTCAATAGCTGTATTAAAAACTAATTTAAAAAATATTATTTGAATAATTAAAATGACCATCCAAGACCTCAAAAATAAAAACCTCCTCCTCTTCGAAGCCATCTCCGGAAGCCGGGCTTTCGGCCTGGCAACGGAAACTTCGGATACGGATATCCGTGGCGTGTATTATCTGCCGAAGGAAGATTTCTTTGGGCTGAACTATATTCCACAGATTTCCAATGAAACGAATGATATTACCTATTATGAAATTGGAAGGTTTGTGGAGCTATTGCAAAAGAACAATCCTAATATTCTGGAAGTGCTGGCAACTCCTGAAGAGTGTATTTTACATAAACATCCGTTGATGGATCTGCTGAAAACTGAAGACTTTCTTTCTAAGTTATGCAAAGACACTTTTGCAGGATATGCCATTTCCCAAATTAAAAAGGCGAAAGGTCTTAACAAAAAGATCCTGAATCCTATAGACAAAGAAAGAAAATCTGTTCTTGACTTCTGTTTTATTCTGGATGGACAAGGTTCTGTTCCTTTGAAAAAATGGTTTTTGGAAAACGGAAAATTTCAGGAAAAATGTGGCTTAACAAGCATTGACCATACCAAAGGGACGTTTGCATTATTTTATGATGAATCTCAAACATTGGGGTATAAAGGAATTATTCAGCATGAAGAAGCGAATCAGGTTTCGGTATCTTCTGTTCCAAAGGATGAAAAGCCCGATGCTTACCTGTTCTGTAACTTCGATGCCTACTCCACTTACTGTAAAGACTACAGGGAATATTGGAAATGGGTTGAGGAACGCAATGAGAACCGATACAACGTCAACCATAATCATGGACAGAACTACGACAGCAAGAATATGATGCACACCATCCGGTTATTGCAGTCGTGTGAACAGATATTCAAAAAACAAACTCTTCAAATCCATGTAGAAAACCGGGAGGAATTACTGGATATCAAAGCTGGAAACTGGCCGTATGAAGCAGTGATGCAAAAAGCTGAAACCCTTATTCAATCCATTGAGGAACAATATACTATTTCTGGCCTTCAGGATTATCCTGATACACAAAAATCCTTAAAGATTCTGATTGATATCCGTGAAGCTCTTTATTTGTAGGAAAAAAAGCATTTAAGAACCTTCACAATAGGCTTCTACAACGAATAAATTAAACTATTTTTGCAAAAAACTAAAAAAATGAAATTCATATTTTCAAGAAAATTTACTTTTTTTTCACTTTCTCTTTTAAGTATATCTGTCTATGCACAGGAATTGTATATTCCTTACAGGGATGGAAATCTGTGGGGAGTTTCCAATTATGCCGGCAGTGAAATCATTGCTCCAAAATTTGATTCCCTTCAGTTCAATGAGCAGGATCATTATGACTTCAACTTTCTTCATACCTTCAAAGATGGAAAAAAAGGAATGTTATTGAGTGGAAAAGAAGTCCTCCTTCCTGAATTCAAGAATATCTTTCCTACTTATAAAGGTTTCATCATTGCGGAATATGACAATGATAAAAAAAGTAGAGTCATTTTGGATAAAGAGGGTACAAAGATTACCGAAAACCCTGTCATTTCCATGTGGATGGGAGAAAAATTTGGTACCAGCTTTATTTTCCATGTTCTGAATGAAAACATGAAGGAAGATTTTTTCGTCTGGGACCCAAAAGAACATAAGATTGCCCAATATGTCTTTAAGGATTACTATTCTATTTCCGTTGTGGAAAACAGAGATGCCTATGAACTTGATATCAGATACCGAAAAAACGAAACCGATCCATTGTCTGAAGTAAGGATGACGATCCGTGATAATAAGCTGGAACCAGTTACCTCTAAGAACTTCAATGAAAGAATTGTAAAGAATACTAATCGTAATAGAGATTATTTTGGAAGTTCAAATCAGGAAACCATAAAGCAACCAACTGCCGTTTATGAAGTATACAGGGATTATGATGAAGGGGTAAGGGCCCCATCTTATGCTCCGCCACCGCCGCCTTCAACAGGGAAAAAAGATTCCAATGATTCAGGATATCAGGAAGTAAAGAAACAACCTATACAGGTAGGGGTTTCGTATTCGATAGAGAATGATTTTCCGTATGTCACTTATCATTATAACCAGGTAAAAAATGAGAAGGTAACCAGAAGAGTGAAACTTCCAAGAGGCTCAAAAGGCATTAAGATTGAAAGTCTGAGCGGTTTGCCACAGAAAAAAGTGGGTGATACCATCTATACATATTATAGCTATATGACCTTTACCCATAAAGATAGGAACCAAATTCTTATCAGTGAGAAGAAGCCTACAGAATTTGAAACGATTAAAGTAATAAGCCCCGGATCCGATTCCCGATACTATGGACAGATCTTCTTGTTAGGAAACAAAAAGAATGGGAAAATGAAGTATAGGCTGATTAATAATCTACAAGAGATGATTTTTCCTGATGAATTTGATGATGTCATCCTCAATGATACTTTCTATAGCGACAATTATAACAACTGGACCGTTATTAAGGATGGAAAATATGGAGTTGTAAACCCTCTTGGTAAATACATCCTTCAGCCTATGTATGATGAAATTGTCAATAAAAAGGTAACCTATGGCTCGGGAAGTTTTCTTCAAATCAAAAAAGATGGAAAATATGGATTACTGAAACCCGTTATCCCCAACGGCAGTACCGAAAACAATTTAGTTGAACCTGTCTTTTCCTACCCTATCCGTAATGTCCTGATGAGCTACCCTTACCGAAGCAGCCAATATACGTCGGCTGGAATTCCACAAGGAACAATGTTGATCATGCTGGAAGATGAGAAAGGAAAATCATTGGGCTTCGCCAACAAACAAGGTCAACTTTATTTTAAAAACTAAACCATGAAATTCAAAAAATACAGTCTACTTTTCATTTTTACGACAAGCCTTGCAACTGCCCAGAGTTACTATGATTATGATTCTGAAGTGATTTCCTATTCGGTTCTCAGTAAGGAAATAACCAAAGCCTATGAAGATGCATTCTTCAAAGATAAGATGTTCACTCCGGAAGACTTTCTGACGGACCTTAACCATATTGAAAAAGATTATCCCGGGTTAAAGGAAAATATTGAAAAATCTGATAAAATTGAAGTAAATACTGTCTTGTCCAGGAACTTCTATTCCACTACTCCTTTCAAGAACAAAATGATTGATGGCATAAAGAAGATTTATTATCCAGGCGGAATACTTTTTCAGGAGATCTCTTATAAAAATGGGAAGCTGGATGGGTTATACAAGCTATACAGCGAATCCGGAAAACTCTATTCCGAAGTTCCCTACAAGAACAACCTGAAGCATGGAATCAAAAAGGTATATTTCACCGATCCAGAGGAACGTTATGAGCCAAAGGAATATATTATTCAAGGGAACTATAGTAATGGTAAAATTATTGGTCCTGTTTCCATCTCCAATGATAACCTTACCATCACCTATCCTTCTGACTTCAAGAAAGGGCAGGTTGAGCTTTCCTACAATGGAACCTCTCTTGTAGGATATAGCATCATTGAAAGAGATATCAAAAACGGACCTTATACTTTATACAGCGTTGATACTCCTACAGATGTAAAGATTCAGACGGATAAAAAAACAGAGAAGAAAAAGCCACAACGTGTCAAAAGATTCTTCGCTACTTATTTCAACAATCAATTCAATGGCTATGTAGAAAAATACAATAAGAGCGGGGAACTTCTTTCCAGAAATCTATTCAGCTTCGGCAAACCAATAGGAACTCATAAAAATTATTACGATGTTGGAAAAATAAAATCAGAAGAGTACTATGACAGCACCGGAAAGAAAACAGGAACCTGGAAGAACTACTATCCCAGTGGAGAACTCGCTAATGTTACAAACTATAAAGATGACCAACTGCATGGAGCCAAGGAACTTTATCAGAAGGACTACCTAAAGAGCCAGGAAAACTTCGACCATGGCAAAAAGATTTCCAACAAATATTATGATGATAAGGGAAACCTTCAAAGCGAAGCCTATTATGAGAATGATAAATTCATCAAGGAAATCATTTATTTCTCTGATGGCAAAACGCAATCCGTAAAAAATGCAAATTTTGATACTACCTATTATAACAAAGAGGGAAAGGTCATTCATGTTGACCACTTTAAAGACGGTCATCGGATAGGGGTTCATAAGTATTTCAATTATGAACAGGATGGTACTCCTTTTATCTATTCTGAAACAGAATATGATGATAATGGAAAGAAAATAAGGTCCGTTTGGTATGAGAAAAAAAGCACCAATGAGATAAGCTGGAAGGACGAAAAGATGCATGGAAAATCTACCTACACGACCAGTGACGGCATCCGGAAGATCAAGTATTACTTTGAAGGAAAGGAAGCCACTGAAAAAGAATTCAAAAACCTTTCTGAAGCAAACAAAGAAAACAGGAAGACAAAATAACAACAAAATCACCGCTAAGCCGGTGATTTTTTATGTTTAAAGGGAACTTATCTCTTCTTCGAAGCTTTTGCTATTTTGTTATAATCAAGACAAATCTTCATCCAATATTCAAAATCTTCGGGTTTCTGAAAACCAATGGGCTCTACATAACAGTATTCTTTGAGCTGCTTTCCTCTCATTATCATGGGAAGAAAACCCATTTTCTCCACTACTTCTTCTTCCTTTTCAGGATTGTAACGGCACATCAGGTTATCATGACTGATATTGATACACATTTTATCATTCACCAGAAATGCAAGGCCGCCAAACATTCTCTTTTCTTCAATTTTAATATCATTCACCTGAGCCAGCCATTCTCTGACCCTGTCAGCCAATTCAGTATTATAAGCCATGATGATTATGTTTTAATAGTAAAGATAGCGATTATTATGATGGTTTTCTGATTCTTAATTAATGATGAAAATAAAATTTTATTTAAATTAATTATTGTTTTACGATAATTAATTATACATTTGCAATACTAATTAATGATCGTGTCATGAACCAGACCAAAGTTATTTCCCGAATTTTATTTTATATCTGCTCGGTAGTATCGGCCGGATATTTAATCATCGTCTTGTATTCCATGCTCTGCCTGGCTACAGGTTTTTCTGTAACACCTTATGGAAACGGGCAATATCTCCATATCAATTATCCATTCACTGAGCAGCCGTTTTTGAATATAGAAGATAATTATCCCTATATCATTTTTTCATTTCTGTTGGTTTTATTTTCCTATGGAATCTTTTTCTGGCTTTCAGCAAAAGTTTTCAGGGTATTCTTCCAGCCGAAGCTTTTTACCCAAGAACATGTATTGCATCTTAAGAGATTTTACCTGTACAATGTTTTCATTCCGCTTCCTCTGGTTATTATCGCGAGTTTCTTCGTGGAAGTAGAAAGTATTGTATGGGGACTGGTGTTTATTCACTTTATGCTTGGAATTTTCTGTCTGTTTCTTGCCAATATCTTTAAGCAAGGACTACATTTGCAAAACGAACAAGATCTATTTATTTAAAATGCCAATTATAGTCAACTTAGATGTCATGTTAGCCAAACGAAAAATGCAGAGTAAAGAATTGGCAGAAAAACTGGGAATCACTCCCGTTAACCTTTCCATCCTGAAAACCGGAAAAGCCAAAGGAGTACGCTTCGACACCCTGGAAGCCATCTGCAAAATCCTGGAGTGCCAGCCCGGAGATATCCTGGAGTATAAAGAGTAGAATTCAAAGTTCAAGGTTTAAAGTGCATCGTTTAAGGTTCTCATCCTTTCAATAGTCTGTTATTTGAAAGCTGAAAGTCTTTTCCTTTGTTCTTTATTTTTGAATCTCTAAGTCTCTCATCTCTTCGTCTATTATCTATCCGTCTCTTTAATTCAACACAACTGTAGTCCTCAAAAGGATTGCCTGTTCTTCTATTACCCAAACTCAATATTATGAATACCTTATCAATCAACAACCTAAACCTCACCTACAAAAATGGTTTTCAAGCGATTAACAACATATCTTTAGAAATAAGCAACGGAATGTTCGGATTGCTGGGACCTAATGGAGCCGGAAAATCATCCCTGATGAAAACTATTGTAGGATTACAGAAGCCAACCTCGGGAAGTATTATTTTTAATGACATTGATAGTATTAAAAACCCTGAGTACATCAAACAAAATTTAGGATTCCTGCCCCAAGATTTTGGAGTATATCCTAAAATTTCCGCGTATGACCTTTTAGACCATATTGCTGTTCTGAAAGGAATTACAGATAAAGCCCAACGTAAAAACCAGATTGTAAAGCTGCTTGAAAAAGTGAATCTTCAGGATTTTCAAAACAAAGAAGTTCATACTTTTTCCGGTGGAATGAAGCAGCGTTTTGGAGTTGCCCAGGCATTATTGGGAAATCCTAAAATTATTATTGTAGATGAACCCACAGCCGGTTTAGATCCCGAAGAACGAAACCGTTTCAATATTCTCCTGAATGATATAAGCCGCGATGTTATCGTTATTCTTTCTACTCATTTGGTGGAAGATGTGAGAAACCTCTGCTCAGAAATTGCAGTAATGAACCTCGGGCAGATTCTCAGAAAAGGAGAACCCAAACAATTGATGGCTGAATTAGAGAATAAAATCTGGTCAAAATCCCTGGAAAAAAACGAGTCGGAAAGCCATTATTCACACTATGAAGTCATCAGCAGGCAATTGATAGAAAGAAAGTTCCATCTTACTGTATTTTCTGAAGACTCACCTCTCGATTTTAGCCCTGTAAGTCCTTTACTGGAGCATTTTTACTTCTATACTTTAACGCAAAAACCTTAATCATGAATGCCATATTTTCTTTTGAAGCCAAACGCAGTACAAAGCATTGGCTTAGTTATCTTGTTGCCTTAATCCTTGTATTTCTGGGTATTTTCTGTGGAAACCAATTCAACCTTTCCGTTGGAGAAGGAATCTATTTAAATTCTCCTTATACCATTGGATTCATGACCGGAATGCTAAGCCTTTCCATTATATTTTTTGCAACAGTTTATGCTTTACAATTATTATTTAAAGACTACGATTCAAAATTTGACACAGTACTCTTTTCATTTCCTATTACCAAAAAAGCTTATCTCAAAGGAAAATTCTATCTCTATTTTCTGCAGACCTTTTTAAGCTTTTCCTTTTTGATGCTGGGATTTGTTATAGGCCAGAGCCTTCGGACCGGAAGTGAAATGCAAAACGGATTCAGTATAGGGGCCTACTTCTATCCTTTAGTTATTTTTGGGTTCCTCAATAGTCTTTTGGTCTGCAGTTTTCTTTTTTTACTTTCATTAGTCATCCGGAAAAAGCTGTTGGTAGTAGCGGGTGGTTTGTTACTTTATATTTTCTACATGATTATTCTACTGTTTTCCAACTCCCCTTTTATGGCGGGAAGCATGCCACAATCATTGGAAACCCAGCAATTATCCGCTATTGTTGATCCGTTCGGGTTATCCTCTTATTTTTTTGAAGCAAGACTATTAACCGTTTCACAAAAAAACACACAGATTGTCCCTTTCACTGGCTATTTACTGCTTAACAGGATTTTCTGCCTGCTTCTGTCTGCCATACTTTTATTCCTTAGTTTAAAACAATTTTCATTTTCAACTACATCCGGACAGAAAGTAAAAAAAAGAGCTCACCAAGCCGGTTATCAGTCAAAATTAATATCCACAGATTACTCCAGGGTACAACCTCATTTTGGAAGATTGTCTTTTCTGCAATCCATACTATCCTTTGCCAAAATTGATTTAATTTACCTGTTCAAAAGTATTACAATTCCTGCAGTTTCTATGCTCCTTATATTTTCTGTAGGAATGGAAATGTACGCCGAAATTGAAAAAGGAATCCGCCTTCCTCAGAAATATGCCAGCTCAGGGCTTATGACCACAACCATATCAGAGAATTTTCACTTACTCGGATTACTGATTACAGCCTATTTTCTTAATGATCTGTATTGGAGATCAAAATCATCGGGTTTTTTCCTGATCGAAAACAGCACTTTTTTCTCAAAGAATAAATTAACAGGACATTTTATCTCCATAAGTATTTTGTTGTGTTTTTTTACAGGAATTTTAATTGGAGAAGGAATTATTTTTCAGGCTGCTTATCAGTATTTCCATATCGATTGGAATGCTTATCTGGCAGTTTTTCTTTTCAATACTTTTCCTTTGATTTTATTCGCTGGTTTTACCCTTTTGATTAATGACAGAATCCCTCACAAATTCATTGCACTTGGGTTATCTGTTCTTGCTGTTTTTATTCTTACAGGTCCTGTTTCCGGTAAAATTATTCCTTATCCTCTTTTTAGAATTTTTTCAGACTTTAAAGGTAGTTACAGTGATTTTAACGGTTATGGAATATATGAAAAAGCTTTTACCCAAAGACTTTTATTTGGAACCGGACTCATTGCTTCATTATGGGCATTGAATACTATAATTAAATTTAAAAAACTCCCTGTTGCCCAATCTGTTTTCACTATTATTCTGCTCATCTCAGGGATGATATCCGGAAGATATTTCATGGAAGGGTATATTCCCAAAGATGGTGAAAAAGAGGTCTTGAATTCCGTTCAGTATGAAAAGAGTTTTCGAAAGTATGAAAACCTGCCACAACCTGATATTACTGACATTACCACTGATATTCAACTAAATCCGTCAAACAATTCGTATGTGATTTCCGGAAAATATATCCTTAAGAATCAAAAAGAGAAAACCATTCATAGCATTCTTATCAATTTCCACCCTGATCTGAAATTGAAAACCGCTGTTTTTAAAACTGGAAATGAAATGATACAACTTAATGAAAACACTTATGAGATTTTATTAAAAGCAGGTTTACATCCTAATGATACTGCCACTTTGGATTTCGAGATCTCTTATCAATGGTATGCTGTAAACGGGCATCAGTCTTTCAATTCGATTATAGAAAATGGATCATTTATGAGAATCAGCAGGTATTACCCAACCATTGGCTATCAAAAGGATGATGAAGTTCAGGATCAAAATCTACGGAATCAATATGGACTTGGAAAACTGGCAGAATTGAAAAAGCCTGAGGCTGCCGAAGTAGTAAAAAAGGATTTCATCAATCTTGATATGACAATCTCTACGGAAAAAACTCAAACAGCTATAGGAACCGGGGATCTCATTAAAAAATGGACACAATCAGGCCGGAATTATTTCCGGTATAAAGCAGAAAATATCCCTTTCCGTTTTGCTGTTTCTTCTGCAAAATATCAGACAAAAAGTATCCATTACAAAGGAATTGAAGTCAATGTATTTTACCATCAAAAACATTTTGAAAATGTAGATCATTTGCTGAAAAACGCCCAACTTACCCTGGATTACTGCCAGCAGAATTTTGGAAAATACCCTTTCAAAACAATCAATTTCGCTGAGATTTCTTCTTTTACCAAGGGCTTTGCTGCTACGGCTTATCCTTCTTCGATTTTCATGCCTGAAGACATGGTTTTTCATGCTAATATTCATGCGGATAAAAAGCAGGACGTGATTAATGAGCTTGCCGGACATGAACTTTCCCATTTGTGGTGGGGAAACAGCCAGATCAATCCCGATAACAGAGAAGGTGCTGTAATGCTTACGGAAACCCTTGCCATGTATACTGAAATGATGCTCTATAAAAAGATGCACGGAAAAGCAGAAATGATGGAAAGAATACAGGTACATCAACAAATCTATGATAATGAAAAAGGGCTCTCTGAAGCACTTCCCCTCTACAGGGCTACCGGAGATGTTCCTCATATTTCCTATTCCAAGGGAGCGGTGGCTATGGTGAAATTGAGTGACCTGATGGGTGAAGACAAGGTGAATATGGCATTGAAAAATTTCCTGAACGATAATCAATATCCGAAGAAGCCGGCTTCAACTGATCTTCTTCGTGAATTTTACAGGGTTTCGCCTGGTTTGAAAAAACAAATTGATCAATTATTTAAAAATCCCTAAATAGTTATAATGAGTGTAAAAAACTTCCACGACAGTAAAAAACTGTAAATGCTATTCTATTTTTTTAATTTTTAATAAAAATATTTTCAGAAAGTTGTAACAAAGAAAAACTGTGATCAACTAATTAATTGATATATCAATAATTGATAAGTCATTTTAATTAGAAAATATGGAAAAATTAAATTCAATTATATTCTACAACATAGACAAAGCCATCAGAGCCTATAGAAACTATGCACAACGCCAACTGAAAGCAAGCGGTTTTACGATCACTATCGATCAGTGGCTTATCATCAAAGCAATTCTGGAAAACCCGGGAATTACCCAGAATGAAATTGGTGATCTGGTTTTTAAGGACAATGCATCTGTGACGAGAATTATTGATTTAATGGTAAAATCTGAATATATCACAAGACATGTTCATCCTGATGACCGCAGAAAAACGAACCTGCAAGTAACAGATTCCGGAAAAAAAGTCATCAAAGAGGTTCAGAATATCGTCGAAAATAACCGGGAGGTTGCTTTGGAAGGGGTTTCGAAGGAGGAAATTGAAATGATGTATTCAGCTTTACTTAAGATTTCAGAAAACTGTCTCAACCCTAAAAATTAAAACACTATGACCAGAATATTTACACTCATCTTTCTCTGGATGCTGCTGCTGTTCACCAGCTTATTGTCAGCCCAGACTATGCAGAATTTTTCCCTTTCGGGAAGTATTAAAACGGACAAGGCGGAACAAATGGAGATCAACCTTTTGGATGCTGAAAATAAATTAGTAAAAACGGAAATTGCAGATTCCAACGGGAAGTTTGATTTCATTGATGTTAAAAGCGGAACCTATCATTTAAAAATCAGCAGAAACGGATCTGAGGTTTATCATTCAGACCATATTTCATTGACTGATAATACTACTCTTCCTTCAATTGATCTTAGTATAAAATCTATTGAAGGGGTAACGATCACCAAAGCCAAACCAATGATTGAAAGGCAGGATGGTAAAATGATTTTAAACGTAGAAAACAGTATTGCAAGCACAGGGAACTCTGCTTTTGAGGTATTAGAAAAAGCTCCGGGAATCAATATTGATAACAATGACAACATCAGTCTTCGCGGGAAAGGAAATCTCCTTATTCAGATTGATGGGAAAAATACACCAATGACCGGAAATGACCTTGCTAACTATCTTAGGGGAATTCCTTCCTCAACGATTGATAAAATAGAATTTATTACCAATCCTTCCTCAAAATATGATGCTGCCGGATCTTCTATCATCAACATCAAGCTTAAAAAAGAACAGAGAAAAGGCACAAACGGAAGTATTTCCACATCTTTAGGAATGGGTAAATATGTGAAGAACAATAATAGTATCAGCATCAATCACAGAAACAAAAAGATCAATATATTCGCCAACTACAGTTTTGCGTACAGAGAAGCTTATAACGGACTGGTTCTGGACCGAAATTTCTATGAAAACAATAACTTTCAGAAAGCCTATATACAGGACAACTATCTGAAATTTAAGTTTAATAATCACATCGCCAAAGCGGGAATGGATTACTATGTGAATGATAAAAATGTATTGGGATTTTCAATAGGACTGGTTTCCAATAAATTCAATCTTAACGGTGACAATTTCAATACAACACTGGGCAGTAATCATGCTCCTGAGAGTACTTTTAATACCCAAAATACATCTAATGATAGCTGGACCAACGTTTCTTTTAACCTCAACCACAAATACACTATTGATTCTTTAGGTTCAGAAGTTTCTACCGATTTTGACTACATCAACTATTCCAATTCCTCTTTACAGAATTTTGAAACGAGAACCCATCAGATCATCAGTGGAACGGATCAACTTGATATCATGAAGGGAGATATGAACGGAAAATTAAATATTTATTCCTTAAAATCTGACCTTACCAAGAATTTCAAAAATGACTGGAAGCTTGAAAGTGGAATTAAAACGAGTTTCGTAAAAACAGATAATGACATGAAGTTTTTTGATTTCAATAACGGAAACCTGGTTCCTGATCTTGGTAAGACCAATCACTTTATTTATGAGGAAAACATCAATGCCCTCTATGGAAATGTATCTAAAAAATGGGATAAATTGAAAGCTACGGCAGGATTAAGGCTTGAAAACACCAATGTAAAAGGAACACAGCTTGCCACCAATCAGGTGAACAAACGAAACTACACTCAATTGTTTCCAAGTGCCGTATTATCCTATGACCTGACAGAAAAAAGCAATCTGGAAATAAACCTTAGCAGAAGAATTACAAGACCAAGTTATAATCAGCTGAACCCATTTAAACTTTATCTTGATCCTACGACCATGAGATCGGGAAATCAGGACCTGAATCCGCAAACTACAATGAATTATGAACTGACCTATAGCCTCAGCAATAAATATTTTGCGACATTAAGCTATAGCATAACCTCAGATAACATTACAGACATCCTGAAACCCATCGTTGAAAATGGCCAGAATGTAACGGTACAAACCTTTGAAAACCTTAACTCGGTTTCGTATTACGGATTATACCTGATTGCTCCTGTAAAAGTTACCCAATGGTGGGATATGAATAACAGCGCCAATTTCTATTATGGCACCTATACCGGAAATGTTTCCGGAACACAGATTAATAATAAAGGAAACTTTACTTTCAATATCAATAGCATCAATTCATTCAAATTAGGAAACGGATTTACAGCAGAATTAACTGGAAATTACAAGGCTAAAGAAGTGTATGCTTATCTGAACGTAAGCCCCAATTGGTACTTGAATATTGGTGCACAGAAGAAGTTTAAAAACAACAGTACCTTGAAATTTTCATTCACTGATGTATTCTTTACAAGTAATATAAAAGGGCAAACCATTTATAATGATTATCTCGAAAATTTTGCAGTGAAAAGAGATACACGCGTGGTGACACTTTCCTATACTTACAATTTCGGGTCTTCTAAGAATGGGCAGCCGAGAAAAACCGGCGGTGCTGAGGATCTTAAACAGAGAATTGGAAGCTAAATTTTGTAGAGCTGTTGAATAGCCACGAATGCCTTTAGATTTGTAAAAGGATTTAGTAATAAATTAGATAATAATTAAATACTGAAGAACCAGAGAAAATAAAGTGAACTAAACGAATGC
>NZ_QNVT01000021.1 GCF_003385515.1 Chryseobacterium pennae | reverse complement strand
CCAAAAAATCAGGTAACAATAATTTTAATAGCTCGTCGGGAATATGCATCCTCAAAGTTAATCTCTTATTTGTTCCTCCACAACTTTTAGCACTGATCCGATAAAACCAAAATTTTCATAGCATCTTAACAATCGCAGCTCTACTACACTTTTAAAAATTTAACAGAAAACTTTATATCTGTCATGATATTTTCTCTACCTTTAGTGATATAATATCAAAAACACACAAATGTATAATGAAAAAAAACGTCTCAAATTCTGAGAGGATTTCTGAGAACCATATAGCAGGTATTAACCGTGTGGTCAAGCTTGATGTTGTGGTTAATGGAAAACTTATCAGTCACTTTAAACACTTTCTTTACGGCAGAGCGCCAGAAGCCACCACTACTTTGAGCTTACTTTAGCACATGACTCTCTTGATGAAGTACAGAGCCATAATTTAGAACAGGCACAGCAGTTTCTGGGGAAACGTCTGACCGTTACTTTTAAATATAAAGATGCTGAAAATGAAAGCCCCGAAAGAACATTTGTCGGTGTGGTTACAAAAGTGGCATTCAGTCAGGAAAAAATGAGCCTAGGAAATATTGTACTCAAAGGCTACAGTCCAACTATACTAATGGATTCTGCACCCCATACTCAAAGTTTTGGAGGCAGTCAGACCGTAAACACTTCTGTCATTGCTGACAACATCATTAAAGAGACATTGGGAACAACTCAATTTGATTTCAGAATAGACACCCAGAATAAAAGCTACATTAACTATAGTGCCCAGTATTGTGAAACTCATTACAATTACCTGACAAGATTAGCAGAAGCCTATGGAGAGCAATTTTACTATGATGGGTATGTACTACACTTTGGCAAGCTCCCCGCTCATGAAAAGCCCATCCAACTCATTTATGGAAGCAATGTTAATGATCTTCAGGTAGAGTTAAAAGCAGTTCATACAAAACCCGAATACTTTGGGTATAACAGCAGCAGTCATGCTAAAATGAATGGTTCTGACAATACTATAAAGCATTTAGGAGACCTATCATCCAAAGCCTATGAACTGAATAAAAATATTTTTAAAACCCGTTCACTGACTCCCACCCCTATTAATGCCAATATGTTTTTGGATGTGGATGATTCCCAAAGAAGTGCAAGAGGAAGTAAAGCTGTAGAAGTTTTTACTGTATCTGGGAACACAACTATTCCTTTCCTGTTTGTAGGTTGTATAGCAGATATAGACATGAGAAAACAGGACAGTAACGAGACCTCTCACTTTACAACTTTGATGATAACAGAGGTAAGCCACGAAGTTGATGCCAGAGGATATTATACGGGAAGTTTTGAAGCCATAGCTGAAGGAACAGGCTTCATGCCTAAACCAGATTTTGTAATGCCGAAAGCAGAGCCACAGGTAGCCACTGTAGTTTCCAATATCGACCCTTTAAATCAAGGAAGAATACAGGTGCAGTTTGATTGGCAGTTAAATGATACCACTCATTTTATCAGAATGATGAGTCCTGATGCAGGGGGTACAGATGCAGTAAGCCAGAACAGAGGCTTTGTAGCTGTTCCAGAAATTGGAGACCAGGTAATGGTTAACTTTGAATACCATAATCCAGATTTTCCCTTTGCAATGGGTGGTATGTTTCACGGAGGTGTAGGATTGGGAGGTGGTATGGATAACCGTGTAAAATCCCTACAAACCAGAAGTGGACATAGATTGATATTTACAGAGGATGAAAGTATTTTATTGACTGATAAAAGTGGTAATGAATTGAGATTTGATACAGAGGGAAGCAGCATAAACATTACAGCCCCTGAAACCATCACCATAAAATCCAAGAACCTAAAGTTTGATATTGAAGAGAATATTGAAACCAAGGCAGGCAAGAACATGGATACCAATGTTGGGCAGAACATTAAGATTATTGCTAAGCAGGAGATTAGCCAAGACAGTGGGAAGAAAACTATCATCAATGCTGGAACCAATACTGAAATATCAGCAAAAGCCCACTTAGACCTCTATGGTAAAGAGAAATTTATAGGCTATACCGATGGACAAACAGAGTTTGGGGCAAAATACAGAATGCATGTGTATGGTGCTAACTCATTACTGACAGCTAAAGATAAGATTGAGTACAAAGCACCTCAAATGAATAAACTTCCTGAGAATGGGAAGTTTGAATACAACAAGGAAAAGCAATTAGTAAACATTCAATGGATGGATGATGAAGTTGAAAATAATATACAACAATCCCATCGAGGAAATAAAGTTAGTGTTTTGGCATATACAAGAAACTATGAAGAAGGAGAAACTGTTAGCCTAAAGGTAATTGATAAAAATGGTAAAGAAATTAGGGATGGGCAGAAAGAACTTATTTTATCAGGAACTGTTGATAAAGAAGGATTTGTAATGTTGAGAGAAGCAATAGAAATACCCAAAACGAATAATAAATAATAAAGCATAATGGATGAATTGAATTTAGTACTATCAGAATTTGATGGAAAGAGCATCCTTGATTGGAATGTTACTTTAGATATAAAAGGTGCAAAAAAATATATTTTAGTTGCAGGGATAGATTATCATACTGGAAACTCTTTTATTAAATACTGCAATGATTATAAAGCAAAAATTATTGCAAATAATAAGAGTAAAGAAGATTTGACATTTATCATTATTGACATGAAGGGGACGATTGAAACTATAGATAATGGAAAATCAATATCTGTTGAAAACTATGATAAAATTTCTAAAGCAAACTATCCAGCAAGTAAAGGACATGGATTTGATTCGTTAGGCAAATCAAAATACGTTACCAAAAAGAGTATTTATGAGATTGTTGAGAAAATTGGAACTGATGACCCTAATACATTGCAAGAAGTAAATGTTTTTTCACATTCTTATGCACTAGGTCCTATTTTAGGTAACTCAAGAGAAACTGATGCCATTGATTTAGACATGAGAGTAAATGATGTGAAAAATAAAACTTTTGATTATGCAAAATTTCAAAAAGCTTTTACACCAACTGGTCTCGTAAAAATTTGGGGATGTAATATGAATCGTTTTACTAATAATTTGATAAAGCAAATAATGAAGAGTAGTAAATATTTAAGAGATGGAAAAACCTCTGATTCTACTATTTTCACTATAAAAGATACTCTTTTTCAAAATGGAGATGGAACTCAGCATTCAGTTTCAGAATATATCTACACAGACTGTAGAACAGCTCCTAAAAATGGACTTTTTCAAATGACAATGTTGCAAGTAAAAAAACAGTTTGCAAGAAATTATTGGGATTCATATCCTGCTTGGCTTTCAAACAACTGTAATATTAAAGTTTTGTCAGCATTACCTTCCACTTATGCTTTGTTTAGCAGTCCTGATTTATTTAGAATTTCAGATGACACTAGAGGCAATATAAATTTTTTTGAAAAATATTTGAAAATTACAATTGGTGAACACAACTATGGTATCTATGACCAGAGTACTGTTCAAGAAATGCTTAAATTTGGTTAAGATGAAAAAATACTTAATATTTATAATTTTATTCACTTGTTATAATGCTTTTTCTCAACAGTTTAAAAGCACAAAGTTTATTGATAGTGATGTAGATAGTATAAGACTTATTACAGTATATTACCCATCAATGGATGAAATACATGAGTTGAAACCAAGAAATACAATAGATTTCCCACGTATACTTAGTGATGAAGAAATAAAAAAACAAAAAGCAATTAGTCAGGAAGATTCAATAGTGAAAAGCCAAAACATTCCTAAAAAAATTGATAGTTGTAAATTAAGTAACTTAGAAACAAGAAAAGTTTTAAATCTAATTAAAAAGCCAAATTACGGGCATGCATTACCAGGAGAATATGACATCCAATTAGACTTGTATAAGAATAATAAAGTGGTTCAAATTGTTACAATTTCTTCTCAAACAAAAAACCTAGTTATTAAAAAAGCAGGATGCAAAACCCATATTGATGAAGATGGGCAAGAAATTGACCCTTGCTTTTTTAGAGGGATGGTTTCAGAAAATTTAAAGAAATACATTGTTAGTTTGTTGAAAAGTAAAAAACTTTGGAATAAAGAACAACAATTTATGGAGGATTATAAATGATATACTATGTCTCAATATATAACAGATACCACCCAGCTAAAATGTGATAAAGGAGCTTCACAAACTTCACTCACAGTAACAAGTCAATCTTTTATGAAGATTGAAGGGAAGCTAGAGGCTACAGAGGAAGACAAGCAACCTAACAGTAACATTAAACCCTTTGGTGTATGCAGTGTTTTAAGGTCTTCCTGCACTCCTTCACCTGTTAAATGGGATAATACCTCTGATTTTGAAATTGAGGGTAAAAAAGAGCTGTTGGACAATTCTACTTGTCAGTGTTCTGTTGGTGGTAAAATATCTGTTGTAAAGTCAGCCCAGAACTTTGTTGAAGAGTGAAATATAGACTGATTTTAATACTAAAATACAATCTATTATTTGTTTAAATAACTAGTTTATAATCATTTTGTTATAATGTGAAATAATGACTTTTTTTATTTTGATGAACATTCATTTTTACCATCACCAGGGCAGAACAAAATATTTTCTGTCAGGTAAATGATTGGATAGTGTCAAAACAAAACATAATTTATCCTTTACTTCCCTAAATTAGTCTGGCACAAACAATATATTTATTCCAAAGTTGCTGCTTCATAATCTCTACTATGAAACACTCTGTTTAGTTACCCGTTATTGAAAAAAACTCATAAGTTTAGGCTTTCAGTTCATAGCCCAAACCGTTACCTCATTTTTCTTAGGATATCAATTATATACCCTTGTTTCTTCTTTAATTGGTGATATATTCTCTTCTTTATTTAAACGAAATTAATTATTATTTTCCTTTTAATGCTATTAATTTATGTTATAATTATTTGATTTATTGTGATGTTATGAATGTTTTTCTATAAAATCTCTATTTCATTTGTGCGTGAATTTTAATGGTGTTATATTGGCAATCTAAAAACCAGGAACTTAATAATTAACTTATTGGTAGTATTCACTACTTAGCAAAATCACCTTACTATAATCTTTATTCCAAAGAGGGATAGGATAGAAGTAAACATGATATCATTTTTGTTGAGAGATTAACTAGTAAAAGTTGAGCATTTTTAAATTTTAAACATAGGATGGAGTTAAATAATTATACAATAATTGAAAGTAGAATTTCAATGAGATTTTTGGAATTAAACCAAGATTTCTATCTGAAAAATATTATTTTTTTTTAATCTGTATACCCTATAAAAAAGGCAATACATGGTAGCAAAGAAACAGCTGATAGAGCAGAAATTTGCTAAATATTGTAAATTATGACAGAAACTTTTTTTACACAAGGTAAAGATTATACTTTAGGGATGCCTCATTTATCCCTAACCGGTCTCTCCGAAAATTGGTTCTTAAAAGAATTTGGTGATCATCACTGGAATTTGATTTCTGGTAGCCTGGGAATTTCTACAGACAAACTTGTAGATCATTCCGGTGAACGTCTCTATGCCAGTTTTGTCAGAATAAAATGGGAATCAGATAAAGATCTATCTGCATTTAAAGAAAATGATCCGATCCGAATTACCAGCGAAATTTCCAGATTCGGTAATAAAATGTTCTTTTCAGAACAGGAATTAACAGGAGCAGATCATAAAATAAGGGCTTCATTAATGACTGTATTTTCTGCAAGAACTACAGACAATACAGAATTGCAAAAGTCAGCTCCCGTAAAGCAGGCAGACGAAAAAACAAGAACTCATAAAAAATTACCTGAATTTGCCAAAGGATTTCTGCAGATGAAAAGCAATTTGTCGGATACAGATAAATCAGAGTGGTGGCATACATTTGCCGGGAACAGTTTTAAAGTTACTTCTCATTGTATTGCTCAATATACTTATCAGATAGATCCATTCTCTGATATTAATGGTGTTGGACTGTTATATTTTGCTTCCTATCCAATGATCAACGACCGTTGTGAACGTAAGGTCTTTAACGAACTGGATATTGAGGATAGTGATTGGACCCAATCCAATGTTTGTTTGTCCCGCGATATTTTTTATTTCGGAAATGCAAACCCAAAAGATGAGCTGGTTTATGAACTGAATCATTATGAATTCCTGGAAAAAAATAAAATTCAAATCTCTTCTTCAATATACCGAAAAGCAGATCGGGCACTGATTTCCAAACAGTTTGTCGTTCGTGAATTTAAAAAAGAATGGACAGCGGAAATAGAGAAACATTCAGATGAACAGACAAGACCGTTTGTACAGCAGCCTGAAAAGATTGAAGATTTTACAGAAAACAGAACCTCTATAGAAAGAACAGAATTGATTCAAAAGATTGGAGGAATTTTATCCGAAATGCTTGGAGGAGTAACCATTTCATCCAAAACTGATTTATCTCTCCTTGGAATCGAATCCATTTTGTTTATGGAACTTTCTGAGCAACTGAATATTGACTTGAATTTGAATACAAATCCTAGTAAGTTTTATGGAGCACAGAACTGTGAAGAAATTGCTGATATAGTTTTGAACAGATCGGGAAACACAGTTAAAGCATTCGAAATTGAAAAGGAAAAAACGAAGGACGAAATTGCTATTGTAGCAACCAGTTTCAAATTGCCCGGAGCGAATACAGCAGAAGCTTTTTGGGAAATCTTGAAATCCGGAGAATCAGTCATTGGAAGTTTACCGGAGGGAAGATGGGAATGGCCGAAAGAAATAAATCCGGAAATCTTACATAAAGGAATAGATAAAGGAGGTTTTATTACCGGACTGGATGAATTTGATCCTTCCTTTTTCTCTATTTCTCCCTTAGAAGCTGAATTAATGGATCCACAACAACGTTTGCTTCTTCAGCTATCCTGGGAGCTTTTTGAGCGTGCAGCATATCATCCGGACAGGTACAGAGGAAAAGATATCGGAGTATTTATTGGTGCAAGCGGAAGTGATTATGAACAGCTTTCATACAACTCTACATCTGGAATCAGTGTAACCGGAAGCGCATCTGCACTTCTTTCCAATCGTATTTCCTATTTCTTTGACCTTAAGGGGCCTAGTAAAACAGTTGATACGGCTTGTTCGTCATCATTGGTTGCCCTGCATGATGCGATTTTGGCATTACAGGCAGGAATATGTACACAAGCCATAGTTGGTGGAGTTCATTTGATGTGTAACAGTGCAAAAACCATCTCATATTATACTTCAAAAATGTTAAGTGAAGATGGAAAATGCAGTACGTTTGATCAAAATGCAAATGGTTATGTACGGGCTGAAGGAGCTGTCTTGTTCTTATTGAAACCACTGAGTGAAGCAGTGGCAGATAACGATGAAATTCTTGGAACGATCAAAGGATCAGCTGTTAATCACGGAGGAAGAGTAAGCGGAATAACCGTTCCCAATCCTAAACAGCAATCTGAATTGGTTATTGCTGCATTGAAAAATGCAAATTTAACGATGAGTGATTTGTCTTATCTGGAAGCTCACGGAACAGGAACATCATTGGGTGATCCAATTGAAATCAACGGACTGAATGATGTTGCCAATAAAATGAATGGTGAAATAAGACCTAATAGCTGTGGACTTGGTTCTGTAAAAAGCAACATTGGCCATCTGGAGGCAGCCTCCGGTTTAGTAGGTGTTCTGAAGGTTTTACTGGCAATGAAGCATCGGCAAATTCCTCCTACCATCAACTATAAACAGTTAAATCCTAAAATAGATCTGCACTCAGGTCCTTTCTACATACAGCAGAATCTTCAGAAATGGGTTCCTGAAAATAAAAATAATACACTTTTTGCCGGGGTAAGCAACTTCGGTGTTGGAGGAACCAATGCTCATGTAATAATTGGATCTCATATCGAACAAGAAAGAATTCAGAAAGTAAGAGATACGTCCTGTCCATTATTGTTTGTGCTTTCCGCAGTTACTGCTGAAGCTTTACGGAAACTTGCCGGAAAGCTGAAAAAATACATCCTTCAAAATGAGAATACAGACTTGCAGGCACTGTCTGCAACATTGCAGATGGGAAGGGCTGAATTAGGGCAACGAATTGCTGTTGTCTCTTCTGAAAAGGAAGAATTAATGTCTGCACTTGAAGATTTTGAGCATCACAAACCCAATAATAGATTGGTTCACGGGAAAGCAAATCCAGATACTGCAAAAGTCCTTCCGGAAAATGCTGACTGGGACCAAATTGCAGCATATTGGGTAGCCGGAGGAACAGTTGATTGGAAACAGTATATTTCTTCAAATATTAAATGGTTAACTGATTTACCGGTTTATCCGTTTGCAAAAGAAAGATATTGGATTCCTGGTTCAAAAAAAGATAAAGTAAAAAATTATAAATCCCATGAGATTTGTAACCACGATAGATCCTGTTTAACTGATGAACTGATCAATTGTTTAATTCCGGATTTAGCGGGGTGGATAAACAAAGACTTTGGGTTATTATTTCCTGAATTAATTCGCGGCATATTTAAGGACAATCATTCTGGTAAACAATATATTCTGAAAAATGTATTCTGGACAGAAGAGAATATGGATTTAAAATCTGGAGACCAGGTTCCATTGAGAATCATCAGAAAAGATGAAGCAGAATATTTTGAATTCAGCAAATCCGGAAAACCTTTGTTTTTTGGTGAAATGCATGAATGTAATAGGGAATATGAGTATAATGAGGTCAATTCCCGGGAAGAAAAACAATTGAATCAACTGGATTCACAGCTGCTGAACCGTAAATTACAGACCGTTCACAACCCTTGCAGAATTCTTGAAATTCATGCAGGAAAAAATAGTTTTGATGGAATAATAGAAGTAAGAACAGGAACTCTTTTCAACGTATTTCAGGGACTCTGGACTATTCGTAAAATACTGGCTTCTGTCAACTCAAAGACAGTCAATTATTCAGCAGAACCAAAAGATTTACTTCCCTATTTTTCAGAAGAAATCAATCTAAAAGGAGATTTAAATCCACTAATGCCATTTAAAATCAAGAAAACCAAAAACAGTTATGACTTTCTGTTATTCAACTCTCAGGGTATCATGCAATTTGCATTCAAAGGAGTAAGAGAAGGAGAAATGATAACGGAATTTTTGTATCAAAATTAAACTATGAGTAAAATCTGTATTATTGGCGGAGGGCCTAGCGGTATTTCCATCGCGCGTAAGCTTTCCACATCCGGAATTGAATATGATTTATACGAAGCTGGAGCCGATTTCGGCGGAGTATGGAATGCAGATGAGCTTTGTGGCCGGGTTTATGAATCTGCTCATCTTATTTCATCAAAGAAAATTACTCAGTTGATGGATTTTCCAATGCCGGAGAGTTATCCGCATTATCCCAAACACGAATTAGTACTCAATTATTGGAGAGAAGTAGCAAGATCTTCAGGGGTTTATAAGCATGCCCGATTCAATACAGCAGTAAAATCTGTTCGTAAAGAGCAAGATGGTTGGAGGATAAATACTGAAAATGGACATTCCGAGTATTATGACTTTGTAATTGTATGCAATGGTTTGCAGCGTATCGGGAGATTTCCCAAATTGAATTTTTCTGATTATACAGGAGAAGTCCTTCATTCCCTGGATTATAAAGGATCTCATCAGATAGCAGGTAAACGAGTTCTGGTAATGGGTGGCGGAAATTCAGGTTGTGATATTGCGGTAGATTGTGTTCATCATTCCACAGCGGTATTTCATAGTACCAGAAGAGGATATTATTATCAGCCGAAATTTATCAATGGAATGCCTACTTCAGACTGGATGCTTTCACTTGGAAATAAATTTGAATCGAAAGAAGAAGGAATGGCTTACATAGAGCAGGTGTTTAAACTTGCCGGGTTCGACGGAACAGACTTTGGATTACCAAAACCTGATTACCCGATTCAAGAGGCACATCCGATTCTGAATTCACAGATTCTGTATTATATCGGCCATGGATCCATTGAACCAAAACCGGATATCAGTAAACTGGAAGGGAAAATAGTTCAATTCGAAGACGGAACAGAAACCGAAATTGACCTGATTATCTGTGCCACAGGCTATGACCGTGACTTTTCATTTCTTGAAAAAGGGGTAGTTGATATGAAAAATGGAGTTCCCGACTTTTTCCTTCATATGGTTCCAAAAAGTATGGATAATCTGCTGTTTATCGGATTCATTAATTCAGCCACAGGTTTTGGAAGTTTTATTGAGTCGAGTGCTAATTTTTGCGTGGAGTATATCCATGCCATCCGATCCGGAAAAAAAGGCCTTCAGCAATTCAAAGAAGCAAAAAATGAAAATATTCCGGATATGGGACAACGGAATTTCCTCGATTCATACAGACATCAATGGGAAGTTGATCTCTGGAAATATCTCAAAGAAGTCAATTATTACACCGATATGTTAACTAACTCCTAATTCACTTTTATGGATCCTATTCAGAGTAAAATGAAAGCCTACCTAGAGAATGAATTAATAGAACTTGCCCGCAAATCACTTGTTGAAAAAGTAAAAACTCCTGACACTGTTGCTGCACACCAGGCTACTGCATTATCATCAGAAATGCATCTTACTTTTATTGAACAGGAACTTACCGAACAATTGTCGGCATTAATAAAGCTTCCACTTGATAAAATTGATGTAAACAGTGGTGTTTCTCAATATGGTATGGATTCGTTGCTCATTACAGAATTTATCAAACGTCTTAGCAGCAAATTTTCTGTTGAACTGCATGCTACCATTTTTTTTGAAGCCAGAAATTTAAAGCGATTGGCGGAAATTATTTATCAAAAAAATCCGGAATTGTTCCAGGAAGGAAAATCGACTGTAGAAATAACAGAAAGAGAGGTCTCCGGGGCTGATTCTGTTATGAAAGCAGAAACACATGCTGAAGAAAAAGCATTGCTGGAAAAATACAGAAGTGTGTTTTTAAGTAAACAGACTGGCCATACGAAAACCCTAGCAATAGAAGAAAAAATAAAACCTTCAGGCTATGAACCGATTGCCATCATCGGAATAGATGGAATGTTTGCAAAAAGTCGTTCCGCAGAGGAATTATGGGAACATCTTAGAAATGAAGATAATTGTATCGAAAGTATTCCTGCTGACCGATGGAATTGGGAAAATCACTTTGGGAACCCACAGAAAGAGAATAAAACGAATGTCAGATGGGGTGGATTTGTTCCTGAAATTGATCAGTTCGATCCTGAATTTTTTACCATTTCACCGAAAGAGGCAGAACTCATGGACCCTCAACACAGGCTCTTTTTGCAGAGCGTCTGGAAAGCTATTTACCGCTCAGGCTACAGCACAGCCTCGCTCTCTTCAAAGAAAATAGCTGTGTTTTTGGGAATCAATCTCATGGATTATCAGCTCAAGCTACAGAAGTTACCGCTGGATGCCATGACCTTGACGGCTGCATCGCATGTCTTCTGCCCAAGCAGAATCGCATTCCAGTTGAACTTGAATGGACCATGTCACGTTATTGACACAGCTTGCTCCAGTTCTCTGGTAGCTATTCATAGAGCTGCACTTGCTATTCAGAACGAAGGTTGTGAAATGGCGATTGCAGGAGCTGCAAATATCATGATGGATCCTACGATGCATATTCAATATGCCAAAACAGGAATGATCTGTGAGGATGGACGTTGTAAAACTTTTTCAAAAGAGGCAAACGGATATGTTCGCGGAGACGGAGTAGGAGCCGTTATTTTGAAGAAGTTAAGTGCTGCTGAGAGAGACAATGACCCGATTCTCGGTGTAATTGTGGGCTCTTCGGAAAATCATGGCGGTGCCTCTGCTTCGTTAACTGCACCGAATCCGCTTGCACAGGCAGAACTGATCAAAGAAACGATCCGAAAATCCTCCATAGATCCGAGAACCATCAGCTATATTGAAGCGCATGGAACTGGGACAGCATTGGGAGACCCGATTGAAATCAACGGAATGAAAATGGCTTTTTCTGATTTGTTTTCAGAACAAGGAATCAGCAGTCCACCCAATGGATACTGTAAAATAGGTTCTGTAAAAACCAATATCGGTCATGCTGAAACGGCTGCAGGACTTGCAGGGCTTGCAAAGGTGCTATACAGTATGAAGCATCGCTATATTCCCAAATCATTGCATTCGGAAGATATTAATCCGTTGATTGATCTGAAAAATACACCGTTTATTATTGCTCAGAGTGGTGATAATTGGGAAGAAGTTCAATTAAATGGACAAAAGTATCCATTAACAGCTGGAATAAGCTCTTTTGGTGCCGGTGGTTCCAATGCACATATTCTTGTTACTGCCTATCAGGATAAAAATAAGCAGCCTGTTCAGAAAGAGAAAAAGAAACTGATAGTTCCCGTTTCAGCCAAGTCTGAAGATAGTTTAAAAAAGTATATTATTGCTTTACGGGCATTTTTATTGGGAGATTCTCATCAAAGAAAACCTGCATTATCTTATATATTGAAGAAGGAATTACTTCGATGGTTTTCAGATCACCTGAGCATTTTGCAGACAGAGATCAGACCCGACATGAGTTTTGAAGAACTGAATATTCAGCAATTTGACCTCGTTACTTTTGCTGTCTATTTTTCAGATCACTGGAACATTGATCAACTCCAGCATGAAATCATAAATACCACATCCGTTGCTCATTTAATAACTCATATCGAAAGCAAATGGGGAAAAGAATTACAAACGTTTTATAAACTGCAGGTTGTAGAGGAGAATATAAGAACCGATATTTCTCTTCACAATCTGGCTTATACTTTACAGGTAGGACGAGATGAATTCCAGTATCGTTTAGCCTTTGTTACAGATTCAATTGAAGATTTATTACAGCAGTTGACAGCTTACCTGGATAACGTCTCTTCTCCGAAAAAATATTTTGAAGGAAATACACGAAAAGATAAGATAGAATTGTTGCTTACCGGAGAAGCTGGAAAAGCATATATTGATGCAGCAGTCCGTTTTTCAGAATTGAATTCATTGGCTGGTTTATGGACAAAAGGAGTGCAGATAGACTGGGAATTATTAAATTCTTCCCATGTTAAAAAAATAGAATTGCCACCTTATCAGTTCAAAGAAAAGCGTTTTTGGATAGAAATAAATGATAGAAAACCGGATGAAACTACAGAAAAGTTGCCGGTAATTATCCACAAAAATCTTGATGCCACATCGGAAACAGCTTCAGTGAGTTACTACCAAAGTACCTGGAAACAGGGAAATCTTGTGCTGGATGCAGATGTTACTTTATCCCCAGCCGATACAATTGTTCTGATCGATGCTTCGCAAGAGCTTATCGCTTCAGTATCGGAATCTCTGGACTGTAAAGTACTTCATCTTTCTTCATCTTCTTCTGTTGATCTGTTTGAAAGAGTAAAGAAAGAGATTCTTAAAAGTATCACCAGCAAATCACCATTGAATCTTACTGTTGCGGGATTAACTTCTCACTATCATTGTTTTGGATTTTTACGCGGATTAATCAAATCAGCAGAGCAGGAATGTTCCTGGTTTACAGGAAGAATTCTTGGACTGGAAGATTTTAATGCTCCTGAAAAATGGGTGCAGATCCTAAAAAATGAATTCAATACTGCTTCCAAAGAGATCCGCTACCAAGGAGGAATCCGATCAGTGTGTACGCTGAGGTCTGTGAATCTTACGGATAACCGAAGCATTTCCTTTCGCCCGGAAGGGGTATACCTTATTACAGGCGGATTTGGTGGTTTAGGTATTCAGTTGGCCAAGCACATCAGCAGGAATTATCCAACAGCTACAATTATTTTATCAGGACGGAGAACAGCCAATGCAAAGCAGCAGGAGTTACTGTCAGATCAACCTTCCTGGAGATACATTCAAACCGATGTAAACGATACCGTTTCTGTTGAAAGACTCATAAGCCAAATCAAAGAGGAATATGGATATCTGACCGGAATCATTCACGCTGCCGGTGTTCTCAGAGACAGTTTATTGGTTCAGAAAACCCACGAAGAAATCAAAGCAGTGTTTGATCCTAAGATTTCAGGGATTATAAATCTGGACGAGGCAACCAAAGATGAGTCCCTGGACTTTTTTGTTAATTTTTCTTCTGTATCTGCCGTATTGGGCAATATTGGTCAGTCAGATTATGCATCCGCGAATGCCTATCTGGATGATTACACACATTACCGTAATATTTTAGTTGAACGCGGAGAAAGATACGGACAGACTCTGAGTATAAACTGGCCGTTGTGGCGTTCTGGTGGCATGCAGATCGACGAGTCCTCAGAACAGTACTTAAAGCGACATTGGGGAATGGAACCTCTTCCAACCAATTTGGGAATGGAAGCCCTGGATGCTATTTTGAAAAGCAGCTGTTCTGTGGCGGGATTGGTATACGGTGATCAGGATATTCTCGAAAATAAATTTTATAATCAACCTGTAATCACTTCTAAGAAACCAGTGCTGAAACCGGTTATTGATAAAACAATGCAGGAAGAAGTGTTTCGAAATAATCTGCTAAAGCTGGCCGCTGATATATTGAAGTTGGATGCTGCAGAAATGGATACGGAACTCGAATTCGGTGAATTTGGTTTTGACTCGATTTCACTGACCCAATTTTCCAATGCGCTGAACGAAGCCTATGATCTTCATCTGATGCCTACCATTTTCTATAACTATCCTACACTTCATGAGCTAGGTTCATTCCTGCTGGAAGAACATACCGATCATGTGGTAAAGGAAAATACATCATCTTTCGAAGAAAACGAATCAGTTTTCGATATTCCGGAAGAAATAGAAAATGAAGAAACAGTAAAAATACATTCACAAAGAATTGAACGGGAAGAAGTTGCAATTGTTGGTATTGCCGGGCGACTGCCAGGAGCAGAAAATCTGGATATCTTCTGGAAAAACCTGGTCAATAAACATGATGCAATTTCGGAAATTCCTGCAGACAGATGGAGTTGGAAGAATTATTTCGGCGACCCGTTTAAAGAAAAAAATAAAACTAAGGCAATTCATGGCGGATTCATTACCGACATTGACAAATTTGACGCCTTGTTTTTTAATATTTCTCCGCATGAAGCAGAGTTGATGGATCCGCAACAACGTATTACATTAGAATTGGTCTACCATTTATTTGAGAATGCTGCCATTCGTCCGGAAGATTTAAAAGGAACAGATACCGGAGTTTTCGTTGGGGTTTCATCCACAGATTATTCCGTTCTGCTAAAAGAACATGCAGATGTAGTAAGTGAAGCCCATTTTTCCACGGGATATTCTCATGCTGTTTTGGCCAATCGAATTTCCTACCTGTTTGATCTGCATGGTCCTAGTGAGGCTATTGATACAGCTTGTTCCAGTTCGTTGGTTGCAATTCACCGGGCGGTTGAAAACATCAGATCCGGAAACTGTTCTATGGCTGTTGCCGGAGGAGTTAATGCTTTACTGGCTCCTGACTTAACATTGTCATTTACACAGGCTGGAATGCTTAGTGAAGATGGAAGATGTAAAACATTCGACAAAAAAGCAAATGGCTATGTACGTTCGGAAGGAGTCGGATTTATTTTGCTGAAATCATTGAAACAGGCAGAAGAAGATGGAGATACCATTTTCGGAATTATTAAAGGGAGTAATGAAAATCATGGCGGAAAAGCCAATACATTAACATCTCCGAACCCCAAAGCACAGAAAGATTTATTGGTAAATGCCTATTTGAAAAGTGGAGTTTCTTTGACGGATGTAACCTATATTGAAACTCATGGTACCGGAACTCCTCTTGGAGATCCGATTGAAACGGAAGCATTAAAAGCAGCTTTTAAAGAAATTGCTGCCGTTCAAAATTTACCGATAAAGAATAAATTATTTTGTAAGCTCGGAAGCGTAAAAACAAATATCGGTCACCTTGAATCCGCTGCAGGAATTGCTGGTGTACTTAAAGTGATTCTTAGTATGCAGCATCAAACATTGCCGGGCAATCCTCATCTTACTTCTCCAAATGAATATCTGGAGCTGGAAGGAAGTCCGTTTGAATTGGTAAAAGAAACACAACACTGGAAATCCGATAAACCGAGAATTGCAGGAGTGAGCAGCTTTGGATTCGGAGGCTCAAATGCCCATGTAATTGTACAGGAATATCCTAAAAAAACATCGGATTATTCTTCAGGAAATGAACCGGTTGTGATTTGTTTATCTGCCAATACGAAGTCTGCACTTCAACAATTGAAGAGTAATTACCTGAATTTTATTCAGGAAAATAAGCACACTGATCTGAAAAATATGGCCTATACACTCCACATTGGGAGAGAGGAACTCAAATACCGTTGGGCAACAGTTGTCTCTGACGTAGAGGAACTGAGAGAAAATCTTTATGAAAATAAGGCTGAGAAAGTATTTGAAGGACTGGTAAGCAAATCAAAAGGAAAAAAAATAGGAGAGCTTCAGGAATTGACGGAACTGGCAACTGCTTGGGTTGAGGGCTACATTGTGGATTGGACGAAACAATACAAGAACAAACAACCTGTTAAGTTGCAATTGCCCAATTATCCGTTTGCCAAAAACAGACACTGGATCCCGGTTAAATCAATTGGATTGAAGCCCGTAATTGTTGTTAAAGAAACTATGAAAACAAAACATTCCGGAAAGCTGCATCCCTTGTTGCATCAGGTGAAATAAGAGAAGATGAAAACAATATTAAAAGAATTTCAAAGCAGATTTACAGGATTGGAAACGTTTCTTTCCGACCATGTGGTTCAGGGGACAAAAGTCCTTCCCGGAGTTGCTTACCTTGAATTGGCCCGTTTTGGAGGAGAATACATTCTTGAAAAACAGGTGACAGGATTACGTGATGTGGTTTGGATGCGCCCGATTCGCGTTTATAATGAACCAGTTGATGTGGTAACCGGGTATATGGAAGAAGTTTCAGGAATTACTTATGAGATTGGTTCCCGAAGCTCCGGTACCAAAGAAATACATAGTCAGGGACACATTTACACAGGAATTTTACCTATCCCACGTACAATTGATCTGCAAGCTGCACGGATGTCATGTAAGCAGGTTGTTTCTGCAGAAGAGAGTTATGAAAGTTTCCGGAGTCGGGGACTGTTCTACGGTCGCACATTTCAGGGAATCAAAGAGATGTACTGTTCAGAAACCTGTGCGGTATCTCAAATAATATTACCACGGGAAGACGGTTTTGTTCTTTCTCCGGGAATGCTCGACAGTGCTTTACAAACTTGTATGGGAATTGGGTTTGTCCCGGAAGGAGGTTCGCTTGAACTGCCTTTCAGCCTTCGGGAATTGAATATATATGGCACATTACCGGAGACCGTTTGGTGCTATACTGAAGTGACGAACCCGAAAGCACGTCTGAAAGAATATTCTATTTACCTGTCTGATAATTCAGGAAAAGTATTTGTGTCACTAATTGGTTTTTCCGCTTTAACATTAGCCGCAGAGAAACCAGAGGTGAGCCAGAATCACCCCGATCCGGTTTCTGCTATATCGGAAACAGCCTCAGTGAGTTACTACCAAAGTACCTGGAAACAGGAAAATCTTGTGTTGGATGCAGATGTTACTTTATCCCTATCCGATACAATTGTTCTGATCGATGCTTCACAAGAGCTTATCGCTTCAGTATCGGAATCTCTGGACTGTAAAGTACTTCATCTTTCTTCATCTTCTTCTGTTGATCTGTTTGAAAGAGTAAAGAAAGAGATTCTTAAAAGTATAACCAGTAAATCACCATTGAATCTTACTGTTGCGGGATTAACTTCTCACTATCATTGTTTTGGATTTTTACGCGGATTAATCAAATCAGCAGAGCAGGAATGTTCCTGGTTTACAGGAAGAATTCTTGGACTGGAAGATTTTAATGCTCCTGAAAAATGGGTGCAGATCCTAAAAAATGAATTCAATACTGCTTCCAAAGAGATCCGCTACCAAGGAGGAATCCGATCAGTGTGTACGCTGAGGTCTGTGGATCTTACGGATAACCGAAGCATTTCCTTTCGCCCGGAAGGGGTATACCTTATTACAGGCGGATTTGGCAGTTTAGGTATTCAGTTGGCCCAGCACATCAGCAGGAATTATCCAACAGCTACAATTATTCTATCAGGACGGAGAACAGCCAATGCAAAGCAGCAGGAGTTACTGTCAGATCAACCTTCATGGAGATACATTCAAACCGATGTAAACGATACCGTTTCTGTTGAAAGACTCATAAGCCAAATCAAAGAGGAATATGGATATCTGACCGGACTCATTCACGCTGCAGGTGTTCTCAGAGACAGTTTATTGATTCAGAAAACCCACGAAGAAATCAAAGCAGTGTTTGATCCTAAGATTTCAGGGATTATAAATCTGGACGAGGCAACCAAAGATGAGTCCCTGGACTTTTTTGTTAATTTTTCTTCTGTATCTGCCGTATTGGGCAATATTGGTCAGTCAGATTATGCATCCGCGAATGCCTATCTGGATGATTACACACATTACCGTAATATTTTAGTTGAACGCGGAGAAAGATACGGACAGACTCTGAGTATAAACTGGCCGTTGTGGCGTTCTGGTGGTATGCAGATCGATGAGTCCTCAGAACAGTACTTAAAGCGACATTGGGGAATGGAACCTCTTCCAACCAACTTGGGAATGGATGCCCTGGATGCTATTTTGAAAAGCAGTTTGAATCATATTTTGGTTCTCTTTGGTGAACAGCAAAAAATAATTGAAAAAATCCCACTTGACAACATAACCGTAACAACCAATGAAGAACCACAAATTGCTGGTATGAGTATAGAAGTAATAATAAACCGATTAAAGGAAATTTGTGCAAATCTCCTGAAATTAAATGTATCCGATTTGGATGCAGACTCTCATTTGTCAGATTATGGACTGGATTCAATCATCATGATGAAACTCCTCACGGCATTGGAAGAAACATATGACTGTGTTTTGGATCCCACTACGGTCATCCAGCATCCGTCAATCGGAGAGTTGGCTGCTTATCTTGTAGATAACAAACTTGTTGCAGCGGAAGAAATTCTGCAGAAGAATGCAGTTCCGGAAACTCAGGTTTCAGGAACTCCGGACAAACAAGTTAATTCATATAAAACCAATAGAGTTGCTATTATTGGAATTTCCTGCAATTTGCCTGAATCTGAAAATACTGAAGAACTTTGGGAAAATCTACAAAACGGGAGAGATCTGATCAGTGAAGTTCCTGTTAACAGATCTTTTCGTAAAGGTTATTATAACAAAACAAAAACAAATTCAACATCCTATTCAAACAAAGCAGGATTCATGAAAAACCCTGCTGCATTTGATATTCACTATTTCAAGATAAAGCCGGAAGAAGCTCTTGCAATGGATCCACAACAGCGGATTGTTCTGGAACTAACACGCGACCTGCTGGCATCTGCAGGTTTCGAAAAAGAAGAACTGGCCGGAACTAATACCGGCGTATTTATTGGAGCAAAAGACAATAATTATATCAGGAATGGATATGATTTACTTCCCGAGGGAACACACCAGCATATCATTGTAAACAGCATCAGTAACATGATTGCTGCCCGGGTTTCAGATTTTTATGATTTGAAAGGAACCAGTCAGGTAATTGACACGGCTTGTTCCAGCTCACTGGTTGCGATCCATCAGGCATGTGACGCAATTCTTTCGGGTAAGCTTAACATGGCTATTGCAGGAGGTATTTCTGTAATAGTAGACGAATATGGACATGTTGGATTTAGCCAGGCAAATGTTCTTTCTGCTGACGGGAAAAGTTACGTTTTTGATGAACGTGCCAATGGTTTTGTACTGGGAGAAGGAGGTGGATTGGTTCTGCTGAAAGATTATGGACAGGCACTGCTGGATGGAGATAGGATTTTAGCTGTGGTGGAGGGATCTGCAGTTAATAACGATGGACAGACAATGGGAGTTACTGTTCCCAATAAACAAGGTCAGAAAGAGGTAATTGCAGAAGCTTTGGCTAAATCTGAAATACATCCCGATCAGATTTCCTATTATGAAGCCCATGGTACAGGAACACTGCTTGGAGATCCCATCGAAATTAATGCAGCTTCTGAAGTCTATCAGCAGCAAACAGATAAAACCGGATTTTGTGCGATCGGTTCGGTAAAAAGTAATCTTGGGCATACCATGACTGCAGCTGGTGTTACCGGATTGATCAGGATTATTCTGCAGATGCAGCATGATGAACTCGTTCCTACCATCCATTGTGAAAAACCACATCCGCGATTTAAATTCAATGAATCACCGTTTTATCCGATTACTGCTCGTAAAAAATGGGATGTACAACAGAAAATTGCAGCGATCTCAAGTTTCGGATTTGGGGGAACCAACTGTCACCTCATTTTGTCGAAAGCCACTCAGGATAAAATGAATTGTAAACGAATCCCGTTAAAAGTTCAGCGTCAATCAGAAAATTACTGGTTAGGGGACACCAATTCCGCCGTTTTTGAAAAAGAAGAAGTTACCCCAAAAACAATTGTAACGAAACCTTTGATCCATGGGTTGGAAAATGAGATCATTCGCCTGATTCGTAATAAAATTGCTCAAAAAACAAGCATTCAGCCGGCAGATATTTTAGTAGATGAAGGGTTTATGGACCTTGGATTGGATTCTACAGTTTTGATTCAACTTACAAGCGAATTAGGTGACGATTGGAATATTGAACTTTATCCTACTTTGCTTTTCCAATATGATACAATAAGAAAATTTGCTGCATATATTGCCGCAACATACAGTTCTGAACTTGAAAATCTTCAACAAGTGGAACCGGTTTCAGCATCTTTTGAGGAAAAAGAAGAACCACAGGAGATTAAATCTGAAAAACACTTGAAAGAAAGCCTGCTGGCTTCTGAAGATGAAATTGCCATAATAGGCATGACAGCCAGATTTCCGGGAGCAGAAACACTGGAAGATTATTGGGGAAATATTTTAGAAAACAAAGACCTGATTACTGAAATACCAAAAGATCGTTGGAAATGGGAAATGTACTATGGTGATGAGAAGAAAGAACGCGGAAGAACAAAAGCAAAATTTGGAGGTTTTATTTCCGATATAGATAAATTTGATCGCCAATTTTTCAGGGTGCTTCCATTGGAGGCACAGCTGATGGATCCTCAGCACCGTATTAGCATTGAAGGAGTCTATCATTTATTTGAACACGCAGGAATTGCACCGGAACAAATGAAAGGAACCGATACCGGAGTATTTATTGGTGTATCCAGCTCAGATTATGCAACGCTGATCAACAAGGAAAAAGGACTCAACCAATATGCACAATACGCAACTGGAAATACCCATTCTGTATTGGTAAACCGAATATCCTATCTTTTTGATCTTCACGGTCCGAGTATTCCGGTCGATACAGCTTGTTCCAGTTCATTAATTGCAATTAGCAGGGCTGTAGAAAGTATTCGGTCAGGTAATTGCTCAATGGCAGTAGCGGGCGGAGTAAACATTATTTTATCCCCGGAATTATCACTGTCGTTCAGTCAGGCTGGAATGTTAAGTGAAGACGGACGTTGTAAAACATTTGATAAAAATGCCAATGGATATGTTCGTTCCGAAGGAATGGGATTGATACTACTGAAATCCAAAGCTGCCGCTTTACGCGATGGAGATCAGATTTATGGAGTCATTAAATCTGTGGCCGAAAACCACGGTGGGAAAGTAAGCACCTTGACATCTCCGAATCCTAATGCACAACGAAACCTTATTATTCACGCCATTCAGAAAGCAGGACTCCATCCGAATGACATCAGCTACATTGAAGCGCATGGAACGGGAACGCCACTTGGTGATCCGATTGAAATAGATGCACTTAAAATGGCTTTTGAAGAGCTGACAGGAAATACTCCATTAAAACAAGCAAATTGTACACTTGGTAGTGTCAAAGCTTCTATTGGTCACCTGGAAGCAGCTGCTGGTATTGCGGGTATAATAAAAACCATTCTGTGCCTGGGGCATCAGACATTGGGCGGGAACCCACAACTCAAAGAACCAAACGAATTATTGAAGCTACACAACAGTCCGTTCCGATTGGCAAAAGAAACAGAATACTGGGAGTCTGTAAATCAGAAAATGAGGACAGCCGGAGTGAGCAGTTTTGGATTTGGCGGAGCCAATGCGCATGTGATCCTGCAGGAATATTCTGACAATGAAGCAAAGAAACCGAAGCATGGAAAGACATTGATCTGTTTATCAGCAAAAACGGAAAGCCAACTTCTGACTATTCAGAAAAATCTGTTTGCCTTTCTTCAGAAAAATTCAGATTGTTCATTGCACGATATCGCTCAAACATTACTTGTTGGAAGAGATGCAATGTCCATAAGAACCGCTTTGGTAACGGATTCTCTGAATGATTTAAAACAACAATTAGAGCAAGTGATTCTTGGAAAACAATCTGCGTTTGTTTCCGGAATAGCAGATTTAAATGCCTTTAATGAACAAGATATAAAAATAGCTGTCCGGCGAAATCTTCTGGTTTCAAATGAATTGGAATCGCTTATGCATTCCTGGCTGAAGGGCCAGCCGGTAAGCTGGAAACAGTTCTACGATGCAGCCGAAGTACGGAGAATAGCGCTTCCCGGATATCCATTTCTGCGTGAGCGCTGCTGGTATAACGAAATTAAGGAGATCAGTACATCCGAAGGATCTCAGACTAAAGAGTTTTTGCAGATAGACCATGTCATTGGAAATGAAATTGGAATAGAAGAATTGGGGAACGGAATTGTGATGGTTAAAATGCAATCCCGCAAAACCAAAAATATGCTTGATGATCAACTGATCAAAAGTCTTACAAAAACATTTTCGGAACTGGAGCAACGGGCTGATCTGAAAGTTGTAATTCTGACTGGCTATGACAATGTATTTTGCATGGGTGGTTCACAGGATGTTTTAAATGGAATTGCCAGTAAGAAACAAAAATATACCGATGCACCGTTTGTATATCAGGGACTCCTTGAATTTAAAGTTCCTGTTATTACAGCAATACAGGGAATGGCTGTCGGTGGAGGGCTGATTTTCGGGTTGTATGGAGATATCGTTTACATGGATGAGCGGTCTACTTATAGTTCCAACTTTATGAAATACGGCTTTACCCCTGGGATGGGTGCCACCTATATCATGCCGAAGAAACTTGGTCAGCAGCTGGCTCAGGAAATGATGTACACTGCACGACTGATCGGTGGAAACGAATTGAGAGAAAGAGGAGCCACTGTAAAAATTACGGTAGACGTACTGAAGGAAGCTGTCAGGACAGCAAAAGAGCTTGCTTCCAAACCGAAAATTGCTTTGGAAGTTTTGAAAAGAAACCTTTCTGACCGAATGTTGCAGGATTTACAGCTGCATGTGAAGGAAGAATTGGAAATGCACGATAAAACATTTCATACTGATGAAGTCAGAAACCTCATTATGTCAACGTTTAATCGTCCAAATGCGGTAAATCCGGAGAAAAAGATCACGATTGCTCCGGTTGACTCAAAAGTTAAACTTGCACATCCTGATATGATTGCTGCTAAAGGAGTAAAGCCATTCAGTTTTGAGCCATTCATAAAAGTATCACTTCGTGATGTCAGACAAACAGATTTCATCAGTGAACTAAAACCGGTCACCCAACCACTATTGGTTGAATCGAAAAGGGAAGGAAAGTATATTAAATCAGACCAGCAGAAGGTAACCGTTCAAAGTGGAACTATTATTGATTTTCTGAAAGATTGTGCTGCCGCATTATTGAATCTCCACACAGACGAAATTGGAGCAGATGATACATTCCTGGATATGGGAATTGATTCCATCAGCGGAGTGGAATTCATACGGTCCGTCAATGAAAAATTTGATCTTCAGTTGGAAGCGGTATTATTGTATGATTATCCGAATATCAAAACCTTATCGGTATTTATTGAAAAGAATTCAATGACGATTCCGGTTATTTCCCAGAAAGAACCCGTTCAACCGACTGCAGAGCCAGTTATCTTACCAGGGAAAGAAGAAATTGAGACCGTACAGGAGAACACTACAGATGTAACCGGATCTCTGAAACAGATTTTCAGTCGGATGCTGAACCTTCCTGTTGAAGAACTGTCCATCGATGAATCTTTTATTGATTTCGGAGTAGATTCTATCAGCGGTGTTGAAGTGGTACGGGGAATCAATGAACAATTTGATCTGTCATTGGAAACCGTTATTTTATACGATTATTTCAATATCCGGAAACTTGCAGGTTTTATCACAGGTCAGCTTCCGGAGAAATTAATAATAATACCTGAGACACAAACTACTTCAATTAAAGAAAACGTTGTGTTGGTTGAAGAAAATCAGCCTCAGATTTCAGCAATGGATATTGCCATTATTGGGATTAGTGGTCGCTTTCCACAGGCAGATAATGTTGATGAATTCTGGAAAAACCTGGCTTCAGGAAAAGACAGTGTGACTGAAGTTCCGGGGAGGAAGTGGTCTGTAGCAGACATTTATTCTGAAGAGAGAGGGGTTCCTGGCAAATCCTATGGAAAATGGATGGGAGCCATTCATGACGAAGATAAATTTGATACCTATTTTTTTAATATTTCTCCAGCAGAAGCAAAAAAAATGGATCCCCAGCAACGGGTATTCCTGCAAGAAGTCTGGAAAACATTTGAAGATGCAGGTTACTCGCCTGAAAGTCTTTCAGAGAGTGCCTGTGGTGTCTTTGTAGGGGTTGGACCGGGAGATTATTTTGACCGTTTTAAACATAATGAATTATTGGATAATCATGTATTGACAGGTGTTACCACTTCGATGCTTGCTTCTCGTATTTCTTACTTATTGAATTTGCAGGGACCTGCAATTGCCATTGATACAGCCTGTTCAAGTTCGTTGGTAGCACTTCACCAGGCCTGTTCAAGTCTTCGGAACGGTGAATGTGAAATGGCTATTGCCGGTGGTGTAAATATCATGACCACGGAAAGTATGCATATTCTTACCAGCAAGACGGAAATGTTGAGCGAAGATGGTAAATGTCATACGTTTGATAATCAAGCGAATGGTTTTGTTCCGGGAGAAGCAGTTGGGGTGGTTTTGCTAAAACCGTTACAACAGGCAATCAATGATAAAGACAACATTTATGCGGTTATCAAAGGGAGTGCAGTCAATCAGGATGGAAAAACCAATGGTATTATGGCACCAAGTGCCAATTCACAGAAAAAGCTTATTCAACAGGTATTAAACCGTTTTGATATTGATCCCGGAAGTATTTCCTATGTAGAAGCACATGGAACCGGAACGAAACTCGGTGATCCGATTGAGATCAAAGCACTGAAAGAAATGTATTCCGGTGAGGATTTCAAACCAGAAAGCTGTGCACTAGGCAGTGTAAAAACAAATATTGGGCATGCTCTTACCGCTGCCGGAATTTCTAGTTTACTTAAGGTGGTCCTTTCTATGAAAAACAAGCAGATACCACCGTCGTTGCATTATAATCAGTGTAACGAGCACATTCAGTTAAACGGAACGTCTTTTTATGTGAATACAGAATTGAGAGAATGGAAATTACCAAATTCAGGAGTTCGCAGAGCTGCTGTCAGCAGTTTTGGATACAGTGGCACCAATGCCCATGTGATACTGGAGGCATTTGAACGATTACCGGAAAAGACGGTTCAGGATCAGGAGCGGTTATTTCTATTTTCAGCAAAAAATCAGGAACGGTTGGTGGAAATGGTAAAACTGTATTGTGAGTTTCTTCAGGAAAAACGTAATTTAAATAATGTATCGTATACCCTTTTAACCGGAAGAGAAGCAATGCCTGAACGCTTGGCTGTTGTTGCTTCAACACAAGCAGATTTGCTTGTTACTTTGCAGGAATATCTGAATGGGACAGGTGTTCATTACATAACGGGAAATGTAAAATCGCAAGGTATCCACCAGCGCTCATTACAAATTGTAAATCAAAGATTACAGGAGATTATCAATAGTTGGTTAAAAGGACAGTCTATTGAAGTAATTTCTTTATTTGATGGAGAAAAACCTGAAAAGATCAGTCTGCCGACCTATCCGTTTGAGAAAGAACGTCACTGGGTGGATGTAGTGCATACAAAATCAATTGAAGCATCTGTGAATACTTCATTGAATGAATGGATATACAAAACCACAATAGCTCCGAACAGTCCTTTGGTAAACGATCACAAAGTTCAGGGACGGAAAATTGTACCTGGAGTGTATTATCTCCAGATCGTAAAAGAGGCCATGAAACAAGGATTTCATTTGGACGTTAATCGTTTCCGTAACATTCGACTGTTGGATCCCGGGTATATTGGGCGGGAGCCAATTACCTTTCAGGTTGAAATCAAACAAAAAGATCAGGAGTTTGAGTACCGGATTACTACAGTAGAGCAGGGTCAGACGAAAGTGAAATCGCAAGGATTCACGTCATTTTCAACAGAACAACCTGTTATTTCAGGTCGCAAACATGAACAATACAAATTACTTCCTTTTGCCTTGGAAAATAATGAGTTTTATGAACGATTCGCTTCTATAGGATTGGAATATGGTCCGCTTTTCAACGGGATGAAAAAGCTGTATTTCAGTGAAAATGAGGCATGGGCCTATTCAGAAAAAATTGGAAATTCAAGTGAAGAATCTGTTCTGGGTCAGCTAGATACTTGTTTTCAAACTTGCCTGGGCATAGATCACAAGAACTCAACTCTGAAACTTCCTTTTGGAATTGAAGATTTATTGCTTTACCACTCAATGCCAGAAAGGGTTTGGACCTATGCGCGAAAAGAATTGGACGTACAGGGTAAAACTACATTCACTGTCGAAATCTACGATGAAGAAGGCCTATGTCTGGGAAAAGCACAAAACGTAGCTGTGTTTCCATTACATGAAGCAGTAAACAAACCTCAAATTGTAGAAAACAGAAAGAAACATTTATATATCCCAAAATGGAATAGAATCAAAACAGGGAAAATATCTGTACAACCTATTTTAAATATTGGACAACATTTAATTATCGGACAAAAAACAGATAAAATCCTATCAGATAGCTTAGCACAAGATCTGAAGAAGAAAGGGATAGTTCCGTTATATGCGGATACTCTGGATCACGTTCCGGTGGGAGTTGGGCACATATATCTTTTGCATGGACTTCAATCTGCCTACAGTCAGGAAGACAGTCTGGAGCAGATGGAGTACACCGTTTTCCGAGCAGTCAAAGTGCTGCAGGAAAGTACTTTTAACCCCCAAAATATAGAATTAACAGTATTTACCAGAAATACTCAAAAAGTATTGGATACAGATACAGTCAATCCTAAAGGAAGCGGTATTGTAGGAATCATCGGGTCTTTAGCAAAAGAACAGCCGGGATGGACCATCCGAATGATTGATCTGGGAACAGAAACTACATGGAACTGGGATGCCCTGATATCTCATTCATCCAATAAAGATGGAGCAGTAGTAGCCTATAGAAATGGCTTTCTGTTCAGATCTGAACTGAGACAACTGGATCAACATACTGGTGTTTCATCCAAACTGAAACAGAATGGAGTCTATCTTTTATTGGGTGGAGCCGGAGGAATAGGACGAGTAACATCTGATTATCTCATTAAACAATATAACGCCAAAGTGATTTGGCTGGGAAGAAGAGGAATGGATTCTAAGCTTGAACAAGAGATTAATTCGGTTGGTACTCCTTCCAATCGACCGGAATACTTCCAGTGTGATGCTACAAAAAAATCAGAAGTAGAAAATATTCATAAGTTATTTATGGAACAGGGACTCCACATTAATGGAATCTTCCATTCTGCCATTGTTTTAAATGACCGCCTGATCAAAAATATGAAGGAACAATCGTTTAAAATGGCATTTGAACCTAAGTCGCTGGCTACACAAAATCTCTTTGAAGTATTCAAGGGGGAAGCACTGGACTTTATTTGTTTTTACTCATCCATTCAGTCTCAGGTAAATGCCGCCGGACAAAGCAATTATTCAGCCGGTTGTACATACAAAGACAGCTATGCACATGCATTGCAACAGGAAAGAAAAAACACACCGGTGTATATAATCAACTGGGGATATTGGGGAGACGTAGGAATCGTTTCCACAGACGAATACAGAGCAAAACTTGCAGCGTCAGGGCTGGGAAGCATTAACGCAAAAGAAGGAATGCAAATTCTTGAACAAATTTTAGCAGGAGAACAAAAACAATTGGCAGCAATCAAATTTCTGAACTAATGAGCCTAATCAATCAAAATAAAAAGATATCACAAGTAAATCAATATTCTCAGGTAGTATTGAATATACCTGAACCACAACGTTTCAATGCTGAAACAGAGAAAGTATGCTTAATGGAAAAAATTCTTTTCCAAGGACTGATTACAGTATTGTACAATCTAGGGTTGAGAGAAAACGGAAATCAATTGAGTAAAACGAGTGAACTGGCGGTACAATTGGAAATTTTACCGAAATATGAAAGACTGTTCACAGAATTGATTGAAGAGTTGGTTCAACACGGTTATTTGGCCCTATCAGAAGATGCTTTACATATTTCCAGCGAAATCCTGTCGATGAATAAGATACTCTCAGATCTTGCCGATTTCGGTAAAACTTATCCGGATTTTAAACCGCATACCCGGTTGATGAGCCTCTGTTTTGCAATGTATGGAGATATTCTCACAGGGAGAAAACGTGCTACAGACATTATTTTTCCACTCGGATCATTGGAATTGGTGGAAGGAATTTACAATGGCAACAAACAAGCAGATTATTTCAATGAATTACTAGCTGGTCTGGTACAAACTGGAGTTGCCAGTACTGATGGGAAAATCAGGATTTTAGAAATTGGTGCCGGAACAGGGGGGACAACTAAATGTGTACTGAACAAGTTGGTTGCACAAAAAGAGTTCATTGACTATCATTTTACAGATCTTTCAAAAAGCTTTCTGTTCAATGCTGAATCACTGTTTAAATCGGATTTTACAGGATTCAGAACATCCATTCTGAATATTGAAAAAGATCCTTTAGAACAAGGATTTACGGAAGGGACTTACGATATTATCATTGCCGCTAACGTATTGCATGCTACAAAAGATATCACTAATACGCTTACACAACTGAAAAAGCTGTTGAAAGCAAATGGTGTGGTACTGATGAATGAAATTGCACGTAAGGAATTATTCACAACACTGACCTTTGGACTTCTTGATGGATGGTGGTTGTATGAAGACGAAGAACTCCGATTTAAAAACAATCCGGGACTATCTTTTGAAAACTGGACCATTGCGCTGGAAGAAACCGGTTTTGTAAGAAGTACTGCTTATCCGTCTGGTAACAGCTGTTCCCAGCAAATTATTGCTGCTTATAGTGATGGATGGATTGAACAGGAAATAAGTTTAACACAGACTCAGACTCAGACTCAGCTTACAACATTATCTGCCCGGAAAAAGGTTGCCTCAGACAGTAATCTCATTCTCGAAGAACTCAAAAACGTATTTTCTTCTGTTTTACAATGCGATGCAAAACGCCTGGATCTGAATGCTCCGTTTGATGAATTGGGAGTTGATTCCATTATGATAGGAACACTTTCCAGACAATTGTCACAAAAATACGGTGATATTTCAGTAACACTGCTTTTTGAATACGGAACAATTAATGAACTGGCTTCTTACTTATCAGTACAAAATACTGAACCACTGGTTATTGTTGCGGATGCTTCAAAAGAGGATAAGGTTTCTTTAGAGCCTAAACAAATAGGGGATTTCCTCATCAATATGTTTGCTGAATTACTACAATGCGATGCAAAACGCCTGGACCTGAATGCTCCGCTTGATGAACTGGGAATAGACTCTATTATGATTGGAGAATTTACCAAAAGAGTGCAACGCATCATTCCCGTCATATCGTCAACCATATTTTTTGAGTATTCAACAATTAACGAACTGACACACTATTTTTCAGAAAATTATTCAGAATATTTTGTTTCTGAACCGGGGCTTTCTATTTCTGACCCCACTCAGGGGCAAGCGCAAGCTTCACAATCTGCGAATACCTCATCTATTCATGAACCTATTGCAATCATCGGTGTAAGTGGTAAATATCCAGGAGCAAAGACTTTAGATGAATTGTGGAAGGTATTATCCGAAGGAAAAGATATGATTTCTGAAATCCCATTGAATCGATGGGATAATGAGATATTTTTTGACCCTTTGAAGGGAAAACCTGGCAAAAATTACTGTCCTTACGGAGGTTTTATTGATGAATTCGATCAGTTTGATCCGCTATTTTTCAATATTTCTCCCAGAGAAGCAGAACGGATGGATCCGCAGGAACGTTTATTCCTTCAGACTGCCTGGGAATCCATTGAAGATTCCGGATACAAATACACAGACTTCAGTAAACGTAATGCTGTCAAAACGGGTGTATATGTTGGGGTAATGTATGAAGAATATCAGCTGTATGGTGCTGTAATGGAATCTGAAACCGGAAGAGTTGCATTGGGAGCTAATCCGGCTGGAATTGCAAACAGGGTTTCATACTGTATGGATTTCAATGGACCGAGTATGGCAGTCGATACGATGTGTTCATCTTCTTTAACAGCCATTCACATGGCATGTAATGATCTGAAATGTGGCGATACAGATATTGCTATTGCCGGCGGTGTAAACCTTACCCTGCATCCTAATAAATACCTGGTATTGAGTCAGGGTACATTCCTGTCACCGAAGGGCCGTTGTGAGAGTTTTGGAAGTAACGGGCAGGGATTTGTTCCGGGTGAAGGAGTTGGAGCAGTAGTATTAAAACGACTTTCAGATGCACAGAAAGACGGAGACCAGATTTATGCAACAATTCTTGGAACAGCTATTAATCACGGAGGTAAAGGTAATGGGTATACCATTCCTAATCCTGCTTCACAGGCGAATGTAATCAGTTCTGCATTGTCAAAAGCTGGTTTGTCCGGCGAATCAATTAGTTATATTGAAGCTCATGGTACCGGAACCAGCTTGGGAGATCCAATAGAAATTGAAGGACTGACAAAAGCGTTTAATTCAGAAAAAAAACAATTCTGTAGAATCGGTTCCATTAAGTCCAATATTGGGCATTGCGAATCTGCTGCCGGGATTTCAGGGCTGACGAAAATACTTTTACAGCTCAAACACAGACAATTGGTTCCATCTCTTCATTCCCAAAGTCTTAATCCGAAGATACGTTTTGATGATACACCTTTTTCAGTCCAGCAAAGGCTGGAAGAATGGAATGTTGAAGACGGCACTTTACGAACAGCAGGAATCAGTGGTTTCGGTGCAGGGGGTGCCAATGCACATATGATTGTTCAGGAATACAAGGCGGTACAAAAAAACTATACATCAAACGATCCTGCACTGGTAATAATTTCTGCGAAAAACGGAAAGCAGCTACAACATTATGCACAAAAACTAAAACTTTATATTCAGGATCACCCAGACCTTTCTGTATATAATGTCGCATACACGCTTCAAACCGGGCGTATGGCTATGGAACACCGTTTGGTCATTGAAGCAGATAGCCTGCATGATCTGATGAAGCAGTTAAATGCTTTTCTTACCGGAGAATCAGGTAAATACCTTGTAGGTTCTTCAGAAAACGGTACTCGATCCGAAGTATTTTTTTCTGTATTTAATGAATTGGCAAATCAATGGGTAAGCGGATCAAATATAAACTGGTTAGAGATTTATAACGGACAATTCCCACATAAGATCAGTTTACCAACGTATCCATTCGACAATAAACGGTATTGGTTTGATAGCTTTCTGGATAAAGAGATCAAAAAGAAATTAGATACTGAAATAAAACCGGCCATTATCCCGGTTTCAAAATCACTATACCTCAATGGTCTGCAAGGTAAATCAACAGGCACGGTAAATACGACTTTTCCTGAAAATGGAATTGCTGTTGTGGCTATGGAATCCAGAGTTTCAAAAAATATGTTTACTTATGATATGGTCAATGACCTTTATCTGGCTTTCCATCAATTGAGCAAGCGAACAGATTTGAAAGTAGTAATTCTGACCGGATATGATACCATTTTTGCAATGGGTGGAGATAGGGAAGGACTTACAGATCTTTCCGATAATAAAGGAGCTTATACAGATTTGCCGTTTTTATATAAAGGACTGCTGGAATTCGATTTACCAGTCATTACTGCAATGCAGGGGCATGCACTTGGCGGCGGCTTAGTTCTTGGATTATACGGTGATATAGTCTTACTTTCAGAAAAGAGTACTTACAGCGCCAATTTCATGAATTATGGATTTACACCGGGAATGGGAGCTACTTTCCTGTTAGGAGAAAAACTTGGCATCAACATAGCAAATGAAATGCTCTTTACCGGAAAAATGTACAGTGGTAAAGAATTGCGCGAAAAAGGTTCATCAGTGAGAATCTGTATGGATGTTGTGGGAGAAGCTTTGAAAATTGCACGTGACATGGCAACAAAACCGGTTTCTGCACTGAAGCTCTTAAAAGAGAAACTGGCTTATGACCTTTCTGTGAAACAAACAGAACATATTGCCCGGGAGGTAGAAATGCAGAAAATTACTTTTGCGCAGCCAGAAGTAAAACAGAAAATAGCCGAGCAGTTTTCCAAACCTCATACACCGGTAGTTCACTCAGTAATCCTAGAAAAAGAATCAGTGCCTGGGAAAGTTAAGTTAATACCACCAGTAGAAGTTGCAGGAAGAAAATCAATCACAGATTCTACGGAAACAATAAAAATAACTCTGAGCAGGCTGTCATCAGATAATATACTGGTTCAGAATCCAATATTGAATGATCAAAGTGAAGGACAGTTGTTCGGGACCCTGCAAAGAATTGTGGGAAAAATACTTCATATTCCGGATTCTGAAATTACCGCTGATATTCAATTTACGGAGTTGGGATTGGATTCCATCAACGGAGTTGAGATACTTCGGGAAATAAATGAAACCCTGCAGCTGCAACTTGAAGGTCCGGTATTGTATGAGTACGGGACACTCAATTTGCTTGCTGCTCACTTGAACGGTCATAATTCGAAAGCTGTAGAAATAGGTGCAGATACAGCGATAATTGTATCAGAAACAATGCATGAAGATACCTCGATACTGTCTTTCCTGAAAGAGATTGTAGCAGAAGCACTTCATCTTCAAACTACAGATATCACTGACAGCAACGTATTTACTGAGCTTGGAATGGATTCCATTAATGGAGTGGAAATCCTTAGGGAAATCAATACCAGATTCAGTCTTGATCTTGAAGGAGCCGTTTTATACCATTTTGCTACACCCCATCAGTTGGCCAGCCATATTTCCGGATTAACAGAAAAAGGACCTGCTGTCCAAACTCCTGATAACCATACTGCAGGGATAGAAAAAGAACTCCCTTTTCTTGAAAAAACAATAGGAATAGACCTTTCTGAAGCACGAAAAACCATCAGGATCATCATTTCTAACTGTTTGCATATTAATAGTGCTGATTTCAATGATAACAGCGTATTCAGCGAATTGGGAATGGATTCCATCAATGGCGTGGAAATCATACGTGAAATAAATACAGCATTTGGAACGTCTTTAGAAGCAGGAGACCTGTATCAGTATACTACTATTGATGATCTGATTAAACAGTTCATTACTTCAGATAATAATGCTGCAGAACAGGTTACTAATCCAGTGAGCGAAATTTCTGCAGATATTACTCCGTTTGAATTGTCCTATATGCAACAGGCATATTGGGTAGGAGAAAATAAAGAACTTGAATTAGGAGGAAAGCAAGCACATCTTACAGTTCGTTTTGAATTTGATTCCATAGATGTAAAACAATTGGATCAGGCAATCAATCAGTTGATTCACCGACATGGTATTTTGAGAACCAGGTTTTTGGAAACCGGTCAGCAACAATTGATAGAACATATTCCGTTTTACAATGCGACCATGAAGAATCTTCTTGAAATGGATCAGGAAACCGCTGAACAGGTCATAATCAATGATGTGAATGAAAAAAGAAAATCAAGTCCTGATAAACTTAGCTGGCCATTGTTTGATTTCACAGTCTTCAAAACCAATCTTAAAGATCAGGTGGTGGTTAATCTGAGCTTACTCGTATGTGACGGAAGTAGTGTGGCGATCTTTTTCAAGGAACTATTTGATCTTTATACAAATCCAGATTTAATTCTTGAACCTTTAACAATTTCATTCAGGGATTATGTTGATTATCAAAAAGAGCTTCGTAATAGCCAGAAATACAAAGAGGCAAAAGCATACTGGAAAACCCGCCTGAAAGATTTACCACTTGGCCCTGAACTGGCTTACAGTAATGGAACGGATGAAGGCATAATGGTACACAAAGAGAAAAAAATAGATCGCGAAACCTTTTCCGTTCTAAAAGATAAAGTACGTAAAAGTAATTTGTCACTTTCATCAGTATTGTGTACTGCTTATACAAAAGTATTGGCGACATACAGCCGAAGCAAACATTTTTCATTAACGATGATGACCTTGGGAAGAGAATTCCCGAATGCAGAAATCAATAAGGTTATTGGAAACTTTTCCCGTATTTCAGTTTTAGAGCTGGATTATAGAAAAGAGCAATCCTTTTCTGCAGAAGTAGCTGCCGTTTCACGTCAGATCTGGGAAGACCAGAAATACAAGTCTTATAACGGGATTGAGGTGATTCGAGATCTCAATATCGAACGTGGATTACTTGGAAAAATTGCTATTCCGGTAACTTTTGCCAGTGCTTTTGGCCTAGGATATGATGAAAAGCATCCATTCAGAAGAGTTTCTGCAAGCCTTCAGGTTCCCCAGGTTGCGATGGATCATCAGGTTTGTGAGGAACCGGACGGATCATTACTGCTTTCATTTGACATCGATGACGGATACTTCCAGAATGGTGTCACTGATGATATTATACGTTCCTATGAAAAAGCTATCCGTATGCTTGCTGCTGCAAACTGGAATACACCTTTGGAGTCTGTTATATTGGAAGATCAGTTAGCATTGATTAACCATACCAATGAAACGGAGGCTGAAATTCCTAAAACCTTTTTATTTGATCCTTTCGAGAAAAGTGCACAACGATATGGAGATAAAGTAGCAGTAATCGACGGAGAAGTAAAACTCACTTATAAAGAGATACAACACTTGTCGAATCGTATTGCAAACAAACTTAAAGAAAACGGAGTCAGCCCGAATAAGCTCATAGGGGTGTTAATGCACAAAGGTTGGGAACAGGTTCCTGCAACACTTGGAATTATGAAATCCGGCGGAGCATATCTTCCATTAGATCCTACAATGCCAGAAAGCAGATTAAATTATATTCTGAAAAAAGCCGGAGTACACCAGGTGATAACTACAGTTTCTGTTCAGGTAGAAGAATTTGCATTCCCTGAACACGTTCGCTGTTGGAATATTGAAACCGATTTTGCATATGAGTCAGATACAACGCCTCAAATCGAACTGACAGACAGTGACCTGGCATACACTATTTTTACTTCAGGTTCTACCGGCTTCCCAAAAGGAGTGATGATTGATCACCGGGGAGCGCTCAATACCTGTATAGATATAAACAGTCGATTTGAATTGGATAATCAAAGTGTGGTACTGGCACTTTCTGCTCTCTACTTTGATTTATCTGTTTTTGATATTTTCGGAATACTTGGTTGTGGAGGTACCATTGTATTTCCGGATTATAAAAAGCTGCGTGATCCCGGACATTGGATAAAACTGATTCAGGAATATGAAATCACTGTCTGGAATTCTGTTCCTGAATTGATGAATATGCTTATCGAATACAATGCATTGCTGGAGAAAAAAGTTATTCCACAACTTAAACTGGTAATGATGAGCGGGGATTGGATTCCCGTAACGCTTCCTGAAAGGATACGGCAGTTTGTACCGAATGCAAAAGTAGTGAGTCTGGGCGGGGCAACTGAGGCTTCTATCTGGTCCATTTATCACGAAATCAAAGAGGTTGATCCAACGCTGCGTAGTATTCCTTACGGAAAAGCTCTGGCCAATCAAAGCATGCATGTATTTGATCAGTTTATGAATCCTTGTCCTTTTCTTACTACCGGAGATATTTATATCGGTGGAATTGGAGTGGCAAAAGGCTATCTGAAAGATGAAGAAAAAACCAGAAATCAATTTGTCCGTCACCCGGAAACAAACGAAATCATTTATAAAACGGGTGATTTGGGGCGTGTGATGCGAAATGGTGATATTGAGTTTTTAGGAAGAGAAGACTTTCAGGTGAAAGTACAGGGTTATCGCATTGAAATGGGGGATATAGAAGCTGCTTTACTGCGTTCCGATCAAGTAAAAGCTGCTGTAGTTGATATACGGAAAGATATCATTGGTAACAATTACCTTGTGGCTTATACTGTACCTAAAAACCAGCCTATCAATGAACAGGAATTAACAGAAGAGCTGCGATCTCAGCTTCAAGCCTACATGATTCCGAAATACATTGTTTCCCTCGATGATCTTCCAGTTACACAAAATGGAAAAATCGATAGGAAAAGTCTTCCTGATCCGCGAACAGCTGAGCAAAAAGAGCCTAGCGCGGAAGCAGTATCGGAAAATCTCACCATAGCACTTCAAACAGTTTGGAAAGAACTGCTTCAGGTAAATCATATTTCAGGATCAGATGATTTCTTTGAATTGGGAGGCAACTCTTTGTTGGTAATTCGATTGGCTGCTTTGCTGGAAAGTAACCTTCAATTGAAGATCGACTTAAGTGAATTATTACAAAACAGCCGCTTCTCTGCCCAACTTCAGGTGATTGCCGGTAAATCCTCAGGCCAGAGTACTATAAAATCGGTTGTTGCCATCCGAAATGCCGGTGCTGCCGGTCAACCGCTCTTTTTGGTTCATCCGATCGGAGGATCCGTCTTTTGCTATAACCAGTTAGCTCGCTTAATGGATCCGGAAACACCTGTATATGGATTTCATGCCACAGGAAATGAATCTCAGGATGTAGTGAAAATGGCCGCAGCTTATATTAAAGACATGAAATCCGTTCAGCCCGAAGGTCCTTATTGCATAGGGGGGTGGTCTTTCGGCGGAATTATTTCGTTTGAAATGGCTCGCCAGCTCGAGCTGATGGGAGAAAAGGTAGAAGATCTGTTCCTGATTGATTCTTACTTCCATTCCAGTGGATATCAATTGGAAAACGTTCACGAAACGGAAGTTTTTGAAAAATTTCTGAAGGATCTTAGTTTTCAGAAAGGTGGGCAGCTTATAAAAGGAAGCACCATGCAGCAAATGTTGGATGAGGCAGTTGAAATGAAACTGTTTCCAGCCGAAATAACCATGGAAACCGTACAGAAATTCCTCGAAATGTTCAGGAATAATTGTGTTGCTTATTCCCGTTATAAGGCATTATCAACGGTGAACAGCAATACCCACATTTTAGTGGCAACAGACCGTTCATTTATCGGATCTGAAAGAGATGCAAAAGCTTGGGAAGCCTGGCTTACCGGAACCTATACTTATTATGAACTGGAAGGAGATCACTTTACAATTTTCGAAGGAAACAGTCTGAAAAAATTGGTTGAAATAGTAACCATCTCATCAAAAATTACAAGCGTATGAAAAAAGCATTAATCTTTCCGGGACAAGGTTCCCAGTTCAAAGGAATGGGAAAAGGATTGTTTGAAAAATATCCGGAAATAAAAATAAAAGCCAGAGAAATCCTGGGATACGATTTGGAAGCATTATGTCTGGAAGATAAAGACGATTTGCTTGCACAAACCCAATATACCCAACCTGCAATTTTTACTGTCAGTGCTATGCATTACTGGGAATACCTGAAAGAGAATCCCAAACCGGACTTCCTGGCCGGACATAGTCTTGGAGAATATAATGCCTTATTGGCGTCTGGAGTATTTGATTTTGAAACAGGATTAAGACTCGTTCATAAGCGCGGAGCTTTAATGGCTGCTGCTTCAGGAGGAGGAATGGCTGCTATTTTGGGTACTTCAGCAGAAAAATTAAAAAAATTACTCGCTGAAGGTGGCTTTGATGGAATTGATATAGCCAACTATAATACTACGAGTCAAATTGTAATTGCAGGTCAGGCAGAAGATATCCGCCGTGCAGTGACTTACTTTGAAGAACAAAAGATCCAGGCAATCCCACTCCAGGTTAGTGCTCCCTTCCATTCCCGTTACATGAAAAACGCGGCCCTGGAATTTGAGCAATTTATCAGTGGGGTTGATTTGAACCCATTACATATTCCTGTAGTTGCAAATACTACTGCCAATTGGTACACATCAGCAGTTAAAGAAACCTTGGGATCACAGATAGCCCAATCTGTAAGATGGGTAGATTCCATCCGGTTTTTAATGGGGAATGAAGTAACAGAATTCAAGGAAATAGGCGGCCATATTCTTACAAGAATGGTGGCAGATATCAAAAAAAACTGTTCCCCCTTGACTCATCATAAATCTTCTGTACTTTCAGGAAACGAAAAGAAAGTTTTTCTTGGAAGCAAAGATTTTTGCCGGGATTATAATATTAAATTACCTTATGTTGCCGGTGGAATGTATCGCGGAGTCGCTTCTCCCGAAATGGTTATCCGGTTAGGAAAAGCAAAAATGTTTGGATTTTATGGTACGGGTGGATTACAGTTGAATGAAATTGAAAACGGAATCAGGCAAATAAAAACTGCTCTAAATAATGGTGAATCATTCGGTATTAATTTACTGCATCATTTCGGAGATCCGGAAACAGAATGGAAGCTGGTAGACCTTTACCTTAAAGAAAATATAAAATATATTGAAGCTTCTGCATTTATGCAAATGACAAAACCGTTGGTATACTTCCGTGTCAAAGGACTTGGAAAAGATGCTCATGGTAATATTATTTCCAGTAACCAGATCATGGCCAAAATCTCCAGACCCGAAGTGGCTGAGGTATTCATGAATCCTGCTCCGGAACGCATATTGAAACAACTTATCGCTGAAGGAAAGATCACTGAACAGGAAGCAGAAATGGCAAGAGAAGTGCCGGTTAGCCAGGATATCTGTGTAGAAGCAGATTCCGGTGGGCACACTGATGCCGGAAGAGCATTGGTTATTTTGCCTGCAATCCGAACATTGCGTGATCAGATTTCTACTGCCAGTCGTTATTCAAAACCTATCAGAATTGGTCTTGCAGGAGGAATCGGTACACCAGAATCAGTGGTTTGTGCTTTTATGATGGGAGCTGATTTTGTACTTACAGGTTCCATAAATCAATGTACCGTTGAGGCTGGAACCAGCGACCTTGTCAAGGACCTGTTACAGGAAATGAATGTTCAGGATACAGACTATGCACCGGCAGGCGATATGTTTGAAATAGGAGCAAAGGTACAGGTACTTAAAAAAGGAGTACTCTTTTCTCCAAGAGCCAATAAGCTATATACACTTTACAATCATTATGAAAGCCTGGATGAACTTCCCGTAAATATCCGGAAACAGCTTGAAGAATCCTATTTCAAAAAAAATCTGGATGAAATCTGGCAGGAAGTCAAAAATTATCAGTTATCAAAAGGGAATAGCAGTGACATTGAAAAAGCAGAAAAGAATGGAAAACAGAAAATGGCTATGGTATTCAAGTGGTATTTTGGATTTAGCAGCAGAAGTGCCTTGAATGGATTCAGTGACCGAAGAGTTGATTTTCAGATTCATACCGGCCCGGCATTAGGAGCCTTTAATCAATGGGTAAAGGGAACAGGATTAGAATCCTGGCGGGCACGTCATGTTGATCAGATTGGTGAAAAACTGATGCATGAGGCCACCCTCTTTTTTGAAGAAAAAGTAAACACTATATATAACAACTAAAACTAAAAAAAAATGAAAGAAGAACTAGAAACAGTAATCCGTGAAAATTTAATCGAAATCATGCCTGAATTGGAAGACCAATCATTTTCCAACGAAGAAACATTTGTTGATCTGGGGGCAAACTCCCTTGATCGTGGAGAATTAATTACGTTGACTCTGGAACGTATTGGACTGGACATTTCAAGAATTGATTTTGTGAATGCAAAAACGATCGGAGAATTGGCGGATCTGATTGCCGAAAAACGTAAGGAATTAAACTAAGTGTATGAGTATCTCTGTTGAAATAACAGGAATAAGTGCAGTGACTCCAATTGGGGTTGGAATTGCTGAGTTTACAGATGGGCTGAAGAATGGACATACAAACTATACTTCTGTTAATCTGGAATTGGAAAATCAGCAGTTCCGGTTCCCAATAGCACAAAATCCGGATTTAGACATCAAAAAATATTTCCAGCAACACCCTTCAAATGATGAGCTTTTTAAAAAAGCAATTCGCCTGAGAAATCTTTCAAAAGGATTTCAAATGGGTATTTACACTGCACTTGATGCCTGGTGTAATGCTCGTTTGAATGATACACAGGTCGATCTTTCCCGTGTAGCAATTGTGGCCTGTGGAAGTAATTTTCAGGCAGGAAATCAATTTGAAACCATGGAGAAATACAGACTCAAACTTCAAAGTCTGTCTGCCAGCTATGGAATCAACTTTCTGGATACCGATATCGTTGGCACTATCAGTGAACTAATAGGAATAAAGGGAGAAGGTTATACTCTGGGAGCTGCTTCCGCAAGCGGGAATATGGGATTGGTACAGGGCAGCCGTTTAATCAGAACAGGTGAATACGATGTAGTAATTGTCGTTGCACCGATGATGGCTTTATCTATTTATGAATTTGTAGGATTTACCGAGATGGGTGCAATGGCAAAACTGAAAGATAATGGTGATCCTGCACACTTGTGCCGTCCTTTTGATAAAGAGCATGCAGGTTTTGTATTTGGAGAAAATGCAGCATGTGTTATTCTTGAATCTTCAGAACATGTGCAAAAACGGAATGCAGAATCATTAGCAGAAATCAGAGGATATGGGGTAGTACTGGATGCAAACAGAAATCCGAATCCGGATTTGAACGGTGAAGCTGCTGCAATGGGAAAAGCCCTGAAAATGGCAGAAATATCTGGTAATGAGATTAATTATGTCAATTCACATGGCAGTTCATCCCCATTAGGCGATCAGACTGAAGCCGAAGCACTGTTGCTTGCAGGATGCCATTCGGCGCTTGTTAATAGTACAAAATCGCTGATTGGACATGGTATTACTTCTGCGGGACTGGTAGAGGTAGTAGCAAGTGTCATTCAGATGAAAGAAGGATTTGTACATGAGTCACGAAATCTTGAATCTGCAGTAAAAAATAATATAAACTGGGCAAAGGCCCTTAACGATCAACGCCAATTGAGCTGGTGTATCAGCAATAGTTATGGATTTGGAGGCATCAATACCTCCATCGTATTAAAAAATAAAATAAATGAGAGCAGGAATTGAAAAAATGAACGTTTATTGTGGCTCTGCTGCCATTAATGTAAAAGAACTTGCCGTTCGAAGAAATCTGGATAATGAACGTTTCGAAAACCTCCTGATGAGAGAGAAAACGGTTCCTATGCCGTACGAAGATCCGGTTACAAATGCTGTGAATGCCGCAAAACCGATCATTGATCGCTTAAGTAAAGAGGAAAAGGAATCCATTGATATGGTGATTACCTGTACAGAATCCGGCTTGGATTTTGGTAAATCACTCAGTACCTATGTACATCACTACCTGGAGTTGGGCAGAAACTGTCGTTTATTTGAGATGAAAAACGCCTGTTATTCCGGGACTGCCGGATTCCAGATGGCCGTTAATTTCATTTTCTCGCAGGTTGCGCCAGGGAAAAAAGTATTGTTAATTGCAACGGATATTACAAGAGCGTCTGTAGTAGAAGGCCTTTCCGAATTAGGCTATGCAGAGCCAAGTTCCGGATCAGGAGCGGTAGCAATGCTGATCAGTGATAATCCCCTGATATTTGAAGTGGATAAAGGAGCCAATGGTTACTATGGCTATGAAGTGATGGATTCCTGCAGACCAATTCCGGATCATGAAGCCGGAAATGCTGATTTATCCTTGCTTTCATATCTTGATTGTTGTGAGAAAACGTTCCTGGAATATCAAAAAAGAGTTGAAAATGCCGATTATCAGGATTCGTTTGATTACCTGGTCTTCCATACTCCATTCGGCGGAATGGTGAAAGGAGCACATCGTACCAATATGCGAAAGTTCAAACGGGCTAAACCTAATGAAATTGAAACTGATTTTCAAGAGCGGGTTGAACCGTCGTTGCATTATTGTCAGCGTGTTGGAAATATCATGGGTGCTACAGCTCATCTTGCGTTAGCCAGTGCAATTGATAATGGTGATTTTTCTGTTCCGAAACGCTTAGGTATATTTTCTTACGGATCAGGATGCAGCTCTGAATTTTACAGTGGAGTAGTGACTCCGAAATCACAGGAAATATTAAGAGAATATGGTTTGAAAGAACATTTGAATGACCGTTATGTGATGACAATGGACGAATACGAAGAAGTTATCTATTCCAACAAAGATATCCGATTTGGATTGAGAGATCTGGAAATTGATTTTAATCGTTTCCCAAAACCATTTAATCATGTTAAAGGAAAAAACAAGTTGGTCTTTTCAGCAATCAAAGATTTTCATAGAAAATATGAATGGGTTTAACAGTATGACAGGAATTCTGCAGACAGTATTTTCTACGGTCAAACTCAGACAGGATGGAGGGACTGTAACCATTCGCATAGATCGGCCGGAAGCGCAAAATTCTATAAACAGTGTTTTGCTGTCCGAAATGAGAAGCATATTGACCGGAATTGAAGAAAATACAGAGATAAAAGTGGTTATTCTGGAAGGAACCAACGGTATTTTTTGCACTGGAATGGATTTCAGGGCATTAACATCTGATGTTGAAGGGAAACTGGCTTCAAGGGATTCGGAAGAATATTATGAATTATTGAAACAATTTTCATCAACAGGTAAAATCATTGTTTCCAAAGTAGATGGAAGGGTAAATGCAGGAGGTATTGGTTTGGTGGCTGCATCAGATATCGTTATTGCATCAGAGCGTTCCACATTTGCCCTGTCAGAAGCCTTATTTGGTTTGCTTCCAGCATGTGTACTGCCTTATTTGATCCGGAGAATAGGCTATCAAAAAGCATTAATGATGACACTCACCACTCAGGTATACCCATGTGAACGGGCCTATGAACTTGGCTTAATTGATGTGAAAACAAATGACCCGGATAATGAAGTACGTAAACTCTTACTTCGGCTGACGAAACTGGAAACACAAACCATCAAAGGTGCTAAAAATTATCTGGAAAAACTTTGGATTATTGATGAACAGACCAAACAACTTGCAGTAAATACTATTTCAGAACTTGCCGGATCGGATCAGGTACAGACGACAATTAAAAATTATCTATCAACAGGGCGTTTTCCCTGGGAAGGAAAGTAATATGAAAGAAACAAAGAAAAAATATGCCATTATTGGCGCAGGGTTTTCAGGGCTTGCTATGGCGAATGAACTGAAAAAATCAGACGTTGATTTTGTAGTTTACGATTCAAATTCACAAATCGGAGGAAACTGGTACAACATTGTCTACGAAAGCGGGCATACCATTACCCCTAAGAAGGTCATGGAATTTCCAGACTTTAAAATGCCGGAAAGTTTCCCTGTTTTTCCAAGTAAGAAACAAATTCAGGATTATCTTCAGGATTTTGTAAAACAAAAAGGATTGGAAAAACATCTCAGGCTCAATACCGGAATTCAATTAATCAAATGTTTGCCAGATGAGCGATGGCTTATTCAGTTCAGGGATGGTAATGAAGAAGAGTTTTCTGGAATTGTTCTGGCAATCGGTTTGTTTAGAATTCCTGTAATACCAAACTATGAAGGGACCTTTACAGGTGAAATCCTGCATTCTTCAGTATACAAAACACCGGAAATCCTGAAAGGGAAAAATGTATTGGTCGTAGGTGCAGGAAATTCAGGAGTGGATATCGTTGTTGAGTCCGGATTGAATGCCCAAACAACAGATGTGAGCCTGAGAGATACTCCATGGATTATTCCGAAAATGTTCAAGAAAAAGCCCATTACAGATTACCTTGGAATGAATGTTCCTTTGTGGATTAAAAAGCGCATTATCAAACATACTCACAATGTAATATTCGGAGATATTCGTGATTATGGGCTTCCAAAACCCAAACATGAATTATTTACCAAACCTCCAACGGTTAACGAGAGCTTTATTCACAGCATAAAACATGGGAAATTTGCCCTGAAACCTGAAATAAAAGGTTTTGATGGGAAGAATGTTCTGTTTGTGGATGGTACAGCTAAAGAATATGATTTGATCATTTTTGCTACAGGATACCGGCCCTCTTATCAGATCGTTGAACCTGGAGTGATCCCGGTTGAAGAAAATAGGCCTGCATTGGTTCACGGAATTTTTACTCCATTGGCTAAAGAATTTTATGTGATAGGCTCCGGAGTACCGAATAATGGTATTGGTCCTATTGTCTTTACCAACGCAAAACTGATTTCCAAAGCAATCCAATTGCAACAGAAAGAATCCAAACCGGTAGGTATCATCTATGCCGGTCTCGGCGAACGGACGAATCCGTTAAGAACAACGCCTAAAGCTTGTATCAAAAGATTTAGGAAACTCATAGAGAAAACTGATAGTCTTATCGCATTGCAAAAAAACTAAAAACATGTACGAAGAAAAAAAACTGGTAACAGACAATACTGTTGAATTATTTACAAGGCAATGGAGAGTGGAACAACCTATTGCAAATGTGGTTATCACACATGGATATACTGATCATAGCGGTCGCTATGAAGAGGTAGCTCGATACCTTAATCAGCATCAGATTTCTGTTTTTGCTTTCGATCTGAGAGGGCATGGTCAATCTACCGGAGAACGAACTGCTATTCAGTCATTTGATGAGTATGTTCATGATCTTGATCATTTTGTAAAAAGCCTTGGAACAGTTACACCCCTCTTCTTGTTGGGGCATAGTATGGGAGGATTAATCACTTACAAGTATGCTACAGGCAGTAAAACTCCCAATGTCCGTGGAATGATTCTAACATCTCCATCACTGATTCAAAATGCCTCGGCATCAAAACTGAAGATAAAAATTGTTCTTGCTCTGTCAAAACTCCTGGCACGCAAACGTTCTTCTGTCAAATTGAATGCATTGGCACTTTCGACAGACAAAGGAGTAATTGAAAAGTATAATAATGATCCACTTGTAGCTAATATTGGGGCAAAGTGGAAGTTTTTGGGAGAATTAATGCGTGCCATGAATACAGTTCCACCATCAATTAATCAAATGAAAATGCCATTTTTAGTATTTCATGATTTAAATGACCAATTATCAAATCCAGCCGGAAGTAAATTATTATTTGAAAAATCAACTTCTTCTGATAAAACGTTTGAAACTGTTGAAAACTGTGGTCATGAATTACTGCAGGGAGATAGAAGTATAGGGCAAAAAAGAATGATAATAGATTGGATAAAGAATAGATTATAATAAATTTGTAATAAAATAATAAAAAAGCTAAAAAAAATGAAACTTGCAACAATAGTAGATAATATAAATAGTAGAGATGGACAATTGGTTGTGGTCAGCAGAGATCTGAAAACTGCCGTTAAAACAACTGAAATAGCCAAAACAATGCAGGAGGCAATTGATAACTGGAATGTTGTAGAACCTCAGCTACGTAAAGTTGCAGAAGATCTCGAAAAGGGTGTATTGGAGAATACTTTCGGGTTTTCAACAGCTCACATTATGTCACCGATTCCAAGAGCCTACCACTGGGTAGATGGAAGTGCGTATGTAACGCATGTTGAATTAGTAAGAAAAGCAAGGGGAGCAGAGCTGCCAGCTTCTTTTTGGGCAGATCCGTTGGTTTATATGGGGGCTTCGGACGCTTTTATTGGCCCCAATGATGATATTCTGGTAGAAAACGAAGAATGGGGAATCGATTTTGAAGCTGAAGTTGCTGTAATAACTGATGATATTCCTGCCGGAACAAAAACAGAGCAGGCTCAAAAACATATCAAGCTGGTTATGTTGGTAAACGATGTAACCCTGCGTAATTTGATTCCAAACGAATTGGGTAAACAATTTGGATTTTACCAGTCGAAACCTTGGACGAGTTTTTCTCCCGTTGCTGTTACTCCTGATGAATTAGGGGCTTCATGGGATGGTACAAAAGTTCATTTGCCATTGACTTCTACATTAAACGAAACTAAAATAGGATCTCCCAATGCCGGAATTGATATGACATTCGATTTTGCCCGTTTAATTGAGCATGTTTCAAAGACGAGATCTCTAACTGCCGGGACAATCATAGGTTCCGGAACAGTAGCCAATAATGGCAGCCCTGATGGCTCGAGTTGTTTAGCAGAAGTAAGATGCCTGGAAACCATACAGAACGGTGCTCCGGAAACACCTTACATGAAATTTGGAGATACAATCGAAATAGAAATGCTTGATCAAGAGGGAAACTCTGTTTTTGGAAAAATAAAGCAAAAAGTAGTTCAATATTTTCCGGGCTAATTGTATGGAACCCTATTTTGTGAATGGAAATTTTCCTTTATTAAGAAAAGATGGAGTATATACTATCGGCTATGCGTTCATTACAGGAGAATTTTCATCTTTAAATAAATTAGCATATTTATTAAGCGGAAAGGAAGAAAAAGAGTATCATCATTTCAGATTTGAAAAGAGGAAGATAAGCTATATTTTAGGAAGGGCCTCCGCAAAACTGGCGATTTCGAATCTGTTGCCTGATATCCAATCCAGCTCTATAAGTATTGGACATGGTGTTTTTGGATTTCCTGTTGTAACCGGATTGTCTGAAAATATAAGAGTAAGTATTTCACATTGCTCTAACCTGGGAGTAGCATTGGCTTTTCCAGAAGAACATCCTGTCGGAATTGATATTGAGCAAATTGACTTTAAAAAAACAGATCTTATAAAACAGTTTGTTACGCTGGATGATCGTAATTGCTTTCCCGGTATCACTGAAGCTGAAGAAGCTTTTATGCATTGGAGTGCTATGGAGGCATTGTCAAAAATTTTAAATACAGGCTTAACTCTTGACTTTAAATTCCTGACCTTAAATAAGTCCAGACCTCTTACAAATGATGTATGGGAATGTCATTTTAAAAATTTCAGCCAATACAAAGGGATTATGTTTAAAACAGTTACCCATGTGTGTTCAGTTGTTATTCCTGCTAAATCAGAGATGGAATTAAACAGTATAATAAGGTTTAAAGATCATTTGATAAAGGTACTTTCAATGAATACGGAAGGTAATATTCCAAAAAGCTGTATATAATACCTGAAGTTTATGATCTTATTATATTTTTAAAACTCTTTATCCATAAGGATTAAATAAAGTTTAGGCTTTACGGATTTCGTAAAGCCTATTTTTGTGATAAAGTGAGAATCCCAATTGAGATGCTTTCAGAAATCTAATTCCCGAGGAGGCCTTTAAACCTCATATGAACGGATAGAGCTGGATGAAGATCTTTTATCCAGGAACACCATTTTAGCCAGCTTAAGAAATACTACTTTTTGAGTCTGATCTGTCCAATTCTGTCTATAAAATAGGGATAAGATAATAAGTGGTATCAGAATTGCAACTATAGGAGTAATCACACTAAATCTAATATTATGGCAACAAAAACAGTAACAAGAAAAACATCTGCAGCCAAATCGGCAACCACTAAAAAAACAGCGAAGACTCCTGCAAAGAAAAATGCAGCAAAGGAACTGAGAGACCTGTTTGAAGATGGAATGAAAGATATCTATTGGGCTGAAAAGGCATTGGTAAAAGCTTTGCCAAAAATGTTTAAAAATGCAACAGACAAAAAGCTTAAAACAGCCATTGAGAATCACCTGATGGAAACACAAATACATGTGAAAAGGCTTGAAGAGTGTTTTAAATCTATCAAAAAAAGAGCACAGGCTAAAAAATGTGATGCTATGCAGGGGCTATTGGACGAAGGTAAAAGCATCATGGAAGAAACAAAGCCCGGTTCTGTAAGAGATGCCGGAATTATTGCAGTGGCACAAAAGGTGGAACACTATGAAATTGCAACCTATGGAACCCTTGCAGCATATGCAAAGATTCTCAAAGAAAATGTATGTCTTAAGAATTTCCTGGCCACACTTAATGAAGAAAAGAAATGTGATAAGCTCCTGACGAAGGTTGCTGATGTAGGATTAAACAGTAAGGCACTGTAATCCATCATTTCTCATATACTTAAAAATATCTTCCTTTAACGGAGGATATTTTTTTATTTTCTACTCAATAAAATGATAAAGGAAAACTACATCACCTGTATAGGCAGGCTTTATCTGATTTTTAATCAATAATTTCGCTTCAACAACGGCTTTTACTGTACCTTTAAGGTTGGTGACTGATTTTACTGTGGCTTGCAGCCTCACTTCACTATTTACAGGGACAGCCTGTCCGAACCTGAGATTTTCTATTCCGTAGTTGATTTCCATTTTTACATTTCGTACCTCTGCAATCTGTTTCCAGAGATAGGGAATGAGGGCTAATGTTAAATAACCGTGAGCTATGGTGGATTTAAATGGACTTTCCTTTTCCGCTCTGTCTTTGTTGACATGGATCCACTGATCATCTAAAGTTGCACCGGCAAATCTGTCGATCTGATCCTGATTTATTTCATGCCAGCCGGAAACACCAATCATTTTGCCCTCCAGAGATTTATAGTCGTTAAAACAATTTATAACAATCATATTATATTCTTTGTTTTTACAGGAATTTTTTCATGTAGTGAAAAAAAAATTTATACCAATGGCATTACGAATGCCTTTTAATATTTTCTGAATTGTATCCTATTCAAAATACAGTACAAAAAACAGGCTAAACCATAAAAAAGTAAGTTTTTAAGCCCATAAAAACCTCTCACATGGTGTGAGAGGTTAAATGAACATTATAGAAAATAAAAAGTAATCTAACTTGCATCAATGTTCTTTTAAACATTAGGTCCGAATACTGATAGTATATGGATTTTGAATTTGTAAAAATGAAACTGAGGTTGCAAGGTTATTATTTATATACCTTCAATCAGGGTTTCAATTATGCTAACTTAACGTTAATAGCATTTAAACCTTTGTCGCTTTTTTGAACTTCAAAAACTACTTTGTCGTTTTCACGAATTGCTTTTGTACTTAATCCTGAAGAATGTACAAATATATCCTTACTCCCATCTGCAGGAGAAATAAATCCGAAGCCTTTTGCTTCATTGAAAAATTTTACTGTGCCTTGTTGCATTGTAATTATTATTAAAAATTGTATATTTTAATCTGTAACTCACAGATCTTATTTATTAAATTGTCTGACGGCTATTTTAAAGCCTATCAGGTTTTGCATATTCTTTTCCAACATGTCTGTTCATTTTTGCCGATGACGTTACAGGAACAGCCATAACTTCTACAGGGTTACTGAGAATTGTTTCAGAAAACTTTCTTATGCTCAATGACATAGTTGAAGAAAAAAACAGCGTTTGTCTTTTCCGTGGAATTAACTGTAAGATTTTTTTTACATCATTCATCAATCCCATATCAATCATTCGGTCTGCCTCATCCAAAACAAATATTTCAATTTTGGACAAATCAATATGTCTTTGATTGATCAAATCTAAAAGTCTTCCGGGAGTAGCGACAAGTATATCCACTCTTTTTCTTAAGGCAGCAAGCTGACCTCCTATTGAAACTCCACCAAAAATAGAAAGCTGTGATAATGGCAGATACTTACTGTAAATACCAAAGTTATTTTCAATCTGTATTGCTAGTTCCTTGGTTGGAGTAAGTATTAATGTTCTTATTTCTGAGTGATCGGGAGTATATTTTTTAAGTAGCTGTAAAATGGGCATAACAAATGCTGCTGTTGTTCCAGTTCCTGTCTGTGCACATCCTATAATGTCATTTCCAGCTAAAATATAAGGAATAGCAGTATACTGTATTTCAGTAGGCTTAGCGTATCCCGCTTCTGTAACAGCACGAATAATTGGATTGATTAGGTTTAAATTCTTGAAGTTCATTATAAAATTCCCCGGCCTTCCGGTAGTTTGTAAACAAATCTGTTTATCAGTATTTGAGTGGGTATATTGTGATAAACAAAAAAGGAATATTCTTGTCGGCTTATCATGGTTTGCTTTAGCTGTAGCAATAAGACTAAAGTATTATTGATGAACCTGCAATAACATATCGCTCCTATTTACAATAGGACTTTTATAACCTTTACTACTTTATTTTGAAATCAAGATTATAAATTGGCAGCTGAAAAAGCAAAACTGAAAGAAAAAATTGTGATTTTAAACTATTACAGAATAGCAAAGGCAGTGGCCTGTTTTATAAATACATCACAAACTTACGATAAATAAAATAAACAATACTATGTTTAATTGGTTGATTATCAAAAATATATTCGTAGCTTCCGCCCGATGCAGATTTATATAAGGATTAAACTGGCTCAAACCATTATAATTTCAATAATTTTTTGTATCGTCTTCCTGATTAGAAAAACTCTTCAAATATTAAATATTTAAGTTCTATATCATTAAAAGAGATTTGTAATATTATATATTTGTCAGTAGATATTACGAAACTAACCTGAAACAAAACTAATAACGCACTCAGATGTTTAATCAGTCATTTATTAAAAAATCAATTCTTACGGCATCAGTATTTTTATATTCTTCTGTTGTACTTGCACAAAAAGCACCATTAAATATATTACCCTCAGGGCATCTTATTGTGCAGGCTGAAGTAGAAGGGAAAAATGGAAATTTCATTTTCGATACCGGAGGAGGAATTAATCTGTTCCTGGGAAATTTTCACAAAAACTTTCCTCAGAAAGAATCCTATAACTTTCTAACTGCTTTCCGTGCTACCGGTGAAAAAATGACCGTTCCTATCTTCAAATCAAAAGAGGTCATTTTTAACGGCAAAAAATTTAAAGATATTTGGTATGCTACTCATGAAATGGAAATCAAAGGAATTGACGGCTTAATTTCTTTGCCTATGTTTTATGACACGGAATTTATTATTGATTATACCACTAAGGAGATCATATTTCCTAAAGAAAAACTAAATGGCAGTAAAGTGTTGGATATCCAATTAAGTACTAATGCAGACCAGTCATTGGATATTTCAACGTATATTCTTGTCAATGATATTTACAAAATCAATGTTCTTCTGGACTCTGGGGCAGGCAATGATTCTTTCTGGCTTAGTGAACGTCTTATGGGTACTTTGGGTATTAAAAAAGAAAACCTGCAGCTTATCGAAAAGAAAAGTGAATTTGATCCTTCAATTGTCAATAAGTTTTACAAAGGAAGCATAAGCTCCGTTTCCAATTCGTTTGTGAAGGTAGAGAAGCCTAATGTACTTTTTGTGGAGGGATTAATCTATGAAGGGAAGACAAGTATCAACTGGCTAGGGAAGAAACTTGGATTTAACCTTAAAGAAAAGAAAATCTATATTTTAGATTAATTTTTTTAACTTATTGACTGGTCCTAATTGATCTGTATGTGTATTTAGGACTGGTGTTTTCTTTTTATACCGCTAGTTATGGCGTCTGTTGTAGATTAAATACGGTGCCTGCGGGGTCTGTAATCCAGTGCATGTTTTCCGGAAGCTCTTCGATTTCGTCACAGGTTTCTACACCATTTGATTGCAGATATTCTGTGGCTTCTTCTACATTAGGAACCGTCAGCTGTAACCATGTTTCTGAATGGGTATAATTATCTACACAATCTAACCAAATAATATTATTTCCAAACTTCACTTCATGAGTTCGGGAAATTGTAGGATTATCAATCCTTTTTTCTTCTACAGTAAGTTTTAAAATATCTCTGTAAAAAGCAACTGTCTTTTCATACTTGTTTTTCGGAATTTTAATGGCAATATTGATCCCGGCTTCAAATCTTGTCGTCATATCTGATGTTTTTTCAATTAATTTCATAAAGCTATTAAAATGATTCTTCAGTCAGCCTGTCTTATGACAAGATTTGTTAGTTGTTTACTGTTTCTGTACAAAATAAAAAACGGGCTTCCAAGGAAAACCCGTTTTCTGTTTTTAAGGTGATGGATCAGATTTTATATTTTCACATTGATATAATTGATCCAGATCTGTTCCCTGTCTTTAGTATCATTAAAATTCTGCAGCATGAATTCCCGGTTATATATTACTTTCTCACTGAAATATAATTTCCCATTGACATACACTTTTACTTTTTCCTTCAGATCCACAGCTTCAGGGGATATGTTTACTGAAAAAGATTTAATATCTGATGTTTCAATCCGGAAAACATTATGATCATATACTGCTTTTATTTTACCTGATTTTCTTGGAAAATCAAATGCTTTTTTATCAACTTGTTTGGCAATCAGGCTGTCTTTGTCATCATAAGCCAGCCATTTGTTTATTGTAAAGTTCAGTTCTTTATGCTGGCGGATTGTCTTGTTTAAAGTATCTAGTTTTATATCGGAAATCCAGTCAATATTTCCATATCTGTTATCATCAAACTCCCATGAAATTTCTTTTGGAAACGGATTTCTTTTTCGGTTTTTCAGGTCTTTAAAGAGAATCTGATAGGCAGGTTCCGATTCATTAAATTGAGGAAACCAATGAGGAAATCCATTATAACAGTACTCTTTGTAATCGGCAGATATTCCGTTCATCAGTTTTGTAAAATCATCGTTGGCATTGGGCGGATAGTAGTAATCATTATCTGTTGAGAAATTAATAAACGAGCGGTTTTTAATATTCTCTACAAAAGTTCCCCCTGTAAAAACTTTTGGATAAGTGTTGAATCCATAAAATCCTGAAAATTGTGTGGGCTGTTTCATCAGATAGGAAAAAGAACCTGTTGCTCCGTTCGAATGTCCTGATATAAAAACTTTATTATCATCAATATTTATGGACTTTTTGATCTGTTTAAGCATTCCGGGAATCATAAAAAAACCATGGTCAGACAACATCCAGTTATATTGTTTACTAGCCCTTGGAAAGACCAGAATCACATCATCCGGTTCTGCATATTTTGTATAATACCTGTTCCAGCCGCCTAAATTCCAATCAGCCCTCTGGTAATCTATCAGTTCATTATTTCTTACCGCACCATGAAGAAAAAAGAGTAAAGAATATTTCTTTTGAGGATTATAATTTTGGGGCAGATGAATAATAAACGAAGTGGTGGCAGAATCATTTATTTTGAAAGCAATAGAGTAGTCGCGATCCTTTTTTGGCTCATAAGGGTTGAAGTTTTTGATTTCTCTGTACAAAGCCTCTGGATTTTCAACTGTACTAAGGGTGCTTTTATGGGTGTGATAAAACTCAGTTTCCCTTTCCTGTAGCTCATTATAGAACTGTTTTTTGTATCCGTACGCTTTTTGTTTCAAAGCATTCCATGCCGGATCTGAAAGCAGGTTTTTATATTCTTTTTCAGCATTTTCACCAAAGATATAGCTCCAGCCGGGATAATTGTCTCCGTCACCTTTTATTTGAGAAAGTGGGATAAGATACTGAAATGCCTTTTCATTATTTTTCAGTGTTGAAGCCAATACCGATGCATTATACAGACCTTCTCCGTCTATATTTTCAGGATACATTTTAAATGCTTTTTCATATAGGGCAAGTGCATTTCGGTACCCGGTCTCATCTTTGGCTTCCTCCATTAATTCTGATGCCTTTTCAGTTAATTCAGAATATTCTTTCTGTGCTTTTGCAAAAAAGCTGAACAGAATCAAAAGCAGTACAGTATAATATTTCATAGATATTGTTATCCGGCAAAAATAAAGACAACAGATCAAAAAACTTGTAAAAACAGAAAATTACTTTCGCAAGACAAAAAATAATCATACAACGCTGGAAACTGAAAATATGATATTGACACAGGTCTGAATCCCTATCAGAACATATTTTAAATATTTTGATGAAACCATAATTTTGCATCTCCTTTAAAAAAATAGATTTACTTTAATGAAAAGCAAAGGTTTTATAGGCTTTTTAATGTAAAATAAGACCTTGTTTTCTTAATTTTATCAGATATTTTATATTATTGAGTAGACAAAAATTAATTTAACTTTGTCAATTGAATAATATGTTACGATTATTAAATATTTATTAATAATATTATATTGTTTAAAACTAATAAAAGAGACTTAAGAAAACAGAAGATTAATTTAGCTGGCAGTAGACATGAAATATAAATTCTTAAATTTTAAATTGAGGAAGGTTGTTCATTACTCATTGATTATGTGTATTCTATTGATACAGGTAATTATAGGCGTATTTTTTTATAATGAGGTTGTCAATGAGAAAAAGCTGCAGTTTATCAAGACACAGCTTGAAGATAGCAGGGCTCTCGGCGGATTAACGGATAATTCAAGAAAGGATTTTATGGATGCCCAGGAGCATCTTCAAAGATATATGGCCACCCAGGATAATAAGGATCTACAGCTTTATTTTGAATCCCTTAGAAAACTGAAAAAGAATTTTGATAAGATCGGGGAGTATGAAAATACAAGCCCAAGACTGAAAAAAAGCCTGGCCCAGAAGAAAATGGATACCCTGAAGGTTACCAAACTGAAAACACTTATAGATTCTGTATACGAATCTTCTCTGAAAGCTCCTGCAAAGATTGAAGATAAACAGTACGAGCCGGAAAAGTATAAGAATGACTTTGAGAACTTCAATGTACAGACCCGTACCTATGCTGATACGATCAAGAAGAAAGGGTTTATGGGACGTTTAAAAGATGCCATTACAGGAAAAGTTAACGTTCAGAAAGAAAGTACAGTCATTACTTTAACAAATAATAAAACGATAGACCTTTCCAATGTAAAGACTGAAATGAATAAGGCTTTGAAGTCTATGGATAAGCATTATGCGGCGGAAGTAAAGAAAGCACAGCAGTATGCCATCAAAAATCAGCGTGAGAATATACAGTTTTACAGTAATTTCAGTAAGCTGCTGGTCTATAGTAATGGATTGATCGATGTATATGAAAATGCGATCAAGGATTTCAAATCTGAACTCGAAAAAGAATATGCCAAGCAAAGCTCTGACAATAATAAGATCAGAAGATATCTGGTACTTGGGCTGATGATTCTGATGTTCATCGTATCTATTCTGATCATGTACTTTACAAGAGTAGCTTTTATCTATGAAAGAAAACTGAATGCTGCCAATAAGGAAATTAAGAACAACCTGAACTTCAAGAACAGGATCCTGGGAATGCTGAGCCATGATTTAAGATCTCCATTGAAGATCATTAATATTTTTATTGATAAGATTTACAGAACAACAGGAGATGAGACAATTAAAGATTATCTGAAATCTATTAAATTTACCAATAGTACTCTGCTTTTACAGTCCAACCAGATTCTGGAATATACAAAGAATCAGGATGCTGAGAAGAAACTCATAAAGTCTGTTTTTAACCTTAAAGATGAAATTGGTTCTATTGTAAAAGTTATTTCTCCTTATCTTGAAACCCGAAATAATAAGTTTGCGGTAACGGACAGGATTCCCGAAGGAATAGTGGTATTCTCTGATAACATCAGAATTAACCAGATTTTTATGAACATTCTTGGAAATGCCAATAAGTATACAGAAAACGGGAAAATAGATCTTGTTATGGCAACAGAGCCATTGGGAAATGATAAAATTACCCTGATCACAACGGTAGGAGATACCGGAGTGGGAATTTCAGAATCTGATCTTAAAAAGATTTTTGATCCTTATTATCAGGGAACTGTTTCAGATGAGGTGGATAATCTTGGAGTAGGACTGGGATTGAACCTTGTTAAGGAAATTGTAGAATTGTTTGAAGGAGAAATTTCGGTTTCCAGTAAATTACACAAAGGAACACAGGTAACATTCAGGATCAATTTAAATATCAATAATAAATAATGGAAATGCCAATTGAAAACAGGGAGATAACATTCCTTTTAGCAGATGACCACAGTATTGTAAGACAGGGAATGGAAATCGTTATTAGTGATATAGCTCCCAATGCTAAAGTGTATCATACTTCATCTTTACAACAGGCTGTGGAGCTGGTAGAGACAAAAGGAATTGAAATTGCCATTATTGACGCACATTTTCCGGAAGGAAACAGTCTCCACATTTTACCAAAATTGAAAAGTATAAATCCGGATATTAAAATTCTTGTTTTTACAGGACTTGAAGAAGATCTGTATGCTCTTAAATTTATAAAAGCCGGAGCTAATGGGTATCTGAGCAAGCTGAGTGAAGAGGATGAAGTAAGACAGGCCATCTCAGTTTTTATCCAGAAAGGAGAATATTTCTCTGATCTGACAAGAAATTTATTGGTACAGTTTATTTATAATCCAAATGTAATAAGCCCGCTTAGCAGTTTAACCAAAAGAGAGCTGCAGATTGCAGAATTGTATGCCGAAGGATATGGCAATCTGGAAATTGCAAATAATTTAAATATAAAGCAAAATACCGTAAGCACTATCAAAAAAAATATCTTTGAAAAATTGAAAATTGAAAATCTTGTTGAGCTCATTGATCTTATCAAGACCCATCATAAAATATAGATCCACTAAGGGATATTCCGCACTTCTTCATCCATTTTAAATTTTTATCGATAAATATCTATATAATGTCCGATATGTATCTACGGAGTTTGTAGATGATATTATCCTGCGATGTTGTTACTTTGTAGTATAAAATTTACCAAATGAAATGCGAATGCTTTTTTTAGTTTTTTTCACTTCATGATCACAGGTAAATGAAATAACTGTAAAAATAATAAACTATAGTTATATAAAACACAAGTGATGAGAAAGAATTAATAAGTGATGAGATTAATATAGAAGCGTATGAATGACCTTAAACGTGGATTTCTTGAAAAAACCAAATGATAAGAAAAAAACACAAATTACTATAAAGAAATCCAGGGTGTGGTTACTAGTACAACTAAAAAGGAGGCAGAAAAGCCTCCTTTTTTTGTTTTAGTATTCTTGCAGTAAAACCAATGAGAATCTATCTTTAATTGGAAAAAACCGGAAGATAGTAAGCCATTGAAACCTATTGATTAAGCACTATAGTAAATACTTATCTGAAAGTAACTTCTATCTTCCGGCTTCCATCTTTATTTAAACTTTTGAATAGCTTCCGGACTTACAGGCGTAAAGAAATTAATCAGATTCCCATCCGGATCCCGGAACAAGAGAGAGCGATTGCCCCAAGGCATTGTGATAGGTTCCTGCACAATATGATCTGTCAGATTTTTAATTTTTTCAAATTCAGCATCTACATCAGCTACTAAAAATTCGATAATGCTACTGGTTTGGCCTTTAGATTCCGTAAAATCTTCACCACCAAACATTTTCATGGTATGGGTGCTTCCAATAGCTATAGTAATGGAACCGGTAGGAAGTTCAGCAAAATCTTCCGTATACCATTGTGCATTTTGTCCTATTGCTCTTTCATAAAACTGAACCGATTGCCTGATGTCTTTGGTAATGATTCTTAATGATGTTAATTTCATAATTCTGTATTTAAATAATTGATTACAAAATTAACAACAGGGTATGACAACAGTCTGTCAGGAGTTTTTTGAAATGGAAACTATTTTTCCTAAATATAGGCTGCTAAGCGGTTTATTAATAAAAGTTAGCAATATGGATGAGTTGCTTAAAGTTAAGAATCTGTATTTTTCTTCCTTCCGATCTGATTAGTTTTTCCTGCTTAAAATCATTAAGAATACGGGCCAGGGTTTCTCTGGCGGTTCCTACCATGTTGGCGAGGTCCACCCGGGATAAAGAGATCAATACCTCTTCTTCCTGGAAGTTATTGGATTTGTATTTGTCATGCAGGATCAGCAAGCTCAGTGCAGCCCGCTCTCGGACAGTACGGTGAGATAAAACTGCAATAAGATTGGCCATGACACTGAACTCATGGCTTAAAGACTTTAATAACAATCTTGAAAAAACCGGAGATTGGTCAATAATTTCGAGAAAGCTGTCTTTTGAAATAAATGATATGACAGAATTTTCAAGAGTGGAAGTAGTATCTCCATAAGATTCCTGGCTCAAAATAGCAGAGTATCCGAAAAATTCCCCGGAACTGTAGATATAAATGATTTGTTCCCTTCCATCATTATCTACCTTATATTTTTTTATCTTTCCTTCATTCAGATAATAAATTCCATTGGGTTTTGTGCCATCCGTAAATATCGCTTCGTTTTTGCGGTAGTTTTTAGTTTTCATTACCCTTATAAGTAAATCCTTATCAGACTCAGGCAGCTCATCAAAAAGGTACTGATTATTGAAAATAAATTTTGAGATCATAATTTTTCTACGCAGGCTGTTGAATAAACGTCCAGTTTGTAACTTAAATCACATTTTAAACCGATATAAATCACCAGACTTTCTGCCTGAACGAATTAATTTTACAAAAGTAATAAAATAGATTTTGAATGGGGCGGAATACTCGTTTGGGTCTTTATAAGGCAGTGTTTATCCCATTCAGAACTAAAAATATCTTGTAATGAGATTTTTTAATAAAACTCATTAAATGTATACCACCTTACCCATAATAAGGAGGTAAAAGAGCACTGGATAAAAATTTAAGTTGACATGTTTTTCACAGCGATTGCTGGCATTTTTAAATTATTTTTTTTTACTTATTTATTTTATCCAGTTGTTTTTTGTGATTCTTTTTTATGATGATCTCTCGAAGCTCCTCAGAAGAGTTCTTTATATAAATTAATAAAAATAAACGGTTATCCCAATACTCTGGAATAACCGTTTTTATTGTAGCTATAGAAAATCCTATTGAATCTGTGTAACAAGAGATCTTACCGTATGTGCTGAGAAATATCCCAAAGCTCCGTTATCGATATTACTTGGCGGATTGGCAGGTGTAACACTCCCGCCGTAGCCTTCCGAAATCTTAAGAAGTGCGCTGTAATAAGTGAATACATTAGTGTCGATAGACTGCATTTCAACCAAAATAACATCTCCGGGTACTACTTCGTGATCTCTGCCTTTATTATCATCATTAGGAAGTCCTAAAGTCCATTGATTAGGTAATCCGTTGTTTAAATTATCAGAAAGTACGCTGATGTACTTTTTAGGTAAATTATTGATGGTAAAGCTGAAAAGATAACGGTTGCCCAATTCTGCAGGATCATTAAAAACAGGAAGAAGGGTATAGCTTTTCTTACTTCCGAACATAAAAGAATCCTGTACAAGACCCTCCAAGTCCACAGCCTGTGGCATGGTGCTTTGTGCGGTATACTGTTTCCCTTCTGCTAAAACTTTAAGAGTATAGGTTCTTCCCGGTACTCCGAGAAAGGTACTTGTTTTATATTCTCCGTCACCTGTATACCCCAGTGTTTCTGTTTGTCCGGTATTATCACTTAAAATAACCTGAGCGTCTGTAACAGCCGGATATTGATTAGGCTGGGCAAAACCGACAGTCTTGGTGATTTTTACAGTATATGAACCATTTTTATCAGTGACATTTCCTTCAATGACAATGTTTCCGCTCTGGTCATTCAGATCCAGATCGATCTCTTTTTCACAAGAAGTTAATGTAAATGCAGATAATATGATAAAGAATGCTTTTTTCATGATTTAAAATTTGAAATTGTAAGTGATGTTAGGTACCCAACGGAAAAGTGAAGTCTGCATGGCGCGGGTGGTTCCCGGGTTGTTTGGATTGTCTTCGAAAGTAATGGTGTAAGCATTTTCACGGCCATACAGGTTATAAATTCCGAATGTCCATGATCCGCGGAAACGTTTATTTGATTCCGGTTCGTAGGTCGCACTAAGATCCATTCTGTGATAAGCAGGCATTCTGTCAGCGTTTCTGTTGTTGTATTGGAATACAGTCTGTCCGTTCAGTTCATATTTTCCGACAGGGAAAGTCACTGAATTTCCTGTACTGTAAAGGAATAATCCAGAAAGAGTCCATTTTGAATTAAGCTGATAAGTAGCTACTATGGAAAGATCATGAGTTTTGTCCATTCTGGCGTTGTACCATTGGTTATCATTGATTCCGTTGATCTTTCTTTCTGTTTTGGATAACGTATAGGAGATCCAGCCTGTCAGCTTTCCGCTTTTCTTTTTGGCGATAAGTTCCAGCCCGTAAGCTCTTCCTTTCCCGAAAAGCAGTTCACTTTCTACATCTTCAGCAGTACTGAATCCGATCTGCGCTCCGTTTTTGAAGTCGATCTGGTTTTGCATAGATTTGTAGTAGACTTCTGCGTTCAGTTCATAATTATTGTTCTTGAAGTTTCTGCTGTAGCCAACACTGATCTGATCTGCTATTTCAGGCTTTACAGAGTAACTGCTTCCGATCCACTGATCGGTAGGATTTCCACTGCTGCTGTTGCTTAAAAGATGAAGATTCTGGGTATTTCTTGAATAACCTCCTTTCACGCTGCTTACCTCATTGATGCGGTAATTTGCTGTAATACGCGGTTCCAGGTTCGTATATGTTTTCCCGAATTTACCTTTTTCTAAATATTGACTTTCCGAAAGTTCTCCATTTTCATAGGTATTGAAAGTATCTCCACCCAATACACTGAATAGAGAAAGTCTTAGTCCATAATTAATGGTAAGTTTTTCTGTTGCTTTGAAATCATCATTAATATATAGAGCATTTTCCCATGAATATCTCGGATTTCTTGAATAAGAATTCACAATCGTTCCCGAAGCACTGCTTGGAGTAAGCGTATGGTAAATAGACTGCAGACCGAAGCGTACGGAATGTTTGTTTCCTGCAAACCAGGTAAAGTCCTGCTTAAGATTCCAGTCCTGTATCTTTGAATTTAATTTGAACTCACTCTCATTATTTTTCAGACCGATTTTATAATCATAATTACTGTAGATTAATGAGGTATTCGAGAACAGTTTACTGTTGATGATACTGTTCCAGCGTAACGTTGCTGTAGTATTTCCCCAGTCGGTTGAGAAAGTATCTCCCAGTCCCAATACATCCCTTCCGAAATATCCCGAAAGATAAATACGGTTATTCTCATTGATCTGATAATTGGCTTTCAGGTTGAGATCATAAAAGTATAACTTATTGTCTTTGTAGTCTTTGGAAGATTTAAGAAATAGGTCGGCATACGTTCTTCTTCCGGATACAATAAAAGATGATTTTTCCTTCTGAAGTGGTCCTTCTACACTCAGCCTGCTGCTGATCAGCCCTATTCCTCCGTTAATATTGTAATTTTGATTATTTCCGTCTTTCATTTTCACATCCATTACCGAAGAAAGACGTCCTCCATACTGGGCCGGGCTGTTTCCTTTGATAATACTGGCATCCTTCAGAGCATCACTGTTGAAGGTACTGAAAAAGCCAAGCAAATGCGATGCATTGTAAACAGGAGCCTCATCCAGAAGAATCAGGTTTTGATCCGTAGCACCCCCACGAACACTGAAGCCGCTGCTTCCTTCACCGTTACTTTTAATACCCGGCAGAAGCTGTATGGTTTTCATAACATCCTTTTCACCAAACAATACAGGAAGCTTCTCTATATTTTTGATATTTAATGTCTCAGTCCCCATTTGAGCACTGGAAAGATTTTTATCCTTCTTGACTCCGGAAACCACCACTTCATCTATGGTATTGGATTTTTGCTCTTCCTGATTGAGGAATAAATCCAGCTTTATGTTCTGATCTACTTTGATCTGCTGCTCAAAATCTCTGTAACCCGGATAGGAAATGATGATGGTGTGATCTCCTTCTGGCAATGATAGTGAGTAAAACCCATATTCATTAGCTACAACACCTATTGAAGGATCATCGCTTACTTTTACCGTTACACCAATCAGCAGTTCGCCGTTTTTTTTGTCTTTCACTGTTCCGCTTACAGAACGGGTTTGCTGCTGAGCCATCACCAGAGTGCTGAAACAGAGCGCAGCGGTGGCTGCGGTAATTTTGAAAAAAGATATTTGCATTAGTTTTTGTTAAAGTAGTAGATCTCTTCTATAGAACTGAGTTTATTGTTTCCTGCTGATTAGTTGAATGAATAGAAAATAAGTTACACACAGAAGCTTTATTATTTGAATAAATTAATTTCTGATTCGTCTTTTTTATCGACCTTCATTAAATCCTGGGCAAATATAGCAGAACTTATGTAAAACATATTAATTATCTAGACTAATTGTTCTATTTTTTCTTTCGGTTATAGAAATATAGAAGATAGATTGTATTTAATCGCACTAAAAATTTATATTTTTGAAAATCAAATTTTTAAAGTGAAATCACAATTCATATTATCAGAATGAAAAGTATAGGAGATTTAAAAAAATGGATGAGGGCTCATTGGTCTACAGTGATTATGACAGTTTTACTGATCATTGTATTGATTAGTCCTGACGCCAAAGCATGGCTGATGAGACAGGTGGCGTCTACAGGAATTCTTAATTCCAGTATTTCTGAATCTGTGGAGAAATCAGGAAATAAAGCTGCTTATACAGGGCTGATGCTGAAAAATGAAGACGGAATCCTTATTGATCCCTCTCATCTGAAAAATAAAGTTGTCTTTATCAACTTCTGGGCATCATGGTGTCCTCCCTGCCGGGCAGAGTTTCCATCAGTTGAAAAACTCTATAATAAGTATAAAACTCATCCGGATATGGTCTTTCTTACAGTAAACCTTGACGATAATCCTTCTCTGGGAAAAGCCTATTTAAAGGAAAAAGGATTTACGGTTCCTTTTATAACTCCTGCAGGGACTATTCCGGGAGAACTTTATAACGGTTCATTGCCTACTACTGTTGTACTGGATAAAAAAGGAGAGGTCCGTCTTCATCATACCGGAGTGGCAGATTACAGCAAAGATTCTTTTTATCAGGAGATTGATTTATTACTGAAATAATACCATGAATATTCTTAGGGACTGGAGAATTGCTATATTGAGCTAATGTTAATGAATAAGACATGAATTTGTACACCTTATTTTCCTTTCATCCGAAGGAAGACTTTTATTTTTCAGTGATTGATAAGCAGGGAAATATTTTTAATAAATTTCAGCTTCCCGAATACAGGGAAACGACTATTAGAAATAATTGCATTCCTATTAAAGAAGAATTTACAGATCAGCATTGTTTGGATTTGAATGACTTTTTAAAAGGATATGATATTTATACCTGCTATACAGGTGGAGTAGGTGATTTATTTTCTGAAAAAGCAATGGTAGCTTTAAAAGACGAACTTCAGGGGGAAATTGAATTTATTCCCTGTATGCTGAAAGGCGAGCCTATACCTGTCTATGCAGCTTTATTCCTGAAATCAGCTCCTATTGTAAAAGATTTTGAAGGAATGGGTTTCAGCTTTGAAGATATCCCGTTGCCGGATGTAAAATATGCTGTTCAGGATGAAAATAAAGGGCTTAAATTTGTTACTCAGGCTTTTGTAAAGCTTGTAAAGAAATATGACCTGAAAATTGAATGTAAACTGAGAACTCACGATAAAGCATAGCAATAATGTCATTTAAAATACGATCCATTGAAGAAATAGTAGCTGAAATTTTAAAGGAAAAAGGAAACGTACAGAATTTTCCCAAAACCATTGATTTTCCTTTTCCCGAATACTATAAAAAGCTGGCTCCTTTAATCAAAACAACAGAGATTGCATCGGAAGCTATTTTGTATAATGCTGTTGAAGCAGTTAATCAAAATAAGGAATTTATACTGCCTGATTATTGGTGTTTTGCCGGGAATGGACAGGGAGATCAATGGTTTCTGGATAGAAATGGAGTTGTTTTCTTTTATGATCATGATTATGATGAAAAATTACAGTCCATGCATATCAATTTTGAACAATGGCTGCAGATGGCACTCATTATTCAGCAGTTGGATGTGTACTTTGAGGAGCATAATGAGATTTCAGAATCTGTGAGACAAAGGTTTTACGATGCATTGAATGTTATCCATACTAAGCTGGGTGAAAATTATCCTTTTGAAACTTAACTTTAGCATGAATAATGTTCTGAAGGTTGTAATGTCTGGGGAAATGGACTATTTTTGATTCGAAAGAAAGTTATTTAAAAACATCAATACCATTTTTCATATTTCTTATGAATGTAGACCAATTGAAGGAAAAGGCACAACCCATGATCCGTAAGGCACAGGTGTTTGTTTCAGCCAATGATTCCAATGAAATCATCGCTTATGCGAATGAAAACGAACCAGTTCGTTTTCTGATAAAACATTTAGATCAATGGATGGGGCTTACGGAAGAGCAGGATGAATTCAGCTTTTTACCGATTGATATAGAATCGGTTGATTTGCATACATACACTGCCTTAGAAGAAAGAACAATAGAAATTTACCCACCATTTGAGACATTAATGCATTATGGTGATGAGGAAATTCAGAAATGGATTACCGAAAATGATGGTGATAAGAATGACTTGTTCAGCTTATTTGCTTTTGCCTCCGATGAATACACAGATATCTGGATGGATTCTCATCCTATCTATTCCAATGATGGGATTTTTGCTTATCAGGGTGGTTGGGCAATGACCTGGCCGGAAGATGATGTTCCTATGCAGTGGAATGAAGATCTGGAGTTCCTTTTTCAGATCGGATTACAAGATGAACCTTTTATAGAAGTATTCTATGACAAAAAGAACTCTTCTTATATCTGCGTGGAACGTAATACATAAAAAAGATGGATAAGCCGCTGTAATCTTCCTCGTGAAAAAACAGTATTTTTATATCCTAAGAAATAGAATATGCCTGACCGGTTAAGAGTTCATATCGAAAAAGTACTTCCTCTTAGTGATGAAGAATTTGAATATATATCTTCCTGTTTTACCTATAAAAAATATAAAAAGCATCAGTTTTTAGTACAAGAGGGAGAGCTTGTACCCTACAATTACTTTGTCCTGGAAGGTCTTCTGAAATTAGTATATACTGATGATACCGGAAAGGGGCACATCATAGGATTTGCAATGGAAGACTGGTGGGAAACTGATTTTCCTGCTTATTATCAAAGCAAAAAAGCAACCATGTCATTGGAATGCATAGAGGATGTGGAAGTGTTATGTCTTACCCTTGAGGATTACAGAAAAATCTGCAGTATTCACCCTAAAATGGAACATTTCTTTCTGGAAAAAGCCTATATGGGATTTATTTCTGCACAACAACGCATTATTTCTACCATGACTACCGGGATAAAAGAGCGCTATGAACAGCTCTTGAAGAAATATCCGTCTCTGGTACAGCGTGTCCCAAAATCATTACTTGCTGCTTATCTGGGAGTTTCCCGGGAAACTCTGAGCCGTTTATCAATATAAACTGTGATCTTTCTCACTTGATAATCGTGATTGCGGTCACGGAATTTTGCCATACCTATTCTGCAATTTTGCACAGTAACGTATAACAAAATTCAACAATGAAAAAAAGAATTATAAACCCATGGAAATGGCAAAATGAGAGAAGCTATGCACAGGCTGTAGAGGTAAAGAATGTAGAAAGTACTTTATATTGCTCAGGGCAGGCAGCTATTGATCCGGATGGTACTTCCAGTAATGAAGATATGAAAAGTCAGCTGGAGCAGGCAATAGCAAATCTTGAAGAAGTAATTACAGCAGCAGGGTATGAGTGTAGAGGAATTGTAAGATTAAATATCTATACCACTTCAACTCAGGAGTTATGGCCTCATTTTCCTGTTCTTCAGGAATGGATTGCAGTCCATAATATTGAGCAGGCAGTTACGATGCTTGAAGTCAATGGGTTATTTGAAACCTTGAAAGTGGAATTAGAAGCCACAGTTGTTAAATGATCTTTAGTATTGCTTTAAAACCTAGCCTCCAATGTATTTGGAGGTTTTTTCTTACCTTTATATTGATTAATTTCTAATCATTACTGAACAATGAATATTCAATTTTTTTCAAAAAATGCACTGGTAGGAGGAGCTACGCAGGGAATAGGAGCAGGAATAGCCATTGAACTGGCAAAATGTGGAGCCAATGTTACCATTATGGCCCGCAACGAAGCAAAGCTTAAAGACTTTATGGCTTCATTACCCATTGTAGGTCCCGAGCAGAAACACCAGTATCTGGTGGTTGATTTTTCAGATTTTAATAATTATAAAAAGAGTATTAGAGAATACTTTAATACAAATTCTATAGATATTTTGGTGAATAATACCAATGGTCCGGAGCCAGGACTGGCGCTTGAAAAAAACACTGAAGACTATCAAAAAGCCTTTGATCTTCTTTTTAAAACTGTTTGTGAAACTACTTTACTGGCTCTTCCTTATATGATTTCACAGAAAAAGGGCCGTATCATTAATGTTTCTTCACTTTCTGTAAAAGAACCTATCGGGAATCTGGCACTTTCTAATTCTATCCGTTCAGCTGTAGTAGCATGGGCAAAAACTCTATCCAATGAAGTGGCTCAGCATCATATTACCGTCAATAATATTCTGACCGGGTATTTTGATACAGAACGTATTCAGAAGCTGGTGAATCATGAGGCAGAGCAAACCAATGCATCTTCAGATGAAATAAAAAAAGCCCGTGAAAACAAAATCCCGATGAAAAGGTTCGGAAAACCTGAAGAATATGGCCATCTGGTAGCTTTCTTAGCTTCAGAATATGCGTCTTACCTTACCGGAACAAGTATTCCTCTGGATGGAGGACTGAATAATACATACTAAAATAGAGTTGGACACTGGAAATTACTGCCAGGCTAAATATTCAATGAAGTTATTTTATACTCAAAAACGTCTCGTTTCCAGTCTGATTCATAATTTTATTAAAAAAAATCACAGGTCGATGTAATGTCTCTTTACCATCAGTTGTCATACTAATATTGAAAAATATTATATGAAACACTGGTCTTTTAAAAAATGGAACACCGTACTGGGATGGTTCCTTTTCGTTATTGCATTAATTACTTATTTCTCTACGATGGAGCATTTTCTGAGTTTCTGGGACTGCGGGGAATATATTTCTTCAGCGACTAAGCTTGAAGTGACCCATGCTCCGGGTGCGGCCTTATTTCAGATTGCAGGAGCTGTAGCCGGAATTTTTGCCTTTGGAAATACTGAAAATTATTCAATAGTAATCAATGCAATGTCAGCACTTTTCAGTGCATTGACGATTTTGTTCCTTTTCTGGACCATTACGCATTTTTTAAGAAGGCTTTTAAATAAAGATTTTGAAGACATTACCAGGCACCAGGAGATTTCAATTCTGTTTGCAGGTGCTATTGGAGCTCTGTGTTTTACATTTTCAGATACATTTTGGTTTTCGGCGGTAGAAGGAGAAGTATATTCAATGGCTTCTTTATTTATTGCCCTTGTGGTCTGGCTGATTACGAAATGGGAAAACGAATATAAAGCTGCTGACAGTGAAAGATGGATTATTCTTATTTTCTTTATTCTCGGGCTTTCGGTGGGAGTACACATGATGTGTATGCTGGCTATTCCAGCCGTTTGTCTGGTGTATTATGCCAGAAAATATACATTTAGCTGGAAGAGTTTTATCTGTGCTAATCTGATAACACTTGGTGTGCTTGCATTTGTTTTTAAAATTATTTTCCCATTGATTATGACAATGTTCGGACAATTGGAAATTTTCTTTGTGAACGGTTTAGGACTTCCTTTCCATTCCGGAACTGTTGTCGCTTTTATTTTGATGGCAGCCATCTGTTATTTGATGATTAAATATGCAGGGAAAGCAAAAAGAAACATCTATCAGACCATTGTTTTATCTGTGGTGTATATGATAATAGGCTTTTCGTGCTGGATGGTTATTCCGATCAGGGCAAATGCCAATCCGCCAATGAACCTTAATAGTCCTGATACGGCTATCGGAATGAAGGATTACTACAACAGAGAGCAGTATGGAGACTGGCCAACAATTTATGGACAGAATTATACAGCCGCCCTTGACAGAAAAGGGTTGGAAAAGAATGAAGATGGAAGTTACAAAAGGAAAATAACCGGAGATACTTATGAAAAGGACGAAAAAACAAAGTCCTACAGGAAAACAGGTGAGAGGTTTAGCTATGTCTATAATAAAGCCCATATAAGCTTTATGCCAAGAATGTTCAGTGAGGACAAAGAAGTGATGGCTAATTATATTTCAATGTACGGAGCTCCGGATTTTACATTCAACGATGGTAATGAAGATGTGGCAGACAATCCGCAGGCTAAGCAGATCTTTAATGAACTAAGGGCAAAATATGAAGATGATTCTATTACAGTAGAAGATTATATGAAAGTAAAACCTTATGATCTTATCAATGTACAAAAGCCTTCTTTTGCCCAGAATATGGATTATTTTATCTCCTTTCAGAACGGGTATTATTTTGTAAGATATCTGATGTGGAATTTTGTGGGAAGACAGAATGATTTACAGGGACATTTGGAAAATACCCATGGGAACTGGATTTCAGGATTCTCTTTTATAGATAATGCTTTATTGGGGAGTCAGGATAATATGCCGGCTAAGTTTAACAATGAAAGTACTGTGAAATTCTTTTTTCTGCCACTTATATTGGGGCTAATTGGTTTCTTTTTCCAGCTGAACAGAGATTTTGGAAGATTCTATGCGATTCTTTCACTGTTTGTTATTACCAGTATTGGAATTGTTTTTTATACAGGTGTGAAACCTTTTGAACCAAGAGAAAGAGACTATGCAATGGTAGGTTCGTTTTATGCTTTTGCGATCTGGATCGGACTGGGTGCAGGAAGTATTCTTTGGTTTATTCAGTCCAAAATAAAATCTAATACAGCCAATATTGTACTTGGAGTAATCCTGTTGGGAATTCCTTTCATGATGGGCTTCCAGAATTATGTTCCACACGACCGCAGCAAGAAATCCGCAGCTTATGATTCTGCCCATTCCTTTCTGGCATCACTGCCTAAAAACGGGATTGTTTTCTGCTATGCTGATAATGATACTTATCCGGTTTGGGGGCTTCAGGAAACAGAACGATTCAGGGATGATGTAAAAACGGTGAATTTTACCATGCTGGCCACTCCATGGAATATTGATCAGGTAAAAAGAAGAACCTACAATGCAATGGGAATTCCGGGGGAATTAAAACATGAAGATTACCGGGATGGGGTAAATGACCAGGTGTACCTGATGAAAAAAGAAGACTGGGAAGGGATATTTACCATGTTAAAAGAACAGGGAGCGCCCGATACAGAATTTCAGGAATTCAGAAAATTCCTGACTCAGGATTCAATGACGGTAAAAGAGGCTATCGGGTTTCTGAAATATAAATCTCCTGCAAAAGACGAGCTCCTGAAAATGTATTTCGGGGAGAAAGAATATGAAAGATATAATATTATCCCGGTCAATAAATTCATTCTTCCGGTGAATAAAGACAATGCTGTAAAGTCTGGTATCATTAGTCCGTCTGATCTTGCGGATACTGTGGATCAGATTCCTATTAATTATGAAGCGAATACTCTTTATAAAAGTCATCTCATTATGCTGGATATACTTGCAAATTTTGATTGGAAACGCCCAATCAGCTTCTCATCCGGAGGAATGTATGACAGTGAAAACATCTTTTACCTTGATGATTATCTTCAGTTTGACGGCTTTAGTTATAAGCTGGTTCCTATCCGTACTCCTCAAAGTCCCGATGGCGACAAAGGCAGGGTAGATGCTCATTCGTTGTATAACGTGGTGAAAAATTACAAATGGGGCAACTTTAAGGATCTTAGCATCCATTATGATGATACGGGAATATCTGATATTATGAGCTATAGAATGTCCGTGAGCAGGGCGGTTTCTGCATTGATGGCGGTTGGTGAGAAAGCAAAAGCTTCAGAGTTGCTGGGCCTTGTAACGAAGGAAATTCCTGCTGAAAAATACAATGATCCCCGTTCATTAAGCTCGATTGTTACAGCTTACATTGTTGCAGGCCAGGAAGAAAAAGGGCTTCAATTGGCTAAAAATCTTAAGAAAGATATATTTTCTGAATATGACTATTATTTGGGACTTTCTCCTAAATTCCAGGCTGCAGCCAGAAGACAGATGAGATCTAAGCCTATGGAATATAGTCTTGTTGTTTCTGCAGTAACGGAAGCATACAGAAAACTGGGACAGAATGAAAAGGCTCAGGCTTATCTTCTAAATTCCGTGGAACCAATAGATAAAAAGTTCAATATTTTTATCAGCAGACTCCAGCAGATGGATAAAGAAAAAGCAGCGAAGGAATCTGAAAAAGTTCAGCAGATAGCTCCTTTTTATCAGTATTTATTCAATGTAATGGAACCTTTTGATTCTACTTATGCAAAGAAGAAGGAAGAGCAGATCACTACCGCAATCATTAAAGCTACACAATAATAATCATTAAGATCAGACAGGACTTTCAGAATAAGGATTTTGTTTTTATAGTTTCGTTTTAAAATCTTTTGATTTTACCTTATACGATTCTGAATCCTGTCTGCTTATTGGTCTTTTAATAAAGAGGCTGTCTCAAAAGTATTGTTTTTTACTTTTGAGACAGCCTCTATCTTACCCGTATTTCAGATAAGTAAAAAAAATAAACGAACAAACAATATAATGATAACTATAAACTGAAATTGGTAACCAGATAAAATGCTCCCCATGCTGCAAAAACAAGCGCAATGATCCATACCCAAACCGGTATGGTACGTGGATTTTCACTTCCTTTGATAATAAAGCTCTGGTTCTTTCCTGTATCATAGGCATTAAGCATTAAAGGAAGAACACCATTTACAGTTTCCTGGTCAGAAAGCCCTTCCAGGTGAATAATAGGACCGTTCCGGACATTGAAATGAATAATTTTTAATCCTTCTTTATTTCCAAACTTGCTGATTATCTTTAAAGTATGTTCTCCATCTGTAAGCTTGGTCGTATCCAGATTAAAAACGATAGGAGTCTGAAGTTCAGCAATCGGGTCAGGTTCTTCATCTATATAAAGAAAAACGGTGGCATTGTGCTTTCCCATTTATTTCAGATTTAAAAATTAAGGACATTATTTTTGATATGCTTCTTATTCTTTTCGCCTGGTTTGATGAGAAACTTTAGCGAATAAAATAGGGTAACCAGTGTAAACAGGGCCATTCCACCCACGATGAACCAATCCCAGCTGGATTCAGGACCCGGGCCGTGGGTGAAATTTCTGGTGATTTTAGGCTGTTGTAGTTTACAGGCATCACAGGCCTGAAAATAGTTTGTCCATAATATCAGTATTGGCAGTATTATATAATGTATCTTTTTCATATCATTTTATTTTATCCATGATTGTTTTTACTTCTTCAACAGTAACTTTCTTACCGTTGTTCCCCCAGCCTGTTCTTTCGTGATTGATAAGGGCTGCCACATCTTCAGGCTTGAAATTGGCATTGGTTCCTACAGGTGGCATTTCTCCGAATTGAGGGGCTAAACCATTATATCCTTTCATAATAATGGTAACATACAGCTCCAGGTTGTCACCTAAAACTACTTTATCACCTTTCAATGGAGGAAATGCTCCGGGAACGCCTTCTCCGGTAGCCTGATGACAGGTGGCACAGTTGGCTGCAAATAATGCTTCTCCATCCGGGAGATTATCACCTCCGGCAGTTCCATTAGTTTTTTTCTCTTCTTTTTTGTACAGGAACTCCCTTGTCGGAATACTTTTAGGAAGCTCCGTCTGTTTAAGGCTAAGCAGATAAGCCACCAGATCACTTGCATCTTTTGACGGAACTATCTTACCCTTAATTTTCCTTTTAAAAGCATCGGGAAGACTGATCTCCTTATCTCCGGGATCTAATTGTTCTTTGATGAGAAACAGCCATTGATATGAAGGCATTATGGATTGTGGAACGACTGACCTTGGATTGAAAAGGTGAGAATACTGCCAGTCTTTGCTGGATTGCCGTATGCCAATATTGGTAAGATCTGGACCTGTTCTTTCGGTCCCCATCAGGGTAGCTGTATTCTGAAATAGATTCAGCCTTTTGTTTCTCGCGTAATCTACTGCCAGACTTGGGCGGTTTCCGAATACCTGATCCATATCCACATTACGGACCTGTTGGGTATGGCATGCCACACAACCTTCACGAATATAGATTGCTTTTCCACGGCTTTCTTCTTCTGTGAGTGCTTTACTTCCCTGCAAAGGCTGATATACTTTCTGGTTGTTCAGAGCAGGAAAGATGCATATAATCAGTGTCAGAAAAAGGAAAAACGCCAGTGCTGAAGAAAAAAGTTTCTTATGGTCATTAAAGAAGTCCATTATAATGCTTTATTTTGTTGGGTATGTATGATATCTAAAATCTCTGAAGGGGTTTCCGGAATTCTGATTTCTTTCCGTGGACAGATCATCCTGTAAAAGTTATAGGCAAAAATGATATGTGATATCCACATCATGGTTCCTCCGATAGCTCGCCATAACCAGAAAGGGAACATTTTTATCACACCTTCAAGAAAAGGCTTCTTATCCATCCAGAGTATGCCTTTTTCGGTGGAACCAATCATCAGGGAAATAGTATATACCAGTACTCCGATCAATGCCATCCAGAAATGGAGTCCTACTGTGAGGCTTGGCGGCTCATGAGAGGTAAGTCTCGGAACGAGTGTATAAGTAAAAGACCATAGCATAAAAGTAATGATTCCGTACATGGTCAGATGGGAGTGAGCGACTGTAAAATCTGTGAAATGCCACAAAAGATTAGTTGTTCTGAAAGCTTCAGCCGTTCCCTGCATTGACCCGGTAAAGTAAAAAATTACAGAAACCACATAAAAAGGCAATACATAGCTGAGCTTTAACCTGTGCCATGATCCGCGTATGGTCATCATAAAGTTAACACTTCCTGCAGCTACAGGAATCACCATTCCTACACTGGCTACAATAGCCACTGTCTGCATCCACCATGGAATAGCACTGAAAATAAAATGATGGGTCCCGATCAGGGTATAAAATAAAATCTGTGTCCAGAATGCCAGAATACTCAGGCTGTATGAATATACCGGGCTGTTAAGTTCCTGTGGCAGAAAATAATACATTAATCCCAGATTGAAAAACATGAACCACATGCCAACCCCCTGATGCATAAAGTAGCCCTGTGTTATCGTTTCTCCGAGGCCATCCTGCCAGAATGGGAGATAGGCGACGAAAAGGATGACCACTACATACATCATAGCAGAAACCACATACCAGTTGGAAACATAGATATCTTCCGTTTTTCTGAATTCGATGGTTTTTAAATGATTATAAATGCTGATCATAATTCCTATAGCAAAAAGAATCATAACAGGCCAGATATATTCCCGGTATTCACCACCACTGTTGTTAATCCCTGCCATTAGGCAGATGCTTCCGAGAAATACGGCAGAGTTCATCAGTATTAAAGACCAGTATCCGATCTTAAGGTTGAAAACTTTGGTATTTCCAACTCTGGGAACTACATAATAAGAGAAACCAAGCATAGCCATAGAAGCCCATCCCCAGAAAACCATATTGGTATGAACAGGACGCAGCCTTCCGAAACTCAGCCAGCTGAGATGATCCGAGTCTGGCGCTACAAATTTTATTCCCAGATATTCTCCCACCGTAGTTCCCATGAAAAGCCAGAAAACGGCACATCCCAGAAACCAGAGAATGAGCTTTTTTTCATCCTCAGGAACCGAAATTTTTCCGCTTTCTTTTCTTTTGCTCTGAAGAAACCGGATGTCATGAATTTCATTAGCCTGATCTACCAGGCCACGTGGGTCTTTTACATTTTTATTCAGACTGAGCTCATTCCCGGAAAGCTGAAATTCAAGTTCTTTTTTACGTTCTTCTAAAGCGGTAACTTCTTGTGGTGGTAAACTTTCCAGATGTTTGTAAATCCTTTTCAGTTCCCTTTTTTTAAGAGTGTTGGAAATCATTCTGTTCACTTTTATCAAAATCAGAATGAGAGCGAAGATGATAGGCAGCGAAATAAGAATAAGGGTAATTTGTAAGCCTGGTTCATTGAGAAACTCGTCCATTGCATAAGTTTTAAGAAATTCTGTTTCCTAAAATTACAATGAATACAAATTTTACTGTTATGATCTCAATCACAATCAGATTCTTAATTTAATAGTAAATTTGTCTGTTTATTATGTTAAGGAGATGTTCTTTTTCCATCGCTTTAATGGTCCGGATTACAGTTTCAACCCGTAAGCCTGTAAGATCGGCCATTTGCTGACGAGTTAAAGGAATAATGTATTCTGTTTCAGTTTCTTCTGTGCAGTGAGTTTGCTTAAAATAATCCATTAATACTTTAAGCCTGATCGCAGGGTCTTTTGAAAAAATATGCTGGGACATGATCATTTTATAATGAAGTCGCCGTGAAAGATTTTCGTTGATCTTCAGTGAATATTGTGGATGTTCTTTCAATATCTCAAAAAAGTTTTTGGAAGTAAGCTGGCAGATGGTACAATCCGTTAAAGCTATGGCATTTGTAGGATAAACCTCATTGATGAAGAGAAAAGCCTCACCAAAGGACTGAGGAGCTTCAAAAATATTCTGGATAAATTCCCTGCCGTCTTCGCTGAAATTATTCAGTTTTACCTTTCCGGAAACAATCTGAAAATAGAAGGTACTTTTCATCCCTTCTTCGTAGATGAAATCACCACATTTATAATCTTTGCTTATGCTGCCATATTGCTTTAAAAGGTCTTCGGGAATCATAGTTTAAATATACAATATTAAAGGAGATGATTGGAGTGAATGGATAGGAAGGAGGCTGGAAGAGGGAAGTCCTTTTAGTTTTCAATTTTAACGGAGCCAACTGTATTGAAGTATTATGATTTTTCTATTCAAAAATCACTTTTAGTGGTTTTCTCCGTATAACAGCAATTTCCAGCCTCCTTCTTCCGGCCTCCAGCTGAAAACAATTATTCAGAAAACTGTTTTTCCAGTTGGATAGCTTTTGGAAAAAGGATATTATTTTCCAGATGGATATGTTTGTGAAGATCATTTTCAAATTCCTGAAGCATGGCAAATGCTACTTTATAAGTATGGCAGGCATCAGCAGGAGGAAGAAATTCATTGGTAATCTCAGCGATCTTTCTGAAACGGTCTCCTTCAACACTATGCTCATGTTGCATCATGTTCACCGGGTTTTCTACAGTCCCGAATCCAGGTCTTGTAAGATCTCCACCGGATATTTTAGCCTTTACCATATTTCTTACAAACGGAAAGAGAATGAGTTCTTCTTTTTTCATATGAGCAGCCAGATCATGGGCTGATTCACGAAACAAAGTATTAACCTCGAATAATTCAGGATGTCTGTCGCCATGTACTTTACATAATTTATCAAGAAAAGTTTGTAAAACAGGAGTTTTTTCCTCCACATAACGATGGTGAGACTTTTCAATATAATCTGTCAGAAGATCCAGAGGCCAACTGCTGAAGTCTATGGCGGTATCATTATTTTTCGGAAGTGCATCCAGTTCTTCATAAATTTTTTCCGGATTCAGTTTTTTATTCTTGCAGGCTTCCTCAATGGTTCTTCCTCCTTTACAGCAGAAATCAATTCCGTATCTTTTAAAAATGGCAGCTGTTCTGAAGTCTTCCGCTACAATATTTCCGATAAAATCTGTTTTTGTATTCATATTATGGGGCGTTTTATTGATTTAAATTGTTCTTATTTTTTTAATGATAAAATGTATTTTACCATCAGTTTTGCATTGTCTTTACTCATTCCGTTATGAGGGGCCATTGGAATGTCTCCCCAGTTTCCTTTTCCGCCTTCAATAATTTTATTTGCCAGCATATCGATATCTGTTTCGGTATATTTTGCAGCCACCTCCTGATAGGATGGACCTATCAGTTTTGCATCAATTTTATGACAGGTAATGCAGTCTGTCCCTTCAATTAATTTCAACCCTTCATCTATGGCGTTTGCACTGGTTGTTACAGGAACAGGAGGTGTTTCTACAGGCTGAGCGGGCTGTTGGCTAGAATATGGATCTGCCTGTGGAATAGGAGTTGTTTCGGGTTTTGAACAAGATAGCAGGATGGGAGATAAAGCCAGGATTATTGCGGTATTAAAAAAAAGTGTTTTCATAATGAGTATTATTTATAATTATTTTTTCTGTGCAAGAATGACTACCGCACAAAGGCAGTTATTATGCTTTTTAAAGACCCTTCTCATTTGTAGAATCCGGGAACGGATTTTAGGCTGTATGATGATATTTCCGGCAATTTTCAGAAATCCGGAAAGACCTTCATCACTGATGATCCTTTGCAGTTCCAGAAGGTGCATAGGAGCTGTTTCCGTTTTTAAAATCTGAAAACCTTCTTTTTTCAGTAATTGTGTCCATTCGGAAACTGTTAATGGGCGGGTATTTACCTTTAGGCTTAAAGCCAGTTCTTTCTGAATCTGTAATTTCACATTTTCATCCAGACTATCAGGTGCCAGAGCTAATTCATGGATAGCATAATAGCCCTTTGGTGCCAAAATTCTGGAAGCTTCCCTGATAATTTCCGATTTCCTGTGGTCACTGTGCATACTCAGCATAGCTTCACCATATACTTTATTTGCAGATTGTTCGGCTAGATCTGAATGTGCTGCATTCCCCAACTTAAATTGAGCTGCTGTATTTATAAAATTCTTTTTCAAAAGATCAACAGCTTCTTGCTCTGCATCAATTCCTGTATAGGATTCCGGATTTTTCTTCAAAGTGAGCTTTGCTGTAAAACCAATGCCCGGGGCAAACTCTACGATTCGGTCATGAGAATTGATATCCAGCATTCTCAACATTTTCTGAGTCAGGACTAAGCCGCCTGGCCGCAAAACTTTTTTACCGATTTTAGCTAATAGCCAATGGGCAGACATTTTTTCAATAGCAGCTGTTTTCATTGGGTGAGGTTTTAAATTGTAACAAACAGATAATCAATATGAACACCTGTTAAATTGAGTTTTATTATTGTTATTAATATATTAAGATCTTTTTATCTTTTATTATGATAATTTTTTTAGGTTTTGAGGTAGGTTAATTCTAAATCCAGATTATCCACAAACATTTGTATTTTAGATGTTTCAAGCATGATGCGAAGATCCTGCCTGATACTTTTGAACTGTTCATGAAGTGGACATGGGTGGGTTTCTGAACATTGATCAAGACCTAGTCCACAACCCGTAAATAATTTATCACCGTCTATTTCCTTTACAATATCAGCAATACTTATATTCAGATTTTGAGGATCCATATAAAAACCTCCGTTTGGCCCTTTTGCCGATTGTACAAAACCTTTTCTGCTCAGATCCTGAAGGATTTTTGCAATAAAGTGTTCCGGAGAATGAATGTTTTTCGCAATATCCTTAATCCCGACCCTGCTGTCATTTTTATACTGCTGGGCAATGTAAATTAATGCTCTTAATGCATATTCGCAGGTTTTGGAAAACATTGTATCTGATTTTTATAGGACAAATGTATGAACTTATTTTAAATAAAAGACAAAATTATCTTTTATTTTTAAAGGACTTGACAAAGATCGTTCAAACACGAATTAATGGATGAATAAGTGAAAGATTTTAATCACTTTAGTTATTCTAAATAATTGCCAACTAATTGGGAGTTCCCCTTATATTCTCTGAAATATTGAATTTTACGGAGATATCAATGGAAAGATCGTATATTCTACTTCTTTGGAGGGATCTCAAATTATTTACTTGACCCGTCACCTCCTAATGATAAAAACAAATACATCAAAATGCCTTACTGCTTTTCCGAAGATCAGATGGTCTGGATTGTGTAAATTCATGAAACGTATCACTGAAGGCGCTGATCGAGCTATAGCCCACATCATCTGCAATTTCATTAATGGGTTTGTCTGTATTCAAAAGGAGCTCAATAGCTTTGATGATTCTTAATGTTTTCAGGTACTGAAGAAAGGAGATATCCATGTCAGCTTTAAACAGGCGGGACATAGAGCGTTCACTCAGCCCGAACCTGGTGCTTACATTGGTAAGTGTCAGTTTTTCTCCCATATTCCATTCAAGATAAGAGACTATTTTCATCATCTGTTTGTTATGAGTGGCAGGAAGAATAATAGGTAGGGGCTGCTTATGGGTTTTAGGTAAGATTTTTTTTAAAGCCACCAGAAACTCAAAGTTTTCATCTTTATAGGTGATGTGTTTTTCGTCCCACATTTCTGTGTATTTAATCATCTGGATCAAAAGTTCTGATGCCGGATAAATTCCCAGTTTTCCATAAAACGGATCTGAAACATCATCATGAGCATAAAAATAAAGTGAACGAAGAACGGTAGCGGTATGCCCGACCTCTAAAATATGTTCCATTCCCTCCGGGATCCAAAAAAAATGTCTGGCGGGTACCACATATGTCCGGTTGTCAATCGTAATATAAGCAATACCACCTTCTACATAGCTTAACTGTCCTTTGGTATGTTTATGAAAAGGAATCAGTTTCTCTGATTTTTCGTGCATGACAAATACACTTTTATCATGTCTGTCGATGTCCGGAAGCGCTGCAATTAATCCCATATCAAAACTAAAATACTGTTGAAAATGCAAATATAATCATTTGGCCGGAATCATGTAAAAGTTGACTATTTTAGATAAATAAAATTTGCGGATTGCCAATAAATTTGCAGTGCAATAATTCGAAAAATTCAAATGAAAATTTATGTCACCGGACTGCTGATGCTAGGAGTTTCCTATACAATATCGGCTCAGACAGGCAGTCCACGAAATGATACCATACGGATCTCCCTGAAAGACGCATGGCAAAGAGCTGAAGAAAACAGCCGTCATATTAAAATCAATACCATCAATGTAGACATTGCTGAAGCCGAAGTAAAAGACGCCAAACGAGAGCGACTTCCGGAAATACAGGTCAAAGGATCTGCTGAAAAAGCTTCCAATATCCCCATCTATGAAAACGGAATTTTTTCCAAACCTACCCAACATGAGGTCATCCACACTCTTTACAAAGTGGGAGCCGATTTTTATCTGAACATTTACAACGGAAATAAACTGAATCTTAAGATCAAAGAGAACCAGACCCTTCAAAAGATTAAGAATATTCAAAAAGATCAATCCATTTCCGATATTCATTACAAAACAGCCAGTCTTTATCTTGAACTTCAGAAAACACTAATCTTCAGGGATCTTATTAAGCAGGATATCAAAGATCAGGAAATACAGCTTAAAGAAATCAAGTCTTTATACAAAAACGGTGTGGTGTTGAAAAGCGATGTTTTAAGGATAGAGCTTGAACTTTCCAAACGTAAAATGGCTTTGGTGACTATTGAAAATGATATTCTGATCGCCATGCAGAAACTGAATATTATTTTAGGCGTTCCAGATGAGCAGATAGTTATTCCGGAAGTACCCTATAATCAATGGGATGCCAATACAACCTATGCAGAATATCTGAAAATGGCGTTGGATCATTCATTTGATTACCATGTTTCAGAACAGCAAACGGAATTGAGTATTCTTAAACTGAAGCAGGTAAAGGCCAATGTAAGGCCCAAAATCGGGATGTACGGTGAATTTTATTATGCCAACCCGCAGATTTTCCTTTATCCCTACAATCCTTATTGGTATTCATTGGGAATTGTTGGTATTAAGGCTTCATTTTCAATATCCTCACTTTATCATAATACCAATAAAGTAAAAGCAGCCAAACTAGAATTTGAAAAAGAAGAAGAGGCCCATAAGGATACGGAAGATAAGGTAAGACAACAGGTAAAAGAAGCATATCTGAGGTATCAGGAAGCTCTCGAACAGATTAAGGTTGCTGAAACCAACGTTGTTCAGGCCAAAGAGAATGCTCGGATTATTAAAAATACCTATTTCAGCCAAACCTCTCTTATCACAGAACTTTTGGATGCCAATATACAGCTTCTTCAGACAAAATTTGAACTTGAAGCAGCAAAGATTATGGCACAGAACAATTATTATTTACTACAAAATATTACAGGCGTTTTATAATACAATGAAAAAGAAATATACTCCCACCGATAGGCTGATCACAAAGATCACAGGATGGATTTCAGTTTTAATCGTTGCTGCACTTGCTGTTTGGGGCGGTTTTACTCTTAAGAATTATTATCGATATGAGCAGACGAATGATGCTCAAATTCAGGAATATGTAAACCCAGTTATTTCAAGAGCAGGCGGATTCATTGTAGCCGTAAAATTTGAGGAAAACCAGGAAGTTAAAAAAGGAGATACCCTTTTACTGATTGATAACAGGGAATATGTTCTTCAACAAAAGCAAACTCAGGCAGCCCTTCAGAAAGCACGTGCCCAGCTGAAAGTTCTGGAAAGTAATACCAGCACTACGTCAAAAGAAGCTGCCTCAGCTCAGGCCCAGATAGATGCCAATAAGGCAAAAGTATGGAAACAACAGCTTGATTATAACCGGTACAAGAAACTTTATGATGAAGAATCTGCTACTAAACAGAGACTGGAAGATGTAAAAGCTACATTGGACGTGAACGAAAGTGATTATAAATCTTCTCAGGATGATTATGCTGCATCTGTTTCTAAAATACATGATATTCAAGCTGAAAAAACAGTGGTTTTGGCTGAAATTGCCAGGCTGGAAGCATTACTGGACCGTCATAAGCTGGATGTAAGCTATACAGCAGTAGTCGCTTCATATGATGGAAGAATGGGACGAAGAACTGTTGAAGTAGGGCAAATGATTGATGCTGGAGAAACGCTAGCATTCATCGTTAATAACGAAACGGATAAATGGGTGGTTGCCAATTATAAAGAAACCCAGATTAAGGATATGAAAATTGGAGATCACGTAAAGATCGTTGCAGATTCTTATCCTGATAAGGAGTTTCAAGGGACTATTATTTCTCTTTCACCAGCAACAGGTTCAAGTTTTTCATTATTGCCACCTGATAATTCTACCGGAAACTATGTGAAAATTGTTCAGCGTATTCCTGTCAGAATCAGAGTGGATGGAAAAAGAAATGAAATTGACGTTCTGAAAGTAGGAATGAACGTAAATGTATATGCTAATAAAAAGCATTCCTAATGGTTAAAAGACAAATGCCCTTTTTTAAAAAATGGGCTCCGGAATGGCTGGTAAAAATTATACTTTTTTCCATGACTTTACCGGGAATCATCATATTTTTCCTGCCTCTTACCAATATCAATGCAGCAGCAGGATATTATGGTGGTGAACCTGCTGATATTCAGTTTTCAGTAGCGTTGTTCTATGCGGGTTATGTAGGGTTTTACAGCCTGGAAAGAAGATTTTTCAGTTTTCTGGCTGCCAAAGAGTATTTTCTTTTATTTACAACTTTGCAGATCGTTGCGTGTTTGACCTGTTATTTTACCCGGGAGATCTATGTACTGTTTCCTGTCCGTTTTATTCAGGGAATGTTATTTGCCGGGAATGTTAACCTTTCACTCACCCTGATCTTTACACGATTAAACAGTGAAAGGGGAAGGGAAATAAGTTTTTCTGTGTTCTTCGGTATTCTGATCTGTGCATTGCCGTTTAATAACCTGATTACAGCAGATCTTATTGATTCTTACAATTTTAATATTGTTTATAAAACTGCCATTTTTTCGTATCTGCCGGGTCTTATTTTCCTTACTATGGCCATGACGAATTACAGACCTAATGTAAGATTTCATTTGTATAAGCTGGATTGGCAGAGTTTTGCGGTTTTCAGTGCAATTTTGGTACTGGTAGGATATATAGCTATTTTCGGACAGGAATATTATTGGCTGGAAGATCACAGGATTCTGGGGAGTGTAATCGGAATCATTGTATTGGCAGTAATTTCAATTTTCCGTCAGAATTCAATTAAAAGATCTTATATAGATCTTCGGGTTTTCAGATACAGAAATTTTAAAGTAGGGTTGCTGATTCTTTTTGTCATGTACATTTGTCGTTTTGCTTCAGGAATTACGAACAGCTTTTTTGCTACAGAGCTGCACCTGGATCCGTTTTACATTTCCTATATTAATATTTTCAACCTTTCAGGGTTGGTGTTTGGCGTTATCATTGCCTGTTGTATGGTCCTGCAGAAAAGAAATATACGCTATATCTGGGGACCCGGTTTTTTAATGTTGCTTCTGTTTCATGTATTGATGTATTATTCTTTTGATGTTCAGGCGGATGAATTTAATTATTATATTCCTTTATTTCTTCAGGGATTGGGAGTGGGATTGATTATGGTCCCGACTATTATTTTTATTATTTCATCGGTTCCTGCTTCTATTGGACCTTCAGCAGCTGCAACAGCACTGGCAATACGTTATTTCGGGTTCTGCGCCAGCATTGCATTGATTAACTTTTTTGAACTTTTTGAAAAAAGCCGCCATTATAATGCTTTTCAGGATCATTTAAGTGCTGTAGATCCTTCTGTGAAAGATTTTCTTCATAAACAGACTGCTAAACTTATGTCTAAAGGAATGCTTGAAGATCATGCTGTAAAAGCATCTAATAAACTTTTAGTCGGAAGAATGAATGCTCAGGGACATGTCCGTTTTGCTATGGATTATTACGAAATGATGGTATGGCTTTTAGCAGGTACATTACTGTTGATTATCCTTTTCCCATACCTGAACCGTACTGCTCTTTATTTAAAATCCCGCAGGTTATCTCCTGCATAAAATGTAAACTATTCATCCCATTATTATGAAAATAGCCAAAATACTTTCAATATTGTCCTTACTTTTTTTCTGTTTATCATGCAGCAATGATGATAATATATTTCATCCTAAAACAATAAGAATCAATGAATATGAACAGTATATGTCGTTACCGGAGCAACATCTTTTTATAAAGATTGTAGATCATGAAAATTCAGGTGTTATGGCAGAAACAGAGCCTTTTCAAAGTAACCTTCATTTACCGTTGCTTCTTAAAACAGAGCATGTGTCGGATATGAATTTATATGCAAGACCCTATCGTGTGGAACTTTGGGGAGATATTTCAGGATTGATCGGAAGTTGCACTGTGAAAATGGATGATTACAGGATTACATTTCCTATTGATATGGAGGTGAAAAGTAATAGTCTTGAAGTTGCTATTCAGGGAAGCTGGGAATAAGTAAAAGAAAAATAATGGAAGAAATCAGATTAGTGAATGAAGTCGTTACAGAGCTCTTGGACAGTGGGTATTCTGCCAATTTTGGACTGATGGAATATCTCAGTTCTCTGAAGCCTGTTAAGGAAATAGCTGATATCTCCGGATCGGATTTTAATATCGATGGAGTCTACTGCTGTCATGAAAATGAATACAATTCTGAAATTGTGTATGTTTTTGCAATCTCATGTGCGAAATATGACTTAAAAGGGATTTCCACCTCTATAAGTATTGTTGACAATTCGTTTTCTTTTTCAGAATTGTTTGAAAAGATGAAAGAAATGTACAGGAGAATTTTTTAGATTTTAAAAGTATAGCTTGTTTAGCTAATTTTATAGTGAGAGTGCTGAGACTGTCTTTAAAGGCAGTCTCTTTTTTTCTGATTAAAGTGAAAAATGAAAAATGGCCGAAAATGTCTGTTTTTTGTCATTGCAGCCATTTGACATTGTCATTACATTTGCATGATACAGATTGAGATATGGAAAATGCAGAAAAACAGGGAAAAATAAAAAATATAGTTCTTTTGATCCTACCAAAGGTTCAGCTGCTGGATGTTGCAGGTCCCTGTGATGTGTTTACATCAGCCAATCTCTTTTTGCCGGATGATAAAGCTGGATTACAGTATCAGGTTCATTTGATATCCGGGACTTCAGACAAGGTAATATATTCAGGTTCAGGAATTCCTTTAACCTGCAGCCGTACTATTTATGATATTGATTTTCCAGTAGATACCTTACTGGTTGCCGGTACTGATCTTAGAACACTAGATGAAGTTAATCCCGATCTTTATACTTATTTGCAGAATACAATAGGAAGCGTAAGACGTTTAGGATCAGTTTGTGCAGGAGCATTTATTTTAGCAAAAGCTGGATTGCTGAACGGAAAGCAGGTAACTACGCATTGGAAATATGCCGATATTCTGCAACGGACCTATCCTGATTTGGAAGTAAATATCAATCCGTTTTTTATCCGGGACCGGGGAATATATACTTCAGGAGGTGTTTCTTCCGGAATAGATCTGGCACTGGCCCTTTTGGAAGAGGATTGGGGTAGGCTTCTAGCCTCAGAAGTCGCCAAACATCTGGTATTGCATTTAAAAAGGGCAGGAGCACAATCCCAGTTTGGAAATGCTATTGCCGATTATGAAATGTTATCTCCTTTCACAAAGGGTATCAGAGATTTGCTTAAAGATAAATTAGGCCAGTCCATCAGCATAGAATTTATGGCTGAATCTGTGCATATGAGTGTCCGTAATTTCTCCAGGGTCTTTTTGAGGGAGTCAGGAGTCACTCCTGGTAAGTTTCTTGAAAAGATGAGGCTGGATCAGGCAAAGGATATGCTGGAATATACAGAGATGAGTATCGAAATGATTGCTGCAAAATGTGGTTTCGGAAATATAGTCTCCCTCCGGCGGTTATTTTTTAAATACCTTTCCATTTCTCCGGCACAATACCGGAAATCCTGTAAAGGAACAGGGTAATTCTCTTTACTTTTTTGTATTCCACAAGGTTGATAATTGATTATCAACAAGGAAATCTACGTCTTAAAAAATATTAATCTTTAAAATATAATTATGAATCAGAAACAACAGAATGGGACAATGAATATAGCATTTTTGATTTACGATCAGGTAGAAGCGCTGGATCTGAATGGTCCGTTGGATGTCTTTATTAAGGCAAATGTAGTATCTGCCGGAAGCTATAACTGCTATACTGTAGGAAAAACCAGAGATGCGATACATATGGAAGGAAATACTATGGCTGTGATTCCGTCATATGATATACAGACCGTTTTGCAGCCTGATATGATCGTAATTCCGGGAGCTAATCCTGATTATGTGATGGAATACCTGCAGGATGATGATTTTCAGAATACTGTAATGAGCTGGATAAAAGATCAGTATCGTAAAGGAACTATTATTTTCTCAGTTTGTACAGGAAGTATGCTTTTATCTAAAACCGGCATATTGGATAAGCATGAAATTACCACCCATTCTATGCTGCTGGATACTTTGGAACAATATAATCCGAAAAGTATTGTGAAAAGAAATGTCCGGTTTGTAGATCAGGAACAACTGATTACTACTGCAGGAATAACTGCAGGAATAGATGCAGCCCTATATCTGGTTGAAAAACATCACGGGAAAGAGCTGGCAGATACCATTGTGACGCTTTTTGAGTACCAGCAACGGGAATTTGAACACTGATATATTTACAAATTATAGGTATTCATAAAGATTATAGATCTGCGCGATCTGTACAAGAATTTAAAAGTTATCGAAATTAAAATGATATGATGGGTAAGGTTTCGGCGGGCCAAAGGCCCGCCGAAACTGTTTTATATAATGTCAAACTTTATACAACCCCGTTTTCCAGGATAGAGAATGTCTGATCAATACAGTTGATTTCTGCTAATTTTCCATAAGGAATGGTGAAAGTAGGGCAGGTATGCCCAAAATCCATCTGTGTAATCACCGGAAGATCATCTAAGCCTTCTTCGTCCAGAACTTTCAACAGCTCAGTTTCATATTCTTCAGTATAGAGGTTGTCATAAGGCCGTCCGAAAATAATTCCTTTGGCATTTTTCAGAATTCCCGTTACTGCGTAATTTCGGAGCCAGTATCTGATATAATCAGGGGTTGGTTTGCCTTCTGATGTTTCAAAAAACAGGATAGAGTCTTTCCAGACTTCAGAATCTGGCCAATAGTCTGTTCCTTTAAGCATTTCCAGTACTTCCATACAACCGCCAATCAGTGGTCCCTGTACAATAGAATTTCCTCTGATAAATCGCCATCCGGTGGAAGGAGTTAATTTTCTTTTTACATCCTGAAGGGAAATATCGAACCAATCAAGGAATTCAGTAGTCCAGCCTTCATCATTTGGATGAACCTGTCCGATAGCAGCAGGAGAGAACAGAGTTCGTCTGATATCATTGATCTGGTAGTCATGCATAGCTCCGTTCTCTGCAAAACCAACCAGTAGGGAAGTCCCATAGAATGAACTTAAACCAGCTTTCAGGCATATAAAATGAGTAATGGTACTGTCGGAAAAGCCGAGAAATATCTTGGGATTGTTTTTAATAATATCAAGGTCAATATATTTCAGCATCCGGATACTGTCATCACCGCCAATATTTGAAATAATAGCTTTTACAGATGGATCCGAAAATGCTTCCATAAGATCATTTGCCCTGGCTTCCGGATTATTATAGAGCCATTGGGCAGATTGTAGGGAATGCTTAGTTTCAGTAACTTCCAGATTGAAAATCTGATTCAATCGTTCCTTACCTTTTAAATATCGGTGTGGTAAATCTCCGGCAGCACCCCATGACATAGAAATGCTTGCCACTTTATCACCATCGGATAATCTTTTGGGAGTAATTAATTTCATAAATAAAAATAGAAACTGTGATTTTGAGATGATTTATTTATTGAAAAGATAAATTAAGAATAGCGCTGTATGGCACTTTGCCCAAAAATAGAACATCTTTATAAGAAATACAATAACAAACGGCAATAAAGTAATGAAGTGGCTTTTATTTGAATATTTACAGATTTTGATTCAGAAAGAAATTCTGTGAAATTTAAACAATCCGATGTCAGGGTATTTTTTTTATAAAATAAATTACATAATTAATTTATAAACAGATGTTTGCTGATTTAGAGTAAAAATTTATGATAAAAAAGCTAAAAAAAACTTGGGTTTAAAGGAGATTTTTCTATCTTTGCAGTCCCTTAAACAAAGGGATTTACTTAAAAAAGTAAGTGACCGACTCGGTAGCTCAGCTGGTAGAGCAATACACTTTTAATGTATGGGTCCTGGGTTCGAATCCCAGCCGGGTCACAAACTAAAAAACTGCTGTTTCAGTGGTTTTTATCTTAAAAAATATTTACTTGAAAAAGTAAGTGACCGACTCGGTAGCTCAGCTGGTAGAGCAATACACTTTTAATGTATGGGTCCTGGGTTCGAATCCCAGCCGGGTCACAAATAAAAAGAACTACTGTTTCAGTGGTTCTTTTTTATTTTGTCAACTATTTTTGATAAATATATTTCCTTACAATTCCTTTATTATTTCTTTTTTTAGAATCAGGCTCAAAACTCCAGACTAGCAAAAGATTTAGTTTACCTGAAGAGAGAAAGTGATTGTCTTTCCTTTCTCTGAATTGCAGGGTGACTTCATTATTATAATCTACAATTAATACTAGTATATTTATATCCATAAAAATTATTAAAAGTCCATGAAAATAAGTGTATGCTTAATTGTTAAAAATGAGGAGAAATTTTTAAGCAGATGTCTGGAAAGCGCAGCAAAATTTGCAGATGAAATCATTATAGTAGATACAGGATCTACGGATAGAACCAAAGAAATTGCTGAAAAGTTTACAGAAAAAGTTTTTGATTTTGAATGGATTAATGATTTTTCTGCTGCCCGTAATTTTGCATTTTCTAAAGCGACTATGGACTATCAGATGTGGCTGGATGCTGATGATGTTATCCCGGAAAAATCAGTTAGGGAAATTAATGATCTGAAGGAAACATTGAATGATGATATTGAGATTGTCACAATGAAATACGTTTTGTCATTTGATCAAAACAATAACCCGGCTTTTTATTCAACGCGTGAGAGATTATTCAAGAAGAGCAAAAATTATCAATGGATTGAGCCTGTTCACGAATGTATTCCTTTGATAGGCAATATACACTATACTGAGATTGAAGTCTGGCATAAAAAAGAAGAATCTAAAGTGATTTCAACAAGAAATATTGATATATATAGCGCTTTAGAAAAGAGTGGAAAAGAATTTTCTGCAAGACAGCTGTACTATTATGCAAGAGAATTGAAAGATCACAATGAAACAGATAAAGCAATAACTTTTTTTGAAAAATTTTTAGCATCAGAATCAGGCTGGATAGAAGATGTAATTACCTGTTGCCAGCAGTTGGCTGTTGAATATAAAAAAAATGGTGTTAAAGAAAAAATCTTACCCACTTTACTGAAAAGTTTCGAATATGACATTCCCAGACCGGAAATCTGTTGTGAATTAGGCTATTACTATAAAGATAAACAGGATTATAATCAGGCTTTTAAATGGTTTGATCTGGCGACAAGACTGCCAATATCTCATTCGGTAGGTTTTGTATTTTCTGATTATTCAGGATATATACCTAATATTGAAGCCTGTGTCTGCCTGTCTTTTTTAGGTGAGTATAAAAAAGCTGATGAATATAATGAAAAAGCTGCTCTTTCAAGATCGGAATGTCCTTCTGTAAAGCAAAATAGAGACTACTTAAGAAAACTTATCTAGCTGTTTCAAGGCTTTAAAATGAAATGAAATGGTAGAATGATTAAGAAAAATGTTATATGATTGATATAGTATTTGTATTTTTAATCATATATTAATATGGTTGTCATAATATAGTTATGTATTTGAATAATTGAAAAACTAATAATATATACATCTATATGATATGAAAACTACATTTTTTACACTTTCGTTATTTCTTGTTAGTTTCTCTATTCAGATTTCTGCACAGGAAATTGTAAATACTAGCGGTAATGATATGTCAGGGACCACAGGCAATGTTGCAGCTTCTGTTGGCCAAAGTTTTTATGAAACCATAACTTCTTCTGCAGGAAGTGTTGCTGCTGGTATTCAGCAGCCCTATGAAATCATACCGACATTAGGAGTCGATATTGTTGAAATCAATTTGAACCTTGCTATTTTTCCCAATCCCACAACAGATATTCTTAATTTGAAAATCGGATTTAAAGATTACAGTAAATATCACTATGATCTTTTTGATGGCAGTGGTAAATTACTGACAAGCCAATCCATAACTCAGTCGCAAACTCAAATTACAATGGCACCATATCCCGCTTCAATTTATTTATTAAAAATATCAAAAGAGGGAAAGAATGTCAAAATTTTTAAGGTTCTAAAAAACAAATAAAATATAAAAACTAATTACCTATGAAAAAGCTTTCCATTCTAGCAGCCTCTTTAACTTCTGCTCTGATGTTTTCACAAGTGCAGGATGCAATGAGCTATCAGGCTATTATTAGAAATTCAAGTAATCAATTGGTAAGTAACCAAACTGTAGGAATGAGATTTTCTATATTGAAAGGCTCCACAGCAGGAACTGTAGTATACTCAGAGACGCAATCTCAATCTACCAATATGAATGGTTTAGTAACTGCAAAAATTGGTGCTGGGACTTTAGTAAGTGGCTCGTATTCTACCATTAACTGGGGAGCAGATATTTACTTTATAAAAATGGAAACAGATCCTAACGGAGCAAATAATTATACCATAACAGGAGTATCACAGTTGCTAAGCGTGCCTTATGCTTTATATGCAAAAACTTCGGGAAGTTCTGTTCCTGGCCCTCAAGGTGCTACCGGTGCTCAAGGTATTCAGGGAATTACTGGTCCGACAGGAGCTGTTGGTGCTCAGGGGTTAGTAGGAGTTACTGGGGCTACTGGCGCTCAAGGTATACAAGGTATTCAGGGAGCTACTGGTGCCGCTGGTGTTCAGGGTATACAGGGAATTACCGGTGCTCAAGGTATTCAGGGAATTACTGGTCCGACAGGACCTATAGGAGCTCAGGGGGTAATAGGTGCAACAGGAGTTACAGGTGCCCAAGGTATCCAGGGAGTTACCGGAGCTACTGGGATTACCGGGGCTGGATTTTCTAATGGAACCACTGGAGGACAACTCATTTTGACTAATTCATCAGTGCCTTTTTCACCTGGAACTCCTGTGAATATGAGTGGAGATGCCACTATAAATGCTTCTGGTACATTAACCATTGGCACCAATAAAATAACTACAACCAAGATAGCAGATGCTTCTGTAACAGTAGCAAAAATAGCGACCACTGCAGGTACTGCAGGTTCTTCTACTTATCTTAGAGGCGATGGAACCTGGGCTACGCCAAGCAGTAGTGGCGGAACACAACTGCTAACAGGAACTAATACTGTGACTATGCCGGGAGCTAGTACACCGAATTCATTTACAATAACGGTCAATGGAGCAGCAATAGGGGATGCGGTTATTGTAAACCCTTTAGGCAATATTCCAACAGGAGATTTCCCCCCAATCTACATTGCTAAAGTAACATCCGCCAATACGATAACTGTTTATATGTATGATGCTGGTTCTATTGCGGGCTTATCTTTTTCTTTTAAAGCTACAGTAATCAAGTAAGGTTAATTTTTTATAAAAATGTAAAATCACACCTCCGTGCTGTCATAAATACAAAGAACTACTGTTTCGGTGGTTCTTTTTTTATTGTATTCCCACCTAATAGTCACGTATATTTGTACTGTGCTACAAAATTGAATCAGGAATATGAAATTCATTCACCAGATCGATCCGTCAAAGTTTGCCTTTTTTGAACTTCAGCGCTGCCAGAATCCTTATATGGAGAATTCTCGGCGGGCTGACTTTTTTGAAATGATTTGGTTTAAGAATGATCCGGAAACCAGTGACGGAGATTCTATGTATTTAATTCCTTTGTATCGTTCTGAAAAAATAAGTTTTGAAAATAAGGAGGGCTATGTCATAGCCTTCAAAAGAGAATATCTGGAAGAAGGTGACAAGGAGTTTGCGTTGGATGTTTTCAATCTTTTCAATATGTATGGGCAGTACACTCATCTTCGTTTGGATAATGATGTTGTAGAAATACTTCAATACCTCAGAATATTGATTGAGAAAGAGTATCAAAACTCAATGGGAAGTTATCTGGTTCTAAAATCATTACTGAAAGTCTTTCTGCTAAACCTGATTCGTGCAAGTCAACACTATTTTTTGAACCAGGATATCCATCAGAAACGGGTCTATCAATTCATTATGTTGATGGATGACTATTATAAAACTGAACGTAAAGCAGAATTTTATGCTTCAAAAATGGGGATCAGTGAAAAACGGATTAATCAGATTCTGAAGGAAAAAATGAATAAAACCCTTACACAGCTATTACACGAAAGGGTCATTGTAGAGGCTGAACGGATGCTGATTTCAGGAGAATTGACCATAAAAGAGATTGCATTCGATCTGAATTTTGAAGATCCAGCCTATTTTTCCCGGTTTTACAAAAAACAAACAGGACAGACTCCCGAAGAATTCAAAAAACATAATGCCTGCCTGTAAATGTAGGCATACTTTTAACTTTTCAGATCCATTTTATGTTTTACAGTTCAGGTGCTGTTGGGTAATCAGATGATCCTGAATTTCCAAATTGTACCGGTGGATTAGAAAATAATACTGCTGTCTCAGGTTCTTGCTGATTTAAATTTGTACATCAATCAATAGTTCAGAAAACGAGTGGGGAAGAGGCAAAATAATCCTTACTGTTAGTTCTTCAATTGAGAGATCAGATAATCTAATTAAAATATCAGGTATGAAACCAACAAAAAAAACTGAAGAAGTCATGTTCAGGGATATCAATGCTCTTTTATCTCCTAAACCCTTAGCCTTGGAAGCAGGAATCAGGAGATTAGAGAACGGGATGCTCCACATTGCTATGAGAAATGTTCTGCACAATTGTAAAGGAAGAATGCTGGATTGGTGGTTCAAATATTTTGAAACAACGGCAGACCTTAAGTTATGGCACCCTCATGACCATGTGAAACACGGTGGATGGGATAGCAAATGGATCAAAAATAAAAATTATATAGGGGCTACCATACATGCTACAGAATCTCTGGGTGATATCCCTCCGGTGTCTGCTACTATAAAATTTCATGATCCTGCAGAAATATTTAATGTGGATATCTTGAACCAGGCTTATGCTGATGGGGCTGTGAGTGCAGTGGTGTATGCAAGGATAGGCTTTGGTGAAGATACACTTTTAGATGATAACGGTGATCCGGTGGATGGTTATATGTTCCACGTAGTCAGGGATACGGTGCAGGGTTCTACCTTGAGAAGTCATTTTTATCTTGGTGCATTAATGGCAGATAGTGAAAATCAGCTGCCGGATGAAGTTGGATTCGGGCTTATGGAGCATTGTTATAGTGAATTTACTTATCTGGCCCAGGTTCTTCCTTCTCTTTATTATGCTGAAAATAAGAACGGGGACAAAGCGCCTCTTCTTTGGTAATTAAGATAAATTTTTACAATAGAATTATGAGTACGCAATGTTCGCTTTACATTGCGTTTTTTATTGCAAATTATTTATTATCAGAAATTTGAGTTTTTACCTGAGTTAAGATCAGTGAAAATTATTAATTCATATCAGGAATGAAAGATATTTTTTTTAGCTAAAAAGCTTGTGGAAGCTTGGATTTAAAGGATTTTTTTTTATATTTGCAATCTCTTAAACAAAGAGATTTATTTGAAAAAATAAGTGACCGACTCGGTAGCTCAGCTGGTAGAGCAATACACTTTTAATGTATGGGTCCTGGGTTCGAATCCCAGCCGGGTCACAGATCAAAAGAACTACAAAGCTGTAGTTCTTTTTTTGTTTTTATATAGTATATTTCATAACAATCTCTGAAGTATCGTTTAATCCATTTTCATTGCTAACGTCTTTAAATCCATTCTTTTTGTATAGCTGATATGCTGAATGATTGTTAGCAGCGACCTCTAAATATATTTCATTGACAGTAAACTTCTCATTAGCCTCATGAATGACAGCCTGCACAAGGCCGGATCCTATATTTTTTCCCTGAAAGCCTTTCTTTACATACATTTGGTAGATGCTTGCGGAGTTGTTTTCATTTTTAACAAATATACAAATGCCAATCAGTCTTTGATCAGCAAAAGCACCGAAGGCAACCTTTCCTGGAATTTGATTTTCAATATTGATTTCCATGCTGAGTTTTTCGGTTTTCAGGGATTCCTGATAACTGGCTGCAAAGGAATCAGGGAACTGTTCCAGGCTTTCCAGACGGATGTCCCTGTATATTTTACTTTCATGAGCCAGAAGTTTCCGATATTCAATATTCATAGTTGATTTTTATAATAAAAAGTTTTAAAATTAATTTCTTAAAAAAGATGAATATAACAGTATTTTTTGATAGTAAAGAAAAAAGGGATAAGATTTATCAGATAAAATTGAATGAAAAATGTAACAAATATTATTTCAGACTGTCTTATTATAAAAAAGCAGGGAGTTACTTAATCATACAACTGTTGTTGAATAGATAACAATTTTCTATTATAAAATATTGATTTTCAATTTTGAATTTAATGTATTAACCAGGTTGCAGAAAACTAAAGGGAGTATGTTATTTTTCATATTCACATGATTTTATATAAGCATTGATGATATAAATTATGTATATTTATAATATAGATTGACACAAAAATCAATAAAATAATATTTTCTGTTCATCTATTAAGGCATGTGTAGGTAGGTATGCGTTTTAAAGGGGAAATAAAAGCTGGCCATTATTAAAAATAATACAACATATACAACAGTCATAAGAAGGCTGATGGTCTGTGCATTAAGCATAGGTCTGTTGCTATGCGCTGTTTCCTGTAATAAAAATATTCAGGATAAAGAAAAAGACAATTTTGATACTGCGCTGATAAAAAAGAGTTCAGATCTACAACTTTCCGGAGAATATGAAGCACTTATTGAACTGAATATCGATTATCTGAAAAAAGCTGCGAAAATGGGATATAAAGAGGGAATAGGTCTTTGTTATCTTAATATGGCAGAGGTAAGTATATCTGCCGGAAATTATGAAAAAGCGCTGTTTTTTTTCGATAAAGCGGAAAAAGATCTTAAAAACTCAGAAAATGGCTTTCATAAAGCTGTATTTTATGATGATTATAGCCAGTATTATGCTCATCTTAAATTATATGATAAGGCTATAGAATGTAATAATAATGCATTTCTTTACCTGAAAGAAGCAAAAGACTCGGAACTCAAAAAGAAACTGCTTTCAAGACTGTATATCAATAAAGGAAGTAGTTTTGCTTTTAAAGGCTGGTATGGGACATCGCTAAAGTCTTTTCTGAAGGGGAATAAATTAGAAAACTCAGCTTACAGCAACTGTATGGTTGCCCAGTATTATCTGTTCAGACATCAGCCGGATTCTGCCGGAATTTATATTGCAAGGTCTGAAGAGAAGATGCTCAATGAAAAGACCAGTGATGCAGAATCTCTTTGGGTATATTACACCATGGGATACTATTATAATGAAATTAATAATAATGATCAGGCAGAAAAGGCACTTAAAAAAGCACTGGAAATCAATATAAAAACAAGGCGTACATATTCTTCACATATCAATAATGTATATAAATCTCTTGCAGAGCTTTATAAAAAGAAAAATGATGGTGGTAAGGCTTATTATTATCTGCAAAAATATATGGAAGAAGAAGGGCGGTTGGATGTTGCCCGAATAAATACAATGAATAAAGCCACAGAAAATTTTATCTCTGAAATGAAACCGGAATCGGATTGGCATAGAAGCGATCTGCCTTTGGCTATTGCATTATCCATTACTGCACTTACCGTTTCCGGGATATATGTAAAGAAAACAATTCGGGCTCAAAGGCTGAAAAAAAGAGCTCTAAAGGAAGAGACAGAGGAACTTAAGAGCCATGTTAAAACAAAAATGCTAAAAGAGGTTACTGAGCTTGCTAAGAAAAATGATTCTGCATTTCTGATGAAATTTAAAGAACTGTATCCGGATTTTATAAATGCTCTTCTGAAAATTAATCCGGATCTTGAGAACTCTGAGCTGGCTTTTTGTGCCATGTTGAAATTTCATTTTTCATCCAAAGAAATTGCAGATTATACGTTTGTACAGCACAGGTCTGTACAGCAAAAAAAATACAGGATTAGAAAAAGGCTTAATATTCCGGGAGAAGAGGATATTTATGACTTTTTTGATAAAATAAATAGTTGAAAAATAAAATTTATATAGATAATTTAAAGAAAATGTAACACCACAAGTCCGGAAAAATCATTTTTTAATCTTAATTTATACATCATTTAGTTAAAGGGAAAAACATTATGGTACGCATTCTTCTTTTTGTTTTACTCATTCTTTTGATTTCCTGCAGCCCTGATTCCAGGAAATATGAAAAGAATTTTGATATTCCCTTAATGAAGCAGAATGAAGAGTTTCGTCTTGCCGGTGAGTACGACTCTCTGGTTAATCTTAATAAAAAATACTATAGAAAAGCAGAAGAAATTGGGTATAAAGACGGTAAAGCGTTATGCTATATTAATTTAGCTCAGGTTAATATGTCATTGGAAAATTACCAAAAATCCAATATTCTGTTTAATAATGCTCAATACATTCTGAGAGACTCCGATAATTCTTTGCATAAAGCCATATTTTATAATAATTATAGCCGGCTCAATTTTGAATTGGGAAGAGTGGATAAGGCTTTCGAGTATAACAAAGAGGCATTGAATAATATTGAGAAAAGCAAAAATTCTGAATTGAAAAAAGCAGTTCTTTATAATATCTGCTTACGACAGGGGATTTGTTACAGTCACAAAAAAAAATATCAGCCTGCGTTGGAGTATCTTCATAAAGCAAGAGCTCTGGATCAGGATGGGATTGTAGGGAGTGTTATAGGAGATTACATATACATGCATAGGAATAGAGATTCTGCCTATAAGTATATAACAAGAGCCTACAATAGAATGATTGAGTCCAAAAAAGTAGATGCTAATGCCCTCAATATTCATACGGTGATGGGGGAGTATTATATGGCTTACGGAGAATATGATAAGGCTGAAAAAGAATTTCTGACAGCTTTGGAAATTGATAAGAAAACCAGGCGCATCTTTGCACAGTATACCAAATATATTTATAATGACCTGAGATCTTTATATGCATCAACCGGGGATAAGGAAAAAGCCTATTTTTATCTGAGTGCATATACGGAAGCCAAAAACAAGACCAATACTGCTTTACTGGCAACCATCAATCAGGATATGGAGTCCTTTATTTCAGAAGCAAAAAATGATACTTCAAAACATAGAAGTAAGGTACAGTGGGTTGTTTTTCTGTCTCTTGCAGGATTTTCCATGTTGGCTATATATACATGGAGAATCATCAATACATTAAGACGAAGAAAGGCGGCTCTGAAATCAGAGGCTGAAAATCTTAAGAACCGGATTAATGATAACAGGCATGAAGAGATCATTGAGATGGCCAAAAGGAATGATCCTGAGTTTCTTTCCTGTTTTAAAGAAGTATATCCGGGATATATAGAGCAGATTTTAGAAATTAATCCCGGGCTTGAAAATTCAGAATTGGTTTTCTGTGCCATGCTGAAACTGCATTTCAGTTCCAAGGAAATCGCCAATTATACGCTTGTTCAGCATAGGACTATTCAACAGAAGAAATACAGGATTAGAAAAAAAATGAATATTCCTACCGAAACAGATATTTATGTTTTTTTTGATAATATCAGTTGATTAATTGCTTTTTTAAAATACCTCACCATTAATAAGTATGATGTTCCGCATTTTTCCTTATATATTCCTTCTTTTTTTTATTTCATGCAGTTCCGACAACCGAAAGTATGAAAACAGTTTTGATATTCCGTTGTTGGAAAAGAATGATAGATTCCGGAATTTGGGAGAATATGATTCTCTCGTCAATCTGAATAAAAACTATTACAGACAGGCTGAAGAGATGGGCTATGAGGAAGGAAAGGCATTATGTTACGTGAATCTGGCAAGAGTAAATACAACTTTGGAGAATTATCAAAAAGCACAAATCCTTTTTGAAAACGCGGATGCAATTTTAAAAAAATCAGACAATAATCTACATAAAGCTGTATTTAATAGCAATTATGCCCGTTTTAATGCAGAGCTTAGAAGACTAGATCAGGCTCTTCAAAATAATGCGAAAGCAATAAAGTATCTTGAAAATGATCAAAAATCTGCATTTGCCCGAAAACTTATGGCAGAAACTTATGGCTATAGTTCAGATTATCTTAATTTGAAAAAAAGACATAAAGAAGCAACTTTATACCTATATAAAGCAAAAAGCATTGATCATTCAAGGCGGGTCAATTTATTTTTTGGAAATCATTATACCAGTTTTGCTGAATTGAAATTGGATTCTGCTGAAATATATTTACGGAAAATTATTGAAGATCCAAATCCGGAGGTCGCTATGGATGTAGATGCTCTTGCAGCAAATACAATATTGGGAGAGGGCTATATTCAAAAGAAACAGTTTGATAAAGCAGAGGCAGCCTTAAACAGGGCTTTAGAAATTGATAAGAAAACGAGACATATTTATGCTCAGTATACCAAGTATATCTACAATGATTTAAAGTGGCTCTATGAGGATAAAGGAGATAAAGATAAGGCATATTATTATTTACAGCTCTATGCGGATGCCACAGATAAAACCAATAGCGCATTGCTGAGAACGATTAACCAAGATATGGAGTCTTTTATTCTGGAAGCAAAGAAAGATTCGGAAAGACATGAAAGAAATATAAGATGGGTTATTTTCCTGTCTGTTGCTGGTCTTTTTCTTTTGGGAATCTATACCTGGAAGGTGATCAATATCCTGAGAACGAAAAAGAAGAACCTTAGACTCGAATCAGAATCTTTAAAAAACAGAATAAACAATAAAAAAGATGAAGAAATTATGGAATTGGCCAGAAACAATGATCCTGAATTTCTCAATCAGTTTAAAGAAGCATATCCGAAGTTCATCAGTAATCTTTTAACTATTAATCCCAATCTCGAAGACTCTGAGCTGGCATTTTGTGCCCTGCTGAAAATGCATTTTTCCTCCAAGGAAATTGCCCATTATACCCTTGTTCAGCATAGGACGGTTCAGCAGAAGAAGTACAGAATCCGGAAAAAACTCAATATCCCGACAGAAACAGATACGTATCATTTTTTTGATGATTTAACGTAGTATAAAAAAAACTGCCTGATTCATCACATCAGGCAGTATTCGAAATGTTTTTTTTCGCCATTTGGCTTTCTCTGTTCAAATTTGAAAATTTTTAATCAAATACTAAAAAAAAGGACTACTACACGAGTACTACAGCAGTTTTTTTAGGATTAAATGTCTATAAATTAATGCTTTGGGCTTTTGTTGTGTTTTTGTGTTCTGATCTTTGAAAATTTTAAAAAAATAGCTTTATTACTCTGGCAGATGTGATATATCATGAGCGTTATACAATGTTTTGTATCATTTTTCTTTATGTATTTCCTTAACCTATTTTGTTAATCAGTAATATTTATTTTTTTATTTAATTCTTTTGCTTTTTTTTGTAATGTATTGTAATACAGTATTTTGTTGTGATGTTGTATGGGTGTAGTAGGTTGTTTTTTTTCTTTTTTGGAATAAAAATATAGATTTGTAAGTCTTCTGTAATATGATATGATTGAACAATTGAGGTTTTTTATGTTTTATGAGTTGTTTATGTTGTTTTTATTTAAATAATTCATAATTCATATTGATGATTGATTGTTTTTCATAAAAGAATGATCTACTTAAAAAAACAAAAAAGCATAAAATAAAATCTATGAAAAGAAAAGTATTATTGATAAGTGCATTAGCTATGGGAATGGTATGTGCTTATGGACAAAGGTGGGAACCAACTTCACAAATGAGGTCTGAAATCAGAAAAGAAGTTGAAGTACAACATTCTTACAAATTAGATTTACAGTCATTACGAGGCCTTTTAAAAAATGCTGTGGAAACCGGAAAAGGCGCACAGGCAGTGATTGTTTCTTTACCTACTGCAGAAGGAAAAATTGAAAGATTTGCTGTGTACAGCGATCCGGTAATGGAGAAATCTATGGCCGATCGATACCAGTTGGGATCTTATGTAGGAACAGGAGTAGATGATCCATCTAAATATTTACGATTCAGTACTTCTCCTACAGAAATGCAGTCGATGATTATCAAAGATGGTGTGTTTCAGTTTATAGAACCTATTACTACCGATAAGAAGGTATATGGAGTTTTCTATAAAACAAAAAGAACAGAAGGAGAGCATGGATTTGAATGTACAACAGAAGAGAAAAACCTTAAAGATATAAAGGCATTAGAGGTTAATGGAAAAAAAAACCTTTCTAATATTAATGCCGGTATTACCAACAGACCTGCAAGTACAAGATTCAGGACCTATAGACTCGCGTTAGCTGTGACAGGAGAATATACGAAAAAGTTTGACCCTAATGGAGGAACTACTAATACTGTAGCACAAATGAATGCCACCATGAACCGTGTCAATGGAATTTTTCAGAAAGATTTCGGGATTAGACTGATTATCCAGGATCTTCCAAATATCATATATACAGATCCTGCAACAGATTTTTATACTCCTCCTGCAACAGATAATGATCCTTCATTTAACCTTCAGCTCCAGCAAATGCTGACTCAGGATGTAGGAAATGAAAACTATGATATGGGACATGTATTTCATGCAGTAGGAGGAAATGGTAGTGCAGGATCAATTGGGTCTACATGTGTTAACCCTACAGCAGCAGAACCTTTGGCAAAAGGATCTGCATTTACTCAGATGGATAATCCAGTAGGAGATGCGTTTGATATTGATTATGCTGCTCATGAAATGGGACATCAGCTGGGAGCTAACCATACATTCTCGCATAAATCAGAAGGATACGGAGCAAATGTTGAACCTGGAGGCGGAACCACGATAATGGGATATGCCGGGATTACCGGAGATAATGTTCAGATGGTGACAGATGCTTATTTTCATTATTTCTCTGTTGGCCAGGTGTTAAATAGCCTGGATAGTAAACAGGGCTGTGGAACATCACAGGATATCGTAACCAATACAGCTCCTGTAATTTTACCTTTACCTTCTTATAGTATTCCCAAGGGGACTGCCTATTACCTGGAAGCTTCTGCTACAGATGCAGATCCTATTAAGTATACCTGGGAACAGTATGACAGTGTAGATGCCTTTCATTCAGTTTCCGGCGATATCGGTTGGGGATATAATGCTCAAGGAGCATTGACAAGATCTTATTTCGGAACAACAAGTGGACGAAGATATTTTCCAAGCCTTCCTATAGTAATGTCTGGAAAGTTGACTGATAAAACAAAATGGGAAAGTGTTTCTTATATTCCTAGACTTCTTCATTATGCTGTAACTGTTAGAGATGAGAATACTACTCCTATGCTGGTATCTGCCGAAACTAGTGTGGATGTTAAAGAAGATGGTCCTTTCACATTTAAAGGTCTTAGTGATGCTACAATATTTTATAATAATGCTGTCAATACTATTGCATGGGATGTCGTAAATACTAATAATGCCCCCTATAACGTAGCTAATGTAAAAATAGAATATACAACAGATCTTGTTAACGGATCATCTTGGACAGAACTTGTAGCTTCTACACCTAATACGGGAAGTTATACCACTCAGATGCCTTCAGGAGTAACAGGACCCATTAAACTGAAAATTTCTGCCATTGGAAATATATTCTACGCGGTATCTCCTAAGATTACTATCGGAGCAGCGCCAACATCCACTACAGATGCACCAACCGGAGTGTCTGCCATTGATGCGGAAGTATTGAAAACATCAGCAGTTATAGGCTGGAATGGCGTTCCGGGGGCTACCTATTCTGTTAATTACAGAAAAACGGGAACTACAAACTGGACAAATATTCCAAGTACTACCAATTCAGTATCATTAAGTGCCCTTGAGGATGAAACCAATTATGAGGTTCAGGTGGCTGCAGTAGTGAATACAGTGGCCGGAACATTCTCCTCTCCTTATGCATTTAAAACGAAAGGATTAAAAACCGGAGTAGATTATTGTTTAATGGGAACCGGAGGCAACAGTTTTGCAAATTTTGCACTTAATACCGGCTTAGCTAAACTAAACCTGGCGAATTTAGACTATTTAGATGCAACTTATAAAACTATTTTTAGAACCTATTTGGACTATAGCGAAGATGCAGACAAATTAATTAATCTAACAAAAGGATCATCGTTCACATTATCTTACATTAATGTAGGTAATGAACTTGAATCCGATAGTTATCCTGATACTATAGAAGTATGGATTGACTATAACAGAAATGGTATTTTCGAAGAATCAGAAAAAATTGGTTCCAATAGTGGGGCTACAGACAGTGATGCTCTACATGCAGGAACAATGACTTTTACTGTTCCAGCCAGTGCTTATGCAGGAGATAAGACCTTAAGAATGAGAGTGGCCAGTACTTCTTTCAATACAGCAAGCGGACCTTGTGGTTTTCCAACTTATACAGAAGGAGGAGAAACCTATTCATATGGTTCATTTAAAGATTTTCCGGTTAAAATTTCAGAAACATTAGGAACAGATGAGGTAAGAGGTACAAAACCGGCAGAAGTATCTATCTATCCTAACCCTGCCGATACTTTTGTAGAAGTGAAAAACCTAAAAGGTAAAGCAGATTACAAAATCTATTCTGCGGACGGAAGATTAGTTCAGGAAGGTAAGATTGATGGTCAGAGAATTAACGTAGCTTCTTTAATAAAAGGAATGTATGTAGTTACCATCAAAGATGATAAAAATACTTACAATACGAAGTTGATTAAAAAATAAAACACAAATGAATCTCCAAAATCAGGATCTTAAGGAGAGAAAAACTATTTATTTTTAAAACGAAAAAATGGCTGCCTTGAGGGAGGCAGCTTTTTTTCATGAGTACAAATATGATACAGTAAGGAGACTGAAAGCAGGACATTATTAAATCCTCTTAAAGAGCTAGGTCTGGAGCATCCAATAACCCTTCAAGCCTTTCTTCCTGTTTGTTTCAATGTCCTTTAAAGAATTCCAGCATGGTTGCTAAAGCTGTTTCAGAATGCATCCGTTCTCCATTTTCAAGAGAATCTTTGGTAGCAGCTGCAGCTCGTTTTCTCATCGTAATTTCATACTGAGAAATAGCTTCCTGTAAAGTACTGTAATGGCTATTTGTTAAATGTTCACTGAGTTCAAGAGCATCAAGCATCGCCATATTAGCCCCTTCTCCTGCAAACGGAGGCATCACATGAGCGGCATCACCTATTAATGTTACATTAGATCTTGTTTCCCAGGTCTGATCTAAAGGCATAAAGTAAATAGGACGGGGAATGAAAGGAATTGTGGCTTTTTCAAACAATTCGTACCATATTTCACTCCATTCCGGATATTCTGTTTTAAACCATTGCAGGATTGCCGTATTATCAGAGAAATCCAGCCCGCTGTTTATTGTCCAGTTTTCATCAGCTTTAAAACTTGCATAAAAACCAAGATCACCATTGCCTTTCTGTCCCATCAGAATATTCTTAGATTTTCCGAAAGCCATTATTTTTCCACCGTTAATCAATGCATTGATATGGGGCGCATGTTCTTTTGAAACAATTCCTTCCAGCATTATAACTCCCGAATAAACCGGTTTCTGTTCTGTAAGGTAGGGGCGGATCTTAGAATGAGCACCATCTGATGCAATCACAAGATCAGCATAAGCCGATGTTCCGTTTTTAAAATGAAGCATCCAGCCATCATTTTGAGGTTCCATGGATAAAAAATGACTGTCCCAAACAACGGTTTCCGGTTGAAGAGAGTCCAGCAGCATATTCCTCAACGGTCCACGGTCTATTTCAGGACGGAAATGTTCGGTACCAAAATCTTCCTCTGGCTTGGTATCATGGTCGCTGAACAGTATTTCTGCCTGTTCATTCACAATGAGCATTTTATCTGCACCCGGACGGAATGTTTTCTTAAACTCTTCTAATAATTCGGCTTTGCGTAGGGCTGCCAGCCCTGAATCTTCATGCATGTCGAGAGGAGAGCCCTGCACACGGGCTTCTTTATTAAAATCTCTCTCATATACTTTTACGTTTGCATTTTTCAGCTGCAAAAGTCTGGCCAGTGTAAGTCCGGCAGGGCCACCGCCAACGATGGCTATTGATGTATTGTCTATCAGCATTGTATTTAAATTTTACAGGACAAAATTACTGCCCCTTCAATACTGATAATAGTATAAATCGGTCGTTTTTGTTTTTTGATAATTCTTTGGGCGCAACACCTGAAAATTTCTTCACTTCCTTAATGAAATGATTCTGGTCTGTATAATTAAGTTCCGGAAATAATTTACCCTTTGCAATATGTTCCAGAGAAGCCCTGAAACGCAAAATAGTAGAGTAGGCCTTTAAAGATAAGCCCAATTGTTTTGTGAAATAACGGTTGATCTGTCTGCTGCTCCAGCCTATCTTTTCTGAAAGGTCTTTTACGCTAATTTCTCCTCTTGAAGCATACATAAGTTCAAAAAGTTGATGTTTTCTCTCATCTGTTTTCTGAGGAACCAGTTCCCGTATTTTTTGTATGGCTTTTGTACAGCAAAGCCCAAAGTCCTGTAAATCCTCAGCCTTAAATCCCCAGAAATCCTGCGGAAGCTTCTTTGCTGTATTTAATACATCAGCAATGGTTGTATTTAAAATATATTCCACAGCAATAGGTTTGAAGCTCACTACAAAAGCCTGGGTTTGGGGTAGGATCTGTCTTTGTTCAGGATAGGTTTCCAATCCGATCAGGGCAACATGAAAAGGTTCTGAGGGAGACTGCATGAAAAATAGATCAACCCTTCCATCCGGAATAATAACAACTTCCTTAGCTTCATCAGAATGATTATGGAATGTTCCCAAATTTTCCACAAAATCTGAAATACTCTGATCCGGTTCAATAAAATGAAACTGAAAATCATGGTCCATAATGAAAAGTAGCAGTATTCTTTAATAGATTGAAGTTACAAAAATAGGCTAATAATTAATATATTAGCTAATGGATAGCTGTTTTTAAGCTGCGAATTCATAAATAAATAATTTGTATTCAGCTCAAAAGTCTATGCCTCTATGTTGTTTAATTTTTTTTAACTACATAGGGACATAGCGTAAGTTTATTTGTGAATTCGTGGCATATAAAGATAAAGCAGTATTCAATTTTATCGGAGATAAATCTTTGCGCCTTAAAAAGATATAACATTTACATTCTTTTGCGCCCTTTGCATTTTCCAACAAAAAGCCCGGAATGTAAAAAACACCCCAGGCTTTATCAAGATTAAAAATAAGTTTAAAAAGAATATCCCACAGAAGCCGTTACATTTCTGGGAGCTCCAGGGAAGGCCCGTGTATAATCGAACCCGCCCAGGAAATAATATTTGTCGAAAATATTATTGACATTCAATGCCATTTTCATTTTTCCGATATGATAGTAAACTGCCGCATTTATAGTCGTATAAGATGGCCATTCTCCCCAAAGGGCGCTTCCATTGCTGTCTTTTCCGATGCTGTTATCCATACGTCTTGTATCTACATAATACATTCCGGCACCAAAGCCAAGTCCCTTCACAGCAGAGGTTGAAAAAACATATTTCATCCATAAACTAGCCATGTTTTTAGGTGCTCCAGGCAGAGCTTGTCCTACTTCTGAAGCAATGGAAGAAGACTTTACCTCCGTATCATCATAGGTATAGTTGGCCATAATCTGAAACTCTTTGGTCAGCTGTCCGCGAATATCCAGTTCAATACCCTTTGATACAGCTTCTCCTGATTGTCTGTATACCGGAAATCCTGTTGTACTGATTTCCCCTGTTGCAATCAGCATATTTTGGCGCTCAATCTGGAAAAGGGACAGATCCATTTGTAATTGATTCTTAAAGAACCCCGTTTTTAGCCCTGTTTCAATCTGGAAACTGTGTTCTTCAGTGAAAGGTTTGTCAGCACCATAATCCTGATAATTCTGGATAAAATTAGCCCCAACCGGCGCAAATCCCTGTGAATAACTTGCAAAATAATTAACCTGATCGTTAATCTGATATGTCAGCCCAATACGGGGCAGCCATGCATTCTGAGTGGCATGAAAACGGTCTTTACCACTTACTGTTTCAGAATAATAATGCTCATGACGCAGTCCCACAATAAGTTTTAATCGGTCTGCAAATGAAATCTGATCCTGCACATAGATTCCGGTAGTTTTATATGGACTTAAAAAAGGATAATTTCCTTGAGATAACCATACATAATTACCCAGATCATGAGTTGTATAAGTAGGATTATTAAGGTCGAATGTTAATGGAACAATTTTACCATCTATTCTCTGTTGCCTTGCTTCACGCTGCTGATTGTTACTGTCTCCTTCATATTGGGCATAATCTACCCCGGCTACGATATGGTTTTCGATTTTGTGCCCCGTAAGATCCCATTTCAGATAAACTACGGAATTATCAGTATAATCTTTTCCATGACGGTCAAAGAAACGCATATTCATGATCGTATTATGGGGAACATCAGCATAGCTGTTCAGGGTACGATGTTCATTCACATCTTCCTGGTAGATGGACTTCATGTAGCTGGCATTCAATGAAAGGTTGTGGGTAATGCGCTGGCTCAATCTTGCACTGAACGACAGTGTTTTGGTATTATAAAAATCCGATGGCTGACTTAAAGTAAAAGAGCGGTCCAGGGCATAAAAGTCATTGTTTCTCAATCCCATCCCGCGGTCAAGATATCCATGAAACTGATCATATACAAGGTCTATATCTACCTGAGTTCCATCCAATGGTTTAAAGGTAAAAGACGGAGCGATCATAAAGTTTTTCTGCTGATTCACATTTCGGAAGGTCTTGCTGTCTTCATACCCTGCATTCAGGCGGTACAGAATTTTCTTTTCTTTATCCAACGGTCCTGTCAGATCAATGCTTGTACGGATAGTCTGGAAACTGCCGACGGAGAAGTTAATAGAACCCTTTTGTTTGTCTAAAGGCTTTTTAGTCACCATATTGATCGTTCCTCCGGGAGTTACATCTCCGAATAATGAAGCACCGGGACCTTTTAAAACGGAGACACTTTCCAGGTTGATCGTTAAAGGCGAACGGTAGTAGCTGTTTCCATAACTATATCCTGACCGCAGCCCATTCACAAGACGAATTCCGGTTTCGTAGCCACTTTTAAAACCACGAATAATAAGATCATCGTAAGAAGAGGCTGTGGTTACTCCTGCCAGATCCTGTACAACATCGCGGGTGGTGTATGCCTGCTTGTCCTCCATAAACTCGCTGCTGACAATAGAAACTGATTGTGGAAGATCCTTTAGATTTCCCGAAAATTTTCCACCCAATTCCAAATTATTGGTAAGATAGGAGTTATTTCTGCGGGCTGTAATCAAAACTTCCTGAAGATCCGTTTGATTTTCCACCAGCCGAATTGTGATTCCGTTTTTATCATCATAAGACAAAGAATCCAGCGTCATATCGGATGCTGAATAACCTTTGGCATCAATCATTAACTGAGCCGGGTACCGAACCGGAGTTTCAAACTGGAACTTCCCGTCTTTACTTGTTGTGGTGACAGTTCCCTGGTTAATGGAAACCGAGGCATTAGAAATTATTTTTCCCTCCTGATTCAGTACTTTTCCGAAAATAGAATGGGTTTCCTGCGCTGACAGAGTAAAAGGAAGTAAGAGCATTATACCATTGATGTACAACGCTTTTTTGGTGGTATGTTTCATTGTATGTTTCTACGCTGTTGTAGTATTTATTATTCTGCGGAAATCATTAATTCCATGTGAAGAGTAGGATAAGTGCCTTCGTAGCAGGATTTCAGAAGTTTAAAATCCTGTTTTAGCCAATAATCATAAGCTCCCTGCAGAAAAGGATGGGTATGCAGATATAATCTTTTTATATTTTTCTGCTGTGCGGTTTTAGCCAGTTCCTGAAATAAGAGAGTAGCAATTCCTGCTCTTCGGTATTCAGGATTAACAAATAGTCTGGCGACTTCTACGGTTGTTTTTTCATCAATATCCAGATGAGGAAAACGATAATCAAAAGGCATCATGCCGATCGCCCCTATCAGTTTCCCATTGGAAGTCCGGGCCTGTAAAAAAGCTCCAGTGGGAGAGTGCAGGTAATTCTGTTCAAAATTGACAAGATCCTTAGGTACAATCAACGGATCCAGTAAAGGATACAACTGACGTCTGAATTCCATGACATAGGGAAGTACTTCAAATACCTGATAATCCTGTACCAATGAAATTGTTATTTCTTCATGATTTTTCATATATTTTATTTTAATTGGGGCGCAAACATTGGGGTTCCCTGATTATCCAGGGCAAGTAGCGGAACTTCATAGGTCTCTTCAAGAAGCTGCTTTAATTCATCTTTCTTTAATGACTGAACAGCAACCAGTTCATGATGACGCATCACAAAAAATTCATCACCGAACAGAAAAGCAAGATTGGGATCATGCATGACACATAAAACCGTAGTTCCTTCACTAACCAGCTGACGAATGACTTCCAGTACAGCGACTTGGTAATGCAGATCCAGATGATTGGTGGGTTCATCCAGCATCAGTATATCCGGTTTCTGAACCAATACCCGGCACAGTAGCACCAATTGACGTTCTCCACCGGAAAGAGAAGTGTAGGGTTTATCTTTTAAATGAATTAAATTAAATTTTTGAAGGATGGTTTCTACTTCCTGATAATCCGACTGTCTGGGTGAAAATTTTGAAAAAGAAGCTCTACCGGTTAAGATCACATCAAAAACCTTAAAGGGAAAAGTGGTCTGATGAAACTGGGTTAAAAATCCGATACGGACAGGTGAGGCAGTTCCTATTTTTATTTTTCGACGTTCCTTATCGGCAATCCATACGTTTCCTTTGTAGTTCTTTTCCAGTCCGGCAATGATCTTAAATAAGGTTGATTTACCACTTCCGTTTCTTCCCAGAATAACGGATAATTTTCCTTTTGGAAATTTTGCATTGACCTGGTTCAGAACCTGGTCTTTTCCATAATCAAAAGAAAGCTGTTCTATATTAATCACACTGTTCATGAGTTCCAGTTTATAGCGTTTCTGCGCATTAAATAAATGAAAATAGGAGCTCCGATAATCATCGTAAAGACCCCAATCGGAATTTCAAAAGGCATTACTGTACGCGAAAAATCATCAATCAATAATAAAAATGCTCCACCGATACTGATATTAGCCCAAACGGTGATGCTGTTGTTCGGTCCAAAGATCATTCTGCTGATGTGAGGAACAATCAACCCAAACAGGCTGATGACTCCAACGGCTGCCACAGAGGAAGCTGTAATCATGGTTGCTACAGCCATCAGAATTAGTTTTAAAACTGTTGGGTTAACTCCGACTGCCATAGCTTCATGGTCTCCTAAGGCTAAAAGATTGAGCTTCCATCGAAGAATAACAATCACTGTTAGACCGATAAGGATCGGAAATACTGCCGTATAAACTTTCTGCCAGGAAGCAGTATGCAGATTTCCCATGGTCCATTGTACAATTGCCTGTAATTTATAGGGATCACTCAGATACTGTAAAACAGTAAGGAAAGCTGTAAATACTCCGGATACGATCATTCCGGCAAGAACCATACTGACAATGGATGTTTTGGCTCCGGCATATGAGACAAGATAAGTAATGACCACTGCCACGACTCCGAAAACAAATGCCGAAATATTAACTGCCATTACAGGAAATAACATGGCCAATGCTGCACCGAATGCAGAACCTGAAGAAATTCCCAATGTAAACGGATCAACAATAGGATTTCTGAAAACAGCCTGCAGAACTCCTCCGGCAGAGGCCAGAGAGGCTCCTACCAGGAAAGTAAGGACAATCCGTGGTAAACGTACCTGCCATAAGATCGTATGCAGGCTTCCCTGAAGAGCCGCTTCATCTTTAGACATACCCAATTCCAGAGTGATGTGATGAAACAGCTCACCCATACCAATATTCTGGCTGGAACCTATAATCAGTGAAACAAACACAAGCAGAACCGGCAACAGTATTAATAAAGAGATTGTTTTAATGCTTTTAATCATCAGATCAATCCTTTTTTACCATAGATCATTTCAAAAGCTTTTTTTACATCCTGATCCAGCTGTTCCTGCGTATATTCAGGCATGCACCAGTGACGGAGCTGTTTGGCAAACAACATAAACTTCACGGTATGCGGATCGTACGGAAATGATGGAGACATCACAAAGACCTGTTTGTTTTTTACAGCAGGAAGCGCTTCCAATTCCTTAAGGCTATAAACATCCGATAGTTTTGAATTCCAGAGAATAATAAGATCGGGATTCCATTTGTACATGGTTTCGGCACTTATATTGGGTGCTTCTACCGGAACAGGACAAGCATTCTGAGCCCCGGAAAGGGTAATTGCCATATCAATAAGGCTTCCTTTTCCTGAAGTGGACATAATACGCCCTTTCGACCAGGCATAGTAGATCTTTTTAGGAGAAGCAGTCTGAGAAACTCTCATTTTCTTTACTTCTTCAGCAACATATCCTGTCACTTCCTCAGCCCGTTTCTGCTTTCCAAGTAGTTTTCCGACATTTTTTAATTCCTCAAGAATCTTTTCATCATTTAAAGAAGAAAAAGTAAATACCGGAATGCCAAGATTTTCAATTTGATTGATATTATCCTGATCTGTATTGAAGGTTAGTACTAAATCAGGTTTCAACCCAACAATACTTTCCGCATTACTGGACTGTCCGCCAAAAGTAGGAGTGGCAATGCTTTTATTTTTAATACGGTCATCAAGCTTGGAAAGAAAGCTGTAAGTGTCTTCCATTTCATAGATCTGTTGGGGAATTCCTACAATTTTTTCACCTGCCTGAAGCATATAAACATCATCTACCAATGCATTGTATAAAACAACAACCCGCATGGCTTCATGAGGAAGAGTAATTTTTTTACCTCTGCTGTCTGTTGCAGATACTTCCGCATTAGCTGAGGTTTCTTTAGTATTGGAATTTTGAGGATTATTACAGCTTTGTAATGCTAATAGCAGAGCCGAAAATCCTGTAATAAACAGACTTTTAATTTTCATGTGTTCTATTTTTTGCCAGATATCGTAAGGATTGATGGGATAAAAGCTGGGCATCAGTGAGCTGAATACGGGCTCCATATCTGAAGAACAACTGTTCATAGAGTCTTCCGTCATAAGGCACGGCAAACTGTTGATTGAGGGTCAGAAATACCGGCAGATGCTGATTCCCGATAAAATAACAGAAGTCTGCCGCTTCAGCTTCATTTTCTGTGGGAAAACTTATGGTAAGACAGGTTTTAAAGTGAATGGTAGCAATCAGTTGTCCATTATTGTATAAGCTGTCTCCCTGGTGCCATTCCTTGATATTTCCTAATCTCAGTTCCAAAACCAGCCCGGATCTGGTGGTCCGGGTTAGTTTTTGTTTTTTGTTTTCAAACCATTCGAGTTCCAGAACGTCAGAGGCAGGATCATTTAGATGCAATCCACTTTTTACTTCATCAATTACGACTGGCTGTACTGTATTCATATTAAGCTTCTTTAGCGCTTTCTTTTTTTAGTTTTACTTTTTCTTTCAGCCAGTTGCACCATTCGTCAATTCCGTCGCCGTTTAAAGTGCTGATAGTCATTACTTCAAGGTTAGGATTTACTTCATGGGCATCTTTTGTTACCGTTTCTACAGAGAATGGAACGTAAGGAAGTAGATCTGCCTTGGAAACAAGCATCAGTTCACTGGTTAAGAACATACGAGGATACTTTTTAGGTTTATCATCTCCTTCGGTAGAAGCCAGAAGTGTAACACGATAATCTTCTCCAAGGTCAAATGCTGACGGGCAAAGAAGGTTTCCTACATTTTCGATGAATAATAAATCCAGACCTTCTAAATCGATATGATCTAAGGCCTGAAGAATCATCTGAGCTTCAATGTGGCACATTCCACCGGTTACAATCTGCAGGGCATTGATTCCTGCTTCACGCATTCTGATCGCATCACGTTCTGTTTCAGGATCACCCACAAGGATTGAAATATTAAGCTCCTGAGCCAGTCTTTTTCCGGTTTCCTGCATTAAAGTTGTTTTCCCGGATCCCGGAGATGAACATACATTGATGACACAAACATCCTTTAAACGGTCTCTGATGGCTTTGGCTACAAAATCATTAGCCTTTAGTAAATGTAGAGTGGTATTATCACACTGAACCGATCCTACGCGGTTTCCTAAACTTTTTGGATTAGCTGTTGACATATTAATGGTCTTTTTGTTTAAAAATTACTTTTGAAATAAAGAGTTCGTTTCCCTGAACAATATTTGCGGAAGGAGTTCCGCAGTCTTCGCAGACAAATTTGTGGTACCTGACCTGGAAATCTTTGTTGCATTGGCTACAGTGAGCAATGATATCGTTAACGAGCACTTCAAGTTCCATTTCCTGATAGTACGGATGGTCGGTAATGAAGGCATCAAACGCATTCTGAATCAGGACAGGCTGAACATTGGATAACAGTCCTGCCGTTACCTGAACCTGCTGAATATCCTCTACTTTAGCGTCATAATGCTCTTCTAAAGTGTCAAAGATATCCTTCACTATACTTAATTCATGCATAGCTTATATTTTTATAGGTGAAACTGATTACCTGAATTTTTCAGATAATCTTAATGAAAAAAATAGATGTAAAACCTTTTCTGAATGGAGTCTACAGAGCTGTATTTATAGCGTAAAGTTTTAAATTATGGAATAAAAGGTATTTGGGAAGATGATAATGATGTATCAATTCTGTTTCAGAATTCATTACCATGTTAGAGTGTAAGGTAGATCCCCATGAAAACATTTCTTTTTCAAAAAGGACGAAAGGCAACTCAAAAAAAATCTTATCAGCATCAAAATCATTTTCAGCGATAGACGCGATGAACAAAAGGTCATGCTGCTGAACAGAATTAGATACTTTAAAACTTATTTGATTCTCTGAAGAACGAACAGAAGTATTACTTTTCTTGTGGTTGGCAAATCCCAGTAGTAATGTAAAAAACAGGACAAGCATGAAAGTAATTGATATGTAAAGAGACTTCTTCATTGAGTATAGCAAATTTACATCATTTTAGAGTTCACCTTCTTACCAAAAACCTTTTAAAAATGTTCAAAATCAGGACGGAATAGACTTGCTGAAATAACACTAGGTTTATGTTTTTTTAGTGTGTTTTGGTTGTTATTCTGTTGTAAATCAGAATTTTGTATAGGGTGTGACGAAGTTTTGATATTTAGTGAGAATGTTGAAAAAAATGACTTATTCAGTTTGAATATAAAAAAGAGTAAATTTGATAGGTGTTCCTGTATGAGATGCTCATTTACTTTAAAAACAATCACAAAATGAAAATATCCCAATACCTGTTTATCCTGTTTTTTATGTTGGTTTCTATGGCTGCATTTGCTCAGAAGAAGAAAAATAAAAACATGGCACCGCCACCTCCTAAAAAAGTAGAATATGCTTCACCCACTCCCAAAAAACCGGAGAGTTTTATTACAGAAATGGATGGTAATACAGCATTCAGATGGAAGAATGAGCCTGAAACATTAACCACCTTTACTCCTGATGATCTTGTGGAAAGAATCTATGACTTCAGTGGAATGTATGCCGTACGTATTATTTCCAATTATCCGCTTGATACAGTAAGTTTTAAAAAGGCGGATAAAGATGATGATCGTATAATTCTTCTTGGGTATACTGTAAAATATGATGACTATGATACCATCGAACTGAAAGGAAATAAAATGACGATTTCTGATAAAAAAGATCCTAAAAAGGAAAAAATAACCCTTGACGTAACAAAAAAGGGGAATAAAATTATCAGAATCAAAGAAGTAAAGACATGAAGAGTGTTTGATCAGTCAGAATATTCTCCATCACCATCGATATAAAGGTTTTTAATCATAGATTTTAGCTTTTGATGCCACGAATGCGCGAATGAAAAAGGATTAGTGTATTCTAAGACATATGCAAATTATATCTTGTTAAATTTACAAAAGGTTCCTCTCTTTTTACCACAGCAAATATTCTATAGATCAGTTTGCAACATA
>NZ_QNVT01000020.1 GCF_003385515.1 Chryseobacterium pennae | reverse complement strand
GGATAAGGCTTAATCTAAAAGGAAAGAGTCCAGTACAGTACCGAACTCTTTCATATAATAATATTATTTAATTTTGTCTAAACTTTTGGGTGCAGTCTATAGATTTCGGGATTTTTGTTTTATTACATCGGGCCTTGCTGTTCGTCACCGGTTGTATTAGAATTAATATCCTTTTTTCTCTTAGGTTGTTCTATTTTCTCACCTTGTTTGAATCTATAGGTTAAAGAGATAGAAAACTGTCTTGGCTGCCATTGCATAAAGCTGCTACGGGTATAATCGTTGGTGTAATTAAATACTTCCATCCCTCTTGTATTGAAGATATCCTGAATGTTGAAAGTAATAGTTCCGTCTCCTTTCCAAATGGTTTTGGATGCTCCAAAGTTTAGAGCATACATATCCTTTCTGTCCTGGCTGACTGTCTTTTGACCACCTCTGTAGAAACCTTGCAGCTGTACGCTTAAGGTCTTATCCAGTTTGAACGTTGTATTAAGACGTAATCTTGTAGAGAAACCACTTCCTGTAAAGTTTAATTCTCTTGTCTGTGCTAAACCATCTTTATCTATGGTAGCATAAGAAGTAATTCCTGTCGTTTTGTATCTGAATATATCTGCACTTCCCATAATTTTGAACCATGCAAAAGGATCATAGGTAAAGTTCAGATCCAAACCGATACGATCGTCATTGCCCAGGTTTTCCGGTCTTGTATAGAATACTGTTTTTCTTTCATCCGGTCTGTAGACTAGCATTTTCGTATCATCTGTGGCATGTCTATAATAAAAAGTAGGGTTCAGGGTAAACTTCTTCTTGGTAAGGTTATAGCCTACTTCATAAGAATCTACATACGATGGATTTAAATCGATATTTCCCTCGAAAATATTCTGGTTATTGGTGTAGCTTGAGAAAGGAACCATAAAGAATGATCTTGGTCTGTCTATTCTTCGGGAGTAATTAACCAAGATCTGATTATTCTTAGCGATGTCATAACTTAAGAATACGCTTGGGAATAAATTATTGTAATTCTTGGATTTATCTAATGGCTCCTTCGTAGGGTTCTGGCTGATATAATGGATCTTAACATTAGAAATTTCATCTCTTAATCCTACCTGATAGCCGAAGTTTCCAATCTTACTCCTAAACTGCAGATAGAAAGCATTGAAGATTTCCCGATAGTCTGTATTGTTGTTATAATCTGCAATCAGTGGATTATTAGATGTGGTGCTTACAAAGTTATCATATGTATTGTTGTTGACATCCAATCTGTAACCGGCTTCAATTTTTGAATTTTCGCCTATTGGTAATTCATAATCTGCCTTTCCGATTACCGTTTTACTTACAGAATGTCTTCTTGTAATATCCTGTACAGAAGGAACATGATCTACACTTTCCAGAATGTCTGCATTGTTATTACTTCTGTTTCGTTGTAAACTTAATGATAAGGATAAGTTTTGCCCTTTATCGTTAAATTTATGATCCAAACCTACATCTCCCTGAAAAGCAAGATTATTAAAAACAGTTTTAGAATCCCTTAATGTATAAGGGTTCATAAGCTTCCATGGATCTGAGGTGTCTTTTGTGTATTTGTAAAAAGTGTCATAGGTATTTACCAGATCATTTCCGTCTCCCTCGAAAGTTCTCACCAATCCTGTTAAGTTGATGGACGTTTTTTCAGAAACATCATATACAAAACCGGCACTTGCATTATAGTTTTTATTATATGTCTTACTAGTGGAGTTTTGAAGCTGATGAACAGGAACGGTAGGGATTTTATCTATTTCTTCCTGAGTAGTAGGGATAGGCTTTACATCAGGGAATTTAATATTATGGTAAGTGGTTTCAGCATTATTTTTGGTTTTGTTTTCCGTATAACCACCACCGCCATTTACAAACCAGGTCCAGTTGTTTTTTCTCCAGCTTAAATTGGCATTAAGGGAGGTTCTCGGAAAGTATCCAAGACTTCCCACTACACTACCGTTAAATCCTACTTTTTTGCTTTTTTTAAGAATAATATTTAAGATACCGGAAGTTCCACTAGCTTCAAATTTTGAAGAAGGATTGGTAATGACCTCAATTCTTTCAATCTGGTCAGCCGGAATACTCTGCAATGCATTGGCTCCATCATCAATCCCTAATAGGGAAGAAGGTTTACCGTTGATCAGGAATTTTACATTAGAGCTTCCCCTCATAGAAACGGTTCCATCTGTATCTACTGTAACAGATGGTACATTCGTAAGAACATCCTGAAGACTTCCTCCTTTACTCACAATATCCTGTGATGGATCGTACGTTTTTTTATCCAGTTCTACCTTATAGGGTTTAGCTGCAGATGCTGTAATAACAACTCCTTGGAGCTCCTGTGTTTTTCCGTCTAATGTGGAAGTCGTTGAAGCTTCAATAGATAAAGCACCAATATTTCCGGCTCCGGTAATATTTTTGTTAATAATGCTTTTTTTGTAATCAATAGCTTCTACAGTAATGTCGTAGCTGCCGGGAGCAAGCTGTAATTTATATTGCCCCTTTTCATCGGTCAATACCGCATCACTGAATGATTTGTTGGCTTTGTTACTAAAGGTTACAGAGGCATAAGGCACCGGTTGGTTCTTCTTATTGACAATGATCCCTGAAATGTCGGCCTTCTCCTGAGCAAAAGCCATTGCTGCTGCCGAAAGTACTAACGTAAGTCCTAGTGTTTTTCTGGTGAAAATATTGACAATTTCTGTCTTATTCTTCATAGGTTATTTTTTTGTATAAAATCGTGAAAGGATAACCCTTAATATTTTGAAAATTTATATTAAATTGATTTTCAAAATATTATGATTTATGTATTGTTTTTATCTGTAAAATCCTGGTGCCTGCTAAAAGCTTATTTTATATTCTTTGAATTGAGCCAATCCTGATAAGCTTTTGCATTTACAGCATGTTCTTCCGCACTGGCTGTAAACTTATGATATCCAAATCTTGCGGGATCTGCACACATAAATATATAATTGTTGTTTTCTGCATTCAAAACAGCATCTACTGAGTTCTTATCCACTACGCAGATCGGCCCCGGAGGAATCCCTGCATTGGCATAGGTATTGTATGGAGACGGAGTAGATAGATGTTTATATAATACCCTTTTGATCTGTTCTTTAAAATTTGTCTGCTTATTGATTGCATAGATCACAGTAGGATCAGACTGAAGCTTCATTCCTTTTCTGTATCGGTTTAAATACAAACCGGCAATGGTCTTCATTTCGTCCTTCTTCCCTCCCGATTCTTTGTAAACAATTGATGCAAGTGCATAAATCTGATCTCTTGTAAGTCCGGATTGCTGTTCTTTATTTTTTCTTTCACTGGTCCAGAAATCATTGTACTGGTCATCGAATTTTGCGAAAAATTCTCTTGGGCTTACTGTCCAGAAGAAATTATAAGTATCAATGAAAAAATATTTCTTTAAGTCTTCAATGTTCTTATATCCTTTTTCCTGCGCAACCACATCCAGATCATTCACAAAATGAAGAGAATCCAGTTCTGTTTTTTTGGTAACCTTTCCAATCATCTGGTACATATCTCCAAAATCACCAATTCTGAAAGAATTGGCCGTTTGGTTACCTGCTTTGATCATATTAACAAGGTCTGTGTTTCCTTTCCCACTTTGAATATGATAACGCCCTGCCTTAAAATTAGTAACAAGCCCTTTATCTTTAGCTACCGCTTCGAAAGAACTGCGATCCTTAATATACGGAGCAATAGAATCAAGAATCTGATTAAAGTTTGCCTTATGAGGGATCAAAATATAACCGTCCTTTTCTACGTTATTTCCGAAGTATTTATTATAAAATCTCAAACCAAAAAATCCTGCCACTACAAAAACAAGCAGAATGATAATGAGAATAGCTTTTTTCATTCCTAAATAGTATTGATTAAAAGTTTTTGATTTTAAAGAATATCTACCTTACCTTTAAAAACTTGCTTTGCAGGACCCTCCAGCCAGATGTTGCAGAAAGAATGACCGCTTTTTTCAGCATATACCTTAAGATTTCCTCCCAGGGTTTTAACTTTTACGGAAGTTAGATTGTCTTTTTGAAGAAAAGTTAAAGCAGAAGCTGTAACTCCTGTTCCACAGCTGTAAGTTTCGTCCTCAACACCTCGTTCATAGGTTCTTACAAAGATTTCATGATCTGAAATTTTTTCTACAAAGTTGACATTGATTCCTTTTTCTGTATAATTTTCTGAATTTCGGATGCTGTGTCCCTGGGTATAAACGTCATAATCAGCAAGATTTTCTACATATTTTACATAATGAGGAGAACCGGTATTAAGAACTGCATCATTTCCGTCATGTGAAATTGTATTTACATCAATCATCTTTAATTTAATGATCCCATTGTGAATTTCTGCTTCGTGTTCACCATCTATCGCAATGAATTTGCATTTGTCTTCAAAAACATCAAGAAAAAAGGCAAAAGCTACCAGGCATCTTCCTCCGTTTCCACACATCGTACTTTCTCCACCGTCTGAATTATAATAGACCATTTTAAAATCATAATCAGGATCGTTTTCCAGAAGAATAAGGCCGTCTGCACCTATTCCAAAACGTCTGTCACATAGTTTTTCAATGATATTTTTGTCTTTAGGAAACTGAAGGTCACGGTTATCTACCATTACAAAATCATTTCCCGTTCCCTGATATTTATAAAATTCCATATTGTTTTTTGTCTGAATGAAGAAACAAAATTAGTATATTTAAAATGAAAAACGAACAGTGTTAACTGTTCGTTTCCTTATTTATAATCGTTATTTATAATTGTTCTATCTAAAGCCCCCGCCACTGTTTTGTTCTCTGCTTGAACTGGTGTTTGGAGTACTTTGAGTGCTTGAGTTGTTTCTGAAACCTCCTCCGTTTGAAGATTCAGGTCTAGTGGTATTGGTATTGGTATTTGTATTTGTACTTCCTGAGTTTCTGAATCCGCCTGCGTTCAGGGTTCTGTTTTCAAAACTATTGCTGTTTTGGTTTCTGAATCCACCGTTATTTTGGTTATTCTGATTTCCCTGATTATTCTGATAACCGCTGTTTGAATTTCTGAATCCACCACTGTTGCTGTTATTAGAGTTTCTGTTATATCCTCCATTGTTATAAGATCCGCTGTTGTTATTACGGAAACCGTTATTAGGTCTTTGTGAAGTGACCGTAGGAGTTGTATTTCTTCTTTCTACATACACTTTTCTTCTGGAATTATTATAAGTGTCATAATAGTAAGGCATACCATTATCATAGTAGTAATTGATGTTGTTTCTATAATAATAGCCGTCATTACCATAATATCCGCCATTGCCATAATATCCGGAAGGAGCGTAGTAAGATCCATTGTTATAATATGGATCACCATAACCATTGCTGCCATATCCGTCTGTATAAGCCATACAAGATGTTAAAGTGCTAATAGCAAAGATGCTAACTGCTATTTTTAATAAATTTTTCATAACTTTATTGTACTTTTTTTTCTTTAAAACTTTTTTTCCAATTAAGGTATCCTAAGATAGCCATTATAGTAAATACCAAATATTGAACCGAAGTGATGCCAAGCCCCTTAAAAATCATCATAGGCATACAAATAAAATCTCCAATAATCCAGAAAATCCAGTTCTCAATGCGCTGTTTGGCCATAAACCACATTCCTACTAAAAATATTGAAGTGGTAAAAATATCCAGCCAGTTTGCCCAATCCAGATGATATAATCCAAGATTGGTTCCTTCCATTGAAAAGTGATTGTCAATATAAGGCTTATAATAATAAATAAATGTGACAAGTCCTAAGCTCAGGATAAAAAGGATTCCTGCATAGAACCATTCTTTTTGTGTTGCCCACGTAACGTCCACATGCACATGGTCTTCCGAATTTTTAGCCCACAATATCCAGCCATAGACACTCATCACAGTATAATAAACATTGATCAGGCAATCTCCCAGCAGCCCAAAGTTAAAAAGAATATATACATAGATCAGCGTTGAAATAATGCCTGTAGGATATACCCATATATTTTTCTTAATGGAAAAATATACGCTCAAAATTCCGAAAATGGCACCTGATACTTCAAGCAGAATCTGTAAGGCATCATAGTTTTCATAGGGTTTTACAAAAAGATCATATAAATTCATGCGATCAAAAATAAGCAAAAATATGGACTTTTTAAAATGAATTAAATAATATGTTAATTAGGTTTTTGAGATTTTAATATAAAATAAATGATGAAATTTTAACGATAAACGTGAGGATTCCTAAATTTTTTATATTTTCGTAAATCCTTAATAAATAAAAAAACATGTCGAAAATTTGGGTTAAAAAACCACTAAGTGCCTATGAGGCAGATATGAAGAAAAGTGAGCTGAAGAAAGTCCTTGGAAAATGGAGTTTAACAGCAATAGGAGTAGGTGCTATCATCGGAGGTGGGATCTTTGTTCTTACGGGAACAGGAGCCTATTATCATGCGGGACCAGCACTTGCAATATCCTTTATTATAGCAGGTATTGCCTGTGTTTTTGCAGCATTATGCTACGCGGAGTTCGCCTCCATTATTCCTGTTGAGGGATCTGCATATGCTTATGCATACGGAACAGTAGGTGAAATTTTTGCATGGGCCATGGGATGGTGTCTCATCCTAGAGTATGCCATGGCCAGTATGGCCGTTTCTGTGAGTTGGTCCGGATATTTTAATAAATTTTTGAAGATATTTAATATTCACTTACCGGCTTATCTTACATCGGATCCGTCAAGTTATACAGGGGATGGGTTTTCTATGAACCTGCCTGCATTTATTCTAGTTCTATTGATTACAGCCTTATTGGTAAAAGGAACTAAAGAAGCAGCAGGCGCCAATAACCTGATTGTTTTGATGAAAACTTCAGCTGTTATTTTCGTGATCATTGCAGGGGTTTATATTATTTTTTCCAATACTGATCTTTACAACGCAGTTGATGGAGTTAAAAATTGGAAACCTTTTATTCCTGATCAGATAAAACTTAAAAATTCTGAAGGTGATTTGGTTTCAGCCTATGGTATTAAAGGAATTATTTCAGGGGCTGCAGCTATCTTTTTTGCTTATATTGGTTTTGATGCCGTTTCTACACAGGCAGGAGAGGCTATCAATCCTAAAAAAGATGTGCCTTTTGCTATTATTGTTTCATTATTAGTTTGTACAGCATTATATATTTGTGTGTCTCTTGTTTTGACAGGAATGATGCATTATTCAGACTTTAATCCTGAAGGAAAATATCCTGATGCCATTAAAGCACCAGTAGCTTATGCATTCGAAATTGCAGGGAAACACTGGGCGAGTAATGTAGTAACCATTGCGGCTACTGTAGGATTGATCTCTGTAGTAATGGTAATGATGATGGGACAGTCCAGAATCTTTATTGGAATGGCAAAGGATGGATTGATTCCTCAGTTTTTTGGAGAGCTTCATCCAAAAACAAAAACGCCTTATAAAGGAATTATTTTATTAGGAGTAGTGGTGGCTTTTATCGCTGCATTTACACCGATTTCTACACTGGCAGATATGACTAGCTTCGGAACCCTGTTTGCATTTACATTGGTTTGTATTGCTGTTTGGGTAATGAGAAAGAAAGAACCTAACTTGATCAGACCTTTCAAAGTTCCAGCTTATAAAATCGTTGTGGCATTAGGAGTATTTATTAATATATATTTAATATTTAACTTAAGTGCTCATGCATTGGAACTTTCTGCTGTATGGCTTTTCTTAGGTGGTTTAGTGTATTTCCTTTATGGAAAATCTAACAGTAAACTTAACAATCCTGAAAAATATCAGAAAGATTAAATAATATAAACCGCTTCGGCGGTTTTTTTGTTGCAAATAACCAATCAAAATAATATATGAAAAATATTTTTTCCATTGTATTCCTGTCTGTAGGAATGACTGCATTTTCTCAACAGGTGGAAAGCATTGAAACAATTCTTAACGATAAAATAAGCATCAGAGCTCTTGAATTGTATGACAATAAAGTCTGGTACAGCGGGTCAGATTCCAAATTCGGTTTTGTAGATATTAACGATACCAAAAATCAAAAACAAATCAAACTTTCTGATGAAAAACTTGAATTCAGAACGCTTGCACAGGATAAAACTTCATTCTATGCGATCAATATTGTGAGCCCGGCCCGATTTTTCAAAATTGATAAAAAAGACTTGAAATCACAGATTATTTTTACAGATTCTGCAAAAACAGCATTCTATGATGCTTTACATTTTGTGAATGATAAACTGGCATATACTTTCAGTGATGCGGACAGTGACAATGTATTGAAATTGGCTGTTTATAAAGACGGGAAATGGGGTATGTTTAAGAATGATTTAAAACTAAATGAAGGAGAAGCTGCTTTTGCTGCCAGTAATACCAATATTTCCTCTACCAAAAAGCATGTATGGATTGCAACAGGAGGCAAAGCTTCAAGAATCTTAAGATTGAACCTTAAAAATGAAAAGCTGGAGGTTTTTAAAACCCCTTTTATTCAGGGAGAGTCATCACAGGGAATGTATTCTATTGATTTTAATGATGATCAATTCGGAATTGCAGCAGGAGGTGATTATACAAAACAGAGTGCTAATATCAATAATATTGCAACGACTCACGATGGCGGTGAAACCTGGCAGATTCAGGCTTCAGGACAGAATCCAGGCTATACGACCTGTGTGAAAATAAAGCCGGGATCAAAAGGAAAGGAGATTATTGCGGTAGGAGATCAGCATATTAGCTATTCTTCAGATTTTGGAAAGACCTGGAAGAAAATTTCTGATGAAAAAGGGTTATATGTTGGACAGTGGATTGATGGGAGCAGAGTGGTTTTTGCTGGGAAGGATAGGATTGTGATGATGAAACTGAAGTGATTTTTGATGAAAACAGAAGATGTTTTAAAAATATATGATATAGAATTTATCGTTTCTAAATTAGGAACACCATTTTTTTTAGGAGGTGGGGCCATGGAAGAACTGTTTACTTTTTTAAGGTCACCAATGGATATCAATGATTTACTGGAAATGACAGATCATTATCTGAATGGTAATCCTTTTCCTGTTGATAATGACTGGACGGTTTTTACCTGTACAATAGAAATGACTCCTGAGGGAGTTGTATTTGTGTATCCTGGTATAAAAGATCTGGATAGGGTAGTTCCTTTGAAAGATTTTAAGATTATTGCTACAGCATGGCTTGATTTTCTTGAAAGAGATTCCGGTCAGATTAAGGTTCCTTTATACAAGTAAGATTAGATTTTACAGATAGGAAATCAGGATCAAAAAAATAAATAAAACTGATAGAATTTATCATTATCCCTGTAAGCAGCTCTGTTAGCGTATTTAGACTCATTATAAAATACAACCTAATATAATTCATAGGTTAAAATTCATAACTAATGGTTAATTTTGTAGGATGGATTTTTAATAATGTTAAATTTCCCCACCTTATAAAATTTTATTTTCAAAATGAACTCTTTAATAGATAAGTATAATATTCCCGGACCCCGTTACACCTCTTATCCTACCGTTCCTTATTGGGATGATTCTACATTTTCACCGGAAGGATGGAAGGAAAGCGTAATCAGGTCTTTTCATGAAACCAATGCAGAGGAGGGAATTTCTATTTACATCCATTTGCCTTTCTGTGAGGCATTGTGTACATTCTGCGCATGTCATAAGCGTATTACCAAACAGCACAGCGTTGAAGTTCCTTATCTGGAAAGCGTTTTAAAAGAATGGAAACTTTATCTTGAGCTTTTTAATGAAAAACCAAAGTTAAAAGAACTGCATCTTGGTGGTGGTACTCCTACATTTTTCTCTCCTGAAAACCTGAGAACATTGCTGGAAGGAATCTTTTCCACAGTAGAGATTGCGGAACATCCTGAGTTTTCATTTGAAGGACACCCTAATAATACAACAAAAGAACATCTTCAAACCTTATACGATCTGGGCTTCAGAAGAGTAAGCTTCGGTGTTCAGGATTACGATCCTAAAGTACAGAAAGCGATCAACAGAATCCAGCCTTTTGAGAACGTGAAAAATGTGACCGAATGGGCTAAGGAAATTGGTTATAGAGGAATCAGCCATGATTTAGTATTTGGACTTCCACATCAGAGTTGGGAAGCGATGGAACATACAATCAGAAAAACAATGGAGCTGAAGCCGGACAGACTGGCATTCTATTCCTATGCACATGTTCCATGGGTGAAAGGAGTAGGGCAGAGAGGTTTTGATGAAAATGACCTTCCAAGTGGAGAAGAAAAGCGCCGTCTGTATGAAGATGGTAAAAAACTGCTTCAGGATTTAGGATATATTGAAGTGGGAATGGATCACTTCTCCTTGGAACATGATGATTTATACCAGTCTCTGATCCATAAAAAACTTCACAGAAACTTTATGGGCTATACTTCAAGCAATACCCAGCTGATGGTAGGACTTGGTATGTCTGCTATTTCAGATTCATGGTATGCTTTTGCCCAGAATGTAAAAACAGTGGAAGAATATCAGACGATGGTAGAAGAAGGTAAAATCCCTGTTGTAAAAGGCCATGTTCTGAATGAAGAAGATCTGATAGTGAGAAGACATATTTTAAATCTGATGTGCCAGCTTGAAACTACTTTTACTGCAGACAACTCTTTCCCTGAGCTGGATAACGCTTTAGAAATGCTGAAGGAAATGGAAAATGACGGGTTGGTTGAAATTTCCGGTAAGGAAATTAAGATTACAGAAGCCGGAAGAGCTTTCACCAGAAATGTAGCGATGGTTTTTGACCTCAGGATGATGAGAAATAAGCCGGAGACGAGAATCTTCTCGATGACGATATAGAGAATGAGACATAAAGCTCTAGTCATATTTCTATATATTTATACACTTTCTTTCAGTTTTTTTAAGACGGTAAGATGGCCCAATGAATGGTCTCAGTCGCATTGGCTGATGGACTATAGGTTTGGATTCATCAAGAGGGGCTTTGCTGGTGAGATTTTCGGATTTTTTTTTGAAAAAAATGAGTACCAGATACAGATATTATCTGCAGTGATATTATTTTTACTATATGTGACGATACTCATTACTGCAGTTAAGCATACTCTACAAAATTACAGCATTCATAAGGTTCTTTTTTATGTAGTCTTTTTTCTGTCTCAATATGCCATATTGTCTGCACATCTTATCGGGTATTTGGATCATGTGATTTTTCTGTTGACAATGCTGGCCCTGTTTCTTATTCGGAATAAAAAATATTGGTGGGCATCTTTGCTGTGTACAGTCAGTGTGATGATACACGAAATTACATTCTTTATCATGCTTCCGATTTGCCTTTTTGCTTTATTGGTAAGTGAATGGAAAGGCCATAAGCCGGTCTTTACATCAGCAGTATTGAAAAAAGCAGCTTTTTTTCTCATCATTCCGATGGGAGCTACCTTTTTAATTTCTGTATATCAGGAGTTTTTCGGAAAAGACAATCGTGATCTGATTTTTCAGTATTTAAAATATTCCGGATTGATAAGTGATCGGGTTTCAGGTGTGGTTGCAGATGCCTATACAGAAAGCTTTCTAAATTATCTGAAACAGGAAAGTCCAACATTTTTTTTAAAAATTTACTCTTTCGGAATTCCTGTTAAATTTGGAATTCCAATAGCTTTTATGTTCTTTGTACTCTATAAACAATTCCGAAAAGTGAATCAATATACAATTCTCCTGCTGTATATAATATCACTATTTCCTCTGCTATTGCATGCTATTGCTTGGGATACCTTCAGGATATGGTCATTTTCGTATATGATTCTGTTTCTTGGTTTTGAGATATTGGATACTCAGTTTAAAACGGTGAGACATTTTCAGAAGGTAAACGGATTTGAGATTTTATTTTTTGTGTCAGCTGTACTCACTGTTTCCATTTTTAATAATATGCTTTTTGATCAGGAAATTGAAAGATTTTCAAAGCCTGAAAGATTATGTTTTTTAATTCCTGTCTTTTCTGTAGTATTTTATTTAATGAAAAATGCCCCAATACAGAATATTGAGGCATAAACTTTTATTTAAAAATAAAAATTATTTGATGATCAGTTTCTGACTATATGATTTCATGTCTCCTAGTTTCAGATTGATAAAATAAACTCCTGCCGGAATTCTGGAAATACTAATGCTTTTACCATTGATAACCTGTTTAGATTCCAGTACTTTCCGTCCTTCTGTATTGATGATCTCCAGTGTTAAATTCTTCTCCCTGATGCCATGAACGAAAATCTCTTCAGTGGCTGGGTTAGGATAAATGCTGATTTTGTCTAAACTGTTATTTTCCTGAGTAGCTAAAGTTCCTGTTGTAATTTTAAAGATCTTTCCACTGGTGACTGCTGCCACATACAATTCCTTTTGTGAATCCTGACCGAAGGAGGAGAAGCCGTTTCCGCTGTAAGCAGAGGTCCATATGATCGAATTATCAGTACTCAGAATGCCTATTTGATCGGAACAATAGTCTGCAAAGAAATATTTTCCCTGAAGTGAAGGATATTGAGAACCTGCATAAACGTAGCCTCCGGTGATAGAGCATTTTCCATCAGAATGATCATAGATGGCAACAGGGAATGTCATAGAAGACTGAGCAGCACATCCTGCAGTATTATAGGCTGTATTTCCTTCATAGCAACGCCATCCGTAATTGATTCCGGCCTGTGTGACGGGCATTCTGTTGATTTCTTCAATTGCTCCCTGGCCTACATCTGCAATCATAGTATTTCCTGCATTGAGATCAAATGAAAATTTCCAGGCATTCCGAAGTCCGTAAGCCCACACTTCATCTGCTCCGTCAACGCCAGCCCCGGCAAAAGGATTGTCAGGAGGAATATTGTATGGAACCGGATCTGTGGCATTCACATCTATTCTCAACATTTTTCCGAGAAGTGAGTTTTTGTTTTGTGCATTGTTGTTAGGATCGCCACCACTTCCACCATCTCCTGTTACAATCCAGAGTTTTCCGTCAGGGGCAAAATGAATGCTTCCACCATTATGGTTAGCGAATGGCTTTGGAATGTTCAGAAGGATTTTCTCAGAGCTGGGATCTGCTGCATTGGAATTGGTGGTACTTACTTTGTACCTGGCAACGATAATATTTCCCGCAGTGTTGTTATAATACACAAAAAAATACCCATTAGTTGGGTATTGAGGATGGAAGGCGAGCCCTAAAAGCCCTCTTTCTCCTCCATAAAGAATTTTTGAGGTAATATCCAGAAAATTGGTGGTATTAATGGAGCCATTAGGCTGGATAATCTTTATTATACCATTCTGCTGAACAACGAATAACCTACTGTCATTGGCATTCGTAATCTCGACCGGACTGGTTAATCCGGTGGCAAATTCTTCCAAATTAATGCTTTGAGCATTAACGATTAAGGAAGAAACAATACTTAGGCTAAAAAGTAAATTTCTCATAATATTTTGATAGTTAGTGCGTTGAAAGATGAATGAAAATTTTATACCAATTAAATTTTGAAAACTTCATTAAGATACCACGAAATAATTGTTAAATCTTAAATAGAAATCAGAATGCTGATATATCTGAAAATAAACCATTTCTGTTGTTAAAAATTCATAAAATACAAGAAAATCATTATATTTGCCGACTTAATTTAACGTAGTTATAACAAAATGCAAGGAAAAGGGCTTATTACAATTGTTGCTATTGTCCTGGGGTTGATTTGCTTAAACGAGCTATTACCAACCTGGTACGCCAGCAAAATTGAATCGCAGATCGAAGCTGCGAAAGGAAACGAGAAAGAGATCAAGCGAATCAAAGAAGATACTCTTAATCTTGGGTATACAAAGCTTTATTATTCAAAAGCTAAAGACAAGGAAATGAAATTGGGTCTTGACTTAAAAGGAGGGATCAACGTTCTATTGGAAATTAACCAAAGAGATTTGGTAAATGATTTAACCAATTATTCTACCAATCCTGTTCTTATTGAAGCTTTAAATAAGACTGATGAAGCTCAGAAAAACTCAACAAAATCTTACATCGACAATTTCTTTGAACAGTTCGATGCGATTAACAAAGCAAAAGGTACGAACTTAAAGCTTGCTGACCCGGAACTTTTCGGAAACACAACTTTATCTGAAATCAAGTACAACACTACTGATGAGCAGGTAAAAAGTATTGTTAAAAGAAGAATTGATCTTTCTGTAGGAACAGCTTTCGAGGTAATCAGAACGAGAATTGATAAGCTTGGAGCGATCCAGCCAAACGTTCAGAGAGTACCTGGTACAGCTAGAATTTCTGTAGAGATGCCTGGTATGAAGGATATCGATAAGGTAAAGAAAATGCTTCAGACTTCTGCAAAACTTCAGTTCTGGGAAGTACAGCAGGTTCCTGAAGTAGCACCTTATTTCCAGACATTGACAACTATGGTTGCTGCAAAAGGAGATTCTATGGGAGTTGCAAAAAATGTGAACTTCATGAACCTTTTACAGCTTGACAAATTAAGAAGTAATGGTGTTGCTAACGTAAAATTGTCTGATACAGCTGCTGTAAACAAGATCTTGAACAGCAAAGTAGGAATGGCTTTACGTCCTGCAAACATTAAATATACACAGTTCATGTGGGGTTACAAACCTGAAGCTACAAGTCCTGATGATTTAGTATTGTATGCAATCAGAAGTAACATCAACCAGAAAGCTCCGGTAGACGGTGCGGTAGAAACTGCAAATATCAGCTACGACGAATTGAGCAGGGTAGTTGTAGATATGCAGATGGACTCTAAAGGAGCAAAAGAATGGAAAACTTTAACGGAGAAAAACGTTGGGAAGCCAGTAGCTGTAACTCTTGATAACAGAGTCTATACTGCTCCAAACGTTGTAAATGCTATCCCTAACGGTAGAACTCAGATTTCTGGTAACTTCTCTCAGGAGGAAGCTAAAGAACTGGTAGACGTGTTAGGTGCTGGTAAATTACCTGCTGGTGCTAAAGTAGTTCAGGCTACTCAGGTAGGTCCGTCATTAGGACAGGAATCTATCGACGCGGGTATGATTTCATTTGCAATCGCATTCCTAATTATCATTGTTTATATCATTTTCTATTACGGTGGTGCCGGAGTGTACGCTGTAATTGCAATGGTAATTAATTTATTCTATATTTTCGGAATTATGGATTCCGGAGACTTTACTCTTACGCTTCCTGGTATCGCTGGTATCGTATTGACGATGGCCATGGCGGTAGATACGAACGTAATTATCTATGAAAGAACTAAAGAAGAATTATTTGCTGGTAAAAGCATCTTAGAAGCTTATAAAGACGGTTTCAAACACGCATTAAGTGCGATTATTGACGGTCACTCTACTACGTTACTTACTGCAGTTGTATTGTTCTTCTTTGGAACAGGGCCTATTAAAGGTTTCGCATTGACGTTGATGATCGGTATTATCATGACATTGTTCACTTCTGTATTATTATCAAGAGTAATGATCTTCAGCAGACTGAACAAAGGTAAACAGCTTTCTGTGTGGACTCCTCCTACGAAGAACTTATTCAGAAATACCTGGATCGATTTCATTGGAAAGAGAAAATATGCTTACATTATCTCTGCTGTGTTAACGGTAATCTGTATTATATCTATGGTTACTCACGGATTTAAATACGGTATCGACTTTACAGGAGGTAGAAACTATGTAGTAAGATTTGATAAAGAAGTTAATGCTAATGATGTTGAAGAAAAATTAGTAAAACTATTTAAAACTGAAGATGGTAAGAACTCTTCTGTAGAAGCTAAGACTTTCGGAAACTCTAAACAGTTGAAAATTTCTACAGATTACCTTATTGAAGACGAATCTTTAAAAGCTGACCAAACAATTGAGCAGAAACTATTTGAAGGATTAAAAGGAGATCTTCCTTCTAAAATTACTTTAAATGAGTTTAAATCTGCAGACAAAGATCACGCTGGTATTATTTCATCTGAAAAAGTAGGACCTACGGTAGCTGATGATATTCAGACGCACGGTATTCTTGCTGTAGTGGCTGCATTAGGAGGTATTTTCTTATATATCTTATTCAGATTTAGAAAATGGCAGTTCTCTTTAGGTGCTGTAGCAGCATTATTCCACGATGCGGTTATTATTTTAGGAACGTATTCATTACTTCACAAATATATGCCGTTCAACATGGAGATCAACCAGGATTTCATTGCTGCGATCCTTACGGTATTAGGATACTCAATCAACGATACGGTGATTATCTTCGACAGAATTAGAGAATACCTGAGAGAGAAGAAATCTCTGACATTAGCTGGATTATTTGATGACTCTATTTCAAGTACGTTGGGTAGAACATTCAACACTTCATTCACTACGATTTTGGTGATCCTTGCGATCTTCATCTTCGGGGGTGATAATCTGAGAGGATTCATGTTTGCTCTGTTAATCGGTATTGGATTTGGTACTTACTCATCTATCTTTGTTGCATCGGCAATTGCCTATGACTTCCTTAAGAAAGGAAAAGAAGAAGAGGTACACGGAAAAACAACTTCCGAAAAAGAAGTGCTTGCTTCAAAATAATACAAACTACAATAAATTAGTAAAAGCCTTTCTTTCGAAAGGCTTTTTTTATTTCCTTTTCGTTTCGAGCATTTTGTTTTTTCATTGATTTGAAGAAGCTTTACCTGTAAGATTATATTGTTCTTATGGTTCCGTATAAGTGAGTAGACTATTGCCTTGCTGTGAATCAATATTCTTCTTATTGTCCATTACTTATTTTTAATACATTTCCCAACTTGTACATTTTTAAACAATTTTTGCATGTTAAAAGTGATCGAATTTAACATAAAGTAGAATTATTCGTGAATAAATCAAATTTTAGAGATTAAAAATTTCGTGCAATACCTTAATAATACTCATTTTTTGATGTTTATGCATAAATAATAATTTTAGTTAAAAAAAAATAAAAAAATATGGAATTATGTAGCAAATTATTATATATTTACAAAAAACAAAACAAAAATAAAATTCGAAAAATTATTCGTTGCTGCGGCACTTTGTGTCGGTAGCGCTATTTCTGCACAGGTAGGGATTGGGATATCTAACCCGGATAAAAGTTCTGCTTTAGATGTTACCAGCACTAATAAAGGTGTATTAATCCCCAGAATTTCTGATCTTACTACAGTAGCCACTCCAGCAAATGGGCTGTTGGTTTATGATCTGAAAAGACAGGCATTAACCCAAAACATCGGAACACCTGCTGCCCCAAACTGGGTTCCCATCAGTGGAAACATTGTTAAGTTCTTCTACATGCCCTCTATCAGCATTGATACTTCTACGCTAGGTACGGGTAGGACATTGGATCTATACCAATTATACAAGACACAGTTTTCAACTCCGAAAGTCACCAGTACAGGAGCTCCTGCAGCCATTCCTTTCTTTCTAAATGCTACCGATCTGTACTATTATGTAACAGATTTTGACGGCAGTGTTTTAAGGAATGTAAGCATTGATGCTAATGGAATCCTGCGCTATGATGTGGTAGGAACAGCCACAGCCTGTTCCTTCGTGAATATTGTATTTGTAATCAAATAATTTTAAGTGACATACAGTCATTAGCATCATCCTTCAATTAAGGATGAGTATCCTTTCGTGTACAATTAACAGATTAAAATTATTCGTGATGAAAACAAATTCAATACTACGGTACATTTTTATGGCATTATGCCTCTTAGTATCAAATAAAATGATTTCTCAGGAAATGGTTTCCCTGCCTATGGGCGGTTGTGGGAGATTATTAGATACTAATACTTCCGCTCAGTATGCTAATTTTATTACTATCTTTCCCCCCTGTTTAAAGGTGGGAGCAGTGGCAGCTAATGCCAATAATATGACAGATATAGATGTCAATTCATATGCTTCCCTTAAACCTGGAATCGGAGCTGGGATATGTCCTATTTATATCAGTGTGGGAACAACCGGAAGTGACTTTCCGGCAAACAAGCCTGTATATATAGATTTCTCTTCTGAAGGCTTTAATTTTAATGCCAGTTTCAATGATGCTAGTTTCAGATTCTTTAATAACGGACAGGAGGTGTATTCAACTCCGGTTGGAGGGCACTTTTTCTTTGATTTTGGGGATAGCCAGTCTAGAAAAATTATTAAAGTAATGCCTACTGTTGCATGGGATGAAGTCAGACTGTCTTATTCAGACTTTGGAATTGGCTTTACATTCAATGAAATGAGGGTTTACAATATCCTTTCAGAATATTATATAGATCCTATGACTTATTTGTCTCAACCTTCAGACAGAACAGTTCCTGTGGGAGGATCCACTACGATGACAGCAGTTATAAGCAATACAGATATTGATGAGACTCCTGCGAATGTTACTTACCAGTGGCAGATATTAAACGGTTCTACATGGACGAATCTTACCAATGGAGTTAATTATAGTAATGTTACCAGTTCAACGCTTAACATTAATAATATCCCTGCAGGATTCAATAATAATCAGTACAGAGTGGTAGCTAAATCCAGCTTCCATACCTGTTCATTCCAGGCGAACTCGAATACCGGAAGACTTTTTGTAAATGCAGTGAATGATCCCGGAACCATTGGAGCTGATCAAACAGTTTGTCTGGATATCAGCAGTGACCCGGCAGCCTTTACACAAACTGCAGCCGCTCAGTTAACAGGAACAGCAAGCTATCAGTGGCAGAGCTCAACAGATAATGTAACATTTACAAACATCACTAATGCTACTTCTGCGACGTATGATGCGCTGGCAGTGACACAGACCACTTATTACCGCCGTGGAGTAAGATCAACTCTTAATGGAGATGTTACAGCTTATCAGTATAGCAATGTGGTAAAGGTTACCTTGAAGAAGAGCTGCCTCATCAAATGCATCATCACTAACCGTATGATCACTGCAAAACCTAATAGTAACTAGTAATATATCAATTTAATAATAAAAAAGACCTGTTTCATGTTCATTTGAAATCAGGTCTTTTTATTTTATGGTTGCCATATCTTTAATCTTCAGCCTTTTAGATTGTTGAAAATAATACAAAAACAACAGGTCTTTTAATATGATTCTGTTGTTCAATATTATACTTCTTTAACGTAGTGAAATTTAGAACCATTATTTTTAAGATTTGATTAATTTTGCATCATCATGGAAAATTCAAAGAAAAAAGCAGCTATAGGCTTTATATTTATTACTTTACTGATTGATATTACAGGATGGGGGATCATTATTCCTGTTGTTCCCAAATTAATTGAAGAGTTGATTCATGCAGATATCAGTGAAGCCGCAAAATATGGAGGCTGGCTGGGGTTTGCATATGCATTTACACAGTTTATTTTTTCTCCGTTGGTAGGTAATCTGAGCGACAAATATGGGAGAAGGCCTATTATTCTGATCTCACTTTTCGGATTTGCGGTGGATTATATTTTCCTGGCGTTAGCTCCAACTATCTGGTGGCTTTTCCTGGGAAGGGTGATTGCTGGGATTACCGGAGCAAGTGTAACTACGGCAAGCGCTTATATTGCTGATATTTCCACTGATGAGGACAGGGCTAAAAACTTTGGACTGATAGGAGCCGCTTTTGGTCTCGGATTTATTATAGGACCTGTTCTGGGGGGAGTTTTGGGGCATTATGGTGCAAGAGTTCCTTTCTATGCAGCAGCAGTATTGTGTCTTCTTAATTTCCTTTATGGGTATTTTATTCTTCCTGAAAGTTTAGATAAAGATAAAAGAAGAGAGTTTGATTGGAAACGTGCCAATCCGGTAGGGTCTTTTAAATTCTTAGGGAAGCACCCAGAAATTTCAGGTCTGATCACTGCATTGATTTTGATCTATATTGCAGGGCATGCTGTACAGAGTAACTGGAGCTTTTTTACGATGTATAAATTTAACTGGACAGAAAGAATGGTCGGGATTTCATTAGGGGTTGTTGGCCTGCTTGTTGGTTTGGTACAGGGACTTCTGATCAGATGGACAACCCCAAGATTGGGAGAGCAGAAGAGTATTTATTATGGCCTGGCGATGTATGCTGTAGGGCTGTTATTATTTGCTTTTGCTTCGGAAGGCTGGATGATGTTTGCTTTCTTAGTTCCTTACTGCCTGGGTGGAATCTGTGGTCCGGCTTTACAATCGGTGATTACAAAAAGTGTCCCTTCTAATGAACAAGGGGAGCTTCAGGGAGCATTAACCAGCTTAATGAGTGCAACTTCTATTATTGGCCCGCCTATGATGACCAATCTGTTCTATTTCTTCACCCATGATGAAGCACCATTCAAATTTTCAGGAGCGCCATTCTTCCTGGCATTTATCTTAATGACCATTAGTGTGGTGATTACATATTCTGCTTTTAAGAAAAATGGAAAGATTTAATAAACCTCACTTTTAACGGAAGGAGGGATGAAAATCATTATTTTTAAGATGTGAAACGTATTCCTCAATACCAACCGGATGAATTTAATACGATCCTTAATCTGGATTGGGCAGGAAAGGCTATGCAGAAAAAAGGGTTGAATGAATTCTTTATAGAGCCACTTCAGGTGCTTAGTGAAGCAAAAACTCCCTCTCAGCCACACCGCAAAACGGTAAACGATTTTGTGTTTATCAAAAGAGGATTTCTTGAAAAAATGGTTTGTTCAGATACGTTTACCGTACAGGAAAATATGATCATTCTTCTTCCTCCGTATAAGATCCGTACATTCATTAAAAACACACCGGATATTGAGGGTTTCTATTGTCATTTTTCCGACGATTTTATTGCAGAAGGCCCAGGATTGAAATATTTGCAGGATATTCTGAGTTATGCAGAGATTAAAAACAATCCTACACTTTATCTGGATGAGCAACATGAGAAGAGGATTTTTCTGATCCTGAAGCAGATGGAGAGCTTGTATATAACCAATGATAGTATGGAACTGGTTAGACTTTATCTTTTTACTGTATTGGGTGAGATCAGGCATTTTATAGAAAAGCTGCCGAAAGAGTATCTCTCAGCTAATGAAACTGTTGTGCTGAAATTTAGGAGGTTAATTACAAGTCGGATTCAGAATTTACATGCTGTAAAAGAATATGCTGATCTGCTTAATGTTTCCCCTAATCATTTGAATAAAACAATAAAAAAAGCAACTGGAAAAAGGGCTTCCGAAATTATTATTGAAGCTCTTGTGATGGAGGCTAGAGCTTTGCTGTCCTTACCTCAATATACTGTTTCTGAAGTTGCAGTGGCCTTAGGTATAGACGATGCTTCTTATTTTTCTCGTCTTTTTAAAAAGCATACGGGTCTCAGTCCGTCAGATTATAAAAAAAAGATTGATTTATCCTGGTAATGGATGCATATGTTCTAACCTGATCTTGTTGTATTTGAGAATTTTGCAAATACAATTATGATGGCTTAGAAAATGAAACAAATATTACTTTTCAGTATTGGCTTAATGCCCTTATTATTTTTCTCTCAAAATAATAAACGGGTTCCCAATTCTCCTATTGCCTTTGAAGCTTTAGCAGGGAATAAAGGAATTGCTACCCAGATGACTATCAATAAAGGTTTTCAGGATATTAGAGGGTTGGGTTTTTTTAGTGCTGCCAACATTTCTTCAAAATGGAATGAAGAGCATTCCAATGATGCCATGATTCAGGCAAATCTAACTTTTGAGGTGATTAAGAATATCCGGGTATTGGGTGGAATGCATTATACTCCTACTACAGGACTTAGGCCTACAGCAGGAATATTATATTCATTAAGTACCCCTGAATTTTTACTCATTGTCAATCCCAGATTTATTGGGTTTTCTGAAAAAAGTATAGCAGAAGGTATGATGCTATTGGAATATAAACCCTCAATCAACGAAAATTGGAAAGGATATTCCCGAATTCAGGCTCTTTACTCAGAAACTATAAAAGATGGAGCACACGCACGCAGTTATCTGATGCTTCGGCTTGGGGTAAGTTATAAGCCTCTCACTTTTGGGCTTGGTGCCAATTGGGATCGTTATGGACCTTTTAATGAAAGTAAACAGAATTTTGGAGTATTTGCTGCGATCAGGCTGTTTCATTGAAATATACATTTTTACTATAATTTTTTATTCTTTTAATTAACATGAAACATTTAATTTTTCAAACGAATAATACCTGGACCGGAACCTTACTAAGGTGGACGGTAGGTATTGTATTTATACCTCATGGGCTTCAAAAAACGTTGGGGTTATTTGGAGGAATGGGTTGGGATGGAACAATGAAATTTTTCACAGAAAATTTGCAGCTTCCCTATATGGTTGCAAGTACAGTAATTTTGGTAGAATTTTTGGGATCAATATCACTGTTATTGGGCTGGGCAACCAGATTCTGGGCTTTATCATTTATAGGGTTACTGATTGGAATTATGTTTTCTTCTCATCTGGATAACGGTTTTTTTATGAATTGGCTGGGTACCCAAAAAGGAGAGGGATGTCAGTTTGATATTCTTGCGATTGGAATAGTTGTAACTTTGCTTATGGAAGGTGGAGGAAAATTATCAGTAGACCGTTGGGTTTTCACCAAAAATATCTTAAAAAAAGAATTATAAATGAATATTATGAACCAATTAAAATTAGAAAAATACCTTAAAAGAATTCACTATTCGGGAAATTTGGAAATGAATATAGAGGTTTTAAAAAATATTCATCAGTTGCATCCTCAGTATATTCCATTTGAAAATATAGATTCTTATACAGGAACAGTGCCGTCATTGGATCCCGAAGATATTTTTCAGAAATTAATCGTTGAATCCAGGGGCGGTTATTGCTATGAACAGAACCTGATTTTGAGTGAAATCTTGAAATATATCGGCTTTACAGTAGAATTGCAGTTGGGCAGAGTGTTGTGGCGAAAAGACGAAAACAGCAGCTCCGCCAGAACACACTTATTACTGATTGTAGAACTAAATGCTCAGAAATACCTTGTAGACTGTGGCTTTGGAACAGCGACACTTACCGGACCTTTACTTCTGAATGAGGAAAAGCCTCAACAGACCCCTAATGAACAATTTAAAATTTCACAGAAAAACGGAGCTTATACACTTTGGACTCAAAGAGAAAACTGGCTGCCAGTATATCGGTTTGAACTTGAGCGTGTAGAACCTCTGGATCTGGATATTTCCAATTGGTATCTTTCTACTTACCCGGAATCCAATTTTAAAAAGAACCTTATTCTTTCAAAAGTAGATGAAAATGCACGTTATACCCTCGCTGGCCACACATTAAATATACGACGGGGAGCTGGAGAAAAAGAAACGGTTATAGTAGAAAACAACGAGCAGTTATACCAAATATTAAGAGAAACTTTTGGGCTGAAAAAAAATGCAGTTGATCTATTAAAGCAGAAAATAGAGTAATAATATTTTAAAGAATTTTAAAAAAAATAAAAACCAAAGGAAGCACGCTCCCTTTGGTTTTTTAATAATTTGAATTCTAGCGAAATTTAATGATCTATTGTATAGAAGTAGCTGCATCTCTAATCACTTTTAATACAGCATCCGGTTGTGAGATCATAGGAACATGGCTGCTTTCCAATTCAATTGTAGTAGCTTTCATTCTGTCAGCAAAAAAATGTTCCAATTCAGGGTTGATGGTATGATCGTTTTTTGCTATAATATACCAGTTTGGTTTTTCTTTCCATGCAGGTGTTGTTGTTATCTGTGCTCCAAATAAAGCTATGGAGGCAGGCCCTTGAGTAGCGTACATCAATGCTGTTTCCTCCTGTGGAAGGTCACCTGCAAAGTGCTTTTGCATTCCCTCAAGTCCCATCCATATTAAGCCATCTGCAATTTCAAGGTGATTTGACGCTTCGGCGGGATACTTTTCTGAAAGCTCCCCTAAACTTTCCCCTTCGTCAGGCGCTAGTGCGGCAACGTAAACCAGTCCTTTTACTTTTGGATCGTTTCCTGCCGCAGTGATTACTGCTCCGCCCCATGAGTGACCTATTAAGATTGTTGGGCCTTCCACTCTTGCCAACGCCTTTTGGGTAGCTAATACGTCATCCTCTAGAGTTGTTAATGGATTTTGTACGGAAATTACTTTGTGGCCATCCTTTAATAAAGTGGGAATAAGTTTGTTCCAACCAGAGCCGTCAGCCCAAAGTCCGTGTACGAAAATAATGTTTGCTTTTTTCATTGTATTTTTTAAGATTAAATATGAATTTTATAATCCTTCTGAGATATAATCTTATTGTTTAGATTGTATTATTAATGTAATGAGTATAGTAGGATTATGTTTTGATAGCTTAAGGATAGAGGGATTTTGTGCCATTAGCTACAATATTGCTTCCAAGTCCTGAAAATGATACTGAAAATTTACTTGCATTAAAGCTTAAAGAACCAGTTGGAGTACAGAGACCCAGTGCATACTGACATTGTCCGTAAGCTCCTGTTCTTTTAGTGATCTTGCTTTCGCTTTTTGCCTTTCCTAAACTGATGTTGGACCAGTCATTTACATCAGCATTGGAAACACTTGAGCCTGTATAATAAATGGTGATTTGATATCCTGCTTCACCTCTTTTAGATCCCCAAAGCCATTTTGCAGTCCACCATTCCTTGTACCATTTAGAGGCCACTTTTGCTGTTGCTCCTGCATTAGAGTCTTCGGCGGTACCTCTTGTATCCATTATGGTAAGGCTTCCAAGGACATTATCCCAGATTATTCCTGATTCATTATAAAAGCAAAGCGTTGTGAACTTTCCATTTTTATTGCTCCAGATTACTTCCATAACGTTGGTTCCTGTTTTTATTTCTTCAGTTACCATTTCTTTTAATCCGGTTTGGGCAGTGCTAAGATCATCTCCTGTATACAGATCACCAATTCTTCCCAATTTTACAGTAGAAAGATCCATAAGGTTTCCCACAGCAATAAACTGATCTTTATCAGAAATAAGATGTTGAGACAGTTCGATTCCTTTTTGAGTTGAGATTTTTCCGATTACATTCACACCGGCAATCTGAAGGTCATTGTTCAGGTATTTTTCAAGGTTCTTTTGAGATTCGCTCAGTTGAATCTGTACAACATCAGGAACAGCCTGTGAAGTAGGAGTGGTTTCTTTTTTAAGATCAGCAGTGGTGATTTTAGCCTGAACGGTTTCCTGTTTTGTAATTTCGTTGTTATCATCACTACAGCTGCTGAAGGTTAATACCGATAATACAGCGATAAATTTAAAAGAAGTAACTAGTTTTTTCATAATAAAATGTATTTAAGATTGTGTATAGTAAATGTAATAAAATGTTAATTAATTCTCAATCATTTGAATTAATTATTTGTTAATTTGAATGTAATTACTGTTTGAGGTGCTATTTAAAAAAAGGAGAGGGGTTGGAATGAAGAGATAACAGACAGATAGATGATGAATGGGGATGGGAGAAAGTAAATCAGGATACCAGAGGTACAACTATAAACCTTAAATATTAAACCATAAACCTAGGACTTAAAACCAGCCTCGCAGTCAAAATCTTAAAATTTGTTTAAATTTTTAGTTTATCATCAATAAATGTATAATCTTTCGTAATTTTACAGCATGGAATTAAGCATTGGAGAAATGGCATTGATTGCCATTGCAATCGTTGTATTATTCGGACCTGATAAGCTGCCTCAGATCGCGCGTGACCTAGGTGCAGGCGTTAGAAAAATGCGTGGCGCTGTGGAAGATATTAAAACCGAGATCATGAAGGAAACGGATAATCCTGTTTCTGAGATCAAACGTGAAATTGAGAAGGTGAAAGATGCAGCTAAAGACTTCAACCCGATGAAGGATATCGAGAAAGACATTCTTACAGAGCCTACCTCTGCCACTCAGGAGCCTCCAAAACCAAAGCCAGCCGATGATGAAACCTACGAAGGGCCAGTAAGCAGATAACGTATGGAAGAAATCATTCAGGAAGATAAGCAGGTGTTTCTATACCTTAACAATTTGGGCGATCCGGCTTTTGATCAGTTTTGGATGCTGATATCCAGTACCTGGATCTGGGTACCCCTTTATATTATATTCCTTTATTTTTTGTACAAAAATTATAAGCTAAAATCTTTAGTTTTTATTCTTATATTCTTAGCATTGGGAGCAACAGTTTCTGATCAGCTTGCCAGCGTATTCAAATATGGAGTGGCAAGATTAAGACCATGCCATGATCCCACTCTGGAGCACTACATGAGAATTGTGAAATGTGGCGGACAGTTTGGTTTTTATTCTGCCCATGCGTCGAATACCTTCTTTTTAGCCGCTTTTTTAAGTATTTTGCTTAAAAATAAACTTAAATGGTTTCCTTATGCTATATTTGTATGGGCTATAGTGGTTTCTTACAGCCGAATATATTTAGGAGTGCATTTTCCAATTGATATTTTGGTGGGAGCGTTTGTTGGATCTTTATTGGGAGTGATATTTGGTGCACTTGCCAGGAAAGTAATCAACAAACAAAATATATCCTCATGAAAAAATCTTTATTACTTTTAGTTTTCGTTAGCTTTTCATTCCATGTCTTTGCCCAGGATAAAAAAATGGCCGAAGAATGTTTTAAAAAAGCAGATTATAAATGTGCTGAAGAACAGTATTCCAAACTGGCAGATAAAGAACAGATCCGAAAAATTCAATCCGAATATTATAATAATCTGGGAACAGCACAAAGAAGACTGGGTAAAACAGAGTCTGCTTTTAAATCGTATGATAATGCCTTAAAGACCAACCCGATGTCAGTATCTGTCTATGAGAACCTTGCTTCTCTATACAGCCAGAAAGGAGATAAAAGAAGAGCATTGGATTATATTGAAAAGGGGCTCAAAGTAGATGATAAAAGTACTGATCTCTATCTTACACGTTCCAAGATTTATGAAAGTCAGGAAAAAAAAGATCTGGCCAAGAAGGACCTTAATCAGATCCTGAGCTTTGCACCGGATAATATTTTTGCTAAAACAGGGTTGGCTAATCTGAAAAAAAATAATGGTGAGCTGGAGGATGCGCTGAAAGACTATAATCAACTCATTGCCGAAAAGCCAGAATCATTGCTGTATAACGGACGGGCAGATGTTTATTTGAAAATGAGAAAAAATAAGGATGCTCTTGCAGACGTCAATAAAGCCCTTGCCATTGATCCTAAGTTCGCTCAGTCATATGTAACAAAAGCATTGATCCTGTTTAATACAGCCAAGCCTAAAGAAGCTTGTGAAAACCTGGATAAAGCTGTAAAATATGGGTATGAAAAAGCGATATTAGCTGATTATTATACTAAATGTGATAGAAAATAATATCACCATAAGCTATACTTTTTTCTGCGACTAAAAGACAACTTGAATATACAGGTTGTAGAAAATCATTATTTTAATCATACATAAAGAACAGCTGAATATAGCAAACGCTTAGCTTTAGCAGTTTTTTATTCATTTAAAAGATAATACATGTTAAATATTGTTCTTGTAGAACCTGAAATACCTAATAATACGGGAAATATTGGTCGTTTGTGTGTGGGAACAGGCTGCAGACTGCACTTGGTTCATCCCTTCGGATTTGTAATTAATGATAAAAACCTGAAGCGGTCCGGCCTTGATTATTGGGTACATCTTGATGTCTCTGAATATGCTAATGTAGAGGAATGGGTAAAAAGTATCCCAGATCCGTCACGGGTATTCTTAATGAGTTCCCATGCAGAAAAGTCATATCTGGATAATACTTTCCAGGATGGGGATTGGCTGGTTTTCGGAAAGGAGAGTGTAGGACTGAGTAAAGAAGTCTTAGATAAGTTTGAGCACCATTTAACCATTCCAATGTCAAAACTCATTCGAAGTTTTAATATAGCCAATTCTGTTGCTTTTGTTGTAGGAGAAGCTAACAGACAGATCGGATTAAAAATATAGCCTTATTATTGATAGGGCTTTTTTTAGTCATTATGATAGGGTTTCCCCTGAAGGATCTGATCTGCGCGATAAAGCTGTTCAACAATGAATAGACGGATCATCTGATGAGTAAAGGTCATTTTTGATAATGACATTTTTTCATTTGCCCTGCTGTAAATATCCTCTGAAAAGCCATAAGCACCGCCAATCAGGATATGCACCTTTTTTACAGAAGAATTCATCCAGTTGTCAATTTTCTGGGAAAACTCACGGCTGGTAAACTGTTTTCCTTTTTCATCAAGAATCGCAACCAGGTCATTTTTATCAATATGATTCAGAAATAGTTTAGCTTCTTCTTTTTTAAGAAGATCCGGAGATAAGTTTTTAGCATTTTTAACATCAGGAATCTCTGTAATTTCAAAATTCCAGTGCTTGGGAAGACGGTTAAGATAGTAAGTGATCAGAGAGGTAATTTCCTTGTCGTCTGTCTTTCCGATACAAAGTAAGCTGATTCGCATTGATAAAATTTTCAGTCGGCAAAGATAGTGATTTTTTAACGGTTGAAATGTAGAGAAAATGCTTCAGATTGACTGTTTGAACATTATTCTCTGAGATTTTTGCGAAACAGTGATCTTTCTGAACTGTAATAATTTTACAGAAAGATTTATTATGAAAACAATATTTGATAGTAATGCAAGAGAAGAACTCATCGGCAGGATTGATACACTTTCTCAAAAGAATACCGCGCAATGGGGAAAGATGAACCTCTATCAGATGGTAAAGCATTGTACGGACTGGAATGATTGGGTATTGGGAAGCAGTCAATACACATATGAGCAGGGTTTTTTTAGGAAAGATCTTTGGGAAAATGGTTCTTTGGAAAGATGACAAAAGAAGAAATCGGTATTTTTGTTTATAAACATATGGATCATCATTTACGGCAATTTAATGTGTAGGGGGCTGAATACAATTTTAATTATTTTAATAGTCTGCAGTTAATGTAAAAAGGATCACATCTATAAAAGAGAAATTATCCGGATTTTTGTGGTGAATGTCCATAAGTCTCAATTCTATATAATTCACATTGAGAAACAGGAGAGGGAAAATGTTTATATTTGTAAGAGAGATCGAGAAAATATCTTCAAAAAACACGCATCATTTGGGTGAGTTGGTATTTAATCTTTTGACTAATCACGAAATTGCAGCAATAGATGAGTGTAAAGGTTCCCAGATTTATCCTGAAAGTTCAGGAGTTTTTTGATGACATCCATATTCCAGTTTTGGGAATATCGCTTTGGCAGATGTTTCAGATCTATATCTCCGGGATTTTTAAAGGAAAGATAGGGCGAAAGGCAGCCGCTATTTCCTGGAGTTTTACCATGAGTCTATTTCCTTTTATTCTGTTCCTGCTTTCCGTGCTGCCATATATGCCGCATTATGACAAGCTGCAGTTCTATATTTTTGATGTACTGATGCATAATGTGTTCCCATCCAATATGGAAGGCGATGTGAGAGGCTATATCGAAACCAATATTATTCCCAATATGAAAGGGATCAGTAACCTGACAATTGTATTGGCGCTCATATTTGCAACAAATGGTACTTTTTCCCTGATTAATGGGTTTAATGAAAATACAGAAGAAAAACTCAGTGATGTAAAAGAGTTTATCCTTTCATTCTTTATCACAATAGGTTTCATTACCATGGTTTTTCTAACACTTTTCGGAGTCTATTATGTGGAGGTTGTAATGAAGCTTTTTACCCCTGCTTATGACGTAACATGGCTGGTGGATAACCTTTCCAGTATCATTGGTTTTGTTTCCTTTCCTTTGTTCTATTTTATTCTTTTAACCTTATTCTATTGGTTGGGGACAGTGAAAATTACAAGGTTCAGACAGGCGATTCCCGGAGCGATTCTCACCACAATACTGTTTCTGGTGACGACCTATATTTTTGCTATTTATGTAAAGGATATTGCCCGGTATAACGTTCTTTACGGGTCTATTGGAAGTATGATCCTTTTGATGGTTTGGGTGAATGTAAATGTATATCTTTTACTTTTCGGGAATGAATTGAATATGGCTATCAGAAAACTCAGAATAGAAAAGCTGCTTTCGGATGAGATTCAGAAAGAAACGGTTCAGTATCATGCAAAGGTTACAGAACCCAATTTTGAAAGTGATGAAGAACATCGCAGAAAGCTGGAAAACCAGAAAAAGAATTAATCTTCTTCCGGTTCCATATTTCTTTTAGAGCTGATGCTTAAAATAGTAAATCCTAAAATGGCCGCAATAAAGGAAGCGATCAGAATAGCAAATTTAGCCTCGTCCTGGATCAGAATTTCCCCTTTAAAGGACAATAAAGCAATAAAAATAGACATGGTAAATCCTATTCCTGCCAGCAAACCTACTCCGATCATCTGAGTCCAGTTGCTGTTTTGAGGCAGAGAACTGAGCTTTAATTTAATAGCAATCAAAGAAAATAGATTGATCCCGATCAGTTTTCCAAGAATCAATCCACAGATAATTCCTAATCCTAATGTGCTTGTAGCCCCTGCAACCATATCATTGGAAAATGTAATATTGGTATTGGTTAAAGCAAAAATAGGCATGATCAGAAAGCTTACAGGAATGTGAAGCTGATGCTCCAGTTTTTCCAACGGTGAAATTTCAACATTGGAAGCATTGGTAGGAATTGAAAATGCCAGTACAACACCTGCAATCGTTGCATGAATTCCGGAGTGATGAAGGAAATACCATAAAAACAGTCCCGGAATAATATAAAATATTGTTTTGGTAACCTTTAAAAAGTTTAAAGCAAACAATAAAGCAGTAACTCCGAAAGAGAGTAGAAGATAGGTCCAATGAATCTGATCTGTATAAAAAATAGCAATCACAAGAATCGCTCCCAGATCATCTACGATAGCCAGTGCGGCTAAAAATATCTTAATTGAGTTTGGGATTTTTTTCCCAAGCATAGAAATAATGGCAAGAGAAAAAGCAATATCTGTAGCCATGGGAATTCCCCAGCCATTGCTGTATTCCGTTCCGTAATTGAAAATACTGTAAATAACCGCCGGAACAAGCATTCCACCCACTGCTGCAAAAATAGGCAGTGAAGCATTCTTAAAAGAAGAAAGTTCACCTTCTACAAGCTCTCTTTTGATTTCCAGTCCTACCAGAAGGAAGAATACAGCCATCAGACCGTCATTGATCCAGATACTGACAGGATACTTCAGCTGAAACTGATGAGTTCCTATCTCCTTGTCTAAAAAGTTCTGAAAACTTTCAGCAAGAGATGAATTGGCAATAAGTAATGAAATAAGCACGCAGAAAATAAGGATAATTCCTGAGGCTTGACTGTTGTTGAAAAATCTTTTAAAATAAAGTGATAAATTCATGTTTACGATTGTAGTCGTCTCACTCTTGAGACTCCATTAATATTCTTGAGCTTCTTGAAGGTCTCCTCCAATTGCCCCTTATTCTTGACTTCAAGATTGATGTTTCCTGTGAAAACTCCGTTGTTGGATTCAATAGACATACTTTTCATATCCATACCCATACTTCCACTGATGACCGTTGTAATATCGTTGATCATACCCATTCTGTCAAGGCCTTCGATTTCGATCTTCACTCTGTTCTTGAAGCTTTCTGCATTGACCCATTTGGCAGGGATGACACGATAATCATACTGTGCTCTCAGGTTAATGGCATTCGGACAGTTGTCACTGTGTACTTTGATTCCATCGGAAATGGTGATGAATCCGAAAATTTTGTCCCCCGGGATTACCGTACAGCATTTTGCATAGCTGTAGTTCAGTTTTTCCTCATCTTTTCCAAAGATAATCATGTCAAGGTTTTGCTCTTTCGGTTCCTCGAAATGAACATTTTTGGATGGAGATTTTCTGAATCTGGAAAGTAAATTATTGAATACGTTTTTACTTTCAATATATTTTCTTAAACTGCTTGCATCCAGTTCGTTGGTCTGAAATTTAAGAAATAGTTCCTGTGATGATTTTAGATTAAAGAATTTTTGTAATTTATTGATCTCCTCATCATTGAAATTGATTTTGGCATGACGAAGCTTTCTCTGCAGAGTTTCTTTACCTTCTTCCACCAGTTGGTTTTTCTGGGAATTCAGGTAACTTTTAATTTTGGATTTTGCTTTTGAAGTCACTACAAATTCCAGCCAGTCAGACTTCGGTTTCTGGTTCTGAGAAGAAAGGATATCTACCTGATCTCCATTTTGAAGGACATAAGAAATCGGAACCAGTTTTCCGTTGATTTTAGCCCCTAAACATTTCATTCCCAGGTCTGAGTGAACGGAGAAGGCAAAATCTAAAGCAGTTGCGTTGGTTGGTAAGATCTTAATTTCACCTTTTGGAGTAAATACAAACACCTCTTTTGAATAAAGATTCAGCTTGATGTTATCCAAAAGTTCAGAAGTAGAAAGGTTCTGCTGTTGCTCAAGGACTTCACGGATTTCCGTAACCCATTTTTCAAAATTACGGTCATCGGAGCTTTGTTTATAGCCTTCCTTATATTTATAGTGGGCGGCAACTCCTTTTTCAGCAATTTCGTCCATCCTTTCTGAACGGATCTGTACTTCAATCCATTTTCTATCAGGGCCCAGAACGGTAAGGTGAAGACTTTCATATCCTGTGGAACGGGGTTGGGTGATCCAGTCACGCATTCTTGACGGGTTACTGTGATAAACATCCGTAACAATGGAGTAAATTTTCCAGGCCAAGAATTTTTCGTTTTTAGCATCCGATTTATAGATAATCCTGATCGCATAGTTATCAAAAACTTCTTCAAAAGAAACTCCCTGCTTCAGCATTTTTCTGTAAATGGAAGAAATAGCCTTTGCGCGGCCTTTGATGGTAAAATTTAAACCTTCTTCCTTAAGTCTCTCAGAAACTTCGGTTTTAAATTCCTCAATGTATCTTTCACGGCTTTCCTTGGCCAATTCCAACTTTTCCGTGATTTCATTGTATACTTCCGGATTATTGTATTTTAAGGAAAGATCTTCCAGCTCAGATTTGATGTTGTATAATCCAAGGCGGTGTGCCATGGGAGCATAAATGTAAACCGTTTCTGAGGCGATTTTTTTCTGCTTGTCCGGAGCCATGCTTTCCAGTGTCCGCATATTATGAAGACGGTCTGCGATTTTGATCAGGATAACCCTGAAATCTTCAGACAGTGTCAGCAACAGTTTTCTGTAATTTTCTGACTGTACAGAAATATTCTGATGGTTCATGATGGATATTTTGGTTAATCCATTCACGATATTGGCGATTTTCTCTCCAAAGATCTTTTTCAGATCCTCATAAGTGTAATCAGAATCTTCAATAACATCATGCAGTAATGCACAGGCAATAGACGTTGCCCCCAAACCAATTTCTGTCGCTACAATTTTGGCTACAGCGATAGGGTGATAGATGTAAGGCTCTCCGGATTTTCTCCTTTGGTCTTTATGAGCATCCAATGCAATATCGAATGCTTTCCGGATGAGTTTGTTATTTTCCTCATCTAAAGTTCTGTATGTGTTAGAAATCAGGTCCTTATATCTGGCAAGGATCTCTTTATTCTCTTGTTCTAAATCGTAACTCATTTGTGCAGATGCCTATATTTAGACGAAAATACGAAAAATTTTACTTTTTTCAAACATAAAAAATCCGTAGTATGTACTACGGATTTCTGGTTATTAGGTTTTATATCGATTAGGATTTCACTTCTGAATTGATACCCTCGGTTGATGTTTTAATTCTAATGTCCGGGCTATTGTGAATCTCAGCCCTGTTTCTGGCATCAATGTACTTTTTAATGGTATCATAATTGGCCTGATCAATACTCATATTTTCAAATAAATAAGTTTTTATCACTGCATGCTGCGTGAAAATACTCCGGACATTATCCGTCTGGCTGCTATCCTTTACCGCCACACTTGCCAGATATTGGGCGTTAGTTGTTTCACTGCTAAGGTATATGATGTAATCAGAACTAGGAATTCCTGAATTTTCCAGATCACTCTCAAGCTTCTTATAATCACTATGGTGCTCAAATAGCCCAGCTAATATATTTGACATAATTAATGGGTTTTAAAGTTGTGATTAAAGTTAATAATAATTTTTCTATTTTTTTAATGTAAAGTCAATAAAATTTATCTATTATTATTTTATCTATAATATAATGTTAAAATGTTTGGAAATATCTATTGAACAGGTGTTTGAATTTGTCAACTTAATAATTTTTTTAAATTCTATACAGGAATTAAGGTTTCATCAATTCCCCTGCTAAAAGAAGGATCTAAAATTTTCCTGTTATTTAACTCTAATTTTTGGATATGAATTAATTTATTGCTCATGCAGATTTCTAAGTAATTTGCGAAATCAGCGAGAGGTTATATAAAAAGATAATGAGAAGCTTATACATAAAAAGAGATCACTTCATATAGAAATGATCTCTTTGTTTTACTATTTTAAATTCAATTAAATTCTTTCGTTTTTAATTTCCTCTACAATTTCCGGGTTCAGTAAGGTGCTGATGTCTCCGAAATTGCTGAAGTCTCCCTCCGCAATTTTTCTAAGGATTCTACGCATGATTTTACCGGAACGTGTTTTTGGAAGACCTGAAACAAACTGTATCTTATCCAGCTTGGCAATAGGCCCTATCTGGTCAGCGATCAACTGATTGATTTCCTTCTTAAGATTTTCCTTATCACGGCCTTCTCCGGATTCTTTAAGCATAACATAACCATACAATGCGTTTCCTTTGATATCATGTGGATAGCCTACAATGGCAGACTCTGCAACAGCAGGATGCTGGTTGATGCTGTCTTCAATAGGAGCGGTTCCCAGATTATGACCTGAAACGATGATAACATCGTCTACACGCCCTGTAATTCTGTAATAGCCTACTTCATCTCTCAGAGCTCCGTCACCTGTAAAATATTTCCCAGGGAAAGCCGTAAAGTAGGTTTCCTTATATCTTTGGTGGTCTCCCCAGATGGTTCTTGCAATGCCCGGCCATGGAAAACGGATACAAAGATTTCCGGTTACCTGATTGCCTGTAATTTCATTACGCTTGTCATCCATTAAAACAGGCTGGATTCCCGGTAAAGGAAGAGTTGCATAAGTAGGTTTGGTAGGGGTGACGAAAGGAAGAGGTGAAATCATAATTCCTCCGGTTTCGGTTTGCCACCAGGTGTCAACAATTGGGCATTTTTTCTTTCCAACATGATCATTAAACCAGTGCCATGCTTCATCATTAATAGGTTCCCCTACAGATCCGATGACTTTCAGAGAGCTCAGGTCATGCTTGTCTACCCATTCTGTGCTTTCTTTAGCTAAAGAACGGATGGCGGTAGGAGCGGTATAGAACTGCGTGATCTTATGCTTTTCAATCACTTCCCAGAAACGGTCCGGTTCAGGATACGTTGGAACTCCTTCAAAAATAACAGTGGTAGCTCCATTCAGCAATGGTCCGTAAAGAATGTAAGAGTGGCCTGTGATCCAGCCAATATCTGCTGTACACCAGTAAATATCATTTTCTTTATAGTTAAATACGTTTTTGAAGGTGTAAGCCGTATACACCATATATCCGGCACAGGTATGAAGCATTCCTTTTGGTTTTCCCGTAGAACCGGAAGTGTAAAGGATGAAAAGCGGATTTTCAGAATCCATAATAATGGTTACAAAATCAGGAGAAGCTTTTTCGTACAGGTCAGACAACCAGTGATCTCTTCCTTCTTTCATTTTGATTTCATTGTGGGTCCTTTTAACTACAAGAATGTTTTCAACCGTTGGTGTTTTTTCTACAGCTTCATCAACAATGCTTTTCAGATCCAGCACTTTATTTCCTCTGTAGCTTCCGTCTGAAGTGATGACCATTTTAGCTTCACAGTCATTCACTCTTGAAGATACGGCAGAAGCAGAAAATCCGGCAAAAATAACGGAATGCACAGCGCCTAGCTTAGCACATGCCAGCATGGTAATTGCCAATTCTGGGATCATAGGAAGATAGATACAGACTCTGTCTCCTTTTTCAATGCCCATATCCTTTAAAACATTAGCTGTTTTATTGACACGGGTATATAGTTCGTTGTAGGAGATGTGTTGAGCTTCCTCTTTTGGATCATTGGGTTCCCAGATGATCGCAGTCTTGTCGCCTCTGATGGCTAGATGTCTGTCCAAGCAATTTTTGGTGATATTGAGCTTGGCGTTTTTGAACCATTCAATTTTAGCTTCATTCATATCGTACTTAACAACCTTGCTCCATCTCTGATACCATACAAAGTTCTGATCGGCTACTTTGTCCCAGAATTTCTTCGGATTCTTGATGGATTTTTTGTAATCTTCAAAGTATTGTGGTAAATCTTCTATTAAGTAATTTCTCATATCCCTTTCGTTTTTTGAAATTTGAATCGTATTTTAAATATATGTTTAATTTTTCGTTTAAGCTCTGTATTCTCCGATCTTTTCCTGAATTTCTTCAATGATTTTTTCATCATCAATGGTTGGTGGAATCTGGAAATCTTTTCCATCAAGCAAGGTTCTGATAAGCTTTCTTAAGATCTTTCCGGATCGTGTTTTAGGTAATCTTTTGACAACTAAGGCATTTTTTAAAAAAGCTACAGCGCCAATCTTTTCCCGAACCATTTGAATGATATTCTTTTCAATTTCTTCTTCGGTAATGGTGGAACCATTTTTTAAAACAACCGTTGCAAAAGGAACCTGGCCTTTTAAATCATCGTCAATTCCTACAACAGCACATTCTGCAACATCAGGGTGTGACGAGACAATTTCTTCCATTTCTGAGGTGGAAAGTCGGTGGCCGGCTACATTGATGACATCATCCACTCTTCCTGTGATGAAAATATAACCATCTTCATCCTGTATAGCTCCGTCACCAGAAAAATAATACCCGTAGTATTGCGATAAATAGCTGTTTTCAAAACGTTCATGGTCTTTCCAGATGCCCAGAAGTGCTCCCGGAGGAAGAGGGAGTTTAATGACTAAATAACCTTCATGATGAGGATCCAGCTGCAGTCCGTTTTCATCAAAAATTTTGATGTCATATCCGGGAATAGGTTTTCCTGCGGAAGCTCTTTTGATATTGTAACTTTCATCAAAGGTTAATAAACCAAGCATCGGCCACCCGGATTCTGTCTGCCACCAGTGATCGATAGCGGGAACTCCAATGTGTTCAGCAAACCAGTCCAAAGTGGCGACATCACATCTTTCACCGGCAAGAAATTGTTTTTTGAAGTGCGAAAGATCATATTTTTTTACCAATTCACCATTGGGATCTTCTTTTTTTATCGCTCTGATGGCTGTAGGAGCGGTAAACATCACGGAAACTTTATACTCTGAGATAATTCTCCAGAAAGTTCCTGCGTCAGGTGTCATAATAGGTTTTCCTTCAAAAACTACCGTTGTATTTCTGTTGAGTAACGGTCCGTAAACTGAATAGCTATGTCCAACGGCCCAGCCGAAATCAGAGGCTGCCCAATAAGTTTCACCCGGTTCAACACCGTATATATATTGCATGGAAAACTTTAATGCAGTAGCATATCCGCCGGTATCGCGAACAATTCCCTTTGGTTTTCCTGTAGTTCCTGAAGTATAAAGCAGATAGAGTGGGTGAGTGGATTCTACCGGAATGCAATCGGCAGGATTTGATTTTTGAACCAATTCTTCATAATCAATAAGTCCGTCAAACATTTCGTGTTGGTTGTCTACTAATTTTCTGTTGTAAACAATAATATTATCGACTTTATCCTGAGCAAGTTCAATTGCTTTTTCTACTAATGGAAGATAAGGGATTCTTTTAGCAATCTCTATTCCTGCTGTGGCTGTGATTAAAACTTTAGGTTTGCAGTCATCAATTCTTACCACCAGTTCATGTGGGGCAAATCCTCCGAAAACTACATTATGAATAACTCCAATTCTTGCACAGGCAAGCATGGCAAAAAGAGTTTGTGGGATCATTGGCATGTAAATAACTGCTGTATCTCCTTTTTTTAATCCTAAAGAAGCCAGTCCGCCTGCAAATTTTGATATTTCTTCTTTAGCCTGATTGAAGGTGTATGTTTTTTTCTGCCCTGTTACCGGTGAATCATAAACAACAGCATTCTGATCTCCGAAACCATCTTCAATATGTTTGTCAATACATAAATGGCATATATTAAGTTTCCCGTCAGCAAACCACTGAGGATAGCCATTGGAATCATTTGAAAGGATCTGTTGTGGAAAATCAAACCATTGTATAGCTTCAGCCTGTTCTTTCCAGAATTTTTCTTTGTCTTCTATGCTTTGTTTAAATAGAGTATCTGTATCCATATCAATAATCTTGTGTTTGGTGTTTTTTCTATCCTTGTCAAGGTTTTAAACCTTGACAAGGATAATGATAACTGTCTTTAAAACAGCTCTTCAATCTGTTGTATCAGTTTCTTAATAGAATAGGGTTTTGTAACGTAAGCATCCGCTCCCATTTCAAGGCCTTTTTCTATATCTCTCGGATTGTTTTTGGCGCTGAGAAATATCACTTTTGTGTCCTTTAGTTTTTCATCCTGTTTGATAAGGTCTAAGGTGCTGTAGCCGTCAAGATTCGGCATCATAATGTCGAGCAGGATTACATCCGGAACCATTGTTTTTAAAAACTCCAGAACCTCGGTTCCGTCACGGGCAATGTAAACATCGTAACCGTTCTTTTTAAAACTGTATTCCAGGGACATTAATATTTTGTGTTCGTCATCTGCAATGATTATCTTTTTCATAAAGGCTTTTTAAAAGGGTTCAACTTCATTTTTAATCTCGTTTATTATTCTGTCAGGAAGACTGATGGTAAAAGTTACTCCAAGACCGCTGTTTTCAGCTTTTATACTTCCGTTGTGGGCCTGTATTATTTTCTTGGAAATAGCCAGGCCAAGTCCGCTTCCTGTAGGTTTTAAAATGTTCTGATTTTTAGACTGATAAAACTTGTCAAAAATCATTTCCAGATCCTCTTCCGGAATGTGCTTTCCTGTATTGAAAATAGTAATCATCAACTGATTTTCTCTTTCAAACAATTTAGTTTGTATCGTTCCCTGTTCATCTGTGAATTTTAAGGCATTTCCCCATATATTCTGAAGCAGTTGAATCATTCTGGCTTCATCATATTCAAATATAACCCGGTTCAGGAGATTAACCTCACTTAAATGAATATTTTTCTGCTGTATCAGGTGCAATAGGGGGCTTAATGCTTTTTTATAGGTCTCAAGAATGTTGTTTTGTTGAATGTTTAACGAGATTTCACCATGCTGAAGTTTATCAAGATAAAGAATATCGTTGATGATCTCACTTAACCGGTCAGATTCTGTGATGATATTATTTAAAAACTCTTGCTTTATTTCAAAAGGAATATCATCATCGTCAGCTAAGATTTCTCCTGCTGAACGTATCGCAGTAATTGGAGTTCTCAGTTCATGGGCAACAGAATCCAGAAAGTCATCTTTTTGGCGGTCTTTAACAATCAGATTTTCATTGGCATTTCTAAGGTCATCAGAAAGTTTCTGTAATTCTTCAGACTGCTCCGTAAGTTTTTTGTTTAAACTAATGTTTTCTTTGGATTCTTCAAGGATATTCAAAACTTCTTTCAGTGATATTTTATCTTCTTTGGTGACTCCTTCAATCAGAATTTTAGCTGAAGCGGTTCCGATTCTTCCTGCCAGAAGGTTTTCCGAAAACTTAATGAATCTTGAATCAGCGGTCTCTGTTTTAGAATCAATATTATATTTTAAATTGAATATTCTCAACGCCTGTTCGGTCTTATTTTTACCTAAAAATCTTTCGAGGATATTCTGAATATCAGAAATATAAGCTGTTCCTCTCCAAATAAATGCATTTTCGTGATTTTGAATGTATTTATCGATGTCTACATATAATTCAGCAAAGTTTCTTTCACGGTAATTTCCTTTGGTGCTCACTGAAACAATCGTAAACAAGCCAGTATTCACAAGAATTGACCAGAAAAAAATCTGAGGAATCCTGGCCAGATAAGGAATGGTAAAGAAGTCGAAAGAATTATACATATCCCTTAAAACCCCTTTGAGTTCTTGGTTGTACGAAAAATAATACTGTGGAATGATTAATCCGAAATAGCAGATCGCCAACCCGGCAGCAAGCCCGATAACAGCGCCTTTATAGCTTCCTCTTCTCCAGAATATAGCTCCAAAAAATGCCGGAGCGAGCTGTGCAATCACAACAAAAGAGATTAATCCTACGGAATCCAGCGATGTTTTTAAAATAAAATATTTGTAGAATACAAAAGCCATGATAATCAGGGCGAAAATGCTGAATTTTCTGATGTTGGTAATGCTTCTTGTATTTTGTTCCTCATTTTCAGATTTCAGTTTTCCAAGCAAACCGTAAGGAATGATCAGGTTGTTGGAAAGCATGATGGATAAAGTAATAGCAGAGATGATAATCATGGAAATACATGAACTCAATCCGCCAAGGAAAACCAAAACGGTGATTAAAGTATTACCAAAATGCTGCGGAATTAAAATAGAGTAGAACTCAGGATTTACTTTCTCGCCATCAAAGATCAGCCTTCCGCCCCATGCAATCGGGAAAATAAATATGGTGAAGATTAATAAATAAAGCGGAAAAAACCATATTGCTGTTCTGATGTGCTTTTCCTGTCTGTTTTCAACGATCGCGGTATGAAACTGTCGTGGTAATATACAGATAGCTGTTGCTGAGATCATGCATAAAACCATCCAGTTCATGGCACCCTCAATGCCGTTGAAAGTATTTTTTTCTTTAAAATCTTCAAAACGACTAGCTTTTTGGTAGATGTCTGTAAATCCGTCAAAAACATAGTAGATCACAAAAAGACCAAGAATAATAATGAAGAATAGTTTTAGAAAGCTTTCCAGTGCAATAGCGGAGATAATTCCCAGTCGTTTTTCCGAAGCGTCTACATATCTTGTTCCATAATAGGAAGAAAATAAAGCGATTAAAATCACAACAAATGTGGCATTGTCAGTCAGTATATTCTTCGACATCGGAGTTTCTGTTACCAGATGGAAGGTTTCTGATATGGCTTTGATCTGTAATCCGATGTAAGGAACAATCGCTAGAAGACAGACAATCGTGATAATGGCACTCAGACTTCTGCTGTTTCCATATCGTAACGAGATGAAATCTGCGAGGCTGCTTATTTTATTAACCCTGGCAATTCTTACAATTCTTGTGTTAATATAAATCCAGGCAGGAATTATCATTGCAGGGCCAATATAAATCGGTAAATAGTTTAATCCGCTTGTAGCGGCCACTCCGATGCTCCCGTAATACGTCCATGCTGTACAATACACAGCCAATGACAATGCATAAATGTAAGGATTGTTGATCCAGAACTTGCTTCTTTTCTTCTCTGCCAGATGGGCAACTAAGAACAGGAGAGCCAGATAAAACATAACCACAGAAAATAATGCGAAGCTACTCATTGTGCTTTTTTACAATTACAAAGGAAATTACAATGGAGATCATCCAGACAACAAACAGGTAAATCAGAATCATAGGATATCCGAAAACCTCCCGCTCATTATTGAAAAGCAGTGAAATAGGAATACTGAAAGCAATCATCAGTCCGATGCTCAGGATAACCAGTTTTTGTTCGTGTCTTTTTTTCATAAATGATGATGGATAAAAGATAATTGATGAATATGAGCATTCATCAATTATCATTATCTGTTTAATTATAATTTTTCGTCAGAATATTCTCCTGTTAAAGCGTAATAGCCAAACACAGCCATTCCGCCTGAAACAATCGGCATCAGTACAAACAGGATGATGATCCCGAAAACCAGGTCTTCCTGTTTTCCGGAAGTTATTTTTGGAATTCCCATTACTGTAATTGCAAAATATCCTACGACCACAGCTATTGCGATCCAGAGTATGCCTAATATTTTTTTTATTGCGTTCATTTTAGTAGTTTTAAAATTAATAAAAATTTGAGTGATTCAGTGATTAATCGTGAAGATTATTGTTCTTATTTTTAAGATAAATTAATCCGATAATCAAGCAGACTGTAGCCACTCCAATCGGATACCATAATCCCTCAAGATACCATGTGGCATGTCCCGCTTCTTTTCCTGTAGTCACCAGATAAGTAGCTACGGCCGGAAGAAGTCCTCCAAATACACCATTTCCAATATGATAGGGCAAAGACATCGAAGTGTAACGGATTCTCACCGGGAACATTTCAACAAGGAACGCTGCAATAGGCCCATAAACCATAGTTACGAAGATCACCTGGATGAATACTAAGAAAACCAGATACCATTTTGTGCTGTCACTCACCGTTACAGATTGTGAAATCTTAGGTTCTTCAGCTTTTCCGTCTTTTATAACAGGACCACCTGGTGACCAGTGAACAATACTGTCTTTTTTAATTAAAGTTCCATCGGTATAAAGTGTTTCTTTATGGAAGGTTACAAGGCTGTCTGTAGCAATGTCTTTGTGGATTTTAGCGGTTCTTTTTTCGGTAATTCCACTAGTGGCTACCGTTTTATTTTCAAGACTGACGCTTTTGAACATGCTGTCATAAATAGGTCTGTACGCTAAAATTGCCACCAGCATTCCGGTCATCATTACAGCTTTTCTTCCTATTTTATCAGATAACCAACCAAAAAATACGAAGAAAGGAGTCCCTAAAAATAAAGCAGTCGCCATTAAATAATCTACCTGGGTAGAATCAATATTCATTACTTTCTGCATGAAGCTCATAGCGTAGAACTGTCCTGTGTACCAGATTACCCCTTGTCCCATTGCTGCTCCAAAAAGGGCAAGCAATACGAATTTAAAGTTGAATTTATTACCAAAACTCTCTTTTAAAGGATTTTTAGAAGTTTTTCCTTCACTTTTCGCCTTGGCAAAAAGCGGAGATTCCTTCATGTTTTTTCTGATAATATAAGAAACTCCCACCATTAAGATTGAGATCCAGAAAGGAACCCTCCATCCCCAGCCATCGAATTCTTCGGGAGAAAGTGTATTTTTTGTAATTAAAATAACAATCAGCGAAATGAAAAGTCCTGCTGTAGCTGTTGTTTGAATCCATGAAGTCCAATAGCCTCTTCGATGAGGTTGTGCATATTCCGCTACATAAGTTGCTGCCCCTCCATATTCACCCCCAAGAGCAAGACCTTGTAATAATCTAAGGATTAAAACCAAAACCGGAGCCAGGAACCCGATGGTTTCATAACTTGGGATACATCCGATAAGAAAAGTGGAAAATCCCATAATGAGCAGAGTGACAAGGAAAGTGTATTTTCTTCCGATAATGTCACCCAGTCTTCCGAAGAATAAAGCTCCAAAGGGTCTTACCACAAATCCAGCTGCAAAAGTGGCTAGCGTAGATAAAAATGCCGCTGTCGGATTATCTGCAGGGAAAAATTTGGTCGCTAAAACAATGGCCAAACTTCCGAAGATGTAGAAGTCATACCACTCTATCAATGTTCCGAGGGATGAAGCAGTGATAACACTCCAGATGGTGCGGTTTTTCTGCTTTTCGGTCATATTTTCGTAGCTTTCGTGATGGTTTTCGCTCATATTGATTGGTTTTTGATGTTAATGGAAAGAGTAAAATGTTTTATTCTTAATAGAACTTAGCTCATCTTACATTTTATATTTTATATTGCCTTAATGTGTTTAGATTATAAGTAGATCTGGAACTGTACGATGAATTCTCCTTTTGAAGAAGGTTTCTCAGTAGGATTGGTGTAAACTGGTCTTGTTGAATACTGGGTTGTGATTTTTGCATGATGTCCGTCAATAAACCAGTTAGCTCCAACATCAAACTGAGAAGATGATTTGTCAAATGCTTCAAAGTTTTTGTGAGTATACGCTGCAAAGGGTTGTATTCTGATTTTCGGCTTTTCTGCCTGACTTGGTAATAGCAAACCGGCCTGTGCGTAGATAATATTACCTGTTCCGATGGTAGGCTGTAAATTTCCCGGTCCTGCGATAGCTTTATTGCCAATGAAATTAGGGTCGGTAGCTGCAATATTCATTGTTCCCAGATTTCTTACATAATTTGGACCGAAATTGTAGTTATAATATCCGGCGTAGGCTGAAACTGCCATTTTGTTTTTGGCTTCTCCCAATGGGATATCTGCAAAAGCATCTACCGCAAAAAGAGTTATGTCATGTTTTTCTACATTTGAATTCACTGAAGTTCTGGTTCCGTCTGCCTGGTGGTAAAATCCGGCTCCTACATTGAATACTTTTTTTGTCCCAAGATAAGATCCTACTTTGAAAGGTAAGGTGTTGGATTCCTCATCTAAGAATTGATATTCAACATATCCTGCTTTTGAAAAACTTGGATTTCCGTTATTGTCTACTGCTACGGCTTTTGACGGATCGGTCACATTCGCAGGAGCAAGGTCTGTAGCAAAAGGTTTGTTTAAGCTGAAACGATATTCCAGTTTTCCGTATTTACCCTTAGCAAACATTCCGATTTGTCTTCCAAACTGATCCGAATTGTCTATCAGTGGCCATGAGAATACCGGAGAATCTACTGTAAGAAAGTTTAGGGTAGAGGCCATAGTCATACGGGAAAGTCCCATGTAGTAATGAAGGCCTGCCCCTAAAGATAAACTGAATTTTCCTGCTTCTCCAGGTAAAATAACTGCATATTCATTCCAGGCATCATGGAAAAACATCTGGGTTTTCTTTCCGTTTCCGTAACCTCCTGTTCCTGAGGTTCCTGATCCGCCGCCATTGATGAAAGTCTGATTGTTGATTCCAAAATGAAGGAGAATCATATATCTTTTAGAGATCTGCGCATACGTTAGAGCACGTAATCGTCTGTTTCCCAGATTCCACGTGTTGTCTGTTGGTTCATTTCCAACCATGCTTCCGGGATTCATTGCGCTGTTTCTTAGCCAAAGCTGATCCCATAAAATAAATCTGATGAATTTGTCTCCCTCAGGATTGAGGTTAATTTTTAATCCGCTGCCATAATCAGGAGAACCCTGCGAATACATAGAACCGCTAATTAAGGCTATTCCAATAAATGTAAGTAATTTCTTCATAAATTATCAATTTTTGGCGTTGTTTTTTGTGAAAGCCAAATTGGAATTAATAATTTATTTATGAAAATTTAATATATACTATTGGTAATACTATAGTTATATAGAATTGAAAGTATAAAATTCAGGCTGCAAAGTCTATTATCTATCAATCTATTCTCTTTATTCCACCTTCTATTTCTTAAACCTTTCCCATTTAATCAACATATACTTATCAGCAAACTGAGTAATAATAATCCCGGAATTTTTAATGTTGTCTTCTTTAGCAATGTATTCAATCAATTCATTCTGTTTTAATATTTTATACACAGGATGGAATTCAGAATGGGATGGCCTTGTAATATTATATTTCTTGATCCATGAACTTATCGTAACATGAGAAACCCCAATAATTCTTTCAATTTCACGGTAGCTTAAGCCTTCCAGATAGAGTTGTAAGGCTTTGGTTACATAATAGTCATCAATCTGTTTTCCTAGCTTTTTTACGGTAAAATAATAGTTGCAGTTTTTACAGAGAAATCTCTGTTTCTCATTGATAATTCCGCTTTTAACCACTTTATTCCCCTTGCATTTGGGACATGTATTTTCCATAGCTATATTATTTTAGCAAATATATAATAAATTAGCAAAAATATATTTTTCAATAAAGATAATTTTACCTGTGTAAATTTTTAAAACAAAAAAAATATCTTTTTAATTTGGTTTTTAAAGAAAATATATTTTAAATTTGCCAAAAAAATTAGATAAATAAATGGAAATAGAAGTTTCCTCATGCGAACATCTAATGTATGTGAGTGAAATACAGCAGGAAATGTATGATTCTGCACAGCGTAGAGGAACGGGAATCGCAAAACGTTCCATCGAATATTTGAGTAAGAAGATTTCAGAAGGCAATGCTGTGGTTGCTACTGAAAACGGTGAGTGGGTAGGTTTCTGTTATATAGAGACCTGGTCGCATGGGAAGTTTGTGGCTAATTCGGGATTGATTGTATCTCCCAAATTCAGGCATGGCGGAGTGGCTACTCAGATTAAGCATAAAGTTTTCCAGTTATCTAGAGAAAAATATCCGGAAGCAAAGGTATTCGGATTAACAACAGGTCTTGCGGTAATGAAAATCAACAGTGATTTAGGATATAAGCCGGTGATTTATTCTGAACTGACTCAGGATGAGGAGTTTTGGAGCGGCTGTAAGAACTGTGTGAATTATGAAATTTTAATGAAAAAGGAACGTAAAAACTGCTTATGTACAGCCATGTTATTTGTTCCGGAAAATATGAAAAAAAATGAGGTTGTAAATCAGCCTGATCAAAATAAAGTAAACAGTGTTGTGAATACACAACCAGAAATTAAATATAACAATGAACAAGAAAGTCATCTTAGCGTTTAGTGGAGGTTTAGATACTTCCTACTGTGCAAAATATCTTAGTGAAACACTGGGGTATGATGTGTATGCGGTTACTGTAAATACCGGAGGTTTTTCTAAAGAAGAAGAAAAAGAATTAGAAAGAAAAGCTTTAAACCTAGGAGTAAAAGAGTACAGGTGCGTAGATGCTCAGGAAGATTATTATAACTCTTGTGTAAAGTATTTGATTTTTGGAAATGTATTAAAAAATAACACCTATCCTCTTTCTGTAAGTGCTGAACGTACCATTCAGGCGCAGGAAATTGCAAAATATGCTATTGAAGTAGGAGCAGATGCTATTGCTCATGGAAGTACCGGTGCCGGAAACGATCAGGTTCGTTTTGATTTGATTTTCCAGGTAATGTGTTCTGATATTGAGGTTGTTACGCCAATTCGTGACATGGCATTGTCCCGTGAAGAAGAAATTGAGTTTTTGAAGAATCATGGGTATGAAATGGAATTCCATAAAGCACAATATTCCGTAAATAAAGGACTTTGGGGAACTTCCGTAGGTGGAAAAGAGACTTTAACATCAAGAAGTTATCTGCCGGAAGAAGCTTTTCCATCTCAGGTTCAGGAAACTCAACCTTCAGAACTGGAAATTGAATTTAAAAATGGAGAAGTGGTAGCGGTAAATGGAGAAAGTTTTGAGCATTCTGTATACGCTATTCAAAAAATAGAAAAACTGGCTTCTGCTTATGGAATTGGACGTGATATTCATGTTGGTGATACTATCGTAGGAATCAAAGGAAGAGTAGGGTTTGAAGCAGCGGCAGCCTCGGTGATTATCAAAGCACATCATTTATTGGAAAAACATACCCTTTCAAAATATCAGCAGATGATGAAATCTCAGTTATCTGATTGGTATGGAAACTGGCTTCATGAAGCGCTTTTCTTAGATCCGGTAATGAGAAATATTGAATCTTTCTTAACGGATTCTCAGAAAACAGTGAGTGGGAAAGTATTTGTAACCCTTCATCCATACAGATTTATCTTAAATGGAATTGAATCTGATCACGATTTAATGTCTGATAAATTCGGAAGTTACGGAGAAGCCAACAGAGCATGGACGGGAGAAGATGTAAAAGGATATACAAAAATTGTAAGCAATTCCTTAAATATATATCACCAGATTAATCAAAATATCAACTAAAGTTCCGAAGGAACGATTTAACAAAAGATAGGATAGAATCCTATCGATTAAAATATGAAAAAGACAGTAGGAATAGTTGGTGCCAACGGATATACAGGAAGCGAGTTAATACGTTTACTGGCTTTCCATCCCCATGTGACATTGAGTTTTTTATATAGTCGTTCGAATTCGGGAACAAGAATTTCAGATCTGTACCCGGATTTAACGACGGTTTGTGAGCAGGTACTGACGGACCAGCCTGAAGAAGTAGATATTCTTTTTTTATGTCTTCCGCACAAGGAAAGTCAGAACTGGTTAACCCAAAATCCGGTTAAAGAAGAAACATTGGTGATTGATCTGGGAAATGATTTCCGTTTGGACGGAAATTTTGAAAAGAGAAATTTTATCTACGGATTGCCGGAAATCAATAAAAAACAACTTTCAGGATCAAAAAGTATTGCGAATCCCGGATGTTTTGCTACGGCCATTCAGTTAGCATTATTGCCATTGGCTGGGAAAGAGGCCTTGGATGAGGTTTATACTACCGGAATCACAGGCTCTACAGGAGCTGGACAGTCTTTACAGGCAACCACTCATTTTACCTGGAGGAATGATAATGTATCAGCTTATAAAACTTTGGCTCATCAGCATGTAGATGAAATTTTACAACAAATAGTTTTGTTTAATCATAAAGAAGTCAGCCTGAATTTTGTACCATGGAGAGGGGATTTTGCGAGAGGAATTTTTACAAGTTCTACAGTGAAAACAGATTTGGGACTTTCTGACCTCTATCAATTGTATCAGGATTTTTATGCAGAAGCGCCGTTTGTTACGGTAAGTGAAAAAGCAATTGATTTAAAGCAGGTTGTCAATACCAATCGCTGTGTGATCCAGATCGAAAAGAGTGGAAATGTTGCCGTTATTCACTCAGCGATTGACAATTTGTTAAAAGGAGCTTCAGGGCAAGCTGTGCAAAACATGAATATAGCGATGGGCTGGGAAGAAAATACAGGCTTGAATTTAAAACCAATAGCATTTTAAATTCAATTGATTAAAATAAGTCAATCGTATGTTTTAAAAACTAACATCAAATCCGACTTAGGAAAATGGAGCATTAAGAAAATTAATTCTGTGAACGTTAAGAAAATTCTACTGTTCTAAGTACGAGGTGTATATAAAATCGAAGAACTCGTTTAGAATTCGCACAAGTTTTAGAATTTTTAGAGAATAGAACTAATTTTTAGCGGAAGTTTCCAGGTCTTGAACTTTTGTTTCTTTTGTGTCAAGACGAAAGAAATTAATTAAAAACAAAAAAATGAATTTATTCAACGTATATCCATTATTCAACATAAATCCAATTAAAGCTCAGGGATCTTTCCTTTGGGATGATAAAGGAGAGAAATACCTTGATTTTTACGGTGGACATGCTGTAATCTCTATCGGTCACAACCATCCGCATTATCAAAACAAGCTGAAAGAGCAGTTGGAAAAAATTTCTTTCTATTCTAATTCTGTTCAGAATGAATTACAAGTAGAGCTGGCTGATAAACTTGGGAAACTTTCAGGATATGAAGATTATAGCCTTTTCTTATGTAATTCAGGAGCAGAAGCTAATGAAAATGCATTGAAGCTTGCTTCTTTTCACAATGGAAAAAGTAAAGTGCTTTATTTCTCGGGATCATTTCACGGAAGAACTTCTGCTGCAGTTTCTGTAACGGATAATCCGAAAATTGTTGCTCCGGTTAACTTTTCAGAACGATTTATCAAATCTGAATGGAATGACATTAAGCAACTTGAAGAAACTTTTGCCGCATATGGAAATGAGATTTCATCAGTCATTATTGAAGGAATTCAAGGGGTAGGTGGAATCATGATCCCAACACCGGAGTTTTTATCTAAAATTAAAGAATTGTGTGAAAAATATGACACTGTTTTGATTCTGGATGAAGTACAGTCAGGATATGGAAGAAGCGGATATTTCTTTGCCCATCAGGAATTCGGAATTGAAGCGGATATCATTACAACAGCTAAGGGAATGGGGAACGGATTTCCTGTTGGCGGAGTTTTGATTAGTCCCAAGTTTCAGGCTAGTAATGGTTTGTTAGGAACAACATTTGGAGGAAATCACTTAGCCTGTGTAGCTTCGATTGCAGTTCTGGATGTCATGAAAGATGAAAATCTTATCGAAAATACTCAGCAAATGGGTGAGTATATTGAAAATGAAATTAAAGATTTATCCCATATTAAATCAATCCGAAGGAAAGGACTGATGATCGGAATAGAACTCGACAGAGACTGTTCAGACGTAAGGAAAAGCTTACTGTTCGATCATCATATTTTCACTGGAAACTCTAATGATAAAAGTGTTTTAAGGATTCTTCCGGCACTGAATATCAAAAAAGAGGAAACAGATCTTTTTATCAGCGCTTTGAAAGAGGTGTTGGGAAATATTTAATAGGTATTAAAAATCTTTAAAATCAATTCAAAATGAAAAAATTCACTACTGTAAGTGATGTAAAAAACTTGCAGGAAATTATAAAAAAAGCTTTAGAAATTAAAGCAAACCCACTTTCTGAAACAGAAAAAGGAAAAGGAAAAACAATTGGTCTTGTATTCTTAAACTCAAGTTTAAGAACCCGTTTAAGCAGCCAGATTGCAGCGCAAAACCTGGGATTGAATGTATTAACTCTAAATGCAGCTCAGGAAGCCTGGAATCTTGAATTTGCTGACGGAGCTGTGATGAATGGAGATACCGTAGAACATATCAAAGATGCTATTGAAGTTTTAAACCAATATTGTGACATCATTGCTGTACGTTGTTTTGCCGGAATGAAGAGCAAAGAAGACGATGTAAACGAAAGTATTCTGAGCCAATTCGAAAAACATGCAAAAGTTCCTGTTATTTCTTTGGAATCAGCAACCCGCCATCCTTTACAAAGTCTGGCAGACTGTATTACGATTACAGAAAACTGGAAAAAAGACTATAAGCCAAAAGTAGTTTTAACCTGGGCTCCGCATATCAAACCGATTGCTCATGCAGTAGGAAATTCTTTTGCAGAATGGATGCAGGAAATGGACGTTGAGTTGGTGATCGCTAATCCGGAAGGATACGATCTGGACCCTGCTTTCACAAAAGACGTAAAGATTGTTCATGATCAGGATGAAGCATTAAAAGAAGCTGATTTTATCTACGTGAAAAACTGGTCTTCTTTTGAAGACTATGCAGCAATGCCTGAAGTAAAAGAAAACTGGATGCTTACCAATGAAAAACTGGCGAATACCAATCAGGCAAAAGTAATGCACTGTCTTCCGGTTCGCCGTAATGTAGAATTAAGTGATGAGGTAATGGATGGAGAAAATTCCATTATCTACCAACAGGCAAAGAACCGTATTTTCTCAGCACAGGCAGTCTTCAGTGAAATTTTGGATGGCTTGAACGTTGAATAATTCTTTTGCAAACCCATTGCCAAGGTTCTAAACCTTGCCAAGGATTGAAAATTCAACAAGACATAATTAATCCAAACAGAGTCCTGAAGTGACAATTTAATCTAGGGTTGGAATACATTCCAATCAATTTAAAACCCCAGATAGAATGGAAATTCTATCAATACAATAAACATAAGAAAATGAAACAGAAAATATACATCATAAAAATAGGCGGTGCGCTCATTGATGATGAACGATTACTGGATCAGTTTTTAGATCAGTTTTCCGAAATTAAAGAAAAGAAAATCCTTGTGCATGGTGGTGGTAAGTTAGCCACAACGCTTGCTGATAAACTGGGAATCGAGCAGAAGATGATTAATGGAAGGAGGATTACTGATAAAGAAACATTGGATATTGTAACGATGGTATATGCAGGGGGAATCAATAAGAATATTGTTGAGAAACTACAACATAAAAAATGCAATGCCATAGGGTTTTCCGGAGCAGATGGGAATCTTATTAAAGCTAAAAAAAGAGAACATCCTGAAATAGATTTCGGCTTTGTAGGAGATATCAATAAGAAGAGTGTGAATAAGAAACTCGTTTCAAAGTTCATTAAGCTGGATCTTATTCCTGTATTTTCTGCCATTACCCACGATAAAAAAGGAAATCTTTTTAACACCAATGCAGACACTATTGCTTCTGTAATCGCTCAGGCTTTGTCTGAGAAATATGAAGTGGAGCTGCTGTATTGTTTTGATAAAAAAGGAGTGTTGGAAAATGTGGATGACCCGGAATCTCTCATCAAAAGTATTTCTGAAGAAGATTTTACAACGTTGAAAGATGAAGGAAAGCTTCATAAAGGGATTTTACCCAAACTTGAAAATGCTCTTGGAGCAATAAAAAATAATGTAAACAAAGTGTTTCTGATTAAAGAAACAGAATTGAAAAACCATATAGAGAATCATCATGCAGGAACCGAAATCTGTTTATAATAAAGAAGAATTGCTAAACAATGCTGTTGAATTGCTTAAAAATTTGATTGAAATTCCTTCATTCAGCAAAGATGAATTCAATACGTCAGTGGAAATTGAAAACTTTTTCAAAAAGCACCAGATCCCGACGAAGCGTTTTAAAAACAATATCTGGGCGGTCAATAAAAACTTTGATGTATTTAAACCTTCAGTTTTACTCAATACGCATCATGATACGGTAAAACCAAACAAAGCATACACGCTGGATCCGTTTGTACCGATTGAAAAGGATGGGAAGCTGTTCGGATTGGGAAGCAATGATGCCGGAGCCTCTCTGGTTTCCATGGCGCAGGTTTTTTTACATTTTTATGATAAAGAAGATTTAGAATATAATTTAGTGATTGCGTTGACAGCAGAGGAGGAGATTTCAGGTTTTGACGGAATCGAGGCTCTGTTTCCACAGTTACCTAATATCGAGCTTGCCATTGTAGGAGAACCCACGCAGATGAATTTGGCAATAGCGGAAAAGGGACTGTTGGTGATTGACGGAGAGATGAAAGAAACTCCTTCTCATGCTGCTCATCCTAATGACGATAACTCCATTATTAAATGTATGGAGGATCTTCAGGGAATTTTAAATTTTAAATTTCCGAAGGTTTCAGATTATCTGGGCGAAGTGAAAGTTACTCTTTCGGGAATGAATGCCGGAGTGCAGCATAACGTAGTACCGGAGTCCTGCCATTTTACATTAGATGTAAGGGTGACGGATGAATATTCCAATAAAGAAGCCTTTGATATCATTCAGTCGCAGATGAAATCAAAGCTTACCGCAAGGTCTTTCAGGTTAAATTCATCAAAAATAGAAATGGATCACCCGTTTGTAAAAGCAGGATTGGAAATAGGAAGGACAACCTATGGTTCACCAACATCTTCAGATCAGGCGATTATTCCATGTACATCTGTAAAAATGGGGCCTGGAGACAGTAGGCGCTCTCATACAGCGGATGAATTTATCTATATCAATGAAATAGAAGAAGGTATAGAGATCTACATCAGGATTTTGGAAAAAGTGTTATAAAAGATGGGAGCGGGAAGAAGGAAGAAAGGAAGTTATTGTGGTTTACTATTAACTTCCAGTTCTAGCTTCAGACTTCCAGCTTAACATATATTTTGACAAATGCTCAGCAGGCAATAAAGTTCACGTTTTAATAAGGATTTATGCAAACAATACGATTAAAAGTGACTTTACATATTAAGGAAATGTTTTTTATAGTTAATAGTAATAATAAGGATAGTCTTGCTGGGCTTGTCAAAATCAATCAAATATTTTAAATCGGACTGTGATGAAATCAGTATATGATAACCTGCAGTCTTAGAAAATCAATCAGTACTTATGAAAAAAATATGGCAAAAGGATGACCTGGCCACCAATATATTAGTCAATAACTTTACAGTAGGAAAGGACCTTGACTTTGATGAACGTTTAGCAAAATATGATGTTAAAGGTTCTATGGCACACTGTACAATGCTTGCAGAAACCGGAATTATTTCTCAGGAAGAATCCGGGCAGATGCTGGCAGTATTAAATGATATTTTACAGCAAATTGAAAATGGTAATTTTGAAATTGATAAAGAAGCTGAGGATATCCATTCTCAGGTAGAAGCAATCCTGATTACAAAATTAGGAGACACCGGAAAGAAAATTCACACGGCAAGATCAAGAAATGATCAGGTTTTATTGGATATAAAACTGTATTTATTAGATGAGATTCGTGAAATCACAGCATTGACCGATGAGTTTTTCCAGATTTTGATCCAATTGGCAGATCAGCATAAAAATGTGTTGCTTCCAGGATATACCCATTTGCAGATTGCTATGCCTTCTTCTTTCGGATTGTGGTTTGGAGCTTATGCTGAAGCACTTTTGGATGATGTTGAAATGTTGTTTTCAACTAAAAATATCATTAATAAAAACCCATTGGGATCAGCGGCAGGCTATGGTTCATCTTTCCCGATCAACCGTGAAAGCACCACTTATAATCTGGGATTCCAGTCTATGAACTATAATTCAGTCTATGCTCAGATGACTCGTGGAAAATCAGAGAAATTATTAGCCATGGCAATGGCAACTCTGGCAGGAACTCTTGGGAAATTTGCCTATGATGTGTGTCTGTATCTGAATCAGAACTTCAATTTCATCAGCTTTCCGAAAGAATTTACAACAGGAAGCAGTATTATGCCGCATAAAAAGAATCCGGATATCTTTGAGCTGGTTCGTGCACGATGCAACAGAATTCAGGCGTTACCAAATGAGTTGATTTTGCTAACGAATAATCTTCCGTCAGGATACCACAGAGATGTACAGTTGACGAAGGAAATTCTCTTCCCTGCAATTGATTCATTAAAGGAATGTCTGGAGATTCTAAGCTATACTTTACCAAATATTCAGGTGAAAGACGGAATTCTGGAAGATGAAAAATATAAATACCTGTTCAGCGTAGAGAAAATTAATGAAGAAGTGAAAAACGGAAGTTCTTTCCGTGATGCTTATGTGAAAGTAGGGCAGGAAATTGAAAATAATGAGTTTGAATTCGAGCCGGGCACTTTGAATCATTCACACCAGGGAAGTATAGGAAACCTTTGCCTGGATAAAATAGAATACCAGTTCAATAAACTGAAGAATAAATTATTAGGTTAAAATCTAAACCATTAAGATAATAAAAGCTTAGGCAGACATAAAAATCTAAAATTACTTTAGAATCGCCTTATGTTTTATCGTTGTGAAATCCTTAAATCTTAATTGCTTAAGCTGTCTTAATGGTTGGATTTTATTTTGATCTTTGAATTTGATGATTGAACCATTTAAGGTTCTTTAAGATAAGATGAGTTAAGAAAAGTTTGAATTTTCTGCATAGCTTTATAATTAGCTTGCGGATATCCTTAACTATTCTTCATCACTTAAAGTTTCTTAATGGTTTTAAAATTGAAAACTATTCAAGGTCAATCTTGAATTTAGTAGACTTTTTCACTTCATGAAGTACAATAGAACTGTGATACTGTCCGATATTAGGAATGTTTGAAATAACATTGACCGCAAATTCATTATAAGAATTGATGTCTTTGGCAATAATCTTCAACATATAGTCATACTCCCCGGAAAGACTGATGATTTCCTGTACTTCATCATACTTTCCAATATGCTTCTCAAAGGTTTCCAATACCTTCTTGGATTGCTCTTTAAGACGTACATTACAGTAGACTACAATATTCAGACCCAGTTTCTCACGGTTTAAAAGACCTACATACTTCTGAATGATCCCCTGCTTCTCCAGTTGTTTGATTCTTTCATACGTCGGAGTGAAGGTAAGACCTATCTTTTCTGAAATTTCTTTAACAGATAAAGTGGAGTCTTCCTGTATAATGCTGAGAATCATTTTGTCTTTTAAATCCATAGAATATATTTGAATGTTAACAAAAATATCAATTTTAAATGAGAATAAGAAGTACTGAAGTTTTTAATTTATTTCAAACTTAATTTTTGTAGGTTCATAAAATTGTTATATCTTTGCACCTAATGAATAAAAAAGCATTTATATCATTAGATTTACCGGGCGAAAGCGCCCTTTACGATATTTATTGTTATTAGCGAAGATTGTTGTCTTCGCTTTTTTTATGCTTAAAAATTAAGATTATGTTTACGATTACAGAACTAAGTACCGAGAAAATCAACAGTATACTGACAGAAGCAATGGCTTTTAGAAACGGAAAAACTGCTAAAATTGAAGGCGAAGTTTTTTGCTCCAATCTTTTCTTTGAAGACAGTACAAGAACAAAAACAAGCTTTGATATTGCAGAAAGAAAATTAGGATTGCAGGTGGTTCCCTTTGATGCTTCACACAGTTCTGTAAATAAAGGAGAGAGTCTCTACGATACGGTAAGGACAATTGAAAGTCTGGGAGTAAATTTAGTAGTGATCCGGGATAAGAAAGACAGATATTTCGAGGAACTGGAAAATATTAAGATCCCTGTCATCAATGGAGGAGACGGAACAGGAAACCATCCTTCACAATGTATGCTGGATCTGATGACCATCTATCAGGAATTCGGAAAGTTTGAAGGATTAAAAGTAGGAATTGTGGGAGATGTAAAACACAGCCGTGTTGCCAATTCAAACGCTGAAGCTTTAAGAAGATTAGGCGCTAAAGTATATTTCTCCGGACCTGAACAATGGTTTGACGAAGGAGCATTAATCAACGGAACTTATCTTTCAGTAGATGAACTGATCGCTGAAGTAGACGTTCTGATGTTATTAAGAATCCAACATGAAAGACATGATGCTGCCATGAGTTTTACAGCATCAGACTATCATAAAAAATATGGACTGACCAAAGAAAGAGAGAAGGCTATGAAAAAAGAAGCAATCATCATGCACCCGGCACCTATCAACAGAGGAGTGGAAATAGACTCAGACCTGGTAGAATGCGAACGTTCAAGAGTCTTCAGACAAATGGAAAACGGTGTTTTTGCCAGAATGGCCATCTTAAAAGATGCACTGCAAGAAAAAGGGTTTACTTTTAAGTAAAAAGAGCCAGGATAAAAGTAAAAAGTATAGTGAGCTCCGTAGGAGCGACCTGTTAATAGCCATGGGCGGAAACCCCTGGAAAATAAATAAAGACAATAATAATACGAGCCCTGTAGGGGCGACCTATTAATAACCATGGGCGAAGCCCTTGGGGAATAATGAAAAATAGCCTCATAGAGGCAGCCTGTTAATAAAAAAGAAAATCTAAATAGAAAAAATGAAGAAAAAATTAATACTGGAGTCCGGTGAAGTGTTTCATGGAGAAGGTTTCGGAGCAGAATTGGAAACTGCGGGTGAAGTAGTTTTCAATACCGGAATGACAGGGTATCAGGAATTGATCTCTGACCCATCATACTGTGGTCAGATAGTTTGTATGACCTATCCGCTTATCGGGAATTATGGTATTAACCGTGATGATTATGAAAGTATTGAGCCGGCAATTAAAGGACTTATCGTAAAAGAACTTTGCGATCTTCCTTCTAACTTCCGTACTCATATCACTTTAGATGAATTATTTAAAAAGAAAAACCTATCTGGAATTTCAGGAATTGATACAAGAAGACTGACAAGGATTCTTCGTAACTCCGGAGTAGTGAAAGGAAAAATTGTGAATGCAGATGCGGATGAAGCAGCTACAGCTGCAGAGTTGAAAACAACTACTTTCCCAATCAACCAGGTAGAAGAAGTTTCTACAAAAACACCTTATGCAAATCCTAACAGAGGTTTCAAAGTAGTATTGGTAGACTTTGGTGCCAAACTGGGAATTATCAGAGAATTATCTCAAAGAAACTGTGATATCATTGTAGTTTCTCATGATACAACAGCAGAAGATATCCTGTTGATGAATCCGGATGGAATTATGCTTTCCAACGGTCCTGGTGACCCTGAAGATGTTCCACATGCACTGGATATGATCCGCGGATTATTAGGAAAAGTTCCAATCTTCGGAATCTGTTTAGGACATCAGTTAATTGGTCTTGCTTGTGGAGCAAAAACTTTCAAACTGAAGTTCGGACACAGAGGAGGAAACCACCCTGTACTTGATTTAGCAAAAAATACAGTAGCGATCACATCTCAGAACCATGGATATGCAGTAGATCAGGAAAGTTTAAAAGGAACAGACCTTGTAGAAACGCACATCGCTCTGAACGACAGAACAAACGAAGGTTTGAAACACAAAATCCACCCTTGTTTCTCCGTTCAGTATCACCCTGAAGCAAGCCCAGGCCCTGAAGATGCAAACTACTTATTTGATGAGTTTATCCAAATGATGGAAGACTTTAAAAAGTAATAAGATTTCAGATATTAGACATCAGATAACAGACTTGATCATGCATAATTTTGAAAAACTGGTTTTTTGGCAGAAATCGATTGAGCTTGCAAAACAGGTTTATATCATTTGTGTAGAATTACCTAAAGATGAAAAGTTTGGTTTGATTTCTCAAATTAAAAGATCTGTAATCTCTATTCCTTCAAATATAGCAGAAGGGGCAGGAAGAAATAATGATAAAGAATTTTATCACTTTCTTGGAATTGCAAATGCTTCCTCTTTTGAATTGCAGACACAGTTAATTTTAACGAGAGAGTTAAATTTGCTCGAAGCAGAAAAAGTCAATGGTTTAATATCAAATCTGAATGAAATTCAAAGAATGATTTATACATTCAAATCTAATTTAAAAAAGTAAAACATCTGTTGGATGTCTGAAATCTGACATCTGACATCTTGTATCTAAAAAAAGAAAAATGGCAAAACGTACAGATATAAAAACAATTTTAGTAATCGGTTCAGGACCTATCATCATCGGGCAGGCAGCTGAATTTGATTACGCAGGAACGCAGGCTTGTCTGTCTTTGAAAGAAGAAGGCTACAAAGTAATTTTGATAAACTCAAATCCTGCAACAATCATGACAGATGTGGAGATCGCAGATAAAGTATATATCGAGCCGATTTCATTACAGTTTGTAAGCCACATCATCAGAAAAGAGCGTCCGGATGCATTATTACCAACGCTTGGAGGGCAGACTGGTCTTAACATGGCGGTAGAACTTGAAAAATCAGGAATTCTTGAAGAATGCAAAGTGGAAGTATTGGGAACTAAACTTTCTGCCATCAACAGAGCAGAAGACAGAGACCTTTTCCGTGAGCTGATGAGAGAATTGAATGAGCCGGTTCCGGAATCTGATATTGTAAACACAGTAGAAGGAGCAATTGCCTTTGCTAATGAGATCGGATATCCTGTAATTGTTCGTCCTGCCTTTACTATGGGAGGAACAGGTGGAGGTATCGCTTCCACTGAAGTAGAATTAAAAGAGATCGCTGAACTGGGACTAAAACACAGCCCGGTTACACAGTGTCTTATCGAGAAATCTATTGCAGGTTTCAAAGAAATTGAATACGAAGTAATGCGTGATGCAAACGACAATGCCATTGTGGTTTGTAACATGGAAAATATAGATCCGGTTGGAGTTCACACAGGGGACTCCATCGTAGTAGCACCTTCTCAAACGCTTTCAGACAGAGAGTACCAATTATTGAGAAATGCTTCCTTAAAGATCATCAGAGCATTAGGAATTGAAGGTGGATGTAACGTACAGTTAGCGCTAGATCCACATTCATTCGAATACTATATCATCGAAGTAAACCCTAGAGTATCCCGTTCATCAGCTTTAGCAAGTAAGGCAACAGGATATCCGATTGCAAAAATCGCTGCAAAGATTGCGGTAGGATTAACACTGGATGAAATCATGAACCCGGTAACAGGAAAAACATACGCATGTTTCGAACCTGCTCTGGACTATGTGGTGACTAAATTCCCAAGATTCCCATTCGATAAATTCGAAACTGCAGACAGAAGACTTTCTACTCAGATGAAAGCAACTGGGGAAGTAATGGCAATCGGAAGAAACCTTGAGGAATCTTTACAGAAAGCAATCCGTTCATTAGAAACAGGAATCAAGCATTTAGGATTAAAAACTAAGCAGGCTGAGGCACTTACAGCTGAGGAAATCGAAAGAAGAATCAGAGTGTGTGATGATGAGAGATTATTCATCATCGGAGATGCCTTAAGAAGAGGATATGATTGGGAACAAATAGTAGAATGGAGCAAAATCGACAAGTTCTTCATCTGGAAACTGAAAAAGCTGGTTGATTTCGAAAAAGTTATTGCTGAAAATAAATTTGATAAAGAAACATTAATTGAAGCTAAAAGATTAGGTTTCGCAGATGTCAATATTGCAGTACTTTGGGATGTAAAAGAACGTGAGATTTTCAACTTCAGAAAAGAAAACGGAATAATGCCGGTTTACAAAATGGTAGATACTTGTGCCGCTGAGTTTGAATCTGAAACCCCTTATTTCTACGGAACTTATGAAGAAGAAAACGAAAGTGTAGTTTCTGATAAAGAAAAGATCATCGTTTTAGGGTCAGGACCTATCAGAATCGGACAGGGAGTAGAATTCGACTATGCAACAGTACATTCAGTTTGGGCAATCAAAGAAATGGGTTACGAGGCGATCATCATCAACAACAATCCTGAAACTGTTTCTACAGACTTCTCTATCTCAGATAAATTATACTTCGAGCCATTAACGGAAGAAGATGTAATGAATATCATTGAGCTTGAAAAACCTAAAGGAGTAGTGGTACAGTTCGGAGGACAGACTGCTATCAACCTTGCAGATAAGTTAGCTTCTCACGGAGTACAGATCTTAGGAACTTCATTAGAAGACCTTGACAGAGCTGAAAACAGAGATAAATTTGAAAAAGCACTTCAGGAGATGGGAATTCCTCAGCCAAAAGGAAGAACTTCCACTTCAAAAGAAGAAGCGATAGAAATTGCCAATGAAATCGGTTACCCGGTATTAGTGCGTCCAAGCTACGTTCTAGGAGGTAGAGCAATGGAAATTGTATACGCAGAAGCAGAATTAGCTCACTACATGGAACATGCAGTAGATGCAAGTCCTGAACACCCTGTTTTGGTTGACAAATACATGGTAGGAAAGGAAATTGAAGTAGATGCAATCTGCGACGGTGAAACAGTGGTCATTCCAGGAATTATGGAGCATATCGAAAGAGCAGGGGTTCACTCCGGAGACTCTATCGCAGTATACCCGCCACAGAATATTTCACAAAGCGAAATTGAGACTTTAGTAGATTATACCCAAAGACTGGCAAAAGGACTGAAAGTGATCGGATTAATGAACATCCAGTACGTACTTTTCGAAGGAAACGTATATGTGATCGAAGTAAATCCACGTTCTTCAAGAACAGTTCCTTTCTTATCTAAAATTACTGAAGTTCCAATGGCGAACCTTGCAACGAAAGCGATCCTAGGCCAGAAATTGGTTGATCTTGGTTACAAAAACGGATTGGTTCCGAATAAAGAAGGAGTCTTTGTAAAAGTACCGGTATTCTCATTCTCAAAACTGACAAAGGTTGACATCTCTTTAGGCCCTGAAATGAAGTCTACAGGAGAAGTTATGGGGAAAGATACTACGTTAGAGAAAGCCCTTTACAAAGGATTGGTCGCAGCAGGAAGAAAAGTTCCAATGCACGGTTCTATCTTGTTCACAGTAGCAGATAAGCACAAGGAAGAAGCTGCTGATTTGGCAGCAAGATTCCATGAAGTAGGGTTCAGAATCTGGGCTACAGAAGGAACAGCAAAATTCTTCGAAGAAAAAGGAATCCCTTGCAAAATAGGGTACAAGATTGGAGAAGAAAGTGTAAACCTTATCGACCTGATCCAGAAAGGAAAAGTTCAGTATGTAGTAAACACTACTACAAAAGGAAAACAAGCAGAAAGAGACGGATTCCAGATCAGAAGAATGAGCGTGGAAAACGGTGTTCCTTGTTTAACTTCAATGGATACAGTAGAAGCTATTCTAAAAGTAATCGAAAGCATGAGCTTCAAAATGGAGACCATGTAATTTCGAAAAAATAAATATGATAAGCCCTGCAAGAAAACTTGTAGGGCTTTTTTATTGGATAAGTTTATGAATCAAAATATTTTTTTATTTTTACAAAAACCATCTAAACTATGTTAAAATGAGTATAAAGGTAATTACCAGAGGATTTTTAAGTCTTATTTTCGTCCTAGTGTTTTTTGGATGTTCTTATTTGACAGATTTTTACATTCAAAACCTGACTGCAACTAAAAAAATAATAAAGATCAATTATAATTATCCGATCTCAAAAGCAATTGCCAATGATCCTGGCAGCTTTGAGTTTAATTATGAGAATGAAATATTGACACCCCGGTCTTTTCAAAAAATCAAAAGCCTAAAGTCTCTTGAAAAAAAGGTGGTGGGTGATTCTGCCATTGTTCTGGAAATTTATCCCAATTCAACAACAAGAATTGATAAAAGTCATAATGGACATTGGAGGGAGAAGATTAAAAGTGTTGAGATGGATGGGAAGGTATTTACTCCGGCAGAATTAAAAAATAAAACGAAGTTTATTAGTAATGATTATATTTTAAAAATTAACTAAGCGTGTTGTGGAATATAAATCAAATCTGTTCAAAAGACTATTGGGCACTATGATTGAACGTTTTAATTTTAACATATCTAAAATTCCATGAAAAAAATACTTCTAATATTCACTGTATTAGGAATCGCATGTATTATTATTTTTAATATCGATTTTCCATTAAATGATCAAAGTATATATGGAAAATACCTCAATAAAAATTTTGATAATCTAACTTGTTGTGTGGAGGCTCCTCATGTAGCAGATACTCTAATTTTATATAGAAATGGTACATTTAAAAGTAAATTTTATAGTGTTGGAACATACCATATTGAGAATGGAATAAATCCTGAAATAGAACTACATTATAAGGAACTTGACAAACCAGCTATCTATAAAACCTATTTTTCAAATAAAATTTTTAGAAAGCCAAGGATCATTCTGAATGCGGATTTAAATCACTATTATGAAAAATTGGATTAGCAGGTTTTGAATTTGAGTGGAAATTTAATTAAAAAAGTACTTTAAATAGTTCACTTAATTGAAGTTAATTTATTGAGTGTCTAAAATATCTTAAACCTAACAGATTTCAAAAACCTGTTAGGTTTTTTTATATCCTGATTATTACACAAAAGTGCTATTTTTTATTATAATGATTCATGATAACTTTGAATAAAATATTCTGAGAAATAGTGGTATTACAGCTTATTGAGCATTGTTCAGTAATTTTTTATCGCTTTCTTTAATAATATTATTTATCGGAGTAATTGTTAGTTGCTGATATACTTTACAGTTTATTTAGGATAAGTTTAGTGTTGTTTCAGTTTCTCTGGTTTTGAATTAATAACCTTAAAAACTTAATATTATGTTTAATTCTTTAAATTCTGGGGAAACAAAAGCAGTCATTGTTGACAAGCTGGCGAATCAGTATGATCAAATGATCAGGGATCAAAAAAAGCTGGAAAAAGTACGTTTGTTAAATTATCCTCTCATAAACCTGGAGGATGATCAGAAGCGTTTTGAGACCAGAATTGCCCGTGAGGATCTTAATTTCCGTTTAGGAATTGAAAAAATAACCGGAGAAAATGATCTGGTAGATATTGTAAATCTCTCAAAAGTACTACAGATTTCCAAATCAGTATGCAGGATTTTGTATAATAATCAACCCCTTGGATCTGGCTTTTTAATCAATGGAAATATTTTAATGACCAATAATCATGTGATTTCAAGTGTGGAAGAATGTACAAGTATTAAAGCTGAATTTTTTTATGAAATTGACGAAGAAGGAAGAATTTTGAATCCCATCCAATTCAGACTGGAGCCGGAAACATTCTTTTTTACTTCAGATATTCAAAAAAAGACGGAAGATGAATTTTCCGGATTAGACTTTACAATGGTTGCATTAGAAGAACTTAATGCCAGAGGAAAAAAAATTGCAGATATTCCTTCTTTAGAAATAGATGGTAATGCTGGTAAAATAACTAAAGGAGGAACGTGTATTATTATTCAGCATCCTAATGGCCAGCCTAAAAAGACCTCGCTTAATAATAATTCTTTTTTTTCCGAGACTCAGGATCTGATTATGTATGAAACAGATTCTTTGTCGGGTTCCTCAGGCGCTCCGGTTACAGCATTAGGTACTTGTGAAATAGTTGCTCTGCATCAGACTGGAGTACCTAAAATGGATGAAAATAAAAGACCTCTTACAAAATCAGGGGCCATTGCCAGTTTAGATACACCGGATGATGAAATTGAATGGGTGGCCAATGCCGGAATTCGTATCAGTAGAATATTGGAATTTCTGCAAAAGAAAAATTTTGATGATCCTGCTCACAATGTAAAGAAAAGCGAAATCCTTGCAAGAACCAATAAGATCAAAAAAGAACTCAAAGAAGTCGTTAAGAATCAGCCGGAGATTTCTCTTACCCAAGTAAAGGATGAAGCAAAAAAACTGAAAAATCCTGTTTCTGTAATTGATAATCAGGAGCTGAATACAAAAAATGTTGTAGATACTGCCGATGGCTCAAAAAAGTTTCCATTCATTATTCTGGCGAAAAATAACCCGGAAAATTTTAATAACCTTGAAACAGAGCTTACACTGAATTATGGAAAAGACTTCGATCTTTATCTTGCTACTCCGGTTTCCGCAAAAGAAGATGAGGAAGAATTATTTGTACTGAATATTTCTGCCGAAAGTAAGAATCCAAACGAATTTGCAAGAGAATTACTTTCATTAGAAGAAATTATTCATGCAGAATATGACAGTGAAATTTATCTCAATATGGAAGTGGCTTATGATGATGAGTTTAAAGCTTTCGAGAGCTCAGGTTCAAAAGATTTTAACAATGAGAAGCATTTTCTTGAATTATATAGTCAGTCCAGTAAATATGTAAAAGGAAAGACTAAGGAAGATTACAGACAGTGGAATTGGAAAGCCGTGAATTATAACGGAGGTATAACAAATATCATTGGGAATTCAGTAAAAATCGTCCAGTTTGATACAGGGTATTCCCATCATCCGAAAAACTATGGTTCATTTGATCTTACTGAGGATTATGATTTTGTAGATGATGATGACAACTCCAGAGAAGAAGAACATCATAAAATATTTACTCTGGCAGATGCCGGTCACGGTGCTAGAACAGGGAGTATTATTATTGGAAACCCTTATTCTGATGCAGAAGAAAACGGTAACTGTGGTTTATTAAATCAAAACGGTGTTAAGCTTATTCCTTACAGGGTTGCACAGGATGTAATAATTATAGGAAGGCAGGAAGAATTGGCAAAAGCAGTGGATGCAGCCATTGCAACGGGAGCAAAAGTGATTACTACAAGTATGGGATTACCACCTACTATGACGACTTATAATCTGGCAAAAAAAGTATATGAGAAAGGCATTATATGGTGTTGTGCAGCAGGAAATGAAGTGAAAGAAGTCGTTGCACCTGCCGTACATCCCGGAACCATTGCAGTAGCAGCATCAAACCCCGATGATAAAGAATGGAAAGGATCATGCAGGGGAGAAGCCGTAGATATCACAGCTCCAGGAATGCATGTTTATGTGCCAAAATCCTTAAAAGAAGATTCGGGCTTGTTCCGCTATGGAATGGCATATGGACATGGAACGAGCTATGCCACTCCCCATGTTTCATCTGCAGCTGTACTTTGGCTTTACAAAAACAGAGAAGATTTGAAAGCTTATCATGGTTATCAGGTTGTTGAAGCATTTAGAACCAGTCTTAAAGACTCGGCAAGAACCAAGCACAGTCTTCCTTCTAAAGACTTCGGGGCAGGGATTTTAGATGTTGATAAGCTTTTAAAAACTAATCTTCCGGCTGCTTCCAGTTTAAATAATGCATATAATGGTGAAGATATAAGCCGTATTGATATGGGGTTCAGAACCGTTGGGGAAAGCTTGAAGATGCTTTGGAACGGAATTATGAGAAGCATTATCAAAGGTGTGAAAAATGAAGAAAGTCTTCAAGATGAGGAGTATGAAATGTCTGATCATGCCAAAAAAATTGTGAAACGTAATACCTTTATGGGTAGAACTGATACAGAAAGTATAAGTAATCGTGAAGAAAATGAATCACTCGCCACATTTAATGCGATAAGAGATAAAGTGCTTACTCCTTAAAACACAAATTATGAAAAATATATTCGATTTTCACTTTCATTTGTTGTTTAAACATTTGATCAGCAAAAAAGATACTGGCCGCCTTCCTCTAAGCTCCAATTTTAAAACAAAAGGAGTAATGAGTATCATAGATGAGTTTATGGGTAATGCATTCGACAGCCAGTCTTCACCTGGAATGGTAAAAAGTAGTTCACTCGGGTACGGAGTGACAGCTCTTATGGCTATGGAATATGCATTTGCAGAAAATATAAATGGTTTTTTTAAAGGCTTTAGCTCATCTAAGCTTCCCATCAACTGGGACTTTATAGATCGTGTGAAAAACAGAGAAACTACCTATTTTGATTTGTTGAAAGAAGAAATTGGCTATTATCAATCAAATTATGCTATGCTGGAAAATGATTTCAAAATAAAATTTATCAGCAGGAAAAAGCCTTCTGATGAAGATATTTTTAACAATCAACAGTATACTTATCTTGCATTTTCTGTTGAAGGTGCTCATAACTTTTCGAATGCTAAAATAAGAGATACAGCCACAGCTACGAACCCGGAAAAGTGTTATCGTGAAATTCAGAATGATGAAGAAAATGTAGATATTTTCAGTATTAATCTTGTTCATCTTAGTGAGATCCCTGAACAGCATATGTGTGGTTTTGCACAGGCTTTAAACGGTACAGCACAAATCGCTTTCCGGAGTGAAGATTTTATTCCAAAGTCAGGTTTTGGGATCTCTGACAAGGGAAAAGATTTTATCCGGACTGTATTCCTTCATTCTAACCCTTCCCTTATTGACATTAAACATATGAGTGTTTTTTCCCGTCACAAATTTTATCAGTTCCGGGAAGAATTGGGATCAGAGCATCCGGAAACGCTTCGGTTACCAATTATTTCTTCTCATACCGGGTTTACATTTTCTTCAATAAAAGACTTTTTAGAACAGAAAAACTATCGTTCTGATTTTAGATATGTTCAGGGTAAAACGATCTGCGAAATTCAGTCTAAAAATCAATCAATAGGTAAAACAGATTTTCTTCTGAATAATAAATTATTTTCCAATCCATGGACAATCAATCTATTTGATGAGGAGATTTTGGAAATTATGAAAAGTAATGGACTTATAGGAATTTCGATGGATCAGCGTATTTTAGGAGCTGCTAAAAGTATGATGGACGGTTCCAGACCCGACTATTTTAAAGACCCGGAAGCAATACCTCTTTACGAATGGCGTAAATGGTTTAAAGAAGGAACTTTTGATCTTAAAGAAGCCTTTACAACCGAATCCAAAACAGACCGTGAAGTAAGACACATCTATCTGCTTTGCGCGCACATTCTTTATGCCGTAAGATTAGGGTATTCAGAAATGAATTGGGTAGGAGAACGCAGTCCATGGGATCATATCTGTATAGGATCTGATTATGACGGACTTATAAATCCTATAAATCCATATGATGATGTGACAAGTTTAGGAAAGCTTAGAAATGATCTTCTTGTTTATTTACCAATTGTAGATAAAAGACTGGAACCGTTGAAGGAGATCAGAGTGTTTAAAAACAAAAATTCTGAACCTATAGAAGAAAGCTATCTTGTGCAATGTGTAGATAAATTTTTGTCTGAAAATGGAAAGAATTTTTTGAAAAGATTTCTTAACAATTGGAATTAGAGAGCGTAGACTTGGAATCTTATATTTTTTCCAATCAGTAGCTTTAACAAAAAAATAAAAAACTATGAAACTTATTTTTAAGGGGGATCAGATCAGTATTAAGATTGCCGTTGACAAAGCAAATGAAATTCTGAGTAATTCCGAATTTTTTGAACAAATTAAAAAACTTCCTCAGTTTTATAATACAAAACTAACCCCTACTCAGATTTCTGATATTCTCAGAGAAGCAAATCAGGAAATTCAAATAGAAACATATTGGCAGATCAACCCGTTTAGACCAAGAACCTGTGTAAATGCAAAAACCGTGAGTACAACTTTGATAAAGCTTAATACACGCTGTTTTAGTAACAACTTAAAAACAGCAGTCAATACATTAATTCATGAAAGTGTTCATGCCGCTGATTTTTTAAATGGTACCTGGGATTTTACCCATGTAGATAATACCAATGAAGGAGAGGAAGATAATACAGCACCATGGTTGATTGGTAAATTAGCAGAGCAATTTGTTTAATTCAATGTCAGAAATATCCGACTTCTTGGATTGGTTGGTTCATTCATACGTATAGCATTATAGTTGATGTATTTTTTTAGACATCATAAATGTCATTCATGAGCCGGAAATATTTGTCATCATCCGCAGTTTGTGGTATCAATTGTAGGTTTTCAGGTTTATCAAATAAATTATGGAGATAAAATAGTTTTATAAAAGTAATCTAAATTCCTCTTCAGGCCGTATATTAGCATAAAGAGAGTACCATGAAATACAAATATTTATTTTACATTCCGTTATTGGCAATTGTTTCCTGTAATAAGCCTGAACAAAAAGATAAGGCTTCTGCTATTCCCAAAGAATCAGTCACTTTAGCATCAGTAAAACCTCAGGTCGGGAAAGAAATATCATGGAAAGGATTGCTCAACGGGAAAACCCCAGTGTTTATCCACTATCAACTGGATGGTAATGTAATTGTTGGAGAAATCACATACCTGAATACTAAAAACAGATTGCCTATTACCCTTTTGGGAACCATTGACGATGATAATAACTACAGGATTTTAGAATTTGAAAAATCTGGAAATATAACGGGTGTTATTACCGGAAAGCCCGCGGATGGTGATTTCAAAGGAAGTTGGTTTTCACCAAAGACCAGAAAGGAACTTGTACTCAATCTGGTAAAAAAGGATACTGCTCTCATTTCAAAGGAAATAGAAACAAAAGTAGAAGATCTGTTTGGACGTTATCATTACCAGTATAGTGAGGCAGGATATCAGGGAGATTTGGAAATTAAAAGATTGCCCGATTCAAAAGCAGTTTTTGGAATAACATCAATTACCGGGGAGCCGGCAAGAAATCTTGCACAAATAGACGATGACACCATCAGCCTTAAAACAACTGATTTTACTTATAAGCTGGCAGATACAGACGATTGTGAATTTAGAATAAAGTTTTACAAAGGATTCGCTTTGGTTCAGTATACCCAAGGAGTATGCAGCGGACAATTCGGATTGAACGCCACCATTGCTGGAATATATCTGAAGACAAAATAATAAATAGTATGCTGACCGTTTATTGCCTTGATGGGGAATGAAAATAGGTAACATGATGATCAATAATACATGGATAAAAAAGCAATAAATATTTTATTTAAAGCCATAAAAACCTCTCAGGATGAAAGCTTAAGTGATTGGTTTGATTGGGATTCTTATATGCAATATATTACCAAAGACGATTTTGAGTATGCAAAAAAGCATAATGTAATGTATGAGCAGGAAAATATCAGTCATGATGATATTTGCAGAAGAATTAAGGCTGCCGTAGCTAAGATTGAAAAGCAGGATGTTGTCAATGCCTTTCTTTACAGTTTAAGTACAAGGCAATTGGAATATCGTTCATTTTTATCAAGCTACTGTATTGCACAATCATTGTCAGAACATAGCTTTATAGCCAGCCCGGAACCTAATGAGGGAATTTGCGCAGTCTGTGAACTTCATACCTTTGAATTTGAAGAACCTATCGAGTTTAATACCATCAATTATTTTAAATATAAACACGGGGCTTGCTTTGATAGCTTAATCCAGGTGTTGTTTGATGTAGAACAATTTCCGAAACTACCTGTTGTCATGCCTGGTGATAATGATGATAAGATATTAAATGAACTGAAAGAAATCATTGAAACCTCAGAGCCGAACGATAGGGTTTCTCAGCTTAAAAAACGGATTTCAAAAACATTCAAATCAAATGATGATGAAAGGGTAGCATTACTGGAAATTATGGGAGTTATTGGTATTTTACACGATGATGAGCATTTTGGGTATGCTGAGCAGTATATTACTTATCCTGAGAGAAAACACAGACCAATCAGAAATGATGATGTAGGGTATCCGGCACGATGGTGGCAGGGAAAATTCGGTATTGATGCCGAAAAATGGGAATATTGGTTTGGAAAGAATTATTAGTAAAACTAACCTGTTTAATTTTTTTTGCTGATTTATATAAGAGGTTGTAAATTAGGGGATCATAAATATATAATTCAATATTTGTTATAACCTGATCTAATTTCACCAAACTATAAAACAACCATGGCAGAATATTACGCAAAATCCAATGATTCTTTATCCTTTGAACTTACTAAGGACGATCAGTTAATAGGAAAGCTTATTTATAAAAACTGGTTCAGGTTTAATGCCGAAATAGAAGTTTCAAACCATTCTTATCTTGTAGAACCAAAAGGTTTTTGGGGAACCACCATTGAATTGAAAGATCATGATAAAGTTCTTTTAAAGTTCAGGATGAACTGGAATGGAGAAATAGTGGTACAAACATATTTTGATGGAATAAAAGAGAGCTTTGCTTTTAAACATAGAGGAGTATTTAAGGAATCATTTGTACTTACAGACCAAGAAGGAGTTGAACTTTTCATAATGAAACCCCATCTTAAATGGACCTCTATGAATTACGAATATCATATTACTACCTCTGACAGTTTTGAAGGATTCTCCAATAAAGACTTATTGTTGTTTACTTCATTACATTGTGCCAATTATTATATGTCTATGATGGTGGCTGCTATTGTCTAAGAGTTTGGATAAACCATACAGAATATTATAATTTCAGTCAAAATAGGAGGTGTAAATTTCATCTACAATTGATATAAAGGGTTTTCGGTGTACCGAAAACCCTTTATTTATGGCTTTTTTCAAATTTTTAAATTTATGACTTGTGTCATATTTTTATTTAGAATTAATAAAAATAAAGTACTTTTGCGGCACTAAGCTTAATTATAAAAATGAAAAAAACTATTATTTCTGCATCATTATTAGCAGTCACCATGCTCAGTGCACAGGAAAGTGATACCCTTAAAGTAGCGGAGATCCAGTCAGTCTCCCTACAGGGAACTCATAATTACAGAACCAAAAAATCTGAATCCGTAGCCAGGCTTCCGTTAGAAAATCTTGAAAATCCAACCGTTTACAATCTTGTTCCTAAAGAAATCATCAGTGAGATGAGCGCAACCGACTTCAATACGGCGATGGCTTCGGTTCCTGGAGTAGTAGTAAGCAATAGTGTGAACGACAGTGGGAATGATGTTTTCCTGAGAGGGTTCAGCTCCAATGCCAGTTTCAGAAACGGGTTAATTCAAAACCCAAGGGTACAGTCGGAGATTGCAAATGTTGAAAGAGTAGAAGTAATCAAAGGACCATCAGGAACCTTATTTGGTGGAACTTTGGCCAATTATGGCGGGGTTGTGAATATTGTAACTAAAAAACCACAGGAAAACTTCGGTGGAATCATCAATTATACTACCGGAAGCTGGGGAATGAACAGAATTACAGCAGATGTCAATACTCCTTTAAATAAAGAAAAAACAGCATTAGCAAGGTTTAATGTAGCGGGGTATTCTCAGGATTCTTTTCAGGATGCAGGATATAATAAAGGAGTATTTTTCTCTGGAAGTATTTTATATAAGGTAAGTGATAAGACTACTGTAACCTTAGATACAGAATTTCATGCACCGGAAAAAACGTTAAATGCGTATGTGAGACAGTCTGAAAAATTGACTCTTCACTCAATGAAAGATCTTGAAGCTGTTCATGGCAAGTCGTTTACGAGTAATGATGTTGGATCGAAGAGAACCAATTTTGTAACGATGGCTGAAGTTACCCATAAATTTAATGATCAATGGACTTCCAGAACATCCTACCAAAGAGGAGAAGCCAACGAGAAAGAGTCTGTCTTTTTGGTATTGAACTATATGGATAATAACAGGGTAAGTAGAAGTATCCGTCCTTTTGACAACTATAAGATCACAACAGATAATATTCAGCAGAACTTTATTGGAGATTTTAAAATTGGTGGTTTAAGAAACCGATTGGTAGTAGGATTGGATTATTTCCAGCAGACCAGCAAAAACCAATATCCGGTATTTACAGTGGGTAAAAATACAAACTCTGCATTTGCTCCTTATCCTTTGAATGGAATAATCGGAGAAAATTACGGTACTGAAAAAGGAAATGATATTGTTATATTAAATGACACATCAGATTGGACTCCTATTTCGCGTGACGTTGTAAAAAAACTTCCAAGAACCGCTACAAAATATGAAATCTCTCAATACAGTACATACAGTGCCTATGTTTCCAATGTATTAAATGTTACAGATAATTTTCTTGTAATGGCAAGTTTAAGAATGGATCATTACAAAAATGGAGATATTAAAAGAAATGGAGTAGCCGGAACCGATGGCTATAGCCAGACGCAATTTTCCCCAAAATTTGGTTTGGTATATGAAATTAAAAAAGATGAAATCTCATTCTTTGCCAACTATGTGAATGGATTTAAGAATATTGCTCCGGGACCTAACCAGGATGGAATTCTTACCAAATGGGATCCGGAACAGGGAAATCAGTTTGAAGCCGGATTTAAATTAGATCTGTTTGGTAAAAAGCTACTGTCCACTATTTCCTATTATAACATGAGAGTGAAGAATAGAGTCATTGAAGATCCGGGAGGTTTGGGAAAAAGACAGGATGGTAATATCAAGAATCAGGGATTTGAAATAGATCTTGTCATCAATCCGGTAAAAGGATGGAACATTGTAGGAGGTTACGGGTATAATGATAACCGTTATGACGATAGAACTAAAGATGCGGGAAAGAGAGTAGCATGGGCACCTAAACATGTTGCAAACTTATGGACAAGCTATAAAATCATGGACGGAGCTTATGAAGGGCTTGGTTTCGGAGCCGGATTCAACTTTGTAGATAAAACCTATATCAACATCGGAAACCATTTCCTGGCACCAGCCTATACAACAGTAGGTGCCACTGTTTTCTACGATAAGAAAAAATACAGAATCGGTCTGAAAATGAACAATGCTTTGAACCAAACCTATTGGAATTTCTACGGACAGCCACAAAAACCAAGAGAATTCCTGGCCAACTTCGCATTTAAATTCTAATATTTTTTAAAAACAAAAAACCTTGTCTCAATCTTAAAGTTGATTGGAAAAGCACAATGGCGCAAATAAAATCAGAGATTTCCAGCAGAAACAGCCCGTTATATATCAATTTTCAAAAGTTTAAATAGAGTATACTATCTGTTTTCAAACGTCTGCGTAATCTGTGAGATCAGCGGGAAATAATAATAGTACAGCCTACAGTTTTATCGAAGATAAAATCTTTGAACCTTATAGCACAAACATATTGAAGAATCTTCGCGCCCTTGTTCTTCTCCAACAATAATGATCCAAAGACAACCCTTTCAGATATGGAAAATAAAAAAACTAACCCCAAGAAAAAGCAGGGGAAATCCCTGACCAAAAGAATTACAGGATGGCTCCACCTCTGGTTCGGACTCGTTTCCGGGATTATTGTACTTACCGTTACGCTCTCCGGAACGGTTTTCGTCTTCTGTGACGAGATCGTTGATCTTTGCGCCGGAACTGCCAAATACATTCAGGCTCCGGCTCATGCCAAAAAAATGTCACCTGAAGAACTGTTGGTTCAATTTCACCAGCAGGTTCCGGACAGAAAAGCTTTCTATTTTGATACTTACAGGGAAGCGGACAGAACTTTCCGTGTAGCCTCTGCCACCAAACCACCGAAAGATAAAAATACTGAAAAAGCAGAAAAACCTAAAGGCAAAGGAAGAGGACCAAGAGGCGTATTTGCCTATCATTATCTTGATCCATACACTGGAAAAGTAATGGGTTCTACAAAAAGCTACGAGTTTTTCTATGTGGTCGCTCATATTCATGCCCAGTTATTGGCAGGTAAATTCGGGAAAACGGTAGTAGGAGTGGCTTCTATTATATTTTTCATTCAGCTGATCAGCGGATTGATCCTCTGGTGGCCGAAAAAATGGAATAAAACAACAAGAACCACTGCATTTAAGATTAAATCAGGAACGAAATGGCGCAGAAAAAATTACGACTTCCATAATGTTTTTGGATTTTATTCTCTGTTACCGGCTGTATTTATTACCATTACCGGATTGGTTATGGCGTATAAGATTTTGACAGATCTTACCCAGGCTGCCTTTGGAGGCGTTGCTGATGCCCATAAGATTGCAGAAAAGTATGAGCCAAAATATGATCCTGATAAAAAAGCACTCTCTTTTAGTGATTTCATAGACCGAAGCTTTAAAGAAATTCCACGCGCAAACCAAGTCAGAATGAGCGTGCCGCGTAAGGATTCTGCCACCGTTTACAATGTGGTAGCAGCCAAATTTATAGGTTTAAAAAGTATTGTTGACGGGAAAAGCAAAGAAGTCAATAAGTATACCGGAGACGAAATCAATTACCCGAAAGAAGTCCTGATGCATGAAGTGATCGAACACATGAATTTTGACCTGCATGTCGGCTATTGGGGCGGGATGTTTGGGAAAATCTTCACCTTCATTATCGGAATCATCTGTACCAGCCTTCCGGTTACTGGGTGCCTGATCTGGTGGGGAAGAAGGAATAAATCCGGTAAAAAAGGAAACGAAATTAAAAACATTCATCAACATAGAAAAGAATCACATCATGAACAATTGGTTTAAAATTTTATATCTATTGGTATTTTCATTTTTCACATTCGGGAAAGCTCAGGAAAAGATTACAGTAGGAGAGAAGCAGACTTTATTTTCGAAAGTTTTAAATGAAAACCGGGAAATTTGGGTCCATTTGCCTAAAACGTATAACGATACGGCTATCAATCCAGCAAAGTATCCTGTTATCTATCTTTTAGACGGTGAAACCAACTTTGAATATTATGCAGGGTTGTCGGATTTTATTGCCAGAACTCCTTATGCTGATATTCCGGAATGTATTGTAGTCGGGATTAAAAATACAGAACGTACAAGAGATCTTACCCCTACAAAGTCACAGAAAAAAAGTCCGGTAAATCCTGCTGTAACCCTTTTTGCTGATAGTGGCGGAAGTGAAAGTTTTGTAAAATTCATACAGGAAGAACTGAAACCTTTCATCAGTGAAAACTACAGAATACAGGGTTATTCTGTTTTGGTAGGACATTCATTCGGAGGTCTGTTTGCAATTAATACTTTTTTGACCCATCCGGAATATTTCAACGCTTATGTGGCGAACGATCCGAGTTTATGGTGGGATAATGAAGTCACCATTTCCAGAACAAAAGATTACCTGGAAAAGAATAAAAAGTTTTCAGCCAATAAGTTTTTATACGTTTCTCAGGCAGATAATGAAGAACAGCAGAAAAACTGGAATTCAGACATGACACAGGCTATTGAAAAGTTTAAAGAGATTATAGAAAAGAATGGAACTTTAAACTATAAGCACCACTTCTTTGCAGGTGAGACGCATGGAACAGTTTCTTATCCCGGAAATTATGAAGCCTTGAAATTCATATTCAAAGGGTTCAGAACAGATATTAAGCAGCTTGCTAAAAATCCTGGTTTACTGGAGGAAGACTATAAGAAGTTCTCCGTGAAAATGGGTTCAGAGTTCCATCCTTCAGAATTTTATCTGAATGTGGTTCTTAAATTCATGAAAAGCAATGACTTTAAAGAATCTGAAACTTACTTTATGAACCTGAAAAATAAACTTTATCCTAAGGTTAAGTAATTGAAACCATACTGTAAATAGGATTAAATTTGGGTATATTGATAAAGATTCAATATGCCCTTTTTTATTACTTTAATAAATTTTGCAGATTTTGAGCGAATTCCCTGTAAGATTTAAGGTTCCTGTTTCATAAAATAAAGACATCCAAAATTAAAAAATGCAAAAGGTACCCAGAAAGGAGAGGCAAGAACAGTGGCAAAAATAAACATGGGGATAACTCCTTTTAATCCTGCAGTCACGATGGTGTCTGACGGTAATCGGTTACCTATTGAAGTGAAAATACAGGCAATTAATAACGCTGAAAGGCTTAATCCTGCAGAAATTCCGGCAAGTTTCCATGTTTTATATTTCTTAGGTGCTAAGGTTAAATTATAAAATACAAACCCATAAATGATAAATATAAACAGGGAAATAAGAAGATTATAAATGAACATTAAATCCGGAAACAGAACGAATAGTATGATGTTGCCAACCAGTAAGTTGATGAAGATACAGAGCGTAAACAGAAGTATATTTTGTTTCATAATTGTGTTTTGTGTTGTATTAAAAGTACAATATTTTTTGATTCCGCACATTCCTTCAAAAATAAAAAGCAAACCTGTTTATTTACAGGTCTGCCCTTAGGTTGTATTGTTGAAAATTTTCCTTCAGAAAATACAGATTGAGTAAATTCTGGGTGTCATTTTTCAGTTCATGAAATAATAGATAATTGTTTTTCTGAAGTATTTTCTTACTTTCTTTTTTTATCTGTTCTCCGGTTTAATGTCTGTTATCACAATTAATATTCAATTCGGTCTTTTCTTTGTTTAAAAAAGTAATGACAGGACATCCGAAAGAAGGCGTTGTGAAATTAAAGACTACAGGCGCTTTTCCTTTAAAAAGTTTGCCTGTCCACTGAGCATAATAATTGGTTTCCGAATTTTCCATTTTTTCAAGAGGATTGAATTCTGCACCATCCTCAATGGTAAATGTTTTTTCAAATATCTTTTCATTCTGGTCGTTAATGACTACCAGTTTACGTTCCTGAGTACCATATTCTTCAAGTAGATCCTGTACGTAATACGTAAGGTTTTCATACTTATACAGGTAAGTACCTCCATACTTAAGAGTGGAACCGGCGAAATATTTTTTCTGAATATCAGCACTTGCTTTTTCCCATTTGATCATCTTCATCTGATTTTCTACAAACGGATTTTTATTTCCAAAATAAGCAATTACGTTCATATACTTATCAAAGATATCATTTCCTTTTTTGGTATCAATTTGGAATCCAGTCATATAGGAGTCTGAATCTATTTCATCTCCTTCTACAGTATAAGGTGAGAGGTAAGCCACTGCTTTCAACTTATTCACAGGAGTTTTTTGCAGTTTGTTAGTCTCATAGTTGTAGAGATATAATGAATCATTTTCAGTAACGTGAATGCCGTCCAGCATTTTTTTTCTGTAGGAACCATCCAGTTCAATATAGCTCATCTTTTCAAATGGAAGTTCCTTTTGTTTTTTTAAAAAATCTGCAGGAACTGCATTTTTGTCAATATAAATATCCGATACGGAGATAAAAGTGTCCATAAGATCTTTACGCTGTACTGTAGAAACGTTATAAATATTGAAATTCTTAAAATCTATTTCCTCTTCCGCTTTAACCGTTTTTACAGAATCTTTTGTGATGTTTGCCTGATCCTGGATCGGTTTTTTATCGTCCTTCTTACAACTGACAATCATCAGTTGTGAGCATAAAAGCACTAAGGCTGTATTAATCTTCATTATTAAGAATGTTTTGAATATTTAAGTTTAATTTATTTTATAGTAAGGCTCAGAATAATATTTACTTGGCTTAATGTATGCCATTTTTCTGTCTGCATCAAAAATCCAGATGAATCTGCGCATCATATCTGCTCCAAAATAACTGATATTCTGAGTTTTAAGTTCTCCGGAAAAGAACCCTACAGGCATGTTTTTAAACACAAAATTATTCAGTTTGAAAAAAGGAAGGATTCCCTGTTTTGTAATGACACTTTGCCCCTGAGAGTTTTTCAATGTTTTTTCTCCGGTAACTTTTAAATGTTTATCGAGTTCTTTCTCATCTGCAAAATCATTGCTGTACAAGATTCCTCCCGAATATCCTGACTGGAGTGCAAAATATTCTTCCTGTTGCTTTTTTCCATCCACAACATTATCCGCAACAAAATAAAAAAGATCCTGTTTCCATATAACGGGGATAGGTTGATATCCTTTTAAATCAGGAAGTTTTTCATAGATCTCAAATCGATTATTATCATAATCAATTTTAAAAGTTTTTCCTTTAAAAAGAGCTGTACCAATCTTTCCGTCTGCCTCGTGACCAGTCAATTGATTGTCCGTAAACCTGATGTCTTTCCAGCTCATTTTGCCAATATCTACCGTATTATTCTCACTTATTTCTTCTTTATTGAAAATAAGGTGATCGGCTTTCCGCTGCCGTTGTGGAGAGATAGCCCCCTCCTTCATGGCAATCTGAAACATCAGATCTAAAGAATCTTTTTTATTGACAAGGGTTTTTACAATAATGTTATTATTCTTGGTAATCCGGAAAGGGATAGTTTGCTGAGCTTTTATACCGAGAAATCCGGTGGAAAAAAGCAGTAAAAAGAAAGTTTTTTTGAGCATTATTGGTGATCGGTGTTTAATCCTCTAAAATTACCCATTATCTTTGGAACACCAAATAATAAAATAGGATGGTTGAAAAATTGCTTCAAAGCGGGATTCATTGGGAACATAAGGATTTCAGACGGAATGAGTTTCTGAAGATCTCAGGAAGTACAGATACCCAGATTTATTTTATCGAAAAAGGAAGTGTAAGGATCTTTATGACCGATGACAACGAAGAAAGGATCATTCGTTTCGGATATACCGGAAACATTATTGTCTCCTTAGATTCTTTTCTTTCCGGAAAGCCATCAGAACTTTATATTCAGGCGATAAAGAAAACTACAGTTAAAGTAGCTTCAAAACGAGATTTTTATGATTATATCCAAAGTGATGAAGAGCATATGAAATTCTGGATGAATGTTTTGGAAGACCTCATACTGCAACAGCTGGAGAGAGAAAAAGATTTACTGATTAATGCTCCGGGTGAACGTTTTGAAAGAGTCTTAAAGCGAAGCCCGAAGCTATTTCAGGAAGTTCCGAATAAATATATAGCCAATTATCTCAGAATGTCGCCGGAAACTTTATCAAGGCTTAAAAAATCTTGAGTTCAATCAATATTTAAGAATAAACCGATCCGGAAATTTGCAGGAAAACAATAATGAAAATGTCAACCACAGCATTGTTAGAAGAATTAAAAAACAAAACCGGAGAACATTTGCACTATGCCAGAACTCTTTTATTAAAACCGGAAAATGAGTTAAACTTCAGGATTTCTGCCGACAGCTGGAGTGTATTGGAATGTCTGGAACATCTCAACCGCTACGGAAACTTTTATATTCCCGAGATCTCCCAAAGAATATCTTCTTCCAAAACCAATTCAAAAGCAGATCTTAAACCAGGAATTCTTGGGGATTATTTTGCTAAAAGTATGCTTCCAAAGGAGAAACTGAATAAGATGAAAACTTTTAAAACCATGAACCCGATTCACCATCAATTGAATACGGCGGTGGTAAATGAGTTCATAAAACAGCAGGAACAATTACTTGACCTGTTGGAAAAAGCAAGATCTGTAGATCTGGGAAAAACAAAAACCTCCATCAGTATTTCAAAACTGATCACCTTAAAGCTGGGGGATACCTTCCGTTTTGTCATCTACCATAACGCCAGACATATTGTTCAGGCAGAAAACGTTTTAAAGAATATATAAAAGATAAGATGTGAATTCGGGAAAAGTAGTAATTTTAAACTAATGGAAATCATACACCAAAAAATGATACAGACTCCATTGGGAGAAATGATCGCCTGTGCTATAGATCAGGGAATCTGTCTGTTAGAGTTTACGGACAGAAAGAGTGTCGAAAAGCAACTTAAAGCATTGTCTAAAAACCTGAAAGCGGAGATCGTAGAAAAAGAACATATTCATTTTCTGCAATTGGAAAGAGAGCTGAAGGAGTACTTCGACGGAAACAAATCTCGGTTTGAAGTTCCCTTATTCACTACAGGTACCGAATTTCAGGAAAAAGTATGGCAGCTGCTGCGTGAAATTCCGATGGGAGAGATCAGGACCTATAAACAGCAGTCTGAACTTCTGGGGAATCCAAAGGCGATCCGTGCTATAGGTACGGCCAATGGAATCAATAAGATTGCTATTTTAATTCCATGTCATCGGGTGATTGGCTCCAATGGAGAATTGGTAGGCTATGCAGGCGGAATCTGGAGAAAACAAAAACTACTGGAACTGGAAAAGGCCATTTTGTTTTAAATGGATGAGAGAGACCTCAGTAATTATAAATTGAATTTTAGTTATTAATCACTTCAATAAACTTCCAGCTTCCATCCTCCAGCTTTCTTTCCCTGTTCTTCTAAAATACTTGTTTATTTTTCGGTTGCAGCCGGCTGGACAATATCCCTACTTTTGAATAAAAAATATCATGATCGGTTTCAAAAATTTACATCAGGGAGAGGAGCTTCTATTATTAGGTAATGTGTGGAATGTGCAGAGTGCAAGAGTATTAGAAAAAGCTGGCTACAAAGCCCTGGCTACTTCAAGCTCAGGAATCGCGATAAGCTTAGGATATGAAGATGGAGAACAGATGAGCTTTGAGGAGTATTTTTATATTATTAAAAGAATAAAAAGTTCCATTTCCATTCCCTTGTCAGTAGACCTGGAAGCAGGATATGGAAGTACTCCCGAAATGATTGTTTCCAATATCATCAGACTGTTGGAAATAGGGGTGGTTGGGATCAATCTGGAAGATTCTTATGTTATAGACGGAGAGAGGCAGCTTTTAAACAGAAACGTGTTTTTTGAAAAAATAAGCAATATTCTGTCAATGCTGAAAGAGAGAAGAATGGAGATCTTTATCAATGTAAGAACAGACCCTTTTTTATTGGGAATGGAAAACGCTCTGGATGAAACATTAAAGAGGATTGAAATGCTGGATAAACTTAATATTGACGGAATATTTATTCCCGGTATCACTGATGAAGAAGATATTAAAACAGTAGTGAAGGCAACTCTATTACCCATTAATGTAATGAGTTTACCTGATCTTCCGGATTTTGAGACCTTAAAAACATGGGGTGTAAAAAGAATTACTTCAGGCAGTTTTTTAAACAGATATATTTACCAGGAACTGGAAAAGATGAGCCATACGATTATTAATGCCAAAAGCTTTACCGCAATTTTCATCTGATTATGAAGCTCACAGAAAAAATAATGTATGAAGCTTCCTTTCGTAAGGATTCTTCTTTTGAAGGAATATTCTGGATGGGTGTAAAAACAACCGGAATATTCTGCCGACCCACCTGTACAGCCCGCAAACCAAAGTTTGAAAACGTAGAATTTTTTTCCCATACAAAAGATGCAATGTTGAAAGGGTATCGTCCGTGTAAGGTTTGTAAACCTTTGGAAGCACTCAATGTAACTCCACTATATATTAAAGAACTGCTGCAGGAGATTTCTGATGATCCTTCTTTAAAACTGAAAGATTATGATCTGGTAAAACGAGGATTGGAACCGGCAACAGTCCGCCGCTGGTTTGTGAAGCATCATGGAGTTACGTTTCACGCCTTTCAGAGAATGTCTAAGCTGAATATGGCATTTAAAAAGCTTCAGCAGGGAGAATCTGTTACCGAAGTCGCTTTTGATTCAGGGTATGAAAGTTTAAGTGGATTTAATGAAAGTTTTAAAAATATTTTTGGGGTATCTCCCAGCCATAACAAAAGAGAAAAGATCATTGATCTGAAAAGAATGGAAACCATCCTGGGAACAATGGTTGCCTGTGCAGACGAACACGGAATTTGCCTTTTGGAGTTTTCTGACAGAAAAGCCCTTCCAACAGAATTAAAGAATATTTCAAAACATTTTAATGCTAATATTGTACAGGGTGAAAATCCACATTTTATAATGCTGGAACAAGAACTCTCAGAATATTTTGATGGAAAGCGAACTGAGTTTACCGTTCCTCTTTCTCCTGTAGGAACTGCTTTTCAGAAGCAGGTATGGGAGATTTTACAGCAAATTCCTTACGGAGGAATCAGAAGTTATCAGGAGCAGGCCGAGATCTTGGGAAATCCTAAATCAGTACGGGCTGTAGCGAATGCCAATGGCTTAAATAAAATATCTATTCTGATTCCCTGTCACAGAGTTATCGGAAGCAATGGGCAGTTAACGGGTTATGGTGGCGGCATCTGGAGAAAACAAAAATTATTGGAGTTAGAGAAAGCTATTTTATTTTGATTTTTGTAATTTTAAACAAAAATTTACACGTGAAAAAATTATTAATAGCAGTTTGTATTTCAGTTTCAGGATTTGCTTTAGCGCAGGATTATTCTGTACCAGCAGCAAGTCCGCGTCAGAAGGTAGAGCAGCAGTTTTCAATGTCCAAAATCTCAGTGGATTACGGAAGACCCGGAGTGAAAGGACGTAAGATCTTTGGAGAACTGGTTCCTTATGGGCAGGTTTGGAGAGCAGGAGCTAACTCGTCTACAAAAGTTACATTCGGACAGACCGTTAATTTTGGTGGGAAAAATGTTCCGGCAGGAACTTATGGATTATTCATTGTTCCTACAGAAAAAGAATGGAAAGTAATTCTGAATAAAGATTTCCAGCAATGGGGTGCTTATACCTATGATCCTAAACAGGATGTAGTAGATGTTACTGTGCCGGTAAACAAATTGGCTGACAAGCAGGAATGGTTTGAAATTACCCTGAATCCAACAGATGAGAACTCAGGAAATCTCGTGATCAAATGGGATATGAATCAGGCTGAAATTCCATTGAAGCCAGCCAAATTAGATACGGTAATCAAGATTTCTGATAAGTTGAAAGAAATCCAGAGAATAGAATCAGACTCTAACAAAAAAGGCTAAGTATGAATTTTTCTGTTCAGTCTGTTTTAGAGAATGAAGAATTTCAATTAATCCCCTTACAGCAAGGGGATTTTGAATCTTTATATGAAGTGGCATCAGATCCCAAAGTATGGGAACAGCACCCTAATAAGGATCGTTACCAAAGAGAGGTTTTTGAAAACTTTTTCAGAGGAGCCATTGAAAGTGAAGGAGCTTTTAAAATTGTAGAAAAAGCAACTGGAGAGGTTCTGGGAAGCAGCCGTTATTATAATTTTGATGAAAAGGACAATCATATTTTCATCGGCTATACTTTCTATGGGACAAAATCCTGGGGAAAAGGGATTAATCCTAAAGTTAAGAAACTGATGCTGGATTATATATTCCAATATGTAGATAAAGTTCATTTTCATATCGGAAAAGAAAATTTTCGTTCGCAAACAGCATTGGAAAGACTCGGTGGTAAAAAAATCGCTGAAGAAGAGGTGGCTTATTTTGCAGAACCTACAAGAACCAATTTTGTATATGAGATCAAAAAAGAAGCTTGGATATGAAAAAATATAAAATTCAGCAATCTCCTTTTGTAGTGCCTACTACAGACGGAAAACTGATTGAAGAACATTGGGGGAATTCTACAGGAAATGCTAATGTTTCCATTGCTCATATGGTAGCTCCTCCGGATTGGAGCGAGCCCCATCAGACTCCCGAATTTGATGAGTTTACTTATATTATTTCAGGAAAGAAACAATTTGAGATTGATGGGGAAATTGTAATCCTTGAAAAAGGAAGCAGTATTCTGATTGAAAGAGGAGCGAGAATTCGCTACAGCAATCCATTTTCAGAACCTTGTGAATATCTTGCTATCTGCCTGCCTGCATTTTCTATGGAATTGGTGAACAGGGAAGAGGAAGGAGTAAATTAATGTATTGATGGCTACACAGATTTGCCCTGAATGTAAAGAAAACTCTTTTACATGGTATATAGATGAAGAGCTTGAGGGAACCCATTGGACATGCTTTTCTTGCAGCTATCACGCTTTAGAAAATGAAAATGATGAATGCATTTGTGATGGTTGTGGGAATAAAGCAAAAACGAAGCTGAAAGATTCTTCAAAAGAATATTGGTGGTGCTCCAGCTGTAATACAATACAAAAAATAGAAAAACTGTCTCAAAACTGAGATAGTTTTTTTGTTTTAAGGCTGAATACAATATTTTTAGATTCAAAACAATCAAAAAAATATTTAGATAATCAGTGAGTTATCCTTTCAATCGGGATACAATCGCTTGTGAATGCCTATTGTTACTAATTATTTTGTAAGTTCGCACGCCGAAAAACGAGCCGGCAGACTTAACTTTTTAATAAAATATATGAAGAACAATCTATCAATTGTATTATTGTTAGGAATCGCGCATTCCACTACGTCTTGCGCCACTATTTTTACAGGAACCAATGACAAAATTTCCTTTAACTCCACTCCTGAAGGAGCAACAGTGTTTCATAAAGGAGTTGAAAAATGTGTAACTCCCTGTACTGTAAATATTCCAAGATCATTGAGTAAGCAAACAGTAACTTTTGAAAAAGAAGGTTTTAATCATCAGGAAGTAAAGCTGGATAAGAATTTTAATGCTGTAACGCTTCTCAATATTCTTTTTGGAGGTGCCATAGGAGTTGGAATTGACGCTGCAACAGGATCTCTTACAAAATATTCTACTAAGAAATATGAGGTAGAACTGGAAGCAAAACAGCAGTAAAATAAAGATTTAAAAATAGTAATGTACCAATAAGTGATTTTACATCAAAGCATTGGTACATTGTTACGCTGATACATTGGTATATTGAATTTACTTCAGGAGTTCTTTTAAAAACATCAATGTATGATTCCAGGCTCTTTTCGCCATCACTTCATTATAATCCGGAGATTTAGGATCCGTAAAAGTGTGTTTGGAGTGAGCATAGGTAATGATTTGCCAGTCTGCATTTCCATCATTCATTTCTTTGATGAGGTTGCTGTAATCATCAGGTGTTACACTCTTATCATCTGCCGGATTCTCCACCAGGATTTTAGCATTTAATTTTTCATTTTTTCTGCTCTGATCTCTTCCCAGGCTTCCGTGGATAGAAACAACTCCTGCTACAGGCAGGTTTCCTCTTGCGGATTCAAGGGCACCTGTTCCTCCAAAACAATATCCTATAACTGCAGTTTTATCAGCAATAGCTCCGTTCTTTTTCAGTTGTTCCAATGCCAATGAGATTCTTTTCTGATATTCTGCATAATTCTTTTTGTAATAGCCTGAGCTTTTGGCAGCTTCGTCACTGTTAGCAGGGATTTTTCCTTCTCCATAAATATCAGCAATAAAAGCAATATATCCCTGCTTTTCAAGTTCAATGGCTGCTGTTTTAGCTTCTTCATCAATTCCTTTCCAGGCAGGTAGAATCAATACTCCGGGAAGTTTTTTACCTGCATTGGAAGTGATTAGGCCATTCAGCTTTTGTGTACCATCCTGATAGGAGACTGTTTTAAGATTTTGGCTGAAAAGAGTTCCTGAGGTAATAATTGCTGCTGTTAGTAGGATTGAACGTATCATATTATTTTGTTTTGTGGTGGATTGAAAATTTTAATGTTGTTTATGATCCAGCATATTCTGCTTTAGTGATGGTTTTCATACTATTGTCAATTCCTGAAAGGCTATTTCCAGGTTGGGCAGCCATTCAGATTGGGAATTCCGGGAACGGTAGGGCAAGCGTCATCTTTATCCAATATTCCGTCACCGTCTGTATCTGGCCATCTGCATCCTTTATTTTCAGGAGGTCCTGCTATTTGGGGACAAGCATCATCTTTATCCAATATTCCGTCTTTATCTGTATCTTGCCATGGACAACCGTGGTTTTCTATGGGGCCTATTTCATTTGGACATTGATCAAGATAAAACAAGATATTGTCATGGTCTTCATCTGAAAGACAAGTTTTTTTGTTGAATTCTTTACGGCATTTTTTGAATGTCTCTTTGTCTTCAATGGTCTGAGCCTGAAAATAAGTTCCGGCCAATATCAGAAAAAAGATAATTGTTCTCACGTCTGTTTAAATGGTTATCTAAGTTAATAAAAAATAAGTTGCTATGATTTTTACTCTTTGACTATGCTCCAACTGTTATTTTTATATTCATATATTGAATTGTTTGGGTAGTTGATGACTTTGATCTTATGAGGAGTAATGAAATCAACTAAAATATTAATAGGAATTTCAAAAGTACTTTTTTGTTTTCCGGTTATGAGGATCTTATTCGTTTTTGAATCATAATATTTCATCATGTAACTGAATGATCGGTCACCAATCATTTTGCGGTAGATATCAGGATTGTACGGAGATAACATTTTTGAAAGATAAATATCCTTGCCATACTTTTTTCGCGCATATTCAAGAACATTTTGATTCCAGAATTTGGTGATCAGAAGATTGTATCCAGGAGAAGTTCCATCATCAGGTGTATTGTTATCAATATAAGATTTGTTATCTATGTATTGTATGATAAAAAAAGCTTTTCGGCTAGCTAAATCCTTTTTAGGGAATATCTCTACAATATTATCTAATATCTTTTTATTAATCAGGTTATAGATTTTCTCAATATTTTGAATATCCATATCGAATTTTTCCATGTGAATTTGGGGTTCATAGCCAAATGTACAGGAAATTACAGGGCATCCGTTGGAATGAGCAGGGCCTGGGACAGTGGGGCAGTTATCATCTTTATCCAGAACTCCGTCACCGTCTGTATCTTCCCACGGACAGCCCTTATTTTCAACAGGTCCAGCAACGTTAGGGCAGGCATCATCTTTATCTATCAGGCCATCTTTATCCGTATCAGGCCAAAGGCAACCCTTGTTTTCTGCAGGTCCTGATTCTTTCGGGCATTGATCAAGATAAAACGGAACATTGTCTTTATCTTCATCCGCAAGACAGATCTTTTTGTTAAATTCCTTACGGCATCTTTTAATCGCTTCCTGATCTTCAGTGTTTTGAGCATAAATACAAGCTCCGGTAAATATCAGCAAAAAAGTAAATTTGTTCATAAGATGATATACTGTTTAAAATAAACGGAGAGATTATTTTTGATAAGATTCCCATTGACCATTTTTATATTCATAGATTGTAGGGCTGGCCGGAGTGATGATTTCGATTTTATAGGGAGTTATGAATTGTATATAGATGGAAATGTAATCCTTAGGTCTTTTTTTGCTTTTGGATGGAATGATGATATTGTTATTTTCTTTATCAGAATATTGAAGAAGGTATTGAAAGGTTTCCGTGCCCATTAATTTTTCTAATTCAGGATTAAAGTATTCATCAAAGTACATTCTTCTGATGAGAATTTCCTTGTTGTATTTTTTTGAAGCATATTCAAAGATATCTTTATTCCAAAATTTTGAAATCAAATAATTCTTGATCTTTGTAGGGTTGGGATCACAGCTGCCATCAGGTACAAGAGAGAATTGGATATATCCGAAACTTATTCCAAAATCATTATTCCGCAAATCTTTTTTACGAAGATTAAGAACATCACTCAGAATTTTTTTATTGAGAAGACTATATACTTTTCCAATATCTTGGTGTTCTGTCTGGAATTGTTCATATTTTATTTGTTGCTTTTTACAAAACTTTTCACAGTCATTTTGTTTGATAGAACGAGGGCAGCCATTGTTTTCCGGTAATCCAGGTATTGTAGGGCAGGTATCATCCTTATCTAAAGTACCATCCTTATCAGTATCAGGCCACGGGCATCCACCATTTTCAATAGGTCCCCCTTCTTTAGGGCATTGATCAAGATAAAACGGAACATTGTCTTTATCTTCATCCGCAAGACAGATCTTTTTGTTAAATTCCTTACGGCATTTTTTGAATGCTTCTGGGTTTTCAATACTTTGGGCATGAAAGCTTGTAACAGTCAATAAAAATAAAAGTAAAATTTTTCTCATATTCATAAAAAATCCTCAACCAAATTAATAAAAATAACTTAACTGAGGATTTTTTTACTATTTATAATAAAATTACTGGATTTCGATACCCAATTGTGCTAATTCCTGCTTGAGATCTGTATCAGGCAGAATATGAATGGTATTGAATCCCAGTGATTGTGCCATTTCAATATTCTTCAAATTATCGTCAATAAAAACAGACTCTCTTGCCTGAATGTTATATCTTTCCAAGAGAACATGCCAGATTTTAGGATCGGGCTTGATAAGTTTTTCTGTTCCGGAAACTACGATCTTCCCATCAAAAAGCTGGAAGAAATCATAATTCTCCAAAGCATAAGGAAAGGTTTCGGCAGACCAGTTTGTTAATCCAAATAGTTGATAGTCTGTGTTTTTTAACTTTCTTAAAATATCAACATTTTGAGGAATGTCACTTTTCAGCATCACGGTCCAGTTATCGTAATAGGCTCTGATTTCTTGTTCCCAGTCCGGAAATTTTTTTACCTGAATTTCTGTTCCTTCTGAAAGGCTTCTTCCGCGGTCCTGTTCAATATTCCACTCGTCCTGAGCAATATTTTCCAGAAAGTATTCCATTTTTTCGTCATCATTGAAATAATCTTTAAAGAAATATCTCGGGTTCCAGTCCATTAAAACTCCTCCGAAATCGAATACTATATTTTTAATTTTCATATTAATATTTGTTGTTTAATTTTTACCTTAGATCTAATCTGGTTTATAAAATACATACTGCTCATTTTCATAATAAGCATTGATATGCTGGAGACCATTTGTTAAAATAATTTCCTTAGCTCCGATAATAGAGTTGTATCGGGCTGTCTGCTCAAATGTTTTTTCCGTTAATTTGATTTGCGGGGCTTTACATTCAATCAGTATAATAGGTTCTGTTTTTTCGGTCACTAAAAGATCAATTCTTTTGGTAAGACCATTTAAAACAATTTTTTTTTCGGTAATTAATGCCGATGCAGAGTAGGATTTTACGGTAAGATAATAGTGAATCCAGTGTTGCCTTACCCATTCCTCAGGAGTGAGCAGAAGATAAGTTTTACGAACCAAGTCATAAATAAAAAACTTATCTTTGTCTTTCTTGAATTTAAAATCAAAAGTTTCCTGAAAATTCAGTTTTGGAAGTTCCATTAGTAAGATGAAAGAATTAGATTTAATCCTCAAAAATATTAAAAATAAAGAAGTTTTACCTATTTATTTTTTCCACGGAGAAGAAGCCTACTTTATTGATGTTGCCGTAAAAGCCCTTGAACACAACTTTTTGGAAGAGGATGAAAAAGCCTTTAACCAAACTGTAACCTATGGAAAAGATACTTCATACCAGGAAGTTCTTTCTCTGGCAAGGCAGTTTCCGATGATGGGAGATAAGCAGGTGATTATTGTGAAAGAAGCTCAGGATCTGAAATTGAATGAAGAGGAAAACAGAATTCTGGAAACTTATATTGGAAATCCTGTTCCTTCTACAGTGTTGGTTTTTGCTCACAAACATAAAAAATTAGACAGCCGGAAAAAGGCTGCTAAAGCTTTAGATAAGGCCAATGCTCTTTTCCTCAGTGAGTCTGTAAGAGAAAACAATCTTCCAAAATGGATTTCTGATGAATGTGTAAAACTGAAAATCAAAACTGCACCCAATATTTCTCATCTTCTGGCAGAATATCTTGGAAATGATCTTTCCAGAATTGCCAATGAACTGAATAAATTAAAGATCATCCTTAAAGAAGGAGAATTACTGGATGGAACCATTGTTGAAAACCACATCGGGATCAGTAAAGAGTATAATGTTTTTGAGCTTCAGAAGGCATTAGGAACAAAGAATGCCAATGCAGCCTTTAAAATTGCTCACTTTATGGGCAAAAATCCAAAGAATAATCCTTTTGTCATGATGTTGGCCAGTCTTTACAGCTACTTTTCAAATGTGATCATTTACCAGACAATGGCAGGGCAGCCACCACAGACGATAGCGTCTCAGATGGGTGTAAACCCTTACTTTATCAAGGATTATGCAGAAAGTGCAAGATTATATCCTTTAAAACATGCAACAAGAGTCATTTCTATCCTCAGAGAGTTTGATATGAAAGGAAAAGGGCTGGGAGCTGTAAATATGGGTGAAGCAGAACTAATTAAAGAATTGGTGTATAAGATTATTAATGTGGACAAGATTAAAATGAAGGTTTAAAGTTGAGAGTAGGGGATTTTGAGATGATATAGGGATAGATAATAGACTGGGAATGGTTGTCCTGTAGATCAGGTTATGTTAAGCTTTAAGTCTGTATCCTGCATCTTACTGCCTTGTATCTCGTATTCTGAAACCTGCATACTGTACATTCATTGACAATCCGCATATCTCTTATTGACAACTATCATTAAAATAACTTTAAAAAGACAGTAAAAATTACGAAATTAGCGGTCTTAATTTAATTAAATCCTTTTTCGAACAAATAAATTATGGAGCAAAACATTTTAGATTGTGTGATCGTTGGATCTGGGCCTTCTGGTTTCACAGCTGCTATCTATGCAGCAAGAGCAGACTTAAAACCTGAATTGTATACAGGTTTGGAGCCGGGCGGACAATTAACTACAACTACGGAGGTTGATAACTTTCCAGGATATCCAGCAGGGATTACAGGTCCTGAAATGATGATGGATCTGCAGAAGCAGGCAGAAAGATTTGAAACTAAAGTACATTACGAAATGATCACCAAAGCTGAGTTTTCAAAAGAAGTTGGCGGTGTTCACAAGCTATATGCAGGAAATAAAGAAATTTTAGCTAAAACTGTAATTATTTCTACAGGAGCTACAGCAAAATACTTAGGTCTTGAAGATGAAAAAAAATATGCAGGAGGTGGAGTTTCAGCTTGTGCTACATGTGACGGATTTTTCTACAGAGGAAAAGATGTTGTGGTAGTAGGAGCAGGAGATACAGCTGCTGAAGAAGCAACTTATCTTGCTAAACTATGCAGAAAGGTAACATTATTGGTTAGAAAAGACGTTTTCAGAGCTTCAAAAGCAATGGTTCACAGAGTAGAAAATACTCCGAATATTGAAGTGAAATTTCACCATGAGCTTATTGGAATTGAAGGGGAAAACAGTTTAGTGGAAAGAGCTGTGATTATCAATAATCAGACTCAGGAAACTTCTAAGGTAGATGTTGAAGGGATCTTCATAGCAATCGGTCACAAGCCGAATACAGATATCTTCGTAGGACAGGTAGACCTAGATGAAAATGGATATATTGTAACTGAAAAAGGTTCTTCAAGAACAAACCTTCCAGGGGTTTTTGCTGCTGGTGATGTTCAGGATCATATCTACAGACAGGCTATCACAGCAGCAGGAAGCGGCTGTATGTCTGCAATGGATGCAGAAAAATATTTAGCTGAATTACACTAATAATTTAGCTTTTAATAATATAAAGCGTACCTGATGGGTACGCTTTTTTATTTGCCACGGATATACGAATAAAACATACATGCATAGTTTCATATATAAAGCCTCTGTGGTTATAAATGTTTTTTGAACCACAGAGGCCAGAGGCACATAAAAAAATATTAGTGCATCGTGACGATTATAAAAGTATACTTCAGCAGTGTACAATTTTACCGGAGATAAAATCTTTGTGCCTTAAAATATTTTATTTTTATATTATTTTGCGCCCTTGCGATTTCCAACTATACAGATCTTATTAATACCAAATCTTTATATAAAGTAGAATATCATAATGAAAACATTGATATATTTGTGAAGCTTCAAATTGATTTAACATAAAAACTTAATAAAGAACAGGCATGAAAAAAGTAACAGCAATTGGAGGAATTTTCTTTAAATGTAAAGATCCGGAACAGGTAAACAATTGGTATAAAACCCATCTTGGAGTGGAAACGAGCCCATACGGAGCAAAATTTGATTGGAGAGAAACTGACTCTGAAAAAAAAGGATATACATTATGGAGTCCGTTTAAAGAATCTACCCAATATTTTGAGCCTTCAGAAAAAGATTTTATGATCAATTATCATGTGGCAGATATTGAAGCCTTGGTAGAAGAATTAAAAAAAGAAGGAATTACGATCCTGGATGAAATTGCAACTTACGAATATGGAAAATTTGTTCATATTATGGATCCTGAAGGAAATAAAATCGAATTATTTGAACCGACAGGAGAGTAGAAACCTGTTGCATCATAAAAATAAAAACTGTTTCTGAGTGAAACAGTTTTTTTGTTTTTAAATGGGTTTTATACTGTCTTATAGGGTAATTATTTCAGGTTATTCTTCAATCCACCTCCGAAAAGCAGAGGTATTTGACTGGCTTGTAATCAGATGGCTTTTATATCCTTTCATCTGAATGGCTACTGCATTCTTATTATACCGTTCTATTCTTACAACATGATGCTTCTGTATAAGTTCACTACGGTTGATTCTGAAAAATACTGAGGGATCGAGAAGTGATTCTATATCCTTCAGTGTAGATTCACTGAGTAGGTGCTTCTTACCGAATGTATCTATTGCGAAAACAATTCCTTCATCAGCTTCAAAGAAAGCTATATCTTCCGTATTAATAAAATACATTCCCTGATGGGAGCTGACGGTAAAGCGCTGTTTATAGTTTTTCTCTGGCTGATTGTTATGTAATATCTTCTGAAGTTTCATCAGTATCTCATTCTCTACCGGATCTGATTTTTTTAATAATAGAAATTTATTCCATGCTTTTTTAAAACGATCCTGAGTAAAAGGTTTTAAAAGATATTCAATACCATTGCTTTCAAAAGCATTCATCCCAAACTGATCATAGGCTGTGGTAAAGATAATGGGGCAGGCAATACTTACCTGATCATAGATCTCAAAAGCATTTCCATCCAATAATTCTATATCTGAAAAAATGATATCCACCGTTGAATTTTTCAGAAAATCAATAGCGCTTTCTATAGTATCAATTTCTGCAATAACCTTTACAGGATGCTCTAGTTCACTGAGAAATCGTTTTAATTTATTTCTGGCTGGGATTTCATCTTCAATGATGATAACTTCTATCATATTTTCTCCGGAATTATAGGGATGATGATGGTGAATTCTGTTTCTGTTTTTACAATTTCCAAAGGCTGATCAGTGAATACAGAAATTGTTCTATAAGATTATTTAAAGCTCTTCCTGATATCTTTTTAATGCTTCGTTTAGGAATTCTATTATTGGTTACGGTTATATTTTTTCTGGAACACTTCCGGATTCTTTTCCAGTGCATCAAGTTCTGTCATAGTCTCCCCGGTTCTGATTTGGGATTCTTTTGCGGGATGCTCATTGAAATAAAGTCCGCTGGATACAACTCTTTTATCTCCTTTCTTATAATCCTGTGTTAACAGCTGCATTACCTGATCTCCATCATATTGATCATAGGTCAGAGACAGTCCGGAACTGTGTCCGTTTTTATTCTTCTGCCCGTCATAGATAAAGCCACCGCATTCAATTCCTTCTTCATTAAAAAAGAGCATTCCTGAACGTTTTTTCTGGTTTTATTAGGAGCGCTGCCGTTTACTTTTTCTTTTCCGGATGGGAATTTGTTAACGTTGGTAATAATCATTTTTACCGTGCCGTCTTTTTCCACCACATTGATTCTTTCCACATCAATTTCAGTAAATTTCTGATGACCGTCTGTTTTGAATGCGGAAGCTGTTAAAAAAATCATTCCTGTAACTGCTGCAAAAGCAAATGTTCTTAAAAAAATAATTCCCTGTTCATAATGTTATCGTATTAACTGTTTTTATTTTGATGAATCAAAGCTATTACAATCACTTTTTCAGTTCAATGAAAAAATAATGAACGCAGGAAATAAAGGAATGAATGATGTATTTTTACAGATTAATAGGAGAGGCTTCAATCCGGATTTCGGATATAAAACAGCTCCGATCTATCTTCATAAATCGGAGCTGTTTTTTTATTGTGAGAAAATCTTACAGGCTAATGTTATCCAAAAGACTTTTTAGCTCATCAAGTGGGATGTTAGTCCCTGAAGCTACAACACTATATCTGTTCCCTTCCAAATATTGGATACTTGTCATTTTATCATTTTCATACATGCTGTGATCAAAGTAAACCAACCAGCCTTTGTAATTTTTGATATTTGTTTTATCGCCCGGTTCTTCTACTGCTTTTAATTCCAGATAGCTCAAAAGATTTCCTTTAACCTGTTCTGCTCCAGCTCCGGCACCGTCTGTTACCATTAAATAAACATTTTTAGATCCTTTAGCATAGTTTGCTGTAGCATATGATCCTGTTTCTTTATCTTCAAAGGCGGTAACTTCTGTAAGTTTAAACCCGCTAATTTCTTTTTTAAATTTGCTTTTAAAATCATCAGAACTGATAGGCTTTAATTTCTTAAGCTCCTTAGCCAGATTTTCAACTTTTATGGAATCAGAATCATTCTTCTGCATATATTCTGTAGCTACCATCAAGGGTTGACTGGCAAAAACTGGGTTAGATCCTAGGGTAGATGTCAACACAACCGCTAAAATTCCTGCTCCCCAATAAGAAAACTTCATAATAATTAATTTTTTTTTATTCCGACAGGCATTGCAAAAAATGAACCAAATAGAAATATTCAGATTAATTTCTGATTGGTACTCCTTTTTTCTTCAGGAACACAAACGTTTTTTCTCCAAAAGTGGGATGAATAGGAGGGAAAGTAGCAGGCCAGAATTTATTTTACATAAAATTATAAAAATAATTGATCTGATTTTTAGCCGATTATTAAGTTTTGTTAAAATTTGTGTTGAAAAAGTTTTGCGGAAATTAAAAAACGTTCTATATTTGCACCACTGAAAACAACGATACAATCGGAGTTTAAGGAGAGTTGGCAGAGTGGTCGATTGCGGCAGTCTTGAAAACTGTTGACTGTAACAGGTCCGGGGGTTCGAATCCCTCACTCTCCGCAAAAAACCCTATAAACTACCTGTTTATAGGGTTTTATAATTTTAGGTGCTAGAATGGGTGCTAATCGTGTAAAACTTTACTTCATTATTTTCCTATTATTCCAACAAGTATTTCAGTTCTAATTTTCATTCTGCTCTAACTTATGATGCAACGTGAATATGGACTATCAGAAGCATAATCTACTCTCTTAAATTAAATTTTCAAAAAAAACAATTAATAGGTATAAATACTTAAGCAAAATAGTGTTTTTTTGTTTAGTCTTGTAAATATTTATTAAGTGTCAACTTATATAACAACTTTAAGTTTAAAATTCACTTAAAAGTAGCTTATATGAATAGGTCATATGTTACATTAAAAAAAATAAACAATGGAAAGAGAAATAATAAATTTTAATGGTCAATATGAAGTATTTCGAAACAATATAGATAATCTCGAAGTAAGAATAATTGAAACAGAGGATTTAACTGAGCAAAATCGAATAGTTGAAATTCAAAATGTATATTCAACTTTGGATGTAAAGATGCGATTGGCTTTTGGAATTAGAGAAATTAGACTAAACAATGATTTTGTATCGGATAAGGAAGATGATTTAAAACTATGTCATTTACTTTATTACAAGCTCGCAGATTTATGGTTTGCTTACGATACGTATTTAAAGTTTTATAAAATAGTTGCAGGAGCAGATAAGAATAATGTTGATTGGATCGATGCGAATGTTCATAATAATTATGCTTCAACAGATGCAATCATATTAGCTAGGAATTCAGCAAATGGATCATTTCAAAATTTATATAATAATAACCAAAAAAGAAGAAATTTTATTGAATACTTAATGCATTGCAAAACAAATGCATCTCCATCTCAAAAAAGAAGAATTGATCAGATAATAATAAAAATTCAACAACAAATATTTATTTTTACAAATTCTGAAATTCTTACAATTAGTTATGCTGTAAGAAACAACTTTGTTCATAATGGAGAAACTACCGTAGTTCCAGATAACTTTGGTTATAAGAATAAATCACATTTATTAAAAGTTCTTTACTCATATCTTGCAATAACACTATTAGTATCAAGTAATATAACATTCAGTAGAATATAAGTACAACCTCAGAATAAGTGTTTTCCAAATGAGATGGGCTGGGTTTAGGCTCAGATCTGTCGACCGAGTACTCAAAAACTAATCAAACGTAACGATCATTATCAAAGAGATTTTATAAATATTGAACGGACATAAAAGCATAATATGTATTATCCTAACGACATAGAAGAAATTTGCTACGAGCAAGAACATATTGACAAAGTATCACAAGAAATTAATCAATCAATTTCAATTTACTTTCAAAAGTATATAGAGACAGAAGGTGGTCATAACATAGACGAAAATGAAGTTAGAAAACTTGCGGAAAAATTTGGTTCATCAGGGAAACCCAAAAGCAAAAACAAAGACAGTAAAAAAATTCTTGAAAGACTTTTAAAAGAAGCAATCGAAAATTTTGAAAAAGAACGTCAACCCTACGAAGATATTCTTAATTTGGAAGCTCTTGAAGAATATAAATACGATGTGAACTCATTTAAAAACACAGTTCTAAAAAATCAGATTCCAATTATTCGAAAAACACTACAAAACAAACAAGCAAAGGAACTTGATAAATTTAGAGTTGCTTTCAATAATGCACAACCAGGACACTTATTTGAAGTTACCTCTAACATCATCGAATTATCAAACGAATGGAGAAATGAACGATATGATGGAAACGGATTTGAACAGATAGATACTTGCTCGGATTTAAATTATTATGATTTAGACGATGAAAATTATACCGCTTTTGGTGTTATAGGTGGTGGAATTAAAAGCACCTTTATTTATAAACTTTTCCCTGAAATGTTTCCGAGCAGATCAAGAGAAGCTGTTTGGGCTTTATATTATTTAAGTAGTAAAAAAAGTTTTGGGTGCAAAGAAGACTCACAATTTTTAATGATTAATAGTGATGAAGGTACAACTCAACAAAATTATTTTTACCCTTATGGACTTTTTGCATTCTATGCTTTACGTATTTTTAATAAACTAAAAGAGCTATTTGCTTTACACGGAGTCAGCTTACCAATTGAATATAGATTTATTGCAGTTGATGGTTTCCTGTCATTTGTTTCAAGAAGTCATCAAGAAGAAATAAATCTTTTAAAACAAAACTCACAAAACTATCATTATGACTACTAATGCAGTTGATGTTTTTAAAAGGGAGTTTCCTGCATTAGCAAGTAAGTTTTCTTTAAAACCTTTCCAAGAAAAAGTAATTAATCAAGTAGTTTCCACCGGTTCAACGTTAGCAATTATGCCAACAGGTGGTGGAAAATCTTTAATATATTGGGTGACAGCAAAAGCATTAAAAGGAACTTGTTTGGTTGTCTCACCACTTATCGCCTTGATAGATGAACAAGCAGATAAACTTACAAATGAAGGGTTTGAAGTTTTGGCAATTCACGGTGGTATGGTCGCTAAAGATCAAATTAAGCAACTAAAAAGATTTGCAAAAGGTGAAATCAATCCAGATTTTATTTTTGTAAGCCCAGAAAGAATGGCAACTGATGGATTTTTTGAATATTGCATTTCACTTCAAAAAGACAAAATAAAGTTAATCGTTGTTGATGAAATCCATTGTATAAGTCAATGGGGATTCGATTTCAGACCATTTTACAAGCATATTCCTGCTTTTCTTAATTCGGTTTTCTCAGATCAGCTTCCAAAGGTCTTAGGGCTTACGGCTACAATAAATCCGAGAGAATTAATAGATATAACAAACGATTTCAAAATGGATAAGCAGTCGATTTTGAAAGACGATGTTTTACTTCGTTTCGATATAGATTTAAGAGTAGAAAAGCTAACAAACGAAGAAGAAAAAAGAAACAGACTTTGGGAAATCATTGAAAAACATAAGGACGAGAAAGTCTTAGTTTACCTATATCGTAAGTATCATAAAGGTGGTGTTGAAGATTTATGCGAAATTGCCAATCAGAAAGGTATAACTGCTTTATCATTTCACGGAGATATGACAAGTTTGCTAAGACAAAAAATTATTACCGAATACAGAGACGGTACTACAAATTTAGTTTTTGCAACAAATGCTTTTGGTATGGGTATAGACATTCCAAATATTCGTGTTGTTGTTCACTATATGTTGCCTGAGTCTATTGAGCAATATTACCAAGAAATCGGCAGAGCAGGTAGAGATCACAATGGTGCTAGCGCTTATATGCTTTACTCAAACAAAAATGTTCAAGTTCGTAAAACACATTTTATTGACAAGTCCTTTCCTAATGAAGATGAAATAAAGAATTTGTTTAAAAAGGCTTCCAATAATGAAATTGGAAAAAAAACTCTTCAATACTTTGCAGAAGAAGAGTTGCAAACAGTTTTGCCTTATTTTTTAAATTGTAACGCGATTTCAATAGATGCTAAAGGGTTTACGAATTTGAAGATTTTTAAAACCAATGCTAATTCAGACCTAAAAAAAATTGTTGACAGCTCCAAAACCGGTATGGTAATACCACTTCTCCTAAAACCTGAATTTAAAAATTATTCTTGTAAGGACTTTTTCAATCTAACTTATAAAGCGTTAGTTGATGATGAGATAACTCTCAATAAAAGTTTTGATAAGTGTTTGATAATTAATGCCAACGAATCTATACTTACAACTAAACAACTTGAAAATATCAGTACAGAAACTGCTAAGAAGAAAGAATATAAACATAATCTCTTAGACTACCTTGTTTACTTACTTGATAACTATGATGATTCCCAATCTTTACATCAAGAAATTGGAAGATATTTAGGTGTAAGTAAGCATTTATTAGGTAAAATTCATAAAACAGAAAATGGTATTTGGGTTCGCTCAAAATCTGAAGTAATAATTGCAAACATTCTCTTTCGCTCTAATATTGACTTTCAGTATGAAGAAAAACTATATTATAATGCAACACAGTGGAAAGAGCCAGACTTTACGATAAGGCATAACAATAGGATTTGGTATTGGGAACATCTTGGACTTCTAGAAGACGAACAGTACAACGAAAAATGGATAGAGAAAAAGCAAATATTTAAAAAACTTGGAATTCTTGACAATGTGATCACAACAAAGGAAAGTGCCGTACTAAGTAATCAAGCAAACGAATTAATTAAACGAATAAAAACTAATTGATTAATTTCGACAGACAAACTAAACAACAAAGATTTGTTATAATAATCAGAGATGATTGGATTAATATTTTATTTCTGAACAATAACCATAAACTTAATAACCATAAAAAACAAGAAAATGAGAATATTAAATAGTAGTGAAAAAGAAATTTGTCGTAGAATTTTAAAAGGAAATGGAGCTAATAATTTTCTTGGAAACATTGTTGATAGCGAATTAAAAGGAATCTGTATTTATGTTGACAGAAATAATCTTCAATCACATTTGATATTTACGGTAAATGACATCAATAATATATCTTCGGAAGAATACGAGAAATTAAGTGAAGCAACAGGATCAATAACTGCTTATATACTTGAAGTTGTAAACTTAATTAATCAATTAGAAAAAGAAGGTTACATTTTATTATTAGAGAGAGGAATAAATTCAATGGAGCCAAGTAAATTTGGTAGATGTGTTTCCAATTTGCCCAGTATAGAACATCATTTTGTTGACGAAAATTTCATTCAACTACTCTGTAACTATTCAAATAAAGAAATATATACAACCGAGGAGTTTAATCGTTTCTGTGAAAATAATTTTTTAGCAAGAGATGAACAGCGTTTTCAAAAGCAAATGAGATTCACTCAAATAGCTCTTGCAATTGCAATTGCAGCACTGATCTTTAATATAATTGTTAATTTTTTTGTCAAAAAGAATGACGTTGTAAAAATAGACAAAGCACAATTGGAATCAATTATCAAAACCATTAAAGAATTATAACAGAAAGGGAAAATAGTTTTTTACAGTGGATATTAAATAATAATAAACCTTAATTCTTTGATTGAAAGTTGGCAAAACTAACATTCCCTTCTTTCTATCTAAACATACCTAGTTTTTTAATAAATGGATCAAAGATTTCATTATAGATTGTCAAAAAATCAAAAGAGCGCAATTGCTCAAAACCTGATTGATATTTTAGAGAAAGATATAGAAATAACTGAACATACTAGACGTTTCATCTGTAATTGGATTCTTACGGGCCCTGAAGAAAAAAGAAAGGCTTTTTTTGATGTATGGGATATAGTTTTAAAAAATTATCTACCCAAGACAAGACCGATTTTGTTCCGAGCCTGTGTAAGAATTGGTAAATCTGATAAAATAACAAGTTTTACCGGACGATTAGAATCTGCAAAGAGATTTAGTAACGGAAAGGGGTTTTTAATAATTTTTGACACCAATGAAACTCTTCAATTTGTAGAGAAATTATATAAGGCTGGTGAATATAAGCGCACATTTTATCCACTAGGGAATGTTTTAAAAAAGGCGAGAAATTCTGGAGGTTGGGGATTTACTGAAAGATTTTTGAATGATTTTATAGGTGAGGACGAATATATTATGAGAATAGACCAAGGATACAGTTATAGCCTGAGATGGATTTAATTTGACTTATGAAGACAAGAAAACGACTTGAGTCATTGTCAGAAGTATTGTTTAGACGTTTTAAATTTTTCTTTATCTCATAGTTTCACTTATTCTATTCAATTGAACTGTATTCCGATAATCTTTACTTAAGTTAATCTCAAATATTTGAGGAAATTTAACAAAAAAGGTAAAACGGAATATCCATTTTACCTGTGTACTGTTCAGAATATTAAGATTTATCTTTAGTGTACATTTTCATTTCTTAACCGCCACATAATGCTGTTAATATCTCAATTTTCAAAAAACCTTTTCTATTTTATCAATTAATCCTTCTTCTTTGACCAATTCATCAAGGTCATTCATCAGCTTTTCCACGATAACTTTCATATGGTCTATTACTTCCTTGTCAAGACAAGTAAACTTATGGCGCAGAAATTTATGGTATTCCAAAGTGGGAATAAGTTTAAGCAGGAATCCATTATATAAATGTTGATAGCTTATCATATCCGGATTGGCGTATAAGCATAGTTGCCACAATGATTGAAAGGACAAATAGTTGGGCATATAGCAGAGCTTCACAAAAATGTAGGTTCTGCAAAACGAAAGGAAGAATAAAGCGAAAAGAAATGGTATTCCCTGCTGGTTGTCATTTTCATTCCCAACCATACTCAAAAACTGCAAGCCATTGCCTTTTGCTGATTTGTAATAGCAATCCAAGTCTTGGTGTAGATGATGGGGAGATTCCCAATGTGGCTCGGGATGATAAGGACTTGAAGCGTAAATCCTGTTTTTACCTTGTATGATGTTCGCAAAGAAATTTTGGTACTTGTACAGGTGTTGCTGAATCCAATTGCGGTCGTGGCTGATAAGCACAAAATCATATTGTTTTCCAGCTTTGCTTTTAAGATAATATTGTTTCTCTTTCAATTTTTCATTACTTACGTTTTGAGCAATTATAAGAAGATAATAGATGATATTGTTTCCATAGGTTGCTTTATGAAACAGATAGACCTCTTCTGTACTTTCCAACTTTATAATGGTTTTTACAGCCTTGTCAATAATTTTATCATTGTGATCCGCCAAAACACTCGATATTTTATTAGGTATTGCAATGTCACGTGGTGATTTTTTGATCTGTTTTTTCAATTGGTCTAAGCGTATTTCTATCATACTGAAAAGACTTTCTTCTGCAATACCGATGGCTTCAAAGAATTCGTTGTCATACATAAGTTCATCCTCACGAGCTGATCTTTTTGCTTTCTCTAATAAACTGATAAGATGATACTCCTTTCCATTTTGTTTCACGAAATATTTTTGAATTTCAGGTGCGTAGGGTAATAAATGATAAATACGCTCGTGCAGGTTGTTTGAATCAGATGAAGATCCTGTATATAGGTTTTCCAGATATTCCAAGTCATACTTAAAGACCTTTTCGTAGCTGAGAAAAACACTTACAAACGACCCAACTTTAATAAATTCACGGGTTTGAGACAGCAACATATCGTGATCGTGGTAAAATCTTTCCCTGTAATTTTCAAACTTTTTATTAAACTTCTTCCAATTTCTGTCAATCAATAGATGATTTCCGTACTGCTCATTTTGATAGATCAAGGCAGATGGTTTGCAGTAAAATTCGACAAAAGGATGCCCTAAATCAAACTTATAATGTAGTTGAGTATTGTAAAACAAATGGATATGTACTTTATATTCAGAGTAGGCTTTTTTGATCCAGTGTTTTTGTTTTATCTTATCAACATCGTTCTTGTGTTCCAAATTCAAAATTAGATGTGAATCCTGAGAGTGTACACTTTTGTCGTAAAATATCTGAATGATAAGATATTGTTCGTTAAGCTCGTTGATGGCATCCTCTAAAAATTCGTTTTCGAGTTTTGATAGTAAAAGTTGTTCTGAAGTTTTCATAGTGATGGATTTTTAGTGTTGTGATTTTCGAGATTGAAGTAGAAGTACAAAGACTCTAAGAGTATTCGAACCAATGCAAACCACATCATTAAATCGATATGCTCTTGCAATTCGACATCGTTTTCAAGTTTCAAGATGTCATCAAGCGTAAAGTTGATATTTCCTATTTTCCCTGTAAATTTTTGGTAATATTCTTCTCCTGTAACAGAAAGGATAGTCAGAAAAATTTCTTCTAAATAATCATCCATCGAAATCGAAGCAATCATATAGTTTTCTGCTTGGTAAAAATCACTATTTTCTATCTCTTTCAAAGGGATTAGGTGTCCTGATTGGTCTACAAATTCGGGAAAGCTTGAAATCAAAAATTGCAGGCAGGTTAATAGTCCTGCAATTTTTAAACATTGTGAATTGGTATTTGGGATATTTGCCTTACCAGAAAGCAATTGTTTGATACTATACTTCTGTATCAATCTTGGATAACGTTCAAATAGCACCCTTACCTCAGTATCAACTAATTTATCCAATAATTGATAGATGCCCCTATTAAGTTCATCTATCTGTCTGTTGTCCGACAATAATCTAAAAGTAACTTCAACTTGTCCCGTCGAATTGATAAGCCTTTTTCTTGTTTCTTTATTTCTCATATTAAAATTTTAGTGAAATAAAGTTGGTCAGTAATTGTCAGGTATCTAATGCTTTTCAAAGGATAAGTTATTCTGAGGATGTGGGTTTTTTATTCTTTATTTTCTTTAACCCTCTTTCACGAATGATTTGCGCTGAATCAAGCATTTTATTAAGATGGATAAAAAGAGAAACAATATTGGCTTCAAGTTCATCAGAATATGAGCCCAAAGAGAAGTAGACAATTTCTGTGTTGAAATACTCGAATTCCTGCAATGTATATTCTTTAAATGCTTTTTGAAAAACAAGAAATGGATTATTATATTCTTCATCGGAAAGTGAACCTTGAAGCAATCTGGATGGAAACTTTGGGGGACGTTTCACTTTCCATTTTTCTGCTTTGAATTGTAAAACATAGCTTGCCCTTATGAACGAGCGCATACAGAGATAGTAATGGAATATTAGCGACGGGTCTTCTTTCATCAATACTTCACATTTTGTTGAGTAGTTCATCACATCATTTAATCTTTCTCTTACAGCGGACAGAAAATCCATTTGAAAAAATGCATCTATCAATGTCAAACAGGAATGCTTTTGATGGCTGTCCCAGAACTCAGCTTCAAAATTTATTTTCTTTTTTTTCATAATAATTATATTTTTATTGATGCGAATTACTACTATCAAGAGTGCATAATCAATACTGAAACTGCATATTATATCTACTGAAATGGATATTTTACAGGATAATTTTTTAACTTTACAATTCAGACGATTTAACAGAAATGGCTTTATCTTTGAGCCTTTAAAATTCGATAACCGCTATGGAACAGAAAATACATCAGGGAAGAAACGTAAAACGATTTAGAGAGATGCTGGGCATCAAGCAGGAAGCTTTAGCTCTTGACTTAGGCGATGATTGGAATCAGAAGAAAATTTCTTTGCTTGAACAAAAGGAAATAATTGAAGATCCTCTACTACAAAAGATTTCTGAAGTATTGAAAATTCCGGTAGAAGCTTTTCAAAACTTTGATGAAGAACAGGCGGTTAATATTATTTCTAATACATTTAATATTGAAAAAGATGCTTTCATAGGTAATTCAAAACCAACTTTCAATATTAATCCAATGGATGAAATCAAAAAGTTGCACGAGGAAAAAATTGCGCTATATGAGCGAATGTTAAAGGAAAAGGATGAAATGATGGAAAGACTTGAAAAGCTCATTAACAAATAAAAATATAAGTAATTCGGGATAATTACTTTTTCATTTTCATAAGATGGGCTCAACTACAAGTTGAGCCTTTTTTGTGGCTAATTATTTTGCTTCGACAATTTCAATTTTGTAATGATAACAAATTACGGTAATCCATAATTTTAGCAGGATTACATTTATTATTTTTGCTAAATGCACCATTAAGTGAACTAAATTCATTGTATATATAAAAAAGAATTTTAAATTTATAATTCAATAAAAACTTACTATTAACCATAATAAACATTGATGAATCATTTAAATGAAATTCAAAATATTTCGACGAATCCAATAGAGGTATTCTTAAAAGTTAATGACGATTTTTACACAAAATTTGAGAGTAACAAAGACAATAATTTAAAATCTGCTGAACTACAAAGAATTTTTGAAGTACAACGTAAAAGTTATTATCAAAAATACAGTCCTAATGACAGAGGAAGCCGGCATAGAATTCTTATTCCCTTCTCAGATATCCGTGCTTTAGAGTTAATTGTATTTTTAGGAAGAGCTAAAATAGATGCATTTACCGATAAATTTTATTACAAAGTACAAAAGATTAAGGAAATTTCATTCTACAATTCTCCTAAAAAAGATACCGTCGAAAAAAAATCGCGATTCAAGCTAATAAAGTTTTCAGAAAATGACGGCTCGCAAGAGAAAGATTTTCAAGAGCTGTATAAGGTGGTGGAAAATACAAATATTCCGGTTGCTGATGTCAATAAAGAAAAAGATATTTCTATATGGAAAAATTATGTTTCTGCACTCAAACAGTTGGTGAAGGAGAAGGAACAGATTTGGAAGGTCACTGATGTAAGCAAAGCTTATTATATAAACAAACAAAACTCTGACGATAGAGAAAGTCTTATTGACATATTTATTGACGAAAAAGAATTATTACGAAATCTTGAAAAGAATTTTAAGGTTTTGTTTAATAAGTCTGATATTCAAGAATATTCTTTTGAAGAAAGTCGTGTCTTTGTAGAATTTAGCAAATTCACAATTCTTGATGAAGAAATGCTTGTGCGTTTAAAAACATTGGCTCATGAAATTTTTTACGATCTAAAAGATGATATTCCTAAACACACTATTTCAGGGACTTTTGATTTTACATATGGTGATTTTGAGAACAAAGAGAAAATATTTGAGGAATTATCCTCTAAATTCAAAGAGGATTATAAATTAGATCTAAACTTTTTAGAAGAGGGTATAGTCACTTTGGATAATAATGAAGAAAAACATTTTCAAAAATTTGTAAATGACAATTACAGTAAAATTCTATCCCTAGATCTTGATAAAACAATATCTTTAAAAATCGGATTTGACGATGACAGTCAAAAAGATGTTAGGCTACAGGAAATTAGAAATAAGCTTTCTAATGATGGTTACGACCGCGCTTCTATTGAAATATTAGAAAAAGAAAATCAATTGAAGGTAACTGTAAGTACTTTTCTTGGAAAAGAATACTTTGCAAATCTGGGATTTACCTTTGAAAAAAATATTTCACGCTTCACAACAAACCAAACAATTAATACCATTGATTTTCCAGGATTAGATAAAGTAGGCAATGAGTATCACTTTGAAAACGCAACCAAATATGATATAGATACACTTAACGATATTGCTAAAAAAAAATATTCAAATTTAGTTTTTAAGCGTAATCCATCTATATTCATATTCAATTACCCAAAAGAAAAAAACTTTTCATTACTACGAGATTTTAAGACATTCACTGATATCGCTGGAATTTCCAGCTTCAATATAAATTCATCTGTACTTACACTTACAGTAAATGATAAATATGAATACGAAGACCAACTAAAGCGTATTCAAAATAATGCAGATTTTGCGATTGTAGAAAAGAAAGCTTACGAAAAAAAATGGAAAATAAATTTCTTAAGTGATAGTGAGGAAAGTAGAGAATTAATTCTTAATAAAATTCAAAACGAACTTAGGCAAAGATTACCAGACGGTATAGTATTTCAAACATTTAAGAAGAATTCCTCTTTAATGTTTTCAAAAAACTTTGATTCAGAACAACAAAGAAATAGTATTCTTAATATTCTTAAAGAAAAAGGTGAAGAATATGTTGATATTATTGACCTTAATATCGATAGTAAACTAGGCACTACAACTTATGATTTTGTAAAAAATGAAACTCTTGAGCTCGCAAGTCAAAAAGAGCTACTTAAAGAGGTTCGTTTTCAAACATTTATTTTCCTATCACCTGATGAGAAGAAGCAACTTGATTTAAGCATTCAAAATTATGGATTGGATGCCCGTTATAATGGTGGTTTACAAATTGGAACACTTGTTAAAAAAGAAAAAAATAAGCTAACGTTTAAACTCACCGATGCATTTGATGTTAAATTGAATGCAAAAATTGAAGAGCGACTCGAATTATCAGAAATTAAAGAAGGATTTGTCAAACCTATCTTTCCTGGGGAATTAATTAATATTGAGCGGATGCTAAGGGCAATGAAAAAAGTTACGAATCCCGGAGGGAGAAATGGCTTCCCTGTGAATATGAATTTATCCAACTTTCTTTTTGATCCACATGAGGTAAGAAGTTCTGCTGATGAATTGGAATCAGTAAAAACAACGATATTAAAAAATCTTAACGAGCCCTTACTAAGAAACCAAACTAAGCAAGTTGAAGCAGTTGCAAAAACACTTCTTGCCAAAGATATGTCCATCATACAGGGGCCACCTGGAACTGGGAAAACTACAGTAATCGCAGAAATTATTTGGCAAACCTTAACTGAGAACCCTAAAGCAAAGATTTTAATAACTTCTCAAACTAATTTAGCAGTAGATAATGCTTTGGAAAGATTAAAGGGAAAAAAATTAGTACGACCAATCCGAATTGGTAAAAATGAAAAGTTTGAAAACGAAGGACGGGTTTATTCTTATGACAGAATATATGAATGGCAATCCGCAAAAGCGAAATCAGAAAGTGAGAAATATACAGCAGATAATGCTGTTAATAACTGGATTGATAACGTGATAAATTCATGTAGTACAGATCCTAAATTTTCAAAAGCGTTAGACAAATGGAAAATAGCACTTTCTGATAAAGATTCTTTTATTAAAAAAACTTTTACTGAAAATTATCAGAAAAATATCAATGTGTTTGCAGCAACTTGCAGTGAATGCGGTAGCAATCGTTTTACTGACGTTTATAAGACGGCTTTCGCAGGAAACACTGATGATTCTCCCGAACCTGAGTTTGATTTGGTAATTATGGATGAGGCTAGTAAAGCAACACCTCCTGAGCTGGTATTGCCATTAACATTTGGTAAAAAAGTAGTGATTATAGGTGACCACAAACAGCTTCCACCAATGTTGGATGAAAGGGAATTTAATGAAGCTCTTGAAAATATTGGAGCGAAGAAATTAATTGAAGACTGGACTACAAAGGATTATGCAACTTCTCAATTTGAAAAACTGTTCAGAAATGCACCCAAAACTATTGTAACTAGTTTAGACACACAATTTAGAATGCACGAACAGATCATGAATTGTATTTCTCAATTCTATGAAGATCAAGAAGAATTAGAAAATGGACTGCTTTGCGGTATTAAAAATGATATGGATCTTCCTGATTTTAATAATAAAGCAAGTAGATGGCACGGATTATCCATTGAGCCTTTAATTTCCCCTAATAATCACGCAATTTGGGTTAATGTGGACTCAGAAGAAAAAAAAATAGGAACCTCTTTTGAAAATCAAGGAGAGGTTGAAGCCATAAAAATTATTTTAAAAGCATTAACACAATCCTTTGGTTTTTCTAAGTATCTGGAGAATTGCAAAAAGGATGAGGATAAAGAAATTGGAATAATCACATACTACATGCCCCAAATGCAGACAATCAAAAATTCGATATATAGTGATTTAACTAAGGATCAACTAAGAAACTTTGAACATTTTAAAGATCAGAATGAATTTCAACTGCCTTTCAGAATAAATACGGTAGATAGATTTCAGGGAATGGAGAGAAATATAGTAATTATTTCCACTGTTAGAAGTGATAGGCAAATAGTAACAGATCAAAATAAAACAAGAATAATTAAAAATCATTCTTTAGGGTTTGCTAAGGAGCTCCAACGTATAAACGTAGGTTTTTCACGTGCAAAACGTTTACTTATTGTTATTGGAAATCAAAAACATTTCTCACAAAAGAAAGAATATGAGCTGGCAATTTCCAAGATGCACAAATTAGATATTTCTCAATTTCTAAATATAATACAATGAATAGAATAAGATTATCAAAATTTGCTTTAGAAGAAAATTATCCAATTTCTGATCTTATTCTTTTCTTAAACGAAAATGGATTTAAAAAAAGGGAAGATTCCAATGAATTAATTTCTGAAAATGAAATACAATTTGTGAAGAATAATTTTAATTCTTATCTAAATCAAAATAGTGAAAATTACGAAGATTATAAAAACAAGTTTCTAAATAAGCTTACGACAAAAAGCGATGTAAACACCCCTGTACAATTAAAAATCATTGAAGCAGCTAATAGAGAAAAGCTTTTGGTCGAAAGAATAATTGGGTTTACCGATTTTGACTGGGAATTTCTTATTGCCAAATATAATGGTGAGGTATCACAACCTGTTCCATTTAGTATTTTTGATGAAATCATTTGCGATTTATTACTAGTAGAAAATTTATCAAAAAGAAAAATTGGGGAGATATTAGGACTGAATGTCGCTGATGATCCAGCAGAAAGAGCAATTGTTGAAAAATCATTAAAATCCCTGAAGGATGAGGATATAATTGAAGGAACAACGGATGGCTATCAACTAACAGATATTGGAAAAGAATATGCAAAGAATGGAATCAAATATTCTTATTTTAATCGTAATTTCACTATTTATTTTGATACAACTGGAAGAAATCAAGAACACGCTAAAAGTGAATTAAGAAAATTAAAGAGTGAAAAGTCACAACTCCCAGTAAAAGCTGTCCCTGTTTCACTAGAGCAAATACGTGAGTTTGCAGTATTTCAGGCCCCTGAAGTACATTTCCCGGAAAATAATTATATTCTGCAGTCGACTACTCTGATTAACGCAGAAAAATACATAGCTAAATTATGGGTTATTTTTCTTGATAATTTTAAAGAAAATAAGAGTCGCGTTTTGGTTTATGATGAAAGTCAAAATAAAATTGTCGAACAGCTATCTAAGGATCTTAACAATAGAGACGATTTAAAAAAACATCTTCTCGAAAAACTTGTACAAAATACTGATGAGTTATCTATTACTGAAGAGGTAAAGTCTTCAGAACAAATTCACGAAGAAAATGAATTAATTGAGAAGCAAAATCTTTTAGATGTTGCGCAAAAAGCTGAAAACACAGTTGAGATTCAGAAACTTCAAAGAGAATTTAAAACACAAAAAAGAAGTTTTAATTCCACAGAGTTCGAATTAGAATTAAAAGAAATATTTGAAGAATCCAATGATGAATTATGGTTCATCAGTCCTTGGCTGAGATATCACGCGATTAAATATCGGTATAATTATTTTGAACAGCAACTTCGTCAAGGGGCAAAAATTTTTATTGTTTATTCTCTGCCAGAAAAGGAGAATGATATTATGGCTGACGAGAGAGCGAAAAAAATGCTGGATGAGCTTGAGAGTAAATATAGAAATTTTTATATTCATCAGTTACCTAAATTTCATTATAAAAATGTGTGGATAAGAAATAAAAACACCCCAAATATTCTTTATACCGGAAGCTTTAATATATTATCATTTTATGTCGATAAAAACAGTAAAAATGTAAGACAGGAACAGATGATTAAGATAGATTGGAATGATGAAACAGAAACGATGTATTTTAACTTTATTGAAGAATTTGGAAAGAAATACATTATGAAAGAAGGTCAAAGTTTCAACAACCTTATTGACAGTGTTCCATTCACTGTTGATGTCGAATTTCTATCAAAAATCAAAACTATCGACAATATAAAACTTAATACGTTTAGAAATATTGGATTTCCAAATTTTGATAGAACTTTAGAACAACTTGAAAAAAGTAAAAGCATAGCATTGAAGCAATTGGGTAAAGATGTATTTCTAAAAGATTTGATGGATGTACAAAATCAAGTTGAGACTTTATTCAACAAAAAAGTAAATAGGATAACCAAAAAGAAATTACTTGATAGTTTTGATACATTAATACAAGATTATTATTTCTTTAAAGACGATTTTTCAGAGGAACTTAATGAACTTTACAAAAAGATTGGAAAGCTTCAAACTTCAAATTAATAATTTGAAATTGATTTATATGAAATCAAATTAATCAACTATAATGAATTACATAATTCATTATAGTTGATTAATTAAATAGATATATATATAGCCTAACAATTTGCTTAAGTCCTGTATTTAGGAAAATTTGAATCTAATTGAGAAATCATTTTTTTATTTATTTTCCTTATTAGCTAAATATCCATCTCTAAACCTTAGAAAATCTTCCGCTTTTTTAGGATTATTTTTAATCCACAATTGCATTACTTGAGTGTTTTCGCTAAATACTTTAATCTCATTTTCATCGTAGATTTTTTTTCCTTCATTAGCAATTTCATTTAAAATATCTTGGCGCAGTTCACTTTTTGCTTTGATGCTTTCTTTGTACCAATTAGTTGCGAAATTGATAGAAATAATCAACACCAAAACTGAGAAAATTGCAACTCCAATTCCGCTCCAAATAAATTTCTCCATTCCTTTTGCTGTTTTTTGAAAACTTTCCAAATAATCGCTGATTTTTTGTGAAATAACGGCTTCTATTATGGTAGCAATATCTGCTAAATACTGAGTTCTTGAAAGTTGTTCTTTTTCATAAAAAGCCAATACCTCATTAGGAATTTCTTTTATGACTTCAAGGTCTAACTGCATTTGACCAATCGTCAATACCAGATCTTCAATAACCGCTTTTACTTCTGCATTAGATTTCTTATTCTCCAAATTTGAGGCAATGTTATTTTCATTGGATTTTACCACGTTCTCCAAAAGTTCCATTCCACTTCTTTTAGATTCTTCGTTTTGATTTTTATTTTCCATTTTTTTGATTTTTGAATTGTTAATATTTATCTTGATTTCCGCTTCTTTTTCCAAAGTCCATCATCGCTTTGCGCAACATAATTCGGCTTCAAAAGCTCTTCTAAAAGTTCACTTGCAATTTCTGCTACACTTTCCCTTGATGATGATTGTGGTTGCGTGTTCAGACTATTTATTTCGCTGCTTCCGGACATTGATTTTATCAGATCTTGAAAGGTGGAATCTATTTCAGAAAGAGAATACCCCTTGTATTGATTAAAAAGCAATCCGTTTTTCTGCTTGTTATTTCCTAATTGTTCAATTTTACCTATCCAAACATCTTGAATTTCATTTTTTTGATGGGGTCTGAATTCTTCCTTATATTGAATGTTAAAAGAGAATCCTTTCTGATACAGGCTGGCTCGGAACTCTTTCCAATTCTCAGAAGTTTTTTCGGCTTCACGAACTGCATTTTTCACTTCAAACAAAGATTTTATTTCAGAAATTTTCAATCGATTTGAAATTTCAGACAGTTTGTAACCTGCTTTATAAATTCTTTCTGTTTGAAAATTTTTGTCCTTTTCCATCACAATTCGCATTCCCGAAATTCCGTCTTTGATATTTGAAGACAATTGAACTTCAAAACCTTTTTTCTTCATTTCTGAGATGAGATTATCAAAATTATCTTCTGACCTAATGGCTTCGGTCAAACTTTTAAGCATCTCCGCTTTTTTCTGAATTCCAATTTCAACATCGGTTAATAATCCTTTCTCTTTGCAAACTTCTCTGACAGCTTCACCAAATCTCTTTCCGATATCGTGTGCTTTCACAGTGCACTTTCCCGAAATATCAATCCTATTGGCGACAAAATGAATATGCTTATGTTTTGTACTGTTGTGAATATCCAATCGGTATTGATTTCTATTTGTCACACCTACTTGGGTAAGAGCTTCCATCACAATTTGTTTGAATTCTTCATCCTTCAATTTTCTACCGATCTCGTCCGGTTGAGAAATGTAGCCTGTCAATGCCCATTTCTTCACTTTGGGATTTCTTTCAGCTACGGTTTTCATTTCGTGAAATTGACCTTCCGCAGTATCGCTTAGAAGATAATTCGAAGCCACCATTTCTGCTGTTCCTTTATCATTGCCATTGTATTCCAAAGCAATCTTTGTGATAGCTCTTGTGGTTGCGGAATTATTCATTTTTCCGAGTTTAAGAATATAAATATTGATGAATCATTTCGATCAGATTTTCAATTCTTACTAAAATTTCTTTCTTGTTTTCAAAAACATTCCATTCCCGATTTCGCAAAAGATTGGTTATTTTCTTGAAATTGTTTCCAAATTGAAGTAAGACTTCATCGGTTTGAAATTCATTAATTTTTAATTCTTTTTCGAACAAAATATTCCGGATATAAGTAGACATTTTTAGCGGATATTTTTTCTGTTTTTTAATCAGAATTTCATATTCAGAATTGGTCATTCTGATTGAAATCACTTTATCCAGCTTTTTATTTTCCTTGGTCTTCAACCCACCTTTCCGCCCTAATTCTTGGAAATATTTTTTTCTCTTTTCCCGAGCAATCTTTGCCTCATTTTCTTTGGCGACTTGGTGTATAAATTTTTGTAAAAAGTCTTTTTCCATTATGTTAATTTTAGTGTTTGTAAAACATTTCTGACGATAGGAAGAAATCAAAAATCCCAATTTTGCAATCAGCGGCTACGCTTATTGTAAACTTTGGGTACTTTTTGCACTAACATACCACCATATTTTACCTGTGTTTATTTTACTCACCTTCTCCTAAGTTTCACTTTTCGTGCATTGGATGGATTTTTTTGAACAAGCCAATCATTTAAGTCTTTGAAATCCGAATACAAAACCCGACAATCTTCTGCGTTTTTGTTTTCATTTTTAATCATTTCAACGGCACGATTTCCTGCTTCATCATTATCAAAATAAAGCTCAATATTTTCATAATTTTCGAGTGAATTTTTAATCTTAGAAATCATCGAGACGGAATTCAAAATAAGATAATTCGAAGACTTATTGTCCAACAATTTTTCTACATTTTTAAAAGAAAAAAAATCAAAAAACCCTTCAAAAATTTTCAAATCTCCCGAACCATTTTTTATTGTAGAAATGTCTTTTTTACCCAAACAGATCTTTGAATATTTATTGCGAATTTCATAACCGCCAGAATCGTTTTTAAATCCAATTCCGAAATTTTTTTTTTCATTCATTCGATAATGAATCTCTTTTAAAAATTCGATTTGGCTATCTACTTTTCTTTCATTCAAATATTCCAGAAGTGCAGGATGCTGAACGTTTTTAATTTCAATGATCTCATAATTTGCAGGAAGATTTTCTACTTTCCGATCTGAGATATTTTGCTGTTGAAAGGAAGAAAAATTCTGACTTTCTGCCCATACTAAAACTTCATTGACCGAAGCGTTCAGATATTTCTTCATAAAGTCGGTATTCGTTCCACCGATTCCTTCTGAAAATAAATACCAATAGTTTAGGCTTTTATTAATTTTAAAAGAGGCTTGGGATTCGTTGGCAAAGGGGTTGAGATACCAAGCTTCTTTTTCATTTTGTTTCGTTGGAAGGTGTCCGAGAGAAAGTAGGACTTCTTCCAGCGGTATGCTGTTGAATTGTTTGCAGTTCATTGTGTAATTTTTAATGTTTTTTAGTAATAAATAGTAGGTGTTCTGTCGGTTCAAGCGGACGGGTTTGGTTTTGACTAATTTTTGATGAATTGATGAGAGAACTTTGTAATTAATTGAATTGTAATAATTTAAATTCTCATCAAATTCTCATCATCTCATCAAACTTGAGATTTTCTTCTCATCACTCTCTCATCAAAAATCAAGGGTTTAAAATTTGATGAGGCTTTTGATGAGAGATAACAGATTGATTTTCTTTTCATTATCTGTTAATTCATCATTTCATCAAATTTTTGGAGAATAAAATTCTTTTCTATTGTAAAGTACCGCCCTATTTTGTTCTGTTGGAAAAAACTTAAGCCATAATCTAGGTCGTATTTGATATAGGCTAATGAATTGTTTTGAGGCTCAAGCTTCCAGATTTCTTTGAGTAATTTCCTGACATCATTGATTGTCCAATAACTGTTTTTGAACATTTTACCCAGCATATTGAAAATATCCTGTGGAACACAATTGATTTTGTTATCTTCTGTGTTCTCAAAAAACTCATATAAAAGTTCAATGATCTTGGATTCGAGCTTATTGTTGTTTTTCCATAGCAGTCTCTGAAGCGCTTTGGTTCTGATCTCAGACTCCGTGAACCACATTCTGGTCAACTTATGGCTGTGGAAAGGTCTTTCAATCAGATAGCGCAGGAAATAAGGAATCTCCTTATTGAGATTGTGTAGAAATTCAGTGTTCTCGCTTTTGATTGATCTAACTTTGATAATCCAGAATCGGATCTCATTTTCATCAATCTGAATGAAGTTATCTTCATTATTGGAACAGAGGATGAATTTGCCGAAGAATTCTACTTCTTCCCTGTCTTTTCCTTTAGCCTCTTTCTTGTCTTTATCAGTCGTGGAAAGGTATTTAAGACGTTCCGTGATTTCTTTTTTGTCAAAAAACACTTCGTCAATAGCTACAATCAGCATTGAAGTCCAATCCGAATTGAACTGACTGCTGAAGGAATCTCCTTTGATGTAAGTCATATTGAGTCCAAAGATTGATTTCAGCCATTTGATGAAAGTAGATTTTCCGGTAGATCTTTCTTTGCTAACTAAGCAAAGGATTGGAAGCATCTGAATTGGATATTGGAGTAGGATCTTAATATAATCCAAGCCTAATTCCAACTGTTCGCCAAAAATATGTTCCATAAAATTCAATGAAAATGGAATCTTTTCTTGAAGTTTATCGATTTCTACATTCTCTTCTATAGGCTGATATGGAATTTCGTTATAAACATTGTAGAATCCTTGAATGATCTGCTGGTAGTCCAGATGTGAAGGGATACAACAGAAGCCATCATACTTAGGAACTTTTGAAACATATACTTTTCCGTAGTCGCTGATAATCGTTTCACGATTCCATCGAACCAGAATCGAAATCTTGTCTCCGGAAATTAATGGTTTTTCAATCGTTTTATAATACGTTGTTCCTACTCTTAGATAAGGAATTTTTTCGCTCATTTTTTAAAGGGATTGATTCCGTAATAGAATTACGGAAAGGTTGAACAATAATGATTCGGATAAACAAATGAGTTCGTTTATCTTTTGTACTTGAGCGATTTAACATCGCTCAAAGCATTCATCAGATCCAAATGGCTGATTCTGTAGAATCGTCCGATTTGTTCAGCTTTGATGTTGCCTTTTAAAATGTGTGAGCGAACGGTCTGATAATCGAGTTTAAGAATTTCTGAACATTCTTTGATGGAGTACAGTTTCTTTTTCAACTCGATTTCAGGTTCTTTTTTGAGAGAATAGAGTATCTCTTTTACTTCCCCTAATTCATCAAGAATGGTTTGGAATGGATTGGTTGTCTGCATAATCTGTGATGTTATTTGCAGACAAAATTGTATGATTGGAATAAATAATTATGCAACTCCACTCAATTGCGTGAAGTTTAATACTTGACATTAAGCAGTTTAGATAATTATTGATGTATATCTTTTTCAAAATCAATAGAATAGAATCTACTTTTAGTAGTGGATGATTTTTATTCTTTTTTGTGTTTATTCAGATAGCTAAACAGAGAAGAAGTATCATTATTATTTTGAGTTAAATCTCAGTTTAGTTTTTTCAATCAATTCTTCATAACACAACTTACAAATTTTCATTTGGTACGTTATTTCGTGTCCATTATAGATTCTCTTAACTTTCTCATTATTCCAATCATAAACATAAATTTCTTCAATTACTTTATGAGGTTCTGATTTTTCACCACTATCTAATCGATATATCACCTCGCCATTAATTCTTTCAACAATAAAGAAAGGAATATCATTTTCTAAGAATATGGTCGTTTTTTTATTCCATTTTCTAGACCCATTGCTAATCTCATCATACTCAATTTTGATAATTTTCTTTCCTTTTTTGAAAATCTTGTATTTTTTTTCATCAGCATTATCTCCATTACTAAAGTCAATTCCTCTTATTAGAGAAAGGCTATCAATTATCAATGTTTTTGAATTTTTAATTTTCAGATATTGTTTGTTAATATCCACATCTTTTTTTTGTGAATAAATACTGGAACAACTGATGAACCAGAATAGTATTGATATATTTAGTTTTTTGGTCATAAAGTATTTGCTAATGGAAAAAGTACTGTCGAAGTGTGTGATAAATAAGAACTGGAAGTTCAATTTCAATCAAGCTAAGCAGTTATATTTCGTGTGACTAAATCACAAAAATTTTAAACCCGAATTTTACCAATACCTGCTTATATAAAGGTTTTTTTACAGTTTTATATATGTGAATGAACAACCTTCATCACAAATAATTTCGTATTTGGAAGTTACAGGATTTAGATAAATTTTATTGGGGTTAATTTCATCAAAAAACATTAAATAAAATCGTTCTTTTTTGGCAATATTTATTTTTAATTTATTTCCATTGATTTTATACGTTCCTTTATCTCCATTTTCATTTTGAAGCTTACTTTTACTTTCGAATATTAATGTTTCGCCATTTTTAATTTCATTCGTAAAAATTTTAGCACTTCCATTTTTGCCACTTTCAGCAACTAATTTCCATTTTCCAATTAATGTTTTATTTAAATTGTTTTGTGAATAAGAATTTATAGAAATTATGAAAGCGAGTAGAAATAATATTTTCATTTTTTAAATTTAGTTATTTAAATAATTTGTTCATTTTCAATTCAATAAAGCGGTTTTTTTACAAACTTGTAGCTAACACCCAAATATACATAGTCTGTCGATTTTAAAATATTTATTCAATCACCTGCTCAAAGTCTAATACTTGATATTATACAGTGTAGATAATTCTTAATAAACAATTTCTTAGTTTCTATTTACATTTATAGGAAGAACAATTTTAACGTCTATTGGCTTTCCTTCCTTTTTGGCGGGTGTCCATTTTGGTGAAAGGTTCAACACACGTCTAATTTCTTTTTCTGAAAAATTCCCTGTGGTCTTTACATTTAGAATATTAATATTTCCTTGTGTGTCAATTAAAAACTCGATAACAGCATTACCCGAAACTTCATCAAAGTTGAAATAATTATCTTTAATAAATGGTATAAAATTAGAGTTTCCGTCTTTAAAGACGGGCTTTTCATCAACTAATAGATTGTCTAAATTAAAGTTATTATGTATTGCTTCTTTCTTGGGTTTTATGGTTTGAGTGTTTAAGTATAGAAAGTCAGGGTTATTTTTCAATTCAATAAGTTTGAAATAAGTCCAATTTGTATAATCAAAAATCTTGTCGTTCAATTTATCTGTAATGGATTCAAAAAAAGCATTAAAGAAAATTTCTCTTTCGAGATATGTTTCACTAATTCCATCTAATGTAACACGATTAATATCGTAAATTTTGTCAAGATTAAATTCCCCACTCATTAGTCTAAAATTCCAATCCAAATTATATTCTTTTCTGATTATAGGATTATCACCAAAGGATAATTTTGTAAAATCTGTTGAATAAGTGTCAGGTCGATAAACACTAAGCAATATGTTGTTCAATGTTCTTTTTTCCAACATTATAAGAATATTGTCATTAAAAGTAGCATCATATTTATCGTTATCATTTTTCACTTCCCAAATCCCTATGAATCTTCCTTTTGTATCAAACTCGCCCTTTAAACCGCTCCAATTAACTTCTCCTACTAATATATCGTCTTGAAATTCCAAAGAATAACTCTCAGAAATTCCATTCTCAAGAAATTTGAATATCCAGATTCCATTTTTTAAGTCATTGGTATAATTTCCATAGAACTCAATTTTATAACCGTCATTTTCAAAATGATATTTCCAAGTTCCAACTTTCAAATTTTGAGTATGTTGACCAATTTCTGATTGATTCTTGGCTTTAAAATATTCAAATTTACCTTCCAGTATTATATTATTCTCCTTCCCTTTGTAAAAATTATACTTTGCAGTTCCTTCTTTATAATTTCCTTCAAAGGTTTTTAAGTCCTGAGAAAATAGGGTAACTGAAAATGTTAAAAATAGGATTGTAATAATTTGTTTCATATTTTTCGAAGTGCATTACACAATTAAGGAGACCATTTCGGCACTTGGTGATGGCAGGGCAATTAAAGTATAAATCTTCACTTTTTGGTAAAAGTTCAATCGAAGAACTGCCGTTGAACTTTGCAGTTTTACCCACTATTGCAAAACCGCTCTGGCAATTACTCTTTAATCTATTTTTTTATCTATTCATAAAAGTATGATAAAATTCTCCGTCATCAAGATTTTGAATTTTATTTAATAGCAAAATCAAATTATCCTGAATTTTTGGTTCTATTTGATTTTCTATAATCATTTTTTTTGTTTGTTCAAATTTAGCGCTTCTAAATTTAACATCAATTACTGATTGGAATGCCTTAGTTCTAACTTGGTCTCCAATCAGAAACATTAATTCATTTTCCCAATCTTCTTGAGTTTTTTCAGAAAACTGACCACTATATCTTTCAAAAGTCATAGAAAAATTTCCGTTCCAATCTCCCCAATCTGGTGATTCATCCATATTACCAACAAAAAAATCAAGTTCGTTTATTTCATCTACAATAACTGTTTCGGTATTTAAATTATATTTTTTGATAAGGTCAATGCTTTTAGCTACCTCATTCCCAAATATGTTCAACTCATAAATATCATTTTCTAAATCAAAATATTGGTGGTTGCTGAATTTTAGAACAATCAAATTATCGTCAATTTTTTTTGACATCAGTTAATATTGGATATTTATTTACGATTTTAAGATTTTCCATTTTGCAGTTCGTTTTATAATTGCACTAACTATCAAATATACATAATAGTACGATTGGAATGGCTAATGATGAAATTTTACCCGACTACGAAAATTTAATACCTTATATTAAATAGCTTAGATAATTTTTGATAAATATCTTCTTCAAAATCATTGGGTTTAACAGTGATAGCTCTTGAAAATGTTCCCTTGTCAAACTTGGTATTATATTCGTTTTCCATCGCCTCAATAATAGTGGTGTCTTGAAAATCCGGATTAATAATATGATTGTCCTTTAAGAATCGGTGGATTCTGATGAAAGAAGATTTCTGATCTACGATTAGGTTGTGATTTTCATCGATGAACTTTTTGTCTTTCAAAAAATCAATGAAAATTTTAGAACTGTTTTCACCTATCATAATATCCGACAGGCGAATTTCTCTTTTTGTTTTACTTTCTAAAGCAAAATATAGAAAAAGGGTAGTTTCAGCACCACTTAGAAAATTCCCCTGTAACTTCATTAGGTTACTTGAAGTTATTAAGCAGGTGGATTCTTTTCGATATTCATCTAAACAATAATTGATTTTCTCCTCAAAATTGTGATTTCTTGATATATCGATGTCTTTGAAGTGAGAGCTGAAAAAATTCTCCAACTTTTCATACTGTATCAAAAACTCGTTTTTCATTTTCTCAGTAAGAATAATTTTGCTGGCTTTCTTTTTGGCTTTGTCGATTCTTTTTGACAACATCTTTTGAATGTTTTCTCCCCTGATCCGATAATAGACCATCATAGGATAGCTTACAAATTCTTCCCAAAAGTTCCAACGTCCGTATAATTTCTTCTGATCCATAATTTCATTGATTATTAATAAAAACCACCTTCTCGCAGAACCAGTTTCTAATTACCTTTCCATTTTTAAATTTTGAAGTCCTAATTGCGTACCTGCAAAATTATCTTTGTGTAGAGATTTTTGTATTATAACGCCCTTTCAAAATAATAAATTTATGTGTATTGAAGCTAAATTGTTAAAACTAAATTTTTATATATTCAAAATTAATATATAAATTTATAAAACATATCACATAATATATGAGCTATCCAAAAGAAGTTTTAAAAGAAGCTTTAGAAAATTTTTTAGTCGAAAGATTAAAAGAGTATGATTTTAATTTCAATGCAAAAAGTTTAAAATTTGTAAGAGAATTTGATGAAATAAAAAATGAGATATATTTTCCTGCCGCCAAATTTAATTATGCAAATGAAATTATTCAATTTGATTGTTATTTTGACATTGAAAGCTCTAAATTTAAAAGGTGGCACAAAAAGAATTTTCCTGATTTAAGTGTATCATATTACTTAAATCCAGAGAACCATTACAGCAAAAAATTTAATAGGGAGTTATACGCTGCGTATTATGATTTTAAAAAATATGATCATCAAAAGATAATGGATGTAATTTTTGAGAATTTCGTCAAGTGCAAAAATCCATATTTTCTTGATAATAATACTTGGGAAAAGATTGCAAAAAATAGTGTTGCCGAAGATAAAATCAACGCATTAATTATGTGCGGAAAATATAATGAAGCTTTCGAATTATGTTCGGATAAGATAGAAAAATATCAAAAATATATGGAATCCGATGATTACAAAAATGAATCAAATCCAAATCTAATAGAACATTATCAATATCATTTAAATCGATTAGCAGCAAAAGGAGATTACTTAAAAGAATATATCAAGATTGATTTGTAAAATAAGATTTAGGGATTCCTAATTGATTATTTCAATTCCTTAATTTCTTTATAGAATATATCTTTCTTATACTCAAAATAGCTTACTTAAAAACTTCGTTCATATAATTAACTTTATCGTCTTCACTTGGTCTGTAATACGCATTGAAGACCTCTAAACTAGTATGTCCTGTGTAGCTCATAATTACTTTGTCAGGAACTCTCTTATTTTTCATTATAGTGATAAAGCTTCTTCTTGCAGTATGTGAGGAAATTCTTTCCCAAAACTCAGACTTTACGTCTACTAATTCATCACCATATTTCATAGTTTTCTTTATCTCATCAGTAAATTTCAGCTCTTTAAAGACCTCCTTAATAAATTCATTCATCTTTTGATTCGTAATAGTTGGTAAATCATAATCATACTTTTCAAGAATTGATTTAGAAATAGTATTAATTGGAATTGAAAGATTCTTAGTTTTACTTTTTAAATCAATAACCCTAATAAAGTCCCCTTGAATATCCTGTTTTGAAATACGATTGTAATTTCCAAAGCGCATTCCAGTTACACATCCAAAAACAAACAAATCTCTAACTCTTTCAAGTCTTTTATTTGTACTGAAATCATATTGATAAATTTGTTCCACCTGCTCGTAGTTTAGAGCTATCTCGTCTGTTCGGAATTTGGGAGGTTTCTTGAAATTGATAAAACCATTGTTGTAGGTGTATTTCTTACTCAAAGTCCAATAAAAAAAAGTTTTTAATAATCCCACGTTTCTATGGACAGTATTAGCGGAATGGTCTTTTTCTTCGATACAATATTTGAGAAATTTATTATAGATCTTTTCATCAAAATTACCTAAACTTAATTTTAATTTGTATTCCTCTTGGAAATTCTCTAACAATTTTTTGTTATAATCATATCTGCTTTTAGTTGATTTAGATATTCCCTTTCCAGAATAATCATTTTCTTTTTCCTGAACAAATTCATCATATATCCTGAAAAAATCGTCTTTTCTTTTGATCTTTTTAAATTCTTCGTCAAATCGCTGTCTTATTATATCAATCGTTATCTCTTCGCCAATGTTTTTGTAACGATTGACAATCTCGGTGAAAAAACCGATGTATCTGTCAAGTTGTTTTTTTATACTTCTATGGCTCTCGGCTCTTTTTGTTCTTCCGTTTAGATCGTTGGGTTGCCGGTTATCGAAATCCCATTCTTCAGGTTTAATTTTTTCTCCAGTAGAATAGATAAAATTCTTATTTTCATTTCCAAAATAAGAACGGAAGTAAATTAGTGTTTCCTTTTCGCCGTTGGGTTCTTTAAGTTTGAAGGTAGAATTCATAAGGTGCTAAATTAGGTGCTAATACTTTCATAATTGAACATAAAAACAACTTGTTTTTATTAATACAAATATATTTAAAATATTGATAAATAGAATACTTATACAAAATTAGATATGTTAATTTTAACAAGGTTCGTTTCCCTCTCTCTCCGCAATAAAGCAAAAAAAACCTACTGTAATCAGTAGGTTTTTTTTTTCACATTTTTCCTACATTTCTTTAAGCAACACATAAAAAGTTGGTTCACCTGTTAAAATTGGTTTCACATTCTGGATAAAACGGATCAGTACCAAAAGTTGTGGATTACGCAAAAAGTTTGGTTAATCTAAAAAGAAAAAAAGATTTATCTTTTACTCCTCTGAGCTGTAATCTAAAGTTTTTGATTTT